>NZ_JBWKOW010000001.1:0-1430060 GCF_059416285.1 Acinetobacter sp. GW821-FHT09D10
GTTCAAACTTATAACCTAAAACCGCGTGCCAAGATCATTGCTTCAACAGCGGTGGGTGTAGAACCACGCATTATGGGCTTTGCTCCGGCGCCAGCGATTAAAAAATTACTTAAACAAGCCAACTTGACTTTAGATCAGATGGATGTGATTGAGCTGAATGAAGCCTTTGCTGCACAGGCTTTAGCGGTTACCCGTGATTTAGGCTTGCCAGATGGTTCTGACAAGGTCAATCCAAACGGTGGTGCAATTGCATTGGGTCATCCATTGGGTGCATCAGGTGCACGCCTGGTGACCACAGCCTTAAACCAGCTTGAACAAACAGGTGGTCGTTACGCTTTGTGTTCAATGTGTATTGGTGTGGGCCAAGGTATTGCACTCATTATTGAGAGAGTCTAATCATGAGTCAGTTATATGCCAGCTTGTTTTATCAAAAAGACGTCACTGACATCTTTAGTGACTCATCTTTAATCACATACATGATTCAGGTTGAAGTTGCGCTAGCCCAAGCACAGGCACAAGTTGGCGTGATTCCTCAAAATGCGGCTAATACAATTGCACAAGTGGCTGAGCAAGCACTAGAAAAGTTTGATTTTCCAGCTTTGGCTGTGGCAACTGGCCTAGCTGGGAATATTGCAATTCCATTTGTAAAGCAGCTTACGGCAATTGTTAAAGATGTAGATGAAGATGCTTCACGTTATGTGCATTGGGGCGCAACAAGTCAGGATATTTTAGACACAGCTTGTATTTTGCAATGCCGCGATGCGTTAAACATTGTGGAAGCACAACTTCAACAGTGCTACACCACTGCATTACAACAAGCGAAACAATATCGTCATCAGGTCATGATTGGGCGTACATGGTTACAGCAAGCTTTGCCAATTACTTTAGGACATAAGCTTGCACGTTGGGCTTCTGCATTTAAACGTGATTTGGACCGTATACAAGCAATGAAACCACGTGTACTTACTGCTCAGTTAGGTGGTGCTGTGGGTTCATTAGCTTCTTTGCAAGATCAAGGTTCACTTGTGGTAAATGCATTTGCTAAGCAGTTGAATCTGACGGGACCCACAAGCACATGGCATGGTGAGCGTGACCGTATTGTAGAAATCGCAAGTGTGCTCGGCATGATTGTTGGTAACACAGGCAAGATGGCGCGTGACTGGTCACTCATGATGCAAACCGAAATTGCAGAATTGTTTGAACCAACTGCAAAAGGTCGTGGTGGTTCATCAACCATGCCACACAAACGTAATCCAGTTGCAGCAGCTTCAGTACTTGCAGCAGCGAATCGCGTACCAGCACTTATGTCTAGCATCTATCAAAGTATGGTGCAGGAACATGAGCGTAGCTTAGGCGCGTGGCATGCAGAATGGCTGGCAATCCCTGAAATTTTTCAGCTTTGTGCTGGAGCATTAAGCCGTACTGGTGAAGTTTTACAAGGTTTTGAAGTTAATGCTGAGCATATGCAACGAAACCTTGAATGTACGAACGGTCTGATTATGGCGGAAGCTGTCATGATGGCACTTGCTCCAAAAATTGGTCGTTTAACTGCTCATCATGTTGTTGAAGCTGCGTGTAAAACAGCAGTGGCACAAAAGCAGCATTTATGCGATGTCGTTAGCGAGTTAGATGAAGTAAAAGAACAGTTTAGCCGAACAGAGATACTGGATATTTTTAAACCGGAAAACTATTTAGGCAATATTCAACAACAGATAGATGCAGTTTTGCAAGAAGCACAAGGAGAGTCAAAGTGAAACAGACTATTAGCAATCGACAAGGTAAACAGTTAGCTGTTTACAGTGAAGGCTTAAAAGATGCTCCTGTGCTTATGTTTTCTAATTCGCTAGGAACAGACCATGGTATGTGGCAACCACAGTTAAATGAATTAAAAAGTCATTTTAATGTCATTACATATGACACACGTGGCCATGGTGAAAGTGATGTAGTTAGCGACACGACATTGCAAAACTTAGCAGAAGATGTTGTTGATATTTTAGATGCTTTAAACGTTGAAAAAGCTCATTTTTGTGGCATTTCAATGGGCGGAATTACAGGGCTTTGGTTAGGTATTCATTATCCACAGCATTTTCACAGCATCACCGTTGCGAACTCGGCAGCTAAAATTGGACAGGCTGAGGCTTGGTTGAGTCGTGCAGAATCAGTAGAACAAAATGGACTGGCTGAATTGGTTAAAACCACGCATACCCGTTGGTTCAGTGACAAATTCGACTATCAACATAATGTGGTTGCACAAACGACGATTCAAAGTCTCGCAAACACACCAGCACAAGGTTATGCCAATGCATGTCGTGCTTTAGCACATGCTGATTTAAGAGATGAAATTGCACAAATCCAGATTCCGGTACTGCTGATTGCAGGGACATATGATCCGGTAACTACCGTAGCAGATGCTGAGTTTATGCAGCGTGCTATCAACAATAGCCAACTTGCAAAACTGGAAGCATCTCATCTTTCTAATATTGAACAACCACAAAGATTTACTCAGGAATTGACTAGGTTTATTCAGCAAATCTAATAGCTTAGTGATTTAAAAGGAATTGGCCTTAAGGAGGCAAATATGGCGTCTCAGGATTACGCTGCACCAAACAAAAGTATCGATGCTCAAGCACTGATTAATGATGCTCCACTCAGTAAGTATCAATGGATGATCGCAATCATCTGTTTCTTAATTATTTTTACTGATGGGATCGACACAGCTGCAATGGGTTTTATTGCTCCAGCTTTGGCTCAGGACTGGGGCGTTGACCGTTCTCAGTTAGGCCCAGTGATGAGTGCTGCACTTGGTGGAATGATTATTGGAGCTTTGGTTTCTGGCCCGACAGCTGACCGTTTTGGTCGCAAAATTGTTTTGGCAGTATCAATGCTGATTTTTGGTGGTTTTACCTTGGCATCTGCCTATGCAACAAATCTGGATAGCCTTGTTGTATTGCGCTTTTTGACAGGTATTGGGCTGGGTGCAGCTATGCCAAATGCCACAACATTATTTTCTGAATATTGTCCAACACGCATTCGTTCACTACTGGTGACATGTATGTTCTGTGGCTACAACTTAGGTATGGCAACAGGTGGCTTTATTAGTAGCTGGCTCATTCCGACTTACGGTTGGCACAGTCTATTTTTACTGGGTGGCTGGTCACCTTTGATTTTAATGATTTTAGTGATTTTCGTTTTACCTGAGTCTTACCGCTTTTTAATTGTTAAAGGTAAAGACCCAGAGAAAGTACGCAAAATTTTAAATCATATTGCACCAACTCAAGTTAAAGACGTTAGCACTTTTTATGTTCCTGAAGAGAAAACTGAAACAGCTCAAAAGAAAAATGTTTTTGGAATTATGTTTTCTAAACCATATGCGAAAGGAACACTTTTGCTTTGGTTGACTTATTTCATGGGCTTAGTTGTTGTTTACTTGCTTACAAGCTGGTTACCAACACTCATGCGTGAAACAGGTGCTTCGATGGAGCGTGCTGCATTTATTGGTGGATTGTTCCAGTTTGGTGGTGTGGTGAGTGCATTATTCATTGGTTGGGCGATGGACAAATTCAACCCGAACCGAGTGATTGCTATTTTCTACTTCGCCGCAGGTCTATTTGCGATTGCTGTCGGTCAAAGCTTAGGAAATTCAACTTTACTTGCTGTATTGGTGCTTTGTGCAGGTATCGCAATTAATGGTGCGCAATCTTCAATGCCAGCTTTAAGTGCACGTTTTTATCCAACGCAGTGCCGTGCAACAGGTGTGTCTTGGATGACGGGTATTGGACGTTTCGGTGCAGTATTTGGTGCTTGGATTGGTGCCGTATTACTCGGTAATGATTGGTCATTTACTGCCATTCTCAGTTTATTACTGATTCCAGCGACTGCTGCTGCTGTTGCTGTATTTGTTAAATCACTTGTTGCGCATACCGATGCAACTTAATGGAGGTCTATCACAATGAATGATGAAGAACGCTATAAACAAGGCATTGAAGTGCGGACTGAAGTTTTAGGTGAAAAGCATGTTGGTCGGTCTTTGCAGAACTTGAATGACTTTAACCAAGATTTTCAAAATTTTATTAGCCGTTACGCATGGGGTGAGGTGTGGTCTCGTCCAGGCTTGCCACGTCACACACGTAGTTTAGTGACGATCGCAATTTTATTGGCGCTTGGTCGTGAAGATGAACTACGCATGCATTTACGTGCTTGCTTCAACAATGGTGTAACTAAAGAAGATTTAAAAGAGTTGATCTTACATAGCTCACTCTATGCAGGTTTACCTGCTGCAAACGCTGCAATGCATATGGCTGAAGAAGTCTTTAAAGAATTGGGGATAGAAGTAAGCCCAGTTGCAGCGAAAGAACAGGATTAAGGAGATAAAGATGTCACAACATAGCTGGGGTGCTTACGCCCAACGTAATACAGATGATCATCCACCAGCGTATACGCCAGGTTATAAAACAAGTGTATTACGTTCGCCAAAAAATGCATTGATCTCTATTAACGAGACTTTAACTGAAGTCACTGCACCGCATTTTTCTTCAAATCTGTTTGGCCCAAAAGATAACGATTTGATTTTGAACTATGCCAAAGATGGTTTGCCAATTGGTGAGCGTGTCATTGTTCATGGTTATGTTCGTGATCAATTTGGTCGTCCTGTAAAAAATGCGCTTTTAGAAGTATGGCAAGCCAATGCTTCTGGTCGTTATCGTCATCCAAATGATAAATTTATTGGTGCCATGGATCCTAACTTCGGTGGTTGTGGTCGCACATTAACGGATGAAAATGGTTTTTATATTTTCCGTACCATTAAACCGGGTCCGTACCCATGGCGTAACCGTATTAATGAATGGCGTCCGGCTCATATTCATTTCTCTTTAATTGCTGATGGTTGGGCTCAGCGCCTGATTTCACAGTTCTATTTTGAAGGTGATACTTTAATCGACTCTTGTCCGATTTTAAAAACCATTCCTTCTGAAGATCAACGTCGTGCACTAATTGCACTAGAAGATAAAAACAACTTTATCGAAGCTGATAGCCGTTGTTACCGTTTTGACATCACTTTACGTGGACGTCGAGCGACTTACTTCGAAAACGAATTGACTTAATCAGGAGCCTTAGCATGAATAACTGGAATTTTCAGGAATTAAAAGAAACTGCATCTCAAACGGGTGGTCCTTACGTTCACATTGGTTTGTTACCACAACAAGCAAATATCGAAGTTTTTGAAAACAACTTTAATAACCAGCTTGTACAAGACCAGACCCAAGGCCAGCGTATCCGTCTTGAAGGGCAAGTATTTGACGGGTTAGGTTTACCTCTACGAGATGTGCTTATCGAAATTTGGCAGGCCGATGCAAATGGTATTTACCCAAGTCAGGCTGATACACGTGAGCAAAAAGCTGACCCAGCTTTTCAAGGTTGGGGCCGTACTGGTGCAGACTTTGAAACGGGTATTTGGAGTTTCAATACAATTAAACCGGGCGCAACTGCGGGGCGTAAAGGTTCAACTCAGGCACCTCATATTGCTTTAGTGATTTTCGCTCGTGGTATTAATTTAGGTCTTAATACGCGTGTTTATTTTGAAGATGAAGCAGAAGCAAATGCCAATGACCCGATTTTAAATAGCATTGAATGGGCACCACGTCGCGAAACTCTTATTGCAAAGCGTTTTGAAGAAAACGGTGAAGTTGTTTACCGCTTTGATATTCGTATTCAAGGCGATGACGAAACCGTATTTTTTGATATTTAAGAAACACCTAAGGCTACACATGATCGCCCATGGATGCGTGTAGCCTTTTTCAAGGATGAATGATATGAACATGAAAACATTATTAAGCTTAAGTTTGCTTGCACTTCCATTTTTTACAGCACAGGTGAATGCTGAACCTGTCGCTTTAGCTGCTCAAACTCAGGCTGCTACTACAGCTGTTAAAACGATTGTTCCGATTACTGCAAAAACTAAAGAACAAGCTTTGGCACAAGCTCAAGTCATTGCAAATACAGCAGATGCTGATTTGGCAGAATTCCGTATTGATTTACTCAGTTTTGCTAGTGATACAAAACAAGTGATTGCGTTAGGTCACGAATTAAAAAAGATCTTAGGCAATAAGCCAATGATTGCCACAATTCGTACTAAAAACGAAGGTGGTCAACTTGAAATTAGTGATGCGGATTATGGTAAGACCTATCAGGCTTATTTAAAAAATCCTTTCATGGACTGGTTAGACGTTGAAATGTTCCGTGATCAAAAAGTAGTTTCAGAAATTGTTCAAAAAGCACATCAAAAGAAAGTGCTGGTTGTAATGTCTAATCACGACTTTCAGAAAACACCAAGCCAAGATGAAATTGAAAAGCGCTTGTTAAAACAAGATCAGATGGGCGCAGATGTTCTCAAAATTGCAGTAATGCCAAAATCTAAACAAGACGTTTTCACTCTAATGAACGCGACTTTAAAAGTAAGTCAGCAAACCACTAAACCTTTATTGACCATGTCAATGGGCCAACTAGGTACGATTTCTCGTGTTGCGACAGCCAATATGGGCGGAAGTTATAGCTTTGGCATGATTGGTGAGGCTTCTGCACCGGGGCAAATTGATGTGACTAAGCTCAAACAGATTTTAAAAACCGTTCAACCAACAAATCCATAAATCATAAGGACATGATGAAATGAATACATTACGTTTAACTACTCTTGCATTAGGTTTGATGGTTTCAGGTGTAGCCGCGGCTCAAACTTATGTTGTTGACCGTTATCAGGACGACAGCAATAAAGGTTCTTTACGTTGGGCAATTGAGCAAGCCAATGCTAACCCAGCCGATGCGAGCGAAATCTTGATTCAGGCAGTGGGCAAAGCACCTTATGCAATCAAATTAAACAGCGCGCTTCCTGAGATTAAAGCACCGGTCAAAATCATTGGTACCCAGTGGGATAAAACTGGTGAATATATTGCGATCGATGGTTCAAACTATATTAAAGGCGAAGGTGCGAAAGCTTGCCCAGGCGCAAACCCTGAACAGTATGGGACCAATGTGCGTACGATGACTTTACCGGGCTTAGTACTACGCGATGTAAATAACGTCACGTTAAAAGGTCTAGATATTCATCGTTTCTGTATTGGTGTATTGATCAACCGTTCAAGCAATAATCTCATTCAGCACAACCGTATTAGCAATAACTATGGTGGTGCGGGTGTCATGCTAACTGGTGATGATGGACAAGGTAACCCAACGGCAACCACGACCAATAACAATAAAGTTTTAGACAACATCTTCCAAGATAATGGCGATGGTTTAGAACTAACCCGCGGTGCTGCTTTTAACCTGATTGCAAATAACCATTTTGTTTCAACTAAAGCAAACCCAGAGCCATCACAAGGTATTGAAATTTTGTGGGGTAATGACAATGCCGTAGTCGGTAATAAATTCGAAAACTACTCGGATGGTTTACAGATTAACTGGGGTAAGCGTAACTATATTGCCTACAATGAAATGACCAATAACTCGATTGGTTTCAATATGACAGGTGATGGCAACATTCTCGATAGCAACAAAGTTCATGGTAACCGTATTGGTGTCGCAATTCGCTCTGAAAAAGATGCAACTGCAAAAATTACATTGACTAAAAACCTGATTTGGGACAATGGTAAAGATATTAAGCGCTGTGAAGCGGGTGGTTCATGTGTACCTAATCAGCGTTTAGGTGCAATTGTATTTGGTGTACCTGCACTTGAGCACGAAGGATTTGTAGGTTCTCGTGGTGGTGGTGTAGTTGTTGATCCATCTAAACAACAAAAAACATGTACTCAACCAAATCAACAAGGCTGTAATGCTCAACCTAATCAGGGTATTAAAGCTCCTAAATTAACTGCGAATAAAGGTTCAGTTGCGGTAGAAGTTAATGGTTTACCAAATCAACGTTACCAAGTTGAATTTTTTGGTAATCAAAATGCGGCATCAAAAGAAGCTGAGCAATATTTAGGGGCAATAACAGTTGCTACAGATGCGCAAGGAATTGCAAAAGCGAATTGGAAGCCAACTGTAAAAGTTGCCTCAATTACAGCGAATATCACTGATCGTTTTGGTGCAACTTCTGAGCTTGGTTTTACAAGTGTTAAATAACAATAAGGAAAGCGCCTCAAACTGAGGCGCAGCATAGAAATATAGAAATGAGAAAAGGGACTTAAAATGCCGAATTTAATGAAACTGAGTGTATTAACAATCGCTGTATTGGGCAGCCAATTTACGCTTGCGAATGAGCCGTGGTCACAAGACCGTCAATGGTTGCTTGGCGACTGGAATGGTGAACGTCAGCAACTAGAACAACAGGGCTATAAATTTACAGCTTCTATCATGAGCCAAGCTGCCACAAATTTAGATGGTGGTTACAACGACAGCAATACTTTTGAAAATGCTGCACAACTTTCTTTAGGTGCAAACTTCGACTTAGAAAAAATTGCTGGATGGAAAGATACAACAGCGAGCCTAGTCGTGACTAAACGTGACGGGAATGCATTAACTCTCGAGCGTATTAAAGACCCGCGTTCTAGCCAATTGGGCAATGCTCAAGAGATTTATGGTCGCGGTAAAATCTGGCGTTTATCTCAGGCATGGGTGAAAAAGGGTTTTGCTGATAATACAGTACAGGTCAAATTCGGTCGTATGGGTATGTCAGAGGATTTTAATAGTTCTCAATGTGAGTTTCAGAACTTATTGCTTTGCGGTGGACAGCTAGGAAAATCAATTGGTTCAATTTGGTATAACTCGCCAGTCGGTATTTGGGCTACAAACGTTAAATATCAGTTTGCGCCTGAGTGGACTTTGGGTGTCGGTGTTTATGAAGTCAATCCGGACAATATTAAAACCGAATCAAATAGTGATGGCTTTAATCTGGATATGAACAACGTGAAGGGTGCGACCATACCAGTTGAACTTGCTTGGAAACCAAAACTTTCTACTTTCAATGGCTTACCGGGTGAATATAAAGTAGGGGCGTTGTATTCAACCGCAGAAGCGAATGACATTAAAACTGCGGGCAAAGTTCATGATGGGAAACAAAGTTTCTGGATTAATGCTCAGCAACAACTTACCCATAAAGGTGAAGACCCTAAACGTGGTTTATACGTAAGCTTGAACGGTGTTGTAAATGATAAAGCAACCACCTTTGTTCAAAGTACACAACAAATTGCACTTTGGTATAAAGGACCGTTTGATAGCCGTCCAAACGATTCGATTGGTTTTGGTATTGCCAATTATGTGGTCAATGATCGTGCTAAAGATAAGCAGATCGCGACAAACGAAAGCCGTGGATACTATAGCTATGATGCGATTGCATCTGACTATATTCCAATTCAAGACGACGAACTAAATGTCGAGTTGAACTATACCTATCAATGGTCTCCGGCCGTTATGTTACGTCCAAACATTCAATATATCCATCAACCTGCTGGTGTAAAAGCGGTCGATGATGCTTGGGTGGCTGGTCTTAGCGTGAAAGTCAATTTTTAACAATGTTGATGGCTGGTTAGACATAGTTTAACTGGCCCAAATGCTTGAACTATTGTGTTCAGTATATGTGGAGTAGGATCTATGTCTGAGTCAGATTCTAAGTTTCATATCTTATTCAAAATATGGTGTTTTCTATTAGGCCTAGTTTTATTGGCTACTGGTGTTTTTTACATCGTAGGTGGTGGAAAGCTAGTGTCATTAGGTGGATCTTGGTATTTCCTAGTCGCAGGGCTGTTTATTACCATTTCTGCATTTAGTATTTTTCGTAAAAAGGCACTTGGTGTCTGGATATTTGCGGCTGTTTTTGTTGGCACCGTAATTTGGTCGCTGATTGATGCAGGTTGGGAATTCTGGCCGTTATTCTCGCGGTTAATGTTTCCTGCTGGTCTTTTTGCTGCATTGTTATTTACCTTACCTGCAATTCGACGTTACCAATTCCAAAGCGGTTTGGCATCTTCATCCTATGCGGTAGGTGGATTAGTTGTTGTTGGTATGTTGATTGCACTCTATCAAATGTTCCAGCCTCATCCAACAGTAGCAAGTTCAGGTGAAAAATTACCTTTAGTACCAGTAGATCCTGCTAAAAAACAGGTGAATTGGGAAAACTATGGGAATGATGCAGGTGGTAGTCGTTTCGTTGCTCTCGATCAAATTAACCGAGATAACGTTCATAAACTAAAAGAAGCTTGGCGTTTTAGAACAGGTGATTTTACCACGGGTAGCGGTAATGGTGCTGAAGACCAAATGACTCCACTACAAGTTGGGAATAAAGTCTTTTTATGTACACCGCATAATAATATTTTTGCGATCGATGCTGATTCAGGCAAACAGCTCTGGAAAGCTGAAGTGAATTCTAAAGCTGATGCTTGGGAGCGCTGCCGTGGCGTTGCATACTTTGATTCGACTAAGCCACTGGTACAACCAACTTTGGCTGGTGCAAATGCAATAACTCCAGTTGCAACCAATACCGCATGTCCACGCCGTTTATATACCAATACACCTGATGGTCGTTTAATTGCAGTCAATGCAGATAATGGTCAGCGCTGTGCTGATTTTGGTGTAAATGGAACAGTTGACTTGTTAGAAGGTCTAGGAGCTGGAACTAAAGCTCCACGTTTTGAAGTGACTTCTGCACCGACTATTGCTGGAACAACCATTGTAGTAGGTAGCCGTATTGCCGATAACGTAGCAGCAGATATGCCAGGTGGTGTTATCCGTGGTTATGACGTGATTACCGGTAAACTTCGCTGGGCATTTGACGCACGTAATCCAGATCCTAACTATGTTCTTAAACCGGGTGAAACTTATAAACGTAGTTCGGCAAACTCTTGGGCTGCAATGTCTTATGATCCGCAAATGAATACGGTGTTTTTACCTATGGGTAGCTCATCTGTCGACATTTGGGGTGGTAACCGTAATCCCTTAGATCATAAATATAACACTTCTGTTTTAGCACTTGATGCGACAACAGGTAAAGAAAAGTGGGTATATCAAACTGTTCATAATGATTTATGGGACTTTGACTTGCCAATGCAGCCGAGTCTAGTCGACTTCCCATTAAAAGATGGTACGACGAAACCAGCTGTTGTTATTGGAACCAAATCAGGTCAATTCTTTGTGCTTGACCGTGTAACGGGTCAACCACTTACCAAAGTGATTGAACAGCCAGTTAAGCCTGCAAATATTCCGGGTGAGCAATACAGTGCAACTCAACCACGTTCAATTGAAATGCCTCAAATTGGTAATCAGACTTTAACTGAATCAGATATGTGGGGTGCAACGCCGTTTGATCAGCTCATGTGTCGTATTAACTTCAAGTCAATGCGTTACGAAGGTTTATTTACTGCACCAGGTACTGATGTTTCACTAAGCTTCCCAGGCTCTTTGGGTGGTATGAACTGGGGTAGCATTGCATTTGATCCGACACATCGCTATATGTTCGTGAATGATATGCGTCTTGGGTTATGGATTCAGTTAATGGAACAGACCCCTGAAGATATTAAGATTCAGGCGAGTGGTGGAGAGAAAGTAAATACGGGTATGGGCGCTGTGCCAATGAAAGGTACACCATATAAAGTGAATAAAAACCGCTTTATGTCAGCTCTTAGCATTCCCTGTCAAAAACCACCATTTGGTACCATGACTGCGATTGACTTAAAAACTCGTCAGATTGCATGGCAAGTACCGCTTGGTACAGTACAGGATACTGGACCTATGGGTATCAAAATGGGCTTAAAAGCACCAATTGGTATGCCAACTATTGGTGGGCCAATGGCAACACAAGGCGGATTGGTTTTCTTTGCAGCAACACAAGATTACTACTTACGTGCTTTTGATTCATCTACAGGTAAAGAACTGTGGAAATCACGCATGCCAGTGGGTAGCCAAGGAACCCCAATCAGCTATGTTTCACCGAAAACAGGTAAACAATATGTGATTGTTACGGCAGGCGGAGCTCGCCAGTCTCCTGATCATGGTGATTATGTAATCGCTTATAGTTTAGAGAAGTAACTGAATGGGCAAAAGAAGAGCATTCTTCTTTTGCCTTTAACTTTAATATATTTTTTCTATTAAAGTGGTTGAGTAAATTCTATTGTTTTAACTAGATAGCTTTACCAAATAGTAAAAAAGTGCTTTAACTTGTTGCAAAACCTAAAATATTCCTCAGATTGATAATGCTTAAACACTAGATATAGCCGAACGATTAGATATTTTTTCACAATGTTTTACCTATAAATAAATCTTATTTGTTTATTAAGTTTTGTTTAACTTAAAGATGTGAATTTTAATTAGAAATAAACATTATTGACTTTTTAGTTCTAAAAAGTGGGACTTTTTTGCTGGAAAAACAAGCGTAAATATATATTTATATTATATTTATATAATTTGTAGCATTACGTTAGAATGGTCGTCGCAGGTTATTACTACCCAGTAATAATTTGTATTTCAGGATTTTAAGCTTTTATTGGCTTAAGGCTCATCGCAAGATGGGCCTTTTTTTATGCGATTTTGATCATAATATTTCACTATTATAAAATAGCCTAAGTAAGAATATGTCAATTAAAGAAAACTATCACAAAAAATAGTCTTTAATGACAAGAAGTGTATGATTTGATAAATTAAAGCTACTTGATAATAATAGGTGATACGATGAGATTTTTGGTTCTTGCAACTTTATCTGGTTTAGCTTTGATGGGTTGTGCTTCTGTTCAGCAAGCACCGAATACACAAGAAACTATTCGTTATGCTTCTAGCCCATGCTTTGGTGCATGCCCAATCTATTCAGTAGAAGTAGCACCTACGGGCTTAATTCGCTTTGAAGGCAAACAATATACTAAAGCTATAGGCGTTAAAGAAATTCAAGGCAGTGTAAAAGACTATCAAAAACTTGCAGATGATTTAAAAACTTATCGCCCAGAAACAGGCACACAAGCGAAAACTGGTGGATGTCAGCAAACAGCTACCGATATGTCTAGCTATTACATTTCATGGATTCAACCAAATGGCACGGAAACAAAATTAAGCCATTACACAGGTTGCATGTCTCCTGCGAATAATAGATTGAATAAAGTCATGGAAAAGTTGCCTGAACAATTAGGCATTAAAGATCTAATTTAATGATAAAAGCCCCAAAATCTTGGGGCTTTTTCTTGTTAAGAAAAATTATATACCTGCGAGTTTTGTTTTAAGTATTTCTAAAAGACTCAGCGTATAATACATATTATAAAAACATATATTATTTGGGTAAATCTATGTCAAATATTATCCATGCCTTTTTGGGTGGTTTACTACTCGGCATCGCAACAGTTGGATATTTATATATAAATGGTCGTGTAGCTGGAATTAGTGGATTGCTTGCTCAAATCATAAATCCCACTAAGGACACCTTTAAAAGTTCTGCATTCTGGTTCATTGCTGGACTGGTGATTACACCTTTTATATATGGTTATTTTTATCAGCCTGAAATTGAAATTAAAGCCAACACATATGCACTTATTTTAGCAGGCGTACTTGTTGGCTTTGGAACACGACTAGGATCTGGTTGTACAAGTGGCCATGGTATTTGTGGCATGAGCAGGTTATCAAAACGCTCGATGATAGCGACAGCAGTTTTTATGTTTGCTGGCATGTTAACTGTTTATATCATTCGTCATGTGTTGGGGTAATCCTATGAAAAATATCTTTGCTTTTATATTTGGTAGCTTGTTTTCATTGGGTTTAATGATGTCTGGCATGTCTAATCCTGAAAAAGTTTTAGGTTTTCTAGATATATTTGGACAGTGGGATATCAGCTTAATGTTTGTAATGTTAGGTGCTATTGCTGTGGCATTTATTCCGTTTCAAAAAACGATCAAAAATCCAAAAACACTTTTTAATGAACAAATTCAATTACCAATGACTACACAGATTGACCAAAGGTTAATTGTTGGTGCTTTTATTTTTGGTATAGGCTGGGGAATAGCGGGCATATGTCCAGCGCCCGCCTTAACGCTTATTGGGTTAGGACATTTTGAAGCGCTTTATTTTATTGTCGCAATGTTATTAGGAATGTTTATTTACCGAGTTTTAAATAAAGGAAATTAAACCTATGCAACAACCTCTAGTAAAAGATTTTTTTGATGAAAATACCAATACTTTTAGCTATGTTGTTGCGGATTTGGTTACGCGTCAATGCGCCATTATTGACAGTGTACTTGACTACGATGCAGCTTCAGCGACTACGAAAACAACCAATGCTGATTTAATTATCGATTATGTCTTGGCTCAAAACTTCAAAGTGCAATGGATTTTAGAAACACACGTACATGCAGACCATATGACTGCTGCCCAATATTTAAAATCTAAATTGGGTGGCACAATTGCCATTAGTCAAAAAATTTCAATCGTACAAGAAACATTTTCAGCTATCTATAATTTTGATTTTAAAAAATTTAATGAAAATCAGCCTTTTGATTATTTATTTGAAGATCATGAACATTTTAAAATAGGGGATATAGAAGCCTTTAACATTCCTACACCAGGGCATACACCTGCTTGCTTAAGCTATGTGATTGCTGATGCCGTTTTTGTGGGTGATACTTTATTTATGCCTGATTATGGTTCAGCTAGATGTGACTTTCCCAAAGGGAGTGCTGCGGTGCTCTATGACTCGGTACAACAGCTTTATGTACTTCCTGACGATATGCGTATGTTCTTGTGCCATGACTATAAGCCAGAAGGTCGTGATGAATACATCTGTCAAACAGATATAAAAACTCAAAAGCAAAGCAATATTCATTTAAACCGACAAATTTCTAAAGAGTCATTCATAAAAATGCGCCAAGAAAGAGATGCAACTTTAGCAATGCCAAAATTAATCTTGCCTTCAATTCAAATTAATATGAACGCAGGAAATTCTCCGGAACCTGAAGCGAATGGCGTCCGTTATTTAAAAATACCATTTAATTATTTTTAGAAATAGCCTAAGCATATCCATCCAGTCATCACCACTCAACAAATAGCCTAAGCAAATAATAAAATTTATCCCATGAAAATAGCCTAAGTAAGATTTAAAGAACTTGTCTCAAATCCCGCGAAGTCTCTTGCAATAAAGGCAAAATGTGTTGAATTAAATACTCTTCAGTTGTTTTCATGGTTGGAGAAACAATGTTTAAAGCCGCAACGACTTTAAAGTCTTGCCCATAAATAGGTACGGCGAGTGCGTGAACCCCTAATTCATGTTCTTCACGTGAATAACACCAATCTTGTTCTCGAATCTCTTGTAGTAACTCTAAAAATTTATCGTTTTCAATATGCGTATATTTGGTTAAACGCTGTAGTGGGTATTTTTGAAGCCAGTCCAATTGTTCTTCTTGGCTTAAATGTGCCAGTAAAATTTTACCCGCCGAGGTCGCATGAGCAGGCAAGCGGTTACCTAAGTGTAAGCCGTATGGATTTACACGGTCAGTCTGTTGGTGTGCGGCACTACGTGCAATGGTAATGGCTTCATAACCGTCAAGTACCATCACAGAATAAATCAGAGAGGTTTGATTGGTTAAAAGATTTAATAAAGGCTGCGATACTTTTGGAAGTTGAGCGGCACCTAAATAAGCCCCCGAAAATTTAAGAACTTTAGGAGTTAAATAGTAATAGTGTCCATCAGACTCAAGATAACCTAAATATTCTAAAGTTAATAAATGACGTCTAGCCGCCGCTCGGGTGAGTCCAGTTTTTTCAGCAGCCATAGAAATATTTAAACGATGTTGATTGCTACTAAAGCTATCTAAAATTGCCATGCCTTTACCAATGCCAGCAATGTAATCTTCATGACGAATAGTTTTCTTGTTGTCCTGATTCTGGATTATTCGTTCATCTTTACTCATGACAGGTCCTTGTACGATGTAGGCGTTAGTAGATCAATTTGCTTTACAGAAAAAGTTTAATAATTTCATGTCGCAAAAATTGATGCCTTAAATTATCCCTTAAATCTTCATGCCAAAACATCCCCATTTTGATATTGGTTATCTCAAATGGGAGTGAATGCAAACGAATGTCCGAACTATAGGATAAATGCTGCAAAATCATTCGGGGCATAGTCAATATTGCGTCAGCTTGAGCCTCCAAAACTTGTAATGCTGTTGAGTAGTTTTGACAGCGCATGAATACATTTCTTGAAATTTTTTGATGTTGGTTTAAATAAATATCTTCAAGTAAAGCACCCGTACGGCGTGACGAAACACCGATGTGTCGGCCACTGATATAACTCGATAAATCGACTTCTTTAAGTTGACTGCAAATGACGAACTCGTCTGTTACAAGGTGGTCAAAGGTAATTTTTGGAGATAAGTATTGTTCCAAATCAATCACGAAGTCGAGCTGCTGCGTCGCCAAGTCGGCCGTAATATGTTTTCGATCTAGCTTCATACTCACAAACTGCAAATCTAAATTAAGATTTTGAAAATGTTGAACAAGTCTTGGAAGAATAATAGGCTCAATTTCATCATGCACGGCGATTTTTAAGTTTTTTAAACTGGTTGGGTCAAAGACGTGTTTCTGCAGGCTAATATTTTGAATGGTTAAAAGCGCTTGCTTCACAGTGGGGTAAATCTGTTCTGCAAAAGGCGTTGCAGACATTTTATTGCCTACACGTATAAATACATCATCTTCGAGTTGTTGGCGTAACCGTTGCAGAGCATGGCTTGCTGCCGATTGTGTAATGTTGAGGCTACTTGCAGCATTTGAAATACTTTTTTGCTCATAAATCGCGATAAAAAGAGGATATAAATTGATATCTATTCGATGGAAAAAGCTTAAATCGAGCCCATGCAGGTTATGAATATTATTCATGATGTCTTATTTAATAAAATCATTTCATTCATATTAAGTTTCAAGTTATGTTGATGTAAAGACAAGATAATGATGTAAAGGAAAAAATAATGTTTGAACTTTCAAAAACAGCTCAAGATTTTGTCGAGCGAACAAGAAAATTTATTCAAGAAGAAATAGAACCTGTTGAAGCAAAATTTTGGGAAGAAGTTCATGAGCTAAATCCGGATGGAAACTGGAAAAAATGGCAGTGGCCTGAACTTCTAGAAACGCTGAAATCAAAAGCGAAACAAGCTGGCCTTTGGAATATGTTTTTACCCGATGAAAAACTCGGTGCAGGACTAAGTGTTCAAGAATATGCGCACATAGCTGAATTAACTGGCCGTAGTTTATTGGCACCAACCGTTTTTAACTGCAATGCACCAGATACAGGAAATATGGAATTGTTATGGCGCTATGGCAGTGAGCAACAAAAACAACAATGGTTACAGCCTTTACTGGACGGAAAAATTCGCTCGGTTTTTTGTATGACCGAACCAGACGTTGCTTCAAGTGATGCAACAAATATGCAAGCTACTGCACTCATCGATGGTAATGAAATTGTTTTAAATGGCAAAAAATGGTGGTCGTCTGGTTTAGGTGACCCAAATGCCAAAGTCATTATTTTTATGGCTCATACCCCCGATGAAAGCAAAGACCGTCATCATCAACACTCCATGGTTTTAGTGCCTATTGATACGGTGGGTGTTGAAATTCAGCGTATGTTACCAGTGTTTGGAGACTACGATGCGCCGCATGGACATGGTGAAGTTCATTTTAATAATGTTCGAGTACCTGTCGAAAACTTTATTGGTGGTGCAGGTCAAGGTTTTGAAATTGCTCAAGGCCGTTTAGGACCTGGGCGTATTCATCATTGTATGCGCTGTATTGGTGCTGCTGAAAAAGCTTTAGAACTGATGATTGACCGTGGTATGTCTAGAACGGCGTTTGGCAAAGAAATTTTAAAACTCGGTGGGAACCTCGAACGAGTAGCCGATGCGCGGGTAGCGATAGACCAAGCTCGGCTTTTAACCTTGTATGCAGCCTATAAAATGGATACTTTAGGGAATATGGCCGCTTTAACAGAAATATCTGCAATTAAAGTGGTGGCTCCAAGTGTTTTAGAAAAAGTAGTCGACATGGCAATTCAGCTACATGGTGGTGCGGGCGTTTCAAGAGATACACCATTAACAGGTTTCTTTGCTCAAGCGCGTAGTTTACGTTTAGCTGATGGTCCAGATGAAGTACATAAAGGCATGATTGCCAAATTAGAATTAGCCAAACGTGGTTATGGTCGTCATAAGAAAGTATAAGTTTAAAGGAAATTAGAATGTCGGTAATTGATATAGGCGGTGAAGTACGTGAAGGTGAAGAACTTGATATTGGAGCAGTTGAAAGCTGGTTAAAGAACCAAGGCGTTGAGTTGGTTGGCCCAGCAATCGTGACCCAATATACAGGTGGTGCTTCAAATTGGACTTATCGTTTAAAGTATGAAAATACCGATTTAATTTTACGACGTCCTCCAAAAGGAACAAAAGCGAAGTCTGCTCACGATATGGCCCGTGAATATATGGTGCAGAAAAACCTTGCGCCTTATTATCCGGTACTTCCTAAAATGGTGGCACTTTGTCAGGATGAAACGGTTATTGGCTGTGATTTTTATGTCATGGAACGCATTGCGGGAATTATTCCTCGTGCAAAATTGCCGCCCGAGCTTAGATTTAATGAAGATGATGTTCACCAACTTTGTGTAAATGTGCTTGATAAGCTAATCGAGTTACATCAAGTTCCTTATGAAAACACGCCTTTAGCTGAACTAGGCAAAGGGGGAGGATATTGCCGTAGACAAGTTGAAGGTTGGGATAAGCGATATGAAAAAGTTAAAACGCTCAATGTTCCTTCATTTAAATATGTCCGGAAATGGTTGAACGATAATATTCCTCAAGATTCCACGACTTGCATTATTCATAATGATTGGCGTTTTGATAATGTGATTTTAGATCCAGAGCATCCAACTGAAGTGATTGGCGTGCTGGATTGGGAAATGGCAACCTTGGGTGATCCATTAATGGATTTAGGCAGTGCTTTGGCCTATTGGGTTGAGCCTACGGATAATATGATTTTCAGATCGACACGCCGTCAGCCTACCCATTTAAAGGGAATGTTTTCTCGCAAAGAAGTTGTTGATTATTACCTGCAAAAAACAGGACTGAAGCCTGAAAACTGGGCTTTTTATGAAGTCTTTGGCGTATTCCGTTTAGCAGTGATCGCTCAGCAAATTTACTACCGCTATTACCATAAACAAACCCGAAACCCTGCTTTTAAAGATTTCTGGATCGTCATTCATGCGCTACATATCAGAGCTTTAAAACTTATTGGCCAGCAAAAAATTCAAGAATCGAAATTTGCTCAGCAATCTCTACAGAAAATACAGGGTATTTTAAGAAAATGACCACAATTTATCTGGTAAGACACGGTCAGGCATCATTTGGTAAAAGCAACTATGATGAGCTGTCTGAAAATGGTGAAGCTCAAGCGACTTTATTAGGGCAATACTTTAAGCGAATATTGAAAGAGCAACCTTATGTTGTGGCGGGTACCATGCAGCGCCATCAACAAACCGCACAACTCGCATTAAATGAATGTTTTCCTGATGCGGTGATTAATCACAATAGTTTATGGAACGAGTTTAATCATCAGCAGGTTTTTGCACGTTATGAACCGCGTTTTGAACAACCGGAATTGTTAAAAGCTGACGTAGCACAAGATAATAATCCGCGTGCCTATCTTGCCAAAATATTTGAAGGCGCAATTGGACGCTGGACCGATGGTGATTTTCATCATGAATATGATGAGTCATGGCCGCATTTTAAAGACAGAGTTGAAACAGCACTACAACAACTTTGTGATGAATTGGCAAAAACCAAACCTCGTTATGCAGTCGTTTTTACCTCTGGTGGTGTGATTTCTGTCGCAATTGGCAAATTACTTGAACTGAGTCCAAATCGAACTTTTGCCTTGAACTGGGCAATTACCAATACAAGTCTCACCACTTTACGTTTAGTTGGAAATGAAGCTCAGGTTTTAAGTTTAAATGAACATCATTTTATAAAAGCTGAGCGTCCAGATTTACTGACATGGATTTAAAAATAAGGATAAAAGCATGGCAAAGACAATTTTAATTACAGGTGCAAGTTCTGGGTTGGGTGCGGGTATGGCTCATGAATTTGCAGCGAAAGGCTATAACTTGGCGATTTGTGCACGCCGTTTAGATCGATTAGAGACTTTAAAAACCGAACTTGAAAATGAATATGGCATTCAGGTGATTGCAAAAAGTCTAGATGTGACTCATTACGATCAGGTTTTCGAAGTTTTTCGTGCATTTAAGCAAGAGTTTGGTTATTTAGACCGAATTATTGTCAATGCTGGAGTCGGAAATGGTCGTCGTATTGGCAAAGGCAATTTTGAAATTAACAAAGCCACCGCTGAAACCAACTTTATCTCTGCCTTAGCGCAGTGTGAAGCGGCGGTTGAAATTTTTAGAGAGCAAAACGCAGGCCATTTGGTGGTGATGTCATCCATGAGTGCCATGCGTGGATTACCAAAACATTTATCGACCTATGCGGCAAGCAAAGCTGCGGTTGCTCACTTGGCTGAAGGTATTCGCGCTGAATTACTGGATACGCCAATTAAAGTTTCAACAATTTTCCCAGGTTACATTCGCACTGAAATGAATGAAGGTGCTAAACATTTGCCATTTGAAGTCGATGCTAAAACAGGGTGCAAAGCACTAGTCAAAGCTATCGAAAAACAACCCGTGAAAGCTTATGTACCGCAGTGGCCATGGTTGCCGATGAGTATTGCAATGAAGGTTTTGCCTTTAAGGTTGGTCAATAAATTAGGATAAAAAATTACCCCCTAAATTTTAGGGGGTAATTTTTTATATTTAGAACTTCTTGGTGTAATTGACGAATAGACGGTCTTCACCAAAGTCATTACCGTGTTTGACGTTGTAATCAATACGAATATATTGCAGGGCAATGCCTTTTAAGAACGGCTGCTGAAATGCATAGTTTAAAATCACATTCGATTCAGTCTCATGGTTTTTTTCGCCATTGGCTGCCTTGAAGTCATGGCCATAAACATATTTCACCATCGCATTTAAGCCTGGTACATAGTCTTTAAAGTCGTAGCCGTACATCACATGGTAAGATTTTTCATCTTCTTTAAAGAATCCGGTTGCGTTCCAGTTAATAAAATAGGTTTCTGGTAAGAAGCCATCTGGTAGTGGATAAGCTGATTCACCAATAATTTGTTGATAACCTAAACCAAAGGTATGGTTTTTCACTTTTACAGTTTCAAGTAGGCCGATGTTTTGAGCATCAATATCAAAAGTATTGCCATCATCTTTTGCATTGAAGTATTTAAACTTAGAGGTGAGGGCAAAAGTTGGCTGCTTCCATGTATGCTCAAGTCCTACATAATGCTTGTTATACAGATCTTCTAAATTACCAAAATAGTATTCACCCTTTAAAGACGGCGTAAATTGATAACGTAAGTCCAGATAGTTTAAGCCATCCGATTCTTTGGTAATTCCATTGGCCGTAAAAGAAAACTTTTTAAAGTCTTCTTCATTTCGCGGTGACACTTTTTCAACTCGACCAATTTCGGCATAAAGCTGATCCGAAAGTTGAGACTTCAAATTGGTTCCCCAATACGAAGTGAGTAACTGACGGCTAGCATCTACGGCAGTTACAGGTAAATCTAGCCAGAGTTCACCGACACTTAAAAGTGTTTTGTCATAGCCCAGCTTTAAGGTTGCACCGTATTTTAGATAGTCTGATGCTTGAGATTGTGTTTCTTTATTAAAAGGTAAAACGGTGTCGGCGACATGTTTGTCTGAACTTAAACGTACGGCGTATTGCACAGAAGCATTGGCACCAATGGTGATTGGCTTATCTGCAATTTGCAGTGGGGTGTCATGCATTTTCGATTTATAAAATAACGATGCTGCCTGAGACCAACTTCCCGTATCTTTAAGGGCGTCATTATCAAAATTACGATTAATGTAGGCATTTTTTAAAGTGAATTTCCATTCATCTTCAGTTTGCTGATTTGGGTTTGCAGCCCATGAATTGCCACACATCAATACTAAAGTTGCTATGGCTAAAGGCTGCGGTTTAAAGCGTTGAAATAATTCCATAATCCATTTCCAAAATCTATGCGCCAGTCCTAGGCATTACGTATTGTGAAATATTTGTGTAGTACTCCCTAAGTTCTTCAAGGGAGCACTGTTAAATAGAAGGTGATTGCTGCAATTAATTTAATTTTTCAAGCTTCATACTTTCACTAAAGAATTTGCAGCCTTTGAAAAGTAAAATTAAAGCCAGTACACAAGACAACCCACCAACAATAGATAGAGATGAGCCAACCATTAAGGGGTTAGCAAAAACTTTATCTGTAATGATTGCGACCAGTGTTGTGCCAATACCAAGCCCAATTAAGTTACTGATCAAAAGGAAGAGAGCTGAAAGGCGTGCTCTAAATTGATTTGGTGCTAACATTTGTAAGGCTGTTGCCGAAATTACTAGAGGGAACGATGCAAAGAACATTGCTGGAATGAGTAGGCTCACTGAAAGCCAGAGTTGGTCTGTTTGGGTAAAAAACGAAATTGGAATAATCAGACCAACAATACCAATCACACCTGTAATCATCGGAGCATCTTGGCGTCCTTTTTTGATAAACCAATCATTTAACCAACCTGCACAAAACACCCCTAATGTATTTGCAATTAACAGAATGGTACCAAGCATGTAACCTGTTTCTGTTGGAGCGAGTTGAAACTTTCGGATATAAAATGCGGGTGTCCAACTAGTAAGACTGTAGAGCGCCATAGCATAGAAGGTAAAACCTAAATAGTGACAGGCAAAGGTTTTCGAATGCTTTTTAATAAACTGAAGACATTGTGTGAATTTAACTTGGTCAACTTGCCCGTTTGGGTTGAGCTGCTGACCTTTACGTGCTGGGTCTTTAACTGTCAGGATAAATAGCAAACCAATAATGATGCCGGGTAAACCTACTACTAAAAAAGCGATTTGCCATGCCTTAAGTGCGCCTAATAAAGGAACTTGAATTAAAGTCACGCCTTTAAGTAAATTAATGACATAACCGCCGACTAAAAAGGCAATACCGCCACCTAAAAAAGCTCCAACAGAATAGATTCCAACGGCGCGACCGAGTTTGTCCTTACTGAACATATCGCTAAACATTGAATATGCAGCAGGAGATAGAGCAGCTTCGCCTACACCAACAGCCATACGACTTAAAAATAGTTGAATGAAGTTTTTACTTAAACCACAAGTGGCTGTTGCCAAACTCCAGACAATAATACCGATTGAAATAAGCTTTGGGCGTGAAAAACGGTCGGCAATATAGGCTAAAGGTAAACCCATGACGGCGTAAAACAGTGAAAAGGCAAGGCCATGTAATAGACTAAACTGGGTATCTGAAAGTTGAAGATCGGCTTTAATCGGCTCGATCATGAGAGCGAGAATTTGGCGATCAATAAATGAAAATATATATGCCAGCATACAAAGTATGACCACATACCATGCATAGGCATTGCTTTTCTTCTGTGTCCTTTCAACAGCGATATTACTTTGGTTCATACACTTAATCCTTATGTATAAAACTCTTTTAGAGAAGTTGAATCTCGGCTATCTATGTTTCCTAAAAGATAGTTTGGTGTCCCCCCAATAACTTTTGAAAAATAAATAACCTGTTTGATTGAAGAATTGCCTTATATACAAACTGCATATACAGACAAAGATAGTTAAAGAAGAAGGTGAGAATTTCTATATGATGGAAATATTATTTTCTTTTTATATGTAAAATTCCATTACTTATTGAGTATGTTTGGATACCTAATAGGTATTTAAACAATCGGAAAATTTAGAAATTATTATGATTTGTAGGAAGGAAATGATGTTTTATGATTTTAGGTTTTTGATAAATATTGATATTTTAAAAAAGAGTGAGCAGAAAGCCATATCGGTTTTCTGCTCACTCTTTCATGTTTAAACAAGATGAATCTAAGTTAGCTTGAAGGCATAAGATCAAATAATTTCTTCAACTGGTTATTTAGATTATGGAGTTCATCTTCTGAAAAAGCATTCAAAATACCAGCCAAGGTCACAACACTAATCTGATTAATCTGTTCAACCAGCTCAACACCTTTGGCAGTTAATTTCACCATTGAGATCCGTTCATCTGAAGTAGAAGAGTAGACTTCAACGATTTCATCTTCAACTAACCGATATACAGCCTTGGTTGCAGTGGTTAATTTTAAAGTCGAAAGATTAGCAATATCGGTAATACTTGCTTCTCCAAGGGCATTGGTACTTAAAATAATTTTACGGCGTGTATTATCAATACCTAGTTTTTTTATTGATTTTTCAATAAGTTGAGAATATTTTCCATTAACTTGGGAAATCCAAAAAAAAGGGAAGTTTTGAATACTCGACGGTTCTTTATTAGGAAGAAATTGTTCTAAATGATCAAGCATAGCTAAGCAATAACTTAGTGAAAAAAGGGTAATCCTATTATAAACAAAATTTTGCATATTTCCTTGAGTACAAATTATAAAAAATACTTGACAATTCCATTAAATTTTCTCATATTTTAGTTAATGGATAAAAATACATGGAAAAGTGAATGAATATTGTTAGCCAAAGCGTGCACAAAGGAAGTGGCAAGCTCAAGGTGATGGTCAAAGATACGATTGATATTCAGGGTCTAAAAACCATTGCTGGCAGTCGAGCTTTATTAAATGTTGAACCTGCTCAAGATGATGCCGAGGTGGTTAAAAACATTTTAAAAGCAGATTGTGAAATTATTGCAAAAACAAATTTGCACGAATTGGCTTTTGGAATTACGGGCATTAATCACGCTTTTGGTACACCCATTAATCCAAAATATCCTGGACTTATTCCTGGTGGGTCTTCAAGTGGTTCGGCTGCAGCGGTTGCTGCTAAACAAGCTGACTTTACTCTAGGCACTGACACAGGTGGTTCTATTCGTATGCCTGCTGCATGCTGTGGAGTTTTTGGTTTAAAACCGACTTTTGGTCGTGTAAGTCGAAAAGGCGTATATCCGCCGTCAAGTTCTTTAGATTGCGTTGGCCCCTTTGCAAATTCAGTCGAGATGATTGAAAAAGCCATGCAAATTATTGATCCAACTTTCAAACCTACTCAATGTACTAATGCACCAAAACTTGCTGTTTTAGATGTAAAAGCAGATGAAGTTATTTGGAATTGCATTCAACAAGCCCTTCAAAAAGCGAATTTACCGACGACTTTAGAAAAAGTTGAACATTTTGAAGCTGCTTATAATGCAGGCATGCAGATTATTAATTATGAAAATTGGCAAGCTTTTGGTGAGTTAACCAAAACAGGTTTAATCGGTACCGATGTAAATAATCGCCTGTTAAAAGCTGCTGAAACTACCTTTGAGCAAGTAAAACAAGCCGAAGTTGTGAAGCAGCAGCTGACTCAAGAACTTGATGCTTTATTAGAAAAATATGATGCATTGATCTTACCGACACTTCCGCAAATTCCACCAAAAGTTGCTGAAGCTGAAAATACAGTCGCTTTTCTGAATCTTACGGCTTTAGTTCGTCCATTTAACTTATCAGGGCATCCCGCCATTTCAGTGCCACTTGAAACCAGTGAAGGTTTACCTGTGGGCTTACAGATCGTATCGAAGCATCAAAAAGATGAGCAATTATGTGCAATAGCTAAATTTTGTGTTGATGCAATGCAATAAATTACAAGGAGTTAGATGATGAATAAGTTGTCTAAAATGGAGTTTGCTTCTCAAGACAAAGCAATTGACTTAGATGCTTTGTGCCAAGAAATTCGTGAGCGTGCCTGTACAGGTGAATTCGATAATCAGGCTTATGTGAGCCAAGACATTATCGAAAAGCTTAAGCAAATCGGTGTTTACCGTGCATTAGTTCCAAAACGTTTTGGCGGCGAAGAATGGTCACCACGACAGTTTTGTGAATTGATTGAAACTTTATCTAAAGCTGATGGTTCAGTGGGTTGGGTGGCAAGTTTCGGTATGAGCCCTGCCTATTTAGGTAGCTTGCCAGAAGAAACGCTTAAAGAGTTGTATCAAAATGGGCCAGATGTAGTTTTTGCTGGAGGTATTTTTCCGCCGCAGCCTGCTGAAATTACCGATGATGGTGTAGTGGTTCGTGGACGCTGGAAATTCTCAAGTGGGTGTATGGGAGCTGACATTGTTGGCGTGGGAATTTCACCGCTTAAAAACAATGAAATGCAAGGTTTACCACGCATGGCAGTGATGCCTGCAAAAAAAGCCAAAATCGAAATGACATGGGACACCGTTGGTTTAAAAGGTACGGGAAGCCATGATTTGGTAGTCGAAGATGTATTGGTCGAAAAGAAATGGACCTTTGTACGTGGTGAACCTTCAAAACTAAGTGAACCATTTTTTAAATATCCCTCACTGTCTTTGGCGACTCAAGTGTTAACCGTGGTTGGTATTGGTGTTGCAGCTGCGGCTTTAGAAGAATTTGAAAAATTGGCACCCGGTAAAGCATCAATTACAGGCGGGTCGGAAATTGCCAACCGCCCAGTGACTCAATATGAGTTCGCTCAAGCAGACGCAGAGTTTCAGGCAGCAAAATCTTGGTTTTATCAAACCATGGACATTGTTTGGAATGAAATTATTGCTGGACATGAGGCAACTGCTGAACAAATTAGCGATATGCGTCTGGCATGTACCCATGCAGCTCGAGTTTGCGCCAAAGTGACCCGAAAAATGCAAATGCTCGCGGGCATGACAGCGATTTATACCAACAATCCATTTAGCCGTTTTGTAAACGACACCAACGTGGTGACCCAGCATGCCTTTATGGGCGATGCGACCTTACAAAATGCAGGCTCAATCAGTTTCGGGTTAAAGCCAACCCCAGGTTATTTATAAGTTTTAATTTTTAAAAGGATATTGAGATGGAAGCTAAAAAATCATTACGTGTTTTGTTCTGCATGGGTATTAACCAAAACTTTTTTGATGCAGAACCTGCTGAAGCAAAAGCAGTTTGGGCAGCATTTGGTGAAATGTGGAATGGTATTCATGACTTACCGGGTGTGCATGTTTTTGGAAATCTTGATGATGACCAAAGCATGGTTGGTCCAAGTGCAGGTTGGCCATGGACGACATACTTGCTTGCAGATGTTCCAGATATTGAGACAGTACATGCGGCTTGTAATTTGTTTAGAACGACCGTGGTGGGTGAAGGGCCATACAAGCTTTGGAAATATTGCAAAGTTGAAGCTCGTGTTGGGCGCGAATTGATTATCCAACGTTAAGGCGACCGCAATGAATGACAAAGTGAATATTGCAGAAATCATGGAGCGGCTAGAGCAGTTAGAAGCGCACAACGCGATTCGTAATTGCCTGAACCGTTATATGGAAATCTGTGATGAGCTCAATGCAAATACCGATCTTGATGAGTTAATGAATCTTTTTGATCAAGACTGTATTTGGGAAGGTATTGGCGAGAAATATGCCAAATCGTTTGGTCGATATGACTCTTGGCAGTCGATTTACGACATGTTTAAAAGCTATACCCAAAAAGAGTCTCACTTTGTCATGAATGCACACTTTGTAAATTCAGAGCAAATCTATGTAAATCAGCACCATGCAAATGCTTCTTGGCTCATGTTGCAAACTTCAACTTTTAAAGATGGCCCTAGTCATCTGAATGCAGCAAAGCTCAACGTGAAGTTTCAAAAGCAAGCAGATGGAACATGGAAGATTAAACATTTCCAGACACAGAATATTTTCAGTCGTCCCGTATCGCATTGGCACAGTGAAGCCGAATTGCCGATACCTTCCCAGGAATGACCCAGGACATATTTAAAAGGACTATTGATATGAACAGTATTATCCCAACGCATAACATTGGCACTGATTACGAAACTTTAGTTAAAAGTGACCGTGCCCATACTTCTCTTTATAAAGATGAACGCATTTTTGATGAAGAAATGGAAAAAATCTTTTATAGCACTTGGGTGTGGGTTGCACATGCCAGCGAAATTCCAGAGGGTGGAAGCTATAAAACCATTAATATTGGTAAACAACCTGTGGTTGTGGTGCGTGACCGTAAAAAGAAAGTCCATGTACTTTTGAACCGTTGTCGTCACCGTGCCGCAACCGTATGCGAACATAAAAAAGGAAAAACCAATAGTTTTGTATGTCCGTACCACGGTTGGAGTTATGCACTTGACGGTAGTTTACGTGGTGTGCCATCTCCGGAAAGCTACGGCGATTGTTTAGATAAGTCTGAATTACCGCTAGTTAGTCTACGTGTAGAAGAATATAACGGCATGATCTTCGCTTCATTTAAAGAAGACATTCAGCCGCTTGAAGAGTTCCTTGGACCTGCAAAAAAATGGATTGACCTGTTTATGAAACAAGGGGCGGGTTATCCAATTAAAGTGTTGGGTGAACACCGTTTCCGCTTCCCGGGTAACTGGAAAATTCAGCTTGAAAACACCACCGATGCTTATCACTTCCCATTGGTACACAAGTCATTCTTAAGTTCTGTTGATGAAAAAACCGAAGAACTCTTTAACTTCGAAAACCAGCCGGGCTTTGTTGAAGACTTAGGTAATGGTCACAGTGTCATGGTGATGATTCCTGAACTGGTCGATCTAGATGAAGAATTAATGGAACGTCCAATTCAAGAACGTTTTGAAGACTTAGCTCAAGCTTTGCGCGACGAAGGCCATGAAGAGTTAGAAGTACGCCGTATTGTGCGTGCAGTTGGTGGTTCTGGCTTTAACTTAAATTTATTCCCGAATATTGCATGTTCAATGGCGTTCTTCCGTGTTTTACAGCCAATTTCAGTTGCTGAAACAGAAATTCATCACTCGGTAATTACGATGGACGGTGGTCCGCAAATTGCCAATCAGTATCGCTTGCGTTTGCATGAACATTTCCAAGGTCCATTTGGTTTTGGTACACCAGATGACTCTGAAGCTTGGGAACGCGTACAACACGGCGCCAATGCAGGCAATGATTTATGGATCATGTTAAACCGCGGTTTACCGGGCGAAGTCAAAACTGAAGACGGCTTAAAAAGTGATGTCAGTGCTGAAACAGGTATGCGTGCAGCATATCAGCAGTGGAAAAAGATGATGAAGGCTTAAGGAGAGAGCAATGAATATGAATCTGCAATTATTAAATGAAGTCACTGCTTTCATCTGGGCTGAAGCAGACATGTTAGACCACAGTGAATACCGTGAATGGCTCAATTTATGGAATGAAAAGGGTGTTTATATCATTCCAATTGACCCAAACTTAACCGACTACGAAAACAACTTAAATTATGCCTATGACGATAACCATATGCGTACTTTACGTGTAGAGCGTCTTGAAAATGGTGAAGCAATTTCAACTGCACCTAAGGCAAATACGGTACGTAGTGTTTCTCGTGTACGAGTTATTCAAGACCAAGATAATGAAATCGTTTTACGCTGTGCTCAAAACTTACGTGAGTTTCGTAAAGAAAACCTCAAGCATTACACCGCAGATATTACTTACCATTTGGTTCGAGATGCGGCTACAGGTTTTAAAATTAATCGTAAAATCATTAACTTGGTTAATTCAACCGATACCTTAGCTGGTATTAGCTATATTCTTTAGGAGCAGCAAATGAAACAAGTTGTTTTAGTGACAGGGGCTGCTTCTGGACTCGGTAATGTGATTGCAGAGTATTTTGCGAGCCAAGGCCATCAAGTGATTTTGTCAGCCAGTACGCTTGAAAAGGCCGAAAATGCAAAGGCACAAAGTCAATATGCACAAAATATGTTTCCTGTGAAACTAGATATTTCAGTCGAAGCAGATTTTCATGCCGTGGTGCAGTGGATTGAAGAGAAGTTTTCTAAACTTGATGTGTTGATTAACAATGCAACTGTCACCAAGGCAACTCCAGTATTAGAAATTACCGCAGCTGATTTTGATTGGGTGACTCAAGTCAACCAACGTGGCACTTTTCAGGCTTGTCAAATTATTGGTCAATATATGGCTAAAAAAGGCTATGGACGCATCATTAATATGGCGTCTTTAGCGGGCCAAAACGGTGGCACTGCAACGGGTGCACACTATGCGGCAACCAAAGGTGCGATTGTGACTTTAACCAAAATTTTTGCTAAAGAATTTGCTGCAAAAGGTGTAACGGTTAATGCGGTTGCACCGGGACCGATGGAATCACCGATTGTTCATAGTGTGGTGTCAGACGAAAAAATTGAACAGTTCATCCAAAATATTCCTGTTAAAGCCTTGGGAAGTATGCATTTTATTGCTGAAACTTGTGGGTTGCTCGCGAGTCCAAATGCGGGGTTTGTGACTGGTGCAACATGGGATATTAACGGTGGTTTATTCATGCGCTAAGCATGTAGCTTACGCATGAAAAGGGAGTTGAATCATGACTACACTTTATGATGTTGTCGTTAAAAATCGCCATGTTGAAGGCGGAAATATTGCAGTCATGGAATTTGAATCTGCAACTTCTGCAACATTGCCAAAAGTTGAAGCTGGTGCACATATTGATGTGCACTTACCAAATGGGATGGTGCGTCAATATTCACTTTGCCAAAATCCAAATGACGAAGGTAAGTTCCGCCTTGGAATTTTGCGTGACCCTGATTCTCGTGGTGGATCAGTATCGGCTTTTGATGAAATCAAAGATGGCATGCAAATTCAGGTCAGTGAGCCAAAAAATTTGTTTCCACTTTTAAAAGCCAAACACAGTGTATTGATTGGCGGTGGAATCGGGATTACGCCGTTAATCACAATGGCCTATCAACTTGCCTCTGAAGGCGAATCAGTTGAGCTTCACTACTGTGGCGCTAGCCCTGAAAACTGTGCTTTTGTTGATGAAATTAAAAATGGTGAGTTAGCAAAATATACAACTTTCCATTTTAAGTCTGAAGGTGCAAGCCACCGCGCATTTTTTGAATCTGCCATTAAAAATATTGATCTTGAAAGCCATATTTATACCTGCGGGCCGGTCGGTTTTATGGACTGGGTGATTAACCTTGCCACGGCCCATGATTTTCCAGAGCAGCAAATCCACAAAGAATATTTCCAAGTTGAAACAGACACATCTGGAGATTCATTTGAAGTCGTTGCTGAGCGTAGTGGAAAAATCATTATGGTCGAAGTGGGCGAAACCATTTTGCAGGCTTTGGCTAAAGAAGGCATCGAGATTGAAATGTCTTGCGAGCAAGGCGTATGCGGAACCTGTATGTGCGATGTAATTGAAGGCGAACCTGACCATCGAGATGTTTATTTTACTGATGAAGAAAAAGCCAGCAATGAACAAATATTGGTGTGCTGTTCGCGCTCTAAAACACCGAGATTAGTTTTAGATATCTAATGCTCTCGCGATTTATATGGATGTAAGAGAAGGTTTAGGAGAAAGATGATGAATGTATTACAACAAATAGATGAGTTTACGGTCGATCCACTACAGTTCCGACGAGCATTAGGAAATTTTGCAACAGGCGTTACCATTATTACTGCACAAAATGCACAAGGCGAGAAAGTTGGGGTCACTGCAAATAGTTTTAACTCGGTGTCGCTCGATCCACCACTTATTTTGTGGAGTATTGATAAAAAGTCTTCAAGTTTTTCGGTATTTGAAGAAGCGACACATTTTGCAGTCAATATTTTATCAGGCACCCAAATTGAGCTGTCTAATAAGTTTTCGAGACGTAATATTGATAAGTTTGCAGACACGAACTTTCAACTTGGTGCAGGACGCGCACCCATTTTAGAAAATTGTTCTGCGGTGTTTGAGTGCGAACGTTATCAAGTTATTGAAGGTGGTGACCACTGGATTATTGTTGGCAAGGTAGTCCGTTTTCATGACCAAGGTCGAAGCCCGCTGGTGTACCATCAAGGCGCATATTCTTGTGTTATGCCGCATCCAAGCCTTCAAGTGAAACAAACTGAAGAGAATGGCGTAGACCAAACACATTATGGGCATTTATATAACAATGTCTGCTATTTAATGAGTCGTGCTTTTAAAGCTTATCAAACCGACTATATTCCTAAGCAAATGGCTTCTGGGTTCCGTACCAGTGAATCACGTCTCTTACTTGTTTTGGCAAGTGGTACTGCCTCAAGTAAAGAAGATTTACCACGAGATATTGCCATGCCAATGCAAGAGGTTGAAAGATCGGCCGAAATTTTAAAATTTGAAGGATTGCTGGTCGATCACGATAATTTATACGCACTGACTGATAAAGGTAAACAAACGGCACAGTATTTATTTGATATTGCCGATAGCCACCAAAATGAAGTGTTTAAAAAATATTCTGAGGAACAAAAGGATATTTTTATTACCATGCTGCGAGACTTTGCAGGAGTAGCATAAGCCTCATTAAGCTGATAAATTGAATTGATTTATCAGCTCTTCTACATCTAGCTGACTATAATCAAAAGAATTCCAAGGATAAGGAATTTTTGGCACACAATTTGTTTATCAATAAAACATGATTGCAAATAAGCCAAGACAGTGAACTACAGCGAAAGAAAATGTTTCGCGGTGGCACGTGTATAGAGAGGTAAGGGATGAACCAATATGTAAGTGATGCATTGTTGAATTGGACACATCATATCAAGAATGTTTGCGGAAATTTTGAAACTGATTTTGATGGCACCCGTAATTTATTCATTGGAGAAGTTCAATGTTTCTTGTTGGGTGATACCGAAATTGCTTTTATCAGAAATAATGCAAATAAGATTGTCCGAAAAGCCGATGAAATCGATCGAGTCAATAATCGTTTTTGCTTTTTGATTTTGCAGTATTCTGGAAAAATGCTGCTCGAGTATAAAAATGAAACTCTAAGCCTAAATGAAGGCGATATTGTGTTGGTAGATCCGGTCGAAACTATTTCGATGTATCCGCAAGGCTTGGTAAGCCAGATTTCAGTGCACTTGTCGCGTGAAAAATTACTTAAAGAAAATATTAGTACTGAATATTTTGGAAAGCTGATTACGCAAAATATGAGTGGTTTTTTACTCAAGAATATTTTGAAAAATATGTCTGCTGAGAACATCAAACTTTGGTATGCAACCGAAGATGGTAATGCTTTTGAAGATGCTCTAATTGCTTTAATCAAACCTACAATCAATTATAAAAATATTAATAGCTCTAATAACCTGATGGAAAAAGCTGAGCGCTATATTATAGAAAACTTAGCAAAACCGGATTTAACACCTAAATTAATTGCAGAGCATATTGGGGTATCGCTGCGTCATCTTTACCGTTTATTTCTTCAAGAAAATTTATCTATTAACAAATATATACAGCTCAAACGCTTAGAAAAAGTCAAAGCAGATTTGCTTGATAAAAGAAATAAACAAAGCTCGATTACCCAAATTGCTTTGAAATGGGGCTTTTGGGATGGCGCGCATTTTTCAAAAATCTTTAAGAAGACTTATGGTATTTCTCCTAAAGAATTTAGAGAGGGTGTGTCGGCTTAAACCTTTCATCTTTTGATGTCATTTTTAGACAAGTTCTAGGTCATTCCTGAACAAGCTAGCCCTATGTAACTGTGTTGAAATTAAATTCATTAGAGCAGGTTAGATGAGCTTAATAACTATAGAACTATTAAGTTGGTCTAATGAATTTCACTCACAAGAAAGTGCATTTTAACTGTCTGATTCAGATAGTTCAGGGATAGATGAAAAGGATGAAACCAATGCGTAAACAACGATTATTGAATGACATACAAAAAATATTGGCACTTAACTTATCAATAGCTGCTAGCTTTTGGGGATTAAATACTCAAGCTTATGCTCATGGTGAAAAGGCCGAACTGGTGTCACTTTATCAAAACATGAGTGAGCAGGGCGCCAAAGTTGTAAAAGATGATTTTACCAATACTTATATGATTACCAAGGGTTCTATGGTGGTTAGAGCCAAACCCAATTCAGATCAGGTTTTGGTGGATGGCAAACCTTTCAAGCTCAGTGTGCCTTTACTAATTAAAGATGGTAAACCTGTTATTGGAAAAGACTTTTTTAATGAAGTATTTCAGTCTGGTTTAGATCAAACTTTCAAAATTGAAAATACCTTTCATCCTCTCAATAGTTTAAATTCTGACGAAATTAAAAAGACATTTGATGTCATTAACCGCTCGAAATATGCCTATAAAAATATGCGTTTTGCCGAGTTAAAGCTTAAAGAACCAGAAAAAGCTAAAGTTTGGGATTATTTTATTAATCACAAAGAATTTAAGGAAGATCGTATTGCCTCATTTATTTTGTTAAAAGGCAATCAGGCGATTGAAGGTGAAGTTAATCTTAACACTCAACAAGTCACCAAATGGAATGTCCAAAAAGACACACATGGAATGGTGCTTCTGGATAATTTTGAGGCTGTACAGCGTGTAATTGAGACAAGTAAAGAGTATCAAGACGCTTTACGCAAACGCGGCATCACAGATGTGAAGAAAGTAATTGCTACACCACTGACCGTTGGATATTTTGGTGGTAAAGATGGACTTGATAAACAACTCAATATATTAAAAGTCGTCGCTTACCTTGACACTGGAGATGGTAACTATTGGGCACATCCAATTGAAAATCTAGTTGCTGTCGTTGATTTAGATAAAGAAAAAATTATTAAGATTGAAGAAGGCGCGATCATTCCTGTGCCAATGGCAAATCGACCTTATATGTTAGATAAGCCTGTCCCAAGCAAGACGAAACCACTCAATATTACTGAACCAGAGGGTAAGAACTTTACCATTACCGGTCAAACCGTACACTGGGGTAACTGGTGTTTCCATGTGGCGTTAGATTCTCGTGTTGGCTTACAGCTTTCAACAGTGACTTACAAAGATAAGGGCGTTAAGCGTAAAGTCATGTATGAAGGTAACTTGGGTGGAATGGTGGTTCCATATGGCGACCCTGATATTGGCTGGTACTTCAAATCTTATTTGGACTCTGGCGAATATGGGATGGGTACACTTACCTCATCTATTCTAGCGGGGACAGATGCACCCGACAATGCTGTTTTACTTGATGCTGTGATTGCAGACTACAAAGGCCAGCCTCAAGTAATTCCAAATGCCATTGCTGTATTTGAACGTTATGCTGGACCTGAATATAAACATCACGAAATTTTTGGTAACCAAGATGCCAGTGAAGCGCGCCGTGAACTTGTTGTGCGCTGGATTAGTACGGTTGGAAACTACGATTACATGTTTGATTGGGTATTTGCCCAAAATGGTGTAATTGGAATTAATGCGGGTGCAACGGGTATTGAAGCGGTTAAAGGTGTTAAATCACGCACTATGCATGACAGTACCGCTAAAGAAGACACTAAATATGGAACTTTAATTGACCATAATATTGTGGGTACAACGCATCAACACATTTATAACTTCCGTTTAGATATGGATGTAGATGGAGAAAATAATAGCTTTATGCATATGGACCCTGTGGTGAAAGCCAATGAAAAAGGTGGTGTGCGTACAAGTTCTATGCAAATTGACAGTAAAGTCATTACCAATGAGCAAAATGCGGCTGAAAAATTTGATCCATCAACTATTCGCTTACTCACAAACTTCAACAAGGAAAATAAATTAGGTAATCCGGTTTCTTACCAACTTATTCCGTTTGCGGGTGGAACACACCCTGTTGCGAAAGGTGCTAATTTTTCTAAAGACGAATGGTTATTTAAACGTTTGAACTTTATGGATAAACAAATTTGGGTGACTCAGTACAATCCAGACGAGCGCTATCCTGAAGGTAAATATTCAAACCGTTCCACTCACGATACGGGGTTAGGACAATTCATTGGCAACAACGAAAATATTGAAAATAAAGACCTCGTGGTCTGGATGACAACAGGCACAACCCATGTGGCACGTGCAGAAGAATGGCCAATCATGCCTACAGAGTGGGTCAATACACTCATCAAACCTTGGAACTTCTTTGACAACACCCCGACTTTAAACTTGGGTGAAGAAGAGCAAAACACGCAGCACGACCATCACTAAAAATGTGCATGAGCCAGAATGGGTAACGAATAAGTTACCCATTCATGAGCGCTGATAGGCCGTTCGCAAAAAGGAATTTTGTATGAAAACTCTACTTTCTCAAGTGATGAGAGGGACTCTCTTTGTCTCATTTTTTTCAACTGTACATGCTGGTGAGCTTGAAATTAAACCGACTTTTGAAGCAACTTTTGGGGCTTTTAGCAGCGGTAAAAGCTATAACGGCGAAAACCTAGATGATGAAAGAATCAATTGGCAAGAAGGCCATCTTAAATATGGTGCTAAAGGTCAATATACCTTTAAGAACAATCAGCTCTATGCAAGCTTGAGTGGTATTAGCTCGGCAACATTTGGTGACGGTGATGCAGGCCAAAATAGTAATGGCAAAGAACACAAAACAGATGTGAATGAATGGATCATTGGTTTTAAAGACGGTACCAATAAAGATGAGTTGACGACCTATGATTTAAGTATTGGTCGACAAAACATTATGATTGGTGACGGTTTTTTCATTGCGGGTGATGCATTAAATCTTGGTAAACCGCCAGCAGATGGGGCATTAGACCGAGGCGGGGCATATTATCTGGCAGCGCGTCGAAGTTTTGATTTTACCAGTCTGCTTCAATACAAACCGCAAGAGAATACAACGCTAAAACTGGCTTATTTAAAATCGAATAATAAGGCACAATTTTCATCTGAACTCTTTGTAACTGATCTGATGTATCAGCTTAAAGATAAGGGCGTTGGGTTTACTTACTTAAATGTATTAGACCTTGAAGATGCTGAGCACGTTTCAGGACGACAAGACCTTAAAAATTATGCTTTGCGTTTGAATTATCAACCTTTACCTGAGTTACAAGTTAAGTCTGAGTTTGTTGTGCAAGATAAAAAAGATGGCCAAGAAAATGCCGGTTACGTAGGACTGAACTATAACTTTTTATCTTCAAAATATACGCCTTCATTAGGTTACCGTTTTAGCCATTTTTCAGACCAATACGATCCCATGTTTTATGGGAATACGGTCGGTTTTGGCACATGGTTTCAGGGCGAAGTTGCCGGAAATTATGCTGGCCCATTTAATAAGAATGCAGATATCCATCAAGTTTCTTACATGATGAACTTAAAAGAAAACTTTATGTTAGGTGCATTGGCCTATAAGTTCAAAACAGTCAATAAATCTTTAAACAATGTGGATGGACATGAGCTGGATGTGTTCTCGGTTTGGTCTGTTAATAAAAAACTTAACGTTATTCCGTTGGTTGGACTCTATAAGCCTAAACAGGATATCCAGAGTGGCGGCACTCAAAACTACGATGACAAAACCAATGTGTATGCACAGTTAATTTTGCAATACATCTATTAATAGATCCTTTTAAATGAATTGAGAGAAATAAAAATGAGTGAAGTTCAAATTTTAGCAAGCGTACAGCAATTTATGGCGCGTCAACATGGGCATTTTATTGATGGAAAGTTAGTTGATGCCGAGCTTTTAGATAAAGTGGATATTGTAAATCCATCGACTGAACAGGTTGTTGCTCAAATTAGTATTGGTAGTCAACAAGATGTCGAAAGCGCCGTGAAAAGTGCTGAACATGCTTTTCAAAATGCTTGGGCCGAGACTACGCCGTATGAACGTGGTGTTAAACTAAACAAGTTAGCAGATTTAATTGAGCAATATGGTGAAGAGCTTGCCCAGCTCGAGTCGTTGTCTACCGGAAAACTCATTAATATTTCTCGTCATCTTGAAGTAGCACAATCTGTTATTTTCTTAAGATATTTTGCAGGGTGGGCAACCAAAATTAATGGTCAAACCATGCAACCTTCTATTCCATCAATGCAAGGTGAAAAATATACAGCCTTTACTTTAAGACAGCCGATTGGTGTAGTCGCAGGTATTGTGCCTTGGAATTTTTCACTGATGATTGGTGTTTGGAAAATTGGGTCAGCTTTAACAACTGGCTGTACCATTGTGCTTAAACCAAGTGAGTTTGCCAGTTTATCTTTATTACGTTTAGCCGAACTTGCAATTGAAGCAGGTATTCCAGCTGGGGTGATTAATGTGGTTACGGGTAAGGGTGATACAGGACAATATTTAATCGAATCGCCGTTAGTTAAGAAAGTCTCATTTACAGGTTCAGTACCAACAGGTATCGCCATTGGTAAGCTCGCGATGAGCAGTGATTTAACTCGTGTCAGTCTGGAGTTGGGTGGTAAAAATGCCATAGCCGTTTTGGCTGATGCAAATATCGATGAGATTTTACCAACTTTGTTGCAAGCAACTTTTGTGCATCAAGGTCAAGTTTGCGCATCTCCAGAGCGGTTTTTTGTACACCACACAAAATATGATGAACTAGTCGAAAAGCTATCCAAAGCACTCTCTGGTTTCAAAATTGGATCGGCTATGGATGAAGGAAGTATGTTTGGTCCACTCTCTAATCAGCCACATTTTAATAAAGTGAAACATTATTTAGACATGGCTAAAGCCAACAACCAGATTATTGCAGGGGGTGAGGCTCTAGATCAGACAGGATATTTTGTACAGCCGACTTTAATTTCCTTCAAAAATACGGATGATCCTTTATTTTCAGAGGAAACTTTTGGTCCAGTGGTTGGGGTAATGCCATTCGAAACTGATGAAGAGCTTATTCAGCTCATGAATCAATCTCGTTTTGGTTTAACCGCAAGTATTTGGACAAATGATTTGTCTAAAGCCTTACGTTTAATTCCTAAAATTGAAGCAGGGACCTTGTGGGTCAATATGCATACTTTCTTAGACCCATCAGTTCCATTTGGCGGGGTGAAAGCTTCAGGAATTGGCAGAGAGTTTTCAGATGCATTTATTGAAGATTACACTGAATTAAAATCGGTCATGATTCGGTATTAATTTTAAAAACTAAATGCAGATATAAAAAATGGCCGTTATAGGCCATTTCTTTTGAGCCATTAAAATTAACCTAATAAAAAATCCTTTAGAATTTTATTAAAAGCTTCTGGCTGCTCGACATTGGAAATATGAGAGGCATCTATTTCTGCAAGTTTTGATTGTGGAATGCGTTGCTGCATAAATTGGCCATCTGCAAGGGTTGTTACAGGGTCTTGAGTTCCAGCAATTACTAATACTGGAACTTTGATGTCTTTTAACTGCTCACGGACATCCGCTTTAGCCAAAGCCTCACAACAATTGGCATAACCCATTGCGCTGCCAGCACTTAAGTCGTTACACAGGTTGTTGACAATTGAAGCGTGACTTTGGATAAAGGGATCTGTAAACCATCGCGAAGCTGCTGTGGCTGCGATCGGTTGTAAACCTTGCTCACGTACTAATTTTGCACGGTCAAGCCATGCCTGTTCTTGCCCAATTTTAGCGGCAGTATTTGCTACAACGACATGACTAAAACGGTCAGGGTAGTGAATCGCAAGCCATTGACCGGTTAAACCGCCCATTGAAATACCACAAAAAGCAGCTTTAGTAATATTTAGATGGTCCAGTAATCGAACAACATCTTCACCTAATTGCTCTACAGTGTATGCGCCGTTAGGCGTAGATGATGAACCGTGACCACGGGTGTCATAGCAGATCACAAAAGAATGATCTTTTAACTCGTTAAACTGTTTTTGCCACATGCCATAGTTGGTGCCCAAAGAGTTGGAAAACACCAAAGCAGGGGAAGACGGTTCGCCAAAAGTTTGATAGTTAATTTGTGCATCGGCAGATTGAAAAGATGGCATTTGTTTCTCCTTAAAGTGCTTCAACACGTTCAATAATAAGTGCAATACCTTGGCCTACACCAATACACATTGAACACAAGGCATAACGACCGCCTGTTTGCTCAAGCTGGTTTAAGGCTGTGGTCACTAGGCGTGCACCTGAAGCACCTAACGGATGGCCCAATGCAATTGCACCACCGTTTGGATTGACCTTGTCAGAATCATCTGGCAAACCTAAATCACGAGTCACTGCTAATGCTTGCGCAGCAAAAGCTTCATTCAGCTCAATCACATCCATCTGATCTAAAGTCAGATTGGCTTGTTTAAGAAGCTTTTTGATTGCAGGTGCTGGAGCAAAACCCATAATGCGTGGTTCTACACCTACCGCTGTTGAAGCAATGATCTTGGCACGCGGTTTTAGGTTGTAGGCCTGAACTGCATCATCAGAAGCAATCAGTAGTGCTGCTGCACCATCGTTAATGCCCGAAGCATTACCCGCAGTGACTGTGCCATCTGCTTTTACAACTGGTTTAAGCTTACTTAAAGCTTCAAGAGTAGTCGATGCACGTGGATGTTCATCGGTGTCAATCACAACCGCATCACCCTTACGCTGAGGGATTTCAACTGCCACGATTTCTTTAGAAAAAAAGCCTTTGGCTTGCGCGCTTGCGGTGCGTTGTTGGCTCACCAAGGCAAACTGGTCCTGATCTGCACGATTCACGTTAAACTGTTCAGCCACGTTCTCGGCAGTCTGGGGCATGGTATCTACACCATACAATTCTTTAAGTTTTGGGTTAATGAAACGCCAGCCCATGGTGGTGTCTTCAATCTTCTGGCTACGGCCAAAAGCACTGTCTGACTTACCCATCACATAGGGTGCACGGCTCATGCTTTCCACACCACCAGCAATCACCAAATTCGCTTCACCTGCTTTAATAGCACGGGCAGCCATGGCAATCGCATCGAGTGATGAACCACACAAACGGTTAATAGTGGTCGCAGGCACCTGATACGGTAAACCAGCAAGCAGTGCTGACATACGGCCAACATTACGGTTGTCTTCACCGGCTTGGTTAGCACAGCCATAGATCACATCATCGACCTGTTCCCAATTCACATTTGGGTTACGCTGGATTAAAGCTTTAATCGGTAAAGCACCAAGGTCATCGGCACGAACAGGTGCAAGACCACCGGCATAACGGCCAAATGGAGTACGGATGGCATCGATGATATAAGCGTTTTTCATTCTTACATTTCCATTTTGAAATCTGTTTCTGTCACTGCCACAAATGATGGGTTTATCCATTCTTCCTTTGCATAGGCAATGCCTCACTTTTGACAGGGCAAAAGTGACAAAACCCTTTGTTACTCAGACACAACATCCCTGTTGTGCTGAGCAACGAGGCGACATCCATGTCGCCACCTCGTATCCACTAGCAGTTTGCTATCGTGACAGGTGACATGGATGTCACCCGTTGGACAGGGAGGCAAGGAAGCCTCCTCTGTTCAACATAGATTTTTGTTACTTTTCATCTTTGAAAAGTAAGGTATTGCCTATACAAAAGGCTTTTGAATATCAATGTAATTCAAGGCCGTGATGCTATTTATTAAATGTAGCGATTAGATCATTTACAAACTTAATTCGTGGCATCAATCAAAGTTGCACCAGTCAAAGCCTGTAACTCTTCAAAGCTAAGACCTTCTACTTTCTCAATCACCTTTAAACCATCGGTAGTCACATCAATCACACATAGGTCGGTGTAAATACGGTCAACACAGTGTTTACCCGTAACCGGATAGCTCAGTTCAGCTACAATCTTCGGTTCACCTTGCTTGGTCACGTGGTCCGTGGTGATAAATACTTTCTTGGCACCCACAGCCAAATCCATCGCACCACCTACAGCAGGAATCGCATTTGGCGCACCGGTATGCCAGTTCGCCAAGTCACCATTCGCTGCAATCTGAAAAGCACCCAGTACAGCAATATCAAGATGACCACCACGCATCATGGCAAATGAGTCGCCATGATGGAAAAAGCTGCCACCTTCAAGCATGGTCACAAATTCTTTACCCGCATTAATCAGTTCAGGGTCTTCTTCACCTGCCGCTGGCGGTGGGCCAAAAGCCAACAGACCATTTTCAGAATGAAGGAAAATATCTTTATCGTTAGGTAGGTAGCTCGCGATCTTGGTTGGTAAGCCAATGCCTAGGTTTACATAGGCGCCATCTGGAATATCTTGTGCCACACGTTTTGCAATCTGGTCACGGCTGAGTTTCTGGTAGCTCATGTTATTTCTCCTTATTGCTTATTGTGCGGGCTGTACTTGAACAACATGCTGTACAAAAATACCTGGGGTAATGATGTGCTCTGGATCTAATCCACCTAACTCAACTACCTCAGAGACCTGAACAATCGTGACATCAGCCGCCATGGCCATGATCGGACCAAAGTTACGGGCAGATTTACGGTAAACCAGATTGCCCCAGCGGTCGCCTTTGTAGGCTTTAATGAGTGCGAAATCTGCTTTAATTGGATATTCGAGTACGTAGTCTTTACCATCGATCTGGCGAGTTTCTTTACCTTCAGCTAGAAGTGTTCCAAAGCCTGTTGGGGTAAACACGGCCCCAAGTCCCATACCCGCTGCCTGAATACGGCAAGCCAGATTACCTTGCGGTACCACTTCAAGCTCGACCTTTCCGGCACGGTATAGTTCATCAAACACATAAGAGTCTGACTGACGTGGGAAAGAACAGATGACTTTTTTAACTGAACCAGCCTTAAGCAGTTTAGCCAGACCGTAATCGCCATTACCGGCATTGTTACTGACAATGGTTAGGCCTTTAACACCCAGTTCAATCAGTCCGTCAATGAGTTCAGCGGGTTGTCCTGCGGTACCAAAACCACCAATCAGGATGGTTGCTCCATCTTTAATCTGTGATAGAACCTCGCTAAGAGAGGACTTACTTTTGTCAATCATGTGAGAAACCTTAGAGCATGAGGTAACGTGATGTATTACTACCGCTAAAAATTTATCTAAATTCTTAAGGGTAGTAATATATGGAATAAGTTTTGTGAGTCAAAAGCGAACTTTTAACTCACATACACTTTCAATTAAGCACTAGCGCGACGACGTTCAACTTCAGTTGAAGGTGCAGCAGCGGCATCTTTTACAAGTTCGATGTTAAATGTGATGTGTTTGAAAGCGTGATCTAAACCACGGCGTTGTATTTCAGATGGGTCAGTTACATCAACTGCTGTTGCAACTAAACCGTCACGAGTTGCGAAAGCAAAGTCATCCCATAAGTACTCATCACCCTCAATATTGAATTGAGTTGTAAGCTTGCGGAAACCTGGCGCAGACACGAAGTAGTGAACGTGAGATGGACGGTTACCATGACGGCCTAACTTGTTAAGAAGGGCCTGAGTTGTACCTTCTGGAGGGCAACCGTAGCCAACTGGCATCGTAGTTAATGCAACATATTTACCATCAGCATCAGTCAAAATACTACGGCGTAGGTTGAAGTCAGATTGAGACTTATCAAAGAATGAGTAATTACCCAAACTGTTGGCATGCCATACTTCAACTTTGGCATTTTCAATGATATTGCCATCAGTATCGGTTACCGTACCTTCAATAATTAAGGTATCGATTTTGCCTGTTTCAGTACCATCATCCATACGTGCAAAACCAACAGTTTCAGGTGCACCAGCGACATAAAGTGGGCCTTCGATGGTACGAGGTGTGCCAGCAGTAACGCCTGCTTTTGCATCTGCTTCATCTGCACGTAAATCAAGATAGTGTTCTAAACCTAAGCCAGCTGCTAAAAGTCCAAGTTCATTGGCTTGACCTGCATCTGTGAAATATTCCAGACCTTTCCATACTTCTGAAGGCTGGATGTCTAAATCTTCGATGGCTTGAAATAAATCTCCGAGAAGGCGCACTACAATTTGCTGAACACGTGCATCGACTTCGCCTTTTGCAGTGTCGACATTCATTTGTTTTACAAGCGCATCAATTTGTTGACGGTTCATACTAAAACTCCTTAAGTATGCAATACGGTTTTGGGTGGCAGTGGTGCTGGCATTTTATTTTGCTAGCGAATATTGCTGCCACGTTCCTTGTTACCTTCTGAATAAATGTATTTAGTTTTTGAATGTGCTTTTCAGACCACACACTCAAACTATTTTCTTAAATTACGAATCATCATCACGAACAGATGAAGGGTGACGATTAAGTGCCATCACTTCGATGTTCATGTAAGGATAGAGAGGTAATCCCTGTAAAATATTGTGCAACTCTTCATTGCTCTCTACATCAAAAATACTGATGTTTGAATACTGGCCTGTAACTCGCCAGATGTGACGCCATTTACCTTGGCGTTGTAAGTCTTGCGAATAGGCTTTTTCAACGGCCTTAATTTCATTTGCTTTGTCGGCTGGCATATCAAGTGGAATATGCACATCCATACGTACATGAAATAACATGGGAAACTCCTTATCCTGTTGCCTTAACGACGTAACTTCTCAACTTTATCTTCATCAATTTCAATGCCTAGGCCCGGAGCCGTTGGCAAATGCAATTCAAAGTTCTCGTAGCGTAGCGGTTCTTTCAAAATTTCTTCAGTAAGTAATAACGGACCAAATAATTCAGTGCCAAAGGCTAATGTTTCAAAGGTCGCAAATGCATGAGCAGAAGCAATGCTACCTACAGGGCCTTCAAGCATGGTGCCGCCATAAAGATCAATTCCAGCCAAACCTGCAACCTTGGCCACTTCACATGCTTCGATCAGACCACCAGATTGTTCAATTTTTACCGCAAATACGTCAGCCCCATGGCTTTTTGCAATACGGTATGCGCTGTCTGGCCCAGTTAAAGCTTCATCCGCCATGATTGCGACATCAAAACGATGTGTTAAACGAGCAAGTGCTTCAGTATTTTGAATAGCGCAAGGTTGTTCAATTAAATCAATTCCGCCATCTTGCAGCTGTTGAATACCTTGAATACATTCCAGCTCTGACCATGCACGATTTACGTCGACACGTACACTAATCTCTGCACCTAGTGCTTTTTTTATTGCAATCACATGATCAACATCGTGTTGCAAAGGGCGTGCACCAATTTTGAGTTTGAACGTGTTATGACGTTTCAACTCAATCATTTTTCGAGCTTCAGCAATATCTTTTTCTGTGTCGCCAGACGCGAGCGTCCAAAGTACAGGTAAACTATTACGTAGACGGCCACCTAAAACTTCGCTTAATGGCACGCCTAAACGTTTTGCCTGAATATCAAGTAGGGCAGTCTGAATGGCACATTTCGCAAAGCGGTTACCATTAATATTTTTACGAATCAGTTTTAATGTTTGAGCAACGTTTAAATCTTTAACTGATGCGAGTAATGGTGCAAAGTAAGTATCAATATTGGCTTTGACACTTTCAGGACTTTCTTCACCATAGTTCAATCCACCAATGGTGGTCGCTTCACCCCAACCGACAATACCATCCGTGGTCGTAATTTTAACGAGCACCAAAGTCTGAGTACGCATCGTAGTCACAGATAACTGGTGAGGACGGATAGTTGGAATATCCACAAGTATGGTTTCTATGGTTCTATACATGAAGTTTCAACTATTTCAAACTTGTTTACATACCATAGAAGAATGTAATAGCCTAAAATAGATATAGAACGGTATTTTAAGATACTAAAAAGGTATATTAATGGAATTAAGACATCTACGTTATTTTGTTACCGTTGTTGAAGAACAAAGTCTGACTAAGGCTGCAGAAAAGCTTTTTATTGCCCAGCCTCCTTTAACACGTCAAATCAAGAAACTAGAGGAAGAGTTAGGGATTGATTTGTTTGTGAAAGGCTCTCGTCCATTAAAAGCGACAGAAGCAGGCCTGTTTTTTTACCAACATGCTGTGCAGATTCTAACGCATACTGCTCAAGCGGCTTCTATGGCCAAAAAAATGAAGCTGGTCGATAACATTGTCAAAGTAGGTTATGTTAGCTCACTGCTTTACGGGCGGTTACCCCAAGTCATTTATCTGTTTAGACAAAAAAATCCTGACATTCATGTCGAGCTTATTGAGTGTGGAACACGAGATCAGGTTGAAGCTTTAAAGTTAGGCAAAATCGATTTAGGTTTTGGTCGATTACCTATTAGTGATCCGGCCATTAAGAGACTTTTACTCAGAAAAGAAAAATTAAAATTAGCGATTCATAAAAAGCATCCCTTAAGTGAATTTCAAGATTCAGGAATTTACTTATCTCAAATCATTAATGAGACGATTTTTTCTTATCCAACTACGCCTAAGCCGAATTTTTCGACCACCATTCAAGCTTTATTTACCAAGTTAGGTTTAATTCCAGCCAAACTCACCGAAGTACGAGAAATCCATATGGCACTTGGGTTGGTGGCATCTGGGGAGGGTATTTGTATTATTCCGGAAAGTGCCTGTGATATTGGCATGAAGAATCTAACTTACTTAAATATCTTAGACTTAGAAGCCTATAGTCCGATTTCTCTATCTATGCGTAACATGGACCAAAGTTCGTATATTCCTAAAATTTTAGATTGTATTGAAGAGATCTATAGCCAAGAAGAAGTGTCTAGAAATTTGAATTTATAAATTTTTAATACGATTAAGATTGAATTTTCATGTTATTTTAAAACTTTAAACCTATAGGTAATATGTAAAAGGAATTATTGAATGAGAAAAATTTTAGGACTAGCTTCTCTCATTATGTCTACTGGTGTTGTACATGCTGAACAATTAAATGAACAAGAACAAATTTCTCCATACAGTGCAAATGTAACCTTCGCGAGTCAATATATATCACGTGGTTTCCAACAAACATGGGGTAAGCCAGCTTTACAGATTGGTTTAGATTATGCAAATCCAAATGGATTATTTGTGGGTACTTGGGCATCGAATGTGAGTTCTAACTATCTTAGAGATGCTTCAGTTGAGTGGGATTTTTATGCAGGTTATATAAAAACTTTCGATAAGTTTTCGGCTGGAATGACAGTTTTTTATTACTATTATCCGGGAGCTGAAAGCACGCCTGAAACAGGTAGTACCAGCTATAGCTATGGCGAAATTGTGCCTCAAATTGGTTATGGACCTTTCACCCTTAAATACTTTGTTACCTACACACCAGATTATGCGGGTTATAACTCAAATACCATGGGTGGCCCAGCAGGCAAGCGATCAAGAGGATCAAGTTATTTAGACCTTAATTTTACACAGCCTATCAATGAGACTTGGACTTTTGGCGCCCACTATGGCTATGAAAGAATCAAAAACTTTTCAGAGTCAAACTTTCAGGATGTTAAAGCTGAACTTATTAAAGATTTAGGTGATGGCTGGACTACAGGACTAGCTTATACAAAAGCATGGGATAAAAATGCTTATTATAAAAAGTATAGCAATGGTGAGGCAGGCGCACCTGTTTCAAATCCAATCGATTCGACTTTTACAGTGTCTGTAAAAAAGGTGTTCTAAGTTAAATTGATTAAGCAAAAATAAGACCAGTATTTACTGGCCTTATTTTTCAGTTTTTATTTCTTGATAATTAAAGCTAACTTACCTACATGTTGCCCTTGATCTAGGAACTCATGAGCTTGGTGAGCTTCTTCAAGATCGAATGTTTTATACAATAATGGTTTTAGCTGTCCTTTTGAAATTAAAGGCCATACCTTTTCTTGAAGTGCTGCCATCACTTCAGCTTTAGCTTCTGCAGATTGAGAGCGTAGTGTTGCGCCTGTATGAGTTAAGCGTTTAGCGAGCATCGGAAAAATATTGACTTTGTCAGCTAGCCCTTTAAGCACACCTATTTGCAATATTGTGCCGTTCATTGCAGCGACTTCATAATTTCGCTGGATGTAATCACCAGCAATAATATCTAAGACAAAATCCACACCTTTACCATCAGTATGTTTTTTTACAACTTCAACAAAGTCATCTTCATTATAATTTATGGCTACATCAGCACCAATTTTTAAACTCGCTTCTTGATGTTCTTTGCTTGATACGGTTGTAAAAATTTGGGTTGCTCCAAAAGCTCGAGTTAACATTGTTGCAGTAGTACCAATTCCAGAAGTACCGCCGTGTATTAAAATTGAACTGTTTGGGCGAAATTTTGCATGCTGGAAAAGGTGTGACCAAATTGTCATGAAGGTTTCTAGTAAAATTCCACCTTCAACTAAAGTCAGACCTCCAGGAATAAAGAGTACGTTGTCTTGATGAGCAACTACATATTCAGCATAGCCCCCCCCCGGAACTAAAGCACAGACTTCATCGCCAGCTTTAAACTTAGTGACTTGCTTGCCCACTTGTTTAACAATTCCGGAAACTTCGAGTCCAGGAATGTCCGTCACACCAGGCGGTGGAGCATACAAACCTTTTCGTTGCATTACATCTGGACCGTTAATACCTGCTGCAACAACTTCAATTAATATCCCATCATCTGTTAATTCAGGCATAGGTCTTTCACTAACTGTAATAACTTCAGGACCGCCAGCACCGTTAAAAGTAATACATTTCATAAAGTTGTTTCCTTATTAGATATTGTTTATTAAATAAGCGGAATTTAGACTTAATGCTCAATCCCGCTTAGGATGAAAAATAATTAAGATTTAGCTTTTTTCTTACCTAAAGTAATGGCAAGTGCTAATTCCATGAATTTTCCAAAAGGAGCATGTAAGAAGCTTGGGAAATTCCAGCGGCCCTGATCAAAGACACCTTTTGCATGGCTCATAGAACGGAAACCTTCAATTCCGTGATAAGCACCCATACCACTTGGACCGATGCCTCCAAACGGTAGATCGTCTTGTGCCACATGAATTATGGTGTTGTTAATACCAACGTTACCTGAAGTGGTACGTCGTAGCAGTTTTTTGCAATCTGCATCTTTTTCACCAAAATAATATAAGGCGAGTGGGCGGTCTCGTTCATTGATGTAGTTAATTACTTCATCAATATCACGGTAGGTACGCACAGGTAGAATTGGGCCAAAGATTTCTTCTCTCATAATTGCATCATCATCTTTTGCTCCCACAACAAGTGTAGGTACAAGTTTGCGAGTACGATTTTTTGCAGATTCAGGTTTGATTCCTAATTCAATTACTCGTGCACCATTTTGTTTTGCATTTTCAAGCAAACCTTGCAATCGAGCATAATGCCGTTCATTTACAATTGATGTGTAATCATCGCAATCGGGTCCGTTTGGATAGAATCGAGAAACCGTCGCGTTGTATTCTTGAATAAATGCTTCTAAATCGTTTTCATGAACAAGGGCATAATCTGGAGCAACGCAGGTTTGTCCACCATTGGATAATTTTCCATAGGCAATACTGGTCATAGTTCTTGAATTTATATGCCCACGTCCCACGATGACTGGACTTTTACCACCTAATTCAAGAGTGAGCGGAACGAGGTTATCACTTGCTGCTTTCATGACTTTACGGCCTACAGGTGTACTTCCTGTAAACAATAAATGGTCGAAAGGCAGTGCACTAAATTCAGCACCAACTTCAGGTCCGCCTAAAACAACCGCAACTTCTTCTATAGAAAAGTTAGCTGCAAGCATGCGTGAAATCACTTCACTTGTTCGAGGGGTGAGTTCTGATGGTTTAAGCATTGCTCTGTTGCCGGCAGCAATCGCTGTAGCAAGAGGAATAAGCGTAAGAGAAATAGGGTAGTTCCAAGGAGCCATGACCCCAATAACCCCTTTAGGCTGATATTCTATGTGAGCACTAGCCGAGCGATAGAATAAGCTGACATGACGCTTTTCTGGCTTCATGAAACGGCGTAAATTACGCGTTAAATAATCGATGGACTGAACAATACCAACAAGCTCCATGACATCTGTTTCATGATATGAACGGTGTCCAAAATCTTCACTTGCAGCAACTTGTAATTCACTACGATATTCAATGACTGCAGCACGAAGCTTTGCAAGATTTGCTTTACGCTGTTGAAGTGTTGGAGGTTCAGCTTTTAAAAAAGCTTTGCGTTGTCGAGAGAGTATCTCTGATGCATTTAAAGTGCTGCTTACTTCATTGAGAGTATTCATCTTAAACCTCAAAACATAGCTTAACGATCCTAAGCTAACTGACTGATGATTAAAGTTTAGTCGGTAGATTTAATACGACCTGAGCATCTTCAATAACGTCGAGACGAAGAATAGTAGATGCGCCCAACTGATCTAGAAGCTGGCTTACATGGCCGCCATGGCGTGTCACTTTTACCTTGCGTGGGAAAAGTTTTTCACCAAATGAGAGAACATTGGTTTGCACTAGAGTTTGATGCCACTCGTTATCGACTAAATGCAACATCGTGGCTTTACCCATGCGTGATTCAGACTTAACTCTTTTTAATGACGGAGTTGCGGTTGTTAGGCTGATATCTAATTTGTTGTAAGTTGAAAGTGTTGCTTCAACTTTTTTCTTATCAATTTTTACATCAATTTCAGCTAGCCATTTTGGAAGTTGATAACCATATACGCCACGTACACGAGCTATTTCAGTGTCGACAGGTAAAGCCAATACATGCGCATAAAAGTGACGTTTACGAATCGAGTTAATCAGCTCTAAAGCATGCGGACCATGAGCTTTAGGTTTACGCACGACAATAGCGACAGACGCTTCATTGTATGGATCATTATCACAAACTGAATAAGTGAAAAAGGTGAGAGAAACTAGTCCATAACCTGGGAAAGCTTCCAAAGGTACCAGAGGTGAAGGTAATTTTTTCTTTAACAGCTTAATTGGAGCAAGCATCAACACTTGCACATTGCCGCTACGATAATAAAAGTTGGGAGCCCAGACAGGTCCAACTCTTGATTCAACTAATTTTTTAGGAATGCTACGGAAAAAATCAATATTTCCAGCTGCAGGATCTTTTGCAACTTCATCTAAATCAGGATTCATTCTAAAGCGGTCATAGTAACCACCTTTTGGAACTTTAACTTTCTGTTGACCAAATTCAACTTCAGTGAACGCTTTATTTGTATTCATAATTGGTTAACCTTTAAATTGATCGACTGAGTAGCTGATAATCTTTAAAAGCAGATATCAACTTTCTGCCTGTAGGTTTACTATAAGTTTGAAGTTCACTTGAATGTCAATATGCTATTTTTCTAAAAATTAAAAACTGGTTGTAACGAATTTAAAATAACTTTTGATAAGAATAGATAGAGCTGATTATTTTCAAGATTGTCTAAAGAAAATCCTTAGTTTTTAGTATTGTAGAAATTATTTTTTTACACTTTTTAAACGTTGTTTTTACTAAAATCTATTGACCTTAAAGTGAACTTTAACCTTACTATGTTATGACTATCCATGAGGGTAGGATTGAAAATTTACATGTACTTATTACGAATTAATTAGAGCATACATAGTAAATCGATAGTGTAACTTTTACACAGGAGAAACAAAAATGGGATATGTCACAACAAAAGACGGCGTAGATATTTTTTATAAAGATTGGGGCCCTCGCGATGCTCCTGTAATTTTCTTCCACCATGGTTGGCCACTCAGTTCAGATGACTGGGATGCGCAGATGCTTTTTTTCCTTAAAGAAGGTTTTCGTGTAGTTGCTCATGACCGCCGTGGTCATGGTCGTTCAACTCAAGTCTGGGATGGTCATGATATGGACCATTATGCAGATGACGTTGCTGCTGTGGTTGAGCATTTAGGTGTACAAGGCGCGGTACATGTAGGGCATTCAACAGGTGGTGGTGAAGTAGCTCATTATGTTGCTCGTTATCCTAATGACCCTGTAGCTAAAGCTGTTTTAATTAGTGCTGTTCCTCCACTCATGGTAAAAACTGAAAGTAATCCAGATGGTTTACCAAAAGAAGTTTTTGATGATCTTCAAAATCAACTTTTTAAAAATCGTTCACAATTTTATCACGACGTACCAGCAGGTCCATTCTATGGATATAACCGCCCAGGAGCGAAAGTATCAGAGCCTGTGGTGTTAAATTGGTGGCGTCAGGGCATGATGGGCGGAGCAAAAGCTCATTACGATGGAATTGTTGCCTTCTCTCAAACAGATTTTACAGAAGATCTCAAAAAGATCGAAGTTCCAGTTCTCATCTTACATGGTGAAGATGATCAGGTAGTTCCTTTTGAAATTTCTGGTAAAAAATCTGCAGAACTCGTTAAAAACGGTAAATTAATTAGTTACCCAGGATTCCCTCACGGAATGCCAACTACAGAAGCAGAAACAATTAATAAAGATCTTTTAGCATTTATTAGAAGTTAAGTTTTAAAAAGAGGGCAGCCAAAATTGACTGCCCTTTTTTATATTGAATCGATTGATTATTTTCGGGTGCATATTAATGAATGACGATACTAAAAAATGTCCTTTTTCCCAACTTACTACTGATTTTGGGGCTCCAGTTGTAGATAACCAGAATAGTATGACGGCAGGTGCAAGAGGACCTCTACTTGCTCAAGACCTATGGCTAAACGAGAAATTAGCTAACTTTGTTCGTGAAGTAATTCCAGAACGTCGTATGCATGCAAAAGGTTCAGGTGCGTTCGGCACTTTCACTGTGACACATGATATTACTCAATATACCCGCGCTAAAATATTTAGCGAAATTGGTAAAAAAACGGAAATGTTTGCCCGATTTACCACAGTAGCTGGTGAACGTGGAGCCGCAGATGCTGAACGAGATATTCGCGGCTTTGCTTTAAAATTTTATACAGAGGAAGGTAACTGGGACATGGTGGGTAACAATACACCAGTGTTCTTCTTACGTGATCCACGTAAATTTCCAGATTTAAATAAAGCAGTAAAACGAGATCCTAAAACTAACTTGCGTAGCGCAACGAATAACTGGGATTTCTGGACTTTATTACCTGAAGCTTTACATCAGGTTACTATCGTCATGTCTGATCGTGGTATTCCTGCCTCTTATCGCCATATGCACGGTTTTAGTAGCCATACCTATAGTTTCATCAATAGTGCAAATGAACGTTTCTGGGTGAAATTTCATTTCCGGACCCAACAGGGAATTAAAAATTTAACAGATGCCGAAGCTGGTGAATTAGTGGGGCATGATCGTGAAAGTCATCAACGTGATTTATTCGATGCGATTGAACGAAAAGATTTCCCTAAGTGGACTTTGTATGTACAGGTAATGCCTGAGCAAGATGCTGAAAAGGTTCCATATCATCCATTTGATTTAACAAAAGTCTGGCCTCATGGAGATTATCCATTAATTGAAGTGGGTGAGTTTGAGCTGAATCGAAACCCTGAAAATTTCTTCCTAGATGTGGAACAATCCGCTTTTGCACCAAGTAATCTGGTTCCAGGCATTAGCGCTTCACCAGACCGCATGCTGCAAGCCCGTTTATTTAACTATGCTGATGCTCAGCGTTATCGTTTAGGTGTGAATTATCAGCAAATACCTGTAAATGCAGCGCGTTGCCCAGTTCATAGTAATCACCGTGACGGTCAAGGACGCATCGATGCCAATTATGGTGGCCTTCCACATTACGAGCCAAATAGTTTTGGACAATGGCAAGAACAGCCGCAGTACAAAGAACCACCGTTAAAAATCAATGGGGATGCTGATTTCTGGAATTATCGTGAAGATGACAACGATTATTTCAGTCAACCTCGTGCTTTGTTTGAACTTATGACTCCTGAACAACAACAGGCTTTATTTGATAATACTGCACGCGCAATGGGTGATGCTCTTGATTTCATTAAATATCGCCACATTCGTAACTGCTATGCATGTCATCCCGCTTATGGCGAAGGTGTGGCTAAGGCGCTTGGTTTGACAGTTGAAAATGCTCAAGCAGCTAGAGAAACTGACCCTGCACGTGGTTTATCAAGTTTTATTTAAACCTTTAAATTAGTACATAAGGCTATGTAAATAATAGCTTTATGTACTTAACTATTTTATAGCATCTAATGAAAAAATTAATCTTTACACTCAGCCTCGGTATTCAATCATTACCTGAAACAGCCATACCTTTACTAGATTTAGATTTTGGTACATTAACTCAAAATTCATCTTCAAAGCTTCGGTTTAAATAATATTATTTAAAAGTAAATAGAAATTTATTGTTTCCAGATAGTATATATTTAAATTAACTAGATTTTTTATAAATAAATTAAAATATAAAAATTATTATTATATATAACAGAAATAATCGTAGCCCTTTCTTCTCATAATAAGTAGAAAGGGCTATTTAAAATTATTTTTTAGCTGTCGATTTATCGAGTGATGGATATGGAACAGGCATATTTAATGCCAATTGTGCATCTTTCACTACATCAAAACGTAAAACTTTATTGGCTCCTAGTTCATCAAGCAACTTACTCAGCGGCCCACCACTTTTTACAATTTGAACGTTCTTTGGAAAAAGCTTTTGTCCAAATGCCAAAGTATTAGACTCTACAGAAGTGCTGTGCCATTTCCCATCTACCATTTGATACATGGTTTTTGTTTCAATATGAGATTGTGGTTTCACAGTTTTAATTTCTGGCAATGGTGCAGCTATACTTAAATCAGGTTTACCATCAGTATTATAAATATGAGCTTGAACTGATTTATCGCCAATTTTCATATCAATAGGTGTTAACCATTTTGGTAATTGGTAACCATACACACCACGAACACGAGCAATTTCTGTATTTACTGGTAATGCGAGTACATGGCCATAATATTTATGGTTACGCATTGAGCTCAATAATTCTGTGGTATTGAAATGATGAGCACCCGGTTGGCGTACGACCACAGCAACCGAAACTTCGTCATATGGGTCGACATCACCAACTGCATAAGAGAAAAATGTTAATGAAACCAAACCATAGCCTGGGATAGGTTGTAATGGTTCAAGTGGAGCAGGGAGTTTTGCTTTTACTTTAGAAATCGGAGCAAGCATCAAGAGTTGGATATTACTAGTACGGTAATAAAAATTCGGAGACCATACTTTACCCACTCTAGTATCTACAAGCTTTTTGGGAATAGTACGGAAATAGTCAATATTTCCAGCTGCCGGATCTTTTGCAACTTCGTCTAGATTCGGGTTCATACGAAAACGATCGTAATAGCCACCTTTTGGAACATTAACTTTATATGGCCCAAACTCTACAACAGTTGTTTCCTGTGAAGTGCTTGAGTTTGATGGTTGTTGTACAGAACTTGAGTTAGTCTCAACCGCTTGAGCTGAAAAACTCAATAATAAACTTACGGATAACGCAGTAACTGTTCGAGGTAGATTAAGCTTGTTGAACATTGATATGTTCCTCCTATAGACCATGTATTAATGCTAAGATTAAAGTGAGGTTTAAGGTCAAGCATTTTTATCATTATTTTAAATTTTATTAAAAAGAAAATTAGAGTATTAAAAATAAAAGATATGATTTTTTATGAATTAAAAAAAGAGAATCAGAATATAAAATTCTGATTCTCTTTTTCAAACTATTTTAATAAATTACTTAAGAGTACTTAAGCGTTTAACAACGGCTTCGGCAATTTCTTTACTAGATTGAGGGTTTTGTCCAGTAATGATTCTGTCATCCGATACTACATATGAAGTAAATGGAAGAAAGCCTTGTTTATATTTAGCGCCGTGGTTAATTAAGCTATTTTGTAAGGAAAATGGAACTTGAGATTTAATTCCAGATAAAGTTTCTTCTTTATTAGCGAACCCAGTAACAGTTCTACCTGAAATGAGTGGTTTACCATCTTCACCTACCAAAGGTAATAAGCCTCCCACACCATGACAAACCGCTGAAACGATACCACCTTGGCGATAAATGCTTTCACTAATATTTTTTAGTTCTTTATTATCTGGGAAGTCCCACATTGTTCCATGTCCACCCGTATAATAAATTGCTTTATAGCGTGTTGGATCGATACTGCTTGGTGCCAAAGTGTGGTTTAAGCGATACATAAACTGACGATCAGCTAAAAGTTTTCTAGCTGATTTATCAACGTAAATAGGCTTCATACTACGTTCATCAAGTGGTACAACTCCACCTTGAGGACTGACAAAATCCATGTCATAGCTAGCAGCTTTAGCGACATCATAAAAATGAGTTAATTCAGTAAGCCATAAGCCAGTTTTATCTGAACGAGTCGGATAGGCTGAATGATTTGTCATGACGACTAAAATTTTACCTTTGCTTTTAGCCGTTTCTTGATTTTGAACTTGGTCAGATGCATTTGCATAGCTTACTGATAAAAAAGCCATAAAAATGGCAATGAACCAACGCTGAAAACTCCAAACTTTAGGCATGGTAGGCTCCTCATATTTACCTATTGAGCATCCTATGCTTAAAGTAAGGTTTAAGGTCAAGGTTTTTTCAAAAATCGCCGATGAATGGCAAAATGATGAGTTTTATAGTAAGAAATTTCAAATATGAAATAGAGTTCATATTTGAAATAATAATAAATTTTTAAGTTATTGAATTTAAATGTAAAAATAATGGCATGTAATTTGCTCCAGTCTGATTAGCTACAAGGAGTAAATAATGAATGCGAATCATATACTGCAATTGAGTGGAATATTGCAGCAGAATTTAGGGCTAATCCCTCATGAAATTCAATTAAAAAAAATGAGTGGTGGGGCTATCCAAGAAAATTGGTTAGTTCAATCTGAAGATTTTGCATTAGTACTGCGTAAAAATGCTGAATCTAGTGTAGAGGCTAGTTCAGATCGGGAGCAGGAATTTTTACTTTTAGATCGGTTATATCACTTTGGCATTAAAGTGCCAGAGCCACTTTATTTTGAAAAGTCACCTAATTTCTTAAATAGTGATTTCTTCATTATGAAAAAAATCGACGGTGTAACAGAAGGCCATAAACTAGTACGAATTACAGAAGAAGAAAAACGTAAAAAGATTACTAAAGACATTGGCAAGCAACTTGCCTTAATTCACGCCATTCAATCAGATGAAGTATTAGAGAAACTACTTCCTAAGCCAGATAAAGATCAGTATTTGGAAAATAAGCTTACAGGTTTTCTAGAACAACTGGATCACTTAAAAAGACAGCGTCCAATCCTTGAGTACGCTATTCAATGGATGTTTAACAATCTTCCAAAAGTCGATGATTTGGTACTAGTCCATGGTGATTACCGCATTGGTAACATCATGGTTAATGACGATCAAATTTCAGGAATCTTAGATTGGGAATTTACTCAATGGGGTGATCGTAGAGAAGACCTAGGGTGGTTTACCTCTAAATGTTGGCGTTTTGGTCAAGATGAAAATATAGCGGGGGGAATAGGTTCATATAAAGACTTTGCGAAAGCTTACGCTGAAATTTCCGATATTTATATTCCTGAATTTGAAATGAAGTTTTGGCATGTGCTGTCTCATGTTCGATGGGCAATTATTGCCATGCAGCAATCTGATCGAAATAACGAGACGGATACTCCATCACTCGAATTAGCCCTAACGGAATTTTTAGTGCCCCGCCTTGAGAAAAATATCTTGGAAATATTGGGAGAAAAAGAATGAGCGAGCAAAAAATAATTGACCTCCTCAAAGCCAGCCAGGCCGTCATTAAGAATGAGCTTTTACCGCAATTGGGCAGTCAGAAATATAACTTGTTAATGCTCATGAGAAGCTTGGAAATTTTGCAGGCTTATATTTTGCAAAAGGATATTTCTACATTGCATCGTTCAGGCATTGTGCAAGATTATTTTTCTTTTCCAATTAAAGATGTTGATGAGGCAATTCAATTGTTTATTAGCGATATCCGTGAAGGTAAACAATCGGATCAAACATTTGAGATATTAAAAGCTCTTAATTCGGAAGACTTAAAAATTACTGAACCAAAGGCAGCACAACATGGATAAATATCGGCTACGAATTTATTTGGTTCGACATGGGCACGTTTCATATTTTGATGCTGATAAGAACCCGATTAATCCTAAGTTTGCGCAGTTATCCGAACGAGGAATAGAGCAAATACAACAACTTGCTCATCAACTACAAGATGTTAGTTTTGAAAAAATTTACTCATCTACCATGCCTCGTTCGATTCAGACAGCCGAAATTTTGAAGCGCTATCAAAACGAACATAAAGACATTCAGTCATTTGATGATATTCGAGAGATTAGAGCGGGACGTTTAAGAGAAATTTCGTTGGATCGTGCTGAACTGGAAATCAAAAAGGCCTATCAGTTCCATAAAAATAATCTTGAATTATTTGTACAAGGCGAAAGTTGGTCGCTCTTTATTACTCGTGTACTGACATGGTTTGAAAACATGATTTTAACAGCAGACAAAGACCAAAATATCCTGATTTCTTCACACGATATTGTAAATCGAATACTCATTAATTGGGTATATGAACATGACTTCAAAGATGTTTATTCGCAAGAACAAGATTATGGTTGCCTAAATATTCTTGATCTAACGATTGAAAATCAAAGGGTAATAAGCAAACGAATCAAGCTTCAAAATTTCACGCCATACAATCTGATTAAAAATGAGCTATTTAATAGCGCTATGGATGATGTGTATGAAACCTATATCGCGACTCAAGGCTTTAAATTAAAGGAGCTCAGCTCATGATCACACTATCTAATGAATTATTAGAACTACAACAGAAAGTAAGAGAATTTATTCAACAAGAGGTGATTCCATTAGAAAGTGATCCTCGTCAAGATAGCCATGGGCCTAGTGAAACTTTACGCCAAGAATTGGTGAGTCGCGCGCATCGTTGGGGGTTGCTAACTCCCCATGCAAGTCAAGAAATGGGTGGCCTAGACTGGTCACATCTGCAAAAGGCTGTAGCTTTCGAAGAAGCAGGATATTCTGCTTTAGGTCCAATCGCTTTAAATATTCATGCACCAGATGAAGGAAATATTCATCTTTTAGATTCTGTCGCAAATGATGCACAAAAGGAAAGATGGTTAAGAAAATTGGTAGCTGGAGAAATTAGATCTTGCTTTGCCATGACGGAACCGGCGCCCGGTGCTGGCTCGGATCCATCCATGCTTAAAACAACAGCAATTGAAGATGGCGATGATTATATTATTAATGGCCGTAAATGGTTAATTACAGGAGCCGATGGAGCGAGCGTTGCGATTATTATGGCAAAAATGGAAGATGGCTCTGCTTCAATGTTCCTAACAGACACAAATATTGAAGGCTTTATATTAGAAAAAAATATGAATGCTATGGACTCATGCTTTTCAGGGGGACACGGCATTTTACGCTTTGAGAATTTACGTATACCTAAAGAAAATGTTTTAGGAGAAATTGGTAAAGGTTTTAAATATGCCCAAGTTCGCCTTGCACCAGCACGTTTAACACATTGTATGAGATGGTTAGGGCAAGCAAGGAGAGCACATGAGATTGCTACTCAATATGCGCGAGAACGCCAATCTTTTGGTAAGAGATTAGGAGACCACCAAGGCGTTGGTTTTATGCTTGCCGACAATGAAATGGATATTTTAACAACTCGATTAGCCGTTCACTATTGTGCACAGGTTTTAGACTTGGGTGAAAAAGGAAATTACGAGTCGAGCCTAGTCAAAGTGATCAGCTCTGAAGGTATCTGGCGTGTGGTAGACCGATCAGTTCAGATTTTAGGTGGACAGGCCATGACAGATGAATCAGTAGTCTGCAAGATTTTTAAAGATGCACGTGGTTTCAGAATTTATGATGGCGCGAATGAAGTTCACCGCATGAGTATTGCCAAAAAACTATTAGGGAAGCAGGCATAATAAAATAGGGATAAGAGAATGAATATTTTTGATGTAAAAGATAAATCTATTTTAATTACGGGTGCTTCAAGTGGTTTAGGGCATCACATAGCTGAATTATTTGCAAAAGAAGGTGCCAATATCGTTATTTGTGCCAGACGGTTAGAGCGATTGAAAGAATTAGAGTTGCATATAAAAAATGAATATGGCGTACAAGTTCATACCTTTGCATTAGATGTAAATGACCGTTCCGCTGTGAAAGATATGCTTAACAATTTGGAAGCTAAAGGAGTCACAGTAGATGTTCTAATTAATAATGCAGGTGTGAGTGATACCAAGCGTTTCTTAGACTATAACGATGAGGATTGGGATAAGATTGTAGATACTAACCTCAAAGCACCTTGGCAATGTGCACAAGAAGTTGTGCAGCATATGATTAAGGTTGGTCGTAAAGGATCGATCATCAATATCACGTCAATTCTGTCTCAGTCTACCAACCTAGGTGTTAGCCCATACTGTGCATCGAAGGCTGGCTTACGTCATTTAACAGAAGTTATGGCAGTAGAGCTGGCTAGATTTGGTATAAATGTAAATGCCATCGCTCCAGGCTATATGATTACTGAAATTAATGAAGAATATCTAACTGGTGAATTGGGCCAACAGCTTTTAAAGAAAATTCCAACAAGGAAGTTTGTAGAATTTGATGACTTAAATGGGCCTTTACTGTTACTTGCTTCGCAAGCGGGTCAAGGCATAACAGGTATCGAAATTAAAGTCGATGGCGGTCATAGCGCTGCGCCTATATAAAACGTTTTTTAATGGAGTAAAAAATGCTTAATCGAAAACCAATTAATATTTTGGTCACCTATATTAAAAAACCTAATATTAATGGTTTTCGTTCTTTGGTTGAGCAGGCGATTAGTGAAGTAGAGTCGAACGAAATCGATTTGGTGGAATGCCATATTTCCGATGTGCAAGACGTTGCTCAAAGCTTAGTAGAAAATGGCTGTCAGATTCTTCTATGTACGGGAGCGACCGCGAGTTTTCTACAAAAGAAATTAAACATTGATATTCAGGTTATTCGAACTGGTACTTTTGATGTCATTCAGGCCATATCAAACTTAAAACAATATAAGCGCATTGCTTTGGTTGGGAATACATCTACGGTCGATCTTGAGAACTACTCTGATATTTTTGCTTTAGATATACAACAGTTTAACTATGACTCATATCTAGATGCCAAGAAAACAATTCATTTAATTAAAAATCAAGGTTTTGATGCCATTATTGGCTCGCCTGTTGCAGTAGAGCTAGCCCTGAATGAAAATCTAGTCGGACATTTGGCGATTAGTGTGCCGTCTTTAAAAGACCTTCTGCAAAATGCCTTACGTACCCTTGAAAAGATTCGTAGAGAACAGTACTCAACTTTACGTTTGGCCGAGATCTTTAATCACTTAAATGAAGGCATTTGTTTTATCACAAAGCAAAAAAAGATTTCTTTAATTAATAATTCAATGAGTTCGTTACTTGAAAAAGATTCTTCAGACGTTTTAAACAAATCAGCACTCGAAATTTTTGAAGGGTTAAACTTTGATATCGACCAAGAAAATAGTCACCAACTCGTTCAATTTAAAAATTTAAAACTTGCTGTATATATTTCCAAACTAAAAAATGACTATATAGATGGCTATATCTTAAGAGTGCAGGAACTAAACGCATTAGAGCAGTCTAATAGTCAGTTTAGAAAGGTTTCGTCTAAAAACTTTAATACAAGATATACCTTTGATCAGATCTTGACGCAAAACGCCAATTTTCAACAAATCATCAAGTTATCAAAAGCATATGCAAAAACCGATAGTACCATTCTCATTACGGGTGAAAGTGGTACAGGTAAAGAAGTTTTAGCACAAAGTATTCATAATCACAGCAGCCGTTATAAAGCACCATTTGTTGCAATCAACTGTGCATCTTTTCCCGAAAGCTTGTTAGAAAGCGAATTATTTGGTTATGAAGAAGGTGCCTTTACTGGAGCGAAGAAAAATGGGCGTATTGGTCTCATTGAAGCGGCACATACGGGTACGCTTTTTTTAGATGAAATTGGAGATATGCCATTACATCTACAAACTAGATTTTTACGAGTTTTACAAGAGAGACAAATTAACCGCTTAGGTTCAGTGGTGAGTCATCATTTAGATATACGTGTGATTGCTGCAACTCATGCGGACTTAGAAGAGTTAGTACGAAATGGAATCTTTCGGGCAGATCTCTACTATCGTTTAAATATTTTAAGAGTGTATACGCCGTCTTTAAAAGAACGAAAAGAAGATATCTTGTATTTAGCCAATTCCTTTCTAGAGAAATATAGAAAAACACTGGATGATTTGCCAAATATTTTACAGAAGGCTTTTTTACAATATTCTTGGCCGGGCAATATCCGCGAACTTGAAAATATTGTTGAAAGAATCAATGTGCTATTACAGTTTGATCATGAAATTTTAACTCCAGAATTTTTAAAGCAACAGTTACCCGAGCTATTTCAATCCCAAAATCACCACACGGCGCAACCTTTATTAAAAGAAGTAAAAGTTAATCAAGAGTTGAGTCTAATTGAGCAAACGCTTGCAGAAGTAGATGGTGATTTAGAACTTGCTGCACAAAAACTTGGGATTAGCCGGACCACTTTGTGGCGTAGAATGAAACTCATAAATCATTAATTTCAAAATTGAAATTTTTTCAAAAAAGAAAAACAATAAAATTAAATAAGTCATTGAAAATAATATAAAAATAATTTGGCATCATAGTTGCATTGACTCATGTAGGCATCTGAATCAGTTGCTAAATTGTGTGAGGAAATAAGAATGACGAATGGATTAATGATGCATTGTAATTTAAACATTACTTCAATAATGCAGCATGCTTTGACAGTTTATGCAGATCAAGAAATTGTGACTTTGAAAGCAGATGGGATAACTAAGCATCGATATACATATAAAGAGGCTTTTGAACGTGTAGCTCAGTTTGCCAATGTGCTAGACCGGCTACATATAAGTTCTGATGCTAAAGTCGGGACGATGGCATGGAACTCATATCAGCATTTTGAATTGCACTATGCCATTCCATGTACGGGAAGAATTTACCATACAATTAACCCCAAATTGGCGCCTGAACAGCTCATTCAAATTATCAATTCTGCTCAAGATGAAGTACTTATTATTGAACCTGATTGCTTGGCATTAGTTGATTCTATTTATGAAAATATAAAAACAGTAATAAAGCATTTTATTGTGCTGGGCGATCCTAATAAGAACCTAATAGCAAAATTTGATTTTGTTTTTTACGAAGAAATCATTGCTCCCGAGCAGTCTTATTATGATTGGCCAGATATCCCTGAAGAACGTGCAAGTGGTCTTTGTTATACATCGGGGACAACAGGTGACCCTAAAGGTGTTCTTTACTCACATCGTAGTACCGTATTGCATGCGTTAATACTCGCTATGCCAAATGCGATTGGCTTAACGCATGCTAGCTGTATTATGCCTTTGGTTCCGCTTTATCATATTAGTGCATGGGGAATGCCATTTAATGCCGTTTTATCAGGGGCAAAAATCGTTTGGCCTCATTCATTTGCGGGTCAAACCGAGAAAATTTTTAATCTGATCCAATCAGAACACGTCGATATTTCTATGGCTGTTCCGACCATCTGGAATGCTTTTAAAAATTATCTTGAAGACCACCATATTTCATCAGTCAGTTTAAAACGGGCGATATCTGGTGGTTCAGCTGCGCCATATTCGCTGATTGAGTCTTTGAGCCATTATGGAGTTTCTGTTGAAAATGCTTGGGGAATGACTGAAACCAGTTCAATGGCAGTCTGTAATCGAGTAGATCAAATCAAAAATAATGTCGAAACCCAATCAATTAAATGCGGCAAACCTATCTTCGGTGTTCAAATGAGATTGCGTGATGAGAACCATCAATTACTTCCTCACGATGGGATGCATGAAGGCATTTTAGACGTAAGGGGCCATACAATTGCCAAGCAATATATCAATCAAACCAAAGCAGTAGAAGAAGAGGACAAATGGTTTGATACAGGAGATATCGCGTGCATAGATGAATATGGATATATGCATATTACAGACCGTGCCAAAGATATGATTAAGTCAGGAGGAGAGTGGGTTAGTAGCGTTGAAGTTGAAAATGCAGCGATGGGATATGAAAAAGTTGCAGAAGCCGCCGTTATTGCTGCCAATCATCCGAAATGGGGAGAACGCCCACTTTTAATATTGGTGCCAAAGTCTCCACAAGAAAAAATTGAACATTCTGAAATTGTGGTTTTTTTATCATCCAAATTACATAAATGGGCCATTCCGTCAGCAACCATATTGGTTGAAGAAATACCGCATACGCCCACTGGAAAAATCAGTAAAAAAATATTGAGAGAACGTTATCACGACTATTTCATCAATAATGCTTTTGCTGAATGTAAATAATGATCTACATAAAAAAAGGACTTTTTATATGAACTACCCTCAGGAAGCAAATATCGTTTTAGATATGAAATTTAAAAAGATGGTAAAGCAGAGAAATCGATTCGCCGTTTTTTTAAGTTTAATTGTACTCAGCATTTACTTTATTTTTATAGGAACCGCCACCTTTCGCCCTGAATTGCTTGCAATGCCACTAGAGGCAAGCAAAATCACAATTGGTTTACCGATTGCTGCAATAGTCATTGTATCGAGCTGGGTCATAACGGGCTCATATATATTTATTACAAATCAATATTTTGACAAACAAAAAGAAAAATTAAGAAAGGAATATCATTATGAATAAATATATTACTTTTACTCTTCTGACTTTACTCAGTCCTGCTGTTTGGGCTGCCCAAACTGAGCCAAGAAATTGGACCGCAATTATCATGTTTGCGTGTGTAGTCGGCCTTTCATTATTTATTACTTTTAAAGCTGCAAAGAAAACAGTATCGAAAGAAGATTTCTATACAGCAGGCAATGCCATTTCCGCAAAGCAAAATGGTTTAGCGATTGCGGGAGACTATATGTCTGCCTCAACCTTACTTGGTATTTCAAGTATGGTTTTCTTCAAAGGTTATGATGGTTTTATCTATGTAACGGGCTTTTTTGTTTGCTGGCCGATTTTAACTTTCTTAATGGCCGAAAGACTAAGAAACCTTGGTAAATATACTTTTGCGGATATTGTTTCGTATCGATTAGATCCTCAGCGAACTCGTATTTTGGCAACGTGTGGTTCACTTATTGTTGTATGTTGCTATTTAATTTTGCAAATGGTGGGCGCAGGTCAGCTCATTAAATTACTGTTTGGTCTAGATTATAAAATTGCCGTCATGCTGGTCGGTTGTCTAATGCTGGTGTATGTCATTTTTGGAGGAATGCTTGCAACCACATGGATACAAATTGTTAAAGCTATTCTTTTGCTCTTTGGTGGAACAGTTCTAGTATTTCTGGCATTTAAAGCATTCGGTTTTAGTTTAAATAATATGGCTGAGGCCGCTGTTAATGCACATAAATTAGGGCAAAAGGTGTTAGAACCAGGTCCAATGCTATCCAACCCGATTAATACACTCTCTATGTCTATTGGATTGATCTTCGGTTTGGCAGGTTTACCACATATTCTGATGCGCTTTTTTACAGTTCCAAATGCTGCTGAAGCACGCCGTTCAGTCTTTTATGCTTCTGGCTATATTGGTTACTTCTTTATTGTGGTTTGTATTTTAGGTTTAGCTTCAATCGCCATAGTTGGCACTAATCCTCAATATTTTGTAGATGGGCAACTCGGTGGAGATTTAATCGGCGGCAGTAACATGGTTGCGATGCACCTAGCAAAAGCCCTTGGTGGAAATTTGTTGCTAGGTTTCTTATCTGCTGTAGCATTTGCAACGATTTTAGCTGTAGTGGCTGGCTTGGCGCTTGCTGGAGCTTCTGCGATTTCCCATGATTTATTTCAAAAAGTAATTAAAAAAGGCAAGGCAACTGAAAAGCAGGAAATGGTTGTATCTCGACTTTCTGTAGTGGTTCTAGGTGTGATTGCCATAGCATGTGGAATTTTATTTGAAAAAATGAACATCGCTTTTTTAATGGGGCTTACTTTCGGTATTGCTGCTTCCGCTAACTTTCCTGTACTTATTCTTTCTATGTACTGGAAAGATTTAACTACCCGCGGCGCCATATTTGGTGGGTTTGTCGGAATCATTTCGGCAATTACTTTTGTAGTTTTATCACCGACAGTTTGGGTTGGTGTACTAGATCATGAAAAAGCAATATTCCCATTTGATAACCCAGCTTTGTTTTCTATGCCACTCGCATTTTTGGTGAGTATCGTTGTTTCTTTAACCGATAAAAGTGAAAGAGCTGAGTTAGATAGACAGGGCTTTGAGTTACAGGTGGTACGTTCAGAGCTTGGTGCTCAACAAGGTTCATTTGAAAAAATGCCTTTGCATTAAGTCTATTAAAGAACCCAAAAAGTAAGAAAGCATGATTAAAAAATCATGCTTTCTTTATTAGACTTATATTATTAGTACTGTCTTAAAGCATTATTTCAAATGCTTTTGAAGTTCAGATCCAGCTTGTGATAATGCAGTTTTTACAGATGGTTCGTTGCTTAACGGATTTAAAAGACCATAGTCATGAATCAAACCGTTATAACGCGTTACAGTCACTGGAACACCAGCTTTATCTAAGTTACGACCAAAAGCTTCACCCTCATCACGCAATACATCTAATTCAGCTGTTTGAATTAATGTAGGTGGGAAGTCTTTTAACTGTTCACTTGTAGCACGTAGTGGTGATGCCAAAATATTATTGCGATCATTGGCATTGGTTGTGTAGTTGTCCCAGAACCATTTCATCATGTTCTTAGTCAGGAAGTATCCTTTTTCATACTGGTTGTAAGAAGCATCGTCGAAACCAGCATTGGTAACAGGCCACAACATTACGTTGTAACGCACTTTTGGACCACCAGATTGTTTAATCTGAAGGGCAACAGCAGCAACCATGTTACCGCCAACGCTATTACCTACTAAAGCTAAACGGCTACCATCAACACCAATTTCTTTACCATGTTTAGCGACCCATTTGGTTGCTTCATATGACTGATTAATTGCTATAGGGAAGTGAGCTTCTGGAGAAGGCGTATAGTTAACGTATACAGCTGCCGCACCAGACTCACGAACTAAATCACGAATTAAGCGTTCATGAGTAGCGAAGTCGCCTAATACCCAACCGCCACCATGGAAGAACATAAATACAGGAAGAACGCCTTTAGCATTTTCTGGTTTAACAATTTTTAGCTGAATGCTTTGACCATTTATTTGAATTGTTTTCTCTGAAACTTGTGCTGGTGGTAGTTTTGCTCCTTTTTGTGCACCGATTAAAACTTGACGAGCTTCGTTTGGAGTCATCAATTCCATTGGTTTGCCGTTACCAGAATTGAGTACGTTTAGGAATGCTTGTACACCCGCAGTAGGAGCAGGAGTATTGATAGCTTCAGCTGAAACAGCTGTAGTGAAAAGAGCAGATGTTAATAAAGCTGTTGCGATTTTCATGGTGAAAACTCACTTTAAGTTAGAAATTTTAAATACAACTTTGAGCCAAGGCTTTGTGTCCAATATGAAGTTGATTCTATCGAAAGCTCAGTTCAGTATTTATCTTGTGCACATAATACTTGCATGCAAGATACTTATGGTCAAGAATTATTTATAATAATTTTTAGATAATTTTAATTTTTGGTTTAAATATGAAAGAAAACAATATACTAGGTGATCAACTCTGTTTTTCGCTTTATTCAGTGGCGAATGCACTTACGCGCCAGTATCGTCCTTTACTTAAAGATTTCGATTTAACTTACCCTCAGTTTATCGTTCTTTTAGCTTTGTACGAAGAAGATGACATTTCTCTAAAAGAACTCGGTGAAAAGACGTTATTTGACTCAGGCACCTTAACGCCATTGGTTCAAAAACTTGAAGCAAAAGAGTTTTTAAAGAGGGTATCAATCAAAGAAGATGAGCGGGTGAAAAAAGTAATATTGACGGATAAAGCTTTAGAGATAAAAGAAAAAGTGATTGATCTACCCAATCAATTGCGATGTTCAATGCATATGAATGATGAGGAGCTGACTATGCTGAGAAAGCTTTCTTTGAAATTATTGGCGGATTTATAAATTTTAATCTCATTTAATAAAATAATAAATTTTAATATTTATAATGTATGAATATTAGAAAACCCATGTCTTAGCATGGGTTTTTATTCTATGTACTATTTTCTTTCCATATAAGTTATAAATACCCCAAAGAGTGCTGCTACAATATACATAAATAGAGCGTAAACTGCTGCTGGCATTGCAGCCATACTACTTGCCATTACAGTAAGTGCAATAGTAATTGCTAATGTTCCATTATGGATACCAATTTCAAAGGCACATGCTTTAGCTTGATAACTATTAATACCACATAAACGAGGTACTAAATATCCTATCGTTAGACTACATACACAGAAAATAAAAGTTGCTAATCCAACTTGGCCAATATGTAAAATAAGATTATTAAAATCTTTAGCAATTGCTAGTGTCATTATAAGAATAAGGAAAACTATAGCAAAAGTACGCATTGGTTTTTCTAACTTTTTAGCAAAATGAGGCATAAAATATCGTATACACATTCCAATACCAACAGGAATAAGAATAATAAAAAAAACCTGTATAATTTTAGAAAATTGTAATCCTACATTATGTCCATTTTCAATAAAGTACTGAAGGGAAAAGTTTACGATTAAAGGAAGTGTAAATGCAGCAATTACAGAGTTAATAGCTGTTAAAGTTATATTTAAAGCAATATCACCTTTATATAAATAGCTAAATAGATTGGCAGTTGGTCCGCCAGGCGAAGCTGAAAGTAGCATTAATCCAACAGCAAGCATTGGAGGTAAAGATAAAATCTTACAAATAATAAATGCAATACTCACTAGAATAATAAGTTGACAGAATAATGCAATGAATACAGCTTTAGGATGCTGTTTAACTCTTTTAAAGTCATTAGGGGTGAGTTCCAGTCCTAGACCTGCCATGATAATAGCTAGAGATAGAGGTAAGAAAACTGTTAGAAGTGTTCCAGCGTTCAATTTTTTGCTCCATTTATATATTATTGAAAATCCATTTTATTTGGCGCGAAATATAATTTTAATAGAATGTCATTATTCTATTTTTAGATATTAAAAAAACATGCTAGTCTGCTGAATTAATATGAGACTAGCATATAACATTATAGTATTAATGCTGGTAAAACAGTTCCAGCGTTTACTCCAAAACCAATTTTGGTTGCACCAGTTTTTTCACACCAGCCACGCATAATAATGGTATCTCCATCCTGTAAAAAACTGCGTTTTTCATTGTCATTTAAATTGATAGGTCTTGTACCGCCATAAGTGAGTTCAATGAGTGCTCCTGCTTCATGCTCGTTTGGGCCTGAAATAGTTCCTGTACCTATCAAATCACCTGCTTTGAGATTACATCCCCCAATCGTATGATGTGCCACCATCTGACTGATAGTCCAATATTGGTGCTTAAAGCTTGTACGCGTTATCTGTACTGCATTTTCACCTGCTTTTTTAGCGCGCTCGGTATGAATACTGACTTCAAGCTGAATATCTAATGCACCCTGATTACGGTTAGCAATAGACTCCAGATATGACAAAGGCTGAGGATCATCCTTTGGACGATTCCATTGTGTACGAAATGGAGCTAATGCTTCTAAAGTGACAATCCATGGTGAAACCGTCGTAGCAAAATTTTTTGCTAGAAATGGCCCTAAAGGAGCCATTTCCCACATTTGAATATCGCGTGCAGACCAATCATTTAATAGACTAACTCCAAAGATATGTTCTTCTGCTTTATCAATTGAAATATTTTCACCCATGATATTACCTGTGCCGATCCATACTCCTAATTCAAGCTCATAGTCCATTGCTCGAGTAGGTTGGAGAACCGGTTTATCTGCATCAGGTAATAGAATTTGACCACATGGACGACGGAACTGTTGACCACTAATCCCGATTGTAGAAGAACGTCCATGATAGGCCTGAGGTAACCATCGGAAGTTAGTTTGTAAATCTGTACCAGGCCGCATAATACGCATACAATTAATGGCGTGATCTAAAGATGTATAAAAATCTGTATAATCGCCTATGATTGTGGGTAATGTATATTCCACCTGACTTTGCGGTATTAAACACGCAGTAATAGTTTTAATGCATTCTGAAGTTTGGTCTTGGCGCAATAAATCAAAAAGAGCGTGCCGTAAAGCACGCCATGAGTGTAAGCCTTGAGCAAAAAAATTATTAAAGTGGCTTTGAGCAGCTAATTTAATTGCCTGTTTAGCAATTCCTTCTAGTATATTCAGCTGTTCTAAAGCCTTAAGGTCAAGTACTTGATCGCCAATGGCAACTCCACCTCTAAACTCTTCTTGTGATTCCATTCTGCGGAATATTGCAAAAGGAAGATTCTGTATAGGAAAATCCGTATCCTTATGATTGGCTGACTCAACCCAGCTCTTCGTATCTGGATTATGTGTATGGTTAATTTTAATCATATTTCTCATCCTGAAATGTGTTAAGACTATTTAATTTTCTCAAGGTACGGTGAATTTAAAAAAACTATAAAATCAATAAGGACTCCAAAAGAGTTATTCGGGCCAAGCAACTTGACTAGGTAAATCATCTGCATATTGTTTTAATAATTCATCAAAACGGGAGAGATAACTGAAATCGTTGACTCCACGGCGCTTTTGAGCCTCAGTAACTAGCTCAACTATCTTGTCGTTAAATGGCGTTGGAATATTAAGTTCACGACCTTTTTCGCAGATCAGCCCATTAATATATTGGATTTCAGTATCCTTACCTTTCTCTAAATCTTGCAGCATACTTGCCTTTAGAGCTGTATGAGCACCCCAGATTTTACGGTAGAGTGGCATTTTTGATGGGATATCTTGTGCATTGTCAAGTTCAAAAGAATTAAAATCATAATTTGACATTGATATGAGTTGTATACCATGTGCATGCGCCACTTTAATACACTCATCAACGACAAAAGCTAGACAAACCATTGCTTTCGGGTCATTTAAGATTTCTCCAAAGGTGCAGCCCAGAGCCGCTGACATACCACTAAAGGATGCATTCATTAATACCTTTGTGTAGCGTATTGCTAATAAATCACTACGAATTTCCGTATGACCTACGCACTCTAAATATTCACGAACAACTTCTAGGCGTGGACGTATTACACCATCTAATTCACCAATTTCAAAAGCAAAATTTTTGGTTGCCTGATAATCAGAGGTCAGAGCAGATACCCCTGGTTTCACCCATGTTGCACCAAAGCGAACGGCTCCACCTAAAGTCCTTTCTTGACCAATAATTTCAGCAACTGAATATTCAGGAATTCCATTTTGGAGAGTACACACCATACTTTCATCATGGAGATAAGGTAAAAGTTGAGTTAAAGTTTCTTTATTTGCAGTTTGTTTTGTTAAAAGGAAAACTAGATCATATGTGCCTTCCATCTGGTTTGGTGTAATGGCATTGACGGGAACGTTTCTTTCTATTGCACCAGTTATTGTTGCACCAAACTGATTTAAGGTATCTACATGCTCTATATAGGCATCAATTAAGTCAACTTGCTTTCCTGCTTGACTAATAAAAGCACCTATAATTGTACCTAATGATCCTGTTCCAACAATCGCGACTCGCATAATCTCTTCCCTTGTATGCATTTTTAATTCGAATATTCAATTTAAACCACTATTTAAGAGCTTTAATTGAAACTCGTAGTGTTCTTCAATAATTGTCTCAATATTTATTGAACTTTTTATTTTTTAACATTTATATTTTATTTAAAGAAATTAGCAAAACTTATTATTTAATGAGAAAAATTAAATAATAAAAATTATAGTTTTTAAGCAAGAAAAAATTTAGAAAAAATATAATTCAATAATTCTTTTATTTTCAATATATTATTTGGTTTATCTGGTTGGTTTTTATCTTTAATTTAATTAATTTCTTGATATTATATTTAAAAATAATTTTAAAATATTTAAAAAAGTGTCTAAAAAAGAATAAAAGTTGTCTAAAAAAGAGGGAATTATAAATTTTAAAAACCTCTATTCTTTGAATGAAGTTTTTAAATAAGACAAAAACTTACTTGAGAAGGAACTCACTATGAGAACAGCAATATATGGAATAGGATCTTTAGGAACAATTATAGGAGCTATATTAACTCAAAAGGGGTATAGGGTAGATTTGATTGATTCCTATCAAGAAAATGTTGATGCTTTAAAAGAAAATGGAGCAACAGTCATAGGTTTTATGGATTTTAATGTTCCTGTAAAAGCATATACGCCAGATCAACTGGAAGGTACTTATGATCTAGTTTTCTTATTAACTAAACAAACTACAAACGCAGTGGAGTTACCTAAATTACTGCCTTTTCTACATGATGAAAGTGTTGTTTGTACATTACAAAATGGAATTCCAGAACAATCAGTATCAAAGATAGTCGGAACTCACCGAACAGTGGGAGGGGTTGTTGGTTTCGGAGCAACATGGCAAAGGCCGGGTGTTTCTGAATTAACCTCTACCAAGGAAGTAGTTGAAAATTTTGCTTTTGAAATTGGCGAGCTTGATGGACAAGTTACTAACCGAATTATAGAAATTCAGCAAATTTTAAATCATGTGGGAATGACTAAAGTACTTCCTAATCTTATGGGAATTAGATGGTCTAAATTACTAATGAATGCCACTTTTAGTGGTATGTCTGCAGCATTAGGTTGCACTTTTGGTGATGTACTTGATGATGAAAAAGCGATGTTTTGTCTAGCTTATATTGCTGATGAAACTATAAAAGTCTGTCATGCCTCTGGGTATCAAATGGTGGTCATGAATGGGCTGAATATGGGTGATCTTGAGCTTACTTCTAGTGCTGATATTAAAAATAAATTGCCTATGTACCATAAGGTCTGGGATGCTCACCGACGCTTAAAAGCAAGTATGTTGCAGGACTTAGAAAAAGGTCGACCTTGTGAAATTGATTTCATTAATGGTGTGGTCTCTCAAATAGGAAATAGTTTGGGCATAAATACCCCATTTAATGACAAAGTGATTGAATTGGTTAAGTCAGCTGAATATCGAAAAGGGATTAACAATTTTTCTTACCTAAATCAATTCGATGAACTTATCAATCGTGTCAAAGCAGAAGTATCGGTTTAAGTATTAAAAGTACAACTAGATATTTCGTTAAAAACAGGACGTATGGTTTAAAGAATCCTAAGGAATTTTAGGAACCGATCAGTTGATTATATAATAGGGAATATTATGTCTAATCAAGAAAATGATATAAAAAAACAGAGCTTTATTGATAGTTTTACAGAATGGAGCATGAAATGGGTACCTGATTCCATGGTATTCGTTTTAGCCCTAACAGTTATCGTCTATCTGTTGGCTTTAGGTATAACAGATAGAGGTCCACTAGAGTTGGTTGATGATTATGCCCAAGGTTTTTGGGTATTATTAACCTTTGCAATGCAGTTAAGTTTATTAATGATAACTGGCTTTATTGTTGTCGAATCTGAATTCGTCAAAGGCCATCTAATTAAACTCATAGATATACCTAAAACTGTTTCTTCTACGCTAATAATGTATTGCCTCATTGTGGCTATTTTTAGTTGGTTACATTGGGGTATGGGTTATATGCTCGCAATGCTGCTGGGACGTGAAATAGCCATCCGAAAAAAGGGGATAGGATTAGACTATGCTTTACTTGCGGCAGCGGGTTACTGTACTTTTTTAGTAGGAGCAAATGGTCCCGCTCAGTCAGCACCTCTTATTGCTGCAACTCCCGGAAACTTTCTTGAACAGACAATAGGGCATCTGGTTCCCTTAACATCTACAGCTCTTTCTCCATTCTTATTGGTATTGGTTGCTACTCAATTAATCGCATTAATTGTTTTCTTTTTAGTTATCCATCCAAAGAAAGGTAAAGCTGTCGAAATTGATGAAGAAACGTGGAAAGCACTTTCGCAACCTGTTTCAAATATAGAAACTGCAGATGAAGTAAAGCTACTTCGTCCGGCTGAACGTTGGGAACGCTCTCGTATTTTTCCGACTTTAATTGCAGCAGTAATACTTGTATGGGTTTGTAAAACTCTCTGGATTTCAGGATTTGGAAAAGTCGATATAAATTTTCTAAACTATTTATTCTTTGCGCTAGCTTTATTATTGCAAAAAACTCCTCGAAACTTTATGGCTGCTGTTAAAAAAGGTGTAGGGACAACATATGGAGTAATGATTCAATTTCCATTATATGCGGGGATCTTTGGAATAATATCTTTCTCTGGTCTCTCTCATTCAATTACTGACGCTTTTTTATATATTTCTACTCCTGAAACCTATTCATGGATTGTTATGGTTTATACAGTAATTATGGATTTCTTTATTCCTTCAGGTGGATCTAAATTTGCAGTTGAAGCACCGTTTATTATTCCTGCGGGTCAGCAACTAGGCGTTCCTGTTGAACATGTAATTAATGCTTATAGCACGGGTTCTCAAATGGCAAATTTTATTCAACCATTTTGGGCATTAGCATTTTTAGCTACGTTTCAGTTGAAATTTCAAAAAATTCTACCTTATACATTTTTTGCTTTTATATTAACGTTTGCTATAGCAAGCATTGCGTTTCTCATAAAACCCTATTGATTGATATAAAAGTAAATAAAAAACCTTAAATCGTAATGGTTTAGGGTTTTAATATATTAAATTTAGTGCCTTGGTGGAATAGATGCTAATCTTAATAATCTAGTCTTCATGAAAAAACATTGCTCATGAGACTCTCCAGATTCTGGGATTGAAAGGAAAGCTGTCAATATCACTTAACTTGAGAAGACTTATATGCTCTTAGCGAATAAAAGTACTAATAGGGAAGAGTACCAGAATATTGAAGGTAATATTGGTGCAATGCCTAAAGAATTTCTTAAAAACTATTTTAATCCTCCTCATTATCATGAGCGTGTTCAATTAGCTTATGGAATTTCCGGAATTATGGAAGCTTATGTAAATGGAAAAGTATGGATTTTATCACCTAAAACGGCTTTGCTTATACCTAGCAATACATTACATAGTATGCGAGCAATTACTGATATTAGTTTAAGAACGCTCTATATAAAACAAGAGATCGTGAATGATATTAGTTCGGAAAGTGTTAAGTTATTAAAAGTAGGGAGTTTTCTAAAAGAACTTATAGAGAGAGCCACTTATATACCTATTGATTACTGTATAGATAGTATTGAAGGAAAAATTATGGATATTATTATTTATGAACTTAAGGTTGCAGAAGAAATTAGATATTCTATTCCTACACCTACAGCAGAGATATTAGTAGTAATTGAAAATATGATAATGAGCAATCATTTACTTCTAAAAGAAAAAATAGGATATTGGTCTGACCATTTTTGTATGTCAAGTAAGACATTAAATAGACTAATATTAAAGGATTTAGGAGTTACATTTATTGTTTGGAAACAATATCTAGCAGTTAAAATCAGTTTAATACAGATGTCAGAAAATAAAAACTTAACAAATATTGCATATGATCTTGGTTATCAATCTCCATCTAATTTTTGTCGTATGTTTAAAAATATTACAGGGCAGAATCCTAGTGTGTTTAGTCAAACATTAAAAATGGATAGGTTGTAATCTTAAAATATTTAAAAATCAATAATATTCCTAGCCAAAATAATCTATTGACATTCAAGCTAACTTTAGACTCATAGTAATGTAAAAGCAATAGTACTATCATGTGGCTAGCAAATACTTTTAAGTTATGGGTTATTAATTAGCAAAATGAGGATGTATAAGTTTTTAATATAGGATGAAGTGTAATTCTAAGCAATCAAATCCGATCTGAGAAAAAAACTCAATCACGATGGAAATTATATCAATATTCCAACTAAAGCATTTTGTGTAGTTTTGATTTAACAAATAGATGTTAGGTCAGGAGAGGCCAAAATGCTAAATGAGAACAAGTCTATTAGTAAACGTTCATTTCTTGGGCTATCTGCGGGTAACTTTCTTGAATGGCTTGATTTTACATTATATGGATATTTTGCACTTGCTATCGCACACAACTTTTTCCCAGCTGAAAATGAAATACTTTCTACACTCGCTGCTATAACTACTTTTGCTGTAGGCTTTTTGGTAAGACCTATTGGTGCTTATTTGATTGGAAATTATGCCGATAGAAAAGGGCGTAAGTCAGCAATGGTTTTAACAGTTATATTAATGGGGATAGGTACTTTACTTATTGCTTGTGCACCTTCCTATCAACAAGCAGGTTATTTGGGAACTGCAATAGTTGTACTGGGTAGATTGATTGCTGGGCTTGCTGCTTCTGGGGAGTTTGGTGCAGCGGTATCTTTAGTAATGGAAAGTTGTCCAAAGAATCGCCGAGGATATTATAGTGCTTTATTTAATTCCTCAACGTATCTTGCACTCGCGACAGGTTCAGGAATTGCATTAATTATTTATGGTGTTTTGGGGCAACAAGCGACTTTAGATTGGGGATGGAGAATTGGTTTCTTTATAGGCTTGATTATTATTCCAGTTGGTTTATATCTTCGTCGTCATATGGAGGAAAGTAACGAATTAGTCCATACTCCTAAAAAACAAACAGTTCAAACTAAATTAAGTCTTGGACAATTTATTCAACGTATCATACTCGTTGCATCTCTCTCAGGTTTTGGTTCGGCAATTGTTTATCTTGTCATTATCTTTATGCCTTCTTTTGCGAAGCAAGCAATGAATATTGAGCCAATTATTGGTTCGGCTAGTTCAATGTTGTCAGCACTTGTTATTATCATGGGAGCATTTATTGGTGGCTACTGGTCAGATAAATCTGGACGAATTATTGGAGTTTTATTAACAGGTACATTAATCACAACCTTTATAGGTATTCCTCTTTATGAATATTTATTGATTTCACCTACAGCTCCTCGTTTATTCTTATTTCAAATCGTATGTTCTCTGGGTTTAGGTACAACAATTGGTGCATATTTCCCTTTTATCACAGATCAGTTTCCTACGAGACAAAGAGCTTTAGGTATTGGTTTGGGGTATAACATTGGTGTAACGCTTTTTGGAGCTGTATCACCTATTGTAACGACTTATGCACTTAGTAAGGGAATTTTACAAGCACCAGCTGTTTACTTATTATCTGCAGCAACGATTTCTATTGTTGTTCTTCTAATTTATAAAAGTAAACAAAAAACAATTATGAAAACTTTACCAGCAAGCTAATTAAAATTAAGTTAACCCTTGCTTAAAATCTTAAAATTCATTTGTCTTACATAATATAAATGAATTTTTAAATAAAGATCTACTTTTAAAAAGTAGGTCTTTTTTATTTATAGTTAAATTATTCTTGCTTATATATTTCAAATTATAGATTTAATTTTTTTTAGTAGAATCAATAGAAAAATACTCAACTGTAATGGAGAAATTATCAATATTCTAATAACTAAATTTTATGTACTTTAAATAGAGGAATTAAATAATCAGGGTCACGGAGTACCGAGTAATGTTCAAATATATATTGATACCATGTGTGTTTATTTTACCAATGAAATCTTTTGCAGATATTCAAGTGGGGGATTCAAATTCACCTTTTAAAGTGTATGGGGTTTTTGACTATGGTGTAAATTATTCACACTCTGGTGTAGTTAGTTCGCATGATTTTCAAAGTGGTATGGATTATGCGAGTCGACTCGGATTAAAGCTTAATCTTAAATTGAATGATGACATTGCTATTGTAGGGAATGCTGAATCATGGATCGATTTACGTAAAATGGAATTTGTTCGAGATGAGACATTTGCTCGTGGCGAATTTATTGGTGTTAGCTCAAAAAAATACGGCACATTGTTATACGGGCGCCAGATGTTAAATGCTTCTGGGGTATATGAGGAATTATTTGCTACAGCTTTTGCTCCATCTACACTGAGTTATCAAGCATATGATTTAGGAACTGGAGCACCAACATTCGATTTTAGATCTAGCCGTGCCATCACTTATACCACACCAAACTTCAAGAATACGACTCTGACATTTCTTTACACGCCAAACCAAATGGTCGGTGATGCTTCAAAAGTCCTAGATGCTAAGAATTATGCAGCCATGGCTGTTTATGATGATGGCACCAATCGTATAAGTGCATCTTATAATGAATTAATTAGTAATTACTCTGTCGATTATAACGGCGTCGTTTACGATGAGATTAAAACAAAAGATTATCGTGTATTTGCACTAAAAAGATTAAATAAAAAACTAAGTGTTATTGGTACTGCGAACTATCTTAAACCTAATAGTCCAGATGCCGTTTCTGCTCAGATTTACGGCACGATGATAAATTTTGAACAGCCAAAATATAATCTGAAAGCAGCTTTATATCATAGACAAGTAGATAAACAAGATCTATCAGCCATGATTTATGCGGTTGGTGCCAATTATCATATTAATAAACACTTAGATGCCTATATACGAGCTGAGTATATTGATAACAACGGCAAGGCTAAATATACGATGAATAATATTCTTCTTGAAGGTCCAGGCGATGATCCTTCTACCTATGGTATTGGACTTAAGTTCATGTTCTAGAAATAAAGGATCAAATTATTTTCAATCGATTAAGCAAAATCTCAACAGGAGAGTCAAGATGAATATGGAACCAATTTTCTATCCACCGACAGAAAATGAAATTGAGCAACGTGTAAAACGCGTACAAGCTCGTATGCTAGAGGAAGGATTAGATCATTATGTGGCTTTCTGTCCAGATAATATTTTTTATCTAACAAATTTTGCAAATGCAGTACATGAACGACCTTTCATTTTAGTCATACCGAGTAAAGGAATCCCTCAATTTGTTGTTCCTCAATTGGAAATCCCACATGTAAAAGCACGTATGGTAGGAGATATTGAACTTATATCATATTTCGAGTTTCCTGCGCCTCGAGGTCAAGCTTGGAGTGACCGATTTAAAGAATTATTTGCTGAAAATGAACGTGTTGGTGTTGAGTCTATTTGCCCTTTGCAGATATACACTGAAACTCCTGGTGAGCGTGTTCGCAGTGATATTATTGATGATATTCGTATGATTAAATCTGAATATGAAATAGGTCGCTTAATTTATTCTTGTGAGCTGGCCACCAAAGCCCATGATTTGCTTTTAAAATCTGCCTATCCGGGTATGTCTTTAACCGAAATGGCCACCAAAGTAAGAGGGTTTGTAATGAATCAACTTGCAAAAGATAACAAGAAAATCAACCCACTTGCTACCCGTGTTACAGCTGTTTTTCAACCGCCGAGTGTATCTCATGATCCACATAACTTTACGAACATAGATATGGTTATGGAGGAAGGGGGACCACATGTATCTATCATTAATGCGGTGATGAATGGCTACGGGGCAGAAGTTGAAAGAACTTTTTTCCTTGGGAAAGTTCCTGAGAAAGCAAAGAAACCATTTGAAATCATGATGGAAGGTCGCAGAATTGCCTTTGAAATGGCTAAACCTGGCGTTTTAATGAGTGAAGTTGATTTAAGTGTTAATAATTTTTTTCGAAAACAAGGCATGGGAGATTATCTACTTCACAGAACTGGACATGGCATGGGTGTAACTGCACATGAGGCTCCTTTCTTTGCTGAAGGATATGACCGTCCACTTGAAAAAGGAATGTGTTTGACCATTGAACCTGGACTTTATATTGAAGGAGTGGGAGGGTTTAGACATTCTGATACGGTTTTAATTGGAGAAACAAATTTAATTATGCTAACTGATGGTCCTGTAGATATTGATGAGCTGACTATTCCTTTACATAAAGCTACGGCTGTATAGTAGAGATTAGTATTTACTAGTATCTACAAAAATTAATACCCATATTTTAGATGGGTATTAATTTTAAAAATAAATTAATGAGCTTCATAACAGATAAAATCACGTAACTTTCTAACATTTGTATTTAAAGGTACTTTGCTATTCCATATAATTATTTGTGGTTTTATACTAAAACTTAACTCACGATTAATTATTTTAACTTTATTTTGTTTCTGTAATCTTCTTGCTATATTACTTGAAGCGACAGTAATACATTCATAATTTTGCATAATAATACCTATTAAATTAATTGGATTATCAACTTCAATTATATTATTAGGCTGTTTCAATCCATTAGCCACTAAATTTGTATCAAAACATTGGCGTACTGGACAAGTTGAAGATGTGAGACACCACGGATATTGTAAAAGGCTTTTTAGATCCTTGTTTGAGTCGGGAATATTTAAGTTGTTATTTGCAATAAAGAGCAATTGATGTTCATGTAGTAAAATCGCTCGTAAATCATTATTTAAATCATCTACTTCAGCTCGGCACATAACTAAATCTAGTTCACCTGCACGTAAACTTGATAGAAGTGAAGTTTTATCACCTGCCTTAATACAGATTTCAGTTTCAGGAGAAATCTTTTTAAATCTAATAATTGCATTAGCAAGTGCATTTTCTAAGGATGGAGCATGAACACCGATAGAAATTCTGCTAGCTTTAACTCCTCTTAGCAATGCAATCTTATCGTGTCCTTCACGTAATTGAGCTTCGATCTTTAGGTAGGAGTCAATTAGAATAAGGCATTCTGGCAACGGAACCAGTTGTCCGACCTCTCTTCTAAATAATTGTGCGCCATAATTAGTTTCAATTTCTGCTAAAGATTTAGATACAGCTGAAGTGGTCATATACATGAGTTGAGCCACTTTAGTCAGTGATTTGTGCTGGCCCAATAGGGATAGAATCTTTAAGTTTTTAAACTTGATTCGGGAGCTGAAAAATGAATCTAAATCTTCCATAATATTTTATATCCATAACCCCATTTTTATTGAGATTCAGTTCCTAACTTAGTTTAGTATTTTACCTGATTTTTTAGTGTCAGTGAAAATTAAAGCCCTTCAACTTAAAGAATAGAAGCCCAAGTTTTTAAAATATGAAGTGAATTGAACACGGGCTCTGTTCGCACACTGAGCTATTTAAAACTTTACTCTTAATAAAATATTTTAATAGATAATTTTTCATAACATGTGCTAGGTATAAAAATTTAAAGAGGCATTTGAAGGCCTCTTTTTTATATAAAAAATTAACGAATACAATTGATTAAGTATAGAAGTAATAAAAGGTATTGACATTAAAGTTAACTTTAAGATTAAAGTAAAGCCATACTGAATGAGGTCTTTCCAATGAAAGTGTTCGAAAAATTAGTATTTCCAAATGGTTCATATGTTCCAAACCGAATTGCAAAAGCGGCAATGGAAGAAAACATGGCTGATTTAAACCACGCACCTTCAGAAGAGCTAATGCGTTTATATCAAGCTTGGGCAGATGGCGGTGTGGGACTAATTATTACCGGAAATGTGATGGTAGACCGCAGAGCGATGACTGGACCGGGCGGCGTAGTGCTTGAAGATGAAAAGCATCTAGATGCTTTTAAAAAATGGGCACAAATTGCTCGTTCAGAAGGTGCTCAGGTTTGGCTTCAAATTAACCATCCAGGGCGTCAAATGCAGTCAAATTTAGGGCAACAAACATGGGCACCTTCTGCCGTTGCTTTAGATTTAGGAAAAATGTCAGACCGCTTTAATACGCCAATCGAAATGACTGAATCTATGATTGCAGAGGTGATTCAGCGTTTTGCAAACACAGCGCGTTTAGGTGAAAAAGCAGGATTTACTGGTGTAGAAATTCATGCAGCGCATGGTTATCTACTCAGTCAATTCCTTTCTCCAATTAGTAATAAACGCCAAGATCAATGGGGTGGTTCTTTAGAAAACCGTGCTCGAATTTTAATGGAAATTGTGGAAGCAGTTCGTAAAGTGGTTTCGCCTCAGTTTACTGTTGCAGTAAAACTAAATTCAGCCGATTTCCAACGCGGTGGGTTTAGCGCCGAAGATGCCCAGCAAGTCGTTAAAATGTTAAATGAATACGCTGTCGATTTGGTTGAGCTTTCAGGTGGTAGCTACGAGGCACCAGCAATGCAAGGTCAAGCACGTGATGGTCGAACACTTGCTCGCGAAGCTTACTTTTTAGAGTTTGCACAAGAAATTCGAAAAGTTGCCAAAATGCCTGTTATGGTGACAGGAGGCATACGCCGTAAACAAGTAGCAGAGCAGGTGGTTGAAAGTGGTGTAGATATGGTTGGCATTGCCACAGCTTTAGCAATTGAACCTAATTTGCCCAATGCTTGGAAACAAGGCCAAAATATTACACCTGAACTAAAACCAATTACATGGGAAAATAAAACGTTAGCTTCCCTTGCAAATATGGCAGTGGTCAAATTCCAGTTACGTAATTTAAGCTCTGGTAAAAAAACTAAACCAAATGTTTCACCAGCGTGGGCTTTAATTTTGCAACAATCAGCTATGTCATGCCGTACCCGCCAATACAAAAAAGGCATGCGTGATTATTCATTTGCTTCTTAATAAAAGAGTGGTGTTATGACAAATTCTAACGATTCAAACTGGATAATTTATGGAGCAAATGGCTACACGGGTGAATTAATTACTCGTGAAGCTGTACGCCAAGGTCTAAAACCAACTCTTGCTGGTCGTAACAAAGCCAAGGTTGAAGCACTAGCTCAAGAGTTAGGGCTCACCTATCAGGCTTTTGGTCTTGATAATGTAGAGGCGGTAAGTGAGCATCTCAAAGGTTTTAAACTTGTTATGCACTGTGCAGGGCCATTTTCAGCCACCTCAAAACCCATGATGGAAGCTTGTATAAAAGCAGGTGCTCATTATCTTGATATTACTGGTGAAATTTCTGTATTTGAATTAGCACAATCTTTAAATGCTCAGGCTCAGCAGGCCGATATTGTGCTATGTCCTGGTGTAGGCTTTGATGTAATTCCAACAGATTGTGTGGCGGCAAAATTAAAAGAAGTTTTGCCAGATGCAACCCATCTCGCTTTAGGATTTGACTCAAAATCTGGTCTTTCACAAGGAACCGCAAAAACCAGTACAGAAGGTATGGGTGAAGGTGGAAAAATTCGTAAAAACGGAAAAATTACCACCGTTCCATTAGCACATTATGTTCGGACTATTGATTTTGGAGATGGTCAAAAAAGTGCAATGAGTATTCCGTGGGGTGACGTATCTACAGCGTTCTATACAACCGGTATTCCAAACATTGAAGTTTTTGTGCCTGCACCTCCTAAAATGATTTGTGGCGCAAGATTCTTAAATTTAGTGCGACCTATCTTAAAGCTGCAATTTGTACAAAATGCAATTAAGTCACGTATCTCGAAATCAGTAGTGGGACCAGATGAAGAGGTAAGGGCTAAGCAGCCAACCTATGTATGGGGCGAGGCTAAGAATGCACATGGGCAGACTAAAACAGTTCGAATCCAAACAGATAATATCTATAGCCTTACCGTGAATGGTTCACTGGCTGTGGTGAGTTATTTACTTAAAAATACGGTCAAAGGCGGTACATATACGCCTGCAAAACTGATGGGCTATAAACTAGTAACCGAACTTCCGGGTTCTGGTCCACTGGTAATTTCTTAACAAAACTTTGCTTAAAGCATCATGTTTATAGATTAATCCCGAATAAGGAGTAATGCTTATTCGGGTAATTGATAAGATTTAGAGCTATTTCAAACGAATACACCTTGTTTTTTTATCCTCAGAAAAAGAGAAAACAAAACATTCCACGAGAAATAATTCAAATTGAATATACTAAAATATAGTGCATATTTTTTATGAGCAAAGGAATGTAAATAATGAGAAAACTCGTACTGTTCCTACATGCATCGCTTGACGGTTTTGTAGAAGGGCCAAATGGGGCAATGGATATTGGTTGGATTGCTTACGATGCCGATTTAGCAAATCATGCCAAAGAAATTTTGAGCACTGCCGATACGGTGATTTGGGGGCGTGCGACGTATCAAATGATGTATGATTACTGGCCAACTATGCTTTCAAATCCAGCAGCTTCAGAGCATGAACGAAATCATGCCGAATGGATCGAAAAGACTGAGAAAATTGTTTTTTCTACAACCCTAGATAAAGTTGAATGGAATAACTCCAGACTTGTGAAAGATCATGTTGAAGAAGAGCTTCATAAGCTCAAACAGCAGCAGGGCAAGGATATGGTTATTCTTGGTAGCCCTAGGTTCGCGCACTATTTGATGCAACTTGGCTTAATTGATGAATATAAAATTACGATTTCGCCCGTACTGATTGGTAGTGGCTTACCACTGTTTCAAGGCATTCAGCAAAAGAGCAATCTTAAACTTATTGAAAATAAAACGTTTGCTTCAGGAGCTCTCGGTCTTCACTATCAAAAGATAAACTGATTTTTTCTATAATATTTATATGAAAAACCAATTACAGCGTTGGCCTGTAATTGGTTTTTTCAAGAAAAGTTCTATTTAAAGTTTAAAACTACGGTGTATTTACTTTGTCGAAATAGAGGGTCATAAGCCGTTCTGCATTTTGCTCACACGTAATTTCATCGGGTTTGTCATTAATGGCATGAATCATGGTGCGTAAGTTTTGCTTACTGACTTTTAGCTTTTGTTCTAAAAGTTCTATTTCCTGAATTTTAGTTTCAATCGTTTGAATAAGTGCATCATGATCCCAAGCAACAACTTTCGAAGGTAAAAAACCTTTAATTTCAGCTAAAGAAAACCCAACTTGCTGGGCTTGCTGGATGAGAGAAAGTTGCTTCAAATCGTTATCGGTATATTCACGATAGCCATTCGATTTTCTTTTTGCTTTAGGCAAGAGTTTGATTTGCTCGTAATAACGAATTGTAGGGGTGCTTAAACCACTTAGTTTCGATAACTCGCTAATATTCATAGCCACATACTCTCTTGACATTCAAGCTAACTTTAGACTTATAGTAACATAAAAGCAAGGTTCATAACTTTACCAAGCACAAACTTTCAGTAACAGGTTTCTATGCTTTGATAAATTAATGAACAGAATTATAAATATGAAAAATGAGGTGAAAAGATGTCTAAACGCATATTACATGTCGTGACCAATGTTTCACGCTATAAAGATGTAGATGAACCCACAGGTCTATGGTTAGGCGAACTCACGCATGCCTATGATAAGTTCGAAGAAAAAGGTTATATCCAAGATATTGTAAGTCCAAATGGCGGCAAAACGCCGATTGAACCAAAATCACTGGGCGCTTTAGTTGCCGATAAATCTGTCAAAGCGAGAGAAGACGATCAAACGTTTATGACTTTGCTGGCCAACACTCATAAACCCTCAGATATTAATTGGGAAGATTATGACGCGATTTATTACACTGGCGGCCATGGGGTAATGTGGGATTTTCTAGATAATCCTGAATTGCAAGAAATCACCAAAAATATTTATGAAAAGGGCGGCATTATATCGAGCGTATGTCACGGCTATTGCGGCTTACTTAATGTAAGGCTTTCAAATGGTAAACGACTGATAGAAGGTAAAAAATTAACAGGTTATGCATGGAGTGAAGAAATCTTGGCAGGCGTGGCAAAAAAGGTACCTTATAATGCCGAAGAGTTAGCAAAAGAGTATGGTGCTGACTATAAAAAGGCTTTTGTTCCATTTGCACCCTATGTTGTTCAAGATGGCAATTTAATTACAGGTCAAAATCCTTTTTCTGCTAAAAAGACAGCTTTAGCGATTATAGAAGAACTAGAAAAAGCATAAATTTTAATGATTCAAAAATAAACCCCAAAAGCAGTTCTCTACTTTTGGGGTTTTTAAATAGATTTGTACTTACTAAAACAGATTGTTTTAAGGAACAATTACAAAATCAGGATTTGCTATCGCAAACACAGCATCACGGTCTGCCACAGGTGGATAAATCCAGACAGTATTAATTTCTTGCTTAATTTTTTTGGCTTCTTCACGAACAAATTGAACCTGACGGTCCCAACCTTCACTATAGAGAGCACCCCAAGGGCCTAAATCAAGACACGTCACATACTTTGGTTGACTATAGGCATGCAACGGTAAATCAACCAATTCTGCCGCAGCATTGTAACCCGCCACACGACCAAGGCTCATGGCATGTTGGCAAGACATCACGTTAAAATTACCTAAATCATCGGTTGGAACTTTTACCGTATCTCCGGTCACAAAAATATTTTTTGCTTCAGGTGCATGTAAATAGGCATCACCTAAAATACGGCCTAAATTATCTTTTTCACCTGCAATTTGAGAGGTGAGTGAGTTAGCTCTCATGCCCGCAGTCCAAATGACGGTTTCTGCTTCAATTCTTTCGCCATTAGAAAGTGTTACACCAGAAGCATCAAGTGCAGTAACGCGTAGGCCAGCTTTACCTTCCACACCGAGTTCTGTGAGAGCTTCTCGAATAACAGTAGCAGCTTGGTCACCCATTGCCGCACCAATTTCTGTAGATGAATCTACTAAAACTACACGGACATCAGTTTCGCCTAAAATGTGACGTAAGCGTTCAGGCATTTCAGTCACTGTTTCTAGACCAGTAAGCCCACCACCTGCAACCACCACGGTATTACGAGCTGCATTTGCAGGTTTGTTGGCTAAGTTTTTAAGATGCAGATCTAATTTTTCCGCATCTTCTAATGTGCTTACGCTAAACCCATATTCGGTAAGACCCGGTATAGGCGGCATAAACGTCGTACTTCCAGTTGCCAGAATAAAACGGTCATAGCTTAAGGTCTGTTTATCGCCCTGAATCGTGGTAATCACAAGACTTTGGGCATCAGCATTCACTTCATTTACCCAGCCAGCCACATATTTAACGTCAACTACACTTAATAACTCTGAAATATCAGGGTTCATATTTTCAAGTACAGCTTCATAAAGGCGCGGTCGAATCCCAACATTCGGGCTAGGGGAAACCATAACCACTTCAATATTTTGTTCTTGGGATGCTAAGTGAATTGCTCGTTGTGCAGCAAGTGCAGCCCATAAACCAGCAAAACCAGAACCTGCAATAATAATACGCTTACTCATTTGATTATCCTTTTGATAGGTTTTCGGACAATACATTCCAGCTCATCACAAAATTTTGGGTGAGCGAATCCTTTCTCTGATTGTCCGAAAAATCTGAGAAGGCGTTTAAAAAAGGGTTAGGGGTGTTGTTACTCTAGGGTTTGAGGCCCTACAAGCTTATTAGTCGGGCATATCCCGTGATATTTTACTTTTTCGCATTTTTGCTGTTCTTCCTTCAATGCGTTCATTGATCCAGCCATTTACATCACTAAAAAATACGTCGGGTGCATAACGGCCAAAACGGTCTGCAATATCGCCAAGTGTATGAGCACCTAATGCATCTCGCATGGCTTTTTCGGCCTGTAGCATGACAGCATGCACTGCACACACACCACTGGTTGCCCAATCTGGTGGGGCATGATTAAAGACAGCACATTTCCCACGGACTTCTTGGCACTCGAAAAGCGGTTTTTCACCTTCGATTGCATTCACAATATCTAAAAAGCTGATTTCGTGAGCCGGTTTGGCCAGTAAATACCCACCACGAACACCTTCTTGTGCAACAACAAGGCCTGCCTTTTCAAGTTTAGGAAAAATCTTAGCCATAAAACTCGGAGAGACTCCTTGTAATTCGGCAAGATCCTTACTACTCAATGGTTTATCTTCATTGTTCACAAGAAAAAGAAGACAGTGAATCGCATACTCGACGCTACTAGTGATATAAGCCATTTAATTTCATAATTGATCAATTACAAACACAGACTAATGTAGTCTGTGTTTTAAGTCAATAATAAAACTAAGACAAAGTTAGTCCTAGTTTTATTGGTGGGCAGCGTCGATAAGAAGACTGGTACTTATATATTTGAATTTAAATACCTTTAATGAAAGGATAATAGGGAGAATTAATTTAAAAATCGTTAAAAAAACTTACGAACGCCACCAATAATTTTCAACTTTTGGCTCGTTTAAGTTTAATACTTCACCCATTTGAGGCGTACTAATCGCTAACTCATTTTGTTTAGCCAAAGCGACAATTCGTTCAAACGGGTCGTCCCAAGCATGGAGCGCCAAGTCAAAAGTTCCGTTATGCACGGGCAATAAATGACGTCCTTTTAAATCGAGATGCGCTTGCAACGTTTGTTCGGGTTGCATGTGAACATCGGGCCATTCAGGGTCATAAGCTCCGGTTTCTAGCATGGTCAGATCGAAGGGGCCATAACGATGTCCAATCTCTTTAAAACCATCGAAATATCCGGTATCGCCGCTAAAAAACACGCGTAGATCATTATCAATAATCACCCAAGATGCCCAAAGCGTTTCATTACTATCACCCATACCACGACCAGAGAAGTGATGGGCAGGGGTCGCAACCAGTTCAAGACCATCCACATGCGTCGTGTCCCACCAGTCAAGTTGTTGAACTTTTTCTGCTGGAACTCCCCATTTAATGAGGGTGTCACCCACACCAAGCGGTGTTAAGAAATGCTCGACTTTATCTTTAAGCTGCATGACTGCATGGTAGTCGAGATGGTCGTAGTGGTTATGCGACAAAATCACGCCTTTGATGGGCGGTAAGTCGGCAATGTTAATGGGTGGTTGGTGAAAACGTTTTGGCCCAATCCACTGAAAAGGCGAGGCACGTTCTGAAAAAACAGGGTCAGTTAACCAAAACTCATTTCGCAATTTTAACAATATGGTCGAGTGCCCAAGACGAAATAGGGAGCGGTCAGGCGCACTCAAAAGTTGTTCTTTTGACAAACTTAAAACGGGAATGTCTCGGTTGGGCACAGTGTCTTTCGGTTTATTAAATAGAAACTTCCACATCAACTGAAGTGTTTTACCAAAAGATGGTTTGTGTTGGTTTGGGCGTGTATTTCTAAATTTGCCATTTTGCTGTTGTGACGGCATTAAGGGAGAAGGCAAGTCTGTTGTGTTTGAAATAGTCATCTTGTTTTTCCTTTAGTGGAACAAACCTGTATTTGCAAATAAGAACCTGAGAAGTACTTATTAATATCTATAAAATGAGTATTTACTCACTCATTAACTCTTTCAAAAATAAGGACGCCGTGGGTCCTTACCTTTTATTTAAATTGAAACCGCATGCCAAAATGCTTCAAAACCAGATTTGCGATAACGCTCTGCTTGAGAAGGGTCTTGGGCAATAAAATTGAGTGCAACTTCGGCAAGCGCACCTAAAATTGATGCAATAAATAAGGGTGGATAATCTCTTAATTTTCCGTCATTAATACATTCTTGAATGTTTTGGGTCAGGTCACAAAAGGTTTGCATGCCAATTTGTTTGCTTTGCTCAGTAATTTGTTCTGAGGTCGAAAGCTGTGCCATGACTTTTCGTTTAAGGGGAGCTTCTAAACTCCAGTCCAAATAGCTTTGCCAAATGTGCGACATTTGTGCTTGCAGGTCTGATTGGGTAGGGTAACCATTCATCATGACCTGACGGAGCTCGGCCTTTAGCGAAAGATATAACTGATTAAGCAGTTCTTCTTTATTACTAAAATAGGTAAATAAAGTGCCTTCTGCCACGCCAGCAACTTTAGCAATTTTTGAGGTAGACGCACGCTCTCCAAGCTCTGCCAATGTTTCTATTGCAGCACTTAAAATCGCATTACGTTTATCTTCACTACGGGGACGAGCCATATACAAATATATTAATTGAGTGATTACTCAATCATACATAAAAATAGCTAGAGTGCAAGAAATGTTTTGTAGAGGAGGTGAAATTTAGGAACACGCCAATAAGCTCAGAATTTTAAAAAGATTATAGATTTATTTTATATTGTTAAGCTTACATTTAAGATATTCCTTAAATATGTAATTTAATGAAAAACAATAATTAATTAAATAATTTCTAGCCAATTTCACATTGACACCTTAAATATTGAAGATTACCATTTGCGTGCTGGCCTACATTGCCAGTCGGTCGTCGCAGACCGTTTAGTAAAGTGCATCAGATTATTCCTTCTGAGGAGTATTCTTATGTGTATCGATCGTCCCTCGCTTGTTGCGGTAGGACGAGTGAGGGACACCTTTGGGTGTGCTGATTCTTTACTATCAGTCTGCGAACCCTTGCTCGTTCTGCCACCATAATTTTAATATCTGGCAGAACTCCCAATAAAAAGGAGTTGGCTTTGCACATTCATCATTTCTTGGCATTCTTTGCCAAAGTCTATAACGACACAACTTAAACTTTTAAAACAGTTTGATCGCCTCTAGGCTTATCAGGCTTTAAATCGTCACGACTAAAAAACTTGCATCAACAATAAAACTTGAGATGTGCCAAGCACAGTCTTTACGGCTTTGCTATGCCTTTTTTTCTCCCAAGAAAAGGCAGCGGATTTTATATCTCATTTATATACAACAAAAATTTATTTTATAACGGTAAAACTATGCCACATTCAAATCTTCCATTTCGTGCTTTAAGCGTGCTTCATTCTGCAAGATATCTTTTTAATAAAGACGGCTTTCACAATGTCGGGGTAGACCGAATTATTGAGTCGGCAAAAATCCCGAAAGCCACGTTTTATAATTATTTTCACTCAAAAGAACGTCTTATCGAAATGAGTCTGACCTTTCAAAAAGATGGTTTAAAAGAAGAAGTACTTTCAATTATTTATGTTCAAAAAGACTTAACGCTAGTTGAAAAACTTAGGAAAATATACTTTTTACATGCCGATTTAGAAGGGCTTTATCATTTGCCGTTTAAAGCTATTTTTGAAATTGCGAAAACACATCCAAAGGCGTATCAGGTCGTCATTGACTCTCGAAACTGGTTGATCAAGGAAATTTATAATCTGCTTTTAACGTCCAATCCAAATGCCTCAAAACCCGATGCGCACATGTTTTTGTTTGTGATTGATGGAGCAATGGTTCAGCTTTTAGACCCAAGCAAACCAGATGAACGGGAGAGGTTACTTGAGTATTTTTTATTGGGGTTGGGATGAAAGAAAAGCATTTTAATCTATGAATCTAAAATAAAATTTGTTTGATCAAGTAGTCAATGTAATTTATATTTTTAGGAAATTCAAATAACTGCATCTTTATTAATCATATATTTTTATCTTCAATCATAAAATTTACAATGAAAGAAAATGTCACATGAAGTAGGTAGCTTTATAATGATAAGTATGTGAATTTAAAAATGAATCATATTAAAGAATGGATGAAATTAATATGGCTAATCAAAAAAGTGATCAACACCGGCAACAAGAGATTGATCAAGATCGCCAAAATAAACTGCAAGAACAGCAATTCGAGCAAAACCAACAGGATCAACAACAGCAACAAAACCAGCAATACCAACACCATATACCAAATCAACAGCGGCAACAAAACGTGAAAGATCAGAAAGATATACAGCGGCAAAAAGATCAGCAGAACTGATAAAACTATCGCAAATGTATAAAAAACCTCAATATCTCATTGAGGTTTTTTTTATACGTATTTAAGTCTATTTCTTACTGCTGCGGATTTTTTGGATCATTTAGACGATCTGGCTGGCTAGTTGGAAGAAATAGTCGGGTTATCATCATAGAAGTTTGGTTGAGACTAAAATGTACTGTATTAAATTATTAGGAGATAAATTATCAGCAAAGCATTTTTCAAGTCAGGTAAATGAGATGCATGCGAGAATTGCAGCTCTGAATAAATTCACGGAATTAGGCCGACCGTATGCCCAAATCGCAGTTTATCTGTTTGTTTATATCCGAAGAAAATTACTTATATTGCAGGTAATGTTAATCAGGTAAATAGTTATAAATGTGAATAAAAACTTAAGGAAGAATAAAAGCCCGAAGAAGGACTTTTATTCTTTTAAATGGCAGGAAATTACAGTAGATACCCTATAAATTTCGATTAAATTTATAGGGTATCTCTGGTCATCTCACCATTAACCAGTCTTAATATTTGCAACGGGTTACTGTCTTTTAAAGCTTCAGGTAATAAACTTTGCGGGTAGTTCTGATAACACACTGGACGTAAGTAACGGTCAATTGCCAAGGTTCCAACCGAAGTTCCTCTCGCATCTGAAGTTGCTGGATATGGCCCGCCATGTACCATGGCATCGCACACCTCAACACCTGTTGGATAACCATTTAAAAGCAAACGACCAGCCTTTTCTTCGAGCACCGGAACCACATCTGCAAACTCGGTTAAATCTGCTTCATCGGCAATTAAAGTCGCCGTTAGCTGACCATTCATACTTTGCAGGGCTTGAAGGAGTTGGGCTTTATCTTCAACCTCAATGATGACAGTCGTTGGCCCAAAGATTTCTTCTTGTAAAAGCTGATCACCTGCTAGTAAAAGCTCAACATCAGCTTTAAACAGTTGAGGCTGAGCCTGATTGCCTTGCTGGATTTGACCTGCTAAGTGTTCAATGCCTTGATGCTGGGTTAAATGTTCAAGACCTGCCGCATAGCTTGTTAAGGTGCCAGCATTCAGCATGGTTTGTGCAGGTTTGCTGCCCATAATGTTGGTTAGGTTAGTAATGAGTTGGCTAAATTCGACTGATTTAATTCCCAAGATTAAACCCGGATTGGTACAGAACTGACCGCAGCCCAGAACGACTGAATCTGCCAAGTCCTGTGCAATTTTGTCCCCTCGGCTTTTTAATGCTTCGGGTAACATCAGCATTGGGTTAATACTGCTCATTTCAGCAAACACCGGAATCGGTTGTGGGCGGGCTGCTGCCATGTCACATAAAGCGCGACCACCTCGAAGTGAACCGGTGAAACCCACTGCCTGAATTAGGGGATGCTTAACTAAAGGTCCGCCCACGCCATTGCCATAAATCATGTTAAATACACCTTTAGGCATATTTGATTTTTCGACAGCACGTTCAATTGCCTGAGCCACAAAATCTGCTGTCGCCATGTGGCCGCTATGCGCTTTCACTACAACCGAACAACCCGCTGCTAGTGCAGAGGCGGTATCGCCACCTGCAGTTGAAAAAGCGAGTGGAAAGTTACTGGCACCAAATACTGCAACGGGGCCAACACCAATTTTAATCTGGCGTAGGTCTGGGCGTGGTAAAGGCTGACGCTCAGGCAAAGCGGTATCAATACGCGCCCCTAAGAAGTCACCACGACGCAACACTTTGGCAAACAAACGCATTTGTCCACTGGTACGGCCACGCTCGCCTTGCAAGCGTGCAAGTGGCAAGGCAGTTTCTTGTGAGACGATTTCTAGAAAATCTGTTCCCAAAGCATCGAGCTCATCAGCAATGTTTTCTAAAAAGGTAGCACGCTGTTCAGGTGAAGTGTGACGGTAAGTTTTAAAGGCTTTACTTGCTGCTTCACAGGCCTGATTGACCTCTTGCTCGGTTGCATGATGGAATTCAAAAGGCAAAGCTTCGCCAGTTGTTGCATTCACACTTTTTAATAAGTTTGCACTTTGCGCGCTGCGTGAACCGCCAATAAAGTTGTGTCCAATGACCATAATAAATATCCTGAGATTAATGAGAATGTCGTGGCAGATTATTTTGGTTGACCACACGCATATATAAAGTCGCGGGTTCTAAGCAACCGCCAGTAGATAGTTGGCCGACCATGTTGCGATACATTTCTTGCCAAGGTGTTTGAGATACAGAGACTGTTGGCTGCCATTCCTGACGGCGTTTTTCTAGCTCTTCATCAGAAATAAGCACATTGACGGAGCGATTGTTCAGATCAATGCGCAATCGATCATTGGTTTTTAATAACGCAATTCCACCGCCTACGGCCGCTTCTGGTGACATGTTTAAAATAGAAGGGCTGGCAGATGTTCCACTTTGACGGCCATCTCCCAAGCAAGGCAGTGAGTCAATTCCTTTTTTAATCAATTCTGCGGGGGGAGCCATATTGACAACTTCTGCACTGCCCGGATAACCCACTGTTCCAGCACCTCGAATGACCAAAATACAGTGCTCGTCAATTTCCAGAGCAGGGTCATTGATTCGTGCGTGGTAGTCTTCAGGGCCTTCAAAAACAATCGCTCTTGCTTCAAAGCTATTTTCACTATTTGGGTCAGATAAATAGGTTTTCTTAAATGCTTCGCCAACCACAGACATTTTCATAATGGCGCTGTCAAAGAAATTACCACTGAGCACAATAAAGCCTGCGCCGTGTTTAAGTGGCTGTTCATATGGAAAGATGACATCTGAGTTTGAGGTTTTTGCATTTTTAGCAATTTCACCCATTGTTTTACCGCTGACCGATGCACAGTCTTCATGTAAAACACCAGATTTTTGCAACTCATGCATAACCGCAGGAACACCACCAGCGCGGTGAAAGCCTTCACCTAAATATTTACCCGCAGGCATACAGTTTACAATTAAAGGAATCTTTTCTCCAACGCGTTGCCAGTCTTCTAAACTCAACTCAATGCCCATATGGCGGGCAATTGCAATTAAATGAGGAGGACAGTTGCTAGATGCACCTAGAGCAGACGCTACCGCAATGGCATTTTCAAATGATTGTTTGGTCATGATTTTAGAGGGACGTAAATCTTCTAAGACCATTTCGCAAATTCTTTTTCCTGTCATATAGGCCATTTGCCCACGTTCGCGATACGGTGCAGGAATGCTTGCACATGTAGGTAAAGACATGCCCAACGCTTCAGCTAAGGCATTCATTGAAAGTGCTGTACCCATGGTGTTGCAATGCCCAACCGAAGGTGATGCCGAAGTCGTCATTTCCATGAAGCCTTCATAGTCAATTTCACCAGTGGCAAGTAAATTTCTTGCATGCCAGAGCACTGTACCTGAGCCAATTAACTCGCCTTTGAAATGGCCATCTAGCATTGGACCACCGGATAAAACAATGGCAGGTAAATCTGTAGTCGCGGCTGCCATTAAACAAGCTGGTGTGGTTTTATCACAGCCCGTTGTTAGCACCACACCATCAAGTGGATAGCCATGTAATATTTCAACTAAACCTAAATAAGCTAAGTTCCGGTCGAGTGCAGCAGTCGGACGGCGCGACTGTTCTGCAATTGGGTGAACCGGAAATTCCATCGGAATACCACCAGCATCACGAATACCTGCTTTCACACGTTCAGCTAGTTCTTTGTGATGACGGTTACAGGGAGTTAAATCACTACCGGTCTGTGCAATGCCAATAATAGGGCGACCCGACTGTAGCTCGGCACGGGTCAACCCATAATTCATATAACGTTCAACGTAAAGTGCTGTCATGTCAGCATGTGTAGGATCATCAAACCATTCTTGGCTGCGTAAAAAAATCCGTTTATCTTGATCATTCATTTTTAGATCCTTTCACTCATACTTTTTGAAATTTAATTTTTTTCACGAGATGAATCTTACGATTCAACTGACCAATAATACGTGAAAATTACAATAATTCGCGTTGCTTCAAATTACGCATCAATGCATTTATTCCAAAATTCCACGGCGTCGCTTTGTCGCTGGTCATGACCGTGTTGTATAGAGTGCCGAGTTTAGGCGAATGAATACGGACGACATCGCCGACCTTATGGGTAAAGCCCGCGCCAGCTTGTTCCCGATCTTGAGTAGGGGCAAATAAAGTGCCTAGGAACAACACAAAACCATCTGGATATTGGTGATTTTCATTGAGTGTTTGCTGGATTAAATCTTCAGGGTCGCGGCTGATTTGTGACATAGAGCTAATGCCATTGAGCACAAAGTTATCTGTACCTTCAATTTGCAATTCAACATCACAAGCACGGATGTCATTTAAACTAAAGGTATGGTCGAAAAGACGAATAAAAGGGCCAATTGCACAAGACGCATTGTTATCTTTTGCTTTACTTAAGAGCAAAGCACTACGACCTTCAAAGTCCCGTAAATTAACGTCATTGCCTAACGTAGCACCTAAAATTTTACCGTGACTATTTGCAACTAATACCACTTCTGGCTCTGGGTTATTCCACTCAGATTTAGGGTGAATACCAATATTTTGACCAGTTCCCACGGCTGCTAAAACAGGGGCTTTAGTAAAAATTTCTGCATCTGTGCCAATACCTACTTCAAGGTATTGAGACCACATTTTTTGTTCAATTAAATATTCTTTGAGTTGAAGGGCTTTTTCTGAGCCGGGTTCAATTGTTTTTAAATTATCGCCAATCACATTTTGTACAACTTCACGGATGGATTGAGCTTTTTGTGCATCGCCACCTGCTTGTTCTTCAATCACGCGTTCTAACATGCTTGCCGCAAAGGTTACGCCAGCCGCTTTAATCACTTGTAAATCAATAGGGGCTAAAAAATATGCTTTGTTTTTCTCTGGTTCAGACACCGTATTTGCAAATAACTCATCAATTGAGCCAACTAATCTTCCTTCAATTTCAGATAAAGCTTTTAAAGGATCTGAACTTTCAAGCAACTGGGAAATCGTATGAAACTTTTCTGAAATATCAAAAACCTGATTGTCTTTTAAAAGAATCGGAGATGGACCTGAAATTTGATTTGGAATCCATGCACGGCCAATTAGACATCCTTGGGTAGCGTCATCTGGTAATGAGTTCTGGGAATTTAAGGTAAAGTTCATTTAAAGCATCCTTCTTTTATTTGAAATCATGATATGTTTCTTATTTAATAAACACCAATCGTAATAATTTAATTATTAATAACGAATAGTTATCGAAAAGGATTTTTATAAATGGCGGATTTGACTTACTCAAGCTTAAATAATTGGTTGAAATTCAAACATTTGGTTCTTCTTGAAACTTTAGCACGAACCAATAACATGCATTTGGCTGCCGAGCAGATGAACTTAAGTCAACCTGCGGTGAGTAAAATGCTAAAAGAAATTGAAAGCCTGCTAGGTTTTCAGGTTTTTGAACGCTTACCCCGAAATATGCCAGTCACTGCTTTGGGAGAGCATGTTATCCGCTATGCGCAGCGCGTTTTAAATGATGCAAAGCATTTTGTTGAAGACATTGAAATTTTGCGCTTGGGCGGTCATGGGTTCTTAAAGGTAGGAGGCATCTTTGCAGCAACCGCAGTGGTCATTCCAAACTCAATTATTGAAATTAAGAAAAAATGGCCGCTACTTTCTATCGATGTGGTTGAACAGACCAGTGACCATTTAATGGAAATGTTAAGCGAACATACTTTAGATTTAGCCATAGGCCGCTTTACCGATGTCACTCAAAGCCAGTTTTTCAATTTTCAGCCCTTAGGGCCAGAGCCATTTTGTATTGTTGTGAATAGTGCCCATCCATGCGCTCAGAAAAAATTTTGTACCCTAGAAGAATTATTAAATTGGCCATGGGTCCTCTATCCCAAAGGCACGCCAATTCGAGAACGTATGGAAGGTGCATTTGCGCGGGCAAAAGTAAAAATACCTTTAAATACGGTGAACACCATGTCTATGCAGACTTTTTTACAGATCTTAAAAGGTGCGCCTATGGTCGGAATGTTGCCAGAAGCGATGGTGATTGATCAGGTGAAAGAAGGCCAATTACAGATTTTAGAAACTGATTTGATTTTAGATGCGCAAGATTATGGAATTTTGACACGTAAAGATGAGCCAGTTTCTGACATTGCCTCGGCCTTTATCGACATTTTATTAAAGAACGCCAAACGTAAGTAAAATGATAGGCCCCAAAACATGAAAATATTTGGGGCTTTTTAATTAAAAAATAAGAAAAAATAGCAAGTTATTGTTGAGTTATAACCATATAAAACTGATATTAAAAAGTTATCAATATTTAGAAATTATTCATTGGAAATTATTGCTTGGACTCCTTATCGTTTAATTCACGATGATTAAAAAATTTTTAAGTGAATAAAAATTAGGAAAGGATCCCTGTATGAATGTGCTAATCACTGGTGGTACTGGTTTTATTGGAAAACAAATAGCCAAAGAGATTCTAAAAATCGGCAGCTTGGCTTTAGATGAACAGCAGCCAAAGCCCATCAATAAAATTATTCTGTTTGATGCATTTGCTGGTGATGACTTGCCGCAAGACCCGAAAATTGAAGTCATTGTGGGTGATATTACCGATAAAACTACTGTAGCAAATATTACAGAAAATATTGATGTAGTTTGGCATTTGGCTGCCGTAGTCAGTTCAGCGGCAGAAGCTGATTTTGACTTAGGAATGGATGTTAACCTTTATGGACTTTTAAATTTATTAGAAGAATTAAGAAAAAAGCAGACACGACCTCGAGTCATTTTTGCCAGTGGCTGTGCTGTATTTGGTGGTCAATTACCAGAAGTTGTGACAGACGAGACAGTTGTTACGCCAAAGTCTTCTTACGGCATGCAAAAAGCAGTAGGAGAATTACTCGTCTCAGATTATTCAAGAAAAGGCTTTATTGATGGCCGTATTTTAAGACTACCAACCATTGTGGTTCGTCCCGGTAAACCGAATAAAGCCGCATCTACATTTTTTAGCTCAATTATTCGTGAACCGTTAAAAGGCGAAACGGCAATTTGCCCAGTACCGTCAGATACCCCAGTTTTTGTGACTTCACCACGGCGCTGTGTTGAGTCAATGATTAAGGCCGCAACCATTTCGACAGATGTACTTCAAGACAATCGAATTATTCCTTTACCGGGATTAACCGTTACGGTTAAAGAAATGCTTGAGGCGCTTGAAAAAGTTGCAGGCAAACAAGCAACCGATTTAGTGCAATGGCAAGAAGACCAAACCATTCAACGTATTGTTAAAAGTTGGCCCGTTCAGGTGAAGGCTGAATATGCAGAATCTTTAGGTTTCCAAGCGGATAAAAATTTTGAAAGCGTCATTCAGGCACATATAGAAGATACCCAAAATTAATGGCAGTGATCGCCAGTTGATGTGAGAGTTATTATGGAAGATATCAAGAATGTAACTGCTCTCGAAGAGCAGACAATTAAGCGTGTTTCGAGTCGAATTATCCCGTTTCTCATTATTTTATTCATTGTGGCATTTCTAGACAGAACCAATATTGGTTTTGCTGCGCTACACATGAATGATGCGATTGGAATTACTCAAACCATTTTTGGTTTAGGTGCGGGCGTATTTTTCCTTGGTTATTTTATTGCTGAAGTACCGAGTAATGTTTTACTTCATCGCTTTGGGGCACGGATCTGGATTGCCCGAATCATGATTACTTGGGGCATCATTGCCGGGCTTATGGGTTTCATTCATAGTGGTACTCAGTTTATTGTTTTACGGTTTTTACTTGGAATTGCCGAAGCGGGTTTCTTTCCGGGTGTTATCTTTTATTTAACCTTATGGTTTCCTGCAAAATATCGTGCCCGTGTTTTCGCAACGTTCTATCTTGGATTGCCAATTGCACAAATTATTGGTGCCCCAATTTCAGTTGGTCTTATGCAATGGGGCAATACCATTGGCTATGAAGGCTGGCGCTTAATGTATATTTTGGAGGGTATTCCTTCAATAATTTTAGGCTTAGTCTGCTTAAAATATTTAACCAACAACCCTAAAGAAGCTCAGTGGTTAACGGCTGAACAGCGTCAATGGCTCATGACTACGTTAGAGCGTGAAGAAAGAGAAAAAGAACAATCTACAGAAGTGGCTTTAACCAAGGGTGAAATGATTAAGCAAGTATTTAAAAATCCATTGGTTTGGATTATGGCAGTTGTTTATTTTGGAATTACTTCAGGTTCAAATGCAATGTTCTTCTTCTTACCAAGTGTTTTAGAGTCATTCCGTAACACCTTTGGTATGGAAATCAGCCTCATTCAAAATGGTTTACTCACTGCAATTCCATATGCTTTCGCGGCAGTCGGCATGGTTTTATGGAGCCGTCGTTCTGACCGTAAACAAGAGCGTTATAAACATGGCGCTTGTGCTGCACTCATGGCTGCTTCAGCAATTGCGATTGCCTTAATTGTGAACCAACCTTGGGCAATTATTGTAGGTTTTATTCTGCTTGCGATTGGCGTGTTTAGTGCAATTAATATTTTCTGGACCATTCCTGGGCAAACTTTAACAGGCGTTGGTGCCGCAGCCGGGATTGGGTTAATTAACTCTGTCGGTAACTTAAGTGGTTTTACTGGCCCATATTTAACTGGATATTTATATACAACCACTGGAACCTACACAGTAGCATTTCTTGTAATTGCAGGATTTGTTGCCATGGGTGGTTTAGGGTTGTTGCTATTGGCAAAGTTAAAATCAAATAGCTTAAAAGCAGAGCAACAGCAATTCAAAGTTCGAACTGCGACGGAGATGAAATAATGGCGACCATCGGATTTGTTGGTACAGGCATTATGGGAATGCCAATGGCCATGAACTTATTAAAAGCAGGCCATCAACTCAAGGTCTGGAATAGAACTCCATCTAAAGCAGATATTTTAAAAGACGCTGGTGCACAGGTTTGCAGTGAAATTGAGCAAGTCGGAAAAGATGTCGAGTTTTTAATTTGTATGCTCAGCGACGGAAAAACATGTGATGACATTTTGTTTAAAGAACACGGTGCAGTCTCGCAGCTAAAACCAGAAAGCACCGTGATTGTTATGAGTTCGATACCGGTTGAAGTTGCAAAAACACAAAGTGAAAAGTGCAAAGAGCGATCACTTCGCTATTTAGATGCTCCGGTCTCTGGCGGAGAAAAAGGCGCTCAAAATGCAAGTTTGGCAATTATGGTGGGTGGAGAGCTTTCTACCTTCAAACAGGCTGAAAATATTTTAAGAGCGATGGGCAGACCAATTTTAGTCGGTGACGCTGGCTGTGGCGAACTTGCTAAACTGGTCAATCAAATGATTGTTGCCACTACCATTGCAACGGTAAGTGAGGGTTTATTACTTGCGAGTAAGGCTGGAGCTGACCCTGTAAAACTCAAACAGGCATTAACAGGCGGTTTTGCAGACTCTCCGATTTTGCAGCAACATGGTGAACGTATCTTAACGCGTAATTTTAAACCCGGTGGAACAGCTAAAACCCAGCATAAAGATATTCATACCGCCATTAGCTATGCCAAATCACTAGAGTTGAATTTGCCTATTGCTGAATTGGTCAATCAGCTCTTTCAAAATATGGTGGTCGCTGGTGACGGCGAACTTGATCACTCAGGTTTAATCCGTGAGTTAGAGCGGATGAATCATTTAGCTCTTTAATTTTATAAAGCTACTACGAATGGTCGAGTCATTAAGATCTTTAATGATTTGACCATTCGTAGTGTTTTTTATTTAAATAAATGCTCAAAGTTCAGCAATATTATTTAAAACAACTTTACCTTTTGATCGGCCCGTATTTACATATTGAAGTGCTTCTTTAATTTGAGCAAAGTCATAGGTTTGGTCAACTACGGGTTTAATCTTTCCAGCTTCGACCAATTCGGAAATTTTTGAGAGCTGTGGACCACTCGGTTGCATAAATAAAAATGAATAAGTAATGCCACGTTTTTTTGCTTTATGTCGAATTGACCAGCTTAAAAGCGGGATAACACATTTTAGAAACCAGTTCGGATTAATTGCTTCTGCAAAAGCTTGGTCGGGTGGACCTGAAATACTAATAAGACGCCCACCACGTTTAAGTACATTGAGGGATTTCTCTAAGGTTTTCCCACCTTGTGTATCTAAAACCACGTCATAGTCTTTAAGCTCTTGCTCAAAGTCCGTTGTTTTATAGTCAACAATGATGTCGGCACCCAACTCTCTAACCCAACGAGTGTTTTTGCCACTGGTTGTGGTTGCAACAATAGCACCTAATGACTTGGCAAGTTGAATTGCAATTGAACCCACACCGCCTGAACCTGCGTGAATCAGTACTTTTTGTCCAGCTTTCACTTTTGCAATTTCAACTAGTGCTTGCCATGAAGTTAAGGCAACTAAAGGTAGAGCTGCTGCCTGTTCCATCGAAATATTTTGCGGTTTAAGCGCCAGCGAAGACTGCTGAACAACCGTATATTCGGCAAAAGCGCCGTTCAGATCGGTCTTTGCATACACTTCGTCTCCAGCTTTAAACTGGGTAACGTTCGATCCAACTTCTACCACTGTGCCTGCAAAATCATTGCCTAAAATAAAAGGAAATGGTACTGGCAAAATTGCTTTAAATTCACCTTCTAAAACTCTTAAGTCGAGAGGGTTAATACTTGCTGCCTGTACCTTAACAAGGACAGCATCTTCGGTTAGAGATGGTTTGGGTTGTTCATTGATTTGTACATCATCAATCTTGCCATAACGGCTTATGTAGGCTGCTTTCATTTTAAACCTCTATTTTTTGAAATTTGTTTTTAATGTTTTATAAGCTTAAGTTTGCTCTAAACTTTTAAGCTGCGCTGAATTAATTTGTCAAAGATCTTTGCTGGTGCAAATCGTCTTAACGCTTTTAAGTTTTTTGCAGTTTTACCTGCTGTGTAGCGAGGTACGACATGTTGACTTTGAATCACATCTAAAATTGTATTGGCAACCAAACTAGGGTCATCCGACTTATTAATTGAATTAATCATTTGTCGATGTAACTTTTTGCGGGCTTCATCATAAAAAGCAACTTTATTGTCGGCTTCAAGTAAATTCATTCCTAAAGAAGTCTTGGTATAAGCGGGTTCAATAAGAGATACACGAATGCCCTGAGACCTTAATTCATGGTCTAAAGATTCAGAATAACCTTCAAGCGCATGTTTTGACGCAGAATAAAGTGCGCTAAAAGGCATAGGCACAAGTCCAAGAATTGAACTGACATTTAAGATCAGTCCTGAACGGTTTTCACGCATATGTGGAATTACTGAACGTGTCATTCGAACAGCGCCGAAGAAGTTGGTATCAAAAATAGCCTGTGCTTGTTGCATTGAGCTTTCTTCGGCACCAGCAGGCGATATTGCAAACCCTGCATTGTTAACTAAGACATCAATTCGGCCTTCGTTTGCTATTACTTTTTCAATGGCTTGAGCAACTGAGTCTTCTTGATTTACATCTAACTCAATAAGATGAAATTTATGCTTAGAGGGATTTTTTGCTTGTCGACTTGTGCCATAAACAATAAATCCTGCTTCCTGTAAAAGCTCTGCCGTCGCCAACCCAATACCCGAAGATGCGCCTGTAATGAGAACTACTTTGCTGGTCATATCATGTTCCTTACTTAAACTTTGTCGCCTGAACGAATGAATTCCGGCTTGATTTTTTCATCATAATCTAAAAATAAAATAGTTACTACTAAAAAGATAGTGACAATCTAATTTTACCTATGTATAGTTGGTATTAAATCGATACTTACTCTGTTTTTTATCTTTTCTCCCTTTGAAAGATCACTCATAAAAAACAGATAAATCAGATCAATGAATTAAATTTGAGGATCAGAGAAATGAAGTTTTTATTAAATACAGTTGCTATGAGTTTGACGGCGGTATCTATTTTTAGTGCTCCCTTAACTCAGGCTGAGGTTGTGCCATCGGTTTCTTTTAATGAACCATCTATTCAGGCACATAAAGTGTCATCAAGTGCTATTAACAATCCGCAAGCAGGGCAAAACGCTCAGCAAGATACAAATTGGAAGGATGTACCCACTCAATTTATTAGTGCTGGTGGCGTTAACTTCGCTTACCGAGAATACGGTCAACAAAACGGTGGAACACCTGTCATTTTCTTAAATCACTTGGCAGCAGTTCTAGATAACTGGGACCCACGAATGATTGATGGAATTGCAGCTAAACATCATGTGGTGGTGTTTGATAATCGTGGTGTCGGCGCTTCTACAGGTAAACCAGCCCAGTCGATTGAGCAGATGGCAGATGATGCGATTGCTTTCATTCAAGCAAAAGGATTTAAGCAAGTTGATTTATTTGGCTTCTCGATGGGCGGCATGATTTCACAAGAGATTGCACTAAAACAGCCGAATTTGATTCGAAAAATGATTTTATCTGGAACTGGCCCTGCGGGCGGTACAGGAATTAGTACCGTAGGGCGAATTTCTAATTGGGATTTAGTCCGTGGAATGGTTACTCGTCAAGACCCTAAGGTTTATCTTTTCTTCACACGTACAGAAAATGGTAAAGCTGCGGCAAAACAGTTTATTCAACGTATTAATGAACGTACCGAAAACCGTGATAAAGAAATCACCATGTCAGCCTATCGTGCCCAACTTAAAGCACTCAAAAAATGGGGAAATAAAGAGTCTGCTGACCTTTCTGTAATTCAACAACCTGTATTGGTTGCCAATGGTGATCATGACCGAATGGTGCCAACAGTAAATACTTACGATTTAGCAAAGCGTTTACCGAATAGCTCACTCGTCATCTATCCAGATGCAGGTCATGGGGGAATATTTCAGTTTCATGATGATTTCGTAAAACAATCTCTCACGTTTTTAGCTAAATAAAAATTAGCTTAATCAGAAACTTAAATTTAGGATAAAGATAATGACTACTATTACTCACCAAACAGCAGAGACCCAATTCATTGAAGTAGATGGAGCAAATTTTGCCTACCGTCGATGGGGGAATGCAAATACAGAGCAACCACCGTTATTTTTTCTCCAGCATTTCCGAGGCGGGTTAGACAATTGGGACCCAATCATTACAAATGGTTTGGCAGAAGGGCGTGAAGTCATTTTGTTGAATGGTCGAGGTATTGCTTCATCTACAGGCCAGCCCCGTACTCGCATTGAAGATATGGCAGACGACACGGCAGCAGTCATTCGTGCTTTAGGCTTAAAACAAGTTGACCTGTTAGGCTTTTCACTCGGCGGGTTTCAGGCACAAGATTTAGTACGCCGTCATCCTGAACTCGTCAGAAAGCTGATGCTTTTAGGTACAGGACCAAGAGGCGGTAAACCACGCGGTGATGACCCAGAAGTGGCTACGTTGGTATTGAAACATGCCACAACTGCTGTGCCGTCTGAAGAAGACTTTCTCTTTTTATTTTTTGGTCGCTCTGAAGCTGCTATTCAAGCGGGTCATGAATTTTGGCAACGTCGACATGAGCGTAAGAACCAAGATCAGGCAAGTTCAGTTGAAGTCATGCAGGCACAGATCGAAGCCAATATGCATTTTTTACCTCAACTTGATGAGCAAGATCCATTTGAGCATTTACGTGAGATTAAACAACCTACTTTCATTTTAAATGGTGTAGATGATGTGATGATTCCGACCATCAATTCATATCACATGGCACTCAACATCCCAAACGCGCAGCTATTTATCTATCCAGATGCAGGACATGGCGCCCAATTTCAGTACCCTGAACGCTTTGTAAAGCATGCAATACAGTTTTTAGATGAATAGATACATGAGTTTGATCTAGTCAATTTGATGAATCAAGAAGACAAAAATGATGAAATTTAAATTATTGCTGTGGATGCTCACCAAGCTCATGCAGCGTGCGGTAAAAAAGAATCCGAAATGTGCAGCGTATGTGAAAGATAAAAATGTCATCTTTCAGATTCAAACTGCAAGTGGTGAAGGGCGCTATTTCGAAGTGAAAAACGGCAAGATTAACTCTTACTCAGGACTAACCAAGTCACCCAGTTTTATTTTTACATTTAAAACAGGTAGCAAAGGGTTCGCCGTATTGTCTGCTAAAGACAGCGTGAATACGTTTTTAACGGCACTTAAAACACAAGACCTTGTCATTATTGGGAATTTTGTGGATGTGATGTGGTTTCAAAGTTTAGTGGACTTTATTCAACCTCATTCAAAACCATCTTTAACTGTGTGAGATAAGACCATGACTCAACTGCAATTAAAAACCAATCTTTTGAATCAGCCTTTAACGTTGCCAAATGGCTTCAGCATTCCAAACCGACTAGCGAAGGCTTCAACCAGTGAAACCTTAGCTACCTATACAAATAATCCAACCGAAAAACATGTTCGGTTATATCAGCGTTGGGCTGCATCAGGAATTGGGATGATCATCAGTGGCAACATTATGATTGACCGACGTGCCTTGGGTGAGGCTGGGAATGTTGTTGTTGAGGATGAGCGTGATTTTGCGATTTTACAAAAATGGGCAAAATCCGTGACCGATCAAGGTTCTCAATTGTGGGCACAGTTAAATCATCCGGGAAAACAATCAACGAAAGGATTAAATGTACGTAATATTTCTGCATCGGCAGTGCCGTTCGGGCCAGAAATGCAATCTTTATTTGCGACGCCTGAGGAAGCCACAGATGCAGAGATTATAGATATTATTCAGCGTTTTGGTCGTAGTGCTGCCATATGTCAAAAGGCTGGATTTAGTGGCGTCGAGATTCACGCTGCACATGGTTATCTCATTAACCAGTTCTTGTCGCCTTTGCATAATTTAAGAAACGATGAGTGGGGCGGTACGCCTGAAAAACGCCGTCGTTTTTTAATGGAAGTTTATACAGAAATTCGAAAACAAGTCGGTAAAGAGTTTCCAATTGCGATTAAGCTTAACTCGGCAGACTTTCAAAAAGGTGGTTTTACTGAGCAAGACTCTTTAGAAACCATTCAGGCTTTAGCAGATGCAGGGATCGATCTCATTGAAATATCGGGTGGTACCTATGAATCAGGAGTAGCTAAAGCGCCACAAAAAGCTTCGACTATTGCACGTGAAGCTTTCTTTATTGATTTCGCAGAAAAAGTAAGAACACTCGTAAAAACACCGCTGATGGTCACAGGTGGTTTTCGGACCGTAGAAGGTATGAATCAAGCTTTACAGTCTCAAGCGTGTGATGTCATTGGGATTGCAAGAATTATGGCAATTGAACCTGATGTACCTAAATATTTGCTAGCGGGCAAAAATGGTCTTCAGTCGGTGCATCCCATCAAAACAGGCATTAAGAAGGTTGATAGTCTAGGCGTTATGGAAGTACTTTGGTACACCCAACAATTAAAACGCATAGGTCAAGGTAGAGAGCCAAAACCTTATGAAAGTGGTTTATGGGCATTTATTAAATCTGTTTTACGTAATGGTTGGGGAACTTATGCAACCCAACGTAGCCGAGCAAAATAGCTGATTTACTTTAAATAGGCACAATAAAAAGCACTCCAATTGAGTGCTTTTTATTTAAAATATTATTCGCTTTTTTGGCGAATAGGGCGAGTACCAATCTCGGCACCCGTTATTTGATCAATCACAATCGGTTTAATCTCAGTGCCTTGTTCTGCGTCAAGAAAAGTCACCATTTTTTCGGGCTGGTCATAAGGTTTATATTTTCGGCCCCATGCGCCAATCACAAATAAAGCAGGTAAAAAATCTTTACCGGCTTGAGTTAATAGGTATTCCTCACGCGGCGGATGTTCGGAGTATTGTCTTTTTTCGAGTAAGCCTTCCTCCACTAAAACAGATAACCGTTTAGTTAGCATGGTTGGTGCAATACCTAAGCTCTTACGAAACTGATCAAAACGTGTAAAACCCGCATGAGCATCACGTAAAATCAACATACTCCACGCATCACCTAGAACAGAAAGACTTCTAGCGATTGGGCAGACTTCAAGATTGCTATTTTTACTCATATCGAATTAATAAACTTAATAGTAACTACTAAAATAATACTAACATAAAGTGGTGAGTGAAACCAGTTTGAATGTTTAATATACGATAATACTTTTATTTCCCGAGTCAATTTTGAACGATGTCTGCACTCGGCTGATTTTCTAATAATTTGGATAAATTATTTTCAAGCCAAGTCGTCAAATCAAAAAGTCGTTCGGAAGCCTCTCGTCCAAAGTCTGTTAATTGATAATCTACGCGAGGCGGTATTTCTGCATAATCCTGACGCACGATAAAACCATCTTGCTCAAGTGTTTTTAAGGTTTGTGCCAACATCTTTTCACTAATGCCATCAATTAGTTTTTTTAACTCATTAAAGCGCAGACGTTGATCTCGAAGTGCTACTAAAATCAAGACACTCCAACGACTAGTGAGTGTTAGCAAAATTTTCCGAGAGGGACAATCTGCTGAAAAAACGTATCCTTTCATCGCGCACCACCTTAATAACAAAACTTTACATTTGTTTCTAAACTTACTTTTAGGTAAGTACTTACTTTTAGTAAGTTAAGGTACTACGATGATTGAAAGATATCAACTACATCAGATGGAGATCATCATGCGTATTGCAGTTACTGGTGCATCAGGTCAACTCGGCCAATTGGTTATTTCTCAATTACTCGAACGTACTGAGGCAAAAAATATTGTGGCATTAGTTCGCAATCCAGAAAAAGCATCAGATTTAAGCTCAAAAGGGATCGAAGTTCGCGCTTTTGATTATGTTCAAGACGCAGATAAACTTTCGGCTCAATTGGCTGGTATTGATAAGCTTTTATTAATCTCGTCAAATGAAATCGGTCAACGTACAGCACAACACCAAAATGTGATTAATGCGGCAAAACTTGCACAGGTAAAATTTATTGTTTACACGAGTTTATTAAACGCAGATACATCACCGCTTCTATTAGCACAAGAACATGTAGAGACTGAACAATATTTAAAAACATCGAATATTTCACATACATTATTACGTAATAACTGGTACAGCGAAAACTATGCGATGGGACTTGCCCAAGCAGTTGAGCATGGCAAAATTTTCGGGGCAACGCATCACGGTAAAATTGCTTCTGCTTCACGCTTAGATTATGCGACTGCTGCCGCTGTAGTATTAACTCAAGAAGGGCATGAAAATAAAGTTTATGAACTAGCAGGTGATACGAGCTATACCCTTGATGACGTTGCAAAATGGGCAAGCGAAATCAGCAAAAAAGAAGTCATTTACCAAGACTTACCAGAAGAAGAATATAAAGCGCTTTTGGTACAATTGGGTATACCAGAAGGCTTTGCCAATATCTTGGCAGATTCAGATGAAGGCGTATCTAAAGGTGGCTTGTATAGTGAAAGTAAAGACCTGCACCAGTTAATTGGTCGTGCCACTACAAGTATGCTAGAGACGATTAAAGAATTTTTATCTTAAATCGACGCTATATACCTAAAAAACAAAAAGGCTTAAATCGTTCTGATTTAGGCCTTTTGTATATTTTAATAAATACAACTTTCATAAAGTCAGGGTAGAGCGAATTATTAAGTCAGAAAATAACAACCAATCCATATGCTTTAAAGCAAGATGCACACATTTGTTTGTGATAGTTTAGTTTTTATATCTATTTCTTTCGAAATTGGATTGGCGTTATTCCAGTCCATTTCTTAAATGCCCGTGTGAAATTAGTCGGCTGTATATAGCCCAGATAAACAGCTACCTCTTGTATTTCCATATCACTATTAAGTAATAAGTTTTCAGCCTCTTTTTGTTGTACTTCTTCTAACAGTTGCAGGTATGAAGAACAGACTTGGTTTAAGTGACGTCTCAGTGTCCGACTAGACATATTTAAGCGATTGGCAATTTCATCAAAAGTGGGGTAGCCCACTTGGGGTTTTAAGTTTAACTCTGCTTTTACGGTCAGGCATATATCTTTAATTTGTTCGGAAAAGCGGAGTTGTTCAGCTTCACATTGTGCTAGAGCTTGTTTGAAAGCAATTGGATCTGCCATTTTAATAGGTAAGTCTAGAAGCTGTTTTTTATATCGAATTTGATTAGTCGTTTGATTAAAATGAATAGTAGGCAATAAATGTTGATAAGCTTTGTGGTAGCTAGGTTCTGACCAGTCCACCCATAACTCAATATCAGCGAAATGATGCTCTATCAAAAATTGACTAGCTTGAATCACGCCAATCATCAAACATTCGTAAAAAAATCGTCTCAGCATTTCTACTTGTACGAGTTGATTGCTGACAACAGGGTGAGTTTCTTTAATTTCAATAATAAAAAAGTCATGATCGTCTAGCAGAGTCATCCCATAATCTTTTAATCGCATATTAAAAAATTGTGTTGAAACCTCAATAGCCTGTCGTAAATTGCGGCTGCTCATTAAGGCATATCCCATTGACCCATGTGCAGTTAAACGCAGTTTTATTCCATATTCATATCCCAAGCCTGAATCTTTTGAAAGTATTAAGCTTTCCCATGCCTGTTTAGACCATTGCATAGGGGTAATTCGGGCATCTAATTGATCTAAAAGCGTTAAGGAAATTTTACTTTTTTTCAAAATCTCAAGGGCTGAAAACCCTTTGTCTACCATAATTTCTAATAATAAATGAGCATAAGAAATAGGAATGCTGGCCTTAGATAGTCCATAGGGATCTTTCATATTGTTTTTTGTTGTGGCCAAAAATGATTATCAGTATGTCTGATCTACATCTCACGCTCAAGTCAAAACTTCGGAATAATCAATTTATTCTATTTTGAGCAAGAATTATGAGCCTACCTATTCCACTAGCCTCAGCTCGCGTTGTGATTACTGGTGCTTCATCTGGTATTGGAGAAGAGTTAGCAAAACAGTTTGCTTTACGAGGTTATTCGTTAGTTTTAGTTGCTCGCCGTGTCGAAAAATTAGAAGCGCTGGCTGAAAAATTAAAAGCGCAATATCAAATATCCGTAGATTTATATCCATGTGATTTGGGAGATAGACAAGCTAGAGCTAAATTTCGTCAGTATTTAGCAGGTATAGAGGTTTCAATTCTTTGTAATAACGCAGGTTTTGCGACTTTTGGACGACTTCAGGAGTTAGATGCAGACCGAGAGCGCGAAGAGGTTGAAGTCAATAGTGTGGCAATTCACGACCTGACTTTAGCTGTGTTACCCCAAATGCTCAAACGAAAATCCGGAGCCATACTTATTGTCGGTTCTACTTCTGGTCATCAACCCACTCCGGCAAATGCCACATATGCGGCAACTAAAGCATTTGCAAACTCATTTGCAGAATCCTTACATAGCGAGCTAACAGGTACAGGCGTGACTTGTACTTTACTTGCTCCGGGGCCTACTAAAACAGGTTTTAATGAAGTTGCTGGTATTAGCAAAATTGATGGAGTCGGTGGAAATTTCGTTTGGGTAACGGCTGAAAGAGTGGCTAAAGAAGCGATTCAAGGTATGGATTGCAATCGTCGTATCGTGATTCCCGGTTTTATTGCACAGGCTCAAACTTTTGGGGGGCGTTATACCCCACGCATCATTTTGCTTCCAATTCTGAAACAAGTATTTTCGAGATTAAAATCATGAGACAACTCATCAATGATTTAAGTGTTCCAGTGGGCTTGGCCAATCTTGGAAATAAGCTGTATCACAATGCTCAGTACTTGACGGCTGTTGTTGAAATTGATGAAAAAATCATGGCTCGCTGGTTACCGTCTGGAATGAAGTTGGCGGAACCTGCAAGAGCTGATTTGTTCTGTGCTTATTTCCCAGAAAATGTCTATACGGGTGCCTACCATGAAGCGGGTTTATTCGTACATATTAAAGTGGGTAATAAAACAGGAATCTTTTGTCCTTGGATGATTTTAGACGATGATCGCGCCATGATTATTGGACGTGAGTTGCTAGGCTATCCTAAAAAGATGGGTGAGATCAGTTGGGAAAATGATGGCAAACGTATTGTTAGCAATGCCTCACGCCGTGGTACCACACTCATTGAAATGGATGCCAAGCTTGGTGAAGTCATTCTTGATGCACCTCCAATTTTAGGACTGCCACATCGTAATATCACAGGCGGTTTAGGGCTTGGGCTACCACGTGAGGTCCGATTTACCCCTAAAGAACATCCACTTGAAGTTCGTCGTGTAGAAATGAACTTACGTTTTAGGGGGACGGAAAATGATCCTTTACATAATATGGGACTAGGTAAAGTCATTGAAGCAAGATTGCATCGAGTTGATTTGTCGGGTGGGTTAATTCCGCCAATTCAAATACCTCGTCTACGTACACCATTATTTTTATTACGCCAATTTAATCCTCGCGTTTTATAGCTGGAGAATAAAGATGAATGCATTCTTTAAGTCAAAACAAACACAAGATTGTTCTAAAATTTCGGCTTCAATTGATATTCCTGTAAGAACAATGGATTTTAACTTTCCAGATGAAATTCCTGAGTTCTGGTTTAATAACAATGCCTTACTAACAATGTTATTGACTGCATTATCGAGTGCATTTCCAGATGGTGAACGTCAATTTATTCATAGTGTACGTAATTATCAGGCAAAAATTGAAGATCCTGTTCTGCTTAAACAAGTCCGTGCTTTTATTGGTCAAGAAGCACATCACGGTAAAGAACACGACGCGCTCAATGCGGTCATGCTGAAAAAGGGCTATCCGGTAGACCGAATTTATAAGCGCTTTAAAAAGATGAATCGCTTAATGCAAGAGCAACTCTCTACAGCTCATCAGCTTGCATGCACCGTATGTATGGAACACCTCACAGCAATTCTAGCTGACTATTTTATTAGTACCGCGCCCCAAGATTTAGAATTATTTAATGCCCATGTAAGAAAAATTTGGGCATGGCACGCGATTGAGGAAACAGAACATAAAGCTGTAGCTTTTGATGTATATCAGTCTTTGGTCAATAGACCTTATTTCTTGCGATGGGTGATGATAGAAACCACACTTTCTTTTCTTATCATTACCACCAGAGGAACAGCAGAACTGTTACGAGCTTCTGGAAAACAACGAGATTTAAAAGAACTTTATGAAGGTTTTCGTTATTTGTTTGGAGAACAAGGTCTAGTCAGACGTATTGGTAAAAATTATCGCGATTTTTTCTCCGCAGATTTTCATCCTTGGCAGCATGACAATCGGGACATGATGAACTTATTAAAAAAGCAATATTTCAATGAAGAGCTGTTGAAGTAATCAAAAGTTGATGTTTATGCAGCACCTACAGAACAAACAATTTTAGGAATAATTACCATGGCACAATCTACATTTACAAATTCTTCGCTACAGCAACCATTAAAATTGGCGTGTGGCATAACCATACCAAACCGTATTGCAAAGTCGGCCATGAGTGAACAATTGGCAGATCGACATGGTTCACCCACCACAGACTTACAGCAACTTTATGCAGCATGGGCGAGGGGCGGAACTGGGTTGTTAGTTACGGGCAATGTAATGATTGACCATCGTGCCTTTGTTGAGCCACGAAATGTCGTTTTGCAAAATGAGCAATTTTTACAAGCACATAAGTTATGGGCTCAGGCTGCCCAAGCCAATGGCAGCAAAATCATTATGCAAATTAACCATCCGGGTCGTGTTGCGGTTTTACCACTTTTGAAAAAGCCGATCGCACCATCCGCAGTCGGGCTTGATTTACCTGCCATGAATATTATTCGTGTTCCGCGGGCGATGACTGAAGCCGATATTTTAGAGCAAATTAAGCGCTTTGCCACAACTGCTGAACTGGCTGTTAAAGCAGGGTTTGATGGCGTACAGGTTCATGCTGCACATGGTTATTTACTCTCGCAATTTTTGTCACCGCTCTCAAATGTTCGGACCGATCAATGGGGAGGAAGTCCTGAAAACCGACAACGTATGTTGATTGAAACTGTACGAGCGGTTCGCCAAGCGATTGGCAAACATAAAATATTAAGCGTAAAACTCAACTCTGCCGATTTTCAAAAGGGCGGCTTAAGTCAGGAAGAATCTTTAAAAATTGCATTAGCTTTAGAAGCAGAAGGGATCGACTTATTAGAGATTTCAGGCGGCAATTATGAATCTCCTGCCCAGTTAGGCTATGCGCCTGAGCGTTCTGCTCAGCGTGATGCATATTTTATTGACTATGCCACTGCACTTCGTAAGCAAAGCAAATTACCCCTGATGTTAACAGGCGGACTACGTGATGTAGATTTCATGAATCACATTGTTGCCAATGGTACGGTTGATATGGTGGGGTTGGCTCGGCCTTTTGCAATACAGCCCGATTTAGCCAAACAACTACTAGCCGGAAAATCAGTATTAAAACCAGCAAAAATTCCAGCGATTGGATATAAACCCGTTGATGCTTATTTGCAACTCGGTTGGCATGCAGCGCAATTTCGCCGTATTAGCAGTGGGCAAAAACCGAAAGCAATTAAGGGATTAATCCATACATTGATTGCCTTTGGTCCACGTATGGGCTTTAACATTTTGACTCAGGATTAGTGGTAAACGCTTTTGATATAAGGAGTTGTTATCATGAATAGTTTAATCAGACAAAACCATGTCATTGTTCCTCGGCGCCCTGTATTTAATTTTACTGAAACACCAAGGCATTGGATTTATGATGATCCAATCGTTTCACAAATATTAAATTCAATTAACCCGATTACACCTGCACCAGAACGTTGGTTTTGTCAGACTTTTAGAGATGCATTGCCTTATATTAAAGATGAAAAACTTAAAGAGGCAGCCATTGCTTTCATTAAACAAGAGGGTGCTCATAGTTATGGACACACTCTAGGAACTCGGCATATAGAGGCTTTGGGTATTGATTTAAGTCGTTATACCAAGATGATGAATTGGATATTTAATGACATGATTGGTCCCAAACCATTAGGCTATGAATTGAAGCGCCCACGCTTAAAGTCGATGTGGTTGACGACCCGATTAGCAATGGTGGCTGCTGCCGAGCATCTGACTGGAGTATTAGGAGATTGGGTTCTTAATGCTGAGGGATTACAACAAGCACCTGTAGATGTAGAAATGTTACGTCTATTGCAATGGCACGGGGCCGAAGAGGTTGAGCACCGTGAAGTAGCCGATGCGATGTTTAGATACTTTAGCAATAGCAATGTACTTCGAGTGGGGGCGGCAGTTTTCACTTTCCCTCTATTTATTGTTTTGGCTTATGTTGCTGTCGAAAATTTAGTAGAACAAGACGCTCAATTACCGCATCGTTTTCGTTTCAAAGATTATTTCCGAGCAGCTCGACAAGACCGTGTGCCCAAGGCTGACAATATAATAGGTGCCTGTTTGCGATACTTTAATCCCAATTATAGTCCTTTAAATGAAGGATCAACTGAGCAAGCCTTGGCATTTTTAAATGATGGCAATTACAAGCAGGCGACTAAATGACCGTTATAAAAGTAAATTGTTAAGCCATTATTTAAGGTTTTTCTTAATTGTGTAATTTAATGAAAAACAATAATTAATTAAATATTTTCTAGCCAATTTCGCATTGACACCTTAAATATTGCAGATTACCATTTGCGGGCTGGCCTACATTGCCAGTCGGTTTTGACGGACCGTTATTTCAACCACATCAGGACTATTTCTTCTGAGGAATAGTTTTGTGTGCACACCTCGTTCCCTCCCGTAGCGGTAGGACGGGAGTGGGACACTTTCGAGTGTGCTGGAGTTGAAACCAGTCCGTCAACCCGCTTCCGTTCTGCCACCATAATTTATAATGTTTCGGCAGAACTCCAAATAAGGAGTTGGCCCATGCACATTCATAAATTATTGGCAGTCACTGCCAAGGTCTATAACGACACCACTTAAATCAATTTAAATCAGTTTGATGGGCTATATGCTTTTCAGGCTTTAATTCGTCACGACTAAAACTTAGCAACAATAAAACTTGAGATGTGCCAAGCACAGTCTTTACGGCTTTGCTATGCCTTTTTTTCTCCCAGAAAGGGTAATGGCTTTTACCTCTCATTTAGAAACAACAAGAATTTATAACGGTAAAACTATGCCAACTTTAGAAACATCTTCCAAAAAATTACAGGTTATTCATACCGCAATAGAGCTATTCAATCTCTATGGATTTCACAATACAGGCGTAGACCTGATTGCCAAAAAATCTAAAATTCCGAAAGCCACTTTTTACAACTACTTTCACTCAAAAGAACGCCTTATTGAAAGGTGCATATCTTTTCAAAAAAGCCGGCTGAAAGAAGAGGTGCTGGCAATTATTTACTCAAGCCATTACCGAACCTCAAGCGATAAACTTAAAGAAATTATTGTTTTACATGTCAATTTTAATAGTCTGTACTACCTTTTACTTAAAGCCATTTTTGAAATTAAACAGATTTACCCGCAGGCTTACCGTATGGTAATTGAGTATAGAAAATGGCTACTTCATGAGATTTTTGATCTGGTTTTTAGTTTAGAAAACTGTCCACTAAAACCCGATGCCAACATGGTTTTAAATCTTATTGATGGTTTTATGTTCCAGATTTTAAGCTCAAATAATTTGGAAGAGAGGGATGTGGTGGTGGGGAGGTTTTTGGGGGCGGGGGCAAAGTAGATATACTTGCCCAAGTTGTGAATTTACCTAAGGTGTTATGCCATTTATATTTAGGATTAATGATAATAAGAGTTTAGTTCATATTATTTTGACTGATTAGCAAATTTTTTCATATTCTCAATGCGCCGTTGATCTTCAGAAAATTTAAAGTTTTCTATGTAGTGATGAATATCGATTGTGAGTATAGTTTGTAGATATGAAAAGGCTAAATGATAGGGTTCTAAAGTTGTGCGATGATATAAAGCTTTTAATGGATCTCGATGCCAAAAATTTAAATCGATTAAAGTCCGTCTTAATTCTATATGATCCACCCGAAGCATAGAACCTTGGTTATTTAGCCATGCTATTAAGGCTAAATTAACTTCTGGTTCAGTTATAACTTTTTCTGAAATACATAATGATGCTAGAGAAAGTACGATTAAAACTTCTTCATCTTTCATATTTTTTAGGGTCATTGACTTCTTTTTTAAAAAGCTATCAATAACTTGCAAAATTTCATCTGTATTAAGTTTAGGTAAATTTTCAAATCTTCTCAACTATATTCTCCTATACTATTTTTAAATAATTTACTTATACTTGGGGTGTTTTTTCAAAGGTAATACTTGTTTTTTTATTAATTATTGCGGAAATTGCTCCAACAAAAAATACTATTATTCCTGTGCAAGTTAAAAATAAAATAGCATTTTCAGGTTTAATAAATCCAGCTGTTAATAAGCCAATCATTACAAAAAACTGAAGGAATAGTGAATAAGCAGAAAGTCCTGAATTTAATTTTTCATCTGGTATATGTTCCATTATAAAAGTTGCCATTAAGGAATTTTGAACTCCATTTGCTAGACCCAAAATAAATAAAATAAAAATAGAAAAGTAGAAAACATTACTTAATGATAAGAAAAACATACATCCTCCAATAATTGCTGCGCATGTACATGAGCCCATTGAAAGTCCTAACTTTGAAAATATTCGTGAAAGAAAAATAGGGCCTATTAATAAACCTATACTTAAGGAGGCAGAAAGAATTCCATATTTAAAGTATGAATATTTTAATTGAATAATACCAATATTCATATAAATAACATTCATACTTGATGAAAGCATTATTGTGACAGATAAAGGTAGTAGTGTGTGTCTAACTAATTTATTTTTAAGAATTATTCCTAAACCTTCCATTAAGCTACTTTCCTTTTTTAGTACATTATTATGATTTTTTTCTTCTTTGGGTAGTTTTAAATTGAGACAAAAAATAAATGCAATTATATTAAGAGCAATAATTAATAAGAAAGATTTTTCAAGACCAATTAAGCCGAGAGAAATTCCAGCTAAGGCTGGACCAGCAATATATCCTGCATTTTTTATTGACTGTATTATAGAATTTACTTCTAATAAGTTTTGACTAAAATTTAACTTAACAAATGCTGAGACAGAAACCCAAAAAACATTGTTAATAAAGCCTAGAAAAAAGGTTGTAAAATAAATTAAAAAACTTTCATTTACAAATAAGCATGTGATGAATATAAAAGCACCCAATAAAAATGAAATTGGGATTAGAAACTTTATGCTAAATTTATCAAGTATTTTAGGTATTATAAATGTTGAGATGACACCGCCTAAAATAGCACCTGTCATCAATATGGAAATGCCATGTAAACTATTATTGCCAGCTTTTGAAAATGATAATAAGAAACCACCTATTTCATCATAAAAGCTTGATATGAAAATGAGTAATAAAAGAGAGTAAGTTTTATTACTCATTTTCTTTATGAGATTTGATATTTTCATTTTAAGCTAAATATTTCCAAGAAGTCCAAAATTTTTCAACTCTTTAAATATATTTAAAGAGTCAATATTAAATAACTTGCTAATATCATAATAATTAAATGCTTTTCCAGAATTGGAGGCTAAAAAAACTAACAGTTCAATATTTTTTTTAGAGTATTCAATGAATAAAAAGTATCCATTTACTGCTAATATTATTAAGTCTCTATCATTATTGATATACCATTGAATCGATGCAGTATCTTTAATTAAAATAGGTTTATTGATATCAAATTCATCATTATCCTTTGGTCTTTTTACTTTCATTCCTGATGTTGTATTAATAAGTAGTTTTTTCATAGCCATATGGCGCTCAATACTTCCATCCATTATTTTATTTTTTAAAGCAACTAAATTTAAAATATCTTCATCATTAAGTGTAATTTCGCCATTACAAGAGATGTCGTTAATTAAAGATTCATCATGTTTTAAGAAAGTATTAATATAGTCGATACTATCTTTAGCATCATCTGAACAATGCCAAAGAGATATATTTATATTTAATGATATTTCCTTTGGAGTTTCAGCTATATGAAATGCATCGAAAGGAAAATAACAAATTTTATCTGTTGTATTTAAAAGAGGAATAGCTTCATTTCTAGCATGTTCATAATGTGGATATTTTAATTTGGCTAGATCACTTCTGGAAGAATCCCATGTCAGCATTGTTTTGCCATTTCTGATGCTAAAACCAAAATTATGAGCATCATCAGCATGTATTCCACTTGGCGTAGAGGAATATTTCCCAATGAAACAATCAACATCTGCTCTACCACCTGGTCTATAACCTATTGACTTGGAAAGTGTATCAATGAACTTTTTTGCAAAATCCCAAATAACATGAGATGAACCATGTAAACCAAAATAAGCTATAGACCATTCATTAGCATTATTAATTAAATCTATTCTATTTAGATAGTTATCTAAAGTTAAATCTACTGCTACTAAACAAAAATCATCCCTTATTTTTGTGGTTCTATTATTATTAATTGCTGTGACAAAATCAGCTAATGGGTTTATTTTTTGAAGTTCTGGTAGGTCTGTTTTATATTTTAGTAGAGCTTGAAATATATCTTGCTCGCCAGGTATTTCTATATCTTTTTCAATATCTAGAGAAAAAGGTTTTTTATTCCATGCTGAATTTATAAATTCATCACTAAATGTTTTTTTATTCAATTTTAGCTCCTTAAGTAGAGTTAATAATTCTTTATCTTGTTTGAAGGGGTTAATGAATTAATGTATAAAATATATTTAATTAATTTTTAGCATTTTAAGAAAGGAACAGATTTAATTAAAATATTAATTAAATCTGTTGTTTTTCATTTATGCTGCATGCCTAGTAGCATTAATTTCTTTTAATTTTAAGTCTTGATAAAAGTTATCTTTTATTTTTGACAAAATAGTTAATGTGTCTTCATCAGGTACTTGAGCATATTTAACGTTTGTCGCGCGTACAGGCGAAATATCTTCATCAGGTACTTGAGCATATTTAACGTTTGTCGCTCGTACAGGCGAAATATCTTCATCAGGTACTTGAGCATATTTAACGTTTGTCGCTCGTACTGGTGAAATATCTTCATCAGGTACTTGAGCATATTTAACGTTTGTAGCTCGTACCGGCGAAATATCTTCATCAGGTACTTGAGCATATTTAACGTTTGTAGCTCGTACTGGTGAAATATCTTCATCAGGTACTTGAGCATATTTAACGTTTGTAGCTCGTACAGGCGAAATATCTTCATCAGATACTTGAGCATATTTAACGTTTGTAGCCCGTACAGGTGAGATATCGTCCACACATGGTTGTAAGTATTCAATAATAGAGTTATTAAGCATATATTTATCCTTATTTATGTTTAGTGTTGCTTTAATAAAAAAGCGTGAAAGGTATAGCAAAAGCCATACCAAATAAATAATAAAATATAAATAAATAATATTAATAAACTATTTTATATAAGTTTTTTCTTTTTTATGATTTGCATTAATTTAGGTGTTATTTTTATTCTGTATTTATTTTGCACCGATTTAATTCATATTATTTTTTTGGTTCTAAAATGGAGCACGAGTATTTTTATTACTTATTTTCTGTATTTTGTTTTGTCTTAATTAATTGAAAATTAAGATATTTTATTGATTTTATATATTGCATTAATATTAAAATGTAAAATTATGTATTGAAATTGGATTTTAAGAACTCTGTTTGTTGTTTGAAATTAAAAGTGGTGCTTTAAATATCAACAACATAGATTGTAGAATATTTATTAAATAGATGGATTAAGTGGATATTTGACATTTAACTAAGATGCATAATATTTTAATTATCACTAAATAAATAAAATATTATACGAGTATTGAGAAGTTCTAATGACTATAAAAAACTGGTTGTCGAATCGTATTAACTTAAGCTCTTTCCATCAGGAACAAATTTGGACCCAAGGAATAAGCGATTTAACGATTTCCTCTCGTACCAATGGAAGAGGAATTATTTCTAGCGTGGGCCAAGAATATATAGATTTCATGTCTTGTTCTTATCTAGGACTTGAACTTCATCCTGCTTTAAGAAATGCAATTAAAGATTCTGTCGATAAATTCGGAGTGCAATATGCAGCTGCAAGAACTCGAGCAAAATGTGACATATTTGATGAGTTAGAAACAAAATTAAATATAATTTTTATGGATTCTTATTCTGTCATATTTAATTCTGTTGGGGCTGCTCATTTGGCTGTACTCCCGGTCTTAGGGTCTGGCGAGCTTCCAGGTTACAAGATAAATAAAAAGGGAGTGCAATGGATAGTTGATAAAACAACACATGCTTCGGTTCAGATATTACGTGGTATTTTAGAACAATTTGGTAGCCTTGAAAGGATAAGTTTTTCTGATCTAGATCAGTTATATAGTTCACTAAAGAAGTGTAAAGAAAGCGGAAAAACCCCTATTCTTATATCCGATTCTTTAGGGTCTATGGGGGGGAGCAATGATGTCTGCACTTTGGCCCGATTAGCAAAAGAATATGACGGCTACTACTATGTTGACGATGCGCATGGTACATCAATTGTTGGGGAACAAGGATGTGGTTACACATTACACCAACTAGGTGAATTTAGTGAGAATCTTATTCTACTTTCATCACTATCAAAAGCCTTTGGTTCACATGGTGGTTCCGCATCTTTCAGCAATCCTCATGCCGTTTCTTTCATTAAAAAATACGCACTAAACTATATTTTTAGCGGACCTCCTTCATTACCAGGGATTGCAGCTTGCGTAGCTTCTGCAGATATACACCTTTCTAGCGAAATAAATGAATTACAACATAAACTTATGCAAAATATTAAGTACTTTGACAAGACAGTTCTTAATATTGATGTAAAAGAAAAACTAAGTCCTATCCGTACGATCCATATCGGTTGCGAAAATAAAGCCATAATGACGGCTAGTTTCCTTAAGACTAATGGTTTTTTAGCTACAGCAGCTATGTATCCGACAGTTCCTAAATCAGAAAGTATTATACGCGTAGCTATCTCTGCGGCTCATTCTCAGAATGACCTTAAACGTTTTACAGCATTAGTTAATATACTCAGAGATAAAGAACAATAAATAAGGGCCTAACGAAAGGGTTAACCGATGAATTTATACTGGATTGTCGCTCGGGAAGAATATAATAACGCAAATGATATCGAGGAGTCATATGCTCAATTTTCGTTTGAACTTGAAAAGCGAAATATCGTATTCCGTTTTATTACACTAGAAGACTGTATCATTTCCATGCATCCAGAAAATGGTCTTCAACTGATATATAAGAACCAAATTATAGATGAAAAAATAACAGCTTTTATTCTTTCTCCTGCAAATCTAAATACGCAGGCCAGAGCTATCTCATTAACATTGCGGTATTACCTTAGAACTAGAGGAGCATGCTTATTAAATGAAAGTATTGCCGGAATTGAAACTCTTGAATGGAACAAAATAGCTCAGATGTCACTTGCCTCAAAAGCTGGTGCTCCAATTCTTCCTTTTACAATGATTGGTTATCATCGAAATATCATCCCAGCTATAAAAAGTTTTGCAGCTAATTACAGTGGAGAATATATTTTCAAACCTACTGGAACTGGAATGGGTTTTGGCGTTATTAAGTCCTATAACCTTCAACATGCAATCAGCACAGGAAATCTAATTTCGGCATCATCTATTGAATATTTCATGATGCCTTATCTTTCAAATGCTTGTGATGTTAGGTTTTTCTTTATTGAAAATGAGTTAGCATTTATTGAATTACGAAAACCTAAAGATAATGACTATATTGGGAATGTCGCACTTGGTGGAGAAAAGACAATTTTGACCGACCAAGAATTCCTTAAGCTTTGTAGTGATGCACCTTTTTTTCAAGATATGCGATATTTATCCGAAAAGATACTAGCGCAGTCAGGTTGTTCTATATTGTCTGTAGATTGGTTAATGAATGCATCGGGGTTTTATTTTAATGAAATGTCTACTGCTGAAACTGGTCTAGCAAAACTTCCCGAAAAGATAAGAGCATTTGTTTTTGACAGTCTGACAAGGATAATTCATAAACATTATGCATACTAATCGGACTACATACTTAATCTACTTTACAGTATTTTTAGCTGAGTTTTCATTCTTTTTTGCTCTGCCTCTACTGGGTAAATCACCAGCTCTCAGTGCAACAGATGTCGCAGCTTGTCTGTCTGGTGCTGTAATACTGGAAAGTATTTTGATGCTGACCACTACAGGATACCTTGAACGTTTTTCTAGAAGAAAATTGATTTTTATTTCTCTTCTGTTGCGAAGCAGTGCTTTTGTGACAATTTATATCTCATTGTCATTTTCTTCTTGGTTATTATTCTTCTTTTTAATGGCTTTATCCAAATCTATTTCTAAACCATTTTTAAGAGAGGTACTGGCCGAAAGCCTGTCAGGATTAGATCTAAAAAAAGCACTAAATACATTCTCATTATGCCAAAATTTAGCAGTTTTCATTGCTCCTACATTGGCTATTGTGGCATTGAAATATGAGTTTATAGATACTGTTTTATTGTTGCTAATTATATCTGGAGTTGCCCTAGCACTATCTGCTTTATCAATAATTTATACTTTTCCAACTAGTCATAAACCTATATCTAGATCACCTTTATCCAGTATATATCATGCTTTCGGGGGGGTAATGGCTAGCAGTGGGATAAAGCGCCTACTACTTTCAACTTTCTTCTGTTTTTTCATTATGGGGGTATTTATCACTACAACTACTCTTTTAGATAAAATTAGTCCTGAAATGGGGAAATATTCTGGTTTATTTTTCTCTATAGTTGGTATCGCAATATGTGTATGGCAAGGAGTGATCGCAAAATTAATATCATTAAATGATAAGTATAGTTCATATATCATTCTCATTTGTGGAGCAACATCTTCAATCTACTTGCTTGATTCCGTATACATTGCCGTAACTGCTTTGATTGCATACAGCATTTATGAGTCAGTTATCATTCCAGATATTTACTTTAAAGCCAGTCAAATTCCTTCTGAAATTTCATCTGGAATACTTTTCAGTTATATATTAATCATTTCAAATTCAGGGGAAGCATTTGGAACATGGATAACAGGAATGCTAATAACTCATATAGCAGAACATGTTCCTATTTTTATTTTTACCACAATACTTTGCTCTGCGATTATTTCGCTCATCTGCCTTAAAACAGCTTATAGAGAGGAACCTTTGTGTCAGTCATAGTCTTTGCAACTGGTGGGACCACTGAAAAAGCCAGAACGGTCGAACACCCATGGGATAGTTACCAGTTTGTTACCTCTGCTGCAGCTCAAGCATTAAAGCCTCTATTCAATGAATTAGCAGTCTCATCAGTGGCTAATTGTTTGACTTCGGGTAACCTCTGGGGTGGTTTTCTTTTTGCACATGAAATCTGCCGTTTACTTAAAGTAAAATATTATCCTTTCGCATCCATTGTTGACAGTGATGTGTTATGTGAGGCTGTCGATACATTTTCAATTGACACTATAATATGTCTTCCTAGTTTTGCAGAATGCTTTTTATTACCAGAACGAAAGCCTCAACTATCAACCTTAAAAAATATTTTTTATCTTGGCGAAATATTTCCTGATTCATTAATTGATCAGGCTCAAGAATTATTCCCTGATATATGTATTAAACCATTAGCTTATACATCTCAGGAAACAGGCCCTATAGGGTTTCAGTGTTCATATCTTATTGGTAACCATTATCATATTTATGAACATGTGGAAATAAGTAGAAATCCTGAAAGTGGTGAACTCACTGTTAATGTCAATGTACCTGAAAATAATCATTTGCTTAATCATATGATGGGCGATGTTGGTGAGCTTAAACAAGATTTCCTATGCCCATGTGGTTACAGAGGCGATGCTCTACACCTTTATGGCCGGGTACCTACATCACGAAATATCCTTGGTACATCTATCTCAATCTATGAATTTGTAAGAGTCCTGTCAAATGCATCGACTGAAACGCTTACAGACGCTGATTTACAACTAATTGAAGTTAAGAGTGAAAGGAAAGGACTAGGGCTAGTCCTAATGATTTGTAATAGAAAAAATATCTCAACCCACTGTATCCCAGAATTATTAAAATCTTCATCACTTATAAAGGAGATAATTAATGATTCACTTTACTTCCATATTTTCATAACAGATAAAAATACATTTTTAAAATCTGAAACAACTAAGAAAATCAAACCATTTATAACAGCTAAAAGACTGCCAGATGAAAAAAATGCCTGTAAATTGATTATTAAATAGAGGGGCTCATTTGACTATGTGTCAAATAAATATACAAGCGATTTAGCTCAGGTTTGAGTTAGTATCCTTCCTCAGCCTTTTAGTTATTACATCAATTTTCTGAATTATAATTCGTCCAGTTTTATAAAAACAATTGGTCAGTTATCGCTTTGTGTTCCAGATTTTAAGTTCAAACAGTCTGGATGAAAGGGATGTGGTGGTGGAGAGGTTTTTGGTTGTGAAATTAAATAAGTAATTCCACAAAGATAAATTATAGTTTATAAAGCTAATTTTAAAGTAAAGTTAAAAGTAATCAAATCTTTATAACTATTTTGAATGGATAGAAAGCCAATAAGGTTATTTTATGAGAGAAATAAGGGAATTAAATAAACTATTAAAAGCTTATAAAACATATAGTATTGAAAATTTGGCGTATTCGTTAAAATTTGATCAAAAACATATACTAGATACCTTAGATGGGAAAGACATATTTTTTCCCCATCATATAGTGGGTATGTCTATATCTTATGCCCAATTGGCATTCTTAAAAATTGAAAATAATAATGCAGATATAGATGCTTTAAATAGTTTAAATCTTGCTTTGATTTATGCAGAGGTGGGAAGAGAATTACAATTAAAAGATTTTAAAATAAAACCTTTAGATAAAATGAATGTACATGAGTTAAAGAAGTATTTTTCAGAATTTTCTGCATTACTTTTTTGGGCGATTCTATTAAATAATAAAAATTTAGCAAAGAAATTAGCACGCCAAGTGGAGTTTTGCTTACAACAACAATTTTTATCTGACTTTCCTTTAAGTTATGACTATTTTTCATTATGGGCTTATTACAAATGGATTAATGAAGAATTTAGATTAGAATCAAAAATAGATGGAAAATTTAAAGATTTGATAAATAATTGGTCATGTGACTCAGTATTTTTAGAACCATTATTAATAGATATAGCAAATTTACACTGCGAAGAATTAATAGATAATGATTTACGTAAGTATCCTCCAAAATTTATTAGCCCTCCGTTTACTTTATTGCCACTTGAAATTCATGTGATTAATAAATTAAGAGCATTGGATGAATTAGAGGAAATATCTTTAAATCATCCTTTAATGAACACTCGTTCTGCAAAAATTAAAGTATTTGAAGTGATAGGTGATGATTTGATTGAAACGATACAGATAAATTTTTTGTAGTTGAGTAAACCAACTAAAGCATCCCAAAGATGTACGCTTTTTTATTACACATTGCTTAAAATACATACAGAAACCTCGCTAAAACGAGTTGGAAGGCTACAAAGGCGAATGATACTTTAAGTTCCACTCTTCCCAATAAGTGAGGTGAGCAATGAAATTGTTAGCGTTGTTCAGTATGGGAGTTGCAGCGAGTTATTGGTATGAAACTATAAAAATAGCAAGCCCGCTCTTCTGAAACCAACTTTTGATGAAATAGTAAAAAAAATTGTATTAGCAGACTTTAAAGCCTAATGCATTTAATAATCTTAATTAAATAAGAAGCTCATCGAATGGTGGGCTTTTGTATATAGGACATATGTGACTTAGCATAAACGTATTTTCATACTTTTATTCTGTATCTTTTTTATTTAACTCCTCAAACATTTTATATTGCTCTTCAAATATTTTTTCATGGTTCTTCACTGTCTGTAAGTACTTAACACACTCAGGGCACTTTTCTAAAATTAATGATTGTTCAAGTCTTATAATTATCTCTTTGTTTAGTGAGTGGGAATTGCTCTTTGCTGCATTTGTAAGTTTTTCGCGAAGTTCTACAGGTAAGCGCAAGCTATATTGAGGCGATATAGGTTCGCTATCATTGATATTTGTCATAGTTATTCCATCCCTGTAATAGATTTTAGTTATAAAGTAAGACTTAATGATAATTGTAGGACAATTTGAACTAAAAAACAGTACATAGTACTTTTTACTGAATAAAAAATTTCTTAAATGCTGGGATTTTTTGAGATGAATATCTGAAATTGGATGTAAATAAACAAGAGTATTAAATATAGAAAAGAATCCCAAGGGGTAGGTTATGAAAAAAATTCTATTAAGTTATTTGATTATTTTAAGTAGCGTTGGGTGTGCAACTAATGAACCTAAACAAACCCCATTAGAAGTAAAGCCTAAAGATACTTATTGCAATCCCAATGAGGCTAAAAAGCTTATTGGGCAATCTCTTCCAAGTGAGCAGGATTTAAAAGCAATGACGAATGCGGGAGTGGTACGAGTTTCCCATATAGGTCAATCTGTAAGGACAGACTTACATTATGATCGACTGAGTGTTGTAATTGATAACGAATCGAAAATCATCTATGCAAACTGTAGTTAAGTCGATAAATAGAATCAAAGTATTCAATTAAGTTCTTAAATTGTTGATGTATTCAGTCACTGAAAGCCTTGTTAAATATTGACTAATGACAAAGCTTTTTATTTATAATTTGAATCTAAAAAATTTTTAAGTCTAATAAAATGAAACTATCACCAATTATCCTTATTTTATTTTTTCTAAGCTCTACTTACTTACATGCGGAAAAACTAGGAAGAGAGAGAATGGCGATTTTTCTAGGATTAATAGAAAATTCACGAACTGCTGAACAGAACTTACAAAATTATTTAAGCGGAATTCATTCGGTAGGACAAGTTAGCTTTAAACATCAAATGAGAATAGCTGACCTTTTATGTGATATTGGAAAAGCACAAAAACCAATGATTGAATTTTTGGAGTTAAATAAAGAAAGATTTGGTTTAAAAGATCAGGATGTTATAACTATTTTCCCACTTGATCGACAAAAGTTACAAGAGGAATTGGAAGAATTAAAAGGTACGCCTTATGAATGTGGTAAGCAGAGTTATAAGTATTTGTTGTAATGGCCTTAATAGATTAGAGATGTCTTATGCGTTGGAGTTTTATAGATTCCTTATGAGTCTTTTCATTTTTAGCTTATGCTATATTTATTTTAAATTAAAAATTAGTAGTTAAAATATGAAAAGATATATTTTTATAGGGCTCGTGACGAGCCTGCTTTCAGCATGTTCAAATAATGTATTAAACCCTGAAGCTACTAAACAAGCTCAAGCGCAGCTACAAGAGAAAAAAGTCAAGCCTCCAGTCCTTGGCACAAGTAAAGAATGGGACTCATCTTTTGACTGTGATCCAATTAAAGTTAAAAATCTTATAGGTAAAACTGGCTTAACCGAAAAACAGGTTCTATCGATGACCAATGCTCGAATTTATCGAAGTGCTTACCTCGGAGAACCAGTTACTGAAGACTTCCGCCCAGATCGAGTCACTATAGTAATTGATCCAAAAACAAAACGAATAATAGCTAGTGCGTGTGGCTAACTAGTGATTCCTATCTCAAGAGGTAGTCTTTTATTACCTAAATAGTCAGATGAATTACGGCACAAAATTGTTTTACTAAGTATTGATGGTGTACAAGGCACTTTTTATAACTTCTGATATTTAAATTAAGTAAAAAGACTATTTAGAAAATAAACAAAAAATAACGGTTCATAATATTTTGTTTTATAAATTGTAATTTTCTAATTTTTCCTTAGAAATATTACATTTAATGGTGAAGTGTTAAAGAAAATCTTAAGGATGTGCAGCTCACGATTAAATTTTGGTTGGTTTTTATATAAACAATATATCGTTATATTTAAATCTTGTTTTTTGACCAGAAGGTAAAAAATGAAAAAAATATTAGCACTAACAATTTTAATTTCATCATCTTGTACATTTGCTGCATCAAATGAGGGAATTGAGCAGGATATTCGAAGCTATTCTTTATTACATGGCGTTAGCACAGCAGAAGCAAATAAAGCATTAGTATTGGAAGCTAACCGAGACTCTGCACTGGATGCTATTGAAAAAGAGTTTAAAGGACGTATAGGTGGTATTTATGTAGAAAATGCACCTACATATAAAATTGTGGTTAGAGTCAAGGGATATGGCCAGAATGAAAAAAGAAATGTAGCGGTAGGGAATGCTATTTCGAAAAGCAATTTACCTATCGAAATTCAATATGGAGCTAAAGAAACAAGAGAGAATGCAAAAGGGCAATTGGATAAAGCTGCTAAATTAGCCAGTAAATATTTTTCTAGAATTCAAACCGTTGGGTATGACGAAAAGAGCGGCAGTATTTATGTACGTGTAAATGGTAAACAAACAACAGAGAATCAAAGAAAAATAGATCAAATCAAAGCTGCTTGGAACAACCCGAATTTGCCTTTAGAAATTAATTTAGTTAACTGGTCTGTAAAGCCTCTTGTAGATGCTAATGGCGGGACTTTTGTTGCAGGACAAATTAGCTCAACAATGTATGCAGATTGTACAACTGGTTTTGGTATTAAAAATGCTAGTGGAACAAAGTATATGAGTACTGCTGCTCACTGTCCTAATAACTTCAAGAGTAAACAGGATGGAACACAATATACATTTGTAGGTGAGATTCCATTTGCGCAGTCTAATGATCTTCAGTGGAATAGTACAACAGCCACTATTACTAATAAGTTTTATGTAGGACCAACAACGACTAGAACACTTACTGGTAGACGCACGTTATCTGCAACAAGAGTCGGGGATAATGTTTGTCATTATGGTAATGCAACAGGATATAGTTGCGGTACTGTTAGAGGTGTGGGTGTGATTGTTCCAGAGAATGATCCTAATACTGGTGCACCTCTATTCCCTGGCAGTTTTTGGGTAGATGTAAATACGCCTACTTGTGGTGGTAGTGATAGTGGTGGGCCTGTATTTACAGCTTTAACCATTGCCAGTGGTATTCTTTCACTTGGAGCAATAGATGATGTAACAGGTGCTTGTCAAGGATATTACTATGTTCCTACAGATAAAATTTATGAGAATGGCTTTTCTTTCCTTTACTAATTAAATTTCATAAATGCGATAGCATTTTTTTTGGGATATAGATAAATACAGAATAGTCTGTACATTTAGGCCCCGCTAAATATCGATTATTGGCGGGGCTTTTTATTTTTTATTTGATATATTTGAGATTCAACATCTTGAGTAATTATTATGACGATTAGAATTGATTTAGTTCAGGGCAGGACAAGCTATCATGATCGTTATGATAGAAATCCTGATTTAGTGTTTATCAGTTTACAGACTTACGAAGATATCTTGCATGACCCAAACACCGATTTAAGCAAAAACTTTAATAATTTTTATGGTTGTGACGTTATTACAGTGAACTCTTTAAATGTTGATTATATATTTTTTGAGAAAACCGATTTGGATGCTGCGCTTGAAAAGTATATAAGCCAAAGAACTCAATTGGTAACTATTCCAAAGCATTTGCCTTCACATAGTACATCGGCTCCTACAAACTCCAATGTACGGTCTATTGAAGATGATTTCACTTTAGAAAATTTACAAATTGAAGAGAAGATAATTGTTGCTTACCGACAGTATCAAGAAAGTAAAAATTAGATTTTTAAGAGCCGAAAGGCTCTTTTTTAATGGGAGTAATGTATGAACAATGAAAATTGTATTAGCAGACTTTCAAAGCGTAATGTGTATTAATACTTAACTAAAAAAGCTCATCGGAAAATGGGCTTTTTTGTTGTTCTAGATCCAAAATTTTCTTTATGGAATAAAAACACTTTAACTCACTTGTTTATTTAGTTATCTCGAACTAACAATGAGACATAACAGGAGTGTTAAAGTATGAAATCAACAATTGACTACATTCCTAATGAGGATCAAGAAGAAGAATCTTTGCTTACGGCAAAGATTGACTCGGAAATTGGAAAATTAAGAAAAAGAAGGGACGAACGAACACTAACTTATACTGATGAGGAGAAAGATATTAAGTATAAAATTCAAATAGAATCTTCATTGAAGAGTTGATATTAGATCTTCACCAAATTCAATGATGATATTTGATTAATAAAACTCATTAATCTTAACCAATATTTCTTTTATCCAATATGACAAAGCTTGCTAGAAAGATCACAGTATTTAAAGCCTCGCAAAGTATCAATTACACGCGAGGCTTTTTACTTTGTATGTTAAGCTGATCTTCATAAATTTATGGATTATTACAATGTTTATTTGTATCGGTGGTGATTTAGACGGCGAAGTTGTAAATAACCGTGAAGGAACGTTCTTTAAGGCTAGTGAAATAGATACAAGTAAGGAATCTACTTACAATCGTCAAAGTTACATTATTGGTGAAAACACTTATCGCTTTTGGCTGTGTGCGGAGTTGACCTATGCTGAGACAACAAAGATAGCGAATGATTACTTGGCGCAAAAACATCCATACCTTTCATAATTCAGATATAAAAAATAAGCCCGCCAATTTTGGTGGGCTTAATCTATCTAGGGTGAGTCAGCTAAATACTGGTTAAGTGAAAAAAACAATTAAAAAAGCCCCTCATATCTGAGAGACTAGTCATATCAATTTTCTGGAATGAATGGCTGTAATTTCTTAAATAACTAAACAAATCAAATTGATAAAAGTAGTTAATATTATAATAAATCAGTGCACTAATTTATTCTTTATAGTAGCAGAGCCTCAAAACAACGTCTAAGGCACTGTTAATAAGAAATTATTTGTTATTAGGATCAGGTTGTTCATTATTCTCAGGCAGATCTTTTACAGTGCCCGGAACTTGTGAAGGCTGAGTTTCAGTAGGTGGTGTTGCTGAAGAATGCTTGTTCATTTGAGCTTTGATGATATTAGTGTTGTTTGTTGTATTTTGAGAAAAACTTTTAAAACCTGACATTTTTATCTTCTTATCTTCACTAGGGAGAGTTCATAGTACGCTTTAAAAGCCTTTACATTGCGGTAGTTTTAAGACTTATATGTGTTGATATGTCCTAGAAAAGATCTTTATCTCGACGACTTATTTCATAAATAAAATCAATTATATATAACCTGTTGAGTCTTATCCTTTAAATTTTGAAATTACGTCATTCGAATTTCAAGTAGGGGTACATAAAGCACACATATATAAATAATTTCAAGATAGTGGATTAATACAGTTTTAAAAATTAATTCAATCTAGTTGTCTACAAAATATTGATAGTATAAAAATATCGTTAGGCATAATATGCATGATTAAATTGGAGCATATGAATGCTAAAAGACATTACAATTATTGATTTCCAAGGTAAAGAAAAAAGAGCACAGGCAAATTATACAGAAGTAAACACTAATAAAATCAATCATTCATCTAGAGTTCAGAGACCCAAAGTTGAATATATTTTGTTAAAAGGTGAATTTATTTACCCTACTTCAAATTTGGTTTTCTACAGTTCCGATGGCAACAGCTATTATATAGAGTAAACATGACCCACTTCAGTGGGTTTTTTAATAGTTGATTTTAATTTGCCGAACTTCTTACGGTCCACGAAGCCCGCTTTGAATTGATCTTGGAGGAGTTCTTTTTTTTGAACATTCATGTTCACAGTTGAGAAATTTTAAGATATTTAAATTTATCATAGTGTTAATATAAGAAAGCTTAATATTAATTAACTGTAATATGGATTATATGAATAAATTGCATAAGAATGAATCTCCGGAAATGATTATCGCTTTTGAGAAAGCTATAAGTACATTTAAATATTTTTGGCGTGAACTTTATTGGGAATATCGACGAATTGTGCCTGCTCTAGAACTGGCTTATGTGAAATGTGCATTTACCCAAGAAAACGTTGAGGATAAAGACCAACCTTTGATTGAGTATATGTGGATTGATCAAGTTGATTTTGATGGGAGTACAATTTCAGGAACTTTGTTAAACGAACCTTATATTATTGATAATGTGCAAGCTGGTGAAACCGTAAGGCTTCAATTTGAGTCTATAGTTGATTGGATGTTTTTATCTAATGGCAATGTTCATGGTGGGTTTACGATTCAAGAATATCGTAAAACTTTAGATACACTAGATCGTAAAGAATATGATGAGGCGTGGGGGATTGATTTTGGCAATCCTGATGAAATTTTTCTAGTTTATGACCAGAAAAATTGTCCCGAAAATCTAGATGAACATCCCATGTGTAAGAGTATTTTGGATCAGTTCATAGGTATTATAAATGCAGACCCTACAATCATTACTGAAAAAGATGAAAGTGGTAATCAATTGTTACATCGTGAAGTTATAGCGGGTAATTATTTATTTGTTCAAGAACTTTTAAGGTTGAATATTAATAAGTTGGTAATGAATAATCAATCAATGATTCCTGTAGATTTGGCTCATAAAATGGGGTGGACCAATATTGTAAATTTACTTAATTAGCTTTGAATTAAGCCCTCTAATGGAGGGTTTTTTAATGGGTGAAATTTATGAAAAATAAAATAAGTTTTCGAGTCTTGATAAGAATTAAGTAAAGACTTATGAGCTATTTGGCTTAAAAAATTAATATAAATGATTGAAGTTTGATAGAATATTTTTTCCTAAAAATTGACAAAACTACATGTTTATAGAATTTAAAGACTTGAAGAAAAAACGGAACATCGCTTTATTGGCTGTAATTTTTCTTATTTTTAGTGGGGCGTATTTAATTATTAATAATAAGGGAAATATTCAAAGAATTGAATCAGTTATATATACAGATAAAACTATAAGTGAGAAATTTGGAAAAATTAAAAGTTACAGTATTCGTAGATTTGGCTCTGACCCTTATTCTAGTGCTGAACGACCACTTTACTCTTATAAAGTTGATATAACTGGCGAGAAGGCTGATGGAGTAATTAAAATTGATATGAGAAAAGATCAAAAACAGCTTACATATCTATATACAATTAAAATTACGGATGAAAGTCCTCATAGTTTTCGTGTGAAAATAGGAAAACATTGATTTATCGTAGCTTCTATAGGTTTGTTATAAATTAAAAAAGAGACCGTTAAATGGTCTCTTTTCGCTTTATGAGCTAGTGCATTTCTAACTCTCAAACCTTATACAATATTTTGAACCTTTTGTGCTTTCGGTAATGTCGGTTTTCTTCCCAGATACAATGCAATCATGGCACCCGTAAATGTAAGAATACATAACGGTAAAAGAGAAACAGGGAAACTACCCGAATAGTCTTTCACAATGCCCATTATAGAGTTCATAAGGCCAGTTCCAATATGCGCAATGGTATTGACCGCTGCGATGCCTACAGCGACCAAAGTTGGCGGTAACCGTTCAGAAACCAATGCCCAGAAAGGACCTTTGATTGCGTAGTTACCCATCAAAACCAAAGAGAATAAAACCAAGCTCAATGTTAGAGATGAGGTAAAAATAGTAAGGAATAAGCCAAGACTGGTCACAAATAATGGAATTGCAGTGTTTAGGCTTTTATTGCCACTTTTATCGGCATGTACTCCCCAAACAATCATGAAAACGGCAGCCAAACCAAATGGAATCATATTCAAAAGACCTGTTTCCATGGCAGTTAAATGGAAAGCTTTTAATATTTGAGGCATCCATAAAGATAATATATTGCTGGTTGCTGAGCTTCCTGCATAGATAATGGCGAATAACCATAAATATTTATTGGTAATAAGAAGCTTAAACTTACTCTTTTTCTGTTCTGCACTGTCTTGTTTTTCAGAATTTAAGAGTTGGTTTTTTTCAAAAGTTAAGGTGCTTGATAGCCATTCCTTTTCTTCTTTACTTAACCATTTCACATTATTTGCAGTATTAGGCAGCCATACTAGGCACAATAAACCAAGAAGGATTGCGGGTAAGGCTTCTAGAATTAAAAGAACTTGCCATCCACTTAACCCAACTACGCCATGTAAACCAAGGAGTAAACCAGACAGAGGGGAGCCAATAAAGTTAGATAAAGGAATTGCAACCATAAATACGGCAACAATTCGAGCCATATATCGTTTAGGGAACCAGAGTGTTAAATACAGTAATACACCCGGAAAAAATCCTGCTTCGGCAGCACCGAGTAAAAACCGTGAAATTGAGTATGAAATGGGGCCAGTAATGAAGGCTGTACAGCAACCGACAATTCCCCAAGTAATCATGATTCTGGCAATCCAGATGCGAGCACCCAGCTTTTCCATTGCCATGTTACTTGGAATTTCAAATATGACGTATGCAATGAAAAATAATGTCGCACCAAAACCAAAGGCAGTCGCCGTTAAGCCAATTTCTTGATTCATGGTTAATGCTGCGAAACCAATATTTACTCTATCAATATAGGCGATGAAATAACAAAGAATGAGAAACGGAAGAATGCGAAAAGAAAGTTTACGAATAGTGGTCTTTTCTACTTCTGATATCAAAATATCATTTTTCATACATACTCCTTATGTACGTGAGAAATCAAAAAGTTTGTTCGGATTTTGACTTAAAATTAAGAATTGTTCATTTTCATCAACTACAATTTTTTTAAAAATATTGAATGATTCTGCATATGTAATAGTGGTTTCATATTGGGTATGCGGCCAGTCGCTTCCCCAAATAATTTTATGCAATAATCCTTTTTCTTTAAGTAAGTTATAGGCCTGTTGAGCCGTATTTATATTTTCTGAATCGGTGCCTAGGCGATAAAACCCTGACACCTTAATCCAGTGCTGTTTCACATCGAGTAAACTTAAAAACTGCTGATAATCCGGATCATCAATACCTTTAATTGGGTCAACGCGGCCAAAATGGTCAATCACAACATTGATGTTGTATTCACTCAATTGAGGCAAAAGCTGAACCAAATATTTCGGTGGTGCATGTAATTCAATTTGCCAGTTCAGAGTTTCCAAAGTTTGTAAAAAAGACCGCCATTCAATGGTATTTAAAGAAGGAAGGTCTAATCCAAAAAGATTTAATCGAATGCCAACAATACCTTGTACTTGAAGTTCAAATAGTTCATCAAAAGCCGTCGTGTGTTGAATAACGGCAATTCCTTTTAAACGGTCAGGATATTGCTGAATGGCATTTAACATTGCTAGGTTATTTGTACCCAAAAAGCTGGGTTGAACCAGAACGCCATGAGTCAAATGATTACTGTCTAAATGAGAAATGAAACTCTGTACGCTGGCATCATAATCAGGCGTGTAACGTGCTGTTTCGATACTGTGGTCCTGTATCGTAAAAACATGTGCATGGGTATCTATAGCGTTCATTTTCATCTCACATTACAAATTTTAAAGCCAAAATAGCGATTAAGGCAGCAATAACTCCTACAGGAATTGCTTTAAATAACAGTTGATTAAAGAATTTGGTTTTGTCGATATCTTCGGGTGCTGAGGCCATGATAAGACTGCCGCCAGAAGAGAAAGGAGAAATAGCAGTCGATTGAGCACCGACAATAATACAAATGAAGAGAAGAAGCGGATTAATGCCCGATGTAAGCGCTAGAGCTGGAACGATTGGAAATAAGGTAGGTGCAACAACGCCTAGAGTGCTTGAAAAGACAGACATAATGGCGCTGATCAAACATAACAAAAGAGGGATTACCCAAATAGGAACGTTATTGGCTAACCATTCAGAAAGTGTAGTAATAATGCCTAATTTTACCCCTAAAGCGATGAGCATACCGACACCGCAAATCATGATTAGTGTTCCCCACGGTACAAGGGCAACCACTTTTTTCTCATCGGCAAGTTTCATCAGTAAACTAATGAGCGAAAAGGTAATAGCGAGAAAAGCAATATCAACTTTAGAGTTTAAGAAAGTAATGGTAGTCGCATCAGGAAAAAGAAGATGTAATATTGGAAAAATTAAAACAATCGACATCATGAGAATAATGAGGAAGATCGACTGTTTTTGCTTTGTATTAAATGGTTCAGGCTTTTGATCTTCAATAACAATAGAATTATTTTTTCTATTCCACAGGGTATAAATTCCTAATACTATAATTGGAATAATCAAAGTTAAGATAAAAATTCCACTGCTATATGAAAAAGCAGTTTGTGAGTTAATGCCTGTATTTTCCATTAAGCTTCGAAAAATAATGCCACTTTGTGATGTCATAAAATTTGCACCTGCTAAAGCGCCGTAATTTGCAGCCATCCCACCAATAATCATATTCATATTGGTTTTTTTACACAGCAGTAGCGTAATGGGTGCCATAAAAGCAAGAACGGTATAAAAGCCTGCACCTAAACCCGCAATAATAGTCGCGGCAAAAAAAATCGCTAAGGGTAAAAATTGAGGGAATTTACGGCACTTATATAAAAGATGGCTTGCGAGTTTTTCTAGGGCCCCATTGGCTAAAGCAAAGTTATAAAACAGGGTTACAGACAAAATAATAAAGAAAATTTTAACAGGCCATAATTCAATGACTTCTGACGGCTTTAGCCCCATGCCAAAACCGCCAATCAAGTAAGCAAAGGCAATTGTAAAAAATCCAATGTTAATCTTAGTTTTATAACCTAAGCCTATAGATAGTGCTAAGGACATCAGCATCAATGCAGTCATATTATCTTCCTTGATAAATATATAAACATCTAAACATATATATGTTTGGTTTTTTGTATTACATATAACTATGCTAATATTGTCAAATCTATTTTATGATGTTTAACGCAAATGCTTGATGAAGCTGCATTTAAAAACTTTAAATTACCGAGATATGAAAAGGTTCGCTGGGAAATCCAGAAGCTACTTATCGAGTCGAAATGGACTGTTGAAGAACCTATTCCAAGTGAGCAAGAGCTAGCACAAATGTATAGCGTCTCTGTGGGAACTGTGAGAAAAGCTGTAGAAGGACTGGTTGAAGATGGCTTATTAGTTAAGTTGCAAGGGAAAGGCACCTTTTTAAAACAACCTAATTTTGAAAATTCACTCATCCGTTTTTTTAGATTACGAAATAAAAAAGGCGAATTTATTCAGCCTCAAGGGCAAATAAAAAAAGTAGAAGTGTGTGACGCAATCCCCGAAGTAAATGCAGAGTTAGGGCTTAAAAGTACAGAAAAGTTACTTTATATTGAACGTGTTCGAAAACACGAAGAAGTTATTGTTTTAAGTGAAAAAATTTGGTTACCAGAATCTTTATTTAAAAGTCTTGAACAAATTCAGATCTCTGATTTCGGTAATTTACTTTATCCTTTTTACTATCAGCACTGTGCTCAATTTATTTCTTCTGCGACAGAACGGTTAACTTTTGAGAAAAATATCAAAGATAGTTATTTAAACAATAATATTGAAGAGCCTTTAGTGAAAGTATGTCGTATTGCCAAGAATCTTGAGGGCATTGCAGTAGAATACCGTGAATCTTATGGGCTAGCTCATAACTTCCATTACGAGATATCAATTAACTAATCATTTCTTGTAATCCCTGATTTCAGCTTGTAATTGATTGCTGTAATCAAGGGGGCTCAAATGCCTAGTTAAATACTATTTTTAAGGTGTTTTTTATTATATTAGAGCTATAGGCGTCCCCAGCTTTGGATGAGCTTAAAGAAGAAGTGCTTTCAATCATATATGTTGATAAAGACTAAAGTGTGATTGAAAAGCTTCGCAAGATTTACTTTATATTTCGATAATTTTATGTACTTGTTTTCGTCTTCATTAGGGCATTCATTTTATTAAGGTGTTATAAATTTATGAATAGAGAGCCACTTTCGGTCGTTCTAATTCCTGGTTATATGCTTGATGAATCTCTCTGGAATGAATTCGTAAATGAGATGCCCATGGAGTGGGATATATTTCGAGCCAATTTAAAAGAAGGAAATACAATAAAAGAAATTGCTCAAAATATTGTTAAAAAAGTACCGGAAAACTTTGTACTGATTGGATTTTCACTTGGAGGTTATATTGCCAGATCTCTAGTAGAACAATTTCCTGAGAAGGTTAAAGCATTAATTTTAATAGCTTCTTCACTGCGCTCTGATAGTGAGGAGCAGAAAAATCAAAAGTTAACCGCAATTAGACTTAATTCTAAACAAACTTTTCGTGGGCTGAGCTTGATATCGATTGAAAAAACTCTTCATCCATCAAATGCTCAAAATCGAACTCTTGTAAAAAGAATCCAAGAGATGGGTAAAACATTAGGTTATGAAGAGTTCATTAAACAATCTATGTTAGATAGAAGCTCTTATGATATGAGTAAGATAACATGCCCAACTCTAATTATTTCTGGTGCTGACGACCAACTGCGTAGTAATGAGGAAGCAACTGAATTATTAGATCAGTTGCCACATGCAAAGCTTGAGATAATTAATAATACTGGCCACATGATTCCAATTGAACAACCTCAGGCATTGGCCTCGGTGATCTCGAACTGGTTAAGTGAGAAAAATTTATGACAGATCTAGAATAAAAAGATTAAATATCCTGCATTTCTTTTAACAGTAGGGGAATTTTTTCTATCAAAAAATCAAGGAAGACCTTTGATGCTGGCAAAGCACCACTTCTAGATGGAAAGATTAAATGAAAATTTCCAGTTGGAAGTTCCCATTCAGGTAAAACTACGATCAGTTTTTTTTCTAATATTAAACTTTTGCACTTTAATAAAGGCAGTAGGGCGATACCTTTTCCATCAGTTGCTAAACAATTCAGCAGGGTTAAGCTTGCAGCTTTGATAAATGGTTTTATAGGTAAACTTAAATTCTCATTAATAACTTGATTACTAAAGAACCAAGTTTGATTTTCATTTTCGATATTACTTAACAACTTATGTTTAGTTAATTCACTCGGATGCGTAGGTGTACCATACTGATTAAGATAGTTGGGGCTAGCAACCAACACTGACTGTGTATAGCCAAGATGTCTCATAACCAAATTATGGTCACTATCTAAATTCTGTCGAATACGTATACCTATATCAACAGACTCTTTAAGGATATCGACTCTCTTGTTAGTCACAATAAATTTGATTTCTACTTTGGGATATCTATCCATAAATTCAGGCAGAATAAGAGGCATAATCCTTTCCGCAACATCTATTGGAACACTTACAGTAATCGCTCCAATAGGTTCACCGCGTAACTGATCTATTAGATCATAGACAGTTTGTGCCTCTAAAAGCATAGATTGCACATATTGATAAATCTGTTCCCCAATTGCCGTAAGCTTAATTTGTCTTGAGTCTCGTTGTAATAATTTAACGTTTAAATTTTTCTCTAAAGTTGAAAGTCTACGACTTAATTTTGATTTAGATATTCCTGTTTTTTGTTCTACTTTGCTTAGACCACCATGTTCAACAATCAAGGCAAAAATATATAAGTCATTCAAATCTTTCATAGGTGATTTTTAACCTTAAGGGCTAATAATTTATTTTACTTCGATCTGTATGATTATTGGTTGCATTTTATGCAACATATGTTCCCAGTTATGGATCTTAAGTTGCAAATCTAAAACACATAAACTCATTTCACGACTAAAAAACCGAATAGGTATGAAATGAAATTATTACATTTAGACTCGAGCGCACTTGGTGAATACTCTGCCACCAGAGAAATTGGTCATGCGGTTGTTCAAGAGTTAAAAAAACATGGTCCTTTAGAAGTGGCGTATCGAGATTTACATGCAGATCCACTTCCGCATTTTGCCAAACATTTTGATAACTTGAGTGCCGAAGCACAAGTTGATGAACGTATCCTTCAACAATTTGAGGAAACGGATGTTTTTGTACTAGGTGCGCCAATGTATAACTTGAGTATCCCTACCACATTGAAAGCATGGATTGACCGAATCTTAATTGCGGGTCGAACTTTCAGATATACAGAAAATGGACCACAAGGCTTAGTTTCAGGTAAGAAAGTTATTATTGTCAGTGCTCGCGGTAGTGCTTATGGCAACCAATTCCCTATGGATCATCAAGAATCCTATCTAAAAGATATTTTTAACTTCTTAGGTGTCCAAGATGTTTTTGTAGTACGTGCAGAAGGAATGGCTTTTCCAACTCGTTCTCAATCAATTAGCCAAACAATAAATGGTATTCCAGAAATGTTTGCTGTTTCTGCTTAGAACTGAGGGAATAATCATGACTAAAATTAATAATGCAATTGAAAAAGTTATCCAACATCCGAGGATATTTCCATTTGCATCACTTCTAATGCGGGTAATGATATCTGTAATTTTTATCTTATCTGGAATAGGAAAGATATTTCAATACTCAAGTAATGCAGGGTATATGGAGTCTATGGGAGTCTCATCCGCGTTATTACCATTCGCTATTCTGGTTGAATTTGGAGGAGGCTTTCTTGTATTGATTGGTTTCCAAACCCGACTTGCAGCATTCCTATTATTTGGTTTCTCGTTAGTGGCAGCAGTGCTATTTCACAGTGGTTCTGATATGAACAGCCAAATTATGTTTATGAAAAACATTTCAATGGCGGGAGGTCTTTTGGCACTTGTTATTTTTGGAGCAGGTGGCCTCTGTGTAGATAAGAAACTTAAATAATTTCAAAAAGGTAGAAATGCAGATTTGTATTTTTACCTTTATTTTTTCTATTTAAATTATGGTTATCATCAATGAAATTATTTTTTTATCCACATGCCTGTTCAATGGCGATCCATATTGCTTTAAAAGAAACTGGGCAAATATTTGATACAGAGTTTGTAGATTTATCAACAAAAGTGACTGGATCTGGGCTGGATTATCTAAAGATTAACCCTAAAGGGGCAGTTCCAGCACTTGGGCTTGATAATGGTAAAGTTCTAACTGAAGTTACCACTATACTGACTTACTTAGCTGACTTAGTTCCAGAGAAGAATTTAATTCCCAAAGTGGGTTCTTTTGAGCGTTATGAAATGATGAGTCTTTTATCATTTATTAGTATGGATATTCATAAGAACTTTTCTGCTTTTTTCTACAATGAAAAAATTGATTCTTGGATTGAAGTATCTAAACAGAAATTAGAAAGAAGCTTTGATTACATAGAGAGTAGACTTCATTCATATCAGTTTTTGATGGGTAGTGAAATTTCAATTGCAGACTTCTATTTCTATGTAATGTTACATTGGTGTGACTATTTCTCTCTAAATTTGAATAAGTGGCCTGAAATATTAAAGTTAAAGAGTGAATTAGAAAAAAGAGATTCAATAAATTTAGTCGCCAAGATGAGCTAAAAAACTTAGCTATCTCCTAAACACGGGGCTTTATCTTTTGATGGGATGAAAAATTAAACTGACTTAAAGGTCGCCGTGATATGGTATAAAAGCACCTCCAATAATAAGGATTATATATGTCAGACAATTCAACAAAATGGCTTTGTGTGGGTGGTGTTCTAAGTGGCGAGTGGAGAGAGCAGCAATTAGAAGCATTTGATGTTGATCCCAATGATTTAAATACTCATAGTTATGAACCAATGAAACTCATTAATCCTGTTACCAAGGCAGAACAGGATTTCTATGTATATACTGAGCTACAAGAACATGCATATGACAGGGCAATAAATTTTGCCTTATCTAAAAATCAATGAGAACGAGAGAGCACTTAGGTGCTCTTTTTTAAAGTTTTTAAATAATCTTGTGATTTTTACCCTTATAGATAATTAAGCAAATGGGTGTGCTTTAGTGCATCAGGCATAAATAAAATGCTGAGCTTAATTATCCTTCTGATTTAGTTGTGAAACTATTCTATAAATTACTAATAATATGCAATAGTTGCGTCTTACACCACGCTATTTGGTGTTCATGGGACTTTTGTTGATCCCAATATAAGTTCATTTGGTATCCAGCTATATCAATGGGTAGTGGATGCACCTTAATTTGAGGGTAATTATCTTTAAAATAAGCAATTTGGCATTGAGGAATCGTGAGTAAATGGTCCGTTTGTGTAATTAATCGGATTGCCGTTTCATATTGTTGGCAGCGAAAGCTAATAGTTCTTTTGATACCTAGTTTAGATAAGAAGAAATCTTCAAAGACACGACCTGTGGGGCGAGAGGACACAGTAATGTGTTTGGCATCTAAATAAATTTCTTTTGTTAGGTCCGTAGATGATAATAATGGATGCTGCTTGCGGCTTATTACCACAAACTGGTCTTTATTACAGCATTCATAATCAATACTATCTTCAACGGAATGTTGAACATCAATTGCAAAATCGATTTTACCCGTAGACAGCTCATACCTTAAGTTTTTACGATCAATGCGTACGCTATTTAACTGCAAATTAGGATTAAATTGGGTTAAGTGTTGAATAATAGAAGGCAAAAAAATCCCTTCATACTCATCAGTCATAGCGATTGTGAGATGTTTTAAATCTCGTGCTGGCACAAAGTCATGCGTGCTTTGAATTGCTTGATGCATAAGTTGCAATGACTGTTCAATTTTAGGCCATAACCGTTTGGCTAAAGGCGATGGAACAACGCCATGCCCATCTCGAATAAATAGTGGGTCATTAAAATGATCGCGTAAACGGGCCAACGCATGGCTAACAGCAGGTTGGCTTAAAAAAAGTTGTTCACTCGCACGTGTTAGATTTTTTTCTTTATAAATTGTGACAAACACCCGAAATAGATTGAGGTCAATACGAGCTAGAGAGGCGACATTATTATTCATTTCATTCATGGTTTGTTATTCAAACAATTCATTTTATTCATTGTAACAAGTTCGGTATGGTCAGGAAATAGCATAACAAATAGAGTGATTAAAACTGTGAATTTTGAACTTAGCGCTCGTGGCAAACAATATTTAGAAAAAGTTAAGCAATTCATGGCAACTGAAATTGAGCCTATTGAGGAAGAGTTTTGGGCTGAGATTCGACGTACTTGCGACCATGATGATTGGACCACATGGAAATGGCCGACCGCTTTGGAAACATTAAAAAATAAGGCAAAGGAAGCTGGTTTATGGAATATGTTCTTACCTGATGACACATTAGGCGCGGGTTTGAATATTCAAGAATATGCTCATATCGCAGAACAAACGGGTCGTAGTTTTTTAGCTCCGACCGTTTTTAACTGTAATGCTCCAGATACTGGCAACATGGAAGTTTTATGGCGTTATGGGAATGAAGCGCAGAAAAAACAATGGTTAGAACCATTATTAAAAGGCGAAATTCGTTCTGTTTTTTGTATGACCGAGCCTGAAGTTGCATCAAGTGATGCCACCAATATGCAAACTACCGCGGTTATTGAGGGTGATGAAATCGTTCTCAATGGTCGAAAATGGTGGTCATCAGGTTTAGGTGATCCGAATGCTAAAATATTGATTGTGATGGCACGCACACCCGATGCAAATAAAGGTCAACACCAACAGCATTCGATGGTTTTAGTACCTATCGATACGGCTGGAATCAAGATTGAAAGAATGCTTCCAGTTTTTAATGAAACTGAGGCACCCCATGGTCACGGCGAAATCAGCTTTAATAATGTACGTGTACCCGTGAGTAATTTCATTAGCGAAGCTGGACAAGGTTTTGCAATTGCACAAGGGCGTTTAGGGCCAGGGCGAATACATCATTGTATGCGCTGCGTGGGAGCATCTGAACGTGCTTTAGAATTGGCAATTGATCGTGGTATGAGCCGTACGGCATTTGGTCAACCAATTTTAGAATTAGGCGGCAATAAAGAGCGTATTGCAGATGCCCGAATTGCGATTGATCAAGCTCGATTATTGACTTTGTATGCAGCTTGGAAAATGGATACCGTTGGAAATGTTGCAGCTATGACTGAAATTTCAGCCATTAAAGTAGTTGCCCCTAATGTAATGCAACAAGTCATGGACATGGCAATTCAAATTCATGGTGGAATGGGAATATCAAATGATACGCCTTTGGTTCGTTTTTTTGCTCTTGCGCGAACTTTACGTTTAGCGGACGGCCCAGATGAAGTTCATAAACGTGTTATTAGTAAAATCGAGTTAAAAAAGCGGGGATATAGCCACCATCGAGCAGAGGGGAAATAACCATGTCTGTGATTGATGTTGGTGGTCAGGTACGTCAGGGTGAAGAACTCAACATAACTGCTATACAAGACTGGCTGTTTCAACAGGGTATTTGTTTAAAAGGCACACCCAAAATAACTCAATATTCGGGTGGGGCCTCTAATTGGACTTATCGGATTGAATGCGATAATCACGATTTGATTTTACGTCGCCCACCATCAGGTACAAAAGCAAAATCTGCTCACGATATGGTGCGGGAATATCGGGTGCAAAAAGCACTTAAGCCACTTTACCCTATGGTTCCAGAAATGGTGGCATTGTGTACAGATCACACCGTCATTGGTTGTGATTTTTATGTGATGGAACGTATCGAAGGCATAATTCTTCGCGCTGATCTGCCCCAAGACCTAAGTTTAAGTAGAGATCAGCTCAAAGTTCTCTGTACAAATATGCTGGATTCTCTAATCGCCTTACATCAACTCCCTTATCAAGGCACTGATTTAGAAATGCTAGGTAAAGGCGAGGGTTATTGTCGTCGCCAAGTTGAAGGATGGGATAAGCGTTATGAAAAAGCATTAACGCCTGATGTACCAAATTTCAGTGAGATAAGACAATGGCTACATGCGCATGTCCCTCAAGACAGTAAAACGTGTGTCATTCATAACGATTGGCGATTTGATAACCTCATTTTAGATCGACAACAACCTACCTCTATTATTGGGGTATTGGATTGGGAAATGACGACACTCGGCGATCCACTTATGGATTTAGGGTGTGCTCTGGCTTATTGGGTACAAGATGATGATAACGCAACATTGAAATCTATGCGACGTCAGCCAACCTATTTACAAGGCATGTTTTTACGTCAGGAAGTCGTGGACTATTATCTGCAAAAAACAGGTTTACATACCAACAATTGGACGTTTTACGAAGTATTTGGCTTATTTCGTTTAGCCGCTATTCTCCAGCAAATTTATTATCGTTATTACCATAAAGAAACTCAAAATCCCGATTTTAAAAATTTTGGGAGTTTTGTCGAAAATTTATATGAGCGTTGTTTACAACTGACTTCACAAAATCCATGAACATAAGGAAATGATATGGCTACAAATTTATTCGATTTGACTGGAAAAATAGCCTTAGTTACAGGTGCTAGTCGTGGTATTGGTGAGGAAATTGCCAAACTTTTAGCTGAACAAGGCGCACATGTGATTGTATCTAGTCGCAAGGTTGAAGATTGCCAACGCGTTGCTAATGAAATTATTGCAGCAAATGGTAAAGCGGAAGCTGCCGCTTGTCATGTGGGTAAACTAGAAGATATTGCAGAAATTTTTGAATATATTCGTAAAGAACATGGTCGTTTAGATATTTTAGTCAACAATGCAGCTGCCAATCCTTATTTTGGGCATATTTTGGATACTGATATTGGGGCCTATAACAAAACGGTTGATGTCAATATTCGTGGATATTTCTTTATGTCTGTCGAGGCAGGTAAATTAATGAAGGAACAGGGCGGCGGTGCAATTGTGAATACCGCATCTGTAAATGCCCTACAACCCGGAGACCAACAAGGTATTTATTCTATTACCAAAGCTGCGGTGGTGAATATGACCAAAGCATTTGCAAAAGAATGTGGACCATTGGGTATTCGAGTGAATGCTTTGTTACCAGGTCTTACAAAGACCAAATTTGCATCGGCACTATTTGAAAATGAAGATATTTATACAAGCTGGATGAGTTCAATTCCATTACGCCGTCACGCAGAGCCACGTGAAATGGCGGGAACGGTACTTTATCTGGTGTCCGATGCTGCGAGTTACACCAATGGTGAATGTATTGTGGTTGATGGTGGTTTAACTATTTAGGGAGGAATAGCAATGTACGAACATTATTCAGGTCAAGTGGTCTTAATCACAGGTGCGGCGAGTGGATTTGGTGCATTGCTGGCAGAGCAACTGGCAAAGTATGGTGCAAAATTAGTGTTGGGTGACTTGAATATTGAAGGGTTAAATACTGTAGTTGAACCGCTACGCCAAGCAGGAGTAGAGGTGGTTGCGCAAGTGTGTGATGTCAGCTGTGAAGCAGATGTACAGGCTTTGGTGCAAAGTGCAGTTACTCAGTTTGGTAGAATCGATGTCGGGATCAATAATGCAGGTATGAGTCCGCCTATGAAAAGCTTTATTGATACCGATGAAGCAGATCTGGATTTGAGTTTTGCCGTCAATGCCAAAGGTGTGTTCTTTGGAATGAAGCATCAAATTCGTCAGATGTTGCAACAAGGTGGTGGCATTATTCTGAATGTTGCTTCTGTTGCAGGTTTAGGCGCGGCTCCCAAATTGGCTGCCTATGCTGCGGCAAAGCATGCTGTGGTGGGATTAACAAAAACAGCAGCGATTGAATATGCAAATAAAGGCATTCGAGTTAATGCAATTTGTCCATTTTATACAACCACCCCGATGGTAGTCGACAGTGAACTCAAAGAGAAACAAGACTTTTTAGCGCAGGCCTCGCCAATGAAGCGTCTTGGCCATCCAAGCGAAGTGGTGGCAATGATGCTGATGATGTGTGCCAAAGAAAACTCATATCTCACAGGTCAAGCCATTGCAATTGATGGCGGAGTGACAGCTTATTAAAACATTTATTAAATACATCTTATTAATTTATTTAGGAAAAAATCATGACAATTAATTTAAGCAATCGAGTGGCTATTGTTACAGGTGCTGGCGCTGGTCTAGGGCGAGAACATGCACTATTACTGGCTCGTTTGGGTGCAAAAGTGGTCGTGAATGATCTGGGTAGTGATGTAAACGGAAAGGGCGGCTCAACCATGGCGGCCCAAAAAGTCGTGGATGAAATTATTGCAGCGGGTGGCGAGGCGATGGCAAATGGTGCTTCAGTCACTGATTTTGAACAAGTTCAACAGATGGTAGATGAAACTATTGCCCGCTGGGGTCGCATAGATATTTTAGTTAATAATGCTGGAATTCTCCGAGATAAAACCTTTAGCAAGATGGCTTTAGAAGATTTCCGTACAGTAATTGATGTACATCTCATGGGAGCCGTAAATTGCACTAAAGCTGTATGGGATATCATGCGCGAGCAGAAATATGGTCGTATTGTCATGACTACTTCATCCTCAGGTTTGTATGGCAATTTTGGGCAGTCCAACTACAGTGCTGCAAAAATGGCATTGGTTGGGTTAATGCAGACGCTTGCCTTAGAAGGTGAAAAATCTAATGTTCGGGTGAACTGCCTAGCACCAACAGCAGCAACTCGTATGCTTGAAGGGTTGTTACCTGAAGAAGCACTAAAAGCCCTTGCACCAAGCGCTGTCAGTCCTGCAATTGCGGTTTTAGTTGGCGAAGATGCACCTACCCGTATGATTCTTTGTGCTGGTGCTGGTAGCTTTGAGGCAGCACACATCACCCTCACACAAGGGATTTATTTAGGTACAGATGAACAAGTTCCTCATGTTTTAGCACAACGTTTAGCTGATGTTTCAGACCGAACAGATGAGTTTGTGCCTGTCAGAGGGGGCGATCAGGGCGAGCTTGAGCTGAAAAAGGCTTCATTAATGGCAGGAGAATAATTTTGACAAAAAATACATTAAGCATCGAGCAACTCTTTGAGTTACAAGGCAAGGTACTCGGTAGCTCAGAATGGATTGCAATAGAGCAAACCATGATCAATACCTTTGCTGATGTAACACTGGATCGTCAATTTATTCATGTGGATGAAGAAGCTGCTCGTCAAACTCCTTTTGGTGGCACGATTGCGCATGGTTTCTTAACCCTATCTTTGCTTTCAGCCATGGCCGCCCAAGTCATTCCTACTGTACAAGGGCAGCAATCTGCTGTGAATTATGGCATCAATAATTTACGTTTCATCAGCCCTGTACATAGCGGTAAGCGTGTGCGTGGACATTTTCATTTAAAAAATGTTTCCGAGAAAAATAAGGGTGTTTATCAACTGATCATGGAAGTCAGTATCGAAATTGAAAACCAAGCCAAGCCGGCACTTGTTACAGAGTGGCTTACACTTGTGAATGTATAGGAATAAACCATGAGCAATGAATTAATTCTCTCTCGTCGTGATGTAGATTTTTTGCTATTCGATTGGCTAAAAGTTGAAGAACTTAGTCAACGCAATTCTTTTGCAGGACAGGACCGTTTTGAATATACGTCTGTTTTAAACGTTTACGAGGCTTTGGCAACCGATTTATTTGCTCCTCATAATAAAAAAAATGACAGTAACGAACCTGTTTTTGATGGTGAACGTGTGACGGTCAATCCTGAAGTCGGAGTCGCGCTTAAGGCCTTTGCTGATGCGGGTTTGATGAGTTCAGCTTTTCCATCAGATTGGAATGGTATGAACTTACCCAATACCATTGAGCGTGCAGGTATGGCATATCTACTCGGTGCCAATCCAGGAACAGCAGGCTACGCCTTTTTAACCATTGGTAATGCAAATTTATTAATGGCCCATGGTGAACCTGAAAAAGTGAAACCCTATGTCAACGCCATGATGGAAGGTAAATGCTTCGGAACGATGTGTTTATCTGAACCACAAGCAGGTTCAAGTCTTGCTGATATCCGTACACGTGCGATTAAAACAGAAGATGGTCGTTATCGCTTGTTTGGAAACAAAATGTGGATTTCAGGTGGCGAGCACGATATCTCTGACAATATTGTTCATTTAGTTTTGGCAAAAATTCCAGATGAAAATGGACAATTACCAGCAGGTGTGCAAGGCATTTCATTGTTTACTGTACCGCGAAAAATACTCGATGAAAATGGACAGCCAAGCGAACGCAATGATGTGGTGCTGGCTGGAATTAACCATAAAATGGGCTATCGGGGAACAGTCAACTGCGTGCTGAATTTTGGGGAAGGTCGTTACACACCCCAAGGAGAAGCAGGTGCAATTGGTGAACTAGTTGGCGAAGCTGGTAAAGGGCTGGCCTATATGTTTCATATGATGAATGAAGCTCGAATTTCGGTTGGACTTGGGGCAGCAGCATTGGGATATACAGGTTATCTGCATGCTTTAGATTATGCAAAAAACCGAGTACAAGGTCGCTCTCGTAGCGAACGTAATCCAAGTTCTCCACAAATCCCGCTCATTCAACATGCAGATGTCCGCCGTATGCTCTTGGCGCAAAAAGCATATGTCTCAGGTGCGTTGGCACTGTGCCTATATGCAGCCCGATTAACCGATGATATCCACTCACTTGAAGATGCCGAGCAGCGTAATCAAGCCAATCAATTACTTGATCTATTAACTCCGGTGGTGAAAAGCTGGTCTTCTGAATGGGGACTTGTAGCAAATGATTTAGCAATTCAAGTTCATGGTGGCTACGGTTATACCCGTGAATATAATGTTGAACAGTTTTATCGGGACAATCGACTTAACCCAATCCATGAAGGAACATTTGGTATTCAGGCACTCGATTTATTAGGACGAAAAACTCGTCTTAATCAGGGACTGTCGATGAAGCTATTACATGAAAAAATCATGAATACCATTACGCAAGCCAAAGCAGAGCCTTCGTTAAAGGATCATGCAGATCACTTAGCTCAAAAGTGGCAACTCATCCAGAATGTAACAGAAAAATTACATGCCTTAACCGATGTAGAACTCCAACTGGCAAATGCCGCCAATTATCTGGAAGCCTTTGGGCATCTTGTGGTGGGGTGGTTATGGCTTGATCAAGCAGTAGTCATTCATAAACTCATGCCAAATTCAACAGACCCTGATTTTCTGCGTGGGAAGCTTGCCGCGTGTGATTATTTCTTTGGTTGGGAAATGCCAAAAATTATAAGTTGGTTAGCAGTGCTTGATCCGGTAGAGACAACTCCACTTACTATGTCGGAAGAATGGTTCTAGTAAGAACCATTCCTTAAACGCGCCGTTGAATAGGCAAGAGAAGAACCTAAGTTTATTGAAGATGCGTTATGTCCGGTATCAATGGGAGATGTGGAATCAGCCAGTTTATTTGAAGTTACCTAATAAGAACCACCACGTAGAAACAAACTTCGGGCGTTCGGTATAAGAGCGCTCTAATAAGTAAAAATAAAAAATCTAGGACGGATTAAAAGATGGAAAAGAAAACTTTAGTCATGGTAATGGCTTCATTTTGTACGAGCCCACTCTATGCAGCAGCATTTGATCGAACAGGACAATCAATTTCTGCATTTCTACAACCTGATAATTATTTTGAGGCAAGTTTATCTGTTTCAGACACTTCGTTAGAAGGACAAGAAGCGGGTACGAACCCAACGCGTAATGCTATTTCTGATATTGCAAATTCTGATTATCGCCCCAGTGCAGCTTTGAAATTACAGTTAGCCCCGCAGTTTTCATTTGGCTTTCTTTATGATCAGCCATTTACTTCCGACTCAGAATATTATGGAAAGAACAGCTTTGTTGCTACCCCGAACGATACGGTTTTAGTACCAGGCATTAATTCTGCAACACTTGCCCAAAAGACAGGTAGAGAAGTCGTAACAGGGAACACCAAATCGAATTTTGTTATGCAAAATTTCAGTCTGATTTTTGGTTATCAACCGAATAAAAACTGGAATTTTTATGCAGGACCTGTTTATCAAACTTTTAAAAGTAACGTCAATTTAAGAGGTCAAGTTTTCAGTTTATATAATGGTTATGACTTTGATGCCAAAGAAGTTGGAGATTGGGGATGGTTGGCAGGATTTGGTTATCAAATTCCTGAAAAAGCCATTAAAGCCTCATTGACCTATCGTTCAGAAATTCTGCATGAAGTGACTGCCAATGAAAATGCGCCCATGGTTGATATGTTAAGTACGCAACAAGGTCGTGATTTTCTTGATCAGCATTTGGCGTATATGGTTTCTATGGGGCAACTCACTGAATCACGTAAAGAAGCACTGAATCGTATTGTTGCGGGCTTACCAGATGCAGGAACGTCAGGTCCAACTAAATTTAGAGCACCAGAGTCAGTGAATTTGGAATTTCAGACCGGATTACGCAAAGGCACTTTATTGTTTGGTAACGTGCGTTGGGTTAACTGGAATGATTTTGAGTTTAAACCGTATAGTTTTGGCGAAATCTCAGAAGTTGTTGGGGTTCTATCAACACCAAGTCGTCCAAATGGTTTTAATCTGGTTCGCTATTATGACGATCAATGGTCTGCCAATCTTGGAATTGGGCAACGTCTAAGTGATAAATGGTCAGGTTCAGTTTCTGTTGGTTGGGATTCGGGTGCAGGAGAGCGTGTGTCTACAGGTGGGCCAGCGAAAGGTTATTACAATGTCGGTCTTGGTGCGCAATATAGTCCAACTTCAAAATACTTTATTTCAGGTGGAATGAAGTATCTATGGCTTGGGGATGCCAAAGGTCAGCTTGGTGCTCAGGCAGGCAGTGAATATTATGTCGGTGAATATAAAAATAACTATTCAATTGGTTATGGTTTGAAAATTGGTTATAAATTTTAACTTAACAATAATGACATAGATGACACAGAAGAAAATCGAAATTCCTCTCTATCATAAAGGACGATAAGATGACAAATCAGATCTGGTTAGATGAATATAAGCAATGGAATATTGAAAGTACGATTACTTTGCCTGATGAACAAACTTCACTTCTCGATTTTTGGGACAACAGTTTTAATAAGTTCCAGCAAAGAAATGCGTTCATATTTGCAGATAAATCTTTTTCTTATGCTGAAATCGATTTATATAGCCGACAAGTAGCAACATTCTTACAAAGTTTAGGGCTAGAAAAGGGTACACGTGTTGCCGTAATGATGCCCAATATTATTCAATACCCGATTATTTCACTTGCCGTGATTCGCGCAGGTTACATTCTGGTCAATATTAATCCACTCTATACCGCACGTGAATTAAAGCATCAATTAAATGATGCAGGCGCAAAAGTCTTATTTATATTGGAACAGTTTTTACCTGTTTATGAGGCTGTCAAAGAGCAGGTGTCGGTTGAGCATATTATTACCACCACAATGACTGAAATGTTAGTCGAACAACCTGCTGAATTAGACACATCAGATTTAAAAAACTATAGTTTTAAGCAAATCTTATTAAAGGTAAATGCCCAAGACTATATACGCCCTGAACTTGTTCTTAATGATACTGTGCTTTTGCAATATACGGGTGGAACAACAGGTGTATCAAAAGGTGCGGAATTAACCCATAGAAATATTGTCGCCAATTTATTACAAAATAATGTGGTTTTTAAAAGCTACTTTGGTGACCGAGATGCTCTTGAAGATGAAATAGCGATCTGTGCTTTACCGCTTTATCATATTTTTGGTTTTACTGTGTGTTTATTGCACAGCGCAATGAATAAAGGTTATGCCACTGTTTTAGTTCCAAACCCGCGTGATTTAGACGCTCTCGTGCATTGTTTTGAAAAATATCATCCTACGGTTTTTCCTGCTGTAAATACTTTATTTAATGCACTGCTTAATCATGAAGGCTTTAATAAATTGGACCATAGCCGTTTAGAAATTACCACAGGCGGCGGTATGGCAATTTTGAAATCCACTGCCGATGGATGGGAAAAACTGACAGGACGTATTATCCGTGAAGGATATGGCTTATCAGAAACCTCACCAGTTGCTACCTTTAACCCGCCCATCTCTAATCTTTTTAGTGGCACGATTGGTATTCCTGTACCAAGTACGGATATTGCTATTTTGGATGATGAAGGTAATCAATTAGCACCCGGTGAAACTGGAGAAATTGCAATTCGTGGCCCACAGGTCATGAAAGGTTACTGGAATTTGCCTGAAGAAACTAAAGCAGTCATGACCGATGATGGTTTCTTTAGAACCGGTGATATTGGTTTCATGAATGAAAAAGGCTATACCAAAATTATTGACCGTAAAAAAGACATGATTTTAGTTTCAGGTTTTAATGTTTTTCCAAACGAAATTGAAGAAGTTTTGGCTCAACATCCAAAAATTTTGGAAGTCGCCGTGGTTGGCATTGCAGATGAAAAATCGGGTGAAGTGCCTAAAGCCTTTATTGTTAAAAAAGATGACTCTTTATCGGTTGAAGAAATCCAGACCTATGCAAAAGAAAACCTGACAGGCTACAAACAACCACGCTATATTCAATTTATTAATGAATTACCCAAGTCGAATGTGGGTAAAATTTTAAGAAAAGAACTAAAGGTTTAATAAGAATTTTTAATTTTTTAATTAAAAACATAAGCGTATGGGACTAGAAGGTCCATCAATAAATGGAAAAAAAGGAATGAGATTATGGGTTCAGGATTAATTACCGTATTTTTACCAATTGCACTTGCAATTATTATGGCTGGTTTAGGTCTAGAGCTGACCGTAAATGACTTCAAACGTGTACGACAACACCCCAAAGCAGTCTTTATCGCATTATTTTGCCAACTGGTTATTTTAGTCAGTATTGCTTTTATTATTTGTAAGATTCTTGCTTTACCACCATTGCTCGCTGTGGGATTAATGCTACTTTCTGCGTCACCGGGCGGGCCAACTGCTAATTTATTTAGTTATCTCTATAAAGGTGATATCGCTTTAAATATTACTTTAACGGCTATAAATTCGGTGATTGCTGCCTTTACACTTCCATTAATTGTGAATTTTGCAATACAACACTTTATGGAAAATGGACAAAACGTAGGATTGCAATTTTCTAAAATCATACAAGTTTTTCTAATTATTTTAGTGCCCGTGGGTATTGGGATGTTAGTCCGTCATTTTTCACCGCATATGGCTGAAAAGCTCAATAAACCTGTGCGTATTTTTGCTATTGTTTTTCTCGTATCCATCATCATATTGGCAATTGCGCGGGATTACCAAAATCTGATGACGTATATTGGGCAAATTGGATTGGCAACTTTGCTGTTCTGCGTATGTAGTTTAATTGTTGGCTATTTTGTTCCACGATTATTCGGTGTAAATAGCTTTCAGGCAAAAGCTTGTGCGTTTGAAATTGGGATTCATAACAGTACCTTAGCCATGACTATTGCGTTTACAGTAATGGCAAGTAGTACGGCCGCTATGCCAGCAGCAGTTTATTCATTATTTATGTACATTGTTGCAGCAATTTTTGGCACATTGCTAAATCGTCTAGAAAAGAAAGAGATGGCACAAATATCAACTACCACCTAAAGTGAAATCAAAGCATCTTTAGTAATATCTATCAAATAAAGATATTTAACCTACAACCAGATGTTTATATTTTGAATTAAAAGAGGAGGCCAATACCTCCTTTTTTAATTCTCAAGACCGAATATGTTGATGGCTCAGTAAATGCCGTTATTCTCTGAACTGGCTTCCATCAAAGGATATAAAAAATATAAGTCTTTGTTTCCGTAAGGGCGTTCACCACCAGCTTGATGGTAGCCAAACTGGTGCGTAGTCTAAGTAATCCTTATTGCTTCAAAGGAATCCAGCCAGGCATGCCTTGAATGATGGCCCAAAGCTTCTGTGGGATCTTGAGTGCATCTATCTTGGTCGGATCAAGTTCGATGTTCACTTCCTGTTCTTTTTTAAGATGATCAACCCAGTCTGGATTGATAATCAGTCCGCGTCCAACCGAAACCATAGATAGTCCAGTAACCAGTGCTTGTTTGGCTTGATCGGGGGTCAGGATGCCACCCGCGGCCAAAACAGGCACACGGTCGTCGACCTGATTAATGATGCGACTAATAATGGATGGTCCTGTTGGATCGTCGATAGGGCAGTCAGTCAACATGTTAGCCAAAGAGACATGAATATAATCGACCCCGAGGTCTAACAATTGGTCAATAAAAGTAAGAGTTTGGTCAATACGGTAACCTTCATCGACTGTCTCTTCAGGGGAAAGGCGGACACCGATAGCAAATGGGCGGTCAGCATAATTGGCTATGACGCGCTTGATTTCTGCAACGACGGCTAATGGGAACCTCATGCGATTTTCTAATGAGCCACCCCATTCATCGGTGCGTGTATTGGTAGCTGGCGACAGAAAATTTTGCAAAAGAAAACCGTGGGCGCCATGAACTTCTATACCGTCAAAACCCGCCTCAATACCGCGTCTTGCTGCTTCACCGAATGCCTTGATCATCTGCAAGATTTCATCGCTTGTCAGTGCCCGAGGTGTCAGCGGTGCCATGAAAGGAGTAGCTTTCGTCAAGATAGCGCTCGAGCTCACCACATCTGCATCGGCAATGAGATGAGGCAGTGCCTTGTTGCCTGCATGAAATAGCTGAAGAATGGCTGGTGCGCCACCACTCTTTGCAGCGTCAGCAAGCCGTTTAAGGCTTGGAATATAGCTGTCGTCAGCTGCAGAAAACTCATTTGTGAACCCAATACCATTAGCGGTGACTTGGGCACAGCCGCTAATGACCAAACCCACACCTTTAACGCGAAGACGGTAATAGGCTTCCTCTTCATCCGAGATTTGAAAATCATCAGTGCTTGACCAAGTTGTCATTGGCGACATCACAATACGATTGCGAAGAGTTATGCCTGAAGCAAGCTTAAGAGGATGGAAGAAGTTATTCAGAATAGACATCAAATAGACTCTAAAAATGTGTAAGTCTTAATGGTATATATTATAAACCTAGTGTCAATTAGGTACTTTAAGTAGACTAGGTATACTCACGTAAACCACCTCAAACTTTATTTTCATAGTAATTACTTGCCACACTGTATGATGTGACTCTCAATCAAGCTGGCTAAGCAAGTGGATTGAGAGCTTGTTGTTCAAGCGTTTAGATTGGTATAAAATTTAAACCTAGTACCACATTGGTGTGTAGTTGTTCGGGGAGAGTCATGGAACATTCGATGTTAGTTATTGAACCGCAGTGTTTTTCATCAGATTGCCCAAGCAGAGCCTTATTTGATCAAATTGCAGATAAATGGTCGATGATGGTATTGGCTGTTTTAGAGGATGGTCCACATCGTTTTAATGCGATTAAGCGTCGGTTGGAAGGTGTTACACAAAAGGCTCTGACCCAGTGTCTGCGCCGTTTGGAGCGTAATGGACTTATTTCCCGCCATGTGATTTCGTCTCCACTCGCTGTTCAATATGAAATCACACCTCTGGGCAATACCTTGCAGCAACCCTTACGACAACTGCATGCGTGGACAATTGATAAGCTTCCAATGGTTGAACACGCTCGAAATGCATTCGATCTGCAAAATTCGGTATGAATAATTTCCAACCGAGTTCATATCCTAAGAAATAAGCTAATTTTTACTGAGGAGGTGGGGTAAAACTACAACTACCTCTAGGTTGTGAATTGTCTTCAATGCATCTGTAAACTACTGACTATTTTTTAGCAGTATCAATAGAAACTAAAACAGATAAATAAGGCATATTTTAAATATAAAAATGCCATGTTTGAGCTTAATAAATTAAAAAAGATAGATTTTTAATTATTTACGACCCGCTTCTTAAGCATATCCATAAAAGTTTTTAAAATAATATTGTGGTTTTTGCCTTTATGGGTAATTAAGCAAATGGGAGTGCTGTAATGCATTTTTTCCTTTGAAACGGCTTGCATAAAACCATCTTCAACCCATTTTTTTGCATAGTGGTCGGGTAAAAAACCTAAGAATTTTCCCGTTAAAATCAGAAATGCAATTCCTTCACGGTCACTTGCAGTCGCTTTACAGTCTAAAAGCTGGTGCAATTTTGCTGCTTCTGGTGTGATGGCATAATTGGGGAGTACCGCTTGCCAGGTTTTTAACTCATCTAAATCCATCTTGCTACATTTGCCAAACAAGGGATGGTTTTTACCGCAATACAAAAATGAACTTTCACTATATAAATCAAAATATTCTAGGCCAGATAAAGGGGTAACAAGAGGAATTGCTCCAGCATGTAAACGGTTATCTAGCACACGGCACTCAATATCTGAAAGTGTGCTCATACTAATGTTAATAATTACTTCAGAATGTTCTTCGGCGAGTTGTGCCAGCGTATTGGTAATGTAGCCACTTGGCATGGTCACGAGGTTATTAATAATACCTATATTAAATTCGCCTTTTAGACGGTTATGCATTTGATTAACTTTAGAGCGAAAGTCTTCGATAGATGCGGTGAGCACTTCTATATATTCTAAAATTTCCCGTCCTTCATCCGTCAGGGCAAACCCTGCACGGCCACGTTGGCATAGCCGGATGCCCAGACGATTTTCTAAATCACTCATATGCAGACTAATTGCAGAACGGCTAATGCCAAGAATACTTTCGGCAGAGGTAAAACTATGACAGTCACAAACCGTCTTAAATATTTTAAGTAATTTAATATCAAAATCAGTGACTTGATTTAATTTTTTAGGTTTCATTTAGTTTTGTTTTTTTAAATCTAAACTCAAGATAATTTGAATTTATCAAAACTATAGTGCTATGTACACTCAAAAAATAGCCTCAAAACAAGAAGAGTGATTATGTTTGATATCGACAAATTAACTGATGGTGATTTTGCATCAGAAACCGTTCAATCAAATGCTCAGATGAGCTTAAATTATCAAGCGCATTGGATGCCATTTTCTGCAAATCGTAATTTCCATAAAGATCCACGCATGATTGTTGGTGCTAAAGGGTCTTATTTAATTGATAACGCAGGCCGCGAAGTCTACGACTCTTTGTCGGGCCTTTGGACTTGTGGTGCAGGACATACGCTTCCAGAAATTCAGCAAGCCGTGAGTACTCAGTTAGCCAAACTTGATTACTCTCCGGCATTTCAGTTTGGTCATCCATTATCGTTTCAGTTGGCTGAACGAATTATTCAGCATATGCCTGAAAAATTGCAGCATGTGTTCTTTACCGACTCAGGTTCAGAGTCTGCCGACACTGCAATTAAAATGGCGCGTGCCTATTGGCGAATTAAAGGCAAACCAAGCAAAACCAAGTTGATTGGGCGCGCACGTGGGTACCATGGGGTCAACGTTGCAGGAACCAGCCTTGGAGGCATTGGTGGCAATCGTAAAATGTTTGGTCAGCTCATGGATGTAGATCATTTACCGCACACCTTGCAGCCCGATTTAAGTTTTACCAAAGGCTGTGCTGAAACAGGTGGTGTAGAACTTGCCAATGAAATGCTTAAGTTAATTGAGTTACATGATGCATCGAATATTGCCGCTGTCATTGTAGAACCAGTTTCAGGTTCGGCAGGGTGCATTGTGCCACCGACTGGTTATTTAAAACGCTTAAGAGAAATCTGCGACCAACACGATATCTTGCTGATTTTTGATGAAGTCATTACTGGTTTTGGACGAATGGGTAAATGGACGGCTTCAGAATATTTTGACGTTACGCCAGATATTTTAAATTTTGCCAAACAAATTACCAACGGCGCTATTCCACTGGGTGGCGTGGTGGCAAGCCATGAAATTTATGACGCCTTTATGCAGCAAGATTTACCTGAACATGCGGTTGAGTTCACCCATGGTTATACCTATTCGGCGCATCCGGTGGCTTGCGCGGCTGCTTTAGCAACACTCGATGTTTTAGAGAAGAAAAATTTAATTCATCAATCGGCTGATTTGGCTCCAAGCTTTGAAAAACTTTTACATGAATTAAAAGGCGCTCCAAACATTCTTGATATACGCAACTGCGGGCTGATTGGTGCTGTGCAATTAGCACCACGCGATGGTGATGCGACAATTCGTGGTTTCGAAATTGGCATGCAACTTTGGAAAGCGGGTTTCTATGTCCGTTTTGGCGGAGATACGCTTCAGTTTGGTCCAATGTTTAATAGCACGGAAGTAGAGTTGCAACGACTCATGAACGCCGTGGGTGAAGCAATTTACCAAGTCAAATAACACTGATCGACTTAGAACTTAATTGGAAAAGATGAATAGACACAAGGAATAAAGATGAACACTTTAGAGAATTTTGATAGTAATGCAGTTACGAACACAGATACAAATTCAAGTCAGCAAGCCATTAAAGTGGTAGGGCATTTTATTGATGGTGGCCTAGTGACTAAAACCACCAAGAAACAGCCGGTTTATAATCCAGCGACTGGTGAGAGTACTAAAGATGTTGCACTTGCAGATAAAGAGCTGGTCAACCAAGTGGTTCAAATTGCAGAGCAAGCTTTTCCTGCATGGCGTGATACACCAGTAATTAAGCGTGCACGTGTGATGTTTAAATTTAAGCAATTACTTGAAGAAAATGCTGACAAGCTTTGCGAGCTGATTGGTGAAGAACACGGAAAAATTTGTCACGATGCAAAAGGTGAATTACAACGTGGTATTGAAAATGTTGAATATGCATGTGGCGCGCCTGAGTTTTTAAAAGGTGAATATTCGAAAAATGTTGGGCCAGATATTGATTCATGGAGCGAATTTCAACCGCTAGGTGTGGTTGCCGGAATTACGCCTTTTAACTTTCCAGCAATGGTTCCATTGTGGATGTTCCCAATGGCGATTGTTTGCGGTAACTGTTTTATTTTAAAGCCTTCAGAAAAAGCGCCGTCGGCTGCGTTATTTCTAGCGGAGCTATTAAAACAAGCAGGGTTGCCTGATGGTGTTTTCAATGTTGTAAATGGTGATAAAGAAGCTGTTGATGCATTATTGCATCATCCAAAAATTCAAGCGGTAAGTTTTGTCGGATCAACCCCAATTGCAGAGTACATTTATCGTACAGCAACGGCGAATGGTAAGCGTTGCCAGGCATTAGGCGGGGCCAAAAATCACGCCATTATTATGCCAGATGCAGATATTGATAATGTGGTGACTTCCTTGTTAGGTGCTGCATTTGGTTCATCTGGCGAACGTTGTATGGCACTGTCCGTTGCTGTTGCAATTGGAGATGAAGTTGCAGATGTTGTGATTGAAAAATTAAAACAAGAAATGAAGCAATTGAAGTTTGGTCACTATGCAGATGAGCGTAATGATTTCGGACCGCTCATTACGCAAGCACATAAAGATAAAGTACAAGCTTTTATTCAAAGTGCAGAGCAACAAGGTGCTAAAATTGTTGTGGATGGTCGTGATGCAAAACCAGCAGGTTATGAGAAAGGTTTTTTTGTTGGGCCAACTTTAATTGATCAAGTTTCACCAGAAATGACAAGTTACCAGCAAGAAATATTTGGTCCTGTTTTACAGGTCATTCGTGTTCAAACCATGCAAGATGCAATGCAGCTCATTAATGACCATGAATATGGCAATGGAACGTGTATCTATACTCGTGATGGTGAAGCAGCACGCTATTTTACCAGCAACATTCAAGTCGGTATGGTTGGGGTCAATGTGCCCCTACCTGTGCCAGTTGCTTATCATAGTTTTGGTGGCTGGAAACGTTCATTGTTTGGTGATTTATATGCTTATGGGCCAGATGGTGTGCGTTTTTATACACGCCGTAAAACCATTACTCAACGTTGGCCTTCGACACAAGTCCGTGAATCCAAACAATTTGCTATGCCTACATTAAATTGATGAATAAAAAGGGAAAACTCTGATTTTCCCTTTTTTGTTTCGTACAAATTGGAGAAGTACATTTTTAAGACGGTTTTAAAATCAGTTTGTCAATTTGAAGGAATCGAATATGAACAATGATAAAACAACAAAATTAGGTGAAGGACTTTCTAATCGACATGTCACCATGATTAGTATCGGTGGTGTTATTGGTGCGGGTTTATTTGTAGGTTCTTCTGCGGCAATTGCAAAAGCAGGACCAGCCGCCGTACTCGCTTATATAATTACAAGTATTTTAGTTTTTCTGGTTATGCGCATGCTGGGCGAAATGGCCGTAGCACAACCAGATACAGGTTCATTTTCTACATATGCCCGTAAAGCAATTGGCCCTTGGGCTGGGTTTACCATCGGGTGGTTATATTGGTGGTTTTGGGTACTGGTTATTCCAATTGAAGCCATTGCTGGAGCTGAAATTTTACATGCTTGGTTTCCGCAAATTTCTAGTGCCATTTATGCGTTTGCCTTTATTATTTTACTCAGCCTAGCTAATTTTTTTAGTACCAAAAGTTTTGGTGAATTTGAGTTTTGGTTTGCCCTCATTAAAGTCGTTGCAATTGTAGTATTTATCATCATCGGGGCAATGGCTGTATTTGGCATGTGGCCTTTAGCAAAAAATGTGAGTGGTGTCGGCAATCTGTTTTCAAATGGTGGTTTTATGCCACATGGCATGGGCGGGGTTGTATCGGCCATTTTAATCTCGGCATTTTCATTTTTTGGAATCGAAATTCTTTCTATTGCTGCAGCTGAATCTAAAAATCCGGAAGAAAAAATTAAACGAGCGACCAATTTAGTGCTCTACCGAATTATTTTATTCTTCGTTGTTTCTATTTTTCTTGCAGTTGCTTTGGTCGATTGGCGTTCGCCAGACTTACAAAAATTTGGCACTTTTCAGTTTGTGTTAATGAGCCTGAATGTTCCTGAGACTAAACTGATTATGGATGCTGTCGTTTTTATTGCAGTTGCAAGTTGTATGAATGCCGCAGTTTATACCTCATCTCGTATGTTATTTGCCTTAGGGACACGTTAAGAAGCACCGAGAGTTGTGACAAAAATTAATGGAGCGGGCGTACCGACTTCGGCTGTGTTTTTATCTACTTTGATTGGTGTGGTCTGCTGTGCGGTCAACTATATGTTTCCAGGCCAAGTCTTTGGGTTTTTGCTCTCAACAACTGGCTCAATTGCGTTACTGGTGTATCTGGTGATTGCATTTTCACAATTGCGTTTAAGACATAAATGGGAAAAAGAGGGTACAGCGGTATCTTTTAAAATGTGGTTGTTCCCATGGTTAACTTGGTTTGTGATTTTAGTCATTATGACCGTTTTAGGTTATATGTTCTTATCACCAGCCTATAGTTATGAAACTACTTTATCTTTGGGCGTAACTTTGCTTGTGGTTGTTTGCGGGTTGTTCGTCACGCGAAAGCATAAAGCAACCAGAGCGGTTGCCATGAATTTAGATTAATTAAAAAGTTTTTACATATGAAAGGACGGGAAAATACCGTCCTTTCTAAAATTTCTAATGATTAGATTTATTTTGATAAGACAGTTTTAATCCAAAAACAATACTGTCGTTATTTGTAAATCTTCCAACAATATCACCATTTTGGCGTTTAGCTTCAGCATCTCCGAGCCATAAATATTTGCCGCCAAATGAGATAGCCCATTCGGGTAAAAAATGATATTGGAATCCAAGTCCGACTCCCCAATAACCATTAATTGGACCTAATGCATTTGCAGGGTCTCCAAGGCCTGAGTCCCAATTAATTGATGTGGATAGGACAAACTTTTCAGTCATTTTTCGAGCCAATCCAATTTGTGCAGACCATTGATCCTTCTCATAACTAATTAATGGAAACCCAGTATGGTCGGGACTCGCTGGTGCAGTTCGCTCTGCTAATTTGGCAGGCTTTAACTCGAAATCTTTCCATGGTACCCAACGGACATTTGCAGTTAATAATGTTGTTTTATTCAAACCTGTTTGAAAATCAAAATTAATCGATTCTGGAGAGGTAAATATTACAGGTGAAATGTAAATATCATTACTTAATGCGCTAAATTGTTCTGTGCCTTCGGTTTTATGTCTGATTTCTGAACGATAGGTCAGGGCTGCTTTTAACCCTAATTCAGGCTTTTTAATATTTAATCCTATGACCCAACCAGTAGCATAATCTGAGTCTAGGTCAGCATTGTAATTTGCCATACCTTTATAAATGTGCCCACGTAATTGTACTTTACCTTGTATCTCTTCAATCGCAGGCCCTGCATAAATACCTAAATATTCATTAATATTCAGGCCAACTAAACCAGTCAAATTATGACTACTCAACGTAGCATTAGTTCCTTGTGCTAGGTGATTTACAGGCTGAGAGACAAAATCATTTTGGCCATGATGTTGAAGATCAATACTAAAGGGTTGGTCATAAAGAAGGCCAACACTAATATTTTCATTTAAATCAGTTTTTAATCCGCCTCTGAGGGATGAGTAGTTGTTGGTAATATTCGGAATATGTTGTGGATTTCCATGAGAACTTAGACCAGTATCTTGCCCACTTATTTGGGGAATAACATAGTTATAAGAAACGGAAGCATAGGTACCATCTTGAAAAAAATCAGTCACTGGCTGTCCAGATCTATCCAAAGCAGCAGCAGATGCTGTATTCATAAATGGTGATGTTGCTAAAATAAGTAACGAGTAACGAGTAATGCGTGAATACATGAGAGCCTCAAATTCCTTTTGGGGCATACAACATTCTAATTAATTTTTTTTATTAGAACGCTGTATGAATATCATCAATATAGTGATTTCAAGCTAAGTACTTATGCTTGATTTAGTGTTTATGAATTCTTTCCTTTAATCTTCTCCTAGTGAGTTATTCATTTTTTTACTTTTATATTTCAGTTATGCACGGATGACACATCGGAAACCTATATGGCTACTAGAAGTGTCAACAGCTTCAGGATGTCTGGCGGCTGGTCTGTATCGTCGACAATAATTAGGGGCGCAGAGGTGAGAACCTCCTTTAAGTACTTGCCGAGGGATAGAGATCTCAGGCATTGCTGGGTCATAACTTTGATTTTTCGCACCGCCGCGTGGATTGTGTCGTATACAGCAAGGTGAAACCGATTTAAATTGATGGGTTGGCGACCAAAAATCTGCTGTCCACTCCCATACATTTCCAATCATGTCATATAGCCCATAATCATTTGGGGGAAATGTTTTTACAGGAGACGTTCGTGAATAACCATCTTCCATTGTATTTTCATAGGGAAAATCTCCTTGCCATGTATTGGCCATATGCTTGCCAAGAGGCGTGAGTTCATCACCCCAAGCGAATTCACAACCTTCAAGAGTTCCTCTAGCTGCATATTCCCATTCCGCTTCAGAGGGTAGAGATTTTCCACGCCATGAGGCATAAGCCAAAGCATCACAATAAGCAATATGAACAACAGGATGATCATCTAAACCACGAATAGTTGATCCAGGGCCTTGTGGATTACGCCATGTCGTTCCAAATTCAAATTTCCACCAAGACCAATCTGTTAAATCAGTGGGCTTTAAAGGGGGAACAAATAGTAAGGAACCCGGTTGTAACATGTGAGCTGGAGCCCCCGGATAATCGTTTGGATTAGGAGGGAGTTCGGCAAAAGTGATATAACCCGTTGCTTCAACAAACTGTTTAAATTGCAGGTTTGTAACAGGTGTTTTATCAATCCAAAAAGGAGAAACACTAACCTGATGTGCTGGGGCTTCTTCGGGATAATGGGTGTTTGAACCCATTAGGAAAGTACCACCATTGAGGTAAACCATATCATTCATATCAATATCTATTAATAGCTCGTTGTTGGTCTGTCATACTCATTATCTAAATGGCACAGGAGTCTTATATCTTTTCATGGTTTCTAAGTGCCTCATTACAGCTTCTTTTAAAACCGGAATTTGAGGTTGCTTTAGAGGAGCCATTGCGTGCTCTTCTTTCGGATCAATAAGTAAGTTGAAAATCTTACCGCCGTATAACAACGGTTGAGCCGTACCTTGAAAAGGACTTGCTTGTGGCCATGTATCAGGAATGTTAAAGCTTTGTTCTTTAACTAATAATTTATATTCGGCAATGCGAACACCCATGAAATTATCATTTGCCCAATAATATTGGACTCGACGGCGTGATTTTCCATCGTCAGCAACGAGGAATGATGACTGATCGATAGTATCCATATAGCGATCACTTGGCATGCTATTCGTTGCACCAGCTAAGCCTAAGGCAGTCGCATAAATATCTGTCAGATCAAATAACCCTTCTGATATACGTCCAGGTTTTATTACTCCAGGCCAGAAGGCAATACCGGGAACGCGGACGCCTCCTTCAAAACTGGTCGCTTTTGCTCCACGAAATGGGGTGACCCCTGTATCTGGGAAGGCTTCTGTAAATGGGCCATTATCACTCGCTAAAATAATCAGCGTATTCTCTGATTGTCCTGACTTTTCTAATGCTTTTCGAATCTGTCCTATTCGATAGTCAATTTCCACTAAGGCATCTTTATATGGATATTTAGCAAGTGATTTGCCTACAAAATCAGGATGGGGATAATTATCATTGTGACAGCAACGTGCGCCCATATAGAGAAAAAATGGCTTATTACTATTTTTTGAATCATTAATAAAGCTAATTGCTTTATCTGTTAGTTTTTCATCCACGAGACGGATTGAGTCATTATCGATAGGAAAAACAGCTTTAGCTTCTTGTCCTTTAGACGCTTCAACAATGGCCATTATTTCACCTTCGGCAGCCCATTTTTTTCGAGCAGGATCCAGCATTAACTCTGGATTACGCCAAGGTTCTCGCCACGCCGTATAATCGTCAGATGAGGTCAGAATTCCATAATAATGATCGAAGCCTACATTTTGAGGTTGAGCTTCTTTGGTAGAGCCTAGGTGCCATTTACCAATTGCTTGCGTTACATAACCAGCATCTTTGAGTTTTTGGGGAAGGGTCGTGTTGGGGTTAATACCTCTTTCATGAGCACCTTCGCCAGGTAGCATAGGACGTAATAGTCCTGTTCTGATGGGTAATTGTCCGGTTAAAATTGAAGCTCTAGTTGGTGTACAGGATGGTTGTGAATAGGCATTCATTAACTGTAGACCATCTTTAGCCATACGATCCATGTTTGGTGTAGCAGCACCGGTAGAAACCCCTCCACCGTATACTCCAAGATCGCCCCAACCAACGTCATCTAATAAAATAACGATAATATTAGGAGAGTGGCCAAAACGTTGTTTAAGTACATTTAATCGTTGTTGGGCGGATGACTCTTGTTTAGCGCGAGTAATGGATGGTTCTTGATTTGGGTGTTCTGTTTTAGTTTGGGCTAAAAATGTATCATCCGTTATCGCTGTAGTTTGAGCATTAATATTTTGTGCCAATGCCGATAGGGCGAATGCGGAAATTAGAGCTGTACTCATGCGTAATTTTGTAGTCAAGGGCATGATATGTTCCTGATAATTAGATGATATCTCTAACTTTTAGCTCCTGTAGTGTTGAGCTTAATCATTAGAAAATTAGTAACAGAAGAGAGTTTCATTAAAATAGGTGACCTAAATTAATTTACAAATCAATCTCTTAGAGAACAGAAAGCCCTGACTGATAATTTTTCTTCTTCAAATGATTTTTTAAGAAGTAAATAACTTTAAAAAAAATAGATGGCAATCCAAAATTGAACATAATTTATTCCTTTAATTAATCTATTCGGAATTCCCCAAACGTAAAAACTTAAGCCGGATTTGGAAAATCTTTAACGTAAACTATATTTTTTATAAGTAACTTTCAATTGATAAAAATTTATGAAAAATACATATATATTTGATATTAAACATTATTTTTTGAAAACAGACCTAAAGCAGAAATGAAATGGCATAAATTAGAAATAGATGTTTAGTAAGGGAATACTCTTCCAAGAGAAGGCTATGGGGAGTTGCTGTAATAGAGGTGAAAAATAAATGGAAAAAGCTAACTCTGTATGTAAGTTATTGTTTAGTGTATGATAAATTTAGGATTAGAAGAGTAGTAGTTTATATTTTACTGAGATAGTTTGTGATTAAGACTTTCAAAATATTTCTCAAAGTTTCTTACTAAAATTTATTTATATTAATAGGTTTTATTGGTGTAAAAGTGAAGGAAAAATTTAATACAAATGGGAAAGTTCGAGTTGGGTTAATTAATCATATACTAGATAATTGTGATTTTTTTAACATTACCCGTGAAGAGTTAATAGATAAAATTAATTTAAATGAAAATCTATTGATAGATCCCAATTCTTTTGTTTTATTTGAATATTTAGAAAAAATAATACTTTTTTTATTTTCTAATTCAGATGATCCATTAAGTATATTAAAGTTTATTGAAAAAAATAACTCGGTAGCAAATGGGGTATTAGGTTATTTAATTGAAATTAGCTCATCCTTAGAAGAAGCCATAGAAACCTTTGAAAAGTATTGGGAGCTAAATGGTAGAATTGGTAAGGTTTTTTTGATTGAAAAAGATAATTATATTTTCTTGGAATGGGTATGCCTATTAGGCAGTCCTAAATTCATACAATATGCAACAGAATATAAAATTGCTTGGTGGGCTAGTATTGTTCAACTTGTAAAAAGTAATGAACAAAATGTTTTACAGTCAATACATTTTAAACATGATATTTTAAAAGCTGAAGATATTATATTCTATAGAAATTTTTTCAAATGTCCTGTGTATTTTAACCAACCTGAATCAGCAATTATTTTATCAAAGAATGCATTAAAACTACCCTTAAAAACAGCAAACCGTAGGTTGTATGAAAATGTTGAAAATTATGCGAAATTAATTATTAAAGAATCGGTAGGTAGTAGTGAGTTTACTAACGGTGTGCGTTCTATTCTATATGAGCAGTTACATATAAGTGGAAATTTTTCACGTGAATATATCGCAGAGAAATTAGGAATAAGTGTACGTACATTAAGTAGAAAATTACTTGAAGAGAATAGTAAATATAGTGATATTTTAGATGAAGTTAGATTTGATCTCGCAAAAAGTTATTTGGAAAATAATAATTTTAAAATATCTCTAATTTCGAAATCTTTGGGTTTTTATACCAGTAATGCTTTTATTACTTGGTTTAAATCTCGGACTGGTAAATCACCAAAGAAATATCGGGATGATTTTATTTGATCACAATTTTCTTTTTTTTTAATTCTCATTCTGAAAAAAGCTCAAAACATACTCTTCTTAACCATTGATTGCTTGGAGGATAAGAGACCACAAATGGTCTCTTTTTGCTCTTATCCCAAAATACAAATGAGTTATTTCTGAGTTGTATCAACCGAAACTAAAACAGATAAACCAGGACGCAACAACTTAATATCTGGTTGGTTCTCAATAAGTTTAATGCGTAACGGTAAACGCTGAACAATCTTGGTAAAGTTACCCGTCGCATTCGTTGCAGAAATTGGAGAGAAAAATGCGCCCGTAGATGGTGAAAAGCTATCTACTACACCTTTTAACTCAATATTGTAAGCATCTACATAGATATTAACAGGTTGTCCGATTTTGATTTTTTTTAACTCAATTTCTCGAAAGTTTGCTTCTACATAGACTTGATTTAAAGGTACGACAACCATTAATGGATTACCGGCGCCAACAAAGTTACCGACGTTGGCAGACTTTTGACCAATCATGCCATCAATAGGTGCTCGAACTTCGGTATAGCTCAAATTTAGTTTTGCTTTATCAAGGGCGGCCTGTGCCTGTTTAAGAGCAGCTTGTTTGGCTTGTACCTGAATCTTGTATTGGTTTAATTGATATTGCGCATCGATTACTTTTTCTTTGCTGCTGTCTAAGTCGGCATATTGCTCAGTCAATGTGGTTTTTGACTGTTGTGTAATTAATCTCGACTCAGCACCGAGCGCCTGTAATTGTTCATAACGCGCCGTGTTGTCTTTAGTAAGTGTAATTCCAGCTTCTACTTTTCTAAGCTGAGCCTCTGTTTCTCGAATAACAGTCGGTTGCCTTTCAACAGCTAACATTGCTTCGCTTAAGTCCGCTTGTGCTTTTGCATAATTAGATTCAGCCTCAGCCAAAGCAGCTTGATAATCACGTGCGTCAATCCGTGCTAAAAGTTGTCCTTTTTTTACAGTCTGATGATCTTTAATATAAATTTCTTCAATATTGCCAGATACTTTAGGGGCAATAGTTGAGTACTCTACATCCACACGTGCATCGTCTGTTTCAATAATCGAAGAGGGTAAAAATATGAGTTTTAAAACCCATAAAATGGATGCTAAAACGATGATGAATGCGATAACCATAACCCAATGCTTTTTGAGATATTGCACCTTTGTTAACTTGGGTGGTTCGATGTTGGTGGTATCTTGGGCTTCGAGAGTACTCATAAAGATTTTCCTGAGTTATGACTATTCATTAACTTAATGAGAGCAATACGTGGCGGATAAGTTCTAACGGGCAAAATCAGCATAACGATCAATAAAAACGCAGCCAATCCCGCTAAAAGTAGATATTGATCGCTAATGACTAAAACAGATTGCTGCGCTTGAATCGCAGAATTTAGGGCTGATAAACCACCTGAAACACGTTCTGCGCCATTTTCAGTCAGTACAGGTGGGGTAAGAGGGTTAATAACAGGGCCTTGAATATTTTGGAAAACATGTTGGGCTGTATTTTCAATTAGTCGTGTTGAATGGTATTCACCACGTACTCGGTTCACCCAATCCAAAATGCAAACACCAAGTACGCCACTAATGGCACGTGGGGTATTAATCATTGGTGAAGCGTAAATTGCCATGGTTGGATGTACGCTGTTTGTACCCATCATTAAGAGCGATAGCACTACACAGGTTTGCCCTAAACATGAAATCGCATGCCAAAAATAAAATTGATCTTGATTCCATGTGGTGTCGAGTTGACTTGCCCCTAAACAGCCAGCGATGACTAGAAGCAAACCAAAGCCATGCACATATCGACTATCGACCCAAGCTTGATTTAAAAGCTTAACGACAATGGGAATATAGATAAATTGCAATGCTGCAATTTGTAAACCAATCCACATGGTTTGGGTAGGTTTATAGCCGTGTACAGCGCTCAGATAATTGAGCGGTAATGTACTTGTCGACATCCCAATAATCACAAAGCAAAACAGCGCAAAAATGGCATAAGCAAAATTTCGTATTTCGAGCATTTGCGGTTTAATTAATGGGGATGGAGAACGCCATTCATGTATCAAAAATAACGGTAAGGTGATAGCACTTGTTAAAGTCAATACACAAATTAATTTGGAATGGAACCAATCTAGATGATTGCCATGCAATAACATGGTGCTCAGGCTTGCCAAGCTAATGATGGCTAAAATAGCGCCTGTCCAATCGTAAGTCTTTATTCTTGAATAATTTAAAGGGTCTTGGGGAATACCAAAATACACCAACGCAGCGCTTAGCGCACAAAAAGGAATGGTTTGAAAGAAAATCATCTTCCAGCCAATCACATCTAAATAAAAGGCAGAAAGCGCAGCACTTAAGTTGGGAAAGAACGTTGCAGTTAATGCGTAGCAGGCTAAACCCCATAGTCGAATATCTGGTCCCAAAAATCTAAGCGCACATGCCATGAGCAAAGGAATGGTCAAACCATTAGCTAAACCTTGTAAGGCGCGTAATAAATAAAATATTTCGATATTTGGACTAAAAGGAATTAAAACACTAGAGAAGAGGCAAAGCCCTATAGCAAAAAGAAGAACTCTTCGCATAGAAAAGATGACCGCCCAACTGGTGGAAAGTATCATTCCAATAATCATGGCACTGGCATAAATACTGTTGACCCAATAACCGGAGTCAACACTAATTCCCATAGCTCCACGTATGTCGACTAAAGTAATGCTGGTAATTCGGTTATTAAATTCAACAGTCATTGCAGCAAAAATTGCACCTGCCAAACCGATGAGTGGGCGTATATTCATCTTTTACCTTAAATTTTAAACACAAATTTATGCATGGAGCAGGTATTGCAATTAACTGTACCGATCGGTACTCTACTCTTTAATTAAATTTACGTCAATTCTCGATTTTAAACTTTTCGATGAGTTACACTAATAATGAAACCGTTAAAATCTTTATAAGGTCACTATGTCTGGTTCATCGAAAGCTAATGAAAAAGATCAAAAAATTCTGGATGCAGCAACAAAATTTTTTCTGACTCATGGCTTTAGCGGCACCACAACAGATATGATTCAAAAAGAGGCGGGTGTTTCAAAAGCAACCATGTATGGCTGTTATAAAAATAAAGAAGTGATGTTTGCTGCCGTGATTGAACGACAATGCACAAACATGCAAGAGCAAATTATATTAGTCGAGACAAAAGCCGAAAACCTACGTTCTGCTTTAACTGAAATTGGAAAAACTTATCTGTGTTTTATATTATCGCATTCAGGTTTGGCTTTTTTTAGGGTATGTATTGCAGAAGCAGTCAGGTTTCCAGAGTTATCTGAAAAATTCTTTCAAGTTGGTCCAGAACGTCTTGCTAAAATTATTGCGGGTTATCTTGAAAAATCAGCCAAAAATGGTGAAATTGAGTTAAATTCTTCTGCTGATATCGCTGCGAATATATTTTTAGCGTTACTACGAAGTGATGCGCACCTTAAGTGTCTTACACATCCTAATTACATCATATCGGATAGTGAAATTAGTTCTTGGGTTGAATATGCAGTTGGTTTGTTTATGAAAAATATCAATTACAATGAGAAGTTAAAATAATTTTATAAGTACTTCCAGTCTCAAAAATTGGTAAGAATAGTTTCTATTTTTGCTTATTTGAGAATAAAACAACTTGATATTTAATCTATATGGATTATTCTTTTTCTCTAAAGGTTAATGCATAAGAATGGGGATATTTTCTTAAGTTAACACCATTAATTTTAACTTGTACTGTGGAATCTAATGAGTAAACAAACTAAAGAAAAATTGATAGAAGCAGCCATCATTCTTTTTTCACAAAATAATATTGAAACGCTATCAGTACAAAGAATTAATGAAACTGCTGGAGTTGCAAATAAGTCAGCTCTTTATTACCACTTTAAATCAAAATGGGGACTCGTGGAGGCTGCATTAGATCATGTTATGCAGCCTTATGTTATTGATAGTTTAGAGTTATTAAATGCTATTCCACCCGATAATGTACAAGTTTCTGATGTTGTAGATGCTTTAATGAAACCTATGATAAAAATACTTTTACAGCATAATGGCATTCATTACATAAAATTTTTCTCTAAAACGATTAGTGCCGGAGATGAAGGGCGCGTTATTGTTGCAAAAACTTTAGTACCTATTTCCAATAAAGCCGTAGGTCTATTACAACAAGCTTTACCAGATGCAGACCCAAATGCGATTTCACTTAAAGTACTTTTTACTTTTAATATCATTTTAAATGTGATCAGTGATGTTGGACTTGAGCATTTTTGGCCAACAGAGGTTAAAGACCATAAACTACTCGCCAAATATCTAAAAGATTATATTGAAGGCGGAATTCGTTTTAAAGCAGATCATTTTTATTCATAAGCCTCAAAAATTCCTATCTTTTATTGAGTCAGCATTGCTTCATCTCGCCCTACATTTTTTATAGAACCATTGTTTAGACAGTACAGTTTGAACTCTCCTCACTTGTGTAATCAGAATTGATAAAACTTTTTCTTTAGTGTTAATATTTTAATAAAAAATTATAAGTATTTGATTTAATTTTAAAAAATAATTTTCTTCATGGGTGATAAAAATAGCTTGATATTTAATCTAGTTGGATTATTATTTTAATCTAAATGGATTAGGTCTCGGAAAAAATTCGAGATTAAGAAATATAACAAAGAGATCAAGTTTGTATCACTTGGTCAAAATGGAAAAGTATTATGGAAAAATTTAATCAGTTAAGGATTGCAATATTATTGACGGTTATTGGCTCTGTAGGTTTGAGCGCGTGTAATGATAGTGATGATTCTACTCAGGTAAATAAACCAACAGACCCAGGAACTGAGTTAACAGATTGCATGTGGCAAGATTCTGTAACAAGTAAACAGCATACTGGAGAAGACCCGTTAAATTATGCGTTTCCTGATTCTAATGTAACGTATTGGTCATCAGAATTTACTGTTCCAGAAGGTGCAAAAGTAATGATTGATGGGGATTATCCTTATTCACGTCACTTTTCATTGGTGAGCTATACCGCAAAAGGTGAGCGAGTTAATTCCCTATTAGATGCAGCCATTTTACCAAATCAAGGTTCAATCAACCCGTTTGTAGTTGGGAATAACCGTCTTGGCAAAGCGCGTAGTTACTCGGCACAATTGCAATTAGGAGATTTACCAAGTAATCCTCTAAATAATACGTTGTATGCCCCAAAAACGGTTGATGGCAAAGTTGCCATTTTATATCGTGTATATGTACCCAACAAAAATATGGATATTAAAGGAAATGTGAGTTTCCCTCGATTTAAAGTTCAACTTGCAAATGGGGAAGTTAAAAAGGGTCAAGATGTTTGTAATGTTCTACAAGTAAAAAAAGCACCTATTGATCGTATATCAACAATGCCATTAAAAAATACTGTAGATGCATTTAACCAAAATAGATATGTGGGTTTTCCTGCACAACAGGAACCAAAATGGTACAAAGCCTTTAGTGCTTTAGATAGCTTCAAATGTATTTATAAATTCGATCCTATTACAAAACAACCGATTGATAAATGCGAAGGTTTGGCGGTCACACCAAAACTTGGTTATTGGGCTACACCTGACAATGAATATGTTTATGCGGCGGTGAGTAGACGATTAGGGAAAGTGATAGAACTTCGAGGTAAAGTTCCAACTACAGAAAAAACCTTTAATAATGATCCGTTTGTTCAAAAAACAGATGTACGTTATTGGTCAATTTGTACAAATGAAGTGATTTCAACCGCGACAAATTATTGTCTCTATGACGAAAATATTCAAAAAGTAGACAAAGACGGGTTCTATACCATTGTTGCTTCGTTACCAGAAGATCGACCAGCGAACGCACGAGAAGAGTGTGGCGTATATTTCCTTGAGCTAAGCCCTCGTGGTTCAGGCTATACAGCCGAAGATGGTAAAGCTTTCGGTCACTCAGACTTTGGTTTATTTATTATGCGTAATTTATTGCCTGATAATGCCTTTGCTCACGCCGTTCAGAAGGTGAAAGTACCGGGTGAAGAAAAAGCAGTAATGGGTGATTATTTGCCAGATATTCGCTACACCTCTAAAGACGCTTTTGAAACCAAGGGATGCTCTTAAAATATAGAGTTAAAGAATCTAAACCAATCTTTTAATGAAAGATTGGTTTTTTCTTTAGTACGCTAAAAAGTTCTAATTCAATAAAAATATTCCCAATCTCTAAGGGATAAAAAGCATATAAAACATTAAGGAAATTTTATGAAAATTAAAGTACTAACGGTGTCATTATTATCCATTTTTTCTCTCAATGCATTTGCAGAAAATAAAGTAGAGAAGGCCGTTATTGACTCAAATGCCTCTTATGGTAGTAAGTACAATCTACAAGATGCTGATGAGTTTAAAAATGCTGAAAAGGGTTTTATCGCTAAACCTACTGGCCAAATAAAAAATGAGCAAGGAGATGTAATTTGGGATTTTGATGCATTTAATTTTATTAAAGATCAAGCTCCCAATACTGTGAATCCAAGCCTGTGGAGACAAGCAAAATTAAATAATAATGTTGGTTTGTTTAAGGTGACGGACCGTGTCTGGCAAGTTCGAGGCTTTGATCTGGCAAACATGACCATTATTCAGGGTAATACAGGCTGGATCATTGTTGATACTTTAACATCTAAAGAAACTGCTGAAGCGGCTATCAAATTTGCAAGACAGCATTTAGGTGACCAGAAAATTTCAGCGATTGTTTTTACACATAGCCATATTGATCATTTTGGTGGGGCGCTCGGTGTTCTCTCTGCTGAAGAATTGAAGCAAAGAAAAATACCAATTGTTGCTCCCGAAGGATTTATGGAAGAAGCGACTAGTGAGAACATTATGGCGGGACCAGCCATGACTCGCCGAGCAACGTATATGTATGGTACGTATTTGCCTAAAAATACAGAAGGTTTGGTGGATAATGGTTTAGGTAAAGCTGTAGCAGTCGGACAAATCGGAATTTTAGAACCGAATCAGTTGATTACGCAGAAAGAGCAAAAATTAAATATCGATGGTTTGGATTTTGTATTCTATAACGTTCCAAGTTCAGAAGCGCCGTCAGAATTAACTTTTTCCATTCCGTCACTTAAGCTTTATAACGGCGCAGAGATTCTCTCCCATACGCTACATAATCTTTACACTTTAAGGGGTGCTAAAGTACGCGATACGTTAAAGTGGGTCGGTTATCTTAACCAAGCTTTAATGCAAACCCAAAACTCAGAAGTTTTTATTGCCCAACATCATTGGCCAGTTTGGGGGCAACAAAATATTCAAGACTTTATTAAGACACAAAGAGATATCTATAAATTTATTCATGATCAAACAGTTCGTTATATGAACTCTGGTTTAAATGGTGCTGAAATTGCAGAGAAGATTAAACTGCCACCTGAGTTAGACCAAAAGCTATATGCTCACGGCTATTATGGAACCTTAAAACATAATGCGAAGGCTGTATATCAATACTACATGGGTTGGTTTGATGCCAACCCGTCAAATTTAGACCCATTACCGCCTAAAGATGCTGCAAAGAAATATATTGAACTGGCAGGTGGGGAGGCGAATGCTTTAAAAAATGCTCAGCAAGCTTACGACAAGGCTGAATACAGATGGGCTGCGGAAGTTCTAAAACATTTAGTATTTAATAACCCAAAGAATTTTCAAGCCAAAGAATTGCTGGCAAAAACTTATCGACAATTAGGATATTCAGCGGAAGCTTCGACTTGGCGTAATTTCTATTTATCGGGCGCACAAGAATTACAAGGTGTTACTCCACTTAAGAATACCTCTGGTCGTTTAGGTTTACTTATTCATACGCCGACTGAAAGATTTCTTGAAGCGATGGCAACCAATCTGGATGTTGAAAATTTAAAAAATGAAAATCAGTGTATGAACTTAGTATTGACCGATACACAAGAAAATTTTTCATTACGTATTGAAAACTCGGTCATGCTCTTTGATAAATATGACAGCGGTAATCTACCGACAAGCTGTCCAACGTTGAAGCTGACTAAACTTTTATATTTAAAGTTAATTACAGGTGAAGTAGATGCTTCGAAAGTTTTATTTTCTAAGGACAGCGAAATAAAGGGCAATCCTTTAAAAATTGGAAAATTCTTTTCTTTATTTAAAAAGTCTAGCAATGGGTTTCCAATAGTGACTCGTCCAGAAAATTAAAAAGATCAAAGATAGATTCATAGGAAACTTAAGCTAAAGCATCCTTTAGCAATGATTTCAATTGATCTAGATCTGGCAGTACCTGATATACCTGACAATCAGGTACTGCATTTTTAACTTTATATAAACCAAATTATGAGATGGGCTGGTGTAAATTTGGAGGTTCTAACTTCTAGTCTCTTTAAAAAGTGAGCGTTACGTGAGAAGAGTAATTTTAGCTGCTACATTAAGTTTTGCCGTACTAGGTATGCAAGGTTGTCTTTCTTTGCCTAATAAAGTTGATGAAAAACCTGCTGAAAAGAAAAACGAGTATTTTTCAGAAATTGTTAAGTTCAAAGGGTTAAGTCAAACGCAAATTTATGATGCTTCTAAAAATTGGCGAAACAATGTGGTGGATTATGTTTCAAGTCGAAAGATTATTCAGGCAGATGAAGTAAATAAAGTACTGACCATTAAAGGACATGCAGGGCTAAAATTTGATAACTGTATGGACTGCCTAAGCAGAAATATGATTAAGGTAGCAGACGATTCTTTTAATTATATTTTGAAAATAGAAGTTAAAGATCATCAAGCTAAGCTTACTTTTAGCAATATAGAACCTCGTGACAATCGCAATAATCATTTTTATAAAGATAAAAATGCATCTATAAAAAATCAATTAAAGAACATTGTGGAAGATTATAAATTTCATATCTTACATCCGAATGCTCAACCTGTAGGCGCAAGTCCAATGTAGTTTTCTTATATATTGGCTTTTAAAAAATATAGTTGAAGAGGCCCCACATTGGCTCGTGAGAGATAAATGTCTAAGTAAAATAGGCATTTATCTTTACTCCATAGATGAGGTATTTTTCCTTAATATAAAAAAAATAAATATTGAATATAAATATCTTGAATAAATAGTAATTTCCTGTATGCTTAATTTAACTAGAAAAAAGACTTGTAGTAAATCTTCTTTAAGTATCGCAGTTTTAGTCATAATCCTTCGTTTTTTTCAGATCTTAAGCTCAATTCGTTATTATTTTTTCAAAGTTATATTTGTCATTTTAAAATGACTCAAATTATTAAAATCAAAGGATATATTATGTCTAATACAAGTAATGGTACAGTAAAGTGGTTTAACGAAACTAAAGGTTTCGGTTTTATTCAACAAGAATCTGGTCCAGATGTGTTTGCCCATTTTAAAGAAATTGCTTCTTCTGGCTTCAAAACTTTATATGAAGGTCAGCAAGTAACTTTTAATATCGCTCAAGGCCAAAAAGGTCCAAGTGCTGTGAATATTATTCCACAGTAATAAGCGATAAATAAAAAAAGCCCTGAATAATCAGGGCTTTTTTTATTTATTGTGAATCAACTTTTACCTGATTTATTTGTAGAGATTGAAGGAAAGGGAAATGAGGCTTTTCGGGAGCATGTCTGGATACGAATTGATGAATATCCTCCTGAACAATGGCAATTAGGTCACTTGCGACCAACAAAAGAGATGATTGAAATAATATCTAAAGCTAACTAATTATCTTTATTTTTCTAGTGGTGTTCGGTGTAGAAATACTGACATAACAAACCTGAGTTATTTTTAAGGTAATTCAGGTTATAAAAAATTAATCTGCTATCTGCTAAATGCTTGTCTATTTTTATACGCTCTTTATATCCACCGAAGGTGGAACCCCAAAAAAGCGTTTATATTCTCTAGAAAATTGCGACAAACTTTCATAGCCTACTTGCATGCTGGTAGATGAAATATCATATTCTTGGGTCATTAATAAACGCCGTGCTTCGGTCAACCTCATTCTTTTTTGATATTGTAAGGGACTCATTGAAGTTATATCCCTAAAATGTTGATGAAAACTTGATGCACTCATCCCCATTGTGCTTGCCAGTTCCTCGATACTAAATGGTTTTGCAAAATTTGTTTTCAGCCATTCAATCGCTTTCACAATTCGATGGCCTGTAGTTCCTGCCGCTACAATGCGTTTAAGTCGATCACCTTGTGGACTCATCAATAAACGATAAAAAATTTCCTTAATAATAAGGGGAGACAAGATTGGGATGTCTTGTGGTGTGTCTAGTAGTTTTAATAACCGTATAAAAGCATCATTCAGTTCTGAACTCACCACTCCAACAGCCATTCCTTTTTTTTCATTATTTGTATCTTTAAAAGGAATATGGGCTTCAAGCATAATTTGGGCAAGTACATAGGGGTCTAGTCGTAGCACTATTGATAGATAAGGTTGTTCAACCGAAGCTTCCAGAACTTGAGCAATTAATGGCAGGTCAATTGCAGTAAAAAGGAAATGATTAGAATCATAGGTATAGGTTTCTTCACTAAGAATAACCTGTTTTTTCCCTTGAGCAATCATACATAGACTGGCATCCATCATACAGCTCGTTGGTTGGGTCAATGTTTCCGCACGAAATAAAGTCAGTCCCATAATAGGCGTTTCGGATATACCTTTTTCACGGGTCCATTGATCGATAAGTTGAGCCAGTGTTTCATTATTGCCTAGAGACATATTCGTCATTCAGATTTCACCTATTGTCATCTGTGCTTTTATTGTAGGCATTTCAAATAAGAAAAATAGAGAGAATTGCAACAATTCGGAGGATTAGGCAAGTCTGCAAGAGAAATAGAACAACACCTTACTGCTTTCATTTTTATACTGATGAACATGGCAAAAAAGTCGATTGATTAAAGCCTGTTGATTCACCGTTCCCACAACGTATTCACGGTTTTTCAAAATTAATAGCCGTCAATGAAGGTCCAGCCAAGAAATCGTCTTTATTTAAACATTAAACATGAGAGAAAAATATGACAATTGAAGTTCTAGGATATGCAGCGCTGTCATCAGAAACCCCTTTAGTTCCATTTAAGTTTGAACGTAGAACTCCACGTGAAGATGATGTCGTTATTCAAATTGAATATTGTGGTGTTTGTCACTCAGATTTACATCAGGCCAAAAACGATTGGGGATTCAGTTCTTATCCGTTAGTTCCGGGTCATGAAATTGTAGGGCGCGTAACCTCAATTGGCCCCAAAGTCACAAAATATAAAGTCGGTGAGTTGGTGGGCATTGGCTGTATGGTCGATTCATGCCGTACTTGTTCAGCTTGCCATTCAGGACTAGAACAGTATTGTGAACAAGGCAACATCCAAACTTATGGCGCTGTAGATCGTCATGACCAACGACCGACTTACGGCGGATATTCTCAAACAATTACTTGTAGTGAAGATTTTGTATTAAAAATACCTGAAAACCTAGATGCTCAAGCTGTACCGCCGTTACTTTGTGCGGGGATTACCACATGGTCACCACTTCGCCATTGGAATATTGGAAAGGGCAGTAAAGTTGCAGTCGTTGGTTTAGGTGGCTTGGGACATATGGCCATTAAACTTGCAAATGCTCTAGGTGCGGAAGTGACTTTATTTACCCGCTCAGCTAACAAAGAACAAGATGCAAAACAGCTCGGTGCGCATCATGTTGTGCTCTCAACAGATGAAGCTCAAATGAAATCAGTGTTAAATCAGTTTGATTTAATTATTGATACTGTGCCTTATGACCATGATCTTAAGCCTTATATTCCAACGTTAGCTTTAAATGGAACAATTGTGTTGGTTGGATATTTGGGTGAAATTAGCGCAAATTCAATGCCAATGATTTTGGGTAGAAAATCAATTGCTGGCTCAGTGATTGGCGGGATTAAGGAAACACAAGAGTTACTTGATTTCTGTGGTGAACATAACATCGTTTCTGAGGTCGAGATGATTGATATGCAAAATATCAATGACGCTTTTGAGCGTATGTTAAAGAGTGATGTGAAATATCGTTTTGTGATTGATATGAAAACTTTATCTGATCATTAAGCTAGTTTGATCTTGACTGTGCATTCTGCCTTAGGGTGCACAGCTCAAAAAAGTCTCTAAACGGGACAGTATTATTAAGTTGATATTTAAGAATTTCCTTAATTATGTAATTTAATGAAAAACAATAATTAATTAAATATTTTCTAGCCAAACTATACATTTGTGCCTGATATTTACAGTTAAAATTACAGTCGTAATGCTTCTACTAATAACCGAAATAAGGGTGAAGACTCACGACGGCTCGGGTAATACATGTAGTAACCTGAATAACTCATGTCCCAATCTTTTAATACCGTCACAAGATTACCTTTTTGTATTTCGGCCTCAACCATAATTTTCGGTAGCCAGACAATCCCTAACCCATCTAAACCTGCTTTTAACTGCAATCTGGCATGACTAACAACCATTGAAAACTCGGGAGATAGCGTTTGAATTTCTGAGTTTTGCTGAGAGTTTTTAAACTCCCATGATTGAATACGTTCATGACTGGGTAAGCGCAATCCAATACATCGATGTTGGTGTAGATCATCAGGAATTTGAGGAGCGCCGTATGTGTGCAAATAGGCGGGCGAAGCCAGAGTCATCATTTCTAATTCATGACTAACTTTAACCGAGATCATATCTTTATGGACATTTTCTCCCAATCGAATCCCAATATCGTAGCGATCCTTAACAATATCCGTAAAGGCATAGTCCATGGTCAGTTCAAGTTGTATGTTGGGATGGTCATGTGAAAATTTCGATAATTTATCCCATAATAAAAAGTTGAGACTTATCTCGGTTCCATTAATTCGTAACTTGCCGCGGGGTGAATCCCGAAATTCATTCAAGTTATAGAGCTTTTGTTCAATGCCTGTGATGAGAGGTTCAATATCATTAAGAAGTTGCTCACCTTCTTGTGTGAGGGAAACACTTCGAGTTGTTCGATTCAATAGTTTAATGCCAAGCCTTTGTTCAAGCATTTTAAGCGTATAGCTTAAGGCAGATTGGGATACACCTAATTGTCCCGCTGCTTTGGTAAAGCTCCTTGTTTGAGCAACAATAATAAAAGATTTTAAATCATCTAAATTTTCAGACATGCGGCACCTCGAAAATACTATTTTTTTTGTTAATAGAATTTTATTAATCAAAAATTCATATAAATGTAATCGAAATTGCCTAGCTAATACATTCCTTATTGTCGAGTTATAGTTATTTTTTAACCAATACCTTGTATGTACGTGGTGAGAGATAACGATGAAAACAGTTCGATTAAATAATGATGTTGAAATGCCTCTTGTTGGTTTTGGCGTGTTTCAAATGACAGATCCTGTGGAATGTGAACAAGCTGTATTACATGCGATAGAAGCAGGCTATCGACTGATTGATACGGCAGCCTCTTATCAAAACGAAACGCAAGTGGGTAATGCACTTCGCCAAAGTCAAATCGCTCGTGATGAATTATTTGTCACCACAAAGTTATGGTTACAAGATGCCAGTTATGAAGGCGCAAAAGCACAATTTGAACGTTCATTGAACCGTTTGCAGCTGGATTATCTTGACCTTTATCTCATCCATCAACCAATTGGTGATGTGCATGGCGCATGGCGAGCAATGGAAGAGTTATATGCTGAAGGTAAAATCCGTGCAATTGGTGTCAGTAATTTTCATCCTGATCGTTTAGCCGATCTTATCGCATTTAATAAGGTAAAACCTGCGGTCAATCAAGTTGAAGTCAATCCATTTAACCAACAATTGCATGCTGTGCCATGGATGAAATCTCGTGATATTCAACCAGAAGCATGGGCACCTTTTGCTGAAGGCCGTAATAATTTATTCAATCAACCTGTACTGGTAACGATTGGGCAGAAATACGGTAAGTCTGTAGGACAGGTGGTTTTACGTTGGTTATTTCAACGAAATATTGTGTCTTTAGCCAAATCTGTGCGCAAAGAACGCTTGCAAGAAAATATCGATATTTTTGATTTCGAATTATCAACTGAAGATATGACCCAAATTGCAGCAATGGATACAGCAACCAGCGCATTTTTCTCACATCGTGATCCAGCCATGATTGAGTGGTTAGCCCATCGAAAAATAGATGTATAAGTTTAGATGAGGAATGATGATGAAAATTTTAAATACCATTTTAATGTCAGCAGTAATTACGACTTCTGGTGCTGCTTTTGCAGCAGATAAAAAAGATAACCCCTTTGGCCTCGTGTATGGCGGTGCAATTACTAAAAACGCTAAAGGGCAAGTCAATATTCATCCTGTGACTTATAAGCTTAATGGTTTGGATATTGTTGCCAATGTTTATACCCCAGCTAATTATGATGCCAATAAGAAATATCCCGCAGTTGTAGTGGCACACCCAAATGGTGGGGTCAAAGAACAAGTTGCTGGATTATATGCACAACGTCTAGCTGAACAAGGTTATATCACTATTACGGCCGATGCTGCTTATCAAGGTGGTAGTGGTGGTCAACCGCGTAGTGTAGATAAACCCGCAAATCGTATTGAAGATGTGCATGGCATGGCAGACTTTATTACCCAATATGCAGGTGTAGATAGTCGCCGTTTAGGTTTACTTGGAATCTGCGGTGGGGGTGGCTACTCCTTGGCAGCAGCGGAAACGGACAAACGTTTTAAAGCAGTGGCTACCTTAAGTATGTTCAACTCAGGACGAGTTCGCCGTAATGGTTTTGCAGATTCTCAGTTAGACACGATTCAACAGCGTTTAAAACAAGCCTCTGATGCTCGTGCTCAGGAAGCGGCAGGAGGTACGGTTCTCTATGCAGGTGATGCCGATATGACTGATGAGCAGATTGCCAAATTACCATTTGAGATGTATCGCCAAGGTTATGAATATTATTGGAGAACACATGCTCATCCAAATTCGACTTTTAAATATACCATGAGCAGTTTGCTTGATCTGATGCGTTGGGATGCAACCGATCAAATCGAGTTGATCAATCAGCCCTTATTAATGATCGCAGGAAGTAAGGCCGATAGCCTTTATATGACTGAAGATGCTTTTGCAAAAGCCACAGGCACAAAAGATAAAACCTTATTCAAAATTCCAAATGCGACGCATATCGAAACATATTGGAAGCCTGAATATGTCAAACAGGCAATGGGTCAGTTGACCGCTTTCTATAGCAAAAATTTGAAATAGAAAACTTTGTGATTTGCATATTATAGGATGATAGGAAATATGATGAAAAATCAGGTGAATGCCTTACTTGTAATGAGTTCTCTTTCGGGAATGGTCTGGGCTGAAGACAAGATAGAACAGCAGATTACTCGAGCAGAGCAGCTTGCTATTCAATCTGCTACAGACAATAACTTTTCAGGTAAAGCTGAATTTTCACGTTTCCCTGTAATGCCTTCCAAAGGTAATGTTGCTCCTGCGATTGTTAGTTTTGAAACAGGAGCTATCACTCACTGGCATACACATCCTCATGGTCAATATTTAATTGTGACTGAGGGCGAAGGGCGTACACAGGAATGGGGTAAGCCTATTCAAACCATTCATAAGGGAGATGTGATCTGGTGTCCACCCAATGTTAAACATTGGCATGGAGCAAGTGAACATAGCCCAATGTCGCACATCGCCATGAGTCCTGTGGCTACCGATGGCAAAAGTGTTACATGGTTAGAAAAAGTAAATTTAACTGATGCTAAACCAACATCAGAATCTTCCAAAAACAGCAAATCAGTAGTGTTAAATCAAAAACAATTAAGTTTGATTCCAATTGCTGCATTTACTGCAAGAGGAGATATTGAAAAACTCAAGCCAGCACTAGTTAGTGGGTTGAATAGTGGTTTAACGGTCAATGAAATTAAAGAAGTATTTGCGCATCAATATGCTTATGCAGGTTTTCCACGCGCGTTAAACGGGATGCTAACTTTTAAAAGCCTACTTGAAGAGCGTGAGAAAAAGGGTATCAAAGATACACAGGGCGCAATGCCAAGCACTTTACCAAGTAATACCGATTATTATCAGCTTGGTATAGAACGACTCGCTTATCTGAATAACACCTCTATCGAAGACAATTCAAAACCGCTGTTCGATAATTTTTCACCTACGATGGATCACGCTTTGAAAGCCCATTTGTTTGGTTATCTGTTTAGCCGAGATAACTTGCCTCCTTTAGAACGTGAATTAGTTGTTGTGAGCACGCTATCTGCGTTAGGAGATGTTAATGCGCAATTACGTTCGCATTTAAGAATTACTCAAAATCTTGGTGTAGATGCTACTCAAATGCAGAAAATTATGACGACTTTACAGCAAGCCGTGGGCAATGATTTGGCAAACAATGCTCAAAGTGTTGTACAGCAATTAAAATAATTGAGATGAGAAAGAAATGATGAATACCAACTCGATGTTCGGCAAAGTGCTGCTCTCAATCTGTATTGCGGCTTCAATTTCAGCCTGCTCAATCAACCCTCTGCAATCAAATATTTTAAAGATTGCCCAGCAAGGTAATTTTGCAGCGGGTGGGAAAGTGATCCAAACTGCGGGTCAATTTGATGATAAACAATTGTTTACCCCTCAAGGTCAAACTTTGCATGGTGACCATGCTTCAGTATTTTATCAAATTCCCGAAAATGCCCGTCCTCATCCACTGGTTTTTTTACATGGTGCAGGCCAGTCGGCCAAAACATGGGGAACTACCCCCGATGGTCGAGAGGGATTTCAAACAATTTTTCTACGTCAGAATTTCCCGATTTATGTAGTAGATCAGCCACGCCGTGGACAAGCAGGCCAATCGACTGTAGCGGCGGAACTACCTGCAACGACTAACGACCAAGCTTGGTTTAATATGTTTCGTATAGGGCAATATCCTAATTTTTTTAATGGTGTACAGTTTTCAAAAAATCCAGAAGCTTTAAATCAATATTTCCGTCAAATGACTCCAAATACTGGAGCTTATGATGAACAAGTAATTAGCGATGCAATGGTTGAGGTTTTGAAGAAATCGGGAGATGCCGTACTCATTACCCATTCACAAGGTGGTGGACCAGGTTGGTGGACAGCAATCAAATCTAGTCAGGTTAAAGGCATCGTGGCGTATGAACCAGGCAGTGGTTTTGTTTTTCCTGAAAATGAACTGCCTGAGCCGATGTCGAGTGCTACAGGAACATTGGCTCCGACCCCTGTAAAAATGGCACAGTTCGAGAAGCTGACCAAAATGCCAATCATTATTTATTATGGCGACAACATTCCCACTGAAAAAAATGGCTATGCAGGCCAGCAAAATGCAGGGCAAGACAATTGGCGTGTGCGTTTAAAAATGGCACAGCTTTGGGTTGATAAGATTAATCAACATGGTGGACATGCTCAATTAGTCCATTTGCCAGAAATTGGTATTTATGGAAATACTCATTTTCCTTTTTCTGATCTAAACAACGGACAAATTGCACAACTGCTTTCAGAATGGCTTAAGCAAAATAAACTGGACTAATTCATTTTTATCTAAGCAAAATTTATAGAGTTTCTCAAATGCCAACATCATCTGCCCCCATCTCACATTCTAAAAACACCATACAGACCTCAAGTTGGTTCTTTATGATGATTTTAGGTGCATTAATGGCATTTACGTCACTTTCTACAGATATTTACTTACCAGCCATGCCACAAATGGCACATGAATTAAATGGGAATGTTGAGCTGACAGTTACAGGGTTTCTGGGTGGCTTCGCATTGGCGCAGTTAATATGGGGCCCAATGAGCGACCGTATCGGAAGGAAGATTCCTTTATTCATTGGCATGATTCTTTTTGTAATTGGTTCAATTGGTTGTGCATTATCACAATCAATTGAACAGATCGTATTTTGGCGAGTTTTTCAGGCTTTTGGGGCATGCACAGGTCCTATGCTTGGTCGCGCTATGATTCGAGATTTGTATGCTCGGACCCAAGCTGCTCAAATGCTTTCAACTCTAATGATTATTATGGCAATCGCTCCGATTGCTGGGCCATTATTAGGTGGGCAAATCATTAAGTTTAGTACGTGGCATAGCATTTTCTGGTTGTTAGCAATGATTGGTGCAGTAATGTTTATATCGTTATTCTTTTTGCCCGAAACTCATGCTCCCGAAAAAAGAACCACGACTTCAGTGCTGAATACGTTTAAGAATTACCGTCAGTTACTCGGTAATAGGCAGTTTATGCGTTATACATTGTGTGTGACATTTTTCTATGTTGCTGCTTTTACTTTTATTGTTGGCTCACCCTTCGTTTATATTTCTTTTTATGGCGTAGATGCACAACATTATGGCTGGTTATTTGCGATTAATATCATTGGGGTGATGGGATTGAGTTTTGTAAATCGAAACTTGGTCAAACGATTTAGCCTCGATCAATTACTCAAATTTACCACTGCAATTGCCATGTTAGCGCTATTAACCCTTTGCGTTTTGTTCTATGCCCAAATAGGCGGAATCTATAGCATTATTGCAATGGTTTTCGTCTTCTTTTCTATGAATGGCATGATTGCAGCTAACTCAACAGCAGCAGCACTAGATGGTGTACCTGAAATGGCTGGTTCGGCATCAGCACTGATTGGTTCATTGCAATATGGAAGTGGAATCATTTCTTCATTATTACTTGCATGGCTATCTACGGGCACACCTACGACCATGATTGTCATTATGACAATTTTTACAGTACTGAGTGCAGTAATGGCGTTTATTCCTCATAAACACTAATTAAATTACTGTTGTAAAAGTAAATTGTTAAGCCATTATTTAAGGTTTTTCTTAATTGTGTAATTTAATGAAAAACAATAATTAATTAAATATTTTCTAGCCAATATCACATTGACACCTTAAATATTGAAGATTACCATTTGCATACTGGCCTACATTGCCAGTCGGTTGTCGCAGACCGCATGTAATACCGCATCAGAATTATTCCTTTCTGAGGGATAGTTTTGTGTGTAAGCTCCTAGTCTCCTCCCGTAGCGGTAGGACGGGAGAGGGACACCCACGGGTGTGCTTGTGTATTACCAAGTCTGCGAACCCTCTTTCGTTCTGCCACCATAATTTCTAATGTTTTGGCAGAACTCCCAATAAAAAGGAGTTGGCTTTGTACATTCATCATTTCTTGGCAGCCATTGCCAAAAGCTATAACGATACAACTTAAATCATATTATCAGCTTGATTACCTTTAGGGTTTTCAGGCTTTAAGTCATTACGGCTCAAAAACTTGCATCAACAATAAAACTTGAGATGTGCCAAGCACAGTCTTTGTGGCTTTGCTATGCCTTTTATTTGCTAAAAAAGAGCGAAGAAATTTATATCTCATTTATATACAACAAGAATTTATTTTATAACGGTAAAACTATGCCACATTCAGATCTCCCATTTCGTGCTTTAAGCGTGCTTCATACATCCCGTTATCTTTTTAACAATTATGGCTTTCATAATGTCGGGGTAGACCGAATTATTGAAACTGCAAAGATGCCGAAAGCCACGTTTTATAACTATTTTCACTCAAAAGAAAGGCTCATTGAAATGAGTCTAACTTTTCAAAAAGATGGACTTAAACATGAGGTCATTTCGATTATCTATGTTCAAAAAGAATTAACCGTAATTGAAAAACTTCGCAAAATTTACTTTTTACATGCAAATTTGGACGGGCTTTATCATTTGCCATTTAAGGCCATTTTTGAAATTGCGAAAACACATCCAAAGGCTTATCAGGTCGTCATTGATTATCGAAACTGGCTGATCAATGAAATTTATAATTTACTTTTAACAGCTAATGTAGATGCTTCAAAGCCAGATGCCCACATGTTTTTGTTTGTGATTGATGGGGCAATGGTTCAGCTTTTAGATGTAAATAGCGTGGATGACAGGGAAAGGTTGCTAGATTATTTTTTGGCACAGACTATGTAATTCTTTGATTATATTGCTATAGTTTTTTATCCAAAATTTAGTTTTGGTCATTAAGATAGTTGTTTAAAATGCACAAGCCTTTATAAAAAAAAGGTTTGTGCAACAAAGTGCGGATCAAATAATTTTCTGTTCAAATGCAACTCAGGCGACAGGACTAATCTTAGATGTGCAATATCGTGCAATTTGCCACTTTCCATCTGCTGATTTACTTAGCAGGAATAACTCATGATATTTCGCTTGGGTTATAATGCCAGTTGATTTGTTTGTCTCTGTACCCTCAGTGGCGCTTCGAACAAAGGCCCAGTCAGCACTGGTTTGCACGACTTCTTTAATTTCATAGGCCATATCAAAGCCGACTTCATTAAAAACGTTAGGATAGACTATTGCAAGCTCATCCTTGCCCACAGCCGCTGGCATTCCAGGTCCCATTAGGACACCTTCATTTGCGTATGTTGCTATCACAGCTTCGACATCTGCACGATTGAAGGCGGTCAAATAAGCTATCGCTGTCGCTTCAATTGCGACCAGTTCTTCATTAGATACTTCGCTCATTAGGAATCCTCTAAATATTTTTAATTGGTTAAATATTCCACACTATGAGAGTGTAGCGATATATTTTTGGTTTCATTGGAAATTAATCAAAAATTTGGATGAGTTTCTGTTTTAGAGTCTCGATATCTTTGCTAACTTGTGGATCTTTAAATACATCAAAGAATGAAAATGTTGGTAATACTTCAACACCACAAAATTTGTAGTTTGATGTATTGTGAATAAAGACATCATCAACCGATCTACCATCAAATAACTTTTGCTCAGAGTTATCAAAGGCCTCTTGTGGTGCATTCCAAGTTAGCGATAGCATATATTTTTTGCCAAAGAGCTTTCCACCTGTACCATATTGCTTAGATGGATCATTTCGAGTACGTCCGTCGTCGGCTAAGAAGGTTCCTTGTTTTAAACCTTCAGTAAAAACTTCATCAACATATTTTTTATAGATCCAAGGTGAACCAAACCAATACACAGGAGATTGAGTAATAATCAAATCAGCCCATAAGTGTTTATTCACTTCTTCGTTGATATCATAGCCTTTTTCAACATGAGTAAGCTGAATTTCACACCCTAGATTGGTCATCGTTTCTTTCATGATTTCAACTACTGAATTATTTAATGTACCAGTAGAAATACCTTCATAGAATTGATGTGTATTAATAATCAATACTTTCTTCATCAGACTTTGCCTAATTTTATTCGCATAAATTAAGGCATTAGTTTGCATGGAAGAACGTCAATCTTGATTGCCAAATCTGCTTTAATTCTTGCCTAATATGATGAGGAGCGACAAAAAAATAAATAATCAATTTTTAATCTGTTAATCTTAAATAGGATATTGAAATCCTGATTTTATGATCATAGAGTAAAAATGAACAAGTCCAGTGTACATAGTTATCTCATATCTTTAGTTAAAGATATTGCTCAAAACGACGGCGATTACAATACAGAGCTTCCGATATTGGCGATAGCTCGGCGTAGTACAGTCACTGATCCAATGCCTTGTATCTTTGGCCTAGGTTTAGGTGTAACAGTACAAGGTGGAAAGAGCGTAACACTTGGAGAAGAGGTTTTTGAATATGGCTCTGGACAAGCACTTATTAATTCGATTGATTTACCAGTTGTATCTTATGTAACGGAGGCCACAATAGCAGAGCCGTATTTAGGGTTGCGTTTGGATCTGGATGCAAATTTAATTGTGCAAATTGCTACGGAAATGGATGCTTCAAGAGCTTGCAAAGGTGGCTGTTCAAGAGCGATGTCGATTGTAAAGTTAGATGATGAATTACTTGATGCTTTAACACGGTTAATTAAACTTTTAAATGAACCAAAAAAAATTCCATTTATTGCGCCATTAATTCAACGAGAAATTATTATCAGGTTACTAGACGGAGAGCATGGACCTATGCTCCAGCACCTCGCAACTGTAGGCTCACCTAGTCAACAAATTTCCAAAGTCATTGCTTGGATTAAATTAAACTATACAAATAATATTTCAGTTGATGAATTAGCAGCAAAAGCACACATGAGTTCATCTACTTTTAGGCAACATTTCCGGACCATTACAGGGTTAAGCCCTTTGCAATATCTAAAAAATTTACGTCTGCAAGATGCACGGCATTGGATGCTATATGAGGATATGGATGCGGGTAGTGCTGCTATACGTGTTGGTTATGAAAGTGTTACTCAGTTTAATAGAGAGTATGCTCGAATGTTTGGGGAACCACCGCTCAGGGATATAAAACGTATGCGTAATCTAAATAATTGAATTAATAAATATGGTTTTTCATTGTGTTGGTATTGATCAAATTGTTGAATCTGCAAAAGTACCAAGATGGACACATAGTCTTATTTGTGATTGATGGGGCAATGGTTCAGCTTTTAGATGTAAATAGTGTGGATGACAGGGAAAGGTTGCTAGATTATTTTTTGGCAGGGTTTGTGTAAATTAAAGTTTGACGCAACAGTTGGAAACAATGCAAGAGAGCTGAATATTTCTTAGGTTTTCTATCTTCGTGTTACTGAATCCAAATTTTCTATAAACCGACTTAAGCCCTTTAATGGGCTTAACATTCTAACTTCTCTAGTGAGTTAGAACTTTTTAACTAAATTTTATTTAATATATCCATTAAAACTGATATCTGATCTTTGCCGATTTTATTTTCAATTTCTTGTTGAACTTTCTTCCAGTGAGGATAAGAGTCTTTCAATAATTGATGGCCTTCTTGCGTTAGCTTTAAGGTAACTTCTCTTTGATCGCTTTCTCCGGGTAATAACTCAACCAATTTCATTTTAGCTAGAACCTTTACATTCCTTCCCATTGTAGATCGTTCTAACTCCATCATTTTGGCCAAAGTCGAAAGGCTAATCGGTTCCATTCTTTTAATCATTGATAAAAGCGAAAATTGGGTAATATTAATTCCAAACTCGGCGAGAGCAGTATTGTATTGATGGCTTAAGCGTCGTGAAGCACTACGTAGAATGGCGCTGTAACAAGGTAAAATCATAATTTCAGTTGCTTTTATCAAGTTAAATCTATTTTGCCACAAAGCGTAATTCTTGTAAGGAGTATATATTTTTACTAATATGCGGGTATATACCCGTATTTTTTAGTTCTTATGGTGTTTGAAAAATGAAAATTGTTGAATATACAAATAAGTATCAGGATGAGGCGATTAATCTAATTTTGAAAATTCAAAATGATGAGTTTAAAGTAGATATACAATTAGATGAACAACCTGATCTGCTTGATATCACAAGATATTATATTCAATCTGGAGGAAATTTCTGGTTAGCTTTAAATGACCAAGATGAAGTTGTTGGCACCTTGGGACTCCAAGCCTATGATTCCAAATCAGCAATTTTGAAAAAATTCTTTGTTAACTCAGAGCTAAGAGGGGAAAAAGTTGGAAAGGCTTTGTATGATGAACTTATAGCATTTGCTCAAAACAAGAAATTTGAAACGATTGTTCTTGATACTCCTTCAAAGGCCACTAGATCGCATAAATTTTATCGACAAGCTGGTTTTATAGAAATTGCAAAAAGTGATCTTCCATTTAACTATATTTATCCAGATCGAGACTCTTTAATTTTTCTGCTTAAGCTTTAAATTTTAATAATCAGAAAGACTGCATTTAAGAAAACGCTAATGATTTGAATGAAATTATGTTATTTTCCGGCTTACATTGATGAGAATAAGTTTTCATGTACCGGTTTGGGATCATAATAGGCTTGCTAGCAATATTGCTACAGAACTTTGTGTTCTGGCAAAGCCTATTGCCCAATGAAATGCATCAGCAGTTGGTATGTGCTCAAATTGTAGAAGTAATGCACCATTCTAAAATGAGCTCGGAACCACATTCATCTCATCATCTATCAACGCATGTAAATAAAAAAATTTCAAACAAGAGCGCTCAACACGATTCAAGCCCAAGCTGCCATTTTTGTTATTTGTATAGTCACATTGCAACAATTGATGGCTTCAAATTATCTCTGTTTGAAATTGGAGTGACTGTTCGCTTAATCATCTTGGCAACCCTCACTTATATATTATTTTATTTACGGCGTTTATTTCTCTCGCCCCAAGGCCGCGCTCCACCTCAACAACTATGTTTTGCTTAATTGGTTAATGGGTACAGATAAGTCCCTCATTCATTACTAAACAGAGTTTGTCATGTCTAAATTTTTACTCAATCCACTTGCGTGGAGTATCTTGTTTGCTCAATTTTCGATGTCGGCAATGGCACAAAGCCAATCTCATGGTCAGACGACTGAATTAGAGAAAATTACGATTAAGGCTGAAGATGTTGCCGAGACTTCCTTTTCTTCAACAGGATTAACTCAATTTGAACACAGCTTATTGAGTGTTCCATTTACCAAGTCTCATGTGTCGGCAGAAGATATTAAGAACAATAATATTCAGCGGGTGAGTGATGCGTTATCACGAGTGAATGGGGTGGTTTATCAGGATAGTTATGGTGGAGGTTTCTGGGACAACTACTCATTTCGTGGTTTTAGTACTGATCCAAATATGGGAACCAGCTATTTACGTAATGGTTTGAGTTCTTTAAGTGGCATCCATACTCCAAGAGACATGGTCAATGTCCAAGCAATTGATTTCTTAAAAGGGCCAATGGCTGCCATGTATGGACAAGGTGCTATTGGTGGCATTATGAATATTACGACTAAACAACCCGAGTGGACACAAAAAAATGAGGTGAGCTTAAGTGGTAGTACCTTAGAAGAATATCGGGCTTCTCTAGACAGTACGGGAGCATTAAACGATGCACTGGCTTATCGCTTGGGATTGGCTTATGAAAATAACCAGAGTTTTAGAGATCATGTCGATAGTCAGCATTACTTTGTTGCTCCACAGCTCGCATGGAAAATATCGGATCAAACACAATTAAATCTCGACACCGAGTTTTCAGAACATCAAGGTGTATTTGACCGTGGTATTCCGATGGTTAATGGGCAGTTTGTTGTCAACAAGAAGACCTTTTTAGGCGAACCATCGGATGGTGACATTAAGGTTAAAGATCAGATGTATCAGTTACGTTTGAATCACCAATTCAATGAAAATTGGAATAACACCACTGCTCTTAGCTATAACCATGGGGAGCGGGCAGGAACCTCAACTGAAATTTCAAGCATTGCCGCAGATGGACAAACCGCAAACCGTTTTAGACGTTACCGTCAATTTGAAACAGATACATTTCAGCTTCAGTCAATTCTGCGCGGGAAGTTTAATACGGGGGCGGTAAAGCACGAACTCGTTGCAAATGTTGAGGCTGGCCACTACACCATAGATCAAATTCAACTGCGTAATGCTGTGGGTACATCAAGCCCGATTAATATTTACAATCCAGTATATGGGCAAAATATTTTAGCGCTGGCTAGAACCACAAAAAACTCTAAAGAAACTCAAAATATGCTGGGAGTAAATTTACAAGATCAGATCTTTTTAAATCCTCAATGGAATGTACTGATTGGTGGACGTTTTAATCGTCTGGAACAACAAATTGATGATTATAAATCAGGTCTTTCTGATCAACAGGACTTTACGCCGTTTAGTCCACGCGTGGGTGTGAATTACCAGCCTACGGCAAAGCTTTCCTTTTATAGCAACTGGGGTAAAGCTTTTGAGTTAAATACGGGACTCAATAAAGACAATCAACTTTATGACCCAGAGAAAACTCAAAGTTGGGAAATTGGAGCCAAATACGAGTATCTACCGCAAAGCTGGTTGGGTTTAACTTATTTTGATTTAGATAAACAACATCTATTGACTGAAGGTATTACCGATACTTATGTAGATAGTGGCCGTGTACAGAGCCATGGTGTAGAAGTCGAGTTAAAACATCAATTCAGTGATCATCTTCGTGTGGGAGCTAATTACACTTTTACAAAGGCTTCTGTCATTGAAAGCGAAGTTGATACAAAAGGTGCTCGTCTTAAAAACATTCCCAAGCATACCGCAAATTTAAATGCGGACTACCAGTTTGAACTATTGGGCAGAGAAGCGGGCTTGGTAGGAACGATCAACTATTTTGGCAAACGCAGTGCGAACTACATAGATAATGGAACCAGTTTGCCAGAATTTACGGTGGTGAATGTTGGGGGCTATGTACAAGTTCGTCCTGATCTGCGGGCGCAATTAAATATTGATAACGTGTTCGATAAGGATTATTACGTTTCGAGCTATACCGATGAATGGGTACAACCCGGAGAGCCGTTAAAGGCAACTTTATCTTTGACTTGGAACTTTTGATTAAAAAAGGAGTTAGGCAAAATTTGAGTCTAACTCCTTAATCAAATGAAGATTTATGATTTAGAAGGAATATATTTACGCATTGCAAGAAAGAATACCGTAAATAATATGCTAAAACCGAACACAGGTAAGCTGAGCCCTAAGACAATGCCAGCCAGCATTAACAATACTTTTTGTGGGTCAGTTGCACGCTTCCAAATAAATAAGCTTTGACCAATAAAGTGAGTTGTCATGAGTTTTAAATTTGAGTTTTTAAACGCAGCCGTATATGCATAAATAATCATGATACACAGCGCAAGCGCGTAAAGAGCCAGTACCAGTTGGTTTATCCAGCCAAATAAAATACCAATATGCGCATCAACTCCCCAACGAGTCAGCTTAGCAACCAGTGAGTAATCTTTAAAAGCAAGTTGATCGATGACTTTGTGTTGTTCCATATCAATTGCGATGCTATCAGCTTGAGTTGGCCATTTACGCTGAATTTCGGCTACTGTCCAAGCTTGATTTCCACTGGTAGGTGGTTTGATTTGTATTTGTGCCGCATCAATGCCATGTGCTCTGGCCATTGAGAGGACCATATCGTACTCACCTGACACAATATTTAAATTAAGATTTTCACTGTGTGGCATCTCGTGATGTTCATGATGCATGACTGTAGGTAAATTATCTGTCTGAAGAGAAGTTGCTAATGTTGGGGTTTGCCAGTTGAGCCATTGGCGAGCAACCCGAATATTATCTCCAGCCCACTCGGACCATGTAAGACCCGTAATGGCAATGAATAATAAAAGTGGAAATAAAACTAAACCAAGCGCGCTATGCCATCTTAATAATTTATTTTTTTGTGTTTGCCTGATTTTAAGATTTTGACGGCGCTTCCACCAATTATACAGTCCAGTTAAAGTCAAAATGGCTAACCAACTTGCTGCTAGTTCACTATAAAAACGACCCCATTTCCCTAGTAATAAGTTGCTATGTAATTGGTCGAGCGTAGTTCGAAACCGTAGAACTCCACTGGTCCCATAGACAGCTAGGTGGCCTTTGGCTTGAAGGGTAAAAGGATCAATGAAAACAGCTTCACTGGTAAAATGATGGATTGGGTCTGAGAAAATGACACGAGTTGTCTGATCAGAGCTTGGGGCTGGTCTAACTTCAATTACCTGTGCAGACTTGGGCATTACTTGCTTTGCGGCTTCAATTTGCTGACTGAGCTTATATTGCGCTTGGTTCAATGGCTCAACATATAGAACATCTTTATAAATAGCTTGTTCAAGTTGAGGTGTAATTGCATAGAGTAAACCGGTAAATGCCGCGATTAATATAAAGGGTGCAATAAAAATACCAGCATAAATATGAATTAAACGATAAAGACTACGCCAGAAGGATGAATGGGTCAGCATCAGAAGATAATGTCTATCAGGTGTTGGGCGGATTATAACGACTTATTTCTCTTAATGTTGATTGAGCTGTAACCGCTATTAAATTATTTGAGTGGCTCATATGCAGACAAATTGGCCTAACAATTAAACAGTTTTTATTGCTTGGTAAATTTTATACATTTTTTTTATTACTATTTAAGACCTTATTTGATAACTCTACAACTTACGATTCAAACTATTTTGCTTCTTTATTAGTATTAATAAAACCGCTTATATTAAAATAAGCGGTTTTATTAGAATAAAGTTTTATTGCAGTCCAAAACTAGTGATGGCCTTGTGAAACGCCACCATTCCCATCAGGAAGACTAATTCGAATATTTTGCATCATGCCTTGATCTTCATGATCCAAAATATGGCAGTGCAATACAAAGTCACCGATGTATCGTTGGTACTTGGTTCTCACAATGACTTTATAACTGGCTCCTTGTACGTTTTTAACCCAGATTGTATCTTTCCATGTACCTTTTAGACCACGATATTGTGGGTCAGGAGCAGCCGTTTTGTCATAGTCATCAACGGCATTTATATCACTGACATCTTTACCGTTAGGGTCATACACTGCTACCACTTGAAATGGGTTTACATGAATATGAAATGGGTGGCTGGCTAATTTAGAGGTGAGTATCCATTCATCGGTTTTGCCTAACTCGAGCGTACGGTCAATTCGGTCTGGTTTGTATGGTTTTCCATCCACCTGAAACTGAGTTGGATTAGCCTTAGTATCAATATTAAATTCTAAAAATTGTCTATTCGATGTTGCTGGTAAATCCTGATGAGGAACAAAATGACTAAGCTTGAGATTTTGTTGTAAATCTTGAAGAACTGCGGGACGCATATCTGGGGCAATATTTCGGTATGCATTATTGCTTAAAGCCGTTGTTAAAGACTGCATTGCAGAGCTGGCTTTATTGACTTGAACTATACCGAGTAAGTGTTTCTGTGAAAATGTACGGTCCACGTTAGCCGAAGCCGAAGCCGCTTCATCAATTAAACAATAACGACCTTCTTGAGGGAATTGAATTAATGCATCGTAACGATAACCCGGTTGAAAGACGGTTACTGTTTTGTCCATAACTTGTTTGAGGGTTAGACCGTCGGCTGCGATGATGTGTTGACTCACAATAGGTCCTGTACAACTCTCACTTAATAATTTCTTTTCACCCATTGGTGTCAAATTGAGTTTGGATGGAATATTTTGCATTTGACGAACGCTCAGGTTGATACTGTCGCGTACACCTGCATGTACCATTCGCCAACGCTCAACTTGTCCTGCAACCGCTTGAGTGATGAAGGGTTGAACTTCTCCATTGATGCTCGTATATCGTCCTGATTTTCCCCAATCGCCAGGGCCAAAACCTTGATAATCTCTAATTTCACCAATTTGATTGTTTTGGCAAATATAGTTGCCATTTTGATCGGTTTCGATTTTTCCGTTAGCATCGTAGCAAGCATACTGGATTTGCTGAAAAACCAACGTTCTTTCTTTAAACCCGTAAGTGAGTAAATCTAAATCACCTGTCTTATTTTGGGTAGGCTGGCGATATCCACGAATGATTAAAGCGCCTGCCATACCACTTGCAACTTGAATTGCGGTTGAACCATGTCGATGTGGATGATACCAAAACGTTCCGGCTGGATGATCGGGCGGAATGTTGTATTCGTATTGGAAATTAACACCCGGATTAATCGAAATTAAAACGTTATCACTATTTCCGGCTGGGTTAATCCATAAACCATGAGTGTGCATGTTAGTGCCATCAAAACAATGTGGTTTATTCACATCAAAATGATCGCCAGTACAACTTGGGTCCTTAGGAAATTTTTTGTGAGTAATCGGGTCTATATCAAGTTGATTATCTAAATTTGCCCGTACAGTTTCTCCGGGAAATACTTCAATCGTCGGAGCAATATAAGGTGTATTGGGTTGCGTATTTGTACCTTGATAACTACGTAAAACAACTTCGTCATAACGATTTGTCGCTGGGTTCCATAGTCTGTTCCTCGTTTTTTTAACTTCCCAAGTAAACAATGCCTCATTTGAAGATTGCATTTGCGGTGCATTTGTTAATGACATAGTAGGATTCGGTGCGGCAAGTAATGCAACATGATTACGCGCAACAGCCATATCGGGTGGGTCTTCTAATACACGTTCAGAAGAATCATTTGCTGATACACACCAACTCACTAAAGTTAGGGGCGTACATAATATTAAATGAGCTATTTTCATAATGAATATAGGCCTGAAAAGATCAGGCCTCTCCCTTAATTATTATTTTGTCGTTTCTAAGCGAACTTGAGAGATACTAAGTCCTTGAGAGCTTACTTTTTCTTTCACTTGATCAAGCGTTAAATCAGTAGCAACAAACTGAACTTCTAAGTCTTCAGCAGGCATGCCTAATTGCTTAACCTGATCGCTGACTTGATAGACCAGTTGTCCCATAGCGCCATTACTCGAGTGTTCGCCGTGTCCATGATCTAGTACACCGAAATAGTTAATTGTAGAGACGTAAACCTTTTGCTCAGGTTTATTTTTAGGATATAGATAAATCTTATAGGTTAGATTTGGAGTACCAATCATTTGAACATTGTCTAATATTAAATAGGTTTGTCCCGATGAGAGCGTTGTTTGAGAAAGTTGACTAGAGTTTTTTAAGAAAGTCGCAGTTTGAGGGTCTAAGGCTACTTTTTGAGTTACACCCATAAGTTTAATGGTTTTATTGCTGCTGACTGGTTTATGATTCATTTTAAATAAGTTTGATTTTCCTGCACTTTGACTACTCATGACAGGTGCTTCAACTTTACAAGCATTTTCATTGGTATATCGCACTGGGATTTTACCAGGGGTGAATACATCAGCAATGGTCATGGTGACTTTGTTGCCGTTTTCATCTGCAAATGTATATCGAGTGTCATACCAACTATCTGGCATACCTAAATTTTTCTTTGCCCACTCAAGTGTAATCGGTTGCCCATTCGCTTTTTTATTTAGCCAGCACTGCCACAAACGGTCTATATTGGCATGGTGCATATAAAATACGGGGTCTAAACCTGCAATAGGCACAAACCCCATATCTGGTAGCACACAGTTTTTACCGACTGCACAGTGCATTATCCCATGAGGTTGAGATTGTAACTGTTTCGAAAACCATTGAAAATTATCAGATTTAAATGCTTGAGCAGCGCTGGCATTATCTGGATCTATGGCGCTGATGTTGGTATTTAAACCTGGGGTACGGAACTGATCATATAAAGTACCTGCTTGTTTACCGCGGACCAATTGAGGCAGTGCTAACCCTTTACCATTAGCCGCTTTTTCTTCGTAATAGTCCCAATAAGGAAGGGAGTAATTTTGCCCCACATATTTACGTACTGTTCGCTCGTAAAAATAAAGCATCATACGGTGCCACGGTAAGAAGTTTAGATTGTCGTAAGTTGGAGTGCTATGTTGGCAGGTGCCCCAAACTTCGTCGGTAAAGCCATCATTTGGGACTGTTGAATTTTGAATATGTTTATAGTAACTGTCACATACTGCTTTACTATATATCTGTAAGCACTGTGGCATACGGTATTGATTAACATAATAATCTTTGTCTGTTGCATGTGTACCTGTGCCAAAATAGCCATGCGTATTGGCCCAGTAATTAAAGCTTGTACGAAACTCGGGTGATAAGGGGGGAGCATTATTATTTGCCCGCATTTTTTCCAAACCTTTTTGTAATGCACTTACTTTAGCTGGATCTTTTGCAAACTCCGTCGCACTCATTCGTAGTGAGTCAGCATGGGTTGTTAAGCTCATGCTAAATAATAGAGTGCCTAAAATATAATAATTTCTCTTCATGATTTTAAATCCTTGTCATGTTTAATGTTCTTATATTTGATTATTTGTAATGTATGAATTTACCCTTGGTTTGGATAATTCTTAACCTAATCTAGCATATAAAATAGTTTTTATTAAAGTTTTATATTTAATATTAATAATGATGAAAGTTAATTTTATATCCTGTAATTTTTTAGAAAAACTTAATTATTTAATATTTTGTTTTTATTGAAATTTAAAAGATAGTTAAAATAAAGTTAATTATATTTTTGTGTAATGTATTTTGTTTTTTTAAATTTATAGGTCTAAAGTCTCATTATTATCTAGAATATTAAAGCTAAAACCCTCTGATTAAATTTAAATATTGGAAAGTGAGTAATTTTATTTGAACGGTTGTAAAGAAAATTCTAAAGAATTTAGAAATGACTATCTATCTTCTAAGTTTTAAAAATCACAATCACATGATTATTAAGTTTATTTTGTAATTCTGGCATTTTTATTGCTTAATTACTCCTATCTTCAGTACAACACTTGATTTGACTGCCGTATTACTTATGCTTCAAATATTCTTGATCACTTATAGTGTGTTTTTCACATGAAAAATGCACCAAATAGATACATCTTTTTATTTTGCACTGTATTTGTGCATTGGGTACTGTAATGAAGTTTTTGGTTTCAATACTCACTTTACTCATTCTATTTGGATGTTCTTCAGCTGAACAAAAGGCAAAAACACAAGAAAAGTTAGGGGCTCATTCGATATGTGTTTTTGATAGTACAAATACAAAAGTCTGTGTAGATAAACCAGCACAAAGAATTGTTTCTTTGTTTGAGTCGGGCTTAGATGGTCTCTACATGCTAGGGCAAGGCCATAAAGTGATTGGTATACCGGCTGAGGTGTACATACAGCCTTTACTATTTAATGCCTATTCAAAAATAGATAAGCGAATTGCCAATAGAGAGCTTGCTACACCTTCGCAAGGTGCAAATGCCACCAATATTGAAAGTCTCGTGCTGTTAAAACCAGATCTGGTGATTGTGGGGAGTGGCCAAACTCAGACGATTGAATTATTAAGGCAGTTTGGCATTGCTGTATATGTCATGGAGTCCAGTACCTACCAGCAAGTGAAAGAAGAACTTTCTGAAATTGCTGTTCTGAGCGGTGCCCAAAAACGTGCCCAAGAAATTTTAAGTTTTTCGGATGAAATTGTGGCGGAGGTCGCAGCAAAAACAGTACGTCAGCCAAATAAACAATCGATTTATTATGCATGGTCAGGAGGGCGAATTTTTTCTACTTCTGGACGTCAGTCTATTACTAACGATTTTATTGAGCTGGCGGGTGCTTACAATATTGTTCAGACCGACACCAACCAACCCAATGTAAACCCCGAAACATTAATTGAATGGAACCCAGACAATATTGTGCTTTGGAATACCAATCCAAAACTGATTTATGAACGAAAAGAATTACAAGGCTTAAGCGCTGTACAAAACCGTAAGGTCTTTAATTTGAGTCCCGCATTTATATATAACCCCCATACCATCAAAATCATTATTACGGCGATTTATTTGAATCATAGTATTTATCCTGAACAGTCGGATTTACCTGTAAGTGCTTTACAACAGCGTATTTTAACCGAGTTGTATGGTGAGCACCTTGCCAAAGCGTTGGTGCAATGAATATGCAAAAGCTGAAGTATTATTGGTTTTACCCGTTACCGTTCGTCATGATTTTTATCTCGTTACTCATAGGACCAACTCAAACATTGAGTGCATGGGACTATTTGCGGTGGGGTGTGCAAGCGGTCTTCGGTACACCATATTTTGATGCTGAACAATTTAGACTCATGCAAAACATTTTAGTGAATGTCAGGCTACCTAGAATTTTACTGACCTTTATGGTGGGTGCTGCATTAGCAACAGCCGGTAATGGCTTGCAGGCATTGTTTCGTAACCCATTAGTCGACTCTTATGTACTTGGTATTTCATCTGGGGCGGCGTTCGGTGCGGCTTTGGCACTTTCTTTAAATTGGCTTTCGCCCAATCTATCCGCCTTTATTTTTGGTGTTTGCGCCGTTGCCTTAACGTATTTATTTGCACATCAAAAACATGAAAGCCAGACGTCTTTAGTGATGGTAATTTTATCGGGCATGATTGTTTCTGGGCTGTTTTTGGCAGGACTTACAGTTATTCAATACTTAAGTGATCCATTTAAACTGCAAGCAATTGTGCAATGGACCATGGGCAACTTGCATCAGGCTTCTTGGCAAAAGGTTCAATATGCTGTGCTACCAATTTGTATTGGACTTGCTGGATTATTTGCTATGCGTTGGCGTTTAAACTTGATGGCACTTGGTGCTGAAGAGGCGCAGGCTGTAGGTGTTAACCCTCGGTGGGAACAGCTTCTTTTAATTGCTCTGGTGACCGTTTGTACATCAACTTCTGTTGCTGCGGCAGGCATTATTAGTCTATATGGACTCTTTATGCCGCATATTGTGAGAATGTTGGTTGGGCCAGACCACCGCTATAGCATTCCTGCCAATATGGTACTGGGTGGTAGTTTTCTACTCCTGATTGATAATTTTTCTCGGGTTTTACTTACCTTTGAAATACCGATTGGTATTTTTACCATGCTACTTGGCGCGCCATTTTTCTTATTATTAATGAAAACACAGAGGACTCATTGGGCATGATTCAAATTGATCAGTTAAATTATGCCTATGGGCACAAACAGGTTCTTAAAAATATTCATCTGGAATTTCCTGAAAATCAATTTTCAGTGATTTTAGGGCGTAATGGCTGTGGGAAATCAACACTTTTTAAATTGATGGCAGGCTTAGAACCCGTAAAAGATGGATTAATCCGTTACTCTGGAAAACCATTATCAGACTTTAAAGGGAAAGATCGGGCCGCATTACTCGGCTTTTTACCGCAGTTTCATAAAACCGTATTTCCATTTTTGGTTAAAGATGTCGTGATTACGGGACGTGCAGCTTTTAGCCGATATCGTCCTTCAAAGTCAGATTGGGAACGTGTTGACCAAGCTTTGCTTGATTTAGACATTGAGCATTTGCGTGATCGTCCTTATACCGAGCTATCGGGTGGTGAAAGGCAATTGGTCATGATTGCCCGTATTTTGGTGCAAGCACCGAAAGTCATTTTGCTTGATGAACCAACTAACCATCTCGATGTTTATTATCAGTCTTATTTAATGAAAAAATTGCGTCAGTTGTCGCGGCAAAATTTTACGGTGATTGCGATTATGCATGATCCAAACTTGGCTTTTTTATTTGCAGACCAGCTGTTTTTCATGCGCGAACATGAGGTAGTTAAGCCTGAGTCAAAAACTCGAATCACCGATCCGAAGTTTTTAAAAAGTGTCTATGATGTCGAGTTCCATGAAGCCATGATTCAAGACAAAACCATTGTTATCCCTGATCATTCTTGGCTATAAATATGACACTTCACTATCAGCTAGCCGACAAATCAGACTATGCATCTGCGGTAGAGTTTGCACTTTATACTAGACAGCTTTTATTCCCAGAAATCTATCATGGGCAAGTTCCCAAAGATTTAAAAAATTTTGGCCAATATTATGTCAATGATTCATTGGGCTGCTTCATTACCGTAAAAGATAAAAACCGCATTATTGGCACCATTGCATATCGGGCGTATGACCATCGTTTTGATCTAAATTTGCCATCTAAGACGGTAGAAGTGGTTAAGTTATTTGTATTGCCTGAATACCGCCGTAATGGCATCGCAACTCAACTATGTGACATGTTGTTTAGCCATGCAAAAAAGAATGGAATTGCCACTTTGTATTTGCATACTCATCCATTTTTGCCTGCGGCAGAAGAGTTCTGGGCGCTACAGGGCTTTGAAGTCATTAAACGGGAATGGATCGAGACGTATGACACCATTCACATGAGTAAATCTTTATAGCGTTTCATCATGCGTATGAAATCTTTTTAGAAAGTGGGTAGGCGGATAGCCCATAATTTTGATGAACATTGCTGTAAAAGCTGCCGAGTGTTCATAGCCCAAACTAAATGCAATTTCAGTAATCGAGATATTCTCTTTTAATGCATTTAAAGCATAGATGATGCAGACCCGATTACGCCAAGCCTGAAAGGAAATGCCAGTTTCTGACTTAAACCAGCGATGGAAAGTCCGTTCACTTTTATTATGATTATGTGCCCAATCTTTAGGGCTACTATGAATATCAGGGTGTTTCATAAACTCAGCACATTGTTTAGATAACAATTGATTGTGAGGTAGCGGAATAAACAGAGGCAGGGCTGGTGCAGCCTCTAATTCATATAATAAAAAATCAATAAGAGCGCCGTCACGGCCTGAATGCGAGTAATCAACAGGTAGCTGATTTGCCTGAATGAGCAGTTGATGAAGTAACGGTGATACTTGCACGACTTCGCAGTATTTTTCCTGTCTGGGGGCATTGCTGGCTTTTATATACAAACTATAAGTACTGACTTTAGATAGCCATACCCGATGTGGTTTGCCTGCGGGTATCCATACACCACTATATGGCAACACGAGCCATTGGCCATCTTCGGTTTCAACTTTCATGAGGCCTTCAGGTGCATATAAGAACTGAGCACGGCGATGGCTATGCGTATCTAATAAGGTATCAGCAGGATAATCTGATCCTAATGCTAGTACTGCTTGTGGTAGATGATCTACATCGTTAATTGGAATATTACGCATATATTTTTGGCTGAAAAGAATAAAAAGATGGCTTTTCTACGTTAGTTTGCCATAGAGCTATTTTATATCATGCCTCTATAAATATGAGGAAGATGATCATGCTATATGAGCTATTTTTATTTGGACTACTTTCGGGCGTAACCACTTGGTTATTTGGCTTTGGCGGCGGCTTTGTTGCTGTGCCTTTGCTTTACACCGTCATTATTCACAAGTGGGGCAATGAAAGCAGTGTTGGAATAGATGCTATGCAAATCGCCGTGGCCACATCAGCATTTGTCATGTTGTGCTCGGCAAGTTTTGCAACTTTTCGACACTATCGTTCGGGGCATATAGATTGGCAAAAGATCCGTTTTTTATGGGGTGGAATCGCACTTGGTGGAGTTATTGGTGCGGTAATGGCCTCATTGTTTAATGGAAATTGGCTTCGCTGGATATTTATGGGCTATGTATTCGTAACAGTTATTGATTGTTATTACCGACCTGGGTTTATGGTGGCATCAGTGCAAAAGCAAAACTATGGACAAAACAGTGAACTCATTAAAGGGGGAATTATTGGTTGGGTTGCGGCACTTTTAGGTGTAGGAGGAAGCGTAATGACAGTTCCTTTATTACGGCGGCGGGGTAGTTCAATGGCAGAGGCTGTGGCTATGGCAAACATTCTCACCTTACCGTTGTCTTTAACTGCAACGCTGACCTATTGTGTATTGTCATTTTGGCAATCTACATGGGCTCCCAACGGATTTATCGGTCTAATCTGGTTTGAAGCTGCCTTATTCTTAGTTGCGGGAACATGGATTGGGCTATATTTTTCAGAAAAATTTATTTCAAAACTACCTGATTTATGGCGGGCAAAGTTGTATCCGCTACTTTTAATCATAGTTCTACTGGTAATGCTTGTTGTAAATTGATTTTTTATTTCAATTGGTTAAAGAATAATTTTCTTAAATATCGAATCTCTAACTGCTCTAAAACTGCAAATTTTTATGTCTTAAATGGCTTTGAAAAAAGTTTGGAAAATAGACTTGAAATATATAGTGGCTTTATGCCACTATATATTCATCGAAGGTCATCAGACAAAAAGAGGATGATATGACTATCCAGCTTTTAGATGCGGCAAGAAATGAAATTCCAGTGAAATTCACGCAGTTTTCTGGTGGAGAGCGTCATGTTCAGATTGATGGGACAACCTTAGCTTCTTTATCTGGCACGGTATTGGTCCGTGCGCAAATGACCTCAAGTCACGATGTGATGGACTATTTACTACTTGAAAATATATTGCTGAATCAGGGTTTAACAGTTGACGTAGAAATTCCGTATTTTCCATACGCACGTCAGGACCGTATTTGTGCCGTAGGCCAAGCATTCTCACTTGATATGATGACGAAACTACTCAACATTAATGCAGACAAAAAAGCGGGCAAACAAGGCAAGGTGACGGTATGGGATTGCCATAGTGAAGTTACTACCGCATTACTCCGTGCCAATACTTCTTTTAGTAAAGTTGTAAATGTGAGTTCAGTAGAAATCATCAAAAAGAGTGAAGCGCTGAGTGAACTGTTAAAAGATGAAAAAACAGTACTGATTTGTCCAGACAAAGGTGCAAAAGCCCGTACACAAATGGTTGCAGACACTTTTAATATTGAGCGCAAACAACCTATCACTATTGTTCAGTGTGATAAAAAACGTGACCCAGTGACTGGCAAAATTTTAGGTACGCATGTACATGCGACTGATTTATCTAGGCTAACTGCGGTCATTACCGATGACATTTGTGACGGTGGTGCAACCTTTATTGGTATTGCCAAAGAACTGCGTCGCCTTAATTGCAATAAGGTCGTTCTATACGTGACGCACGGTATTTTTAGTAAAGGATTAGAGGTTTTTGATGGGCTGCTAAATCAACTGTTTACCTCGGACAGCTTTCCACAACAACCAACAGAAAAAATTTCAGTAATTGCTTTTGCAACAAAATAAAGAGAAGAAAGATGACTATTAAACTTAACCCTCTAAACGCTATCGATTTTTATAAAGCTGATCACAGACGTCAGTATCCAGTAGGCACAGAGTACGTATACGCCAACTTTACACCGCGTTCATCTCGACTCGCTAAAATGTTGCCTGACTTTGATGACAAAGTCGTATTCTTTGGTCTTCAGGGTTTTATCAAACACTTTTTGATAGATACGTGGAATGAAGGTTTTTTTCAACAACCTAAAGATAAAGTGGTGACTGCTTATAAACGCCGTATGGACACTTCATTAGGTGAAGGCGCAGTACCTGTTGATCACATTGAAGCATTACACGACTTGGGCTATTTACCATTACGCATTAAAGCATTGCAAGAAGGCAGCCGTGTCAATATGCGTGTACCAGTGCTTACCGTAATTAATACCGACCCGCGTTTCTTTTGGTTAACCAACTATATTGAAACTGTGTTAAGTGCTGAGCTTTGGAAAAGCTGTACTACCGCGACGATTGCCTATGAGTACAAACGCTTATTAACGCAATATGCTGTAAAAACTGGTGCACCACTTGATTTTGTACCTGTGCAAGGCCACGATTTTAGTAGTCGGGGCATGAGTGGAATTTATGATGCAGCGCAATCAGGTGTTGGGCACTTAACCAGTTTTATTGGAACAGACTCGGTTGCTTCAATTGACTACGCAGAAGAATATTACAATGCAACTGGTGTGATTGGTGTCTCTGTACCAGCAACCGAACACAGTGTGATGTGTATGGGCACAGAAGACAGTGAGCTAGAAACATTTAAGCGTTTAATCTGTGAGCTTTATCCGTCTGGTGTTGTCAGCATTGTGTCTGATACTTGGGATTTTTGGCGAGTGATTACAGAGTTTACGGTGGCTTTAAAACCTGAAATTCTAGCAAGACAACCCAATGCTTTGGGCTTGGCTAAATTGGTTTTTCGTCCAGACTCTGGCGACCCTGTCAAAATTATTTGTGGTGACCCAGACGCCGAAGTCGGCAGCCCAGCGTACAAAGGTGCGGTTGAGTGTTTATGGGAAGTGTTTGGCGGTACAACGACAGACCAAGGCTATAAAGTACTGAATGAACGTGTTGGTCTAATTTACGGTGACTCGATTACACTAGACCGTGCGCAGCGCATTTTGGAAGGACTTGAAGCCAAAGGTTTTGCATCAAACAACTTGGTGTTTGGTATAGGCAGCTTTACCTATAACTATTTAACTCGCGATACCTTTGGGTTTGCTGTGAAAGCGACTTGGGGGCAAGTAAATGGTGTAGGTCGAGAGCTATTTAAAGACCCAATTACTGACTCAGGTGTAAAAAAATCTGCTAAAGGTCTATTACGCATCGAACAAAGTGAAACTGGCTTTACCTTGTTTGATGAGCAAACAGCAGAACAAGAACAAGGCGGAGCACTAAAAACAGTCTTTGAAAATGGTAAACTTGAATATGAGTGTACGTTGGATCAAATTCGCGAATGTTTATCCATCGCATAACTGAGTTTAGATGAGTCGTTACATGGGTATCGGCTCATCGTTTTTATTGAGAGACTGAACGTGACTATTCAAACTGAACAAGAATTCCTTGCCAGTTATGATCGCCGAGATTATGACGCACCTTTACTCACTGTCGATATGGCTATTTTCTCGGTATTTAATGATCAGTTGCAGGTATTACTCATTAAACGACCAAACTTTCCAGCCAAAGACCAATGGGCTTTACCGAGCGGTTTTGCCGATTTAACCCATGATCAAGACTTGATGGCAACGGCTTATCGTAAGCTGGTCGAAAAGACAGGGATTGCTTCACCTTACTTGGAGCAAGTTGCCTCTGTCGGTAACGCGAAACGTGACCCACGTGGCTGGGCCGTGACCATTTTGTATTTTGCTTTAATTGATTTTAATGCCTACCAACAGCAAGCATTGGCTGAATATAGCGAATGGGTGTCTGTAGCAAAAGCACAAGACTTAGCATTGGCTTTTGATCACAACGAATTACTCAGTTTGGCATTAGAACGTTTAACCAATAAAACTCGCTATACCGCGTTGCCAGCCAGTCTCATGCCTGAGTTATTTACGCTAACTGAGCTACAAACTATTTATGAAATTATTCTTGGGCAATCGTTAGATAAAAAAGCGTTTAGACGACGTATGATAGAAGCTGGCGCAGTTGAAGAAACCAACCACAGTAAAATTGTGGGCAAACGACCAGCTCAGCTTTACCGCTATGCACTCGATTCTTTTGATTTTATATTCCCACGTTCACTCGAATTACCAAGAAATAAAGAAGGTGAAGACAAGCAAAACATTGAGCTTTCTGACTAGCGCATATTGATGCGCTTTGATTTATAATGCCGCGCTTATGATTGATGTCATGTTTTGATCAGCACTTTGCCTATGTCACACGTTTCTCCCTGCTTCCAGCAAAACCAGTTTTTTGTGTTGGTGGAATATCTCACTTCACTACATGAAATTTATCCTGTGAAACATGAGTTTGCGGGATATCCGGCGGCAATGACATTGGCAGATCGCGTACATTCAGATCATGATATCGCGCCGCTTGAAGTCAGCAAAAGTTACCCTGACTCAGTCGATAAAGTCTTACACTTTTCGGGTAAGGCCCGAGACATACAAGACTTTGAGCAGTTTTTAGAGCAAGTTCAAGCAGCTAATATTCAAAACTTATTATTGCTTACAGGCGATAAACTCAAAGAACATCATAATGGTCGAGATGGGCAGCCTCGTAGTCGATACCTAGAGTCGGTAAACGCCGTGATGGCTGCCAAGCAACATGGCAGTTTTCGCATTGGGGTTGCTTTTAACCCATTTAAATATGTCGAAGCTGAGCGTGATGCCCAGTACTTAAAACTGCATAAGAAAATTAAAGCAGGTGCTGACTTTATCATTACGCAATTGGGCTATGACATTGAAGCCTTAAAGCAAGCCAAATCATTTTTAACCAATTACGACTATTCGCAGCAAATACTGGCTTGTGTAATGCCACTGACTTTAGCCCGTGCCAATTTTATGGTGAAGCATAAAGTGGCAGGTATTGTGATTACCCCGCACATGCTAAAAGTCTTGGCAGAAGAAAAAAAGGCAGGGCATACAGACCGCGTTTATTTACGATGTGCTTTACAGATTTTGATTTGTAAACACTTAGGGTTTGCTGGCATTCATTTATCTGCCTGTCATAAGCCAGCAGAACAAATGCTGCTTGAAAGTTATATTGAGCAGTACAGATACCTTAAGCTTGATGCCTTAGAAGAGCTTTGGAATTCACTTTGGCAAGTGACCACAGGTAAAGAGTTTTCGCCTGAAATTGCTATTTTTTCGCATCAGCCCACTTCCAAACAATTAATTAAATATCGCCAATTGCATGTTATGCATGAGGCGCTGTTTGGATCAAAAATTGCCAAAGGGCTTGGACGTTTTATTTTTAAAGCATCTTTTTGGGAAAATGCTTTAGTCGCCAAAGTATTACTCAAAACAGAAGTGCTAAGTAAACATAGCCTAGTCGGCTGTGAAAGCTGTGGTCAGTGCCGTCTAAGCGATACTTTATATATTTGCCCTGAAACGTGTCCAAAAGGTTTAGCCAATGGGCCTTGTGGCGGTACAACGTTAGACCGCTGTGAATTTGGTGACCGTGAATGCATTCATTCCGTTAAAGCAAGACTTGCAAAAGCGGTTGAACAAACTGAAATATTAAAAGAAAAACTGATTCCAACTGTACCAATTGAAACTAGAGGAACCAGTTCTTGGAAAAATTGGTATTTAGCGACTGAGGCTTAAGTTTTGTATTACCCCTTGATTTGATTTTGTTAAACAATCAAATGGGTGGCTAAAACACGGCGATAATTTAAAAATAACAATTGTTTGTCTTAATTATGTCCAATCAAAATAATTACCTAGGAGTATACTTAAAGCAAATCTTTTGCGTTAAAAGAAAGGCTGTCTCAATGAAAAAGTTGGTTGCTGTACTTACTGTAATTGTTGTTTTAACTGGATGCGTTTACGACCCTGTTAATTACGACAAAATACACGACCAAGAGTTCCAAGATCACCTCAGGCAAAACGGTTAGTAATAAAAAAGCCCACTCAATGAGTGGGTTTTAGTGTTAAAAAGCGCACCATACCAGTTGTGTAACAAACAGATTCATACCTTTTGCAGGGGGGGGGCTTTTAGAAGCGGGTTTTTTAATTCCGTGTTTATTTATATGAATTAGCTAAAAGTATATATTGCATTTATAAGTTAGCTTATTGTTTACTTCATTAGAAAAATATTCCTTCTTAGAAGTTAATAAAATGAAAAATTATTTAATAGGGTTATTTATTGCTTTAGGTTTAACTGGATGTGTGGCATTACCAAACATTGACTATTCACAGCAAAAAGTTGAACGGTTTAATCCAGTTAAGAATTGGATTAGTGTAGATTCTGCGTCAGTTAAAGATATACCTAATGGTAATGAAATCTTTAAGTTGAAAGGTGGGAGCGAAGTTTATGTGTTCAGATATCAAGATGAATGGGCATTAATAAATCCAAATTCTAATAGACAACAGTGGATTGATACTAAGTATTTATGTAGTTTTTCTGGTTGTTATACTCCACCAATTGTTTATAGAAATGCTAAAAGTAGTTTTAATAACAGGGAATCTATTTACTCAATTCAACAACGAGAGCCTAAAAGGTATAGCAATAGTAAAACTAGAAATACCTCTACTACTCATACTTCAAGAACCTATAGTCAAACTACTAATAATTCTTGTTATTGTACTTCTGGTACATATTGTGTTGGGCCTAGAGGTGGACATTATTGCCTTAATAGCACGGGTTCTAAAAGATACCTTCCACGATAGATAGAGCAAACTTTGGAAATCCCTGCTAAATAACGATTATTAGTGAAGAATAGATATGCCCTCATCGGAGGTTTTTTTAAAGGGTATCTTTGTGATCTATAAAGTCGGTTTCTAACATCTCAGTTGAAAAGATACGCTGTTATTGAAAGCTAAATGAGTTTATTTAGTAGTAGATTAAACACTAAAATAATAAGATATGGAGCAATAGTTTTTTTATTTAAGTTATATAAAATTTACGTATTCCACTATTTTGTAATGAGCAAATTAATTTTATGAATAGAATATTATTATCTTTTACAAGTTTATTGATTATTAGTCCAGTGTACAGTGCTGCTGATTTTTTCGAAAAAAAACCTTCTATTTTAATTGGTAAGGATGAAGGGATTCAAAATAATAACAGTCGTGAGAAAGTAGATTTTTTTGAGTTATCAAATCAACAAAAAATAGATCGTACAAATCAAATTTTTAAAAGGGCAGAGCGAGGTAATGACGCTCTATTCCAAACGGCGAATATGACTGATTATGATAAATCACAATATTACAGAGAAAATAAGTATGCTCATAATAGGGGTTATTCACCATACATTGAATCTACACCTAATAGAAAAGTAATTTCAGAAGAAGAATATCAACAGGAACTTGAGCAAAAAAGAAAAGAGAGAAAAGTTGATCGAACCCTTCTGTACCTATTAGATAAGTAATTTCACAAAAGGCATATCAACAGTTAAAAGAGCACCATATAAAGACGCAATTGGTTGATAGATGTATTCAATTTTGGCTACCGAAAAGTAAAGTAAGGATTCTTAGTGGATATAACTTTTTAAATAAATGAACTACTCTGTTGAAATTGATTGTTAAAGAATATGCTCACTTCGGTGGGCTTTTTATATAATGAACATATAAAAACTAGAAGATTAATATTTTTACGGACAAAATATAGCTATTACCTACCAAATAAAAAAATGGATATGTTATAGAAAAGGATGGGATTGGCATTAAGCTCAAAGGAAGCACTGAACCGATCTTCTTAAAATTCGATGGCTTGCGTTAAATAGGTAGACTATGACCGCACTTTTAGAAAAGGATTTCAGTCCATCTGAGTTTACGTTGTTTTCTGAAATATTATGGAAACTTGGCTCAGGGAAAGGGCAATGTACTTTACGTGAAAATATCATTGTAGATATTGCCACCTTATTACGGGCTGATTTTGCAGCATCGTATATTTGGGATTCAACGCATAACTTATCGAAAAAAGGGGTGATATGGAAAATCGACCCAAAAGCGATGGAGGACTATGATCGTGTTTGGCAATTTGCTGATCCAATTACCACACAGCTTCGTAAATTTCAGAAACCGACGTTTGTAAATGAAGTTATGCCTCTTGAAGACCTTAAAAAAACAACCTATTACAATGAGTTTTTACGAGCTTATGGTTTGTACCACGGCGTAAATGTTTATTTTGTTCGGAATGGCATGGATATTGGTGATTTACGCATTTGGCGTGCACAAGACGCTGGCATGTTTGGTGAGCGTGAAAAAAGAATATTAAATCTGCTTGAACCTTATTTTACTCAAGCCTTACCCATTGATTTATCAACACAATACGGTCTTACCCCACGTGAACAAGAAGTGGTTCATTTGGTCTCTAAAGGCTTAAGTGACAAAGATGTGGCAAATTTACTTGGTATAAGCTTTACCACATTAAGAACTCATCTGAATAATTCTATGAGAAAAATAGGCTGTAATAATCGCACTGAAATGGCTTTACTCATTCAACATTAAAGCAAAGCAATCCTCAATTTTGAGGATACGAATTATCGAGCAATTTGTACTAAGTTCTTAAGATCACAACTTAAATGGATTTTAAGTCACCATGTCGAATGCCAATGAAAAAAATAACGGGATTGAGTCACGCGATTTAGCAAATGCTTCAGTAGATGTAATCACTCAATTGATTCATGAGAGAAAAGTGTCTTGCGAAGAACTTGTTCATCATTACTTCGCCACTATTGAAAAACAGCAATCTTTAAATGCGTTTATTAGCACAGATAAAACTTCAGCAATTCAACAAGCTCAGTATTGGGATAAATACCTACTTAGTGGAAAACCGTGTCCAGCCTTAATGGGGATTTTAATTGCGGTTAAAGATAATATTCATGTTGCAGGTTTTCCTAATAGTGCAGGTACACCAGCTTTAGCTGATTTTAAACCTCAAAGCTCCGCATCGATTATTCAAAAGCTCATTGATCACGGCGCGATCATCGTGGGTAAAACCAATATGCACGAATTGGCCTTTGGGGTAACAGGTTATAATACTGCTATGCATATAGAGGGTGTTGTCGGTACACGAAATGCGGTAAACCCATTACACATTGCTGGCGGGTCCTCTTCAGGTAGTGCGGTGGCTGTCGCCGCGGGAATGGTTCCGATTGCGATTGGTACAGATACGGGTGCTTCTATTCGATTGCCAAGTGCCTTAAATGGTTGTGTCGGCTTTCGTCCAACGGTAGGAAGATATTTACAAGACAGTATTACCCCAATTTCACATACGCGGGATACCGCTGGCCCTATGGCACATACAGTATCTGACATTATCTTAATTGATCAGCTCATTACTCAAGAGCCAAGAAAAAAACCATTACAGCCTCATCAAATTAGACTCGGTATAAATCCATATTTTTGGAATCATTTAGATGAAGACGTTCATCAACAAGCTCATATTGCACTTGAACTTTTAAAAGATGCAGGAATCGAAATTATTCCTGTCGATATGCCGAATTTGGAACAACTTAATCACGCTATTTCATTTCCGGTGGTCATCTACGAGGGCAAATATGACCTTATTCAATATTTAAAACATCATTATATAGACCTGAACTTAGAATCGGTGATCGATCAGATCTCAAGTCCAGATGTAAAGGCACTTTTTAAACAGAATATCCTTCCCCAATTAATTCAAGATCAGACTGGTCAACTTATTCCTGTTTTACCTTTGTATGAAAAAGCGATGAATGAAGCTCGTCCACAATTGCTTGAACTCTATCAAAACACATTTAAAGCGCATAACTTACATGCTTTATTGTTCCCGACATCATCCATTGTTGCACCACTAGCAAGCGAGCAAGTCAGTTCAATTGAAAATTTCCAAACCCTGATTCGAAATACAGATCCAGGAAGTAATATCGGATTACCTGGACTGAGTTTACCGATTGGAAAGGGGGCGAAATCGCAACTACCAATTGGTTTGGAGATTGATGGTTTACCTCATCAAGATAGTGAAATACTTGCGATTGGAGTGAATTTAGAAGAAATTTTTAGGGATTTAAATAAGTAAAAAAATAAACCGAAAATCCTCCATTTTCTAAATAAAAAAGAGTTAAAAGTAACTCTTTTTTAAGATTAATTTTATTTGTTAATAATGCTTGGTTTCTTAAGGGTAAGTTGGATTTGGTCTGGAATTTTTCATGTTATTCCACTTAATATAGTTAATCATAAATTTATTAAAATACATCTTTAATAAGTTTTGTTTAACTATTTTGATAAATAAGAACATTTATATTTTATGTTTCTATAAATATTATAAAACTTATCGATAACTCTTTTTTAAATTACATATTACCTTAATTAATTCTACATAAGTACTACAAATTGAAGGCTGATTTTTAATATTAGTACAATGAATTTTCCTGTCAATTAATCACTTTGATAAGAAAAATAACCACATTAAGTTATTGATTTAAATTAATAAATTAAATTTTTAGATAATGGGTTATAAATAGAAATTTCAAAAAATATAAAATTACATAATTTTTAAACATATTTTTTATAGCATGCAATCTATTGGCGTAAATAGAAAAAATATATGTCAAAACGGTCAATGATATTTAATCGATTTAAGAATCATAATTTGCACCAAATTTTACGCTGTCACGATTCATTGAATAAACCAAGTGAAAAGTTACGTAAAAAAGACGCTAATAGTTTATTGGTGTAAATAAAAAATCGAATATTACAAATAAACGGAATGAATATGGATAACGTAGCTCAGCTAGAAACTGATACTAATTTCCAAAGTCGAAAAAAGATAACTTGGGGTGTTTTTAGTGTCCTGCTGTTATTTTTAGTCGCGGGCATTATATATTATTTTTTTGTATACCGATTTTATCAATCTACTGATAATGCTTATGTGCAAGCTGATGTTACTTGGGTAATGCCAAAGATTTCAGGCGAAGTGATGGAGTTATTAATTAACGATAATCAGTTTGTAAAAAAAGGGGAAACTTTAGCTGTATTAGACCATCGTGATTACCAAGCCCGTTACGATCAAGCTAGCTCTGTCGTGAGCTTAAAAGAAGCAGCGCTAGGCGTACAACAACAAAATGAAAAGTCTGCCAAGTCATCAATTATTGAAGCAAATAGTGGCGTTGTTGCGGCACAAGCAGACTTATCTCGCTTAAGAAAAGATTTTGAACGTTATCAAGATTTATTAAAAGATGGGGTAATTACCCGTCAAAACTTTGAAGGGGTTCAATCTCAGTATTTAACTGCTCAGGCACAGTTAAGCAAAGCGCAAGCCGCCGTAAATGCAGCAGAAGCCCAGTTGGGTAGTTTACAGGCCAGTAGAGCACAACTTTTGGCAGATATTCAAAGTGCCAATGCAAACTTAAACCTTTATCAAATTGATTTGGCTTCATCAAAAGTGGTGAGCCCAGTCGCAGGGAAAATAGGAAGCCTTGCGATCCAGAAAGGTTCGCGTGTTTCTCCGCAAACCCGCTTAATGGCGATCATTCCTGAAAATAGTTTGTATGTACAAGCGAACTTCAAAGAAACCCAAATTGAAAAAATGCATATTGGTCAGAAAGTTAAATTAAAACTTGATGCTTACCCAAGCCTGACTTACAGCGGGACAATCGAAAGCTTTTCTCCAGCTTCAGGCGCAACTTTCTCACTCATGCCACCAGACAATGCCACAGGCAACTTTAACAAGGTTGTACAACGTATTCCTGTACGCATTGCCATAGACTCAAGTCCGCATATTGATCTTATAAAACCCGGAATGTCGGTTAGCGCTACGGTTGACCTAAGAACTTAATAATAAAATTTTAGGTAATAAGAAATGAATAAGCATATTGACGCTGAGTGGAAGTTTCCTGCAAAGACGGCTTGGGCAATTTTTGCTGCCATGATTTTTGGCAACTTTATGGCGATTCTTGATATTCAGATTGTGGCGAGTTCTCTAAACGAAGTTCAAGCCGGCATGAGTGCAAGCCGCTATGAAGTTACTTGGGTGCAAACGGTTTACTTAATTGCCGAAATTATTGCGATTCCAATGTCGAGTATTGTCTCACGCGTGCTCTCAACACGGGTGTATTACACGATCTGTGCAATTGGCTTCACCATCAGTTCTTTACTATGTGCTTTGGCATGGAACTTAGAGAGTTTACTGGTTTTCCGTGGCATTCAAGGCTTTATGGGCGGCGGGATGATTCCAACCTCCATGACGGCATTGTACTTACTTTTTCCCGAAGCAAAACGTTCATTGCCTTTGGTCATGTTTGGAATGATCAGTACTTTAGGTCCAGCCATCGGCCCAACCATTGGCGGCTGGTTAACCAATAACTTCTCATGGCACTGGATGTTCCTGATTAACATCATTCCGGGCATTATCATCGCTACGGTCATCTATTCAGGTCCAAATATCGACCGTGCGAATCATTCACTTATCAAAAGCATGGATTGGCTCAGCCTGATTGGTATGGCGATGTTTCTGGGTGGGCTTGAATATTTCCTTGATGAAGGCGCACGTCATGACTGGCTTGCAGACACTGGGGTTCGGATTGCTTTTATGATCTGTGTTGTGGGCGGCATGATTTTCTTCTCTAGAAGCTTTACCCAGCCTAAGCCATTGCTCGATTTATCAGTATTTAAGAATAAAAACTTTACCTTAAGTGCCATCACGACTTTTGTGATTGGGATGGCGCTCTATGGCTTGGGTTACATGATTCCCGTGTTTCTGGGGCAAGTCCGTGAAATGAACAGTAGCCAAATTGGTCACGTCATGATGGTGACGGGCATTGTCATGTTCTGCTTTGCGCCGTTCCTAGCGTGGCTCATTCCTAATTTTGATACCCGCAAAACTGTGTTTATTGGAATGATTCTGGCTGGTTTTGGTGTTTGGCTCAATTCACATTTGAGCATTCACAGCGATTATGACTTTATGTTCTGGCCGCAAATTTACCGTGGCATTGGCCTCATGATCTGCCTGATTGTGGTTTCGCATTTAGCCATGAGCACTTTGCCGCTGAGTAAAGTTGCCGATGCCAGCGGTATTTATAACCTGATGCGTAATATCGGCGGAGCGGTTGGACTGGCACTGATTAACTCATCATTAGACTGGTTGACTGCGCTACATGTCACCCAGATTAATCAGTCGATGACACCGCAGAATTGGATCTTTACAGAAAGACTCGATCAACTCACGGCGCAATATCAAGAGGTCGGCTCAAATGCACAGCAAATCGCGCTTAGCGTGATCTATCGTGACATTCATTTTCAAGCACTTACATCTAGTTTTAATGATTTATTACGCATGCTCGCAATCATCATGTTTGTGACGGCCTTTTTAACCATCTTTATGGATCGGGGGAAGAAAATGAATATGTAGCTATTTAGAAATAAAGGGCAGCTTTCAAAGAATGAAAAACAATAGGGCATATCAAAACATATCCCTTCATAGAAAAAGAACATTGATAGAGTTTTCTAATATCGGTAGATGAGATTGGGGAACTCGCAAATTAGAGGTGGAAGGTTAAAGGATTATGATTAATACAACGTATAAATTGATTTCAAAATTGAACCTGAAAAACACGACTTATGGTCAATATTTTGAAAAAGAGCAAATCGATACTGACCGATTAAAAGTGATGTATTCCATTTACGAACAGTATTATGAAAATACGAGATTTTCTATTTTCGTAGATGATTTTAAAAATAAAAGTGGTGCAATCTTAATTTTTGACTCGGAAACAGATGAGATTGTGGGGTTCTCGACTGTTGTTGTGCAGCACTTTTACTTAAACGGTAAAGACTACACCGTGTTATTTAGTGGTGATACGGTCATTTTGAAGAAGTTTTGGGGCACGCGTAGTCTGCAAAGTACCATGCTCAAACTCATGATCAAGCTTCGAATCAAATATCCATTTAACGAACTCTATTGGCTACTGATTTCTAAAGGCTACAAAACCTATCTCTTACTCGCCAATAACTACTATGTGTACTATCCAAATATTAAAGATGAAAATCAGCATCTCTCGGAAGTCGTTGAGCACTACTGTGAGAAATTCTTTGGGGAATATTATGATAAAGATGCGGGCCTCTTAAATTTTGGAGATGACTATCAACCATTAAAAGGTGAAGTCGCACCGATTACTGCCGAAATGAGACAAAAGAACCCAAATATTCATTTCTTTGAGCAAATGAATCCAACATGGAGTGCGGGTACGGAATTACCGTGTATTGGTCGATTAGGCTGGAAAGATCTTGCGCGTTTCCCAGTAAAGCTCATCACCAAACCCACGAGTAAGGGAAAATTTGAAGCCTGTGTAACACATAAAACAAAACGTAGAGAGGCCATCCAATGAAATCTAATGAATGGCTGACCACGGGTTCACATCTTATTTTAAAAAAATGGTGTGATGCATCCGATCGTAATTTTCAAAAACGGTTTAATGCGTTAGAAGCAACACAACGTCAAATCCTGCATTCGATTTTACAGACCTCTACGTTTGCTAAAGACAAAAAAGTTCAAAACTATGAGCAGTTTGTAAAATCATTTCCTGCGACACGTTACGGCGCGTGGCGAGAAGACATTCAGCGCTATCGAGATCAGAAACTTGCACTGTCTAGTAGTAAGCTGGTTCGTTTCCAGCCGACCAGTGGCTCGAGTGAACAGATTAAGTTTATTCCCTATACCAAGCTGTTTTTAGATGAGCTCGATCATGCAATAGCACCTTGGATGGCGAGTCTATACCGTAAATGTCCGCAGCTTCGTTCGGGAACACATTATTGGTCGGTGTCATGGTTACCTGAAAGTCAGCGTGAAGTTTTAAAAGATAAAAACCTAAATGATGATAGTGCGCTACTGGGTGTGGGTAAGCGAATTTTATCTAAGTTTACCCAAGCGGTTCCAAGTAATGTTGCATTTGCAGCAAATGCCGACGATGCACTCTTTGCAACCATTTGCTATTTGGTGGCAAACCGTAACTTAGCCATGATTTCTGTATGGAGCCCAACGTTTGCATTGCAATTACTTGAACGTTTAGAGTCGATGCAACAGGAAGTTATTGAGGTTTTAGAGACTGGTTTATGGGGACATCGCCAAAGTTCATTAAGAGAAGTAAATGCACCGCATAGTACTGAAAGCGCTCAAGCTTTAATTGACAGTTCAAACGGCGAACAGATTGACTTCAAACAGCTATGGCCAAAGTTAAGCCTAGTGTCGAGTTGGGATACCGCAGGTTCAAAAGCTTGGGCCGAAAAATTAAAAGAAAAATTACCCAGTGTTCAGTTTGAAGGCAAAGGTCTGTGGGCGACGGAAGGTGTAGTCACTATTCCCTATAACGACCAATACCCACTGGCGTATCAAAGTCACTTCTATGAATTTGAATATTTAGAGGGTGAAAAACAAGGTCAGATCATTCCGTCGTGGGAACTGAAACAAGGCGATGTGGTGAGCCCGCTCATTACATCGGGCAATGGTTTGCTTCGTTACTGTATGGATGATTGCTTACGCGTAACTGGCTTTATAGAACAAATTCCGTGTTTTGAGTTCCAAGGCCGCCGTTTTGGTGTAGATCTGGTCGGTGAAAAACTCGCACCTGAAACCGCTCAAGAGTTGTTGTCACAGTTAAATGAAACGGAATCGAAAGCAATTTCTTTACTGGCGATTGATACAGAGCAACACGTTAAGCCGTTTTATTGCGTGCTTTTTGAAGGCGAAATCCATCACAGCATTAACAATGAATATATCGACAGTATCTTGCGACAAAACTTCCATTACGAACTTGCTCGAAACTTGGGACAGCTCGACCAGCCTCAGATTCGTCAGGCCAATAATGGTTGGAATGCTTACAAGAAACTGGTCATGTTTGATGGCATTATCGAAGGTAATATCAAGCCTGAACCACTCAAAAAAGTCACCCTCAATAGTTTGGAACAACTATGAAAGGGATGAAGACATTTAATACTCGGTTTTTAACACTTCGACACGCCTTGTATCTTGGCGTGTTAGTTGTGTCGAATACACATGCCATGACTTTAGATGAGGCTTTGTCTGCCAGCTTAAGACATGAAAGTCAGCTTGAGGTCAGCCGGTTAAGCGTGAACCAGTCAACCGCTATGCTTGAACAGGCCAAACAGCGTGATGGCCTCAAAGTCAATTTGGTGGGGCAACTTGACTATGAAAGAATAGATACGCCTTCACAAGTCCTTTTTCCAACAGAAGGAAACCGTAAAGGACGAAGTTTGCAATTGCAGGCAGATTATCCGATCTATACCTCTGGGCGACACCGCTTAGGAATTGATATTGCCGAAAGTCAGCTCTCTGCACAAAACCAAGGTTTGTCAGATCAAAGATCGGAAACTATCTTAAATACCGTCATGGTCTATACGGATGTATTAAAGAAGAAAGCGATTTTAGAACTCAGACAAAAGACCATGGCAAATCTGCAACGGTCTTTATATGAATCTAAACGCCGTTTTGATGTGGGCATGATTACCCGTGCGGACTTAGCTCAGGTTTTGGCACAAGTTGCACAAGGCCAAGCCGATATTACACAGGCTCAATCGAACTTGACCGTAAGTGAAGCACAGTTTTACCAAGTAACGGGTATAACGCCTGATAACCTTGTTGCCATTAAACAACTACCCGCTATTCCAGCTAACTTAGATGAAATTTTGGCTCAAACCAAAAACCATCCGGCTTTAATGCGTAGCAAATACGAAAAACAGGCCGCAGAAAAACAATATGCTTTAACCAAACGTGAACTCTGGCCAACGGTCATGCTTACTAGCCGTGCCGGAAAGCAAGATGAAGCAAGCTATATTGGCTCCGAAAGTAATAACTATATGGTAGGCGTACAGCTCAATGTACCGCTCTATGACGATGGACTAAATCGGGCCAATGTCAAAAAAGCACAGGCCGATATAGATTTGGCTAACCAAAAAACGCGCAGTCTTGAACTGGATTTGAATAAGCGTACCCGTACCAGCTATGCGCAGCTTCAAACCATTCGACAAAATAAAGAAGCACTGGCAAATGCCATAGAGGCAGCATCTATTGCCTTTGTCTACACACGTAAAGAGTTTGATGTCGGCACCAAAACGACATTTGATTTGCTGAATACCGAGCAGAAGTTACTTGATGTACAAACCCAGAAAACAGTGAATGACCAAGACGAAGTCGTGTTTGTCTATCAGTTACTCGACCAAATGGGGCGCTTAAATAATTTGGTGCCCGTACAAACTGCACAACAGGTGAATAATGAATGAAAATAAATCCACCACTTGCTGATAATACCCTCATTACCCGTGAAGCCACTTTGGCAGATGATCAGGCTTTAAGGGACTTAATTGCCGTACCCATGACCACCAAAGGGATACAAATTAGCTTTCAGCGTGAACCCAGTTATTTTCAAGCGTCTGACATTGTGTATCGACATAAACTGCATGTCGTGATTGAAGATACCGAGAGTCAGAAGCATGTCGCTTGTTATAGCAATGGTTACCGCCCATGTTATGTCGATCGAAACGTTCAAAACTTACGATACGCGGGTGATTTACGGGTAGATCACAACTATCGGGGAAAATCACTGGTTAAGGTTTTAGCAAAGCATGTAAAACAAACCATGCATGAACCGAACTACAGCCAAATGATTATTTTTGATGATAACCATGCAGCACGAGCAGCTATACAAACAGGCAAAACGGGAATGCCTGATTATTATGATGAAGGACTCATCGAGACATTAAGCCTGACCGACACTGGTACAAAAAGAAAAATCACGGCTTTTTTAAAGCAGGCTAATCAAAGTGACATACAAGAAATTCAGTCATGTATAGCCGAAGCTGGACATGTGGAAGCCATGAATCAGTTTATTGCCGACATGGCGGAGTTTTATAATTTTATTCCAGCCTATAACTTTGAAGAACTCGCCCAAGGGCATCAATATTTTTCGGGGATAAAACTCTCAGACTTTTCACTTTATTTTAAGGATGAAAAACTGGTTGGGATGTTTGGCTTGTGGGATCAACATAGTATTAAGCAAACCAAAATTTTGCATTACAGTTCAGTCATTGGAATTTTTAGACCCGTTTATAACTTATTGACTCCGCTGACCAAAGGCATGCGTTTGCCTAAACTCGGTGATTCAATAAAGTACCATGTGCTACACACCTTAATGTGCCATCCACAAGATTTGGCTTTGCATCATAAAATGCTCGAAGACGCCTATAACAAGTCAAAACAGCAGGGCGTTGGTGTGGTGAGCTTTACGCTTTCACATAAAGACCCGCGTTATCAGTTAAACCAGTTTTATAAAGGTGAGCGTTTAACAGGCATGCATGGTTTTATTAGCTATGAAGGCGACCCAAGACCACATTTTGATAAAAACCTGATTCCATATTTAGAAGTCGGGCGTATTTAACCTTGGGATAGGTGCGCCGTAGATCATAAATGAGCAAAAATTTGCTCAATTCTTAGGTAAGTTAAATAGGATTGAGCAAATATATGCGCAAAATGGTGAATGTTAGCTAGAGCAAAAATCTTTTTTGATGGTAATTTTGATTACGTTACAAAATCAAATTGATCGTTTTATATTTTATAAACCTAGCTAATTCGACCTTTTCATTCCAACCTATCTTGCGCCGTTGAAACAATTAACATGGTTTGAAGATAATAATCTACACGTGAGTGATTATTGTCCTTATGTGAGTTATGTGCATTAAAAGCTGCATCATGAAGTTTAACAACTCGAGCGATCGGATTCGAACTACAACGAATTAAATATTCTTCGCGTGTTTCAGTTTCCCGTTTAGTTAATGCATCAACGGCATCACGGACTTCTTTTCCGAATAAACTTTCGATTTTGTCTAGCGTAAGAGGTGTGTCTTCAACACTATCGTGGAGAAGGGCTGTAATAATATAGATTTCTGAAAAACGATGCTCAATTAATGAATTGACTACACCTTTAATATGGTAATCAAAGTAATCATGGGGACCATACTTTTGACCTTTATGAGATTCTTTTGACAATTTCTCTGCTAGTTCAACTTCATTTTGAGTCATTTTTTGCTCTTATCACTTTAAGTATATTACACGGCCTAATGTGTGAGATTGGTCGCTTAAATAACAAGTTTATACTGAATACTCAAATGAGGTATATATAAAAAGCAGCCTCGAAATGAGACTGCTCATTTTTAAGTGAACGATGAATCGGCGTATTCTTCATAAGCTTTAAATATTTGATAAAGTGAATGAGCTATTACCTCCTGTTAGAGCTACGTTGGTACCATTGATTAATAGAACAGGTTTATTTCCACCAATATTGGTTACGGCTAAGCTACCAAACCACCAATTGTTATGTCCAACATAGTGACCTTGAGCGAGATATACGGGAATGGAAGCCGACGAAGTTTGCAAATTAACGCCAAAGTAGAAGTTAAGCTTGCTAGGAGTGTCGCCACTACTTTGACTATCAGCAAACATATGACTACCTTTTTGTAATAGTTCAACATAACTATCAGCAACCTGCGAAGAGCCGCTACGGTCACAGTCTAAAGTGATAGTCCAAACATTTCCTTTTTTAGTAATAGAGGGGGGCGGTTCACAGGTTTCGCCGTCTGTATATACAACAGAACCATCAATATATGTGATATTGGTTAATAGCCCAGTATCATCAGTAATAACAACAGTGTTTGATGAAGTTGACATGATTAAATCCTCTTAAATTATGTTTTATCCAATCGCTTTATTTTATTGTTTATAAAAGTAATCGCGTTGGATGCTTTGTCTGGTATTTTAAATACCATTGGTTATAAAACGTTTAAAGTATGATTTATTTATATATCTTAGACTTATATTTTCTCTTTATTAAAATATCATTTGAGTTGAATTATTAATAATATATTTATTAAAAATTAAATCGTTTTTGATACAAATTATATTTTACTGGCATTTTTACACTATATTGTTTTTAGATGTGGAAATATTTTTATTTTTTAAGGAGAAAGATAACTCATAATTGAAATGTGATTAATAGTGTTAATTAAGGCACTTAATTAAAAATAGACATATTTCTATATTTTTATATAGGTTGTTGTAATTATTAATATAAATATTATATTTTAGTTTAATTAAATTTAAAAATAATATTATTAAGTTATATTAACTTTTTAATTAATGGATAAGTTTGTTTAAGCTTTGGTGGTTTGTCTTTATAATAAATATTAATTACTGAAAATAATAGGTATTTTATATAAAGCAATTATTTTGGTGGAAATATTTATAAATATTAGTGCCATAATAATAAAAATATTTAATATCTTAAAATTTTATCAATTATGTCATGAAGAGATCAGAGTTGATTATTGATTGCTTAAAGAGAGCAGATTGTTTTTTACTTGCTTCCATAGATTTATAAAAAAGAGTTGTTCAATATTTAAGTCAAATGAAACCTTAAGTTCTAGTGATTTTGAACTTTAACTTAATGATATAAAAGTAGATGGTAAATATTACTTAAGAATTTTCTTAATTATCTAATTAAATGAAAAATAATAACTATTTAAATAATTTCTAGCCAATTTCACATTGACACCTTAAATATTGAAGATTACCATTTGCGGGCTGGCCTACATTGCCAGTCGGTTGTCGCAGACCGTTCTTCAAGAGCATTAAAAGATTCTTCTTTTAGTGTGTATACCCTCGTGCCCCCTCTATGGCGGAACGGAGGGGGACACCTTCGGGTGTGCTGGGTCTTGAAGCCAGTCTGCGAACCCCTTTCGTTCTGCCACCATAATTCTAATGTCTTGGCAGAACTCCATATATAAGGAGTTGGCTTTGCACATCCATTATTTCTTGGCAACCATTGCCAAAAGCTATAACGACACAGCTTAAAACATTGAACGCAGCTTGATCGCCGTAAGGTTTTTCAGGCTTTAGCTCGTTATTACTTAAAACTTAGACAATTAAACTTGAGATGTGCCAAGCATAGTCTTTATGGCTTTGCTATGCCTTTTTTATCTCATTTATATACAACAATAATTTTTTATAACGGTAAAAATATGCCACATTCAGATCTTCCATTTCGTGCTTTAAGCGTGCTTCATACCTCTCGCTATCTTTTTAATAAACACGGTTTTCATAACGTCGGAGTAGACCGAATTATTGAGTCGGCAAACATCCCTAAAGCTAGCTTTTATAATTACTTCCATTCAAAAGAACGTCTCATTGAAATGAGCCTAACCTTTCAAAAAGATGGTTTAAAAGAAAAGGTACTTTCAATCATCTATGTCCAGAAAGACTTAACGCTAGTTGAGAAACTCCGAAAGATTTACTTCTTACATGCCGACTTAGAGGGGCTTTACCATTTGCCCTTTAAAGCGATTTTTGAGATTGCTAAAACACATCCCAAGGCTTATGGGACAGTAATTGACTATCGAAATTGGCTTATTAAAGAAATTTATCATTTGCTTCTAACATTCAACGAAAATGCCTCAAAACAAGATGCACACATGTTTTTGTTTGTGATTGATGGGGCAATGGTTCAGCTTTTAGACCCAAACAAACCAGATGAACGGAAGAGATTGCTTGAGTATTTTTTGTTGGGGTTTGGTTGAGGTGGTGATAATTATACTTTAAGTTATAGAGCAGTTTTTGGATATTCTTTCATATAAAATGTTGTTGTACAATTTTAAAATGACAATTAAAAATAAGAGGAAAAAATGAATGAAATACTAACAATTTCTACATTTATCATAGGGTTGTTAACTTTTATTATTGCATATATAGTATATTTTAATAATTCAAAAGGAGATGTAGTTGTATATGCTAAAGTTGATATGAGTAGACAAGGTGTTATTTTATTAATTATTCACAATATTGGTAAGGGGATAGCTCAAGATATAAAATTTTCAGGTACAGATTTTATTTTAAAAAATGCAGCAGATATTGAGATAGGTGCATTTAAAGTCGGAACCCCCATACTTTTTCCTGATGAAAAGTTAATTTATTGCTTGGGTACATACCCTACATTAAAGAAATCCTTGCCAGATCATCCTTTAAAGATTTCTATTACATTCCATAGTAAGATTGCCTTATATCCTTATAAAAGAAAAATTAAGAATGTGGTAACAGTAGATATCAATGCATTTAGTGGTGTTGATATTAGTGAATCAACTTTTCAAAGAGAAGTAAGAAAATCATTAAAGGAAATAGCTGCCTCATTACAAAAAATGTCCTCATAGGAGAAATTTATTTTTTAATGAAAAACTCAACAAAATCAGTGTAGAGAAATTATGGATTCAAAAATATTAAAGCGTTTGGAGCAACTTTTAAATGATGGTATTGAATTAAACTCCTTAACGCACATAGTTCCAGCAGGTAATAAGAATATTGAACATGAAAGTTTGGGAAAAGATGGAGACGCACAATATGTAGAATGGAAAATCAAAATTAAGCATCTTTTAAAATTGATTTGTGGAAATAATTCAATTCATTATGAAGCTTTTTTAAATGCTGAAAAATACCAGTTTTATGATACAAATGCGGTTGTTTTAAACCGTTTATTGCCTGTGATAAAAGCAACTTATGATGATTTGAAAAATGGTTTTTTAATCACTTTCAAGCAGATCGTTCAAGCAGAAGTTTTTGATAGTGAGCTTGAGCAGGCTAAATCACTTCTTGAGAGTGGTTATAAAAATGCTGCTGCTGTAATTGCAGGTGTAGTTTTAGAAACAGCAATTAAGGAATTATGTTTAAACAACAATATAGATATAGAACGTAAAAAGTTAACTCAGCTAAATGATGATTTAGCAAAAAATAGTGTCTATAACAAACTACAGCAAAAGCAAATTACAGCTTTAGCTGACATAAGAAATAACGCTGCTCATGGGAATTATGATGAGTTCACCAAAGAAGATGTAGAAAGAATGATTAGTGATATTGAAAGATTTTTATTAAATTATTCTTCATAAGATAAATCAATGAAAATATAGTACTAACGTATTATACCTCATATAGTTTTTAAAGATTATATTTAGTTCTGTGACTTCAGAATGACTTAAAAACTATTTTAATCTACTGAAATAAAAATAGTTTTTAGATATAAAAGAGATTCTTTATTTTTAACTAGGAGTTTTTATGGCTGGATATACTAGTCAAACTGAAAAATATTTACAGAGGTTTGCTCATTCATCAAAATGGTGGACGGATTCTTATACTATTGGTGATACGGTTCCTGTATCTGGAATTTATAAATGCCAAGGCTGTAATAAAGAAATTACAAGTAATAAGGATGATCCATTTCCACCACAAAATAAACATCAACATACTGCTTTGCAGGGTAAAGTAGTATGGAAGTTGATTGTACGAACAGATACTAACGGCGACAACTTTGGGTTAGGTAAATAAAAATATGACTCCTATTTTTGATAAAAACTGTAATGTAATTGCATGGTTTGATGGAATTAATTTTTTTGATGAAAATATTAACTGGGTTGCTTTTTTTAGTTCGGGAAACTGTTTTTCTTCTGAAAATTTGAATTGGTTGGGTGTATTTCATCAAGGTAGCTTGTTAGACATTAATGGTAAACCAATAGGATGGCTTCAAGGTTCTAGTCCAGTCGGTACTATGCGCCCATTAAAACCACTTCGTCCACTAAGACCACTTCGTCCACTAAGACCGCTTCGTCCACTAAGACCACTTCGTCCATTAAAACCACTAACCCCATTAGGTGGATGGTCAAATTTAACATTTGATCAATGGCTAACTCAATAAGATTATGAAAAGATTGCATACTATTTAATTAATATTGGACTCTTTTCATTTTTGAAAAATACTTTCTTAAAAAGATAATATTCTAATAGTATTTGAATTGATCACTTAATTTTTATATTCAAAGTATTTTCAAAAAATTATCATCTTTGGTTTTTTTCATATATTAGTTGGCACTGGATGTTTGACTTATTAAATAAGTTCTAAGTTATTTAGAATACCTTTACTATCGAGTAATTGATATAATTGAATACTTTGCTTTTAATGATTTTCTAAATAAGATCTAATGAAATTTTATTCAAATAAATTTGTGAAGAAATATGAAAGATATTGAAATTTTAGAAATAAATGCAATTGGCGATTATGAAGAAGGCCTATCGTTATTGTTAGAAGATTCTATCAATAGCGGAGCCTCAATAGGTTTCTTAGCTCCTATAGAAAAGAACGAAGTCTTAAATTATTGGCGTGAGGTCAACCATAAATTAGCACATGGTAATAGCCGTCTATGGATTGCCATTCAAAAAGGAACGATTGTAGGTAGTGTTCAATTGTCTTTGGTGAGTAAAAAGAACGGAGTTCATAGAGCAGAAGTTGAAAAACTCATGGTTCTGACAACAGCAAGAAAACAAGGAATAGCGACATTACTACTGAATGAACTAGAAAATTTTTCAAGAGAAAAAGGTCTGCACTTACTTGTCTTAGACACGCGTGAAGGTGATGTGTCCGAGCTTTTATATAGCAAAATTGGATTTGTTCGAGTGGGTGTAATTCCAAGTTTCGCATTAAGTTCAAACGGGAACTATGACGGCACAGCGATTTATTATAAAAGGCTTGTTTGAAATTAGCTTGGAAATAATAGGCAGTTACTTTAAAAAAGAACTGCCTGAAATAAGAAAAATTTTAATTAGGCGCTTTTAAAAGTTTTAAAGCATCTTCTAAACCATAAATACTTCCTGCCAAATACTTTGACACTTGGATGCTGCACTCAAGTAAAAGAGAAGTATTTTCGGCAATTTTTTCTTGGGTTAAACGTTCAGAAGGACCTGAAATGGTAAGCGCGCCTTGTAACTGTCTACCATTGCTAAATACAGGGACAGACAAAGAGGACGTTTCTGGGTCACGTTCTCCAAATGAACTTGCCCAAAACTGACTTTGGATTTGTTGTAGATTTTCATCTACTTCAGTTTGAGAAAATGCACGAAGAATTTTACCCGAAGCCCCAACATTGACTGGAAAAGTATCTCCTTCAGAGATAGAAACTTTTACAGAACGGGCTGGTTCAATGCGAAATAAAACCACGCGCTTATCGTTATCTAAAATATAAAATGAAGAAGTTTCACCAGTTTCTTTTGTAATTCTTTCTAATACAGGGTAAAGGACATCTTTAAGCTTAAAAGAATTTTGATAAATTCTTGATAGTTTTAAAGGAGTTATACCTAAAGAAAATTGACCATCTTCATTTCTGACGACATAACCATGACGTTCTAATGAACTCAGTAATCTAAGAATAGTACTTTTATATAGCTTTGTACGGCGTGAAATTTCTGCGAGAGATAAGACAGGGCTATCTATATCAAAAGCATCTAAAATCAGTAATGCTCTATCTACGGCAGCTACACCTGAATTTTGCTTATCCATTTGGCTATCAGGATCTTGTGTTGATTTCGTCATACAAAAATATAAAAACTCAATTAAATTTAAGTGTTTTAGGAATAAATAAGTATAGCTGTAATTTAAAAGATGAAATAGATTTTTTAGTGAATGTCAGTATGCAGTGAGATAAAACATAGAAGAATATAAAAGTGCCTTCAAATATTGAAAGCACTTTTATTGATTTATATAAGTCCGATAACTAGAGCAGCAAGATACATCACTATGCAGGTTCCAGTACACCAGAGTATGGATGCCTTTTGATTTTCACCATAATCTACATTGGTTAAAGAGCATAATAGATAAGTAGAAGCGACCATTGGACTTAACAAGTGAATAGGTTGTCCGATTAAACTTGCGATAGCCATTTCATTCGCACTGATACCATAATGTGAAGCTGTTTCAGCAAGAATAGGTAAAATCCCAAAATAAAAAGCATCATTCGTCAAAATGTAGGTAAATGGCATACTGATAAAAGCAGTAATCGATGACAGATAAGATCCAGACGTTTCAGGAATAACTGAAATGAGATGCTGAGCAATAGCTTCAATCATGCCTGTACCTGTCATGATTCCTACAAAAATACCAGCAGCAAAGATCAGAGAAGACACTGCTAAAACACTATCGGCATATTTTGCGACTAATTTTTTCTGTTCAGATAATTCAGGGAAGTTAACCACTAAACCGATACAGAATGCCAAAATGAACAGAGGAGCTAAAGGTAAATAACCTTTAATCATTGAAAAAACGAGAAGAATAGTAAGTATCAAGTTAAACCATGATTTCCAACTTTTCGTATTTGGTTCTTCATGTATAAGGTCGTCATCTGGTGTAATTTCATGAATACCTAAGCGCTTTCTTTCTTTTAAGCCAAGATAAAAAGCGACAAATATCACCCAAATAAGACCAGCACACATTACTGGCAACATTTGTAAAAAGAGTCCAGTCGGATCGACTTTAAGTGCGCTCGCAGCTCTAGAAAACGGGCCAGCCCAAGGTAAAATATTCATTACCCCAATTGAAAGCAATAGAACAGTTGCCATGATTTGTGGTCGAATTCCAACTTTTTTGTACAAAGGCAATAATGCTGTTGCAACAATAATATAAGTCGTTGCACCATCACCATCTAACCCGACACAAATTCCAAGAATACCTGTGCCCACAACAATCTTTAGCGGATCGCCTTTAACGATTTTAATGATGAATTGAATGAGCGGATTAAATAGGCCAGCATCTGTCATCATGCAAAAATACAAAATTGCAAAGGTGATCATGATGCCAGTGGGAGCAAGTAACTTAATCCCGTCAATCATCATGCTACTCATGTCGGCCACATGACCAGTCAAAAGAGCAAAAATTACAGGAATAAGAACTAATGCTGTAAGCGCAGATAAGCGTTTTGACATAACAGCATACATAAATACAGCGATCATGCTGTAACTTAAAAAGACTAACATAAATCAATCCTTGATTTACTTAAGAAATAAACTTTAAGTAGAAATTAATGATGAGAAAACATTGGCTTACCAGAATGTTCTAAATTCGTGGTTAAGATAGAACCTGTAGATGAATCGATCATAAATAGTTGTTTATTTTCATTACCACCGAAAGCTAGATTAGTAATAGTTCTGCCAGCACAAGATTTAATTCGATAAAGTGGTTCTGCATATTGATTAAATACCCATACACATGCTTGACCAGCATCACAAACATACAAATTTTTATCGGCATCTAGAGCAAGTCCGTCAGCACCACTCAACCCACCAGCTAAGGAAGTAAATATCCCGACTTTCGTGGTAGAACCGTCTTTTTGAATTGGCAAACGCCATACAGCATTGCCACGGGTCATTGCGACAAATAAAGCTTTTTCTTCATAGTCCATGACTAAACCATTAGGACTCAGACCATTATTAATAAGACATTCAAGATGATCTTTATTCATGTCATAACTGAACACACGTCCAGTGGGGTCGTGCATGCCAGTTTGCCCCTGATCAGTGAAGTAAAGTTTTCCATCTTCAGAAAAAAATAGATCATTTACTCCTTTAAAACTTTCACTTTTTCGATGGGTTAAAAATGGGCTAACAACTCCGGTATTCGGATTTAGTTGCATAATTCCATTTTTATAATCAGCAATAAAAATTCGCCCATCTTTATGAATTTTCAACCCATTTGGCCAACCATCATATTCGGCTATAAGGTCCCATTTACCATCAGGAGAAACTTTAAAAATCCGTCCAAAAGGAATATCAGTAACAAATAGATTGCCTTCTTTGTCAAAAGATGGACCTTCTAAAAAGCTCGTTACTTTTTGACCAGGCTTATTGGCTCGAACCCAATCAGATTCTTTTTGTTTTAAATAAATTTCAGGAATTTGACTAAAAATTTCAGTGTGTATCTCTTTCGGGGGGGCGAAAAGACTCATTTTAAGCTTCCTTGCTGTTCTGTTCTACGGAACGATGTTCTATTTAATTTTATTTTTTAGCTTATTTTGTCCTCTGTCAAGTCTTTTCTAAACATTCCTTATTTACTCAAAAGCTTAAAAATTAGTATTTGCATTAAAAATAGAACTGTGTTCTATTGAATAGAACGCTCTTGCGTTGCTGTAATAAATATTCTTGTGCAATAGGAAATGTAAAGATATGAGCCATTCAAAGGACATCGATATATTGGTGAGTGAGGTTGGACCTCGTGATGGTTTGCAAAGTGTTAAACAAACCATGCCAACTGATATGAAGAAAAAATGGATTTCAGCTTTAGCTCAAGCAGGATTAAGTGAAATAGAAGTTGGATCTTTTGTATCTCCAAAATTGCTGCCTCAAATGGCGGATTGTGGGGAGGTTGTTAAACATGCACTAACTTTAAAAAATGTATTCGTTACCGCATTAGTACCTAATCTAAAAGGTGCAGAAAATGCATTCAAAGCAGGAGCCCAAAAAATAACGGTTCCCGTATCCGTGAGCGAACCTCATTCACTCTCAAATATTCGTAAAACGCATGCAGAAGTTTATGAAGAAGTGAATTCGATTATTCAATTCCGTAATCAAAATTTCCCCAATGTATTGGTAGAAGCAGGGTTATCAACTGTTTTTGGCTGCACAATTCAGGGTGTTGTTACTGAAAATGAAGTCCTCACGATGGCCCATCGAATGGCCCAATTAGGCGTAGATGAGATTGGTTTGGCAGATACGGTTGGATATGCAAATCCTGTCCAAGTACGGAGTCTATTTAAAAAATTAAAACTGGAAGTCGGAAATTTAGCGGGTAGTGCACATTTCCATAATACACGCGGGCAAGGTCTGGCTAATGTTTTAGCCGCAATTGAAGTGGGTGTTACGACTTTTGACGCATCGCTAGGTGGTATTGGTGGTTGTCCATACGCGCCAGGAGCATCAGGGAATATTGTTACTGAAGATTTAGTCTATTTACTTGAAAGCATGGGCTTACGTACAGGTATTGATATTGAAAAGTTGATTGAAGCTCGCGAATGGTTAAATCAAGGAATACCAGGAGAGCCACTCTACGGATTTATTCCAGATGCAGGCGTCGGTAAAAATTTTAAATATGCAAAGGACCAATAACGTGAAAGATGAAAAGAAACTACCACTGGCTGGAATCCGAGTTTTAGAATTCGTACATATGGTAATGGGTCCTGCATGTGGTTTACTCCTTGCTGATCTCGGTGCTGAAGTCATCAAAATTGAACCATTGCCTCAAGGTGATAACACTCGCAGACTTATGGGTTCAGGTGCGGGGTACTGGATGACTTATAACCGTAATAAAAAAAGTTTGTCAGTTGATATTAAAAGTGAAAAAGGAATGTCGCTTGTTAAGGACTTAATCAAAACTGCGGATGTTATGATTGAAAACTTTAGACCCGGAGCGATGAAAAAACTAGGACTCGATTATGAAGGGGTTAAATCAATTAAGCCCGATATTATCTATGGTTCAATGAAAGGTTTTTTACCTGGTCCTTATGAGCATCGAACTGCTTTAGATGAAGTCGTACAAATGATGACTGGGCTTGCCTATATGACGGGTCCTGTAGGGCGTCCATTACGTGCTGGAGCATCTGTTAATGATGTGATGGGCGGAATGTTTTGTGCTTATTCAATCGTTGCAGCTTTATACCAACGTCAATTAACTGGTCAAGGTCAACTTGTTGAAACTGGTTTATTCGAAAACTCTGCATTTTTAGTTGCTCAGCACATGATGCAAAGGGCAGTTACAGATAAGCCTGTCGCTCCAATGCCAAATCGTGTTTCGGCTTGGGCTGTATACGACGTTTTTAACACTAAAAATAATGAACAAGTATTTATTGGTGTTGTTACGGACTCGCAGTGGATCGCATTCTGTGATGCTTTTGGCTTAGAAACTCTAAAAAATAATCCTGAATTTGCTCAAAATAACCAACGTGTAAAAGCACGTGAGCTAATCCATCCAATTATTCGTGAGACGCTTAGCCAATTAGATAAAACAAAAGTAATGGAACTATGTGAACAAGCGGGTTTACCTTTTTCTCCAATCCAACGCCCAGAAGATTTATTTGAAGATATTCACTTAAATCAGTCAGGTGGGATGGGGAAAGTAGTTCTCGAAAATGGTAAGCAAGTAAAAGTTCCTTTACTACCATTTACGATGAATGGACAGCGTTTTGGTGTCCGTGAGAATGTACCTGAAGTAGGCGCGAATACGATCGAGATTCTTACTTCTTTGGGATATGACGAAGCCAAAGTCCAAGAACTCACTAATTCTCAAATTATTAAATCTAACTAATGCTTTTAAAGCATTAGTTTTTTTATTGATGTTTTATGCAAGGACTGCATATATGAATTCTTCAAATCATCTTTCGAACATTGCTATCAATAATCAGTCTGCTTTATGTGATAGTGCAATTAAAAAGGCGACATGGCGTTTTATTCCATTGCTGGCCCTTGCATATTTTTTTAATTATTTAGATCGCACTAGTGTGGGATATGCTGCCTTACAGATGACTGATTCACTAGGTTTAACTGCTGCTCAATTTGGATTGGGAGCAGGAATTATGTTTGTAGGTTATTGTTTATGTGAGGTCCCAAGTAATCTAGCAATGTATAAATTTGGAGCCAGAGTGTGGATGGCCCGAATTATGATTACTTGGGGAATTGCTGCGGCTGCGACTGCTTTTATTGTTGGGCCTTATAGCTTTTATTTTATTCGTTTTCTATTAGGTATTGCGGAAGCAGGGTTTTTCCCAGGTGTTATTTTTTTCTTGACAGTCTGGTTCCCACTACAATATCGAACTCATATTCTTGCCTTATTTACAATTGCTACACCTATTTCATTTTTAGTAGGTGGTCCTTTATCTATATGGTTATTAGGTTTTCATGGACATATGGGGCTAGAGGGCTGGCAATGGATGTTTCTGGTAGAAGGTTTACCAGCTTGTATTTTAGGTTTTATTACTTATAAGGTTTTAAGAAATAGTCCTAAAGATGCAAGTTGGCTAACAAATGAAGAGCGTAATGCTTTAACAAATGTGTTAGCAAATGAAAAGCAAAAAGTAGCAGGTAACCATCATTTCAAAGACGCATTAAGAGATATTCGAGTCTGGATACTTGGTTCTATTACGTTCAGCTTCACACTAGGAACTTATGGAATAGGGATTTGGCTACCTCAGATGTTAAAGGCCCAAGGCGTTGAATTAAGTTTAATTGGTTGGGTTGCCGCAATCCCGTATTTTTTCTCCACAATTGGTTTATTAATATGGGCAAAACATGTAGACCGAACAGGTAAACCTATTCGTAATTTAGTTGTTGCACTAGTACTTGCTGGGGTTGCTCTAATTATTGCTTTAAATTTATCTGGATTAGTTCCAGCATTAATTGGTATTACATTTGCTTTAGTGGGAACAATTTCTGCTAAAACAATTTTCTATACACTTCCAGGTAAATTTCTTTCAGGAGAGGCAGCCGCAGGGGGGATCGCTTTAATCAATTCAATTGGTGCATTTGGTGGATTTGTTGGACCTTATTTAATGGGCTATTTAAAGACAGCAACGGGTTCCTTCACAAGTGGATTTATGATTATGGGATGTATCCTCTTTTTAGCAGCCTTTATGACATTACTCCTTTATATAACAATGAAAAATAAAGAAGTCTCTGTAAAAGCTTTTTAGCTGACTATAAAAAAATGGAAAGTTTCCCCAATTGAGAAACTTTCCAATATATGACTTAAAGGTGCTTTTGAAAGAACGGAATAATTTTTTCTAAAGCTTGAGCAACAGGCTCAGGTTGATCGTATAAATCATAATGACTCGCATCTTTCACCACAAAAAGGTTTTTATCTTTAGATGCAGCTTTGCTATATAGCTCATAACCGTCGCGATAAGAACCAAACCCGCCTGGAATTTCACCAATCACAATTTGTAAGGGTTGAGTGAGTAGGTGTTCTGCCAAATGAAACGCATCAAATCCAACAGCAGCGGCTAAACCTGAAAAACGGAGTTTATTCGGTGAACCTTCTGCCTGACCACGAGAGGTTTTGTAATAATCAATCGCTTCTTTGATATCAATATCATTAATTCCAGCTTGTTCACGCTCTTGTTGTGAGTTTGGAATGTACTGCGTAATAAAAGGTTCAGCACCACGCGCTTCGGCAGTTCGCTGTGCAGCAATGGCTTCTAAAGTTTTAATGGCAGCTTCTGGTGTCTGATCGCCCTCACGCATTAAACGACCATAGTTTGCTGCCACAACAGTTGCGACCGCTTTAAAACGGCGTTCAGTCATAGCCGCATTGACAGCATAACCACCGCCACCACATACACCTAATACGCCAATACGGTTTTCATCCACATAAGTAAGCGTTGTTAAATAGTCGGCTGCACAGCGGAAATCTTCTACACGTGTTGCTGGGTCTTCAAGAAAACGAGGTTCACCACCGCTTGCACCCTGATAAGATGCATCAAACGCTAAAGTAATAAATCCAGCTTCAGTCAGTTTTTCACCATAGATGCTGCCAGCAGTTTGTTCTTTACAACTACTAATGGGGTGAGCACATACAATGGCTGCATATGTTTTGTTTTCATCAAAATCTTTTGGAAAACGAATAGTTGCAGAAACATCGATATTTTTATTTTTGAAGGTTACAGTTTTCATCATCTTATCTCCGAAAGAGAAACTAGGTCGATGAAATCAATATACCTGTAGTGATTTATTATGATAATCCACTATAATTAGATAGCACTTATATTGAATACTTATAAATAATGAAAGAAAATTTAAACGATTTGCACACTTTTATGGTCGTTGCTCAAGAACGAAGTTTCACGCGGGCGGCTGCAAAACTCAGGACATCCCAGTCAGCAATTAGCCAAACACTCCGCAACTTAGAAGACCGAATTGGTATAAAACTATTATCACGAACTACAAGAAGCGTAGCGCCTACGGAAGCAGGTGAATATCTACTCAATTTGCTTCAACCTGCAATACAAGAAATAGAGCATGGCATAAATCAAATCAGTGCTTTAAAAAATGATCCAGCAGGAACATTACGTATTAGTGCAGATGAATATGGAATCCAAAGTGTTATATGGCCAGCAGTTGAAAAAGTAATTCAACTGTTTCCTAAAGTTTCAGTAGAAATCATCTCTGACTATGGTCTTGTTGATATTGTAGAAGGACGTTTTGATGCAGGACTTCGAAGAGGCGGTTTGGTTTCTAAAGATATGATCGCTTTACAGGTGAGTGAGCCCATACAAATGTTAACGGTTGCGACTAAAGAATATTTGGCTCGTTATGGTCACCCTAAGCAACCAAAAGATTTAGTTGAACATCAGTGCATTAATCTGAGATTACCCACGCATGGTGAACTCTATCGTTGGCAATTTACCAAACATGGTAAAACTCAGACAGTTACCGTTAACGCTAAAGTTGTTTTTACAACCTTATCTCCAGTGCTTCAAGCAGCAAGAAGTGGTGTAGGAATCGCTTATCTACCTATTGATATGGTTCAGCCTTATATTGAAAGTGGTGAGTTAGAAGAAACACTTAAGGACTGGCGACATAGCTATGAACCTTATCACCTGTACTATCCACATAGACGAGAGCAAGCACCTTTGTTAAATATCTTAATCAATGCGTTAAAAGAAAATTTTAATAAAAATAACGCGTAGTAAGATGTATGGTTTGAGTCAATAATTGGATCTTCGCTGCTAATTAAGTTAAACACGGATATCTCGACAACATCCGTGTTAGAAAATTAGTTTAGATTAATGATGAAAGAGAAAGGCGGCGGAAGTATTCATTCATCATTTAATGCACATTCAAAATTACTTGGGTTTTCTTTACATCTTACTTTTTTCAAAAAATTCATCATTTTAGGATCGTAGATACCTGCCTTGGTTAGCTGTATTCGTGCCTCGCGCATCATTTTCATATAATTCAATTGTTCATTTTTAGGAATATCCATCCAATACTTTGAAGGAATATCACTTTCATATTTAGCAATAATGCCAAATGTTCTATTTAATTGGCTGGCTACCCAAGTCCGCGACTTTTGCCCAAAACCTGCTGGAAATTGGTCTTTACGAATAATGAAATTTGCCGAAATTTGAGTCAAAGGAAAACGAATGATTGCTCCTTTCTCACCTAAACCTTTGTATAGCTCAAAAGGTTTAAATGCAACAATAGGAGCGGGCACAATATCAATTTCATGGTTATTAAACTTCGCACCCGCATTGGTAACATCTACAGATACAGCCTGACCTCCAACATGTTGAACAAGCTTAGGTTGGGCTTCATCATATTTAAATACCCCAATTTTTTTACCAGCAGCTTTAGCGAGAGTATTTATACTTCTATCATTTACAAATAAATATGCGGGACCAATTGTTCCTAAGCCTGCAATTTCGTAAGGACCTACAACCATGTTTTTTGCTGCCATAGGCGAGGACAATAGCTTATAGGCATTAATTGCTGTTTTCATATTTGTTAATGCGCCAACAGCATCTAAAGATCCTGTATATTTATTGAACTGACGCCCACGTAAGCCACTAATAATAGCACCATCACATTTTCCAACTTTTAAATCTTCAGCTGCGACTCGTTCATCAACATATGCTTTTAAAGATATATCTGCTCCCCAATTTTTGGCTTCGAGTGCATAATCTTTGGCCAAAGCGAATGCGTCTCCCGACTTACCAACTGGGTCAAAAACACAGACGGCTTGTTGCTTAGCGTAAATAGTTGTTGTTAAACATGTGCTTGCAATAAATAAAATAGTTTTAAAACGATCCATATTTAGTTATCCATTATTTAAATTATAAAAATTATTTTATAAATATGGGCCAGATTAGATATGGCATTTCAATAAAAATTTTAAGGGAAAAAGTCAAAAGACAGCTAAGAGAGGCCGTGACCAAGCTATCGAAAAGTTGAAAAATATATAGCCTAAGACTTAGATAAATCAAATTTTTACAGCTCTAGATATTTTTTCAAATAATGACCTGTTAAAGATTTTTCTGCTGAAAGCAAACCACTAACTGTTCCAGAGAACACCAATTCACCACCTTTGTCACCAGCCAATGGACCAATATCAATAATCCAATCAGCTTGACTTATAATGTCTAAATTATGTTCAATAACAATGATCGTGTTGCCTTTTTCAACTAAGTTATTTAATAAACTAATCAATTTTTCAGTATCAGAAGGATGTAAGCCTGTACTCGGTTCATCTAATACAAAAATATTATCTGTTTCATTGAGTTCTTTTGATAGTTTTAATCTTTGACGCTCACCACCAGAGAACGTATTTAAGCGTTGGCCGATTGCAATATAGTCTAATCCCAAGCTCACCAGAGAATTAAATTGCTGCTGTAAAGTTAGATCTTCAAAAAAGTTACTTGCTTCTGTAACCGTCATTTTCAGAATTTCAGCAATGTTTTTATCTTTGTAATGATACTTTAATACCTCTGGGTCATATCCTGAGCCATGACAAAGGTCGCACGTCATTTCAACGTCATCTAAAAATGCGAGTTCAATTTTTTCCATACCTGATCCTTTGCATTGAGGGCAAGCACCTTCGCTATTAAAACTAAAGAGCTTGGCACTCACTTTATTTGTTTTTGCAAATAGCTGACGAATCGGATCAAGCAGGTCTAGATAGGTCAGTAAATTTGACCGAATACTTGCAGTAATTGCAGATTGATCAATGACTTTTGTTTCAGGATATTGTTGCGGTAAGACTTTACTGATTAATGTACTTTTTCCAGAACCTGCAACTCCTGTAATAACGGTTAGACAGTTCTTAGGAATATCGACATCAATATTTTTTAGATTAAATAAATGGGCATTTTTAATTGAAATCCATTGATTACTCATGCGTGGTGTTTTCTTATAGACATTTGGTCTTCTAAAAAACTGGCCTGTTAAACCTGATGAGTTCTTTAATTCTGCGAAAGTCCCTTGGTAAATAATTTGACCACCGTTGCTACCAGAAAGAGGGCCCATATCAATGACATGGTCAGCTGTTCTAATAAGATCAGGGTCATGTTCAACCAATAAAACACTATTTCCTTTATCTCTAATCTTTTGAATGATTTTAATAATATTATCTAAATCTTTTGGGTGAAGACCGATACTTGGTTCGTCAAAGATGTAGAGTAGGTCAACTAAACTATTACCCAAATGTTTAACCATCTTGATTCGTTGTGACTCACCACCAGATAATGTATTGCTCACACGATTAAGGTTTAAATAACTGAGACCAACCAAGTTTAAGTTGCTTAGTTTATTGATGATTTCATGCAGAACAGTTTCAAATTTTTCACTTTTTATCGTTTCTATAAATTCTAAAAGCATTGATACGGATAGGGCTGTGCATTCAGCAATATTTTTACCGTTAATCTTACAAGATAAAGATTTTTGATTAAGTCGTTGTCCCTTACATAAAGAACATTCTTTGGTTGTAATAATCTCTTCAAGTTTATTTCGATAACGATTTCTTTCCTGCGCTTCACCTTTCAAAAAGTTACGTTCAAATCTGGTCACCAGTCCTTCATAAAGTGCTGTTTTTCTCCATTTACTTGTTGGATTTAAAGGCTTGTGCTGAGGAGCATACAAAAACAAGTCCCATTCTTTTTCACTATAATCTTTTAATTTTTTATCTAAATCGAAATAACCTGAATCTGCATATCGCGTCCAACGCCATGCAGTAGGTTGATAGGTAGGGAAATTGATAGCATCTTCTTCATTTAAGGATTTATTTAAATCTAATATTTTATAAATATCAATTGTTTGCTCTAGACCAATACCTTCGCATTGTGGACACATGCCATTGGGATGATTAAAAGAAAAAACATTCGAGTAACCAACAAATGGTTCACCCATACGTGAAAATAATAAGCGAAGATTGGCGTAAATATCTGTAATTGTTGCAACGGTTGAGCGGATGTTACCCGTTAAAGGCTTTTGATTAATAATGACAGGTACATTTAAATTCTCGATTTTATCAACATCAGCGACCCCAAAATGCTGTAAACGATTGCGCACAAAACTATCTTGAGTTTCATTAATTTGTCTTTGAGCTTCTGCGCCAATAGTCTCAAAAACTAAAGAAGATTTACCTGAACCAGAGACTCCAGTAAAAACAACGATTTCATGTTTAGGGATCTTCAACGAAATATTTTTAAGATTATTTTGTCTGGCTCCGTAAATATTTATTGTTCTTTTAGTCATGTGTAATCACTTGAAATTAAAGATTTAGGGTAAAGGTAAAACAAAATTTATGTAAAGGATGTATATGTTTCTTAAGTAAATAGTTTAAATATTCAACTTATAGGGCTTAATTGTTAGGAAGCTGTCTAGAGAATCATTCTAGCTAAGACTAGAAATAGGGTTTGTCTAGGAAAGTGGTGGCAGTCCACCACTAATTAAAATGCTGAGGCTAGGATTTTGACAGCTATGATTTCTGTTTGGCTTTTTGGCGTAAGACATACAAATATAAGCTTTCTACTTTTTCACGTGCCCATGGTGTGGTACGTAAGAATCGCAATGATGATTTAACACTTGGATCTATGCAAAAACATCTAATTTCAATTTTACGACTTAAGCCTTCAAATCCACCGTAGTAATCCAATAATTCATCTAAAATGTCAGCAAGCTTTTTGCCGTGTAAAGGGTCATTGGAGGCGTTCATAATAGATCAACAATATTTTGGGAGTCCATTATTATAACCTGAGCTAGTTGGAAAATGAGAGAGATTGAATTTAAACCTAATGAGCAGGAAAGATTGCTTGAGTATTTTTTGATGCAGTTGGTGTGAGTATTTGAAATACTGTATGTATTGTGGTGATGGAAATCTAAAGAATAGCTGCACACATAAATTATATAAGTTTTTTTTAAATGTGTATAGTTTTTTAAATATTTTTTAGTTAAATTTCAATAGGATATGTCGTTATTGAAGTATTAACCAAGAGCTTAAGGAGACCAAGAATTTTTCTGGTTTTAGTCTAAAATGCCATTTTCCAGACATAAATGTTTAAAAGGCGATTTAGAAAAAGAAATCTATATAGCAGCCAGTAGTAGTCAGAAAATATAGTTCGTAAAGCTGATGTGCAGTTCACTAGAGTAAATATAAAAGTGTAATTACAAATTATAGTAAGCTGTGTAGAGAATTACTCTAGCTAGAATTAGAAATAGGGTTAGTCAGTTTAAGTCGCTAAGCGCGCTAAGGCCTAGTAAGTTGCTTGAGCAACAGATACAGTTGGGCAAGCTTTTAATAATTCAGTGTAGTGAAGTATAAACGGCGTAGTAACAATGCAGAGTAGCCAGAGCCTTATATATGGTAGGTTTCCAAATCTTCTATTTAACATAATATACATTATACGAACAATTATATAATTCAATAATATAGTCTTTTTCTTGGCTTACTGTACGTTTAGCTATACTTGTTGCCTCTACAAAGAATCATTAATTATTTTAGAGGCATATTATGAAGTTTATAAAAAAAGACCTTAACAAAGGTCTTTTTGCACAGCTAAATTAATTCAATAATTTTATTTTGAAGAGTTCCAATAATTGACGTAATTCAACTGTTGAATCCCTCGTTCGACAAACTCAGCATTTTGCCATTGATTTACATCAACATCGCGTTTTATCAGTTTGGCCTTTAATGCTGTCTGTACACCTTCTTGTAGATGCCCTAGATAATATTCATCCAAAAGCGGTGAAAAAACTGTTTTTAAGGCTTTGTCTTGTAGACTCAATGCATAGAGTTCTGTTGGTAATCCTGCATTTTTAGTGACAAGTTGAATGGCATTATCGCGGTTTTCAGGCCGTGAAACCCAATGTGCTGATTGTAAAACCGTATTGACCAATGTTTGGACAATTTCAGGATGTTGTTTAATAAACTCACTACGACCCACCAAACCTGATTGAATTGTGCCAGCTCCATCTTGTCTCTGCCCAGTACTCAGAGGAACCTCTACAATTTTCTGTTGTTTGAGCGCTAGAATTGGCATTAAACCCCAGCTGGCATCAATTTGCTTAGCTGCAAGTGCTGCATTGGCCGCAGCAGGATCTAAATTAATAATGCGGAAATCTTTTTCAGTAAAGCCATATCGCTCGATATATTGATCAAACGACAATTGCATAGCAGTTCCTTGAAAAATTGCTATTCGTTTACCTCTTAACTGTTCGAGACTGGTATATCCTTTATTTGGCAAAACACCCAAATAAGCATCTATATGCCGTCCAGTCGCTAACAATAAAGTAGTATCAATTTGATTCGATTTACCAATAATAGCGGCTAAGTCGCCTAAAAAAGCAAAATCTAATTGCTTATTGGCTAAGGCTTCATTAATTACAGGCCCTGCACCTTTAAAAAATTGCCATTCAACCTGAATATTTTTCTTTGCGAATTCTTTTTCAAGTAACTGATTTAAATATATATAATCAACTAATGGTGTGCCGCTGCTGTGTCTTTCACTACTGCTTAGATCAGGTACAGCAATTCGAATTTTTACAATGTTTTCAGTCTGATTTGTTGTTTTTGATGGTGCTGATGAAGATGCTTTGAAAATAAACAGTAGTAAAGCGATAAAAATAAGCGCAGGAACAATCCAGATAAATCGATTACGTTTTGATAGTGTAGCCATATCGTTTTTCTCAACAACATATACAACGTCACTGCTTAACGACAGTGACGTTTTGCATGTTTAAAATAGTCTTTAGTTGGCATTTAAAACGGCGTGAAGCTTGGCTTTTTCGAGTTGTTCTACTGATAAATCTTTGGGTAATGTGGTTTTACCTTTTAAGCCATGTACACCAGTCGTTACTTCACCGGCAAGTGTAATTCGGCGTACAACGCGATGTTGATCGCCATAATCGTTAACCGCGTAGTGCTGTGTAGAGCGATTATCCCAAATCACCACATCTCCTTCCTGCCATTGCCAACGCACTGTATTTTCTGGTCGCGTTACTTTTTCTTGTAAAATATTAAATAAAAGCTGTGAATCACTTTGACTGAATCCCACAAGTCGTTTGAAAAAATGCCCAAGTAAGAGGCTTTTCTTGCCAGTTTCTGGATGTAATACGACTACTGGATGCTCTGTCTCATACTTGGTAGATACAAAAATTTTCTTCAGCCTTTCGAGTTGTTCTGGCTCAACATTTTGTTTTGGTCCACCATAATCATATTCATTAGAGTGTACAGCTACCAATTGCTCAACAAATTGTTTTAAAAGCTCAGGAAGATCTTCATAAGCAGTTTCCGTATTTGCCCAAGTTGTATCACCACCTGTTTCAGGGATGATTAGGCTTCTCAAGATACTAATTTTAGGATAAGCATCAACAAAAGTAACATCAGTATGCCAAGAATTGGCTCGTGCACCTTTTTGTGAGTCAAGTTCAAAAATAAAATCTGTGCCATCCACCGCAGGTACTGTTGGATGTTTAACGGGTGAACCAAACAATTCTGCAAATTTCTCTTGTTCTGTGTCTCCCAAATGTTGCTGGCCACGAAAGAAGAGTACTTTATGCTCTAGTAGCGCATCGTGTATAAACTGAACTGTAGATGAATCAAGCTCAGAGCTTAAATGAATGCCTGATATTTCAGCCCCAATTCGACCAGTTAATTTTTTAACGTGAAGTTGTTGTGCTGGTTTCTGAATAAATGTAGTCATTTTAATTTCCTGTCATAATATATGACTGAATTTTTATCAGAAACGGCGGCTTATTCTGTTATTTCAGAGACAATCCATCACGTAAAAAATTATTTTTATATTTAAATAATTAATAACACACACATATGAAAATTAAATATGAAATTATATTTTTTTGAAATTTGAATAAATTTTAACTCTGATAAGCTGTTTAAAATCTTAGTTTATATCTCTGATTTATTATGAAAGCATCATCAATTATCGAGTTCAGGAATCCTATCTCAAAATATCAGAATGATTTTGACGGCGGACAATCTTCGGATCATCAAATTATAACGAATGAATTTATTCATAAAAGTATTCGTATTTTAGAAAATTATCAGGTTATTCAATCTTTATCTAATACAGAGAAATCTACGCTTATTCAGCATTTAAAAATAAGAAAGTATTATCATAATCAAACGATATACAATCAAAATGATCCGTGCACGGATATCAATATTTTGCTTGAAGGAGCGCTTAAACTTGGCTGGAGCACATCTCAAGGCAAATATCACACTGATATTTTTGTGCCCTCAGGTACATTAATCAATATTGTCCCGATCGTAACGGGTCAACCCCTCCTTCACGACCACATTGCACAAGGTAGAACGGTAATTGCCAACCTTCCTGGCCAATTGTTTATGGATGTCATCAGAAATAACGCAGATGCTTTGTTTATGGTGTTGAAATTAATCTGTGTAAGAACACAGCTAAATCGTGAACAAAATTTCATTTATTCAACTGAAACATTGCAAACTCGTCTTGCTAAAAAACTAGTTTTTCTAGTGGATTATCATTCCTATCAGGACAAAGATAAAATTTTACTGAATCTCAAATTGAGTCAGGAAAATCTAGCAGAACTTTTGCAGACCTCAAGACAAAGCATTAATAAAGAACTAGCAGCGCTTTCGAACCAAAACATCATTGAGGTTAAATACAATCAAATCTTTATTTTGGATTTTGAAAAGCTAAGCGATATTGCACAGACTCATCAGTTCAACAGTACCACTAAGTTTCTTTGATATATCTGCTTTTGTCATAATGATATGATTTTATTAGGAGATAACTGTCAGAATAGAAACAGAATAAAAATTTGTCATATTTACACTAAGCATTTTAGTCGCTTTGTTGGATAAAACATGACAGATGTAAATATCAAAAAACAACCTAATATTTTATTGATTGTGGCAGATGATTTAGGTTTTTCAGATTTAGGTGCTTTTGGCGGAGAAATCAATACACCTCATTTGAATGAATTAGCATTAAACGGCTTAAGACTTACTAATTTTCATACGGCGTCAACCTGCTCCCCCACTCGTGCGATGTTACTTTCAGGTACTGACCATCATTTAGCTGGTTTAGGAACCATGGCAGAGGCCCTTACCCCAGAACTCGAAGGTAAAGAAGGCTACGAAGGTGTATTAAATAACAAAGTTGCCGCATTACCAGAGTTATTAAAAGATGCGGGATATTACACAATTATGTCTGGGAAATGGCACTTGGGACTAAAACCAGAATATTTTCCAATTAAAAAAGGGTTTGAACGTTCTTTTGCATTATTACCTGGTGCAGCCAATCATTATCTATTTGAAGCGGATATTCCAGAAGACCAAATTCCGCGCTTACTTAAGTCAACAAAAGGACTTTATGCAGAAGATGATAAGTTTTCGGAAGAACTGCCTCAAGGGTTTTATTCATCCGATTATTTTACCACTCGCCTTCTAGACTTTTTACAAGATGATGAAGCACGCCAAGGACGTCCTTTTTTTGCATACTTACCTTTCTCAGCACCGCACTGGCCCTTACAGGCACCTCAGGAAGATATCGATCGATATAAAGGACGTTATGCGGATGGCCCCGTTAAATTGCGTGAACAGCGTCTTGAGAAACTCAAGCAACTTCAATTGGTAGATGCGGAAACAACGATTCACCCTGTCCTCGCTAGAACTCCATTCTGGGAAAATCTTACTCAAGAGCAACGTGACAAGTCCTCAAGAATTATGGAAGTCTATGCGGCCATGGTAGATCGTATGGACCAAAACGTTGGACGTGTAGTCGAATACCTCAAAGATCGAGGGGAATTGGACAATACCATTGTTATTTTTTTATCAGACAATGGTGCAGAAGGTGCTCAACTTGAAGCTCTGCCCGTCTTTGGCGGTCAACTTAATGAAATTATCGAGCAATATTACGACAACAGTATTGATAATATTGGACGAGCAAACTCTTATGTTTGGTACGGAGAACATTGGGCACAAGCAGCCACCGCTCCTGCTCGCTTATATAAAGCGCATACTAGCGAAGGTGGAATTAGAACAGTTTCTTTCATTCACTACGCAGGGTTTAAACGCCAAAATCAGATCAGTCACGAGTTTTTGACAGTTATGGATTTACTACCTACCCTACTAGATTATTTAAATATTCAGCACCCTGGTCAGGTGTATAAAGGTCATCAATTGGTGCCCCTACGTGGTCGTTCTATCTTGCCATATTTACAAGTACAACAAGACCATATTCACAATGAAGATCATGTCACAGGCTGGGAGTTATTTGGTCAAAAGGCTCTGCGCAAAGGAGAATGGAAAGCGCTCTTTATTCCTGCGCCAAATGGCCCAAATCGCTGGCAGCTATATAACCTTAAAGATGATAAAGGCGAAACTCAGGATTTGGCAAAACAATATCCAGAAAAGCTCGATGAATTACTTAAAGACTGGGCAACTTATGTCAAAGAAAATGGTGTGATTGAAAATGTGCAACAACGAAGATTATTACAAAATGATCAGCTAGAACCATTTGAAGTATAAAAATAACGAACAGATTAGTCTTTAGATTGAACTAAGCCAGCACCTAATGCTGGCTTTTAAATTTGCTGCCTGAACAATATTTTAAAAGGCTATGTTTAAAAAATTACTATTAAATATAAAGATAAGATCATCAAAATATAAACTTAAGTTTGTACTGATAATGACAGTGTTCAATTACATAAAAATTAAAATCATCACAAAGAAAACACAAATGGAGTCATTAATGTCAGTTCAAAAGCACACCTTTCATTTCAAGAGAAAAGGATTAGTTTTAAATAAAATCACGCAAAGTCTGTTTATTTCACTTATAGGGTGTGCAGGATATTCATCTATTGTCTATGCCGAAGATACTCCCACTACTTCAGGTACAGCGGTAACGGCAGCCAGTACATCAAATTCACAGTCAAACAGTAAAGCAGAGGATGTCATTCAGCTTGCAGATGTCATCGTGACGACACGAAGACGTGAAGAAAAAGCGCAAAATGTTCCAACACCCATTAGTATTTTAAGTGCCAAAACACTAGAAACACAAAAACTCAGTAAACTTGAAGATCTACAACAAGCCCTACCCAGCCTTAATGTTGCTTTCTTAAATCCACGTCAATCGAGTGTAGCTGTTCGAGGTTTGGGTAATAACCCAGCCAGTGATGGTTTAGAAGCTAGTGTTGGGGTCTATTTGGACAATGTTTACTTAGGTCGCCCCGGCATGGCTGTATTTGATTTATTAGATATTGCTCAACTCGAATTATTACGCGGGCCACAAGGGACATTATTTGGTAAAAATACTACGGCGGGCTTATTGAACATTAGCTCAAAACAGCCTACCTTCGACCCAGACCATTCTGCTGAAATTTCTTTTGGCTCACGCAATTATTTGCAGGCTAAAGGAACGTTTTCAGACGCTTTATCTGAAAATGTAGCAGGCCGACTCTCTTTTTATAAAACAACTCAAGATGGTTTTATTCATAATACCTATAATGGTAAAGATTATAACAATACAGACCGCGAAGGTGTCCGCGGTCAAATTCTCTGGAAGCCGCAAGAGAATTTTAATTTACGTCTAATTGCAGATTACAACAAACAAGATGATGATCAAGGCGCGATGGTTGTGTACTACGCTGGGCCAACGTTTAACAGTACCGTATATGGAAATAACTACAATCGTTACTTAGAAAATGCCACACAGTCAGGTGCCAAAAATCTTTATACCAACTGGAAAGACAAACAGATTCATTCAGATGCCCCACAACACATGTCTGTTGAGCAAGGTGGTGGATCAGCAGAAGCCAATTGGTCGCTAGATAGTGGTAAAAAAATTACGTCGATTAGTGCATACCGCTTTTGGAACTTCACTCCAACCAACAGTGATTTTATTAGCTCAAATGCCTTGATTAATGGTGGTGTTTCGGTTCGAGATAAACAGTACTCTCAAGAGCTACGTCTAACATCGGCTGGGAATCAGAAAATAGATTGGGTGACAGGCTTATATTACTTTCAGCAACATTTAGACAATACGACTTTCTCTTTATATGGAGATACGGCGGACGCCTTCTATCTTTATAACGTACCGAGCGTGAGAACCTTAATTGCCAATGGTCAATCGAATATTTTGAATAATCGAGATTCGTATTCATATGGAACAACTGAGACAAAAAGCTCAGCATTATTTGGTCAAAGTACATGGCATGCGACACCGAAGTTAGACATTACCACAGGTGCACGAGTCACCTATGAAGATAAATCTGCCAGTATCTATAGAACCGACCCTATTGGGGGTACTCCAGTTTCGGGTTTAAGTGCGGCAGAGCGTAATTTACTAAATGCCCAGCTCGGCGCATACGACTCGGGTGAACTGAAGCAACATGGTTTAAGCTACTCTGGCTTACTGACCGGCAGCTATCGTTTAAATCCGAGTACACTGGCCTATGCAACGTATTCGCACGGCGAGAAATCAGGTGGCTTTAACCTAAGCATTGGTTCTGCACCAGCAGCAGGTGCTAACTCGTTAAAGGTTGATCCTGAAAAAGCAGATAACTATGAAATTGGGTTAAAACAGAATTTTCTTAATAATACCTTACAGCTCAATAGCAATATATTCTGGATTGATGTTTCTGACTATCAAACCACAAGCTATGAACAAGTCGGCAACTCTGTCGTGAGTGTATTGGCAAATGCAGGTAAAGTACGCAGCCGAGGGATTGAACTCGATGCAACCTATCAACCTATTCGTCGCCTTACACTTAATTTTAATGGTTCGCTTAACGATACTACCTATACAGAATATAAAAATGCCCCTGCTCCATCCAATATCAGCATTCCAACAGGCGTAAACACACAAGATCTGTCTGGAGAACGTGTATATGGCGTACCGAAGTGGATTGCAAATTTCAATTTCCGTTATGACTTAGCTGAGCACAATAACTGGCAGCCCTATGTTTCAGGAAGTTATGCTTGGCGAGATTGGTCATATGGCTCTTTAGATAATAACCCGTACAGTGTCATCAAAGCCTATGGATTAACAAATGCGAGTCTAGGTGCACGACATCGTATTGGTGAAAATGAACTGGATGTTGCGCTATGGGTAAAAAACCTCACCAATGAAACCTATGTGACCAATACATGGAATTCTTCTAATGGTATTGTTCTCGCTAGTTTAGGTCAGCCTCGTACCATTGGTGCAACCGTGAAACTTAGCTTTTAACAAATAAAATGCTCAATCATTGCAGCATTGGCTCCTAAAAAGCCATGCTGCAAATTTTGTATAGAGTTATGGCGTATTTAGAATAGCGTCAATCTGAGTCAACTCATCTGCACTAAACGTCGTATTTTGCAATGCTTTTAAGTTTTCGATGATCTGCTCTGGACGACTAGCACCAATGATTGTCGATGTAATCCATTCATCACGTAAAACCCATGATAATGACAATTGAGCCAGTGTTTGGTCTCGGCGCTTTGCTATTTCATTTAACTGCTGTATTTGCTGTAGCTTCAATGCAACGAGGTGCTCTGACTGTAAATAACGACTACCACGTCCGATACGTGAATCTTCAGGTACACCATTAAGATATCGTCCAGCCAATAGGCCTTGAGCCAGTGGTGAGAACGTAATTACACCAAAACCCTCTTGTTTAGCAGTCTCCGTTAAACCTTGCTCAATCTGGCGTTCAAAAAAATTGTAAATCGGTTGATGCAAAGTAAGTGGAACATGATAGGTTTGAAGCAATTCTATTAACTGTAAAGTTAATTCTGGTGTATATCCAGAAGAAATCCCAACATAGAGAGCTTTACCTTGTTGCACAATATCGGCAAGTGTCTTGGCTGTTTCTTCAAGAGGTGTTTCTGGGTCATAACGATGTGAATAAAAAATATCGACATAATCAAGCCCCAGTCGCTGTAAGCTTTGATCAAGACTAGCCATTAGGTATTTTCGGCTGCTACCACCTTGTCCATAAGGTCCAGGCCACATGTCCCAGCCTGCCTTTGTCGAAATAATGAGTTCGTCTCGATATGGCTTGAAGTCATTTTTTAAAAAGTGCCCAATATTTTTCTCTGCACTTCCAAAGGGTGTTCCATAATTATTGGCTAGATCGAAATGATTAATTCCATGATCAAACGCCGTGTAAAGTACCGATTTTTGTTGCTGAATTGGGGTGTCATCGCCAAAATTATGCCAGCAACCGAGTGACAATGGTGGTAATACCAAACCACTATTTTTAATTTTTCGATATTGAAATGATTGATATCGTTCTGAATTTGCGAAATACATACTTTGTCCTTTTATTTGGCAGCAGCGAAGAGGCCGAGGTTTTGTCTTAATGTTTGACCTTCGTATTCTTTGCGGAATAAATTACGCTGTTGAAGGATGGGAATAACTAGATCGACAAAGTCTCTAATTCCGTTTGATATGACGGCCGGCATAATGTTAAATCCATCTGCTGCTCTACTAACGAACCATTCTTCAAGCTGATCGGCGATATATTCTGGCGTACCAACCAAACAAAAATGCCCTCGTCCCGATGCAATACGTTGGTAGAGCTGTTTAATGGTTAGACCCTGCTCTTGCCCGAGTGCCTGAATTAATTGCTGGCGACTTTGCTGCCCCGTTTGCGTCTCGGATAAATCTAACGAAGCTAAAGTCTGATTCACATCTACACCGCTTAAATCAAAATTACCCAACATTCTGCCTAAAAGCCCAAGGCCAATGTCATCATCAACGAGTTCATCTAAAAGCTGTTGCTGCTTCTTAGCATCTTCATTCGTATGAGCAACAAGCACATATACACCGGGCATGACCACTAACTCATGCTCTTGGCGATCAAAGTCTTCAAGACGTTGCTTTACATCACTATAAAACTGCTGTGCAGCTGCCAAGTTGGATTGGGCAGTAAAAATGACATCTGCCGTACGAGCTGCGAGATTTTTACCTCGTTCGGAACTACCGGCTTGAACAACCACAGGGTGAGACTGTGGGCTTTGGCTAATATTGAGTGGACCTTTTACCTGAAAAATATCACCGCAATGATTGAGCGTATGTACCTTATCTGGATTAAAGAAAATACCTCTGGCTTTATCATGAATAGCTGCATCTTCATCCCAACTACGCCAAAGTCCTTTTACGACATCATGAAATTCTTCAGCACGTGCATAGCGGTCTTGATGTTTGACATGTTCCTTTGTACTGAAATTTTTCGCTTCAAGCGCAAAATCGGTGGTGACGAGGTTCCAGCCTGCACGTCCAGCAGAAATCTGGTCTAAAGAGGCAAACTTTCTTGCGAGATGATATGGCTCATTGTAGGTTGTCGTGGCTGTTCCAATGAGTCCAATATGACGGGTTTGTGTCGCAATTGCCGAAAGTAATGTGAGGGGTTCAATCTCGTTACCACGAATTTTGCCTGATGTCGCAGTTGCTGGATCAACAGCCAAACTATCGGCAAAAAAAATGGCATCAAATTTCCCTTCTTCAGCTATTTTTGCTGCACTTAAGTAGCGTTCATAGGGACTTAGGTTTAATTGACTCGCTGGATGCCTCCAACTGGCCAAATGATGGCCATAACCGTCTAAAAATAAATTAAGGTGAAGCTTTCTTGTAGACGAATGTTGAACCTGAGATGACCTTACAGGTTTTAAAGGATTACTCATTTTAATCAGTCCAATTGATTGGTGTACACCTCGTAAAAAACGAGGCGTACTAGACATACTTTTTAGAAATTTTTACGAAATGAAATACCAAAGTAGCGTTCATCATCTCGAGGGACTTGACGATTAATACGGCTACCATTTGTGCTCAGCAGAGTTGCGTATGATTTATCCGTTATATTCCGTACATTCAATGCCAATCGCCAGTCAGAGGCAGTATCAGCTAAAGCAATGCTCGCGTTCAAAAGCCCATATGTACCCTGAATGGTGTTTTGGTTTTGGTCGAGACTGAACTGCACTTTGCTCTGCCATGCATATTGAGTTGAAAGTTCAATTTGCTTGTTATTTGCCAGAGTAAAATAGCGATCGAGCTGCGTATTAAATTTCCAATCCGGTGAAAATGGCAGTGGTTTACCATTTACATTGGGGCATGAAGTATCGGCAGCAGGACATTTGAAATCATCAATTCGTGCATGTGTATAGGCACCTGAAAAGTTTAGTGCCCAATTTGGATTGATCTTATATACCGAATCAATTTCAGCACCATAGGTAGAGACACTTCCTGCATTAACCAAGCGTGTTATCGGAAAACCATTTGGGTCGAGAGTTCTAAAATTTGCCTGATAGTTATCATAATCAGTATTAAATAACGCTACATTGACACGCAGACGATTATTTAACCATTGAGATTTGAGACCAAGTTCGTAAGAGTTAGCCGTTTCAGGATCAATGACAGGCGTATCATTTTGCTGCATATTAAAATAAACGTTATATGCAGGCCCTTTATAACCTCGCGAATAGGTAAAATAGCCCAATATATTCGGTGTAAAGTCATATTGAGGTCCTATGCGGCCTGAAACTCCAGTTTCACTGGTCGATCCATCACTGCTAAATGAAGAGCGAATGGCATTTCGGACACCTACACTGCTTGGAACAGTTGAAACTCGGCTGTGATCATAAGACAACTCATCTCGAGTAACACGTAAACCTGCAATCCATCTCAACCGATTTGTGAAATGAAAGGTACCTTCACCAAATGCAGCATAGTTGGTGCTGTCTGTGTTATAGATTGCCTTACCAAAATCTACGACATAGGCATTCGAGGCATTGTTATACCAAGTTGACTCACGTTGATAAGTCTCATCATTTTTGTTCTTTGAAAAATATAGACCCGCGACATAATCAAAAAAACCATGATCGAGCGGTTTAATTCTAATCTCTTGAGAAAATTGCTTACTGTTAACATGGCCTAAATCGGCAATTCCGGCAAAATTTGGTGTCGGAGCAGCAAGCTGATCACTGTCACCAATCTGTGTGTTTTTCCATTGGCGAAAGGCTGTAATTGATGATAATTGATGATTGGTTAATGTCCAGTCTGCGGTGAGTGCTACACCCTGATTAGTATCATCAGTCGAGGCTTGAGTATTTTCAACAGTACTCCGATTGGTTGGAGATGCAACAACAGGCGATAATGCCGCTGCATAGTTGGCATCGGTATTTTTAACCACAATACCTGTCGGGGCACTCCCTTTTTTATGCAGATAATCAGCAGTAAAGCCCAACACTAAACTATCGGTAGGCGTATATTCAAATTTGGTTCTAAAACCATAATTTTTATAGCCATTAACATCTTGATTGGTTGTAAGGTTGTCTACATTGCCATCAAAATTACCTAATAGCGCCGAGACATTGGCAGTTAATTTTTCAGGAATTAATGTACCAGATGCTCCTAGTTTAATTCGTTGTTCACCATCGTTAGTGGCATAGGCATCAATATAACCAGAGGTTTCACTGGTTGGATTTTTGGTCACAATATTGACTACACCTGCCGATGCATTTTTACCAAAAAGTGTTCCTTGCGGACCACGAAGGACTTCAATACGATCCACATCTAACAAATCAAGTGTTGCTTGCCCTGGTCGGCTGTAAACAACGCCATCTATCACTGTTGAGACAGAAGGCTCAACACCCGGTGAAGTGGTAACAGTTCCAATACCGCGAACAAATAAAGAAGTATCCTTATTGGAAGCTCCAGCCCGAAAGTTAACACTCGGTACTTGTGTTACCAATGTTTCAAGTGAGTTTCGCTGTTGCTTATCGAGTTCTTTTCCACTAATGACTGAAACGGCAACGGGTACTTTTTGGAGTGATTCTTCACGGCGTGTTGCTGTTACTACAACAGTTTCTAACTGAGCCACATCCTCTGAAGAACGTGCGGTGCTTGAGACTGTTTCTGCATGAGCTTGTCCCCAAACTGACAAGATACTCAGCGAAAGCAGACTTAAATTTAAAATTTTTTGTTTGGTTGCTGACGTGAACGGATCACGCGCTACATTTTTCGAATGTATCGCCATTATTTACCCCATAATTAAGTTTTAAAAGACGGTGCTTATTTCAGTGATTTCAAATATTCGTACTGCTGAGTTGGTTTCCAGTAGGTCTTTAAATTTGATTGTTCAAGTGCTTGGTTTACAAATGACGGATTAATCCAGCTTTTGACGTCAATATTTTTGCGTATCAACCCTTGTTGCGTAGCCAAAATAATTTTTTGCTGCAATTGTTGGGTGTAATAGCCATCAAATAACGGTGAATATAAAAACTTCAGATTTACACCATTGAGTTCCTGAGCATATATAGATGCGGGATAGCCAGATTGGGTAAAAAAGAGTGCGACTTGTGGTACTCGATTTTGCTCATTTGAGAGCCAGTTCAGTCCTTTTACAACCTGAGTCACAACTTGTTGTGTTTCATTTGGGTGTTGTCGAATAAACGATTGACGACCTAAAAACACACCTTGAGTAGATCCTGCACCATTTAATTGACGACTACTTATGGGCAAGTTAACGATGTGTTTGTCACGTAAAGCAAAAAATCGAGAAGGTCCCCATGACGCATCAATTTTTTTTGCGGCCAAAGCAGCGTTGACGGCGTTAAAGTCTAAATTGACCACTCGCACATCGCTGAGCTTTAAACCTTGGCTGTTCAATGCATTCACAAATGACAATTCATCTGCTGTTCCTCTTAACAAACCAACGCGTTTTCCTTTTAATTCAGCAAAATTTTTGATTGAAAGATCAGACCTTACCGCCAGATAATTGGTGATGCCGCGCGCCGTTGGAACAAGTAATTGGGTATCTAATCCATTGGCTTTACCAATGATTGGAGGTAAATCCCCTAAAAAGGCAAAATCCAGTTGATTGTTGGCCAATGCTTCATTAATAGCTGGCCCAGCACCTTTAAAAAAGTGCCATTCCACTTTGACATTGTTTTTTGCAAGTTCTTGCTCAAGCCATTTTTTGTTGTAAAGCACATCAACAACTCCACCACCCGCGTGTTTTTGACCAGCAGTCAAATCGGGAGAACCAATTCGGATTGTTTTAAGGCTTTCAGCATAACTGGCATCTCCAAAAGCCAATAAGCTCAGCAAGATCAATTTTTTAAAAATTGATGGTTTCATTATATTTTCCACATTTTTATTGATAAATCAGCGTTGTATTGCTTAGACGCTTAAGACGTAGATGGCTTAATTTGCTTACTCGCTTTGCCATCGATATCAACAGGAACATCGCCTGCCAACGTAACGCGTCGCATGATACGCAATGCATTACCATAATCATTGACGGCTAAATGCTGAGTGGCACGGTTGTCCCAAATAGCGACATCTCCGTCCTTCCACGTCCAGCGAATCGTGTTTTCTGGTTTGGTAATACGATCTTGAAAAATTTCAAACAGCTTGTTGGACTCTTTAGCAGTCAGACCTACAAATCGTTTAAAAAATTGGCCTAAAATTAAGGTTCGCTTACCTGTTTCAGGGTGTACTCTGACCAATGGGTGTTCTGCCTCATAGACAGTTGAAGCAAAGATTTTTTGATGGCGTTTTACGACTTCATCACTTGCAGAAGGCCGAAAACCACCATAATCAAAATCATTGGTATGAATTGCACGGAGCTGATTGGCAAGGAGCTTTAGCGGCTCTGGCAATTCATCATAGGCTGCTTCTGTATTTGCCCATGTGGTATCGCCTCCTCGATTGGGCGTAGTTACCGCTCTTAGAATGCTGATTTTGGGATAATTTGATACAAAGGTGACATCGGTATGCCAAACGTCTGCACGGCCGTCATGACGGGAATCAAGTTCAAATATATAAGTCGAACCCTCTGCCACTGGAACAGTAGGGTGTGAAATAGGTTGCCCAAGCAATTCGGCAAATTTTTCCTGCTCGTGATCGGTTAAATGTTCCTGATTACGGAAAAAAATAACTTTATGTTCAAGCAATGATTGCCTAATTTGATTCAAGACCTCAGGGTTAAGGTTTGAAGATAATTCAACACCATTAATTTGTGCACCGATACGACCTGCTAAAGGGATCACTTCGATTAACTTACTCACTGGTTTTTTTATTAATAAATCTGCCATATCATCTTTCTCGTCATTGATGATATGAGTTTAGAAATTACCCCTTTTAAATTCTGCAACAAAAATTACATAGCATTTCTGCATTTATGAAAAATTATTCATAATTCGTCATAATCGCTTTAGTGCAGTAAGGCCTTTAATTTGTCGATGTCTTTGACAGAGATATGATTGTATTTTGTTTCTATAATGCCTTCTTCAACAAACCACTGAATTTCCTTTCTGATACTTTGTCTCGATATCTTTAAAAGTTCAGCTAAATTTTCTTGTGAGAGTTTTAACAAAACCTCAATGCCTTTTTGAGTCTGAGTTGAAAAAAATTCGATTAAATAGATGAGCTGTCGCGCAATTTGTACTTTTAAAGGTTGCGTAGATGTGTGATAGATATCATTGTCTAAAAGCCGTGTTCTCTGGCATACCAGTTTTAAAACCTGATATAGCATGCGTGAATTGTGCTGTATGGTGTGCTTAAAGATATGCTCTGGAATGGTTGCGATCACAGTTGCTTCGTGTGCAACATATTCATGCTCTAAGGCAGATTCAGAAATAAGATAGACAATATTTAATAGTGCACCTGTAGGAATAAAACGATGAATAAGATATTTCCCATCGTATGAATTCCAGCCTAACTTGAGTACACCACTTAAAACAATGATCAGTTCACGACAGTCTTGATTTCTCGAATATAGCACTTGCCCCTGATAAAGATGCTTTATCTTAATTTCATTAAATAATTTCTGCTTTTCTTCAAGCGAACACGCGTCCATAAATTCACATTCTGACAGCATTTGTTCAGCCAGTTTTTTATATTCAAAGGTAATGTTGAAATCTTGATAACGATTGATATGAGTTTGATCTAATAAATCTAAAAAATGATCATAGTTATTTCTTCTTTTATCGTTGTAAACAAGTGTTGTCATTCGCCATCTCACCATCAAATTGAAGCTCTAAAATAGACCATACAACCTAATCGTGAAATTCAAGTTTAATATAAATTTAGATTAAACAATTATATAAAAATCAAGATCTCAAATTTGGATCTTGATTTTCTTTCGTCTTGTTTATTTTGATAGAACTTAAGACTTAGGCGATGTAATGACTGATAGTTTATCAACGCCTACCCGTTCTATGCTGGCCAGTAACTTGGCAACTGTACCATATGGAACCGTCTCATCTGCATTCAGGTTCAGAGCCAGTTTAGGATTGGCCGCCTTACGCGTTTGAATGGCCTGTTCAAAGTGTTCAAGACTGACTTGGTCTTTGTCCAGATAAATTTCCCCTTTTGGATTAACACTAATGACCACAGCCTTGGTTTGATCTGTCACCTGCGTTGGTGCAGCCTTAGGTAAGTTTACCTTAACAGTGTTTGTCAGTAAGGGCGCCGTAACGATAAACACAATCAACAGAACCAACATCACATCCACTAAAGGGGTAATGTTGATCTCGCTGACCACATCATCTTGTTCCGATGTTGAAATTGCCATTATGCATATACCTTATCTTTATTGTGGGTATGGCTTAACTCGCTGGTTGGAGTACTCGTGTTTGTTGTTTTTGCCTTGACTGTCTTAAGCTGGAAACCTGATTTTTGGTTTAGGCTGACAAAGTCGGTTGCAAAGTCATCCAGTTCTGCGCCAATAGTTTTTACTTTACGCACAAAATAGTTATATGCCAGTACCGCTGGAACAGCCACTGCAATCCCGATGCCTGTTGCAACTAGCGCTTCACCAATCGGCCCTGCAACGACATCCATACTGGCATTACCCGAATGTGCAATCGCCTGTAAAGCATGGATAATCCCAAAGACGGTACCAAATAGCCCAATGAAAGGTGCATTATTACCAATTGATGCGAGTAAGGCAGAGCCTTTTTCTAGCTGGCGACGTTCTGATAAAATTTGTTTGCGTAAATGGCGCTCGAGTAAATCTTGACGGCTCCAGCTATGTTGTAAATCTTGATGCGTATCATCGTCTGCATCGGCAAGTGTTTTAAAACCAGTAAGTGCAATGCGTGCCACAGGTCCTTGTCCTACTTCCGATTTTTGAATGGCATCTTGAAGATTTTTGGCACTCCAGAATTCTTCTGCAAAGGCTTTGCTCTGGCGGTCGGCTTTTTGGGTTTGAACCAGTTTAATGACAATCAAACCCCACGTCACAATTGAAAAAGCAACCAATAACCAGATAGTCCCATCGTGGATCAGGGAGTTGATATCACTCATGTTAAAATTCCTTATAGATCAATATTAAGTTAAAAAATTATTTCGGGAGTTGATAGTGAATTGGAACATCGACCCAACCTTCAACTGGTGTTTTTCCTTTTAAGGCGGGTGAGAATTTCCATTGTTTTACGGTTCTAATCGCCGCACTATCGAGTATTTTTTTGCCGCTGCTCTGTTTGACAGTCACGCTATCAGGACTGCCATTTGGCAAGACTTTTACCCTCAAGATAACTGAGCCTTCCCAGCCTCGATCAAGAGCCTGTTCAGGATATTCAGGTGCTGGGTTACTCAAATAACCCGCATAGCCTTTTGCTTCTGTAACAGGCAAGTTGTCATCAGCAGCTTTCGCAGGTACATCAGCGGGTTTTGAAACTGGTTGCTGAACAGGAGCCGCCACCACATTTTTACTTAGCGGTTCTGCTACAGGTCGCGGTTGCTCTACTGCCTTATGCTGTTCAACAGGTTTAGGCTGCTCAACGTGTTTCTGTACTGGTTTTGGTGGCTCTATTTGTTTTTGTACAGGCTGAGGTTTTTGGCTAACAGGTGGTATCTTTGGCTTTTGCACCACTGGAGGGATTTTAGGTTCAATCACCTTGGGTGGCTCAGGTGGTTTGACAATCTCAATTACCACCGGATCAGGTGTTTTAACGTCAAGCTGAGGCGTAGGAAGTTGTTTGGCGATATACCAAATTCCCAAATGTGCCGCAGCAACAGCCACAATCGCGATTGCCAAAGCATTCTTTTTTGGCCCAGCAGGATCATTTCCAACATCTACGTTATGTCTAAAAGGATCATTAACCGTCGTTGTATGGGTGACCTGATTGGATAATTGCTCAAATAAAAATGCTTTTTTGATCGAGCCTTGACTAAACTCACTCATCAATAACTCCTATTAACCAATTTTGTCTTCGGTCAAAATCCGAAAAATCTGTTCTTTTAGTTGATGCAATTCAAAACTTGAACGATTTCGAGGACGCGGTAAGTTGACAGGAATAATCTGTTCAACACGACCAGGTTTGGGTTTTAAAATCACCACACGATCTGCCAGAGTTACAGCCTCTTCCACGTCATGCGTAATAAAAACAGTGGTCATTTTTTGTTGGGATTGAATGCGTAGCAATTCATTTTGCATTTGATGCCGTGTTAATGCGTCCAAGGCACCAAACGGTTCGTCTAACAGAAAAATACGAGGCTGCACAACAAGACTACGTGCAATGGCTACACGTTGAGACATCCCCCCAGATAGTTGATGTGGATATGCCTTTTCAAAGCCATTTAAGCCAATTAACTCAATTGCTTTCTGTACCAGAATATCTTTATCACGTGCAGTTAATGCTTCATTTAATAAACCCAGTTCAATGTTTTGCTCAACGGTAAGCCAAGGAAATAAGCGATGTTCTTGAAAGACTACCGCTCGATCGCCGCCAATGCCGCTTACATCGGCACCATCAATTAAAATTCGACCATCAAAATCTTGGTCTAGTCCTGCCAAAAGACGTAAGAGCGTAGATTTACCGCAACCACTGCTGCCTACAATCGCAATAAACTCTCCCTCTTTAATTTCTAGATTAAAGTCGTGAATGACTTTGACAAGTTGTTGATTAACAACAAAAGACTTATGAACATGGTGAAATGCCACACGTGTTTGAGCATTAGATTGAAATGAATGGTGATGTTTTTCAGTATTTGTATTAAGTGTAATCGTCATGGTCTGACCTCAATTTTTTCGCCAAGATGTTGCGTAGTTTTCAGTTATGTTGCCCAGCCATGCCAGAATCGCGCCCAAACCAGCGACCAAAACGGTTGCTGCTATTACACGGTCCATTTCAAAGTTTTGCTGTGCAGCCATCATGTAGCTACCTATGCCAATTCCAGAGCCCATCAAGTATTCAGCTCCAAAAGATGCCATCCACGAATAAAGTAATGCCAGTCGAAACCCAGCGAACATTGAAGGTGCAATGCTAGGTAAAATCAAAAGCGTTAAGCGTTGAAGCAATGTCATTCTTAAGGTGCTTGAGACTTCAACGAGCTGCATTGGAATGCTGGACATGCCTTTCCATGTCGCGATAAACATCGGAAAAAATGTCGCTATTGAAATGAAAACAATTTTTGATAGATCTTCGAGTCCAAACCAAGCTGTCAGTAGCGGAATCCAAGCAAAAATGGCAATGAGACGTAATGTGTTAAGTGTAGGTGCCAACAGATTTTCAATAGGTTTAAATAGCCCCACCACAATTCCTACTGAAGCTCCAATTAGTCCGCCAATAATCAAGCCCAAAATTGCACGATAAAGGCTGTAATAGATGGCAGTAGTGAGTGAGAAATCTTGAATGCCTGACCACAGCGCCTCTAATACTTTCCACGGCGCGGGCAAGATTTGACTCGAAATCAAGTTAAACCAACTGCTTATTGCCCAAAGCACCACTAAACTCAAAGGTAAAACCCATGACTTGAAAACATCGGTTCTGTTTTTTTTGTGGAAAGTATGAGCACTCAAAGCAGCATGTGGCCAGAACACAAACTTACGTTCAATTCGATGTAGAATAAAATCGAAAATAATTCCTACAGACGCGATCACAAAAATCGTGACAAAGACAATATCAAGCTGAAATAGCTGACGGCCTGTCACCATCAAATATCCAATGCCTTCCGATGAAGCCAACAATTCAACAGCAATTAAGCTCGTCCAGCCTGCTGCAACAGCTAGTCTTAAACCAGTAAAGAAATATGGAAGTGTGGCTGGCAGTACAAGTTTTGTGAGCAAGGTTAGCCGATTAAATTGTAAGATTGCTGCCATTTCTTTGAGTTTGGGTTGAATGTCACGTACCCCTGCCTGAGTATGTAAGGCAATCGGCACCATTGTGGCCTTAAAAATTATGAAAATTTTTAAACTATTTTCGATGCCGAGCCAGATCATGAGTAAAGGCAACCAAGCCAATGTTGGGATAATGACCAACGCATAAAACGTTGCAGATAGGTATTGTTCGGCAATGCGGCTATAACCCAGTAAAACACCTAGAAATACGCCGCCTAACACACCTGATAATAGGCCAAGACCAAAGCGTTCAAGACTGATCGCAAGCTGTAACCATAGATCTTGAGATGCTATTTCAACGAAAGAATTCCACGTGTCTTTTGGGGTAGGTAAAATTTGAGCAGGCATCCATTGCTCGTTTGACGCTACCCACCATAGTAAGAATAAACAAAGAGGTACAATCCAATAGATCGCAAGCGAGTTAAAATACCCAACAGAAATGAACCATGGTTTCTTGGTACTTTTCCAGACAATGCCAGATGAATTTTTTTGCGAAATTATTTCTTTCATATCTCGATATATATCCATACATTCTGCTGTTATAGATCTCTCAGAATGTTTAACTAAACCTATACCTGATGATCTATCCACGTCATGCAGATCTAATATGAGGCGTGTTGTGATCATCTTTGGTGTTATGCTCTGGATGAGAGTAAAGAGAAATGTTTTGTTTAACTGTCTACACAGGTACAAAGATCAGAAAATATTTATATTTATAAATAAGAGATAAAGATAAGAATTCTTGTATAGACCTTTCATAAAAGATCAAACGCGTAAAAGGAACAAAAATTAAAAAAGCCCAACTAGCTTACTAATCAGGCTTATTTAAAGAACATTTAAACTTTAAAGCGCAATATCAAACTCTGGTGTAGCTGCTGTAGGCTGTAATCGAGCACGTTGCTTTTTAAAGTGAGGAAGAACATGTTCACCAAGACGGTAGGACTCTTCAAGATGTGGATAGCCTGCAAGAAAGAACAACTCTATGCCAATGCTATTGTATTCTTCAATACGCTCAATAATCTGTTGGTAGCTCCCCACTAAAGCAACACCTGGTGGCACACCAATGTATCCAAACCCCGACCAAACATTTGGATGGATAAAAAAGTCGCTAACATTTTTACTGCCGTCTTTTTCGGCGTACTCTTTTTCGAAGCTTAATACGCGCGCTGAACGTAAACCCGCATGGGCTGCTGCCGCGTGTAAACGTTGCTTTTCAGCAGCTTCATCGAGAAAACGCTGTGCCTCTGCCAACGCTTCTTGTTCAGTACGGCGAGCAATGGTATCGATTGATAGACCAAATTTTATATTTTCACGGCCATATTTTTTTGCACGAGCACGTACGTCTGCAATCAATGCGGCAATTTCTTCTGGTTTTTCAGCTCGCATTAAATAATAGTCGGCATGTTTGGCTCCAAACTCGCGAGCAGCTTCCGAAGAACCTGCTGTGCAAATAATTGGAAGGCTTGCTTTATTCAGTGGATATTTTAGACCACCACCTTCTGCCGAATAGTACTTTCCTTGATAGTGAAATGAAGGATTATTCCAATATCCTTTTACAACATCTAGAAATTCTGTAGCACGTGCATAACGTTCGTCATGAGGTAAATCATCACCTACTTGACGTTGAATCACTTCCGAACCGCCATTAATAATATTCCAAACCAGCCGATTACCTGTTGCACGCTGATAAGTTGCCGCAGTTTGTACAGCATTATATGGACTAAAATGATAAGGCTGGAATGCCGTCACAAAGTTAAGTTTTTTAGTTTCTCGAGCAAGTAACGAACATACAGTCCAAGGCTCTTCACCCGTTGGCGCATTCACCATGAGCGCACCAGCAAACCCATTAATTTCTGCTGCCCGTGCGATCTGGCTTAGATAATCAATATAGGTAAAATCATCACCTACGTTATAATTAGAAACCGCTCCGGTATTTTCAACATTTTCAATATTGGCCCAATCACCGCGATTACGTGGATCACCAGGTAAAAATTCTGTTTCGCCATGAAGCGGCAAACGTGTAAAAAATTCAATTCCCATTATTTTCTCCGTAAAGCAAAGCTTAGAATTTTGCAGTGAGAGAAACACCAACTTGACGTGGGTTTCCATAGGTTAAGACATATTGTCCAGCAGGACCATTTGGTCGCCCATGAACTTGATATTCTTCATCTAATAGGTTTTTAACGTAAGCATTAACTTGATATTTATTATTTGCGCTGTGATACCCAACGTTAGCGTTCCATAAGGTATAAGCTTTTTGACTTAAGATTGGGTCAACAGAATAATCCTGACGGTTTACTAAGAAGAATTCACGGTCACGATAACTTGCATCAGTGCCCACAATGACTCGTGCTCCACTATCAAGATTAAAGGTATATTCACCGCCTAAGCCTACGGTGTATTTTGGAGAACGAACTAAGCGGTTACCTGTATTGTCAGCATTTACGACATTGGTTACTGGGTTTTTATCAACAAAGTCGGTGTATTCGCTGTCTAAATAAGCCCCGGCAAAGCGTAGGCGTAAATTATCGGTCGCTAAATAATCTAATTCTAATTCTGCACCTTTTACTTCTGCCTTAGGTCCATTTGCTAGAACTGAGGTTACTCCTCCACCCTGTCCTTCGGTCGCAACCAATAGATTTGTTTGAATATCTTTGTAGTCATAATAGAAAATATTAGCGTTGGCCGTTAAATTGCCTTGTAACAAGCTAGACTTCAAACCTAGCTCATAACTATTTAAATATTCTGGGTTAACATCTGCAAGTTGAGTCAGACTACTTGAAAGACCGGTGTTAAAACCGCCTGAACGGAAACCTCGAGCAAAACGGAAGTATGTATTGATATCAGGCGTGATTTCATATTCTGGCGTAATATCGTAGGTCAGCTCATTCCATCTCTTTTTACGGCTTGTTGAACCATTTGCGTTAGGTGCTGGATTATAAACTGCATTACTGTACCCATCCTTTTGCCACCAACTGCCTTTGGTGTAATCGCCCGTGGTAATTTGAACAAGGTCTAGATCAATGTCTTTTTCTTCACTTGTCCAACGTAGACCACCTGTCACCTTAAATTTGTCGGTAAATTTATAGGTACTGTTTCCAAACAAGGCAAAACTTTGGGTGGTCTGGTTATAGGTAATATCCCTAAAAGCTGGTGTTCCCGCCGTTTGGGCTGGAGCGCCATTCGGTAATGTTTTATTTACTCGCGCACTTACGCTTGTTGAGTCTAAATCTTCATTAAAGAAGTGAAAACCTGCAATCCAACTGAGTCTTTTTTCAGCATCGGATGAAATGCGAAACTCTTGGCTGTATTGGCGCCACTCATTATCACTATAGCTTCGTGCTACATCATATGGCGTGTAGTCACCATCAGAAATGGATTTTTGAGTGGTTTTATCAAACGCTGTAATGGATGTAAAAGTATGACTGCCCCCTAAATCTCCTGTTAATGTGAGCGATGTACCATCATGTTGAATTTTATTGCTCTCAGCTAAATCTAAATTTGTATCTCGGCCTTCTGGTCTCTCATAAACACCCCAGTATTTTCCAATACTTAACGAACCATTATTGCCGAGCCCATTATATGTTTGACTATGAAGATTGACTAAAGCATTCCAATCATCATTAATTTTTCCTAATATCTGGAAGCGGAATGATTTTTTATCAACATCTCCGTAGTCTTCTCCACTGGCTAAATTCTTTGCATAACCATCGCGGTCTTCTGAATAGAATGAACCCCTTACTGCAACGTTATCTGATATTGCTCCATTCACGGCGCCTTCAAAAGTACGAAGATTATGGTCGCCTATTCCTATAGTTCCATAACCAGTCGGTTTGTCTGAAAATACGGGTTTCCGTGAAATGTAATTTACTGCACCAGCCGTGGTATTTTTACCGTAGAGGGTGCCTTGCGGACCGCGTAGAACCTCAATACGTTCTAAATCGAATAGGTCTCCAGCACCAGCAACAGGCGCATTTAAATAAACCCCATCTGCATATATACCGACTGGGAAAACTGTAGAGGCTGCAACATCGCCAGTTCCTAGACCACGAATATACCAACGTGGACGGCTATCGCCATCAGGGTTTTCGGCTGCTGCATTGGGTGTATAAGTTAAAACATCGCCAATAAATGTTGAGCCTTTTGCAGCTAAATCTTTGCCCGAAACTGCTGTAATTGCAGTCGGAACTTTTTGAATGTTTTGTGCACGATATTGTGCAGTAACGATGACATCGCCTAGTTTTTTTACATCTTTTGCATTTACCACCTGAGCTTGTTGCTCAGCAGGAATTGTATCAGCATCATCGTTCGCTAAAGCTAATGTCGAAACACTCGCCGTTACTCCCCACATAGCAGTTAAAATACTCTGCCTAATTTTTGTAACCTTAAACATGGTGACTCCATTTAAATAAATCTATTCTTATATTGGCAACTTCCATGCCATTAAATTTATTTAAATACTTTCAAATACTTATTTAAAAACCAAGAATAAAGCGTGTAAAAACTGCTGATAGATAGACAATCTGAAAGGTATTATTGTTGTTATTTCAACATTCACGATTTAATGTGTTTTATATCCCGTATTAATAATAAAGCCATACAGACGTATGGCTTTTTAAGTTTGTTAGAAATAGCGGATGAGTTTTAAAATTTATAACTAAACTGACCCTGTACAGTCAGAGGACGCATAGGTTGTAGAAACTCGCTATTCGCACCTGCTAAACCATTCACAAAATTTCGTTCATTGGTTAGGTTGAGAATATTGAGGCCCACCGTCCACTGTGGCTGGCGATAATAAAGACCTAAGTCCAGATTATAGTTATTAGGTACTTTCACGGTTTGACTTAAGTTTGTGTACCAGTAGCTTGTCCACCATCCTGATAGATTGGCCCCAAAACCAGACTGATGTTGGTAATCTACATAAGCACTTGCAGAGTACTGGGGAATTCCTGCTGCATCATAGCGGCCAGCTTTACGTTGGTTTAAAGCGTTATTGTCTCCCCAAACCGTAGCATTATCTGCGTGAAAGCCAAATGGTGAAAAACCAGCAGGTATAATAGAACTGTATTCAGCATCCAAATAAGTGAAATTACCCCCAATTGCTATATTCTTTTGTAGCTGCCATCTTAATGATGACTCCATGCCTTTTACTTCAAAGCGAGCCATATTGCCGTTCGTATCTGGCGATAAATCTCGTTTTTGTTCAAATCCACTCAGGGTTAAAAATAATTGGTCAGTAATAGGTTCATATTTAAACCCTATTTCTTTTAGCTCACTTTGACTGTCAAAAGCTAAAGGATTGAGTTGATTGCCAGCACCCCAAATCAAGAAAGGCCCAAATACTCCTGTATTTAATGCGGTGCTTTTATCATAGGTAAAATAGAGTGTGCTTTTCGCAGTAGGCTTAATAAACGTACTGAGTTGATAGCTTAATAGACTATATTTATCACTCGATGAACGTATATCTGTTGGGGTTAAGACAAGTGGGTTCTCAAGTTTCGCTCTTACAGAACTATGGTTAATTCCTAAGTTAATACCAAATACATCGTTAAAGGTAAAATTTTGTTGGGTGAATACGCTTAACGTATCCCAAAAACCAGATCCGGTATAGACAGCACCTCCTCCATTAGGTGGAAAGCCACCTTTTTCTGCATATAAACCATTTCCAATTGGGTACATGCGCGGTAAATTTAAATATCCAAAATATTGAGAATATTGAGGCACTCCGGCTTGTCCAATCCAACCTCCTGTTGAGCCGCTATTGTTAATTAACCCCAGTAAATCACCAGGGTTCTTATACGATGGATCATTGGTTAAATCATATGGATTAATATTAAAACTATTATTTGCAGCTAAAGAGGTAAACTTCTCATGACGATATGTTCCTCCTGTACTGCTTTTATTATTAATTTTTACGCCACCTATTTCAAAATCATAGTCGCCTAAAAACTCTAGTCGGTTATCAATTAACTCATGATCTAAATCTGTAAAGAAGCTTCCCACAGAGTCGCCTAAATCTTTGTTATTTTGATAAAGCGTACTATTTGCAATAGACCAGTGGTCATTCAAATCTTTAATTATTTTTAATTGAGTGCTAAATCGCTTGGCACTATTTTTATCTTCACTACGTCCTGAAATATTATCATCTAGCTTGACCAATTCATTACCGAGGATTGATGGATCATAGACCCAACCTTTAATGGTTCCTGCTTGATCGGCAGTTGAGTTCGGTAATGGCGTGGTCTGAACTCCACCAACAGCAACATATTGGTTTTTATCGTTCTTCTGACGAGTTTGCCAACCAATGACTTTAGAATTTGCCGCACCAGATTCAAATACAGGAGACCAAAAAGTCGAACCGTTTTGAATAATAGGCGTAGCTCTACCTTTGTAATAAAGGCCATTATCCACCGATTGTTGCGATGCTCTATTCCAGCCATGTGTCACATTAAAATCGTAATAGTCATCGTAACTGATATTCCAATCTACCCTTAAACGATCATTTGGACGCCAAGCAATTGCTCCATAAAATGCATTAAAGTTATTTTTTACATTGTCATAATAGTCATCTGTCTTTTGTGCTGTTGCGCTCACGCGAAATGCTAACTCTTTTGAAATTGGGGCCGTATGATCAATACTGACAGAGAAATTAGGCTCTGCACCTTTACCTGAGTAAATGGAACCTACAGTCCCAGAAATATTGGTTTCGGCTTTATTAAAATTAGGCTTTTTGGTTAGGTAGTTAATATATCCGCCAGAACCTGAAGTCGGCGCAAAAATTACACCAGTTGGTCCTGCTACAATATCGGCTGCTTCATAAGCATTGAGATTGGTTGGATGGCGGGTACTGTAAATGCGTTGGCTATCTTGAAAAACTTCCGAGTTCTGTCCACGAATTTGTGGAGCAAAGTTAGCATTTTGTCCCCCGCCTCGCGTAATGCTAGGCGCGTATTTGACGAGATCATCCGCACTACGAATAACATCTTCTCTAAATTGTTGTTCTGATACTTGGGATACTACACGCGGGGTATCCAATACAGAGCTATCCGTTCCATAAATTGAGGTCACTTTGCGTTTGGGAACAACGGTAGTTTTCTTGGCTGCTCCAGTAACGACTACATCGGACAAAGTAATTACATCACTTTCAGAATCACCTGCTTGTTGTGGCGTTTCTTCGGCAAAAACATATAACGGTAAAGTCGCCCCTAATACGCTAAGCGCAATAACTAAAGGTTTTAATTGAAAAGGCTGTCTCATATCACACTCAGTAATGTAAATTTACAATGCGTTACGCAAAGCCTATGCCAACCATTAAAAAGTCAAATAATTACCCCTAACCATTTGATTTATTTATTTTTAATTTCTTATTGTTTATTTATCAGTTCTATTCATGTTTATTTTTTCAACAAAGCTGTTGAAATAGAGACACTCAATAAAAACAATAATTTTATAAGATTTTGATAAATATAGTAAAATTACACAAAAATATTGGCATTTATTCTGCAATACCTTAGAAGATGAAGATCTAATCAGGTATTTATAATGACAAATCAAACATTTCTGTTATCACGTCGAAAATTTTTAACACAAAGTCTCACGGCGCTAGGTGGCGTCTCTATAGTGGGTAGTTTATCAGGTTGTGGCCCCTCTCCAGACCATAGTACCGAATCAAACAGTACTTCTTCGGTAGCACCTAAGCATGGAGGAGTTATACGCTTGGGGCTCATTGGAGGACAACAATCAGGCAGTCTAGATCCTCATCTTTCAGCATCGGGAAGTGGTATTACACGAGGTTTCGCTATTTATAATAAGTTATGGGAATGGGATGAAAATATGCTGCCCCGACTTGCTTTAGCGGAGTTTGCAGAACCTAATCACAATGCAAGTGAATGGACCATCCGTTTACGCAAAGGCTTAGAATTTCATCATGGTAAAACCATTACGGCAGATGATGTGATTTTTTCAGTGAAACGTCTAACAGATCCTAAACTCGCTTCACCATTTCGTAATCTGGTGCAGTGGATTGACCGAAATCGTATTCAAAAACTAGATGAATATACGGTTCGTATTCCCTTTATTAGTACCATTCCCGGCTTTGTTGCATTGCCCGAAACTTGGGTAAACTTTGGAGGAATTGTACCGACTGACTTCGACCCTATTCATAATCCAGTCGGAGCTGGTCCATATAAAGTCAAAGAGTTTATTCCGGGGCAGCGTTCTGTTTTTACTCGTTTTAATAATTACTTTAAAGCAGACAAACCTTATGCAGATAGTTTTGAAGTGATTGATTTTAAAGATCAGGTCTCTCGATTAAATGCTTTGTTGGCTGGACAAATTGACGTAGCAAATGCGATTTCACCCGAATATATTAAAATTTTGGAACAAGCAAAACACATTCAAACTATACGCTCTGAGACCAATACGCATAATAGTTTTGACTTTAATACTCAACAAGCGCCGTTTAATGATCCTAGAGTGCGTCAGGCATTTCGTTTGATTGCAAACCGAGAAGAGTTGGTACAACGAGGCTTAAATGGACAAGGTCGAATCGCCAACGATCTTTATTCGCCGCAAGACCCTGCCTTTCTTAATTTGCCGCAACGTCAGCAAAATATTGCCGAGGCAAAAAATCTATTAACGCAAGCAGGTTTTAAAGATGGTTTGAGTGTAGAGCTTGTTACCCCAGTGAGTAGCGCTCAACCTGCATTAATTTTTGCCGAGCAAGCGAAACAAGCCAATGTGAATATTCGAGTTAAACAAGTGGATTTTGCAACGTTTAATGGCCCTGACCGCAGTAAATGGCAGTTATCGAGTAATGCGACAAATGTCGGCACGCCATATTTATCGACGGCCGTTGTTAACGATGCCCCAATTTCCACGACCAATCGTGTGAACTTTAAAGACCCTGAATATAGTGAGTTATTTTTTAAAGCCCTGGCAGAGCCTGATTTAGCCAAACGCAAAATCCATTTAGCGCAAGCACAAAAAATTCAACATGAGCGTGGTGGAATGCTCATTTGGGGATTTAGCCATACGATTGATGCCGCAGCTAAAAATATTGGTGGTTTAGCTCCTGAACATACGATTTTTCCGACATGGCGCTTTGAAAAACTCTGGAAAGCTTAATACTTCTCTGTAAACTCACTACATAAAAAAAGCTGCCGAAGCAGCTTTTTTTATGGGGGGCATAATTATTTAGGCACTGTAATCACAGAGAGTTTATCTACGCCTACACGTTCAATACTTGCCAATAATTTTGCGACTGTTCCATAAGGTACGGTCTCATCAGCATTTAAATTTAATGCTAATTTAGGGTTACTGCTTTTACGTGACTTTATTTCTTGTTCAAAGTTCGCAAGTGTCACCTTATCTTTATCAAGGAATATTTCACCTTGTGGGTTTACACTAATCACCACAGCTTTGTTCTGGTCTGTAGATTGAGTCGGTGCCGCCTTTGGTAAATTAACTTTCACCGTATTTGTTAACAAAGGAGCCGTCACAATGAATACGATAAGTAAAACCAACATGACATCCACCAGCGGCGTAATATTAATTTCACTGACGACATCGTCTTCTTGAGAAGTAGAAATTGCCATTATGCAAACACTCCTTTCTCTTTCACTTCTTTAACAGAATTATCTTTAAGTGCTGTATTTCCAGTCGTACCCTTGGTTTTAGCAGTTGGTAGTTGGAAACCTGCTTTTTGATTCAGGCTCACGAAGTCAGTTGCAAAGTCATCAAGATCTGCGCCAATTGTTTTTACTTTACGTACAAAGTAGTTATAGGCAAGCACCGCAGGTACAGCAACCGCAATACCAATACCAGTCGCAACCAGAGCCTCTCCAATTGGGCCAGCTACTACATCCATGCTCGCATTGCCTGAATGAGCAATCGCTTGTAATGCATGAATAATCCCAAATACTGTACCGAACAGACCAATGAAAGGTGCGTTATTACCAATAGAAGCCAGTAAAGCCGAGCCTTTTTCTAATTGACGGCGCTCAGTTAGAACTTGTTTACTTAAATGGCGTTCTAATAAGTCCTGACGGCTCCAACTGTTTTGTAAGTCTTGATGTGTTTTTTCATCTGCTTCAATTAATGTCTGAAAACCTGTGTTAGCAACCCGAGCTGCTGGACCTTCACCAAGTTCTGACTTAGTCACTGCATCTGATAAATTTTTCGCTTTCCAAAACTCTTCTACAAAAAGCTTACTTTGTTTAGTCGCCCGCTGTGTCTGGACTACCTTAACTACAATCAACACCCAAGTCACAATTGAGAAAGCAACCAATAACCAGATCGTGCCGTCATGGATCAATGAATTAATATCTGTCATGAAAATATCCTCTTAATTTAAATTTTATTTCGGTAATTGATAATGAATTGGAACATCGACCCAGCCTTCTACAGGTGTTTTCCCTTTTAGCGCAGGTGAAAATTTCCATTGCTTTACTGTTCTTACAGCAGCACTGTCTAGAAGTTTTTTGCCGCTACTTTGCTTGACACTGACCGTATCAGGGCTGCCATTTGCTAATACTTTGACCCGTAAAATGACTGAGCCTTCCCAACCCCGTTCTAAAGCTTGGTCAGGATATTCAGGCGCAGGATTACTGAGATATCCGGCATAACCTTTGGCTTCAGTCACTGGCAAGTTGTCATCTGAAGCTTTTACAGGCTCAGCAACTTTTTTTACTGGTTCTGCGACTACTTCTTTTGCGACCACAGGTGTTGCAACTTTTTGAGGAGTTGGCTCAGCTACTGTTTTTGCAACAGGCTTAGGTTGCTCCACACTCTTTTGGACAGGTTTTGGCTGTTCAACTTGTTTGGGAATTGGCTTGGGCTTTTCCACCACAGGTGGAACTTTAGGTTTTTCAGTAATCGGTGGAATTTTGGGTTCAATCACTTTAGGTGGTTCAACCGGTTTTACGATTTCAATTACCACAGGTTCGGGTTTGTGAATATCTAAAGCCGGTGTCGGTAATTGTTTCGCGATATACCAAATTCCAAGATGTGCTGAAGCAACGGCAATAATTGCGATTAAGACTTTATTCAACTTCTCTGGAGCAGGTTGAATGGCTTCTTGATCATGCCGTGCAAACGGATCTGCAATTTCAGTTGAGGCTGCAACTGTCGCATATTGCTCAAAGAGCAAGGCCCGCTTATGTGGATTAAAGATTTGTTCACGCATAGCAACTTAAACTAAAAATAAAAGATTAAGTAGTAAGTTGCACAAGCCATGCCAAATACTTAAGTTATTATTTTTAATATATTTAATAAAAATTATTTAAATAAACCATTTAAAAGATGTTGGTTTTCAGACAGTGTTATGCTGTTCAAACAACAAGACCCCTTTGATTTCTCAAAGAGGTCTAAGTTTATTATTTTAATTTATATCCTACTAAGGGTAAGACTTCTTCAGCCACCCGATATGCTTCTTCTAAATGCGGGTTACTGGCTAAAATAAAATGTCCAACCCCAATATCAATATACTCTTGCAAACGCTCTGCAACCTGTTCATAGCTCCCTACTAAAATACAGTTTGGGCCACCTCGTACATTTGACATTCCCGCCCAAACATTCGGACTTACAAATAAGTCTTCAAAACGATTGCCCTGTGCTAATGCTTGCTGACGTTTAGCTCCAACAGATTCGGTATCTTTTCGTTCAAATGCATTACCATCAACGGCAATGGTTTCATACATTTGTTTAAGTTCTTGGAATGCTTGTTCTTGAGTAGGTCTTGCCAAAATATCGATACGCATGCCAAATTTAACTTTTCGTTCCGGCGAATTCTTCTCAAAGAAATTTTGGGCCTGTTCGATCACTTTCTTTTGTTGGTCTACAGGCTCGCCCCAAGTTAAATGAATATCTGCATGACGTCCTGCCACTTGTAAAGCGGCGTCACTCGCACCTGCTAACCACAAGCGCGGAACGTCATATTGGTTCATTGGGTATTTCAGGCCACCTTGTTCGACATGGAAAAACTTTCCATCGTAATTGAAAGGTGCATGGTGCGAGTAACCTTTCACAAATTCTAAAAATTCATTGGTCCGCGCATAGCGTTGATCATGTTCGATAAAGTCGCCATATGCGCGTTGCTGCGCGCCGCCTCCCCCTGAAATCACATTCCACTCTATTCGTCCCTGACTTAAGCGCTGCAAACTTGCAGCCATTTGGCTTGCATAGGCCGGATGAATAAACCAAGGCTGAATTGCGATGAGCAAGCGAAGTCTTTTTGTCTCTCTTGCAAGCGCAGACGCCAACACCCATGGCTCTTCAGTATGTGGAAAAGCAGGAATGAGTGCACCGTGAAAACCAACAATATCGGCTGCTTTCGCCACTTGCTGGACATAATCATAGTAAGCAAATAATTGATCTTCATGTTGCGGCGCAACACGTTGTGGAGATTGAACTGATGGGGTTAATTGATTCCATTCACCGCGTGTGTGTAACTGATGTGCTCGACGACCATCCCCATGAACAGGGATTCTCCATAAAAACTCAACTGACATAATGAATCTCGATAATTTAAAGATTTGACGATATTTAATTCGTTAGAGGTCTTAGAGCAGGAATCATGCCGATATTTTTTTAAATTAATTTTCAGCTATGGTGCTGTTTTATATAAATATTAAAAAAATGAGTTTAAATGCTGTGTTGATATTCCAACACTTAAACAATAACAAGTGTCCCAATCACAACATAACTACGGTATTTAACCTCAATAATAGTTTTAAAAAAAATATAATTTATTGATTTATTTACAATAATTTTATTGGCTTGGTTTTTGCTCTATACCCATATATTTTTTAATTCTTATGATGATATGCGTATTTTTCCACGTCTACTTTTAGGTTTCAGTTTTTTGGGTCTTGTTGCTTGTGGCGCACAAAAAACCGAAGAGTCCACCCCAAAACAGTCTGAACAGCAACAACTCCGAATTGCAGTCGTTGCCAATGGCACTTCGGGTAGTTTGGACTTTATTGGTGTGCCACAACTGATTTCACAAGATCAAATTTTTCTAAAAGCATTAAAGCAAAATCACATTGAATTGAAATGGGAACCAGTGACCACTGCTGCTGTAGCGACTTTGGTTAATGAAAGTTTTCTAAATAATAAAATCGATTTTGCTTTTTATGGAAACCTTCCTGCTGTAGTCCTTAATGCCACAGGCGTTAAAACACAAATTGTTGTACCCGGAGGTATCGGTAATAACGTCTACCTTATTGTTCCAGAAAATTCACCTATTAAATCTATTGAAGAATTAAAAGGTAAAAAAATTGCATTACATCGTGGCCGCCCGTGGGAAATTAACTTTGGGCAACTCATACAAAGTAAAGGATTAAGCCTAAAAGACTTTCAAATTGTGAATTTAAACCCGCAAGCTGGGGCTGCTGCTTTATCTGCTAAAAGTGTAGATGCCTTTTTTACCTTAAGCGATGCGCTTACTTTACAAGACCGCCATTTGGGTAAAATTATTTGGTCATCACAATCTTTGCCCGCAGATTGGAAAATGCGTGCCGAACTCTGGGGTAGCAAAAGTTATATTGAGCAACATCCAGATACCACACAATTACTTGCTGATGCGACAGTACGTGCAATGGATTGGATTGCGCACCATCAAGATGAGTTTCAGCAAAGCCAAACTAAGTTTGGTCAACCGCTTAGTGTGATTCAACGTGAAAGCCAGAACACGGCAAGCACATGGCAACAAGACTGGTCTCCAGACTATCAAGTTGACTTTCTTAAACAGCATTATTCAAAAGTCATTGATCATGCTGTGAAAAATCAGCTTATTCAAACACCAATCAAAGCAGATGAGCTGTTGAATCCGAAGTTTACCCGCCAAGCGATTCAAAATTTACAATCTAATCATGCCTCCAATAAGCAGGGAAACTAGACCATGAAAATACTAGTAAAGCCACTTATTGAGCAAAATAATGATTTATTTAAAACCCCACTTCGGAACAAGTTCTCTTCTAAAAAAGTGTACGGGCTGCTCTCTGTGATTTCACCCTTATTAGTATTACTCATTTGGCAGTTGATTAGTTCTTTACAAGTTTTCCCTACCCAAATTTTGGTGCCGCCTAAAACTGTCTGGAATACCTTCATTGCGTTGTTACAAAGTGGTGAGCTTCAAATGCATCTCAAAGATAGTCTTTCTCGTCTGTTTTTGGGATTTTCTATCGCCGCAATCAGTGCAATTGCTTTTGGTATTGCCTATGGAGCAAACACAACGTTCCGTAATTACACCTATATTTTATTCAACGTTCTTTATCAAATTCCGATCTTTGTCCTTATTCCCATTTTTATTTTAGTTTTTGGAATTGGGGAGTTATTTAAAATTTTACTGATTATTAAAGCCTGCTTTTTTCCAATTGCTTTAGCAACTGCTGATGCAGTCAAGAATATTCCTAAAAAATATATTGAATTAGGGCAAATCTACCAACTTAAAACACGTGCTTGGCTCAGGCTTATTGTTCTTCCATCAATACTCCCACCTTTAATTAGTGGGCTACGAATTGCACTTGGTCGTGCATGGTTGATTTTAGTTGCCGTTGAACTACTGGCTGCTGGAACGGGTATTGGGCAAATGATGGAGCTAGGACGTCAAATGTTGCGCTTGGATGTCGTGATGGTCGGTGTGTTTATCACAGGTGTGGTCGGCTTTGGTTTAGATAAAGTTTTACGGTTAGTAGAACAATGCTTTATCTCACCTGCACTCAGTTCGAGGGATAAATAATGTCTCAACGTTCAATTACTTTGAAACAAACATGGCAACGGCCAATTATTTTAGTACAAGGCTTGGTACTGCCATTATTTTTATTAGGCTTATGGCAATACAACTCAAGCTTAGGCGCCAGTCATGCCTATGCATTTGTTCCCTTACAAAACATTTATTTCGCATTTATTAAATTGCTTGAAACCGGTGAATTGTGGCTAAACACGTGGGGAAGTCTTAAAAAAGCTGGAATAGGATTTATCTTAGGTTCGATAAGCGGTTTAATTTTAGGGACTTTGCTTGCCTATTCAAAAGTTTTAAATGCTTTAGTTTCTCCAATATTTAACAGTATTCGCCAAGTACCGTTACTGGGCTTAACACCCTTAATTGCCTTATGGTTTGGCAATGGAGAAGAAGCAAAAATCTTTATTATCGCGCTTGCCTCGTTTTTTCCATTAGTGATCAATACGTTTCAGGGCCTTAGCCACAATGATACAAAATACGATGAGATCGCACGTATTTATCAATTTTCATTCTGGCGCAAATTTAAAAAAATAAGCCTTCCACAAGCGCTACCCCATATTTTAACCGGCTTAAATTTAGCTGTGCCATTTACTTGGATCACCACCACAGCAAGTGAGTTGCTATTCAATGCCGGTGCAGGTCTAGGCAACTTAATGATGAAAGCCGAGATTAATGCTGAAATGGATATTTTGTTGGTTTGCGCCATCACAGTTACCCTTTGCGGGGCCTTTATGACGACAATCATTCATCTTATTTCAAAACGCCTTCTGCAATGGCGTGCCTAATCTTTAATTTAAAAAATAACATCGGAAATTAATATGTCTTTCTCTCTACTTTCTATCAAAAAACTCAATAAATCTTTTCAGCGTGATCAAAATACTTTGACCGTTTTAGATGGTATTAATCTTAACATTGAGCAAGGCGAATTTATCTCAATTGTTGGCAGTAGTGGCTGTGGAAAATCAACACTACTACGTCTTATTGCTGGATTAGATCAGGACTATGAGGGTGAAATTTTACTGAATCAAACTCAGATAAAAGGCACAGATTTAAAGCGAGGTCTTATCTTTCAAGAACACCGATTACTTCCATGGCTTACTGTTTTTGAAAATATCCATTTAGCGCTTGAAGAAACTCCTCTCACCCGTGAAGAGAGAAATTTACGGGTAAATGAACACATAGAAATTGTCGGGCTAAAGGGTTTTGAAAAGGCTTATCCACATGAGCTTTCGGGTGGCATGGCACAACGTGTTGCAATTGCCCGTGGACTCGTCAATAAACCTGATATTTTACTTTTGGATGAACCTTTTGGCGCTTTAGATGCGATAACACGTAGTCATTTACAAGCTGAACTTCAACGTATTTGGCAACACGAAAAAATCACCATGATTTTAGTGACTCATGACATTGAAGAAGCTGTCTATCTCGGAGATCGTGTGATTGTGATGTCGGCTCGACCAGGAAAAATTAAAGAAATTATTCCTGTTCCGTTAGCTCATCCTCGACATAAAGAAAGTGAGCTGTTATTTGGTTTCCGTAATCAGGCACTTAATATGCTGGATCACACTGCATAATTAATTTGAATATTGATCGATATTAATATGATTTAGGAAACAGATAATATCGTGATATTAATATTTTTTATTTTAGATAATATAGGATGAAGAAAATGGGTTTATCTATTTGGCATATTTTACTGTTCGCAGTTGTTGTTATTTTATTGTTTGGAACTTCAAAGTTAAAAAATCTAGGTAAAGACTTAGGTGGTGCAATTAAAGATTTTAAAGACTCGGTTAATTCTGATGATCAAAAATTATTGCAAAACCAGCAATACAAAGATATTAGCCCACTCGAATCACATAATGAAAAACAAAATAAAATATGAGTGATTTATTATTATGTTTAATATCAGTTTTGGAGAGTTATTAGCTTTTGCGATTATTGCGCTTATTATTTTAGGACCTGAAAAGCTTCCTCACACGTTAAGATCAGTCCTCCTAAAATATAGAGCAGTTAAAAACCAAATTAGTAAAATTCAAAATGATATTGAAAACGAACTTGACCTAATCGAGCTTAAAAGAGTCATGCAAGAAGAGCTGCAAAAAATAAAACAAAATGAAGAGCAGCTCAAACAACAACTCGCTCTTATGCAACAAGAAATTGAAAATGTACAAACATCTGTTTCTGTGGAACAAAAAAACAAAGCACGGCGCATCAATGACTATATCTATACCCGTTCAGATGAGTTAAAGACACCATTTTTAGCTCATTTTAAAAAACAGCCAATAAATTCAGTGAGGACCAAGCCGCATGACGGAACATATTGTCAGTGAAAGCCTCACTGAAATGAAATATAGCGAACATTTAAAAGAATTAAGAAAACGGCTGATCTATAGCATTAGTATTGTTTTAGCGATTTTTTTATTATTACTTCCGCTTGCTCAGAAGAACTATCATTTTCTTGCTCACCCTTTAATTTCATTGCTTCCTAGCAATTCCTCCATGATTGCAACAGATGTCATGAGTACATTTTTAGCACCTTTTAAACTCAATATTTATTTTGCGATTTTATTAAGTATTCCCTTTATTCTTTATCAATTTTGGCAATTTGTTGCTCCCGCACTTTATCAAAAAGAAAAAAGATTCGGTATAGCACTTGTGCTTTCGAGTAACCTTCTATTTTATTTAGGAATTGTGTTTGCCTATACTTTAATTTTGCCACTCGCTTTAAAGTTTTTCGTATTGGCATCACCAGACAATGTATTACCCATGACGGACATTAATAGCTATTTAGATTTTTGTTTAAAGCTATTTCTTGCTTTTGGTCTGGCATTTCAGATTCCAGTTTTAACTTATATTCTTATTTTTATTGGCCTTATTTCTATTCAACAGTTAGAAGCGCATCGCAAACACATCATTGTATTCTTCTTTTTTATTGCAATGTTTATTACCCCTCCTGATGTTTTTAGCATGCTTGCTCTTGCAGTCCCAATGTGGCTGCTTTTTGAATTGGGTTTATGGGTCACAAAATTCACAACGCAAAAAAACATCCATTAAAAAATGGATGTTTTTTCTATGTAAAATCATTAAGCGATTTCATTTTCATTCTTATTAGGTAGTAAGTTATATCTTGATAAAAGATTACGCAAAACATTACGCGATAAACCTAACATTTTTGCGGTCTTAACCTGATTATTCCAGCAACTTGAAAATGCAGTATTTACAATTTTATCTTCAATAATATGCCATGCTTCCCCATCATATTCCTGAAAAAGACGCTTTAAGATATTCTCAAATTCTTGAATAAGATCATTGTCTGCTAACACAGCGGAACCCGTTTCCTCAGAAAATCTTAAGTGCTCAAGATCAATTGTTTTACCGCCACTCACGAGTAAAGCATAATGGATATTGTTTTCTAACTCACGAATGTTGCCAGGCCAACTATAGTTCAGCAGCGCATTTCTTGCTCTATCACTGATATTCGGCTTAGTGGTAATGAGCTTTTGAGAGTATGAACTTAAGAAGAAATCAACCAGAGGTAAAATATCTCCTTTACGTTCACGCAATGGCAAAATATTAAGCACGACAACATTCAAGCGATAATATAAATCTAGACGAAACTTATTTTCTGCTACAGCTTTACGTAAATCGACATGCGTCCCCGACAAAATACGGACATTAATTGGGATCGGTTTTCGACCACCCACACGTACGACTTCTTTTTCTTGCAATACCCTTAACAGCTTAACTTGTAAGGATAGTGGTAACTCACCCACCTCATCTAAAAATAAAGTGCCACCATCCGCCGTTTCAAAAATACCAGCTCGTGTTTTGTTTGCACCCGTAAAAGCCCCAGCTTCATAGCCAAACAGTTCAGACTCAGCAAGGGTCTCGACTAAAGCACCACAATTGACTGCAAGAAAAGGCTTATTTTTACGATCACTTTTCAAATGAATTTCACGTGCAATTAACTCTTTACCTGTTCCAGATTCACCTTGAATGATGACACTGGCAGAGCTTGGAGCAATCGTTTCCACTTGATTTAATAATTTACGGGAGTTCTGATCTGAAAAGATAATTGCTTTTGCTCTTATTGGTTTTACAGGAACACCATTATCAGGCAAAGTAATTACTTTATAATCATTATCTAAAAAGGTCTTCATAATTGCCCCATAAAACTTATGATATAAGCATTCTAAAAGGCTATATTACATTTCAGGGTGTTTTTTAATAAATAATAAATAAAGATATTTAATCCAAAATTCACCTATTTTATTCTAAAAATATTTTCTCTTATAAATTAAAAATCAACACAATTCTCTTTTTATGATATGTTGCTTCTCAAACACAATGTTATCTTTTTGATTAAATCCAAACATTAAAATAATTATAAACCACTACAATATTTGATTTATATAGGCATAAAGCTTGGCATTTATTTTGCTCATTCATTTAAAATTCACAAAATAGGTTTAATAATGAGCATCGAATTTGTTGGTATGGTTTTTCCCAACCAATGGTCTGAAACCAAAGGAACACGTATTGGCCATAAAATTGACCTCGAATATTTACGTTACCATGCACGTGCGCATGAATATGCGGGTTTTGATAAAGTCTTAATTGCTAGCGGGCCAAGCAGTCCAGATAGCGCGCAAATCGCAGCTTATCTGGCACAGCATACTGAGCAACTCGGGTTTATGATTGCCCATCGTCCTGCACTTGTAACACCAAATCTTGCTGCGCGTTCTTTTGCTACGCTTGACCATACTACGGGCGGTGGAAGAATACGTTTACATGCAATTACTGGAATTACAGCTGAGCCTCAAGAGGGCGATTATATTGTTGATAAAGTTCAGCGCTATGAGCGGACGGGTGAATATCTAGATATCATCCAGAAACTTTGGAAAAGCGATCAACCGATTAGCTATGAAGGTAAATACTTTAAGTTAGATAATGCTTTTTGCCCGTTAAAGCCAGTCAACGGTACAATCCCGATTTCATTCGGTGGCTCATCAGATATTGCTTATGATATTGCAGTCCGCCATGCAGACCTGTATTCACTATGGGGTGAGCCACTGGCTGGAGTAAAAGAGCAAATTACTAAATTGAAGCTCGCAGCAGAAAAAGCCAATAAACCGCAGCCTCCTGTTAGCTTATCTGTACGTCTTATTATTGGTGCAACCGAAGAACTTGCTTGGCAACGAGCAGAACAGATTCTTGCAGACATTCAAAATAATCCTACTTTTCAAAATAACGGCACATTATCAGGACATAAAATCAAAGGCATCGGTTCACAGCGTTTATTGGCAGCTGCACAGCAAGGTGATCGACATGACCGCGCATTATGGATGCCAACTGCAACTGCTGTAGGGGCTTATGGCGATACGACTGCCCTAGTTGGTACGCCAGACACCATTATTGCATCATTGCTTGATTATGTAGATTTAGGGGTGACGACCTTTTTAAATCGTGGCTACGATCCTATCTATGATACGGTCGATTATGGTCGTTATATCATCCCCGCTGTACGTGAAGAGGCAGCCAAAAGATTAAAATAAATCGCTTAAATATTTAAAGCATAAAGCCGCTCATTCAATATTTTTAAAGAGCGGCTTTTTAAAATAAGGATTTTCTTTAGTGAGAAAATTTTTATTCCATCTTTTATTGCAAGTCAGGTTTACAAATAGCCTGAATTTTCTCTCCCGCAATCACCTTTTTAGCAAACGGAATTGAATCTTTTAATGAGGCATTAACAGTTTCGCTATGTCCTAGGCCATGATACAAATGACCTTCGACTACTGTACCTGCTTTACAAGCATCTGCCACCAGCTTCATTTGAGAACGAGCATCTGGTGTTCGGTCATTTGCCCCTGTTCCAATAAATAATGGGTGACTGATTTTTAATGTAAGGTAATAACCATAATCATTTGACTGTTTCTCTTGCAGCTTTTTATAGCTTGCAGGCGGATTAGGTTTATATGCTTGTGCTGGCGAAAGTCCTACGGTCTGAATATCTCCCATAAAACTTGTTAAGCAGGCATTTCTTGCTTGTTCAACTAAAGGAGCAGCTTCAGGCGTGAAAATATCTTCTGTTTTAATTTCTGGATATAAACTTTGTGTCACTAAAAAACTATAGATGCCATAAGCGAGTGATGGACTCACTTCGTAAGGATTTAACTTTAACTGATTTTTTTCAGGCGTCGCTTCAGGATCTTGATAAATCACGCCTGTACCAATTGAACCTTTAATATTTAAGTCAGGTGCATACGTTGCCGAATAAGAGGAAGCCGCAACAGCTCCAGCACCTCCTTGAGATTGACCAACAATCACAAACTTATTTGCAAGGGGTAACTTGGTTTTTAAAGCAGCTCTACCACTATCTAAAATACTATAAGCCAGCATTGGGTTATTAATTAACAAATGCGGTCCTGCAACACCTAACCCTTCATAATCTGTGGCAACGACAGCAAATCCTTCTTTAAGCCAACGGTTTAGATATTGTACATCTCGGTATGATCGTCCACTCCAAGACGGCGCACAAGCATCTGCCAAACCGACCGTACCATGTGCCCATAACACCACTGGCCAACCTTCTTTAGGAGGCGTTCCTTTTGGTAAGTGAATACTTCCTGAAACCACAATAGGTGTTTTGCTATCTTTACCACTTGTAGAACTGTAGAGGATCCGGATAGCCTGACTGTCATTTGCCAAGCGAATATAAGGATTATGAATAGCTTCTGTTTTTAATAATTTTCCAGCTTGATTTGGAATAATTGATTTCCATGCGTAAAACTCAGAAACTCGGCCATCTCCATATTGATCTTTAGGCGCTGGAGCTTGTTGAGCATTTGCCAAACAACTCGAAGTTAACACCGTTGTGATTAAAGAAAACTTGCATAACGTTGATAAAAAAGTATGTTGCATTGTCATTTACCTTAAAATTTGTTTCATCATTTTTGATTTAAAATTCGTAACTTACTCGGCCATATAAATATGTTCCAAATGCTCCTTCAGGCGCATTAAAACTGTATTTGACGATGTTGCCGACCGAGGAATCTTTGGCTTGATCAGGATGGCTATTAAATAAGTTGATCGCCCCTAAATTGAATTTCAGGCCTTTCACGAATGCATCCGCTTTGTAGCCAATATCCAAATCTGCAATCCATTGAGGGTCAAAGGTTTGGTCCAGTGCAGTATTGGTATTATTTAAAGTGGTCCATTTATCGTAGCGACGGACTGCTGTATTCACGCTCCATGCTTGATTTGACCAAAATGCGCCAAGCGTTAGCTTTGTTTTCGGTGCAGCAGATTCAATAAGGCTTTGTGTATTTCGTCCTGCAATGCTTGAAACAGGAATTCGTTCACCTTTTGCGGTAATAGAATCTCTACTTTCGGTAATTTCATTTTTGTTATATGCCAGACCGAGATTCAGATTTAACTTGCCATATTGTTCAAGGTTTAAATCATGCTTAAGTGCGAGCTCTAAGCCTTGAGTACGTGTATCTAGTAAATTATTAAAGAATGCCACATTGGCAATATTTGAATACGGTGTATTGGCAAAAGCATTGGTAATTACACTTCCAGTAATATTGTCTGAAAGCAAAATACGATTTTTAATATCGATTTGATAAAGGTCTAAAGTTGCCGATGTATTGGCAAGAGGCTTCCAAACAAAACCTAAAGAGTAATTCGTCGATTTCTCGGGTTTAAGAGAAGTTCCACCAATCAGTAAAGCTGCCTCACTGCCCGCAACTAAAGTTCTTTGTTGCACATCTTGCCAACCTGAAGGGGTCTGTACCGTTTGTACGCTATAAGCTGAATATCCCTGCTGTGCCAATGACGGCGCTCTATAGCCTGTATTTACTGAACCACGTACCGTAAATTTAGGTGATACATCATATTTGGCAAATAATTTTCCGTTTGTTGTCGAACCAAAGTCTGAATATTTTTCACTTCGAACAGCGGCACCGACATTCAAGTTTTTAATAATATCAGCTTCTAAATCTAGATAGATACCGTAAACATCGCGACTAATTTTTCGTTCATCTTGGTCTGTAATTCCGGCATATATTCCCGGAACACCAACTCCTAACGTTGTGCTTGGATTGAAATATGGGCCTCGGGTATAGGCAATTGGATCACCTGCATTTTGCTTATATTGTTCCCAACGATATAAAACCCCTGTAGACAACGTGAGTGGGCTTGCTAACCAATCAATTGCAATATCACGGCTATAATCTAGCCCTGTATTTAATTGCGAAAAAATATTTTCACCCAAGTCATAGTTTGAAGGAGAATTTGGCCCGTAACTTGGGTTAATGCCATTGCCTTGTTCTGTGCTGACTTTATTTTGTCCATAGGTCGCATAAAGATCATATTTACCTGACGCTTGCTCTCCCTTTTTAACTCCAACTGTGGTTGCAAAATCATCTACAGTGACTAAGCTTAATGGCGAGCGCCCATCTGGATAACGTTCTTTAAAATAGCTGGATTGATTCAGTACTGTTTTGGTTGTTGGCGGCTCATAAAAGTTTTCCCCTATCGTTTTACGGTGTCCGTAGCTACTAAAGCCATAAAGTGCAACGTCATCTGTCAAAGGTAAATCTAGATTGGCAGTCAGATTGATTTGATCTTTTTGTTCTGGTGAACCAAATTTCCAAGTTCTATAGGGTGTATTTTGTTCTGTATATTGAGCCTTGGTTGAACCATCATAAAAAGTTCGCGTATCTGGGGCCGTGTTACTTGCAGCTTCACGTTTGCCTAAATCTAATGCAACCGTCAACGCACCATCATTAGGTAATGCAAAACCTTTCCAAAGATTAACTTTATGTTGTTCACCATCTCCTTGAGTATAGCCACCTGTTTGATAGCTCACTCCACCGCCATGATCTCGTGATTTCAAAATAATATTAACCACGCCGGCGATTGCATCTGAACCATATTGTGCAGCAGCACCATCCCGTAAAATTTCTATACGTTCAATCGCACTTACTGGAATTAAACTTAAGTCAGTTACCGCCGCGCCTCTTCCGCCTGCATAGGCTTGACGGGTGAAATACGCTGATGTATGTCGACGTTTTCCATTAATTAAAATTAGAGTCTGATCAGCAGATAATCCTCTAAGTGCAATACTTGGCGGAACCGATGCCCCAAACCCACCTGCTGGAGAACTCGGTAAAGTCACCGAAGGAGATAATCGTGTTAATGCTGCTGCAAGATCAGTTGCACCAGTCTCTTGTAACTCTTTGGCAGTTAAAATATCAACGGGTGCAGGTGCATCGAGAGAATTGCTAATTGCCCGTCTAGAGCCTGTGACAACGACAGATTGTAATGTGATGACATCCTCTTTCTCTGACAAATTCTTTTGGTCGTTTGCCAAAGCAATTGAAGCAGTAAGTGCACTCAGTGCAAAAAGTGAGGACTGAATAATAAATTGAGAAAAATATGTACGCATATGAGCTTCCTTAACGATCTAGACCGATATAGCAAAGCCAATGCCAAATATTTTATATTTCATTATCAATAACTTAATTAATTAAAACAAAAGAATCATTGTTTAAATTTAAACAATGATTCAAAAAAATGTTTATAAAACTACAGTTTCAAATTTCGAAGATGTTTAGACCAGTTGATTTTGAAGATACGACTGATATAACTGAAAATATGCTGTTTCTTGCTGTATTAACTGTTCATGTGAACCTTGCTCTACAACATGACCGTTTTCGATCACGACAATTTTATCGGCCTCACGAATCGTACTCAGCCGATGTGCAATCACAATACATGTTCTATTTTGGCATAAGCGTCTGAGCGCATATTGTATTTTTTGCTCGGTATAAATATCGATTGCTGAAGTAGCTTCATCTAAGATTAATATTTTAGGATTTGCTAAATATGCACGAACCAAACAAACCAACTGTCTTTGCCCATGACTTAGGTTTTTACCGAGGGTTCCTACTTCAGTGAAATACCCTAGTGGAAGTTGTTGCAAAATCTCATCTGCCCCCAAGTCTTCAATTGCCGAGATAAGCACTTGATCTGAAACATTAGGTTGAACTAGACGCAAGTTATCTAAAATCGTTCCACTAAATAAAACATTATCTTGTAAAACAATACTCACATGCTGCCTTAAACTGGCAAGATGAATATTTTGGATGGGGTAACGATCTAGAAAAATTCCGCCCTGTTGAGGTTCATAAAACCGTGTTAACAACTGAACAATCGTACTTTTGCCATGTCCTGTTGGCCCTACAATCGCAATTATTTTTCCAGCTTCAATCTCCAAATTAAAATTTTGTAAAACGGGCTTATGGGTATAGGCAAAATCTACCGACTGAAATCGAATATGACCATTCAATTGTTCAAGCTTCACAGCATTTGGTTGTTCTTGAATGCTAGATTGCGTATCTAAAAGTAAAAATATTCGTTGCGCACATGCGGCCCCATTTGCATAACGTTCAAATAGATCGGTAAGTTCCTGTAAGGGAGCCAAGAATAAAAACACATAGAAAATACTCTCTGCAAACTGCCCTATACTAATCATCCCACCACTATAGGCATAACTACCAATGACAATAAATCCAGCCGTGGCTACAGTCGAAAGTAACCCTGTAAAGGGTGCAAACCAACTGGTCCGCTTGCTGCCATAAATAATAGAGTGATTAAAGTCTTTTAATAAATCCTGATAACGGGATTGATTTGTTTCGGTGTAATTTAACTGCTGAATGATTTTTGCGCCATTTACAGTTTCAACCAAATGGGCAGTAAATCGACTGCGTTCTTCGGCAACTCGTCCCCAGTGTTTTTGCGATGACTTTTTAAAAAAGGCTGTCATTCCAAATAAGATTGGTAAAGTTGCAAATAAGCACCAGAAAAATGGTGGATAGATATGCCAAAGAAGAACTGAAGCCAGACCACAACGCAAAATTGCTGAAAGTAATTCGGGTGGTCCTTGTATTAAAACAGGTTCTAAAGTATCCACATCACGATCTGCCCGTGAAATAATCCTGCCAGCTTTAGTACGGTCAAAATAGCCAATATTTAAACTTTGAATATGCTGGAACAAAGAACGTCTTAAACCATTAATAACTTTCAAAGCTGCTCGACCTGACAAATATTTTGATACCCCCGCTAAGGCAAAACGAAAAATCCAACTCAACGTTAAAATGCTAATCGCAATCAATAAAACGGGCTGATGTAGCACCATTTTCCCAGCAATGTGTTGAAAGCCTGAATCTAAAATATATTTCACAACCCAAGGCCGAACAAAAACGCTCATCACTTGCAAAATTTCTACTGCAATCAAAGCAAGCAGCAAGTAACGGATGGGATAAATTAAAGGAATAAGTTTTGTTAACATCCCTCTATGAATTGAGGTCTTTGCCAAATTTTCTTCGATTTGTAGATCGGCTGATTTTGCGAATGGACGGAAATTTTTAACACTTGTATTCATGCTTCAATCTCCTGTTGTGGCAACTCAAAACCCATCAACTCTCGATAAAACAAACAATCTTGAACTAATTCAGTATGCGTGCCTTGGGCAATAATTTGCCCTTGATCTAGAACAATAATTCGGTCAGATAACGCAATCGTGGTTTGTTTATTAGAATTGATAATGATGGTTTTCTTAAAATGATTTCCCATATCAGAAAGCGCTGATAGTCGTTGTAAAACCTGTTTTTCTGTAGTCGAATCCAAAGCACTGGTTGAGTCATCTAAGGCTAAAATTGGCGAGTTTTTTAAGATAGAACGAGCCAAAGCAATCCGCTGTTTTTGTCCTCCAGATAAAGTAACGCCTTTATCTCCAATCAAAGTGCCTAATCCATCATCAAGCCGTTGTAATAGTTCTGATGCGGAAGCTAAATGTAAAGCATCTCGCATCTCTTGCTCAGTTGCATCTTGCTTAGCAATTCTTAGGTTATCTGCCAATGTGCCACTGAAAAAGAAATTTTCTTGGGGAATAATCTGAATCAAATGGCGTAATTCAAACAGGCTTAAATCTTTGATATTGACCCATCCCTGTTGCTCAGAACCAATCAGGACTTGCCCTTCTGTTGGGTCAATAAACCGATTGAGTAAATTCATCAAAGTCGTTTTACCTGAGCCAGTTTTACCTACAACAGTGACGATTTCACCTGCATGAAATTCAACATGACACTGCTTTAAAATAAACTTTTGTGTTGTTTTATCCTGAAAGCTTACATTTTCTAATCTAATATTTAACCCATCACTCCATTGCAACGGCAAAGGGTATGGTTGATCTTCAATTACAGACTTTTCATCGAGCATTTGCCATATTCTTGTTGCCGAAGAGCGAGCATCAGCAAAAATTTGTAAGACCTGCCCAATACTTTCAATACGAAACACCAATAAATTTGCCATGAGTATCGCAGCTACAAACTGCCCTACCTGCAACTCGTTTTGGCCAATTAAATAAGCACCAAAGCCAATCACCCATAAATAAGAACACGCAATAATCACTTGAGGAATGGGCAAGCGTTTCGCACTTGTGCTTATGGTTTGAATAGAGTGATGAATAAATAGATCTACGGCATGATTAAAACGCTGTAAGAGTTTTTCTTCGAGTTGGAACGCTTTGACTACCCGAATTCCATTCACGCTTTCTGCTAAGCTATCGCTAACTTTTTCGTAGGCGGATGCGACTTGATGATCCAGCACCACCAATTGATTGGTCAGTTTAAATAGAACCCAAAGTCCTAAAAAAATAAATAATAAGGGAACTAGGCCAAGCCAAGGGTGATACCAACACAAGAGTCCAACTGTTACCGACACAACAAGACTTGATTCAAACACTTGCCGCCAAAAATTAATAAGAGCTTCTTTTAATTTATCTGAATCACGTGTTGTTCGAGATAGTACCTCTCCTAACCCATGTTTCCAGTGCCATGAAACATCTAAATGCTGCACTTGGCTAAAGATTCTTTCTCTTAAAATACTTAGTAATTGCTGACCAATGCTTAAAGCACTTAGCCCTGCCAGATACTGAATAATAGCCCTAATGCCAGCAATACTCGCAAGTAGAATGAACCAGAACCAAGGGTTTAATGGATCAGAGATAGCATGCTGAAATAAGGTTTCTCGCTCACTGTGTTTTAAGGTATCAATCGCATGTCCGATTGAATATTGTTGGAGTGCTAACCCTATATTTGCAATCACAAATAAGGTCGCCGTCAATAAGAAACGAAATGGCATAAAACGATATAAAGCCAAACTTCGTAATAATGGATAATTTTTAAACATAAAAGATAGTAAAAGTTTAAGATTCCGTTTTATTGCGAGATTCATGCCAAATTAATGATCTCTAAAAAGATTTTAAATTATTGTTTTATATCAATTTTATAGTTCACTATTTATGGGGGTGTTGATTTTAAAACATTAGCGTAAATGATTTGCTGTAATCGCAACAAAATTTGATATATCAACATCATAAAAAACGATATCAAAAATAATCATTAAATATCAATAAATTATTGAGTGGCATCAATTTTGCTTTAAAGCATAAAAACCACAAAAGGATGTCACGATGACAACACTTCAAACTCAACCATTAAACACACTTTGGTATACTCGCTGCCCTGTACCAACAGGCCTAGGCATTTCAATTCAAAAAGGTTGGCTCAAAGAAAAGTTTAATGAGCAACAGATTGAAATAAAATCAATTCGGGAATCAAATTCCAAAGATATTCGTAACTCTCATTTTAACCATACCCTTGCCAACTCAGTTCGACATGGTGGCAGTATTCCTGCAATCTGGGCATATGCATCTGGTCAAAAAACTAAAGTGATTGGCTTATCTTGGGCTGATGAAGTTCAATTGTTGTTAACACGCTATGATTCAAACATCAAAACTGTTGCCGACCTAAAAGGCAAACGTTTTGGAATTCCACTGAATCAAGATGCAATTATTGACTTCTCGCGTGCACAGGCTATTCGTGGTTTAGAAAATGCCTTAAAAACAGTAAATCTGGAGGTGAGCGATCTTGAATTAGTCGATTGTTTACGAGCAGATATTTTATCCGCACAGCAACAACAGCCTACAGAAAATGATTCTAGTTTTTATGGCAATCGCAACAAAATTAATGCAAGTGCAGAGATCGTGGCATTAATTAAAGGTGATGTCGATGCTATTTTTCTAAAAGGTGCACATGCTGCGCAAATTGCTCATGATTTCGCCCTACATACCATTATTGATATTGGTTCACATCCAGACCCTATTCTACGCTCCAATAATGGCACACCAAGAACACTTACTGTCGATGAAGATTTTCTAACGCACTATCCAAAGCAAGCACAATCGATTGTCGATGCTGTTTTACAAGCAGAACAATGGGCACATGCACACGCCGATGAAACCCATCGTTATCTAGCAAAAGAATGTAATAGTAGTGAGCAATGGGTTCATGCTGCTTATGGTTCAGATGCACATCTGAAATTGAACACTAACTTTGATGAGACTTCTATTATTGCCTTACAAGACTTGAGTGATTTTCTCTATCGCTGGAACTTTATTCCTGCACAAATTAATGTTCGTGAATGGCTTGCACAGGATATTTCTATTCAAGCTCAAGTGGCTTAATACTTTAAAATAAAAAAGGTTGTCGTGATGACAGCCTTTTTTATTTTCAGCATCCAAATTCAAGTAATCATAAACTATCGTAGTAGGCAGTATGGATAATATTAATCTCTTTAATAACAATAATCTTAACGGAGTCTTATCGAGTTTTTACCCAATTTCAGGATTAGCTTTCAGCTGGAGTTACTTTGGTTTCGCCCAAATGAGAAGCAACGCTTCGCAAGAAAGGCATCTTGCGCAGCTATCGCTGCTCACCGCAAAACTCGTTGACTACCATCAGCTCATTTAATGAATCGCAGAAACAATACGCTATTAATGGAGTCCTGTCTCAAACAATTGAGGATGACGTTTCCGAGTACCATATTTCTGATCGAACTCAGATTAGTTAAACCATTAATTACCTTTGCTTGCGTCAACTCAAAATCTAAACTCACGAAAACATTTACTGGTGCAAAGGCGGCATGGATGCCGTCCGTTTGGCTGTGGCAACATGGATGTTCCATCAGCCAAACAAAGGATTTTTGTTACTTTTCATCCCTGAAAAGTAAGGCATAACTTATACAAAAAAACTTCTGAATAATCTTAAATTATGAGGCAGTATTAACCTCTTTACATACCAGCCCTAAATTTAATTCCTATATTTAGATTATTTATTAAATTTAGTCACATTCTCCGCCTGCTTCTTTAAAAGCACAGAATTATATTCACCAGGTGGAATATTATTTAAATAATAATTTCCAACATGATATAACCGCCAGCGAATTGGGTCGTGAGTGGTATGGGTTCGTGCATTACGCCAGAAACGGTCTAGATTCCACTTTGACAAGGTTGAACTTGCCCCGAGTAATCCAAAAATTTCACTCGAAATTTTTAAAGATGCATGATCAGACTGACTTCGTGTAGCAGCAACCGATAAAATCAGTTCAGTTTGTAAGTCTTCATCTTCTACATTTGCCAAATGCTGTTCAAAAATCTGTGCTGAACGATCTAACAATGCCTCAGCCGAACGGACCAAAACAGCAAACTCACCAATTTGTTTAATAATATGAGATTCATGTGTCGGTGAATCGACGCCACTTTCCACCCAAGGACGAGCATGATGTTGTAAATAATCAATCCCGCCTTGTAATGCTCCTTTGGCAATTCCTGTGTCCATTGCAGCATGTAAAATCTGAGGCCAAGTAAGACCTGTACGTAAAACCGTGCCTAAACCACCTGTATTTCGCTTAGCAACATAACGTTCATCAACAATTACATCTTTAAAATTAACAGTGCCACTAACACTATTATTTTGTCCCATTGCATCCCAGTCATCAAGCAACTCTACTCCCTCTGTATCTCGATGAATTAAAATCGAGACTGGTCCATCATCACTACCAGCAAATAAAGAAATCCATTCCGCGAGTAAAGAGCCTGTAGAGTAAAACTTACTGCCATTTAAAATTAATCGTCCTTCCGCATTTCGTTCTACGCGTGTTTTATGCTGAAACTTATCTTTGCCCCCCACTTCTGCAAGTGCATTGCCTAAACGTTTTCCACTTAATACATCGGCAAGTAATTGATCACGAATTTCATCGTCATAGCCCGTTAAAATTCCTCGAAACATGGTGAAGTGAATTTGTAATAACTGCCCTACACCACCATCGGCGGATGAAATAATTTTCACTACATTGACCAACGTTGAAATATTGGCGCCTAAGCCCCCAAATTGTTTGGGTACAATAATCGCAGTTAAACCAGCTTCTGAAATTAAGCGAGCCTGATCATAAGGCACCGTTTTGTTATAACTTGGGTCTTGAGCAAATTGATTCAGTTGATTTGCCACCTCTTTTGCAATATCAAGTGCTTCTTGCTCGCTTTGAATATGTCTTACGCTACCTAATTCTAAAAAATTACGTTGGTTAATATCGTTCATTTTTAACTCCGAAAAATCTGTTTTTTTTATGCGCAAACTTCAAGCACGTTGTTTTTAAACAAGCTCGGCGCATGTGTAAGCAAAGTTTTGGTATATATATGTTGAGGATGACTGAGTACTTGGTCCGTTTCACCGTATTCAACAATATGTCCATTTTTTAATACGGCGACCCGATCGGCGATTGCACGAACAACCCCTAGGTTATGAGTCACAAATAATAAGGTCACACCTTGCTGCTGAAGGTCTTGTAGTAATTTCAAGATGGATGCCTGAACGGAAACATCTAAAGCAGATGTAATCTCATCACAAATCAAAACATCGGGTTGGCACAGCAAAGCTCGTGCGATAGCCACACGTTGTCGTTCTCCACCAGATAAATCTCTTGGATAGAGTTCCTGAACTTGTAAAGGCAAAGAGACTTGTTTAAGGACCTGTGCGACTTTTTCTATGGCTTCTTGTCGAGATGCTGCAAAGAAATGCTGCACCACCTTTATTAAAGTCTGCCCAATCGTATGCGCTGGATTTAAGGCCTTATAAGGATTTTGAAAGATATATTGCAGTTTATGCCGCTGCTGCAAATGACGCTGTTGCCCGCGCAATGACAAGACTTCATCCGCTAATGTAATTTGGCCATCTGCATTTTCATTCAACCCTGCAATAACACGGGATAACGTGGTTTTACCCGACCCCGACTCGCCGACCAATGCTAAACATTCGCCTTTTTTTAATTGAAATGAGATATCAAAAAGTGCCTGTTGCTGCCCATACCATGCATTAATATGTTCAACTTTTAACAATGCTTCTGTGTCACTTTCTAATTCACGTACCGGATGATCAATCTCTTTAAAATTAATCACACCGACTTCATCTGAATGGTGACAAGCAACAAAATGCGGGTCAAACTCATCTTTTAATTGAGTTAATTCGGGTTGTTTTTGGCGACATATTTCGGTAGCGAAAGCACAACGTACTGCAAAAGCACATCCCGCTGGACGCTCATTTGGTGAAGGAGCATGACCTTCAATTGGAGATAAATACTTACGAATAGCCACATCTGGAATGGCGTTAAGTAAACCTTGCGTATAAGGATGTTTAGGGGTTTCAAATAGTTGGGTTAATACTGCATCTTCAGCGATTCGCCCTGAATATAAAACAATTACCCGATCTGCAATATCTTTTACAACCGTTAAGTCATGCGATACATAAATAGCAGCAACATTATATTCACGGCATAATTTACGAATAATGTTCAATACCAAGGTCTGCGTCGTCACATCTAAGGCGGTGGTTGGCTCATCTAAAACAATTAAACGTGGCTGGAGCAAAAACGCCAAGGCCAATAAAATTCGTTGTTGTTGTCCACCTGAAAGTTGATGGGGATAACGCTTGAGAAATAGCTCATCATGAGGTAACCCCACTTCATCTAAAATTTTGGCTACTTTCTGGTATTTTTCAGCGCTCGATAACTGTGTCTGATGGACTTCTAATAATTCAAATAAATGTTGACCAATACTTAATGCTGGGTTAAGCGCTGTTCCAGGATCTTGGGCAACATGACTAATTTTATGACCACGAACCTGACGTAAAGCATGATCATCTAAACTGAGAATATTTTGATCATCTAACTCAATTATGCCCTGAATAATTTTGGCGCCATGCCGTGCATAGCCCAATAAGGCGCTCGATAATGTCGTTTTACCCGAACCACTTTCTCCGACCAGCCCTAGAACCTCACCTTCTTTTAAGCTAAATGAAATATTAGAAACGATGTGATTGCCTGTGTTTACTAATGCAACTGTTAAATCTGTTACGGTCAATACTGTATTTTTAAATGTATCTGCCATGCTTATTTTTCCTCAATCCGAGCTGCTGCACGTCCAACACCCTCAGCCAATACATTCGTTCCGAGCGCAAACAAAGCAATTAAAATGACAGGAGCAAATACGGCCCACGGTTGAACTAATAAACCAGCACGGTTCTCATTAATCATGAGTCCCCAGTCTGCTGCTGGAGGTGCCACCCCATAACCAAGAAAAGCCAAACCCGATAACATACCCACCGCCCAAGTCAGCATCACACCAAGATGAATCAATAACGGCGTCAACATATTGGGTAAGATTTCACGAAATAAAATATAGGTTTTTGAGTAACCTAGAATTCGGGCAGCTTCGATATATTCCTGTTCCACTAGGTTAATTGCAACGCTTCGCGCAAGACGTATAACTCCGGGAATAAAAGCAATTGAAACCGTTAAAACAATCAACCAAGGTTGCCGACCTAACATCGAAACAATAAGTAAGACTAAAATGAGATCTGGAAAGGCCATAAACACATCAGTCAGCCAAGTTACAAACTGATCAATCTTATTGCGGGCAAAAGCAGCGAATATGCCTAAACTAGAACCAATAATTAATGCAACCAGACTAGCGGCTAGCGTCATCCAGATAATAGAAGCACCGCCAGCAAGTACACGTGACCAAACATCATGACCAATATAGTCATAACCTAAAAATGAACGCCCTTCAGGGGAACCATAAGTCATGCCGACCAACGCAGTGGGCTCAAATGGAACAAATAACGGTCCAACCAGTGCAAAAATCAAAACCAAAGCAGTGACTACAAATCCAAAACGTACTTGTCTTTCACGAATTAATGTTTGAAAAAAGTTTCTTTGGTACCAGTGAAGTGAGCTCATTTGCCACCTCCTTGCTGAATATTCTTTAAAGCATTGCGACGGTCGACAGGTTTTACCGTAATTGGTCGACCTGACTTCCATAAACGTAACGCCTGACGTCGTCCCGGCGAACGTGCTTTATGTCTTTTTGCAGTTCGTATTTTGGGTGTAAGTAAAGTCGTGATTAAATCTGCAATTAAATTAACAACTACCACACAAATGGTGAGCAATAAAACAATCGCTTGAATGGTCGGAATATCCCTCATTTCGATTGCTGCATTGAGTGCATTACCAATACCGGGATAACTGAAAACCACCTCAATAATTAAAGCACCACTTAGCAAAACTCGAATGGTCAATGCTGTTCCCTGCACAACCGGAACTAAGGCATTCGGTAAAACATGTTTCCAGATAATCCGTCGCTCAGGAATACCACGCAGCCGTGCAGAGGTCACATATTCCGACTCTAGCGCATCAATCATAGAACCACGCACTAAACGCATCAGATATGGAATGAGTGATAAAGCTAAAGTGAAAATTGGTAAAATTAAAAATTCTAGTTGGCTATAAGGCGACTCATTAGGAATCAATAACGATGCTGCTGGTAATATGTGTAAAACCGATGTTGAAAAAAACATCATTAACCAAATCGCAATCACAAACCCCGGCACTGCTTTAAACAGAATCGAACTGGAGACAATAATCCGATCTAACTTGCTGTCACGGCGGAGCGATAGCCACACACCCAGCACGACTGAAAGTGGTACAGTAATTACAATCACGAGGCTCGTGAGTGCAACTGTATTACCAAAATAATTCTGAATAATTTGTAAAACAGGCACATTAGAATCTATCGAGCGCCCAAAATCCCCTTCTAATAATTGACTTAACCAATGCCAGTATTGAACCAATATCGGATCATTCAAGCCTAATTGTTCACGAAGTATTTGAACCGTGGCTTCAGGTGCTTCTGGACCTAAAATGACGCGAGCCGGATCCGATGGAAGTGCCTGTGTGGCAATAAATACAATGAGGCTAATAACAAAAACAACCAATGCCCCTGATACCAAACGTGTGAAAAACCAAGGTAACCACGCAGGAAATTCAAATGACTTGGCAATTGTCGGATGTTGGATTGATGCCTCTATTTTACTGGATTGAATTGTCATATCGGTTACCCTCTACGCCAAAATTCATCTGTACGCCACGCAGCAAAGCCAGTGCGATCAGGTGTTACACCACCAATTTGGCTCGAATGTGCATCAAGTACATTATTAAAGCCCCAAATGAGTAAACCGCCTTGCTCATGCTGAATATGCTGTGCTTCATGAACAAGAACTTTTCGTTTTTCCAAATCGGGTTGTTGCAATGCCGCATGCACTAATTCTGTAAAGCGCTCGTTCTTAAAACGAGTTTTATTATTTGCCGCACCCGGCCCATCAATTTGCAAGACTGTTAATAAGAAAGGACGTGAAACGTTCGAGCCTGTACTAAATGCCCAATCTTGTTTTACTGCATCCGCAAAAGTAGCAGCTTCAACCTGTTTAACATTAACGATGACTCCAGCCTGAGCAGCATGCTGAGCAAAAACCAATGCCGCATTGCTATCTGGGCCTGTATATAAATCGATAGTTAAATTGTTATTAAAACCAGCTTCTTTGAGTAAAGCTTTAGCTTTATTTAAATCTTGCTTACGCTGAGCAATGCTATGGTCATATACAGGATCACTAAACGAATAAAGGTCATTTGCAACTCGCCCTTGACCAGCCAAAGCGCGTTTCACCAAATCGTCTCTATTAGCAATCAATCGAAAAGCTTGTCGTACCCGAGGATCATTGAACGGTGCTTTAGACGTATTCATATCAAATGATTGCCAAGCATCTGTTTCAGATGAAACCAGATTTAGTCGTTTATTGGCTTGAATTAAAGCAATGTGCTCCGCACTTACACCTGAAGCAATATCAATTTGACCTGATTGCAAGGCAGCAAGACGCCCTGTCTGATCTTTAAAATCAATGATTTCAATCGCATCGGCGTAAGGCTGGTTTTCTTTCCAGTAATTTTCAAAACGAACAAAGCGTGAACGCTGACCCGGTGTAAAACTTTCAAGCTTAAAGGGTCCAGCCCCTACGACATTTTTAACTGGGTCATAATCTGTAGGAACAATGCCACCCCAGCTCATCCATGCTTCAGGTAAAGCAACCAACCCTTTTCCTTGAGTAAAAGGAATTTCAACGGTGTATTCATCGCGCTTTTTAATTGCATCTCTTTGCAAAGAATAAAGATAAGCTGCAAATGGTGAGGCAAGTTTGGGGTCGGTTAAGCGCCGTAAAGAAAAAATAACATCATCGGCAGTAATGGTTTTACCGTGGTGAAATTCAAGTCCTTTTTTTAGGCGAATGGTCCATTTCGTTCCGTCATTATTGGGTTCAGCAAATTCAGCAAGTGCGAGTTTAGGCTGAATATCTCTGCCCCATTCCCATAATTTTGCATACAAAGGCCAACCTCTGAACGCACTGGACATACCAATAGGTTTATGTGCATCTAAATTGCCAGCTTGATTACCATTGATCACCCCAATTTTGATAACACCACCTTTTTTCGGCGTATCATTTTGGGCTGTACCAGCAGTAGCACTCTCAGACGATGAGTCTGGTTTAGAGCACCCGACAAGGCTAATTGCAGCAAAAGCGCCAACACCGAATCCAGTCTGTTTAATTAGTTCTCTACGTGTAATTTTATTCATGCCTTCTCCCTTAAACCACGACTTCTTGATTCAAAAGGGAATCAATGGATGAATTTTTATTGAGCTTAGGTAACTCAAAGCCATGATCGAGTTCCAATAACGGAAACAATAAATCTGCTACCCGATAGGCTTCTCCAATTAAAGGGAAACCAGACAAGATAAACGCTGATACGCCATAGCTTTCGTATTCTTTAATTCGTTTGGCAATATTTTCAGCACTTCCCACTAAGGCTGTCCCTGCGGCTGGGTTTAAAATATCGAAACCAAATAAAGATGGGCCAGTCCAAACATTAGGATAAATTTCAAAATCTTTAGCTTGAGGCAAAATACCTCGACGTAATTGTTCTAAGTTCTTTTGAATAGATGGATTGTTACTTTGATAACTCTCAAAACTTTCATTTGGAGGAAGCTGTCGTTTAACAGCTTCGATTGCATAATTTACATCAATCTTGTCAAGTAACGACTGAGCATATTGCCAAGCCTCTTCTTCTGTTTCCCGCACAATAATTTGTAATCGAGTGCCAAATTCTAAAGTTCGGCCAATTTTTGCAGCCTCAGCCGCAACCTTGCTAAACTTTTCTCCAAGTAATGGCGGCGTATTCGCAAAACTTAAATACACATCCAGTAGTTCAACAGAATGCTGAACGCCTTTGGCAGAAGTTCCTGCTCCCCACAAAGGAACACCTTGTTTTTGAGTGGGACCACGCCATTTTGACATTGGAGATCCACCTTCTAAGCGTGGGGCAATTTGAATAAACTCCCCTTCAAACCCAGATGTATCACCTACATAGTTTTTCTGAAATGCAGTCCAGTATTCTTTACTAAAGTCATAACGCTCATCATGAGTATAGTGAATACCTAAAGCTGCCAAACCTTTATCATTTCCATTAACGACATTAAATAACAAACGCCCTTTAGAAAATGCATCAAAAGTTTGCGCATATTTTGCCAAAACTGCTGGCTGCACTTCTCCAGGATGCTGTGCAACCAGAAATTTTAAACGTTCAGTAAATGGAATTAAACTTGCAGCAACAGCAAGTGTTTCATACTCACTAGTACCCATGAGTGAACCGTAAAAACCAAGTCGATCTGCGGTAATCGCAATCTGTTGCAAGTGTTCATAATCGGTATCCCACCGCCCTGATTCCAACCAAGGATATGGCCCATCTGGAGACGTGAGATACCATAAAAGTTTTACAGCCATAATATTCTCGATCTTTATTTTTTAAATCTTTATCTAATTGAGGGGGAGCAATCCAAGAGATTTTGCTTTTTCAGTCAAACCGCTCATTTTCCATTGCTGATGTAAAACCCCTTGCCCGTATTCCCGGCTACCGCCTACTAACTCTGCGAGAAGCTGAATTTGAGCCCCTTCTTCTAGCAACAAGATAAATTCAGCAGTTTCCTGTAGACCTTGACGACCCCATACGGTTGCACCACCATTGGCTTCTAAGATGGCCCGATACTCAATATCAATTTTGAGTTGATCTAAAATGAAATCGACTTCTGCCTGACGGCGATCAATATAAATCGGCAACTCTTTAAATAAATGGAAACGCTGCACAGGCACATAACGAATCGGTAAAGTACGATGGGTTTGAGCCCAAGCACCTAAATTCGGCGCGTGTACATGAGATATTGTGGTGACATCTGCATGTTCTTTAAAAAGCTTGTTATAGCGTCCACCCGCACTTTTTCTCCCCAATAAAACTTCACCATCAATTGTCTCCACAAGCACTTTGCTTTTTTTATCTTTAGACCACGGCCCTGCATAGTTAAAAGTGACTAAGGTATTTTCAGGCCCACGTTCTACAAAATTAACCGTTCCATTTGCTGTGATTGTTCCTGTTTCACGGAACACTTCAAAAGCAAATTCAGCTTTTTCTCGGTTCAATTCGATAAAGTCATTGAGTTCACGAGACAATGGCGTTTGAGTAAGTGTTGTCATGATCAAATCCTCTTAAAATTTTTTATTTTGACGGCGCTTTAAAACTTCGAGCAAAGGACGATGATCAACCCATGTTTCAATATCGACATCTCGCTCTAAAAAGCCATGTAACCAAAGGAAATCTTTTTGTTGTCTTAAAAGTTCTAAACGCTCTTCATTTAATGATGGATGTAAAGACTTATGAAAATTATTACGGTAGGCTGTCGCTACACTCTCTGCCCCTGCAATCGTTTCATCTTCAAGAATCACCAACACTTCATCTAAATGATCTTGTGCCCAATCCGCCGTATCAAATAGCTCTTCAAGAAAATCGACTACCACATCAAAATGATCTTCTAATAAATCTTCATGGACTGTGATTGGACGAGGCGTTCCGTTATTTACACGAGAAGTCACATCTTCAAATTTATCTAAATCAATCCCAACTTTAAGGCCGCGTTTAGTTGCAGCTTCAACAGCAGAAGCTCCTTTTACATAAACGGCGTCAACTTCACCTGTAATTAATGCATCAAGGCCTGACCAATACGTACTCGCATCACGATTCTCTTTAGGCCCTGCACGCTCAGGTACTTCAATAAAATTGACATCTCGGAAAGTGAGGTTGGCAAGTTGTAACGCGCCACGAATACCTTGCAATGACATGGCTCTAAAAATACTACCAGCACGTTTGTCGGCATATTCTGGTAACGCAACTTTCACATTTTTTAGGTGTTCTGGCTGGCTAATGTTTGAATCAGGTCGAACAATAATGACTTGCCACTCATCTATCCAAGTCAATCCAATGAGTCGGCTGGGTGCTCCTTCAGAGCGTGCAGCTAATGCAGGTACATTTCCACCTTCTCTGAACAACGCGGGTAATTGATGATCAAAATGATGAACCGACAAACCCTTACGCGCATCTTGCAAGACAGCGACATCAATGCCGTGCTTTTCAAATTTTTTAACCAGAGTGCCGCGCTTTAAAGAAATACCTGTTGCTGTGGGTACAGGACATCGAGTAACCCAAATTTCAGACAGGATGTTTTTTACAAATTCTTTAGAATTTTCTTTTTTATCTACTACAAGTGACATACGGATTCCTTAGGATAATTCCACTTTCATCAGTCACATTGAGCAGCTTTTATGCCAATTTAATTTGTTTTTTATTTTCAATAATTTATGCAAAAACATTAGGGTTGGAAATGTTTATATTTCATCATTTTTCAATGTCAGTGTTGTTTTATCAGCACTTACCTCCGACAGATACAACTTACAAAATGCAGAATAATGCAATCAGCCACCCTAGAACTCGTTCTGTTTGAAAGTTGAGCATTTATTGCTGGAGTAGAGCTGAGTCTACAGATGGTATCTTCTGTATTAGATCTTGTAGATAATGCTCTAGTTACTTTCTTAAGATATTTTTTCTAGAATAAATTTTTCAGCAATCAAATAATATTTATAAAACTCAATTAAAAGAGAATTTTCATCAAGTTTAAATATTACTATGTTTTCTATAATTCATATTTCTACTTTATATAATTTGATCTTGAAAAGATCGTACACGCTTAAATTGTTGCAAAAACTTTTAAAAACTAAAATAATCTTTTGTGCCTCAATATATTTAAAATGTGTGATGAATTTCAACTTATTGATGGTGTAATAGTTGCATTTAATAAATAAAGTGAATTTATTTTTTAATTTATAAATAAAAGGTTAAATAAATCACATTTTAAATAAAATTAGTATCTTTTTTCTCTGTAATTATCTTGCAATGTAAATACTAAAATCACAAAAATAAATTACATATTTATTAAATATTTAATTATATATTATTAATTATTTTAATTTTACCCTATTGCGTTGTTTTATTTTATCTTATAAATATCAATAACTTGGATTGAAATAAATAATTTTTAAAGTATTGTAATTATTATGTTTCTTAATATGTTTTTAAAATTCTAACTATTACATTATTTAAAACAGTTAATGTGATTTTCGTCACGTCAAAATTAATATTTTTTCTTCATTTAAACTTAATGATTGTTTTTAAATTAAAAATATTGTATCAAATAGATATAAACTATTTTATAAATAGGCATACAAAATGAAAAATAATATATTTAAACTTCTTATTCTGATGGTGCTTTCCACTTCCCCATTATTTTGTTATGCAAATAACACAATAATGATAAGAGGAAATATTGTTGAAGATACATGTTCAACAGAACATAGCGAGATAGAATGTGTTGAGGTAAATAATTTAAATATTAAACTTGATAGTGAATATTTAAATAAAAATAGTATTTCTAACTTAGCTCAACATACTGAGAAAATGGACACTAGCATTGAAAGCATAAGTTCTAATCGCAAAGTCGTGCTTATCAACTATCATTGACTTATTAGGCATAGCATTTGAGTCGATTCCTGCAATAAGCTTGATTAAAGAGTGACTTGTCGAATTCATCACATATTTTGATGAAATAAAGGATGAGTCACTCTTTTTTTATAAAATGACTATTTTGTATGTTTTTTCTATATACATATACGTAATTTATTCTATATAATTGTATTGTAATAATTTAAGCTTATTTTTCACATAAATTGTTTAATTCTTCTCTATTTGCATAGTGTTCTTATGTAACTTGCTTATCTCTGCGGTTCCGCTTTCTGGAAAAATAAAAAAATATTAATAAACAGATATATAGACTGTAAACGGTAGCTTTCAAGCATTTGTTTTTAGTGTGACCTAATTAAATTTATGAAAAAATAATGTGATCTAGTTTGCATTTTGTTTAAGAAGTGTTAAGATCGCCGCATTACTTTTCAAGATGTCAAACACTGGAAAAGTAAGGAAATAAACTTTTATCCAGACTTTTGAGAAAACACTATGAAAAAACTTGCTTTGATCGCTGCTCTTTCGGTTGTAGGGATTGCGAATGCTCAAGCTGCTGATGGTACAATTACAATTAATGGTTTAGTTACAGATAAAACTTGTGACATCGTTACCCCAGCTGGTAAAGACTTCACAGTTACTCTTCCAACTGTTTCTAAACAAACTTTAGCTGTTGCTGGGGATGTTGCTGGTCGTACTCCTTTCCAAATCAACTTAGCTAACTGTTCACAAGGTAAAGTAGCTACTTACTTCGAACCAGGTGCAACTGTTGACTTTAATACTGGTCGTTTACTTAACCAAGACGCTACTGGTGCTAAAAACGTTAACGTTCAACTTTTAGGTAACAACAACAACTTCATCCCAGTTCTTGCTGCGGGTGCAAATGGTGCTCAAGCTAACTCTCAATGGGTTGACGTAGCTGAAGGCGCAAGTGCTGACCTTAACTACTATGCTGAATACTATGCAACTGGCGCTTCTACTGCTGGTAAAGTAACTACTTCTGTTCAATACACAATTATCTATCAATAATTAGTTGATAGCGGGGTTTCTGTGTTCGCATGGAAGCCCTGTTTTGTGTAACACCTTCCCGAATCTTTCTTGGTTGAGAATTCTGAAATGAAATTGAACAGTTATAATTTTTTGTTAGGTTTGGCATTTGCTTCAGCGGTTGTCGCACCTGCTACTCAAGCAGAAATTGTAATTCATGGCACTCGTGTAATTTATCCGTCGGATGCTAGAGAAGTTACGCTACAAGTTAGCAATAACGGTTCAAAGCCAGCACTTGTCCAAGCTTGGATTGACGAAGGTGACCCAAAAAGTACACCAGACCAATCTAAAGTTCCTTTTATGATTGCTCCCCCTATTTCTCGTGTTGAAGCTACAAAAAGTCAGACACTTCGTATTACCGCTTTGCCAAATGCTTCTCAATTAAATCAGAAGCAGGAAACGGTTTTGTGGTTGAATATTTTAGATATTCCACCTAGACCTACTTCAAAAAGTGAAGATACGACACCTGATAATTTCCTGCAACTTGCAATTCGTTCAAGAATTAAATTCTTCTATCGTCCTTCATCGATTAAAGAAGATGCGAATTTAGCATCAGATAAGCTTCAATGGGTTAAATCTGGTCAAAATTTAATGGTAAAAAATCCTACCCCTTTTCATATCACGCTGACTTCTGTTTACCAAAAGGCAGGTGATAAAAAAGTTGATTTACTACCTCAAGGGCTAATGATTAAGCCTTTTTCTGAAGCGTCCGTTCCACTTAAGAATGGCAATCTTCAAGATATGAGTTTTATTAATGTCAATGACTACGGTGGTCGAATTGAACACCCAATAAAACTTTAGTAATCAGATTTATCTTTTTAATAAATTTAAGCACCTATATGTGTAGGCGGACTTAGCTATGCCAAAAAAAAGGCAAGAATCTTATAAATTATTAAAACGCCATATTTGTTACTACTTGGCTTCTGGTGTTGTCACAATGACAATGCCTGTATTCGTGCATGCTGAAGAAACAGCTACGAGTGCTCCCGTAGAGGCTGAATTCGATTCTGCTTTTTTAATTGGGGATGCACAAAAAGTCGATATTTCTCGTTTTAAATATGGCAACCCTGTTTTACCAGGTGAATATAACGTTGACCTATATGTAAATGGTCAATGGTTTGGTAAACGTCGTATGGTCTTTAAAGCATTAGACCCTAATAAAAATGCAGAAACGTGTTTTACAGGAATGAACCTGCTTGAGTACGGCGTTAAACAAGACGTTTTGTCTAAGCATACGACCCTTCAAAAAGAGAATAATAGTTGTTATAAAATTGAAGAGTGGGTTGAAAATGCATTTTATGAGTTTGATACATCTCGTTTACGTGTAGATATTTCGATTCCGCAAGTTGCTTTGCAAAAAAATGCGCAAGGCTATGTCGACCCAAGCGTATGGGATCGCGGTATTAATGCTGGTTTTTTATCTTATAGTGGTAGTGCCTATAAAACATTTAATCAGTCTGGTGACCGAAGCGAAACAACAAACGCATTTATGGGCGTGACTGCTGGACTAAATGTAGCAGGTTGGCAATTACGTCATAATGGCCAATGGCAATGGCAAGATACCCCTGCTGAAAATCAATCTAAATCTGATTATCAAGAAACAAGTACATATTTACAAAGAGCCTTTCCTAAATACCGCGGTGTTTTAACGCTAGGTGATAGTTTTACAAACGGCGAAGTATTTGATTCTATTGGTTATCGCGGTATTGATTTCTCAAGCGATGATCGAATGTTACCAAATAGTATGTTGGGCTATGCCCCTCGTATTCGTGGTAATGCAAAAACCAATGCAAAAGTTGAAGTTCGTCAACAAGGCCAACTTATCTATCAAACAACTGTTGCGCCAGGTAACTTTGAAATTAACGACCTTTACCCTACTGGTTTTGGTGGCGAGATTGAAGTTTCTATTATTGAAGCAAATGGCCAAATACAAAAATTTTCGGTTCCATATGCTTCAGTTGTACAAATGTTACGTCCAGGTGTAAACCGTTATTCTTTAACTGTAGGTCAGTTCCGAGATCAAGATATCGATCTTAATCCTTGGGTGGTTCAAGGTAAATACCAACAGGGTATTAACAACTACCTAACAGGTTATACGGGCCTACAAGCAACGGAAAATTATGCTGCTGTGTTATTAGGTGCTGCTTTTGCTACACCAATTGGTGCTGTTGCGTTAGATGTTACCCACTCTGAAGCTGACTTTGAAAAGCAGTCATCACAATCTGGGCAAAGTTTCCGTTTAAGTTATAGTAAGTTAATTACTCCAACCAACACAAACTTAACACTGGCAGCATATCGTTATTCGACAGAAAACTTCTATAAATTACGTGATGCTTTGCTTATTCACGATTTAGAAGAAAAAGGCGTAAATACCTATGCTGCAGCTGGTCATCAGCGCAGTGAATTCCAAATTACTTTAAACCAAGGGCTTCCAGAAGGTTGGGGTAATTTCTATGTGGTTGGCTCATGGGTTGATTATTGGAACCGTAGCGAAAGTACTAAACAGTACCAAATTGGTTATAGCAATAACTACCATGGTTTAACTTATGGTTTATCTGCAATTAACCGTAAGGTTGAGTATGGTTCAAATGATGCGTCGCATGATACTGAATATTTAATGACGCTTTCATTCCCAATTAACTTTAAGAAGAACTCAGTTAACGTTAACGTGAGTGCCTCTGAAGATAGTCGTACTGTTGGTGCAAGTGGAATGGTGGGTGATCGCTTTAGTTATGGTGCTTCGGTGTCGCATCAAGACTATGCAAATCCATCATTTAACGCAAATGGCCGTTATCGTACTAACTATGCAACTGTTGGCGGCTCTTATAGTATTGCTGACTCTTACCAACAAGCAATGGTTAGCTTAAGTGGTAGTGTAGTTGCACATTCAGATGGTATTTTATTTGGACCTGAGCAAGGCCAAACCATGGTACTTGTGCATGCTCCAGAGGCTGCTGGTGCAAAAGTTAATAATACCGTTGGTTTAAGTGTGAATAAGGCTGGTTATGCGGTTATTCCGTATGTTACTCCGTACCGCCTTAATGACATTACCCTTGACCCACAAGAGATGTCGAGCCAAGTAGAGCTTGAAGAAACAAGTCAACGAATTGCACCTTTTGCTGGCGCAATTGCTAAAGTTGATTTTGCGACTAAGACTGGTTATGCAGTTTACATTAATAGCAAAACTGCTGATGGCAACAGTTTACCGTTTGCAGCTCAAGTCTTTAACCAAAAAGATGAAGCTGTAGGTATTGTTGCTCAAGGTAGTATGATTTACTTACGTACCCCACTTGCTCAAGATCGTCTTTATGTGAAATGGGGCGATGAAAGCAATGAGCGTTGTTCGGTTGAGTACAATATCAGTAATCAGTTGCAAAATAAGCAACAAAGCATGGTAATGACTGAGGCTGTCTGCAAATGAAAAAATTACTCTTAAATAGTGGTGCTTTAGTTGTATTAGGTTTTTGTATTAATACAGGTGCTCAAGCAGCATGTACGACTAGCAACGGTTTCAGAACAATTGATGTTGCGATGCAAGTTGGACGAGTTGTAGTTCGCCCAAGTGATCCTGTAGGTAAAGTTTTGGTTAAGTCCCTTTTTGAGATCAGACCAGATCCTAATACTATGTATACCTGTAGCACCTCGGATATGTTGACGGCACAGTTATTACAAAGTTATCCACTTAGCGTACTTGGTAATAGCATCTATTCAACTAATATTCCAGGGATTGGTATTCGTCTCTATCGCGAAGCGTTTAATGCTGGAAATTTCTCTGGTTACTATCCTTATACTCGTCGCGTCCCAAGCACTCGTTTCACCCTTGCAGAAGGCTATTTTGTTGTAGAAATTGTAAAAACGGCTGAAAATACTGGATCTGGAACTTTAGTCCCTGGTGTTTATAGTAGTTATTATGCCGGAAGCCGAAGTGATCGTCCTTTTTTAACTAGTACGGTTAATGCTAATGCAATTACGATCGCCTCTTCTTCTTGTGAATGGCGTGGCGCTATTAATAAGCAGGTACAACTACCAACAGTTACAAAAGCTGGGTTTAAAGGTGTTGGTTCAACTCAGGGAGATCAATCTTTCGATCTAAATATTTTGTGTAATGGTGGTATCAACCCAACTGGTTATGAAGAGAAAAACCTCATTAGCTTGAGTTTTGATTATCAACAAGACGGCACGAATACCCAAGTTTTAAAAAATCTTGAACCAAATGCAACTAAAGCAAATGGTGTTGGGGTTCAACTTGTATGGAATTATCAAAATAAGAATCAAGTTATTGGCTTAGGTAATAAACTAGAACTAGGAACTGTGAAATCAAATCAAACCATTCAATATGATGTTCCTTTAACAGCTCGTTACTATCAAACGGCAGCAAATGTTACGCCTGGTAAAGTTCGTGCAATGGCTACTGTAACTATTGAATATGATTAATCATATTCAATAGTCTATAAACCTAATAATTTCAAATATTTAAAAATTAATAATAAGTTTTACTTTATCAATATTTTCTCAAAATTTAATACTTAACGCGATAGGAATATTTTATGAAAAAAATAGGCATAGTTGCCGTTAGCGCTATTACATTATGTTGGGCAATGTATGAAGTATCTTTTGACAATACGAGTACCGTATCGCGTAATGAATCTGGTCAAAAAGTAGCATCTAAAACCATTTCATCAACCGCAAAGAATGAAAAATTAGCGTCTCAAACCCTCTTGGCTAAAACAAATTCCCTTAATTCTGCCCCAGTCTGCCAATATAATTTTAACGCGACTCAGGAAGATTTCGATCTATGGAATAATGAACACCCTGATTTTCCTACGAAAATATTCCCATCGATAAATGGTCAAAAATTTGGTTTTAAAGTGGAACCTACGCCAGAAAGTGAGTATGGCTACGTAGATTATGTAGCTACAAGTAAAGTAGATAGTCCGAATTCGATTAATGAAATTGGTGATTTAACGATACCTCACACAGGTATTATTGCATTTGAAATGGAACTTAAAATTCCAACATCAACTCTTGGGAGTTCATCACTTGGAAATTCTACTTATCATTCCTCTAGCATTGGATTTAGTGGCATAACAAATAATGGTTATACAATTAGATCCAACTATTGGTTTGATATGGGGGGGTATGATCCAGATTTTGGTGAGAATCCTGCTAGATTACACTATTATGTAGCCTACCGACTTAGTGATAACAGCGGCCCTGACAATCCATATTATAAAGGTCAAAACATGACAAATAATTCAAATGGATACCAAAGATTAGGGATGTATATTAATCAGAACACTAAGCAGGTTGGCTTTATTGTAAATGGTGTTGATCAGGGGTATCAATCTACTTTGCCTGCCTCACTTGAGAATATACGTTTTTCTGTAGCAAGTGCTATAGGAATATATTCTAATCAATTATTTGGGCAAGAATTGTCTAATGAACTTATTACTGACCGTAATGCGCTACAGTTTAGCTACCCTCAGGGCACAACAGACATGTGTGGTAATGCCATTTAAGATATAAAACTATAAACCGTAAAAAAGGGCTGAATCACAGCCCTTTTTTTATTTCATTTAGAAATGAATGACTGTACGGATTGATTTACCTTTGTGCATTAAATCAAAAGCGGTATTAATGTCTTGTAGAGGCATGGTATGTGTTACAAAAGGTTCAAGTTGAATTTCACCTTTCATGGCATCTTCGACCATTTTTGGAAGTTGTGAACGGCCTTTTACCCCACCAAAAGCAGTACCTAACCATTTACGGCCGGTAACCAACTGGAATGGACGAGTCGAAATTTCTTGACCTGCACCAGCAACACCAATAATAACGGATTGTCCCCAACCGCGATGAGCACATTCTAGAGCCGAGCGCATAACATTGACGTTACCAATACATTCAAATGAATGATCTACGCCCCAGCCTGTCATTTCTACAATGACTTGTTGAATTGGTTTATCGTAATCTTTAGGGTTTAAGAAATCTGTAGCACCAAACTGCTTAGCAAGTTCAAATTTATCTGGGTTTGTGTCTACCACAATAATTTGTCCTGCTTTCGCTTGACGTGCACCTTGTACAACAGCCAAACCAATACCGCCTAGGCCAAATACGGCAACAGAGTCACCTTCTTGTACTTTAGCTGTGTTATGTACGGCTCCAATGCCTGTAGTTACGCCACAACCTAGTAAACAAACTTGCTCGTGATTCGCTTCAGGATTGATTTTAGCTAAAGATACTTCTGCGACTACTGTATATTCACTAAAAGTTGAACACCCCATGTAGTGGTAAATCGGTTCGCCATTATATGAAAAACGTGTGGTGCCATCTGGCATTACACCTTTACCTTGTGTTGCACGTACTGCAACACACAAGTTGGTTTTTCCAGATTTACAGAATAAGCATTCTTTACATTCAGCTGTATAAAGTGGAATCACATGGTCACCAGGTTGAACGCTCGTTACGCCCTCACCGACTTCAACCACAACACCTGCACCTTCATGACCTAAAATGGCAGGGAAAACACCTTCTGGGTCATCGCCGGATAATGTAAAAGCATCGGTATGACATACCCCTGTATGGGTAATTTTTATTAAAACTTCACCCGCTTGAGGTGGTGCAACATCAACTTCAACAATTTCTAAAGGTTTTCCTGGGGCAAAGGCGACAGCTGCACGAGATTTCATCTTTGGGTTTCCTTTAAATCATTCGGTATTTATAGTCGAGCAAAATAGATTATGTAACAGTAATACAAGAGTTTAATTTTGCTTAAATTAAAATTGGCTTTCATGACAATCCATCACAGCATAGCCAGTCAAGTAAGTCTAAGCAAGCCCATGTTTCAAAAAGAAGAAAACCTCTTACTTGAAGAGGTTTTCTATCAAATCACTTATCTTAAAACGGTTTATGTTTACTTATAGGTAAATATCTGGTGGATATGGTGTGTTATCACTAATTGGTGAGTAAAGCGTATTTTCAACAAAGAAACCATTTGGCGCTTGAGTGGTATCGATTGTAATCGAATCAAACATGACTTGTGGGTATGCCCAGATAAATTGCTTCATCAAACCCAGAGAAACATTATTTTTCATGTCACCAAAAATTCGTTGCCAGATGGGTGTTCGATATGGTTTGTTTTTATCGAAGCCATAAATATAGGCAATAGATGCATCAGGAACAAATCCTGATAAATAAACGACTTTATTTGCAGGATAGCCCAAACCTTGTATAGGTATTTGGGAAACTGCCTGATGTGCCAAGTCTAAGCGAGCTTCTAATAGCCAGTCATAAGCTTCAGTCATCATGTAGTCAAAATTAGGATATGAATAGTGCGTGCTTGGATAGTTAATATAAGTGGCTAGTGTTTGAATTGGAGACTGAATAGAAGGAAAGAAAATAAGTGGGCTAACTTTGGCTGTTGAATATTTTGCTTTGATAACAGTACGAATGTTTTGACAGGTTTGTCCTAATTTATTTCTAAGCCATGTTTTAAACTCATCATAAGGAGTTCCTGTTTTATTCATGGCCTCATAAATTGTACCTAAATCTGGTGCATATAAACCTGTATCTGCATTAAAGGCCAGTTTTGTTGGATAGTCATACACACAAGGTAGATTCGTGTCAGTGTTGTACCACCACCAAGGTTCACCAATCTGCATGTTTACATCACATCCCCCGACAACCATTGCATCTGCAAACTCAATAAAGACTTTATGTAGATATGCCAATGCATTTTGGTCACTTAAACTAAAAAAATAGCTCTGTGGTTGGTAGCCTGTTTTACCCAAATTACTATTCCAGTCACGCTGTGCCCAATACTCATTGGCCCCCAAGGAATACATTTCAAAGCTGACCCCAAAGATGGGCTGCATATTGGCGCTATGTAAAGCCTGAGCATATTTCTCATGCCATTTACGAGTACATGAGTTAACAACAGCTTCGCCCGTCACCAAAGTATCTGGTATTTGCCATTTATTAATATCACTTTTCCATTTCATTTCAGGATAATGCGACATTCCACAATAATGGTTAACCAAACCTTGATATCCCAAAGTGACCATATTGTTGACTATACGCTGCGGGTTTAAATCGTAATGGTCGTCATAGCTGGTACAGATGCCATAATTGTGCTGAGGTACAACCACACGGCTCAAATTTAACTTCGCATTTGCTCCCGTAACAACCGAGTTGGTTAGTCGAATATAACCATCTTGGGGCTGACTTAAAGGTGTAGCGGATTGGCCATTATATTGACTGGTAAAACCAGAAAATGAAATTCGCTGAATATTGGTGACGGGAAAGCTATCTGTCGCAGAAAAACCAGCTTTCACCGTATCCCAATTAATATGAATATGCGCCGTGCGAGATGAAGGATTATTTGCGTAGTTAAACAAGACTACATATGCAATTTTATCTACACCATTGGCATTATAGTACACCGTTAAAGTTGGAGTTAAAGTCGGATTATTCAAAACAGGCATAGAGGCTGATAATTCAAGATCAAAATCCCAGACTACCCCCGAGTAATTATATTTGGTTTCATAGGCTAGGAACTTATGATCTTTAGCGTCATAAGAATTCCACGTAATTCCAACTAAATCGTTTACCATGCGCGACCTAAAAGATGCTTCAAAGCCATTTCCATAATTTGTAATGGCGAAAGACATCGTTTGTGGGCCGTCTATTCTCCAATAAATAGGACTAAATCGATCAATAAGTGTATTTTGAGTGATTGGATGGGGTGATGAATTAGAATTATTTTGCACATTTTGTCGATTAGTTATCATGTTGTCATTCTCTTAATGTATTAAGAAGTTTTATATTAAATAATAATTTTTATTTTATTGTTCGGATAAGTAACAATGACGTTTAAATTATTTACAGTTAATATTTTTTATAAAGCTCAAAATAAACTTAAACAAGAATTCTTAATATCATCCTAAAATATTTTTGCCCCAAGGAGATAATAAATGTCAAATTTTATGCAGCCTATACATTTTAGGGTATTGTTTGTATTTACTCCTCTTGTGTTTGCACTAACAGGTTGTAGTGAAACTTTACATTCCCAAAGAACCATACCAATAAAGACCTCTTCAGAAAGTATCGCTTATCCAGAAGTTGATACCGTTTTAGGGGAAAAGTTACAGCCTAATGAGGATGTGTTAGCCCAGAACATAGCTCAAGTCATTGAAAAGTCAATTCGTGAACAATATACGGCGGGAAATGCTTTACGTGATGCGCATCCTAAAGCACATGGGTGTGTTCGAGCTGAATTTCATGTCTCAAAAAATATACCTGCTCAGTTCGCTAAAGGGGTTTTTATACCAGATCGAAGTTATCAAGCATGGATTCGCTTTTCCAACGCTTCTAATGATGCCTCTAGTGCTGACATTGACAAAGATGCACGTGGCATAGCGATAAAACTTTTAGGTGTATCTGGAGAGAAAATTTTAGAAAGTGAAAAGCAAGCAACTACCCAAGATTTTATTATGATTAATCACCCTGTCTTTTTTGCGAATGATGCTAAACGATACCTTTCTTTTATAAATGATGTGAATAGCCATAATATGATTAGAAAACTTCATATTCCATTTGCCTTAGGTTTTAAAGGAACAATGAATGCACTCGGAGCACGTAATTCACAAATCGCAAACCCACTCTATGCGCGTTACTGGTCTATGGTTCCCTATCAGTTAGGGCTTGGTAATGATCGACAAGCGGTTAAATATTCGGTACGTGCTTGCTCAGTGACAGCAAATAATCTACCTAAAAATCCTAGTCATGATTTTTTAAGAGAAGCTTTAAAAAATACTTTACAGCAAACCGACGCCTGTATGGAGTTCCTTATTCAGCCACGAACTTCAAGTCAAATGTTAGTAGAAGATTCGATGACAGAATGGGATGAGAAAGCGGCTCCTTTTTATCAAGTAGCGACTATTCATATTCCAAAGCAGAATTTTGATACGCCCGAGCAAAATAAGTTCTGTGAAAATTTGTCTTTTACGCCGTGGCATGCCTTACCTGCACATAAGCCACTAGGTGCAGTAAACCGAATGCGTAAAGTCATTTATGAAAATATAAGCAGGGTTCGACATGATATGAATTCTGCACCTAGACAAGAGCCTTAAATACCCTATTCCCCTCGGTTTAACATTTAAGTAATCTTGTCTTACTAGGAGCAATTTTTTTATTTAATGACTTTTTTACTGGTGTCTATGGTGATTCGATCAATGAAATCTGCCAGCCATAAAATAAAGTCATCTTCATTTTTATGTTTTGGAATCAAGCTTGTATCTACTCTAATGAGTAATTCAATTTGCACACTAACAACAGCCCCTTCGAAGTTCACAAAGTTATATAAAAATTTTAATTCTGTGCCTGAAATGGCTTTTTCAATTTCTATAATTAAATTATTTAAGTCTTTAAAGTAATTGCTTGAATGTTTGTTTTTAATATTTTTATTAATTTTTTCTGCTAATAATAAGTATTTTGGCATTTTTATCTCCTTATTAATTATTTATAAAATATAAGTATAAGATTGTAGTTGTAAAATAAATTTATAATTTTTATTAAGATTGTTGCTGTTTTTTAATTTTAATTGATAAATTATGAATATCATAACTATTTATTGTTTTAATAATGTGATCTGGTTTTAATTTTATTCCGATTAAATTGGTAGGTATTTTAACAGTCAGCTAAAAATTTATATTTAATAAACTCTATATTTTTAAAATATTAAACATTTTAAAAATCACTATTAAAAAACCGCCCCAGAAGGCGGTTGCTGAATTTACAGCGATATATAGAAGTGTAGTGGACGATCACTTCTATATTTTTTTAAACTTATTTTTCTTCTTTTATAATTTTAGTAAAGGCATCTGACTTGAAATAATTAATAATCATCTCTCCATCATCACCTGTAGATGAGGATACTTTAGGAGGCTCTTCATAGTTAAACTTAAAGTCTGGAGGGATAAATTGTGAGATCGGTGGAAGCTTGGCCTCTCCTCCTGTTGTAATTCTTTCAATAAAACCTGCGAGCCAAAGAATATATTCATCTTTATTTTTATGGTTAGGCATGAGGCTCACATCCAACTTAATCGCACACTCTTCTAACGGCTTGGTTAAGCACTCATCAAAATCTATAAAATTATATTTAAGTTTAAACTTGGTTCCTTTAATTTCCTTACGAATTACACCAACCAAATGATTTAAGGTCTCTGCTGAGCTTTCTGAAAATAAATTTTTGTCCTCAATCTTTTTGTACACATTCTCAGCGATGATTAAATATTGTGGCATCTCTATTTTCTCCCTTTTATACTTTAGCTACTCACTCAGCCTTTTAAGGAAGTATGATAGATATCATGTTTTCTAATGTAATTGTTGTACTGCCAATTGTAATTAATGTGTATTTGTGAAATCTGAAAGCATAGCTATTCCTAAAAATTAAAGATAACGCAAAGCAAGTCTCTTTTTAGAGAAAATTATTCTAATCAAAAAATATTTTTAGTTCATCTAAAGTTGGAAGCTGGTTATAAGATTCATCTGCTTCTATTGTGTTAGCCCAGTTTGACTTTGAAAACACGCAAAAATTAAGTTTTTTTAGCACAACAATGTCTTGATCTAATAAGCCTAATGGTATCCACATAAAATGTGTATTTCCAACTAGGTTGGGTACTGGCGATCCACATTTACTACAAAATGAAGATGTGAAACCTGTTTCCTTTTTATAAGTACGAATAAGTTCTAAACCTGATAACCATTTAAATTTGTCTTTGCCGACCAAAGTGGCCGCATTTGATCCCGTTCCCGATTGCTTTCGGCAGAGACTACAGTGGCAGTGATAGATAGTCTCTATCTCGTTGGTAATTGAAAATTTGACTTCATGACATAGACAAGAACCCACATGACTCATCTCGAGCATCCTTAAAAAATAATATTGAATATAGCATTAGGTTTAAAACGGTTAAATTTAACTTTATATTTTTAAAAGGCTATTTTTTCTTAGAAATACCTATAAAAATAAGGAATTGCTAGCGTTGAGGCTTGGCAGAATGCATTTATAAGGTTTAATATGAATTTTGACATATAAATTGAATATAAGAATGCTCTGATAGGTTTAACTTGGATGCAGATTAAATGCTTACATGATCAATCAGCTATATAAGCAGTACAGTACTATGGCTTCAAGTGCTTGGGGCTTTACTGATTTACCCTCTTATACAGATACATACGATCCTAATGAGAATGATACAGTGACGAATAGCTTTAATTGGTTGAATGATGAGCAAGCTACAGAAAAAACAGAACAAGGATTAACTGCTTTTGTGGCATTGGATGATGCCTTTATTAGCATAGCTTCTCGTATGTATCTGATTCGAAATGCAAAAGAAAAAATCGATTTACAATATTATATTTGGACAAACGATTTTGTTGGAAACTTAATGCTGCATGAGTTACTAACGGCGGCAGATCGTGGCGTAAAAATCCGCTTACTCATCGATGATCAAAATGGAGTAAAACTTGACGGAGTTCTCAGAAGCCTTCTCCACCATCCTAATTTTGAAATTCGATTATTTAATCCATATAAATTTAGATATTTAAGAATTTTAGACTATATTTTTCGGTTCAAAAAAGTAAACCATCGCATGCATAATAAATTAATTATTGCAGATGGAGCGATTGCCGTAACAGGTGGTCGAAATATCAGTAGTGAATATTTTGATGCAAGTAGTAAGTTTCAATTTACTGACCTAGATATTTTATTTTATGGACATACGGTACAGCATGCCCAGACTGTCTTTAATGATTTCTGGCAAAGCGAGCTAAGCCAAGATGCTACTGAGCTTATTGGAACTTGTGCTGTCCACCACTTACAATCGTTACGACAGCACTATCATGATCTAATTCATGAAAGTGAAAATCATACTCAAACCGAAGATAAGCTTTACGATGCTCAAAGCTATTTAAAAGAACTTTTAGAGCACTATCCCATTCAATGGTCAAAAGCGTATTTTGTTGCAGATTCACCTAAAAAAATCTTAGGAGTAGCCTCTAAAGAAGAGATGCTTTATGGGCAAGTCATGAGGATTATGGGTGAACCAAAGCAGCATATAGAATTAGCTTCTGCTTATTTTGTTCCTACACAACAGGGCGCGTATTATTTAAAACAGCTAAAGGTGCAAGGAGTTAAAGTCAGGGTTTTAACTAATTCTTTTGCTGCAAATGATGTGGCGATTGTGCATGCATTTTATAGTCAATATCGAGTCGAAATGCTTAAAAGCGGTGTAGAACTATTTGAGTTTAAGCCATTTTTAGAACGTAGACGTAGAACATGGTATGAGGTGGTGACTGGAAGTGTGATCCCTGCAAAAGGTAAAAATAAATCGAGTTTACATGCCAAGTTTTTTGACGTAGACGGTAAAGTATTTATTGGTTCATTTAATTTTGATCCGCGTTCGACTTACTTAAACACTGAGGTTGGTCTTGTTATTGAGTCGAGTCAATTACAAGCGCAAATTTCGGTCATGCTTGATCAACATTTACCACAAGTTGCTTATCAGCTTAAGTTAAATAATGAAGGAAAGATCATTTGGTTAGATTATCAGTCGGATGGAAAAGTTATTGAATATCAAAAAGACCCAGATACGAGCCTTTTCCAACGCACAATGATTAAAGCCGTTTCATATTTACCCGTTGAATGGATGATGTAAGAGCGCTCTACCTCTTTTTATAATATGCCAATTTCTTTAAAGAATTTTTGATAAGCCTCTGCTTTTTTCTCTAGTGCTAATGGATAAGCTCTAGAGGAAGATGGTAAGCGGTATAAATTAATATCTCGCCCAGCAAAGCAAGTTGATGTAGATGTTCCTATAAGTGGTTTTTCAGTATGCTCTGGTAAAACAGAAATTAAAGTATCAGTCGCTTTATCGCCTGTGGTCATGATGGTCTGACATAGAGGAATCTGCCGAAGTAACACAGCAAGATCTGTTGGCGTTACTATTTCAAGAAATTTATCTGCAGCATTCCCCTTCAATCGCTTAATTTGGTAAGCCGTGTCAAAGATTGCAATACCTGTTTCAATCAAGAAGTTTCGAATACGTTCTTCATTAAAATTTTTCTGGTTTTCACTTAAAAAGTGGGTTTTGTCTTGGAAAAAAATTAAACCGAAAATACGCCACATGTCATTTTGGAAATTTGGATAGTAAAAATCCATCTTCCATTTATTACGCGGTGGTGGAAAACTACCTAACATTAATAAACGGGCATTTTCGGGTAAAAATGGTTCAAGTGGATGTGTTTCTATCTCAATTGTCATAAAAAATCAGTATTTAATTAAAAATTAAATAAATAAATTAACCTATTTTCGAGTTAATCACGAGTCAAGAAATGCAATTTCTCTTCATTAAATCGTTAAGGGAGATTACTAAAGCGATCATTCTTGAGGAATGCTTATTTTAAAAATACTATGTGAATGTTGATTGAGATAATCGACCTGACCTTTATGGGCAATAACAAGGGCTTGTATAACTGAAAGACCCAAACCAGTACCGCCTAATTCTTTATTTCTTGATTGTTCTAACCTAAAGAAAGGATTAAATAAATCTTTGCGATGCTCCGCTGAAATGCCCGGCCCTTCATCTTCTATTTCAAGAATCCAGTTAAATTGGTCTTGTCTTGTTGAAACAAGTAGCTTCCCCGGATTTGCATATCGGGTAGCATTATCAAGTAAAGCAATTAAAACTTGTTCTATTCGCCGTTGATCACACTTAACTTCTGGCGCTTGAATGTCAAAAATGACTTTAAGGTGAGCTTTTTCTAATTTTTCTTGAAACATGTGCACGACTTTGTGGACAGTTTCATTAAAATGAATCGTTTCAAGATGAAGCCTGAGCTGCTGGTTTTCAAAAAGGCTTAATGTACGTAAGTCTTCAACTAGATTTGACAGACCTTCAACTTGATTAAGTAAGTTCTTAAATAAGATGGGATCTGCTTCAAAAACACCATCAATAATCCCCTGTAACCTGCCCTGTAAAATAGTGACTGGAGTTCGTAACTCATGTGCAATTGCAGCATTCCAGACATGAGCGTTTTCAACTGAGGTTTCGAGCTTTTGAGCCATATCATTAAAATTGTCCATCAACTCTGCAATTTCAGAAGAATGATGCGTCGGTTTTTCTACTCGTGCAGTTAAATCCCCATGACTAATTTTTTTTGCTGCATCTGCTAATAGATTAATGGGCACAATAAAACGTTGAGCAAGCTTTATGCCTAAAATAATTGATAATGCTGTACCAAACAGAAGCACGGCAAATAACCATATGCCATCTAAATAGTGGAAAAACTCATCACTTTCTTTGAGTTTTTCAAGAGAAATAAGCCCCACTTCAATTGCAATATAATAGGTGCCGTAGCCTAAAATGAGCGAACTCAATGTAACACTTAGACTGGTAAAGCTCAGTGCAATAATAAGTTGTTTACTAATGCCTGTTTTATTTTTCATGAGGATTGTCCAGCCTATAACCTACGCCACGAACATTAATGAGCATATTGCGTAAGCCCAGATCTTCTATTTTCTTTCGTAGCTTACTAACGTGGCTATCGACAGTACGCTCTAGAGCATCTCGATCAGGTAAGCACTGATTCATTAGTTCCGAGCGGGTAAAAACTTTATGAGGATGAGGCAACATCAATAACAGAATCTTATACTCCGTTAAGGTTAAATTGAGCGCTTGCTGTTTATCACCCGAATGAACATATGCAGTATGAATTTCTGTATTCACTTCAATATTTTTATAAATTAAGTTCCGATTAGGCGTTTGCTGATTTTGTTGAGTACGTCGTAGTACCGCTTGTACACGTGCTACCACTTCATTTGGATTAAATGGTTTTACCACAAAGTCATCCGCACCAATTCGTAAAGCCATGACTTTATCGATTTCTTGATCTAAAGCGGTCAGCATAATTACAGGTGTAGCTGCTTTTTGCCGAATTTTATTGAGTACTTCCCACCCACTCAATTCGGGCATTTTTATATCGAGTATGACCAGATCAATGGGCTGCGTTGCATGTATTTCAATCGCCTGCTTACCATTCATGGCTCTTACAACACGCATGCCTTCGCGCTTAAGATAATGTTCAATAATATCGCCAATATCATATTCATCTTCTACGACAAGAATAAGCTTATCCTGACAGTTGAACGTAAAGCTTGGCTCGAACATATTAATAAAACGCGAGAAAAATTTGATTTATCATACGCGTATTTTTTGGTAAATCTCCACACTTTTTCCACATATTAGTGATTTTCATTACACACATATCAAAAATAATGTCAGCATCTAGAAGTCCATTAGGTGTTACAAAAGTGCAAAAGCATTTTTTAGTTCCATTCGTTTTATCTTTCAGTCTTGTGTTACATGGCTGTGGTACAGAACAAGCAAGTGATCAAACACAAGTACCTACGGCAAAAGCTACCGTTATTTCAGTTCAACCACAGCCGATTAATTTTAGCGAAAACTTACCTGCACGCGTTCAAGCTTTCAGGACTGCCGAAATTCGTCCTCAAGTTGGTGGCATTATCGAAAAAGTTTTATTTGCTCAAGGTAGTGAAGTTAAAGCTGGACAACCACTATATAAAATAAACTCAGAGACATTTGAGGCAGATGTAAATAGTAATCGAGCTGGGCTAAATAAAGCGGAAGCGGAAGTAAGTCGTTTAAAAATACAACTCGAACGCTATCAGCAACTTTTACCAAGTAACGCAATTAGTAAGCAAGAAGTAAGTAACGCCGAAGCGCAATATCGGCAATCGATTGCAGATGTTGCCCAAATGAAAGCTCTATTGGCTCGCCAAAATCTTAATTTACAGTATGCGACAGTGCGAGCACCGATTTCTGGGCGTATTGGTAAATCATTTGTGACTGAAGGTGCATTAGTTAGCCAGGGTGATAGCAATACCATGGCTACAATTCAACAAATTGACCGTGTTTATGTCGATGTAAAACAGTCTATTGGTGAATATGAACGCTTAAAGGCAGCTCTACAAAGTGGAGAGCTGTCTGCCAACAATCAAAAAGATGTGCAGATTCTAAATAGTTTAGGACAACCCTATAACGTCTCGGCAAAAATGCTTTTTGAAGACATTAATGTTGACCCTGAAACTGGCGATGTCACCATTCGTATTGAAGTAAATAATTCTGAAAGAAAATTATTACCGGGTATGTATGTTCGCGTCACTATTGAACGTGCTTCGGTTCCTCAGGCTTTACTCGTTCCAGAGCAAGCAATTCAGCGCAATATGAACGGCGATCCGCAAGTCTATGTTGTAAATGCCAAAGGTGGTGCAGATGTTCGCTCTGTAGAATTGGGGCAACAATATGAGCAATTTTATCTCATCAATAAAGGACTTAAAGCAGGTGACAAAGTTGTTGTTGAAGGTATAGAACGTATTCAGCCAAACCAGAAGCTGGCGATTTCCGTATGGAAAGCAGCTTCAGCAGAAAATACGGCGAAGCAAGGAGACACGAAATGATGTCTCAATTCTTTATTCGTCGTCCTATTTTTGCATGGGTGATTGCGATTTTTATTATTTTATTTGGTGTACTCAGTATTCCAAAGTTACCGATTGCCCGCTTTCCGAGTGTTGCCCCACCTGAAGTCAACATTACAGCAAGTTATCCGGGGGCTACTCCAAAAACTATTAATGATAGCGTCATTACCCTCATTGAACGAGAAATGTCAGGGGTAAAAAATCTACTCTACTATAGTGCGACAACCGATTCATCTGGTACTGCTGAAATTACCGCGACTTTTAAACCTGGTACCGATGTCGATATGGCTCAAGTCGATGTACAGAATAAAATTAAGGCTGTTGAAGCACGATTACCACAAGTCGTCCGCCAACAAGGTTTATCTGTAGAAGCATCTTCATCAGGCTTTTTAATGCTTGTAGGCTTAAACTCACCTAATCACCGCTATTCAGAAGTGGATTTAAGTGATTATCTGGTACGCAATATGGTTGAAGAGCTTAAACGTGTTGAAGGTGTTGGAAAAATTCAATCCTTCGGTGCTGAGAAAGCAATGCGGATTTGGGTAGATCCAAACAAGTTAGTCTCTTATGGATTATCAATAAGCGATGTAAACAATGCAATTCGGAACAATAATATTGATATTGCACCAGGTCGGCTTGGCGATAGGCCTTTAATTAACGGTCAATTAATTACCATACCTTTGTCAGCTCAAGGACAGCTTGAAAATGTTGAGCAGTTCAAAAATATTAGTCTAAAGAGCAACATTAGTGGTGCCAATATTAAGTTGTCCGATGTGGCTGATGTAGAAATGGGTGCTCAATCTTATAACTTTGCCATTTTAGAAAATGGTAAACCTGCAACAGCTGCCGCGGTTCAACTTAGCCCTGGTGCAAATGCGGTAAAAACAGCGGAAGGTGTCAAACAGAAACTCGAAGAATTAAAAGTAAATTTACCCGAAGGTATGCAATTTAGTGTTCCATACGATACTGCACCTTTTGTTAAAATTTCGATAGAGAAAGTAATTCATACATTAATTGAAGCCATGGTTTTAGTTTTTATTGTGATGTATCTATTTCTTCATAATGTTCGCTACACCTTAATTCCTGCGATTGTGGCTCCAATTGCCCTGCTAGGTACCTTTACCATCATGCTTTTGACGGGTTACTCAATTAATGTGTTAACCATGTTTGGTATGGTGCTTGCGATCGGGATTATTGTTGATGATGCTATTGTCGTGGTCGAAAACGTCGAACGAATTATGGCAACTGAAGGTTTAGCGCCTAAAGAAGCGACTTCAAAGGCCATGACTGAGATTACCAGCCCGATTATTGGTATTACTTTGGTGTTGGCAGCAGTATTTTTACCCATGGCTTTGGCGAGTGGTTCGGTCGGCATTATCTATCGCCAGTTTACTATTACCATGTCGGTTTCAATTTTATTCTCGGCATTTTTAGCGCTCACTCTCACACCCGCCCTTTGCGCAACCTTATTAAAACCGATTGATGCACATCATCAAAAGAAAGGATTTTATGCATGGTTTGATCGTAGCTTTGACAAAGTCACAAAAAAATATGAAGTTCTTCTACTTAAAGTCGTTAAACATACTATTCCGACTTTAATCATTTTTGTGGTGATTACGGGACTAACTTTTGCAGGAATGAAATACTGGCCAACTGCTTTTATGCCTGAAGAAGATCAAGGCTGGTTTTTAACTTCATTCCAGTTACCATCGGATGCAACAGCTGAACGAACTCAAAAAATCGTCAAAGAATTTGAAGACCATTTAAACGAGCGGTCAGATGTAAAAAGCAATATTTCAATTATGGGCTGGGGATTTAGTGGCGCTGGACAAAACGTAGCACTTGCTTTTACAACCTTAAAAGATTTTAGTGAACGTGATAAATCCACCACTGACTATACAAACTTCATTAATGCAGAAATGGCGAATAGTAAAGAAGGTACAACGATGTCTGTACTTCCTCCTGCCATTGATGAATTAGGTACATCTTCAGGCTTTAGCTTGCGCTTACAAGACAAAGCAAATTTAGGAATGCCTGCCTTAATTTCTGCACAAGAAAAACTTATGGAAATGGCTGCTCAAAACAAAAAGTTTTATATGGTTTATCCTGAAGGTTTGCCCGAAGGTGACAATATTAGCTTGAAAATAGACCGTGAGAAGTTAAGTGCTCTAGGGGTAAGCTTTGCTTCCGTTTCAGATATTATTTCGACTTCAATGGGGTCAATGTATATCAATGATTTTCCGAACCAAGGACGAATGCAGCAAGTTATTGTTCAAGCTAATGCAAAATCACGAATGCACTTAAAAGATATTTTAAGTTTGAAGGTTGCGGGCGCAAACGGACAACTGGTTTCTCTATCAGAAGTGGTAACTCCTCAGTGGAACAAATTGCCGCAGCAATATAATCGCTACAATGGCCGTCCTTCATTAAGTATCGCTGGTGTTCCTAACATGGGTGTATCTTCTGGCGATGCGATGCGAGAAATGGAAAACCTTTTTGCCAAGCTTCCTCAAGGAATCGGTTATGAGTGGACAGGTATTTCTTTGCAAGAAAAACAGTCTGAATCTCAAATGGTATTTCTTATTGCTTTATCGATGTTGGTCGTGTTTTTAGTGTTAGCTGCACTTTATGAAAGTTGGTCAATTCCGTTATCAGTTATGCTGGTTGTTCCTTTAGGAATATTTGGTGCAATTTTAGCCATTATTTTAAGAGAAATACCAAATGATATTTTCTTCAAAATTGGTCTGATTACCATTATTGGTCTATCTGCCAAAAATGCGATCTTAATTGTTGAGTTCGCAAAAATGCTCAAAGAAGAAGGAATGAGTTTAGTTGAAGCAGCCGTTGCAGCAGCGAAGTTACGCTTACGCCCAATTCTAATGACTTCCCTTGCCTTTACTTGTGGTGTGATCCCATTAGTGATTGCAAGTGGAGCGAGTTCAGAAACTCAACATGCGCTAGGTACAGGCGTATTTGGAGGGATGATATCTGCCACTATTCTGGCAATCTTTTTTGTCCCAGTATTCTTCATATTTGTGTTGGGCGCAGCAGAAAAATTCTTCTCTAAGAAGAAAATTAGCTCTTAATTAAATGCATTGAGGCGAAACTTATCTGTGTTTCGCCTCAATAACTTAGAAATATAAAACTGTAATAGAAAAGTAAGAATCGACTAAGAGTTAAGGATTTTAAAGACCTTTCCTGTTCTAGGATGAGCAAAGGTATTATCTTGATCTAAGTTAATGACTTTATCCGAAATCACAATTTTAGAAAGTGGCAACCAGTTTTGCTCTATTCCAGCTTCAACAAAGTTTCTTTCATCAATATTTTCGTAAATTTGTTCAACCACAATTTCCATACCACACATACTTTTGGCATTTACTTCTTTTAAAATATGGCGCTTTGACATTCTAGTCTCCATTTTTATTATTCGTATCAAAAATAATAAAGATTCCTCTGATACAATATGTAAATTTTAATAATGAAAGTGTTTTTTTATTTTAATCATACTTTTGAAATAATTAAATGAATAGTTGAGTGATTATTTAATTTAAATATTATATTTAAGTTAATCTATTCAAGATAATCATTAATCTTTATTTTTAATAAAAATTAAAGGGTTCATTATCTGAACCCCTTTTTATTTAACTCTAAACTTTTACAGCGTTATCAAGCTGGCCATCATCTTGATTTTTAGCACTGTCTTTACTAATCACTGAGTCAGTATCGCTATCTGTGTTAAAACTCTTACTGTTTTTTTGCTTTTTCTTGTAGACACACATCCCAATCGCAATACCTGTTCCCAATACTATAATTGACTTTAACATTTTGCACCTCTTCGATTAACGGAGTATTTTTTGAAAAATCAACTTAAATTAATAGCACATAATTTGTTATTTAAAGGCTTTCATTTGCTCCGCTTTTGTAAGGTATTTAATTTTTATGTTAATTGAATAGTGTAATAGTTAAAAAAATAAATTTTGATACAAAGTAAAAAGCCTATTCTGTTTTTGAATAGGCTTTTACTGTATTTCAGGATTAAGCAGTATTATGAATTGCTTTAAAACAATCTTATTATCTTTAAATACACTACAAATGTATTTAATGCTGAACTTTTAGTCAAGATGGGATTGAAGGGTTTTGCCAATAATTAGTAGTTATTGTGACGGAAATCACATTTATATAATTTGGATAAGAAAAAACCCATTTCTACTTCTCATGAAGAAATGGGTAATGTGAAAACCACAAAAGACCTGAAATACTAAATGTTCTTACATTCAGTAAGGTTGAGTTTAGTGAATTTACCGAATGGTTGACAATTAAACCATTTGTATTTTTTTTAGTCATTTCAGCCAATCAAAAAACGCAAATAATTAGTTATGTTCAATACGTTTAGCTCTAAAACTATTCACCCAGAATCCGATAAAGCACGTTTATCCAATTCGTAAAACATAGTTTTTCAATGAGTTCGCTTGAGTAGGCTCGCTGTTGCATGCGATGAATAAGTTTATGTAGACCCATAACATCTTCAAGCTCAGTCCCGATGAGTGCGCCGTCGAAATCAGAACCAAAAGCTACATGCTCTTCGCCAAGTCGATCTATCAAATAATCTAGATGGTCTAAAATTACATCTATAGATGTATTTACATTACGTTGTCCATCTGAGCGTAAAAAAGCGACATCGAAATTCACCCCAACTATACCTTTACTGTCTCGAATAGCTTTAAGCTGCTGGTCAGTTAAATTGCGGGCTTGAGGACATAAAGCATGTGCATTAGAGTGTGTTGCTACGATTGGCTGTTGCAATAGAACTACAGTATCCCAAAAAGCCTGTTCATTCATATGGGAAACATCAATCACCATTTTTTTATCAGCACATCGCTTTATAAAGGCTTTGCCGTCTTGGGTAAGACCAGCTCCTGTGTCAGGTGAGTGAGGAAACTTAGCATTTAAACCATGTCCAAAACGACTGGGCCTATTCCAAAGTGGGCCGATACTACGCAGACCTTTATCATAAAATACATCTAGTAAATCGGGGTTTTGTTGTAAAGCTTCTGCACCTTCCATATGCAGCACAATTCCAAGTTTCTGCGTGTTTACACAGCTCTGAATATCCTGAACTGATGTGCAAATTTGAATGTCTGTAGAACGTTGTGCGAGTTGGTGAGCTATATCAAGTTGCTGTAAGCAAATCTTTTCAATTTGCTGTTGTGTAAAATCAGAAGCATTTTGATCAAATAATTTATTGGGATGATGTTGTTGAACATAGCTAAATGGAGGTAAAAAAACGGCAAACATTCCACCAACAAAGCCTGCTTGCTGGCAGCGCTTTAAGTCAAGATGACCTGCTAAACGTTCGTGCAGAAAAGCATATACGGGATCTGCATAATCACTTAGCCATAAACGCGTTAATGCATCATTATGTCCATCAAAAACTGGAATATGGCTAGGCTTCATAAGATTCCCGCTGCTTGCTAGTTATCTGTAATCATGTGGACTGGAATATTTTGTGAAGCACTTAAAGATTTAGAATTTCTACTGTTCCGAAACACAAGTTGTTGTAGTGGAGCTGCTACATGACTTTCCGTACGTGCTTGTTCAATCATTTGATGATACGGCGATTTCCCACATACAGGATCGGCATTAGCAGCATCGCCGGTCAACATATAGGCCTGACAGCGGCATCCGCCAAAGTCACGATCTTTATCGGGGCAACTGCGGCAGCCTTCAGGCATCCATGCATCACCACGGAAATGATTAAATCCAGTTGACTTGTACCAAATATCTGACAATTTATGTTCACGGACGTTTGGAAATGAAATTGGTAATTGCCGTGCTGCATGGCAAGGCAGCGCCATACCATCTGGAGCAACTGTAAAGAAGATTTTACCCCAGCCATTCATACAGGCTTTTGGTCGCTCTTCATAATAATCAGGCACTACAAAAATGAGTTTGCAGGGATGATTTTGCGCTTTTAATTTTTCTCGATATTCATTGGTAATCCGTTCCGCACGTATCAGTTGTTCTTGTGTTGGTAGCAAACCTTGGCGGTTTAAAAAAGCCCAACCGTAAAACTGACAAATTGCTAACTCGACTGTGTCTGCATTGAGCTCTAGGCAAAGTTCAATAATTTGTTCAATCTGGTCAATGTTATGACGATGAATAACAAAGTTAAGCACCATCGGATAATCATATTTTTTAACCAGTCGGCACATTTCATACTTTTGTTCAAAAGCATGTTTTGAACCTGCTAAGGCATCATTTACCACAGGATCACTAGCTTGAAAGCTCACTTGAATGTGATCTAATCCTGCTTGTTTTAGATCGGCAATGCGCTTTTCGGTGAGTCCCATGCCCGAGGTAATCAGGTTGGTATAAAACCCTTGTTGATGAGCATGTGCAACCAGCTCTTCTAAATCTTGGCGTACCAGTGGTTCACCACCAGAAAAACCAAGTTGAACAGCACCCATCTGACGTGCCTGATCAAAAACATCAAACCACTCTTGAGTGGTCAGTTCATTTTTATGCTGAGCGTAGTCCAATGGGTTTGAGCAATATGGACATTGTAGCGGACAACGATAAGTGAGTTCCGCTAATAACCATAAAGGTAGGCCAACACCTTCTGTCATACTAAATCAATCCAGTGTTGCTGCTTTGCGACCAGCATGTAATCTATTACATCTTGATCAATCTCAGCAATATCACCAAATTTTTGCTTTAACTGGGCAATAATTGCGGAAACATTTTGCTGCCCATCAATATATTGCCCGATTGCCCCTGCACTCTCATTTAACTTGATCATGCCTTCCGGATATAAAATCACAAAACCATTTTGAGCTGGCTCGAACTGAAAACGGTAACCTTGTCGCCATGTCGGCACAAGGTTTAAATCAAACTGTTCTTTATTCATTTAAATAGTCCTTTGTGCCAAACCCGTTTGCTAGTCACACTGTGATACGGTGCTTCATTGTGAACATATGCCAATGTTAAAGCATCTAAAATGCTCCATAAAATATCCAGCTTAAACTGCAATATTTCAAGCATTCGTTCTTGTTGTTCATGAGTCGTAAATGAATCAAGCGTGATGGTTAAGCCATGTTCAACGTCACGGCGGGCCTGACTTAAGCGTGAACGGAAATATTCATAGCCTTTATCATCAATCCATGGGTAGTGTTGTGGCCACGACTCTAGACGTGATTGATGAATTTTTGGAGCAAACAACTCAGTTAAAGAACTACTTGCTGCTTCACGCCATGAGGCACGACGTGCGAAGTTCACATAGGCATCTACAGCAAATCGAACCCCTGGTAATACCAGTTCTTCAGAAATCACTTGTTCACGACTCAAACCCACAGCTTCGGCTAAACGTAACCATGCTTCTCGACCACCGCCATCAGGATATTCACCATCTTGATCGATCATGCGTTGAATCCATTCTTGACGGACGCGCTGGTCTGGGCAATTCGCCATAATGGCTGCATCTTTAAGCGGAATATTAATTTGATAGTAATAGCGGTTTGCAACCCAAGCTTGAATTTGTTGTTGAGTTGCTTTGCCTTCATACATCATCACGTGAAATGGATGATAGATATGATAATACTGACCTTTATCGATAATGGCTTGTTTGAATTGTTCGGTCGTTAAAGCTTCAGGTGTTTGAGTCATGTTTCACCTTAGAGTTCAATCTGCATGCCATCATAGGCAACGTCTACACCATTTGCTTTAAGCTCAGCAAACTGGCTAGAGTTTTCATTTAAAATTGGATTGGTATTGTTAATATGAATAAGCACTTTTTTAGGTGTACTCAGCTGATTTAAATAAGACAGCGAACCACCTTCGCCACTAATGTATAAATGCCCCATTTCACGACCAGTTTTTTTACCAACCCCTGTTTGTTGCATTTCATCATCTGTCCAGAGCGTTCCATCAATCATGACGCAGTCTGAACTTTGCATAATCTGCATGATTTGATCATCAATTTTTCCAAGACCCGGCGCATAGAACAACTGCTTTTGTGTTTTATAATCTTTGATAATTAAGGCAATGTTGTCGCCATCATGTGGATCATTTCGATGTGGTGAATATGGTGGTGCCGCACTTTTAATGATGAGTGGAATAAATTCTAAATTTTCAAAACCATCAATTTTAAAAGCTTGTTTAGGGTTAATCTCGTGATATTGAAGACCACCATTCCAGTGTTTGAGCATATTAAAAACTGGAAAGCCGCTCGTTAAATCTTGGTGGACCATTTCTGTACACCACACATTCATCGGGCAACCTTCACGTAAGGTTAAAAGCCCAGTGGTATGGTCTAACTGACTGTCCATTAAAATAACGCTCGTTATTCCTGTATCACGCAATTTACGCGCTGGTTGAGCTGCTTTAAATTCGAAAAGCTGCTGACGAATATCAGGTGATGCGTTTAATAAAACCCAGTCTGTTCCATTTTCAGAAACAGCAATTGATGATTGAGTACGAGGTTTGGCTTGGATTGTACCTGCGCGCACACCATGACAATTCGGGCAATTACAATTCCACTGCGGGAACCCGCCTCCGGCAGCTGAACCTAAAACATAAATATACATAAAATTAATATCTTATTAGAAAGAGATAAGCCCTAGAACAAGACTAGGGCTTATGACATATTTGGATGAAGCTGATTAACGTGCTTCGAAGTACATTGTAACTTCAAAACCAATGCGTAAATCAGTAAAAGCGGGTTTAGTCCATTGCATAAATTATCTCCGGTTCATATTAATCTTGTGAAATGAATCACTTGATTAAATCTTATAAGGCAATTAAAAATTTATTCTAAATAAAAAATTGGGGTTTGTAGACAACCTCTAGCTAAGATATTGTTCGATAATTGTGTTTTTTGTCCAAATTTTAATATTTCGAACATATTTGCTTATTGAGCGTTTCATCAAATATTCATACTAAAAGCGTATTTTTTATCCGTCTTAATTGATCAAATGATAAAAAAATGACAAATTTAACAACACTTTTTAAAGTAACAACACTTTCACTGACAATAACGTTATTAGCTGGTTGTAATGACGATGATAATGACACAGCACCCGCCCAAAGAAGCAATCAGACCGTAAATATTTTAGCTTTTAATGACTTTCACGGAAATCTTGAGCCACCTAAGCGTTATGTCGAGGCACCAAATCCAAACGATGCTGCTCAATCTGTTCGTATTCCTGTTGGTGGGGTAAGTTACTTTGCCGATGCAATTAAAAAACTTAAAGCTGAAAATCCAAATAATGCAGTGGTTTCGGCTGGCGATTTAATTAGTGCTTCCCCACTGACCTCTTCTTTATTTTTAGATGAACCTACCATTGAAGTAATGAATGATATTCAAATTGACTTTAATGCTGTAGGTAACCATGAATTTGACCGTGGTACAGATGAGTTACGCCGTTTGCAAAATGGTGGATGTCAACAATATACAAGTACAGCACCTTGCCAAATTAATAAAAACTTTAGTGGTGCAAAATTTAATTTTCTTGCTGCTAACGTAGCAATGAAAAATGATGCGAACAAAACGATTTTTCCTGCCTATAAAATCAAAACTTATGGTGGAATTCCAGTCGCATTTATTGGTTTAACGCTTAAAGCAACGCCGAGTATTGTTTCCGCTGCGGGCATTAAAGACGTGGAATTTCGTGATGAAGCAGATACGGTAAATGCCTTGATTCCTGAGTTACAGAAGCAAGGAATTGAAGCAATTGTGGTTGTGGTACATGAAGGCGCAGCACCAAGTACTAAGTTTAATGAAAAAACATGTGATGGTTTAAGCGGCCCGATTTTGGGTATTTTAGATAAATTAAATCCGGCCGTTGATATTGTTGTTTCGGGGCACACACATCAATCTTATATTTGTGACTATGCTACAAAAAATCCGGCAAAACCATTCTTACTTACTTCAGCTGGACAATATGGCACGCTTATTACAGACATCAAGATTGAACTTGATGGTAAAACCGGTAATGTGATTAAAAAGGATGCTAAACAGGTTCCTATACAAAGTGAAGCCTACACATCTGGAACAACCACGGTAAGCCTTACGGATCTCTATCAAAAATTTAGTAAGACCCCAAGTATTGAAGCAATTTTAGATAAGTACCGCCAAGCTGTGACCACCATTTCAAGTCGTGTGGTTGGAACTGCAACAGCGGTTGTAAGTCGTACTCAAGTCGAGAGTGGTGAAAGTCCGCTCGGTATTATGATTGCCGATGCTCAGCAAGCATTTGCTTTAAAAGCAAGTAACCAAGGTTCTGACTTTACCTTAATGAACCCAGGTGGTGTACGTGCTGATCTACTCATCAATAGCAGTAATCAGATTACCTTTGGCGATGTGTTTGCAGTTCAACCTTTTGGTAATTCGATTGTGACTTTGAGCTTAACTGGTAAGCAAATTAGAGATGTACTTGAGCAGCAATGGTCCGGCGCAAATGCAAACTCACCTAGAATTTTACAACCATCTAAAGAATTCACTTATGAATATGCGGCAAATACTTCTGTTTCACCGCGAGCAAGTAACATCATGGTTGCTGGTTCACCGCTGGTTGACAGTAAAGTATATCGTGTAACGGTAAATAGCTTTTTGGCAGATGGCGGCGATAACTTTACGGTATTAAAAGAAGGCCAAAACCGTGTAGGCGGTGGTCAAGATATTGATGCTCTTGAAAGCTATGTCGCTAAGAATTCGCCGTTAATTATTCCGGCTACAACTCGAATTAAAGTAATTAAATAATAAGACTCGTCGAATAAAGGACAGTAAAAGCTGTCCTTTATTTTTCTATATAAAGGTTTTATTCAGTATAAAGGTTAAGCTCAATACTACTAATATCTGCTCCAGTATTTGCAAAAATAATCTCCATAACTTCATGAAGTAATTCATTAACTTTCTCATGCTCAAAGTTAGAGGCTTCTGATGTTTTAAGACAAATCAGATTACAGCTCATTTTATCTTTTCTAATTTTGTAGATACTTTTGCTTTTCCCTAAGAATACTCTTTTGATGAGTTTTCGATTTTCAAATTCAGATAAAATTCTATAGATCGTTCCTAACGTTATTTTATATTCATTTTTAATTTGAGCATAAATATTGTCTGCGCTTAAACCTTGTGGATTCTGATTTAAGATTTCAAAAACATGTATTCTCGATTTTTTTATCGGTAGTCCGTTTAATAATGATTTTGAAGTTGTCGTCATGATTAATTAGCCTTAATGTTTAGAAGTATAAGATTTATTAAAATTATTTTGTCTATACTTGCTTGAAAATTATGGGTATTTGTTAAAAAAACAAAGCCTATTCCCCTATGAATAGGCTCTGAGCTTAGCTTTACCTTAGAAACTATAAGTCGCTTTTACAAAGTAATTGCGACCATACAGTTTGGTATTAAAGGTTTTATTTTTATCTTCAAGATCAACATCGGTCAGGTTTTTTATACCATAATCCAATGTTAAACGTGGTGAAAGTGGTGACGTAAAGGTAACGTCGTAAGTTGTATAAGCTGGTAACTCTTTAGTTGCTGAGTACATCTGTTTACCCACATAACTTACGCCAGCATTTACACGGAAATCTTCAACGGGCGCCCAAGAAATTGAACCATTAGCAAGCCATTCTGGTCGCTCAGTTAAATCTTTACCTGTAGTTTTATTTTTTGCATCTAAGTAAGTTGCATTTGCCTTAACACCTAAATTATCGGTGAAGTCATAACCACCAGTGAGTTCAACCCCTTTGAGTTCTGCACGGCTTACATTGGTCCAAATTTTTCTAAAATCGCCTTCTAAACGAGGATCTCCATCACTTAGGGTAATCGCTTCAATCAGGTTCTTCACATCATTTTGGAAAACTGTAACTCCAGCATTCCAATTTGGTCGAGTCACAATTAAAGAAGCTTCATAGTTGGTGCTTTCTTCAGGATCTAAATTAGGGTTACCTCGAATATGGCAACTACCACCACATGAGATCATTGAATAATTGATATCTAGCTGAGCTGGAGATGGAACCTTATATGCCTGTCCTACACCACCTTTAAGGATGACACCTTCTGCTAACTCATATGTTAAATACGCTTTACCCGTCGATTTGCCATCAAAGTCATCAAAATCGTCATAACGACCACCTAAAGTTAATGTCAGTGCATCGTTAATATGGGTGTCGTTTTGAACAAATACACCGTAGCTCTTCTGCTGGTTTTTTCCAGTGCCAATATAGCTCACAACATCGGTAATTTTCTGGTCTTTATAATCAAACCCTGCTGTGGTGTTATTCATCAGCCAATCAAAGTTAGCAAAAGCACGCCCAATTAGATTCTCTTGCTTATATTGGCGACTTTGCGGTGCGTCATACTCGCTATCGTAATCATAAATTTTGGCTGTTTCTTTACCAATATAAGCTTCTGTTTTACCCCATCCCCATTTTCCGCGGTGCGCAATCCCCACATTGGTACGTTTCATTTCTGATTCTTGAATGGAAGTTGCGGCATCTTGGGTCAGTGGTCGTTTATCGTTGTTATAACCCAAATCTAGGTCCAAAGTTTGTTGGTCACTAATATTCCAGCTTAAAGTACCGTTTACGTTTTTCGTATCTTTCTCTACAAAGTACGCGCCATCTGGATCTGGCTTGCCATTTCGGTACCATGCATCACGGTTATAAGCGTCTCCTGCCAAAGTAAAACTTAAATTATCGGTTAAACCCCCATATAGATTAAATCCGTAACGAAATTGATCTTTACCATTTCCACGGTCTGCTCGGTTATATTGCCCAAAGATCGAACCATGAAGCTGCCCGTCTTCAGCTTTCTTGGTAATAATATTGATTACACCACCCATGGCATCTGCTCCATAGAGCGATGACATCGGCCCACGAATCACTTCAACACGTTCGATACTATTTAAAGGAATTGCACTCCAGTCAAAGTCATTACCTCGCCACATTGCTCCGTTCGATGACATGCGTTTGCCATTGAGTAAGATGAGGGTGTAGTTACCCGATGTGTTGAGCATTCCTCGTATAACAATCTTATCTTGCCCACTATTGTAGTTATAAACCCCAGCTTGTTTTTGTAAAACATCAGCAAGACTAAGTGCTGCACTACGCTCAATCTCTTCGCTAGTAATCACACTAATTGATGCGGGTGCTTTATCAACATCTTGTTCTTTTAATGCTGCTGAAACCACAATAGTTTTAAGTTTTTGAACTGGTTCGTTATTGCCCTGCTGTTCACTATCTGCATTTGCTTGAACGGCGCATGGAAGCAGTGTTGAGATGGCGACCACCAGCGCCTTTTTCGTTAACGTCATTTCTCGGCCCTTGTTTTTGGATAATGATTACCACATGATAATTATTATCATTTATGATGTGCCGAGCATCATATACTTATGACTTTTACTGATCAAGATAAAAATAATTATTAGTTATATAATGATAATCATTATTGTTTGTGCTGTAAAAAAGCGTTACCATTACACCTTCGTGTGCCTAAAAACCTATTTAAAACAAGCTTAAAGTAGACATAACAATGCTCTCTCGATTTTTTATATATCACCCTATCTTTGTTTCTGTCATTGCAATCACTATTCTTATTTTTGGTTTTTTTGCCACTTTGGCAATGCCTGTTGAACGGTATCCAAACCTTGCTCCGCCCAGTGTCACTGTTGTTGCAAACTACCGTGGTGCGGCTGCTGACACTGTAGAAGAAAGCGTGACCCAAATTTTAGAACAACAAATAAAAGGTCTGGATAATTTGCTTTACTTTACGTCCTATAGTGAATCATCGGGAACGAGTAGCATTGATATTCACTTTAAAATTGGAACAGATATTGATAAAGCACAGTTACAAGTACAAAACCGAATTAATGGTGCGTTAAACCGTTTGCCTGAGGAAGTTCAAAGACAAGGCGTAAACATATGGAAAACCACGGGTGATATGCTGCTTATTGTTGGGCTATATGATGAAACAGGAAAAGCCAGCAATATTGAGTTGTCTGATTATATGGTGAATCACTTTGAACAACCTTTAAGCCAGTTACAAGGAATTGGTGAGGTTGATGTTTTTGGTTCGAGTTATGCCATGCGAATTTGGTTAAACCCAAATCAGCTTAGAAATTATCAACTTGTGCCGAGTGATATTGAACAGGCGCTCGAAGATTATAATACTCAGATTGCTGCGGGTTCGATTGGTGCAATGCCTTCTGCTTCTGACCAGAATATTTATGCAAAAGTAAAAGCAGGCTCACGTTTAAAAACAATAGATGATTTTAAGTCGGTAGTAGTTAAAGCGAATATTGATGGAAGCCTTGTTTATTTAAAAGATGTCGCGAGAGTCGAATTAGGTGCAGAAAATTATGAAAGCATTAATACGCTTAATGGCTATCCATCGGCAGGCCTAGGTATTTCTTTAAGTCCTGATGCCAATGCAATTGAGACTTCTGCTCTTATTAAAGAAAAAATGGCTCAGCTTAGCCAGCATTTACCAGCCGGATATAAAATTGTCTATCCAAGAGACAATACCCCCTTTATTGAAGAGTCAATTAAGCAAGTCATTATCACTTTGCTTGAAGCGATTGTACTTGTTGTTATTGTGATGTATCTCTTTTTACAAAATTGGCGCGCGACACTGATTCCAACCATTACGGTTCCTATCGTCATTAGTGGGACATTTGTGGTGTTGTATTTGTTTGGAATGAGTATTAACACCCTTACCCTATTTGCACTGGTTTTAGCGATTGGGTTGTTGGTGGATGATACGATTGTCGTGGTCGAAAATGTTGAACGACTTATGCATGAACAACAGCTTAGCGTGCGTGAAGCTTGTTTAATGTCGATGCAAGAGATTAGCGGTGCATTGGTTGGTATTACGCTGGTCTTAACCGCGGTATTTATTCCAATGGCCTTTTTCAGTGGTTCAACGGGTATGATTTACCGTCAGTTTTCTATTACCTTGGCAGCAGCCATGTTGTTATCGCTATTTGTAGCTATGACCATTACACCAGCAATGTGCGCAGTTTTATTAAAAAAACACAATAAAAAGCCAAAATGGGGACAAGCATTCGAGCTGATTCTTCAAAAAGTTAGATCAACTTTTAGTTTTTTATCCGTTCGCCTAATGCAGTTCAAAGTTTTTTCCAGTCTGTTAGTTGTGGGCATAGCGGTTATTTTATTTATGATTTACCGTGGTTTACCTACAAGCTTTATTCCTAATGAAGATCAAGGACTACTCGCTGTTCCATATAGTTTGCATAATAGTGCTTCGATGAGTCAGACCGAAGAAGTTGGAAAGCTCGTCAATAATTATTTTTTTGAACATGAAGCCAAAAATATTAATACCGTACTTGTGGTGAATGGACAAAATTTTTCAGGAAGTGGGCCAAATTTAGGTATGGCGTTTATTTCGCTTAAACATTGGAATGAGCGTAAAGGTGAAGCCAATACGGCAAGTGCTATTCGTGAACGTGCTCAAACTTATTTGCAAAAAAACTTGCCAGCCAAAGTCATGGTAGGAATGCCACCAAGTGTATCTGGTTTAGGTCAATCTGATGCTTTGGAACTTTGGCTTAGAGATATAAATGGTCAAGGACGCGATGAATTAATCAAACAATATAAAGCCTTAGAAAAAGAGGCGCGGAACTATTCAGCATTTGAAAATCTAAGTCCCCTTGTGAGTGAAGATAAAGCCGAAGTATTTATCCAACTCGATCAAAATAAGGCAAAAATGCTGGGAATTGATCAGCAAGCGATACGTTCAACTTTATCTACCGCTTGGGGTGGAAACTATGTTGGTGATTTTGTTGAAAGAGGTCGAATTAAAAGAATTATTATGCAAGGTGACTCTGAATTTCGCTCTAAACCCGAAGATTTAGCTTACTGGCATGTAAGAAACAATACAGGTGGAATGCTTTCCCTCGCCCATTTTGCTCAAAGTCAGTGGACTGGTGGACCGGAAGCTTTAACTCGCTTTATGGGATTAGCTGCCATACAACTTGAAGCGAATATCAGTTCGGGCTTTAGTTCAGGACAAGCCATGCAAGAACTTACGGATATGGTTGCCAAACAATCTGGTGTAGACGTTGCATGGAGTGGCCTCTCGTTACAAGAGCAGCAGTCTAATCGGCAGGCTATCTTTTTATATGTCATTTCTATTTTATTTATTTTCTTATGTTTGGCAGCCTTATATGAAAGCTGGAAAGTCCCTTTCATTATTTTATTAGGTTTACCTTTAGGAATTACGGGCACTATTATTTTTGCCAAGTTCTTTAACTTACCTAATGATGTTTATTTTCAAATTGCCCTATTAACGGGTATTGGCTTGTCTTGTAAAAATGCAATTCTAATTGTGGAGTTTGCGACTCAAGCACTCAAACAAGGAAAAAGTAAAATCGACGCAGCAAGTGAGGCTTTAAAGTTGCGTTTACGTCCGATTCTGATGACTTCTCTGGCTTTTGGTGCGGGTGTTATTCCTTTAATCTTTGCAACTGGTGCAGGCGCTGCTAGCCGTTATGAAATTGGCATGAGTGTATTTGGAAGTGTTGTATTTGGCACCTTCCTTGTACCGCTATTTACGGTGTTTTTCTTTGTTATGATTCATAGTGTGCCAAGTTTTCGGTGGTCTATCAGCAAACTTAGGTTTACTCGAACTTTGAAATTTAACGGCCGTATTAAAAAGGACAATACATCCTTTTAAAAGTTAAAATAAAAAAATGGCAGATATTAAATCTGCCATTTTTTTATTGTTTAGATTTAGGCTACAAGCTTATCAATCCAAACTTCTAGGGTTGGTTGTTCGGCTAAATCTTCAAAGCTCACCTGAGCGCCGTAAGCTTGCCATTTACCTACCAGTGTCATAAGGCGTACTGAATCAAGCCCAAGCATGAGTAAATCATCATTTAACTGAATGTCTGATACAGGAATCTGTAGCTGTTCACTTACCGCCAAAACAATACCTTCTTGGGTTAACGGCGATGCTGCTTGTTCAAGTTCCCAAGCACGAGTGACTTGTTGGGTCGTCATGACTTGTGCGCATCGTGTACTGGCATATTTCAAAGCCATATCGTGCTCTTCACGGCTAAAGTCAGCAAGTGCATCACCACATAAAAATGGTTGAATGTTTAGCATAAAGGCTTCCGCAGCACTCATGAGACAACCAATATGTGCATAGACACCACAGATAATGAGCTGATCTCTACCAGAATCGCGCATGAGTTGTTCGAGTGGAGAAAACTTAAATGCGCTATAACGCCATTTTGTTAAAACAGTATCATTTTTCTGAGGCGTAATTTCTGGCAAAATTTGGGTAATATTTGGATCATCTTTTAGACCATTTCCCCAGAAATCAGTTAATAACTGGCGATGTTCTGGCGTCTGGTTACCAGGTTGGGCTGTATAGACCACAGGGATATTAAACTTGCGTGCAGTTTCAATCAGTTCTTTAGTATTTTTAATCAATTCTGGAATTGGTTCTTGGGTTTGATCATAAAAGTCTAAAAAATATTGCTGCATATCATGCACTAGTACAACAGCACGATTGGTATGTAGCTGCCAATGTGTTTTATTCGCCGTAAATTCGTGTGCTTGGGGCATGCTGTAACTGGCAATCTTTGGAATACTCATCAAATTTTTCCTTTTTTATCTTTAAGCAAGAACATTGGTTTTAGTTTCAAGTTGTTGACGCAATATTTTTTTGTCGATTTTTCCAAAGGCTGTGTATGGAAATTGCTCGATAAATTCCACGCGATCTGGAATTTTGTAGGTCGCAAGTCCATAGTCTTTAAGGTGTTGGCGTACTGACATCGCAAGACGAATTTGACTTGGATCATCGCTTTGAGATTGCCACGCAACAAAGGCACAGCTTTTTTCACCCATGACCTCATCAGACATAGCAACTAGAGCCGCTAGGCGAATTTGCGGATGGGTTAGTAGAGCTTGTTCAACTTCTTCGGTCGCAATTTTTTCCCCAGCACGATTAATTTGTTCTTTAGAACGGCCTTCGACAACGATGCAGCCATCTTCACGAATACGAACTAAATCGCCAGTACGATAAAAACCGTCGGGAGTAAAAGAGCGCTCATTGTGCTCTGGTGCTTGGTAATAACCGCGAATGGTATATGGGCCGCGTGTAAGCAAATGCCCCACTTGCCCAGCTTCTACTGGTTGATCGTTATCATCTAGCACTAAAATTTCATCATCTTCTGAAATTTTTAAGCCTTGTGTATGGATGATTTGTTCTTTCGTCATATCAAAACGGGTGTAGTTCACAAGCCCTTCAGCCATTCCAAAGACTTGTTGTAAATTAACTTGAAACTCATCAATCAGACGTAAGGCAACCGCATCTGGTAAACGTGCTCCACCGACTTGCAGACAACGTAAAGTCGATAAGATTGGGTCTTGATCTTTTGCAGCTTTATCCATCCAAGGTCGAACTAATGCAGGAACTAGGCAAGCATCAGTTACGCCATGTTTTTTTATTAATGGAAATGCCGTATCAGGACTTGGATCAGTTCCTAAAACAACCGCACCACCTGCATAAAAAACACCTAAAGAACCAGCTGAGCTCATTGAAAAGTTATGGGCCGCGGGTAAAACCATAAGTAAGCGTGATGACTGGTCTAGACAGCAGATTTTGGCACTCTCACGAACACTGTATAGGTAGTCGTCATGGGTACGTGGAATAAGCTTAGGAACCCCAGTACTTCCACCAGAAAGCTGTAAAAAAGCAACTTGATCTGCCGTAGTCGGCGAGATGGCTTCATCCAAAATACTGGTTTCTTTAAATAGGTCTTGAATGGCAACAAAGTTACCTGCATTTCCAAGTACAAATACATGTCGTAAGCAAGAAGCTGTTTGCTGAAGCTTTTCGGCAAGCTCTCGGTAGTCAAATTTTTGTGCACCAAAATCAGCACAGAAATAAGCTTTTGCTTGAGTTTGTTTGAAAAAACTACTGAGTTCAGCATAGCGATGTGCAGGCAAAGACATTACAGGTAGTGCACCAAGCCGAATCAGTGCAAAAAACAAAACGTAAAACTGATAGTGGTTCGGCATTTGTACAACTGCTTTGTCACCCGCACGTAAGCCGTGTTGATATAAATGGCTGGCACAGCAATCGACTAAATAATCAAACTCAGAGTAACTAACGGCTTTTTCACCATCATAGATTGCAATGTTTTTCGGGTATTTTTGAGCACTTTCGCGCAAGAAGTCACTCAAGTTTTGCCCAATCCAATAACCTTTTTTACGGTAAATCTCAGCGAACTCTGCTGGATATGGCACGGCACCATCCAAATAAACCTGTGTTGTCATATGTTTGATCCCTGTATTGGTAATTGGTTTGGTGAAATGTGGAATCCGTCCAGCACAGTACGGAATTTTGCGGCAGTTTCAGCATGTTCAGCTTGCGGACGAGAAGCCTCCACAATGCCTGCACCAGCAAATAAACGCGCAATATTCTGATAAATTCGGGCACAACGGACAGTCACCGACCATTCACCATTACCTTGTTCATCTGCCCATCCCATAGTTCCTGCAAATAATTCTCGGTTAAATGGTTCAAGTTGCTGAATTAATTCTTTAGCAATTGGACTAGGCTCGCCACAAATTGCAGGTGTTGGGTGAAGGCGTTCAATTAAGTCGAAAACGTGAGTATCGGCTTGCTTAAGTTCACCAGTAATGTGTGAAGCTAAATGCCAAAGACGTTTGGTTCGAATGAGAGATGGTTGCTTAGGAACATGTAATTGTTTGCAAAAAGGTGTGAGCTCATCTGCAATCATTTCGATCACAAGTGCATGTTCATGTTGATCTTTTTGTGAGGCAAGTAAAGCTCTAGCATTGTTTTGGTCTATAGTCGGATCATCATCACGAGCCAATGTACCCGCAACCGGTTTACTCCAAATTTTTGTATTTTGCTTTGCAATTAAAAGTTCTGGACTTGCACCAACAAACCATCCCTCACTTTGAGGGTGCCTTGCGACTGCATAGTTATAGCCTTCAGGATTATGCTTCGCTAAATTATAAAATAAGTCTGAGACTGGAATATTTTTTTTAAATTCAAGTTGTAAAATACGGGCTAGAACGGCTTTATCCAGTTTCTTTGCCTGCATTTGCTGAACCAGATATTCAACTTGCTGCTGATAATGTTCACCTAATGGGAAATAATCAGCCTTGTTTAATTTTAAAGAACTAAGATCTATATCAGATTGTGCATAGAGTACCTTCTGACATATTTTTGCATTTTGCATGAGCATTAAATTGACATCTGCTGTCGAGCAAAACGGCAGTCCGCCCATAATTTTGACGTCTTTATAACCATCGGTAATCGCTTGCTGTAATTGAATTCGAGCTTCTTGTAGCCAATCTTTTAAAAGGCTATTTTTAGCGACCTGAATGTCTTGTAATTTCTGATGACTATTAATTGTGTATTCTGGCGTGGTAAAAATAAAACCAGCATCATGTCCACACTTTAGAACCTCTTGAGCAAGTGCAACGTGGCTTTCAGTAAAATTTTCTCGTTGGATAAAATACGGATGCTGTGCCGACATCTCGTGACTCCTTATACCGTTATTTTGTTGTAATGAATGAGTGTTTAAACGCCTAAAGTGGCTCCCCCATCAACCACAATTTCTTGCATGGTAATTTGTGCTGCCTGATCGGAAAGTAAAAAGCTGACCGTATTCGCAATGTCTTCAGGCTGGGCTAATTTTCTTAAAGGAATGCCTGTTCGATATTGGCTTAAATCGCCATCAATTACCGCTGGTGGCGGTGTATTGTCCGTCCACAACTGCTGCTGCATTTGAGTTAAAGTTGAGCCTGGTGAAACAATGTTGAGCCGTACCTGATGAGGTGCGATTTCAAGCGCAAGATTACGACAGTAGTGGCTGAGTGCAGCTTTACTAGTTGCATACATGCCAAGTTGTATACGCGGCATACGTGAACTATTTGAGCTAATCGTGACAATACTCCCCTGTTTTTTCTCACAAAAATGTTTGGCAAGTTGTTGACTAATCGCAATAGGAGCCATGACATTTACCGCAAAAAGTGTTTCCCAGTCTTCTGTTTTTGCTTCAAGCATAGAACGCATAATCAAGACACCTGCGGCGTTCACTAAACCTGTAATGTTGTGCTTTTCTAAAAGATCGGCAATAAGCTTTTGAGTGGCTTGTTGCTGTGTAATGTCCTGTGAAATGCCTTGCCAACGTAAACATTCATCTGATGTCAGGTTTTTATTGATTTCCCATAGTTCTGGGTTTTCCTGCTGATCAATACCGATCACTTGATACCCTTGTTGCAATAATTGCTTTGCAATAGCAGCTCCGATACCTCTTGCAGCGCCTGTGACTACGATGGTAGAGCTCATGTTCTTACTCCCGTCTGATTTGATCACTAAATTGCGCAACATAATTGCAAATAATTATCATTATTATCAAGAGCGATAAATATCAAACATAAGATTACAATCTAAATTAAGTTATTTATTAACCACAATTTCAACTTAAATTATTGTTTTTAATTAATATTAATAAAACTCATCTTTTTTTATTGATTATAATGATAATTGTTTTCATTTACTAATGAGAATCATTCTGATAATTTGACCGCGCTTTCTTGTCGAGATGGACTCAAAATGAAGCCATTTTCTCATCCTTTACATCCACTATTTCAACAATCAAATGTTGGATGTGAAACTTGGTGGAATACCGTTAAAAAATTAGGTAATCCCCTTGTTACTGTGCAAACAAATCATAAAACTTCTTGCACTTTTGTTTGGCGCAAGCCCAAGCACGAAGAGCGTTGCTTCGTTTATATCGATGTCTATTCACAAAGCCCATCTATCTATCAAAAGTGGAATCGTTTTAGCCATGTAGCTGGGACAGATGTGTACTTTTTTGAAATAGAACTCCCTGTAGCTTGGGCTGGTAGTTATGTTGTAGTTACCGCTGATGGGGAAGCACCACAAACAAACTGTGCGGCAACGCGACGCTCATGGTGGCAAACCCAGCTTAAACAGAATGTTCAGATTGATTCATTAAGTCATCAGCAGTTTTATAGCGGACACTTGGCTCGTTACATCAATCAAGTTCAACTCGAAAAGACAAAACAATTACCCACCAGCCTTTGCCCTATTACAAAGACATTTCAGTGGTCAAGCGTGTTATGTCAACAAGACTATTTAGTCGATGTTTTTATTAGTGGTCAGGCAGTTCAAAAAACATTACCACTCGTTATTTTTCTTGATGGCCAAGTCTGGAGTCGAGAGCTTTCGATTCTTTCCGAGATTCGCGATTTAACCGATTTAAAAAAGATCCGTCCAGCTGTATACGTATTTATCCATAGTTTAAACAGCCAACAACGTCGACAAGATTATGGTTGCCATGATGTATTTAGTCAGGCACTTGTAAACGAATTATTAGAAATTCTTTTAGAACAATATTCATTTATTTCAGCAACGAACATTACCTTATGTGGTCAAAGTTTAGGTGGTTTATGTGCTTTGCATAGCGCACTGCTTTTCCCAAAAGTTTTTACATCGCTGATTTTGCAGTCTGGCTCTTATTGGTGGTCAGATTTTTCTAACAGCGCTTTGGGACGAAACCATACGGGTAACCTTTTAGAACTACTAAATTTATCTCATCCATTACCAAAAACAACTCAAATTTATATCAGTGCAGGCACGTATGAAACCGATATGCGGGACGATGCCCACCAACTTTATCAACAATTGCAATCATTCAATCAAGTGAGTTTTCAAACTTTTTCAGGCGGCCACGATGCGGTGAACTGGCGTGCAGACTTGCTTAAGGCATTGCAAAAAATTCTTTCACTATAACCATTTGTTTCATCAAGGATAACAATATCATGAGCAACTTACAGGAAAACTATATTAATCCTTTCGATAATGAAAGTTTGTCTTTTCAGGTTTTAAAAAATCAGCAAGGTGAGTTCAGTTTATGGCCGGCCCAACATCAGGTGCCATCAGGTTGGGACGTTCAACATGGTCCAGATACACGGGCTTCGTGTATTGCGTATGTAGAAAAGCACTGGGTTGCGATTAACCCCTTTCAGCAAGCGTAAAGGAGTATTGTCATGAATCAAGCATTAAATAATGAATTTACTTCCGATATTTCACAACCAGCTCGTTTTGAATTGGCCTCTACCCAGCTCGGTATTTTTCTTGCCGATCATTTAAGTTCTATTGAAGATTTATATACGATTGCCCATTGCTTAGAATTACCAAAATCTATTGATATTTCAATATTTAAGCAAGCAATTCAAATGGGTTTAAATGAAGCTGACACTGTGATTTCTTCATATTCATCTGATCCGGCACAGCCCTTTATTGAGCTTAATAACCAAGTGCAGATTCGAATCGAAGAATTTGATTTTTGCCATTTAACCCCTCAAAAAGCTCAGCAACGCTTATGGGATTGGATGCCATCTGACCGCCAATGCGCTAAATCACTTAAAGCTGGTGAATCTCAACTCTTCCGTCAAGTACTGTTTACTACACACGACAAAGTGTATTGGTATCAACGCTATCATCACATCATGCTTGATGGTTTTAGCATGATTAACCTCACAAAACGAATAGTTGAGTTATATCAACAATTACAAGCAGGAAAAGACCTTAGTTCTTCACCTTTTATTGATGTTAATGATGTCATCTTAGAACGTCAGGCTTATGAAAATAGCCATCAATTTAAGATAGACCAAGCTTTTTGGAAGGCTTACTGTGAAGACTTGCCTAGTCCTATTAGTTTAAGTACACACCACTTAGCCTCGAAAACAACAGCCCAATTTGTTAAGCATCAGCTGCGTTTTTCTACAGGAATTTTAGAGCAAATTCAGGCTTTAGCTGCGCAATCTAAATTAGCTTTGAATGACATGATGATGTCATTGTCATTACATTATATTTACAAAATGACAGATAAAGCCGAATTGGTTAATGGCATTCCATTTATGCGCCGTTTAGGCTCAAAGGCGATTCGCTCAACATTACCGACCGTAAATGTATTGCCTGTGAAGTTTAATGTTGCTGAAAAAGACAGTTGGGTGAGCTTGGCTCAACATGTTCAAAAACAATTACAACAAGTTCGGCCACATCAAAAATACGATGCTGAACAAATTTTAAGAGATTTAAACAGTATCGACATTCATGAACGGATGTATGGTCCTATTTTAAATTATAAAGCTTTTGACCAAGATCTCACTTTAGATGGTGAAAAGGTCAAAACACATCATATCTCAACAGGACCAATTGATGATTTTGAGTTTTCTTTTATTGTTCAAGATCATGAACTCATTATCGAATTACGTGCCGATGCACAGCGTTATACTCAAGATGAGTTACTCATGCATGGTCAGCGTATAACGCTGCTATTAGAGCAGACTTTATTACAACCAGAGCATCCATGTAGCAGTTTTAATATTACTACACCACAAGAACTTAGTGCGCTGACAAAAAGCGGTATAGGTCCTCGCGTTAACCATCCTGAACAATATAATAATGTTCTAGATATCTTCTATGAACAAGTTCAAAAATATCCGGAACGTATTGCAATTATTAGTGGTGAACGTCCGCATCTACAACAACTTAGTTTTTCTGAACTTGCAATTCGAGTGAATCAACTTACCCGTTTTTTACAGGAAAATGGAGCAAAGAAACACACGGTTATTACTGGTGCTATTCCCCGTTCTATCGATTCAGTGGTTGTGATGCTATCGGTGTTAAATTCGGGTGCAAGCTTCTTACCACTCGATTTAGATTATCCAATCGATCGTATGCAAATGATGTGTGAAGATGCCAATCCATTGTTTGTACTTACAACGCAGGCTCTTTCAAGCCAATTGCCTCAAAATATTCAGCAAGTACATCTTGACCATATTGATGTTCAAAAGCAGATTCAAAAACAAGAAACGAGTGATATTCCTACCCAGAGTCGTAATTTCGATTTTCAGGATGTGGCTTATGTGATTTTTACATCAGGCAGTACAGGGCGTCCGAAAGGTGTTATGAACACACATGGGTCGCTACTCAACCTGATTTTATCGCATAAACCTACAATTTATTGGCCTGTACTTAATGCCGTAGAGCAGCGTTTTCCTGATCGTCCATTACGCGCAGCACATACACATTCTTTTTCTTTCGATTCATCTTGGTTGCAAGTTTTCTGGATGTTATGGGGACAAGAGCTACATATTTTTGATGAAAACATGCGCCGTGATGCATTTGGCTTAGTTCAGGAAATTCAACAAAGGCAAATCGATACATTAGATTTACCGCCGTCTTTTTGCGCGCAAATGATTACCAATGGCTTATTTGCAGATGGTCAGCATCATCCAAGTCTGATTTTGATTGGTGGTGAAGCTGCACCGTTAGCTTTATGGCAACAGCTTAATGCTCAGCCAGCGCTTTTTGCTCATAACTTATATGGCCCAACAGAGTATACGGTTGATACTTTCCGTGCAGAGCTAAAACAGACAGCTCGCCCTGTGATTGGTAACCCTATTGGCAATACGCAGGCTTATGTATTAGATCGTCACTTGCAACGATGCCCGACTGGTGTGATTGGTGAGCTTTATATTTCTGGCTTTGGTATTGCTAATGGTTATTTAGGCCGTGCTGACTTGAGTGCTGCCCGTTTTGTTGCCAATCCATTTGAATATGGGCAACGCATGTATCGTACGGGTGATTTAGTGCGTTGGAATAGTGCAGGTAAACTTGAGTTTATGGGACGCTGCGATGACCAAATTAAAATTCGTGGTTATCGGGTTGAAATTGGTGAAGTAGAAAATGCGCTTTCCGTTTTACCTAATATTGAAAGTGTTGTCGTCATTGCAGAGCCAATTAATAACAGCCACCGTTTGCTCGGTTACTGCGTGGTCAAAGACATTGAACTTGATGAAAAAATAAGTGAGCAGTATTTAAGTCAGTTACGTCAAAACCTACCTGAATATATGGTGCCTTCAGCCCTCACAGTCATGGCTGAATTTCCCCGAAATGTAAGTGGTAAGGTTGATAAAAAGGCCCTACCGCGTCCGAAGGTTCGCAGTCATAGTCGTATGGCAGAAACACCTGAACAGAAGCTTTTATGTCAGATTGTCGCATCTGTGCTGAAACTAGATTCTATAGGGATTGATGACGACTTCTTTATGACAGGTGGTGATAGCATTTCTGCCATCATGGTGTGTACTCAACTACGGCAGCATGGTTACAGCTTAAGACCAAGTGATGTATTCCAATTCAAAACAGTTGCTGCTTTGGTACCTCATCTGACACGTTTAGATGAGCAACAAACGGCTATTTCAAAACCTTTATTTTCAGCAGACCTAGAACAAAAGGTTCAAGAAAAATATGGAAAACATAGCACGATTCTGCCTTTACTTCCTTTGCAAAAAGGCATGCTGTTCTTATCTCAAGTAGAAAATAAATCGAATTATAATGCCTTTACTCGTCTTAGCTTAAATGGAGACATTGATCCTGTACGTTTGCAGCAAGCGCTGATTACCGTACTAAAACGTCACCCTCAATTAGGTGGACATTTTGATAGCGAATTAGCTGAAGAACCTGTTTTTATCTATTCATTACACCCTACCCAAGCTTGGCCAGTTCAATTTTGTTCGGTCACTCCCGATTTGCTTGAGCAAACCATTCAAGAGGTATTACAACAACCGATTCAACTCGACCAACCCTATGGTCTGATTCGGGCAACGTTAATTCAACATGCTCCTGAACAATCAGAACTATTGATTATGGTGCATCACTTGCTAACTGATGGCTGGTCAACTCCATTGTTCTTACAAGACTTTATTAAGGCCTATCAGCAAACTAACCAACAATTGCCAGTGCTTAAACATAGCTATGAAACAGTGATTAAAGCCTTATCTGGACGTGACCATGAAACGTCAAAAGTAATATGGCAACGTGATTTAGCTGATTTGCAGCCACTTATTTTATTTAATCAACCACAGCAAGCTGTACAGGAAACTTCCTATCGTTTAAGTGCTGAGTTGGGTGCGAAACTTCAACACAAATTACGCCAACAAGGCATCACGCTAAATGTCTTCATGCAAATGATTTGGGCAATGACTTTAAATATTTATGCCCACCGAGAAGACATTGTGTTTGGCACACCTGTTTCTGGTCGTTCAGCACCTATCAATGGTTTAGAGCAACAAATCGGATTGTTTTTAAATACGATTCCGGTACGTGTACAGTTGAACATGCAGCAAACACTTTGGGAACAATTAGCTCAGTTACAGCAATTGCATGTTGAACATTTAGAACACGATGGTTTAGGACTAAGTGTAATTCAGCAATTGATGGCTCAAGGTAATCTTTTCGATAGTTTGTTAGTCGTAGAAAACTATCCAGATAACCAATATTTACAGCAAAAACTTGGCGATGCGGCTATTTCTAAGCTCACAAATCGCGGTTATAGCCATTACCCGCTTGCCTTGTTGGTCATTCCTGATCATCAAATTGAATTACTACTCGAGCAACGTGGTGTAATTGATCAGTCTGAACATTTCCTAGAGCGAATGGTTCAATTTATTGAAATTGCATTAAATGAACCAGAAACTGCTTTAGGCCATTACCGTCTACAACTTGCCGAAGAGCGTGAATTAATCCAGAAAACGAATCAAACTCAATATTATGTTCGCCCAACAACATTACAGCAGTTACTCAGAGAGCAAGCTCGAATTACTCCTGAACAAACGGCGTTATGTGATGAAACTCATCAGCTCAGTTTTAGTGAAGTCCGATTACAAGTTTGTGCTTTAGCACAGCAATTGCAACTTGCAGGTGTACAGGCTGGAGATATTGTTGCGGTTGCCCTACCAAGGTCGGTCAAACTGAGTATTGCTATTTTAGCAGTGATTGAAGCAGGTGCAGCATACTTGCCACTCGATTTGCAACACCCGACTGAACGTATCAAGTTTATGTTGCAAGATGCTAAATCTAAACTTTTGATTGGTGAACAAAAAGATCTAACCGCTATTGCTCAACCATCAATAGCCACCTTTGCTTTCGATCAATTGTTTGATGAAACAAAAGTTGATTTAAGCAGCTATAAAACTACAGTCATTACCCCACAACATCCGGCATATTTAATCTATACCTCCGGTACAACTGGCCAACCAAAAGGTGTGATGGTTTCTCACCAAGCGATTGTGAACCGTATTTTATGGATGCAATCAGAGTATCCACTCTCAGCAGCCGATACGATTTTGCAAAAAACGCCATGTACTTTTGATGTTTCTGTATGGGAATTTTTCTGGTCATATTTAGTCGGTGCTCGATTGGTTATGGCACCTGTGGATGCACACCGTGACCCGTTGGCATTATTAAACCTTATTCAAAAATATCAGGTAACCACATTACATTTTGTACCTTCAATGCTGGCTGTCTTTGAAAATGCTGCTACCGAAATTTTATCAACTGCTCAGCGCCAAAGCTTGCCAATCCGCCGAGTGTTCTGTAGTGGTGAAGCTTTACCAACGGCTTTAGCAAAATCATTTACCGAGCACTTTAGCTGTGAGTTGCATAATTTATATGGCCCAACAGAAGCTGCGGTAGATGTGAGTTATATGGATGCAACGTTGGGATTACATCCTGAAGAAAGTAGCGTAGCAATTGGTTATCCTGTGTGGAATACCCAGCTTTATATTTTAGATCAATATTTACGTCCTGTTCCTATTGGAGTGGATGGTGAACTTTATTTGGCAGGCCATCAACTCGCCATGGGTTATTTACATCGTGCAGACTTAACAGCAACTCGTTTTGTGGCAAACCCGTTTGTCGCAGGTCAAAGAATGTATCGCACCGGAGATGTTGCTCGTTGGAATGCAGATGGTAGTATTCAATATATGGGCCGTTCAGATGATCAGCTAAAGATACGGGGTCAACGTATTGAACTGGGTGAAATTGAGCAACAGCTACGCTTAGCAAGTGGGTTAAATGATGTGATTGTCCACCCTATTGTTTCTGAGCAAAATAAAGCAGACGTTCAGTTGGTTGCTTATTTGCAAACAACAGCATCTGTGGACATTGATCAGTTAAAGAAAAAATTGGCGAAACAGCTTCCTACATATATGGTGCCTACACACTATGTATTAGTTGAGCAGTTCCCATTAAGTCATAATGGTAAGCTGGACCGTAAAGTACTACCGCGGCCACAACTTGATACTTCAAATACAGAAAAACAGTACGCCACAACTGCCTTTGAACATGAGCTCACAGGTATTTTCCAGAAAATCTTAAATACAGAACAAAATATTGGCATAAACGAAGATTTCTTTGCCATTGGTGGACATTCCATTTTGGTCATGAAGCTTGCAATTGAAATCCGAAAAGTATTTAAGCGGACCATTCCAATTGGTCAGTTAATGAGTCATGTCACGATTCAACGTTTAGCGGCTTTGCTTCTTACACAAGAACGTTTGGAAGAAGTTGAACAAACTGGTATGCAACCTGTTTTACCCATCCGTTCTGGCTCTGGGCATCCATTGTTCTGCTTCTTCCCGGGTTCTGGTTCGGCATGGCAATATACGGTACTGAATCGTTATTTGCATTCTGACTTACCTATTATCGGGTTGCAGTCACCTCGACCAGATGGCCTATTGGCAAATAGTACTAATATGGATGAGTTGGTTGAAAAACAACTTGAGATTATTCGTAAGCAACAACCAACAGGACCTTATACCTTATTAGGTTATTCACTTGGTGGCACTGTAGCCTATGCGGTTGCTGCAAAGTTAACTGAACAAGGTGAACAGGTTGATTTTCTGGGCTTGTTAGACACTTATCCTGCCGAAATTCATCAGTGGTTAGATTTATCTGTAGAAGAAATGAATGCTGAAGCAGAACAGGAACAGCTTCAATTCTTCAATGATATTTTAGCCGATGCAGATACGGCGCTAAACGAAGAAACACGCCGTTTACAAGAGGATATTTTTGCGAACTATCGCGATGCAGTACGTTTACTAAAACCTTATAAAATGCCATGTTTTGACGGTGAGCTACACTTGGTTGTTGCTGAAAAAGATTTACTTCCATATATCCAACCAGAACAACAATGGTCGCCTTTAGTTAAAAAGCTCAATATTGTTCGACTAAGTGATGCTGATCATACTGATTTATTGTCTCCGCAGCAGCTTGAAACACTTGGCCCAATTTTAAACCGCATGATTTGTCAGGCGCGCGGTTTAGAGGAGCAAATGCCATGAGTTTTAAATCAATATTTACCGATTTCAGTCTTTTAAAACGTAATGCTCATTTTCGACATGTATTTATTGCACGCACGTTGTCACTGCTAACTATTGGCATGCTTGTGGTTGCTATTCCCAAACAAGTCTATGACTTAACGGGTAGTTCGTTAAATGTTGCTGTTGCAATGGCCTTTGAAGGCGTTGCCATGTTTATTGGTCTGTTACTCGGTGGTTTATTGTCAGATCGAAAAGATAGAAAATGGCTGATTTTACTGGCGCGCAGTATCTGTGGTTTAGGTTTTGCGGGGCTTGCGATCAATGCCATGTTTGAACAACCTTCGCTCTATGCTATTTATTTCCTTTCAGCATGGGATGGCTTCTTTGGTGCACTAGGTGTAACCGCAATGATGGCGATTATGCCTGTGATTGTAGGACGTGAAAATATCGTACAAGCCCGTGCAATTAGTATGGTATCCGTACGACTTGCTACCGTTATTTCACCAGCAATCGGTGGTATTTTAATAGCGGTTAGTGGGGTTGCGACCGTGTATTGGGTCTCAACAGTGGGTACCTTACTTACCGTGTTTTTATTAATAGGGTTACCTGCTCTTAAACCACAACATGCAGCTAATGGTGAGAGTCCTCTTCGCCAATTAGTCCAAGGGTTTAAATTCGTTTTAAAAAACAAAGTGGTTGGCAGCACGATTTTAATTGGAACCTTGCTTAGTTTTAGCAGTGCTATTCGCATTATTTTTCCACAAATGGCAGATGAAATCTTTCACGGCGGTGCATTTGAGCTCGGGCTTATGTACTCGGCTGTACCTTTAGGTTCGACTTTAGGTGCCTTACTCAGTGGATGGACAACACGATTACTGCGACCCGGCTTAGTCATGCTCTATACTTGTTTAGGTGTCTTTAGCTGCATGATTATGATTGGGCTTTCACCTTGGTTAATCATGACTTTGCCAATTTTATGTGTTTTCGGATATTTGATGTCGATTGCTAACTTGCTTCAATACAGCATTGTGCAAGGACATACGCCTGATGAATATCTAGGCCGTATTAATGCAATCTGGCTTGCTCAAGATGCTTTGGGAGATTCGATTGCCACAACAACTTTAGGTCTTTTAACTAGGTTTTTACCAATATCAGGAAGCATTCTCTTCTTCGGCATATTAAGTTTTGCGGTAGGATTTATGTTCTTATTCAATTCTCAAGATATGCGTGAAACAGGATTTCAAGATCCTAAATTACAAGAAAATTAAGCCATATCTTAAAAGAAGGCAATTTATTGCCTTCTTTTGTTTTTAAGCAGAACTATAGACTTCAAAGACCCAAGTCATAATGTAGTCCTGTTCCACGTTCCAGCCACCTTGATAGTGTTCTAAGAGTTGATGGCGATTTCGTATTTCCGGTGTAAAAGCCAAAGTTAATGTTTGGTTTTCAAAATCAATATCGACTACAGAAGCTTCTAAAAAGTCGATGTATTGTTTAGCTATAGGATATACAGCTTTATATAAGCTTTCTTTAACAGAAAAGATTAAGCTTACAAATTGAGAAAAATCAAAAAATTTAGAAGCTTTAACCTTCCAGAGTTCAAGTTCAGAAGGCGTTAAAATAAGATCTGCACTCTCTTGAGCAAATTCAGAGCTTACCCAGTGCTCGATATCAATTCCTAAATAACCAGCTTTGTCGGATAGCGCAACGATCAACTTATTTTGTGAATGACTAATACTACCCAAAACATGAGGTGGCCAGACGGGCAAATGTTCGTGCATAGATGTTAGTGGTTGATCTAAACCAAAATGATGACTTAAAACAGCCTGAGCCAGTATCCTTCCACATAAATATTCATGTTGACGTTTAGGATGGGCTTGAATAATTTTTTTGGGATGCTCTAATTGCTGATCTATATGTAAATGCAGTGTTTTTGATAAATCTAAACCATAACAATCGAACGGCATTTTAAATAAAATTGGTTTAGAAATTTCGAAAATCAAGCCACAAAGAGACTCAGGAATATATAAATAATCACTTACAGCATTTGACATCAAATAAAGAATTTTTAACGAATTATGTCCTATCTTATCGTATGGCAACACATCGATAAATAATTATATTTATCATTTGATAATAATTATTATTTACTTATACTGTTGGATAAATTTTCCCCTTAATTTATTTAAAAATATTGATCATGAAACTTATAGGACTTTTTTTGACCCTGTTGGGAGCGGTCAGTGTCTATTGTAGCCATAGCAACCAAAACCTGTTATTTCAACATCTTCCCACTCTATTTAAGTATTTAGGCCTCTTGTTTTTAGTCATTGGATTAATTGCACTCTTTGCCAGCTTACCGAAAGTTGTTGCCGCTTTTTGTTGGTTCATGCTTATCATTTTTGCATGGTCGTTCCTTCCTTTTATGGCGCTTTTTAAACGGAAACTGGTTTCATGAAAGCTAAAATTCAGTCTCCTATTCAGCCAGACTGGTGGAGTAAAACCTTTGCTGGTGGTGTTCTAGGGTTAAGCCTTGCTATTGCTTTTGGCAACCTGATTGTTTTATTGGGTCAGCCTTATATTGCCATGGATTTATTGGCCCAATTAGGCATGTGGAGTGTTCCTTGGGTTTGGATGCCAATTATGTTTGGCACCTATTTCTTTGTGACAGGAAGACAAGCAATGGTTTATTTATTTGTTGCCAACGTACTGGCTTATAGCTGTGTGTTTCTAATTCGGAGTTAAACAATGAAAGTACGTTCGGATATCATGAAACTTGCAAAAAGCATGCATACTTGGGTGGGTGTATGTGCAGGGATTTTGCTTTTTATCTGCTTTTTTGCTGGTGGCCTCAGCATGTTTCAGCACCATATTAGTAAATGGGCCACGCCAACGCAGCAAGTTATACCTAAAGTCTCACCCGACCAATATAATGAGCTTATTCAGAAAGTACAGACTGCCTATCCTGCTGCACAAAAGAACTTCACACTGAATTTATCTTCGAATGAATTTCACTATGCGCCCATTACATGGAGTGAACATGAGCGTGGAGATGGTTTTAATACTGCTCAGTCCACGTGGATGGCCAGCTTAGATGAAAAAGGTCAGTTAATCGTTGCTCAAGAAAACTTATCTAAAGCAGGTTGGCTGATAGAACAGCTACATGAAACCGCAGGCATACCGGGCATGGCAGGCCATCACGGATTGGGTCTCTATGTGATGGGTGTGATTTCAATTTTATATTTTCTTGCCTTACTTTCAGGCGTAATTATACTTTTACCAACATTAGTGAAAGATTACTTTGTTATTCGCCCTGGTAAGAATAAAAAGCGCTTTTGGTTAGATGCGCATAACGTGATTGGAATTACGAGCTTACCGTTCCACATCATTATTAGTATTAGCGTTATTGTCTTTGCTTTTCATGACTTTTTTTATGATGCAATTGGACAACTTGCACTCAAAGGACAACCTGTTTTTCAACGTTCTCCCCCAGCGCTTATTCAACCTAAACAAACACAGATTGATGTGCAGCAAATATTAGCTCAAGCCAAAAAAGTTGCGCCTGAATATTCAGTTGACTATATCCAGTTCAGTGGCCTAGATAAACCTGAAAAAGCCAATGCACGTATAGCTTTATATAGTTCAGATCAGATGTTACGCGGTGCGAATCAAGACTTTATGCGTATGAACCCTTACGCGGTTGAGCACTTTAATCATAAAGGTATTAATACGCAGACTGATGCGGGCAATAAATTGATTAATGCAATGTTTAGTCTACATTTTGGAAGTTTTGGTGGTACGGGCGTACGTTGGATCTATTTTGTTTTAGGTGTTGGTGGTGCTTTCTTATTTTATACGGGCAACATTCTTTGGGTTGAAACTCGTGCACGTAAGCAAAAGCGTGCTGAAGATCCTGTTCCCGTGCAGCGTAAAGATGTGGTGTTCCTTGCGAACTTAACTATTGGTGCCTGTTTAGGATGTATTTTAGCTGTAGTGGGCACAATGTTGGCCAGTCGTTGGCTCTTCGCAGCACTCAATATTGAAAGCATGAATCACCTCTTTATGTATGGTTATTATGCAATTTTCCTACTGACTTTGATTTACACCTTTGTCATTGGCTATGCAAAAGCTTTACCGCAACTGCTATTAACCTTAGTCTTTGTCTTATTTGCGATTCCTCTTACGTCTCTTGTGGCCTACTTCATTCCACAAAGCGGCTTATGGGTACATGGTGGCGAAATCTTAGTCGTTGATTTCTTGGCTATCATTTTTGCTTTGGCCTTCTGGCGTTTTTATCAACAAGCCCAAGATCGCTTGAAAGCTGCTCCACTGGGCAGTTTATGGGCTAGCTAACAACCATAAATCGACAAGACTGAAATAATGTGTGAAATATGAAAAATTATAAAACCCACATTGTTTCGGTCAGTTGTTTAATCTCTTGAATATCATGACTCACATAAATCATGGGAATTTTTATTTCCTCTTTGACCTTTTGAAAAAAAGGAATAATTTCAGCTTTATGTGCGGCATCTAATGCCGATAAAGGTTCATCAAGTAATAACAGCTTAGGTGAATATAACAATGCCCGTCCGAGCGCTACTCGCTGTTTTTCACCACCTGAGAGCTTGATTGGCATACGTTGTAGCAAGTGTTCTAACTTTAATAATTCAATAATGTAATCAGCTTCAAAATGACGTTCTTGTTGTGCAAGATGTTTAAGACCAAATAATAAGTTTTGCTTTACCGTTTTATGCGGAAAAAGCTGAGCATCCTGAAAAACCAGTCCAACATGGCGCTTTTGCGTGCTGAGATTAATTTTTTGATCCGAATCAAACCATGTTTGATCCTGTATCTTAATTAGTCCACTACGTGGTGTATTTAATCCTGCAATGGCATGTAATATTGAAGTTTTACCAGAACCAGAGGCACCAAATAAACCAATAACTAAAGTATCTGACTGGAAACTAGGTTCAATAAGAAATTGACCCATTTGTAGCTGAAAGTGGCAATCAATCAACATAACTCTACCGCCCTAACCGTTTCTTTTGATAACGATGAAACCACTGTGCAAACCATAATGCCAAAAAAGCGACACTTAAAGATAAGACAATCAGTCGTTGAATAGCAGCTTCTGTATCTGGTTGTTGCATTAGGCTATACATAGCCAATGGTAAGGTTCTTGTTTCATCAGAGATATTGCCAACAAAGGTAATGGTGGCCCCAAATTCACCCAAACTACGACAAAAACATAAAATGGTACCAATTAAAATACCACTACTAGCAAGTGGCAACGTGACATGAAAAAATGCCCCAAAAGATGAAGCACCTAATGTCTTTGCTGCCATTTCTAAACGCTGATCGACCAGCTCAATCGCTAGGCGAATTGATTGCACCAAGAGTGGGAAACCCATCACTGCCGAAGCAAGAACTGCTCCTTTCCAGTTAAATGCGAACTCTAATCCTAAAGGCGCTAAGTATTGCCCAATAATGCCGTGGTTTCCAAAGACTTGTAATAGCAAATAACCTGGTACAACTGGAGGCAGTACCAATGGTAAAAAGACTAATGTTTCAATGAATGACTTACCCCAAAACTCTTTACGCGCCAATACCCAACCTACAAAAATTGCAGGAACAAGGCTGATAATTAGGCAACTTGCCGCAACCTTACAAGAAAGTTGCAGAACACTAAGTTCTTCTGGGGTTAAAGAAAACATCATGGTTTAACTGGAGCTAACACACTAAAGCCATATTTTTTAAAGACTGATTTGGCTTGGTTGCTTTGTAAAAATTGATAAAACTTTGCTGAGTCAGGATTCTTTTTAACCATCCCTACTGGATAAATAATTGGTGAGTGAGTATTTTCAGGAAATACGCCCACCACTGTTACATCTTTACTAATGGCAGCATCTGTTGCATAAACAATGCCCACCTGACATTCACCACGTGCCACAAAGTTTAATGCAGCTCGCACATCTTCTGTTTCAACTAATTTTGGCTCAATACGATTCCACCAACTTAAATTGGTAAATGCTTGTTTAGCATATTTGCCTACAGGCACACTTTTGGTATCCCCTGTACAAATCTTCCCTGTAAACACTTTATTCGGATCGGTAGTTTTATCCAATTTAATCTTTAATGATCGTCCTTTCGGGGTAATCAGTACCAATCGATTACCTAATAAATTTAAACGATCATTTGCTGCGACTAATTTTTTATTTTGTAGATAATCCATCCACTGTGTATCTGCTGAAATAAAGATATCTGCGGGTGCCCCAGCTTCAATTTGTTTAGCTAAGGTCGATGATCCTGCATATGAAGTCTTAACTTCTACTTTATTCTGTTTTTCGTAAATTTTTTCTAAATCGTTAATCGCGTTGGTCAAGCTTGCTGCTGCATAAACAGTAACCGATTCGGCCTTTACAGAGAGACTGATTGATAACCCAAGACTTATGATTGAACTGACTATAGCGATTTTTTTTATCTGTACAGGATTTACCATTGTTTTTCCTTTTTTTATCGATTTATACAGCGATATATATCCTAGAATATAGCGGTATACGTAGATGATGAAAAGCAGAAATCAGTTAAATATAGAGGACCTAAATGTAGGTAGATGGTGCATTTCTCATTTTAAACTTCATTTTGGTGCAATATGCTGAAAGTTTATCTATCGAGATACCCTATTTTTAAAACCCATTTTCTTTCAGTGTCGGTTAATAGCTTGATTAGTTTTATGGTCATCACCATGCCAAGAAGCACATAGCGATGACCATAAAGATCTGTAAACAGATCAGTCGTTTATGCCAGCCACTTTTTTAGATACACAATAAAAAACGCCTATTCCTGACCATCTTTTACGATAGTACAGAATAGACGCCATTGTCTGTGTAACTGAAAATTGCAGCAGTGCTTTTTCAGCGTGCACTTTTTATTAAGCAAAAGCTATACCAAATTAAAAGATTCAGTCACTAAAAAGTCTTTTAATTTAGCTATTTTAAATAGCTACTCATAATTTGATAATCATGTTCTAAGGCTTGTCGAGCATTGATTTCCATTTGACGATAATGTTGTAAGACTCTCAAGCCTAAAGCTGTGACTGCTGCCCCACCACCATGTGTTCCACCCGTTTGAGTTTCAACTAAGGCTGTTTCGAAGCACTGATTCATGGTGTCTACCAACTGCCATGCACGGCGGTAGCTCATATTCATAGATTTTGCCGCTTGTGAGATCGAACCAGTTCTCTCAATTGCCTCAAGTAAGTCTGCCTTACCCGGACCCAATGCGATGTTCTGCTCTGAAAGAATTCTGATTTGTAATTTTAATTTGTGTTCTTTCATAGGCTTAACTCACAAGGTTTCACTTTATGCTCTTTAGGATTATAGGGAAGTTTAAGAAGATAAGACACCATACAAATTTAGAATCCTCATTATTCCCTTGAAAATAATTTTATTAAAAAATCAAAACTGCACAAAGTGGATAAAGATCTGGAAAAAACGGATAGAGGTAAAGGCTTAATCGCGGTTCAATCAATTAAAAGCTGAATGAATAGGATTGAGCAAATGACCTCATCTAATTTAAAACAATGGAATGATTTTGTAGATGGATGTATCGACTTCCGTCCTAAAGATAGCGTATTCCGTATTGCACGTAATATGTTTACTGAGCCTGAGCTGTTTGATTTGGAAATGGAATTCATTTTTGAAAAGGTTTGGATTTATGCATGTCACGAAAGTGAAATTCCAAACAATCATGATTTCCTAACGGTTCAAATTGGTCGTCAGCCGATTATTGTGAGCCGTGATGGTAAAGGCGAATTACACGCCATGGTCAATGCTTGTGAGCACCGCGGCGCGACATTAACACGCGTTGCTAAAGGCAACCAATCTACATTTACTTGCCCATTCCACGCATGGTGCTACAAGTCAGATGGCCGTTTGGTCAAAGTAAAAGCACCGAGTGAATATTGCGAAGATTTTGATAAATCAAGCCGTGGCTTAAAGCAAGGCCGTATTGCTAGCTATCGTGGTTTTGTCTTTGTAAGCCTTGATACTCAAGCAACAGATTCGCTAGAAGACTTTTTGGGCGATGCAAAACTGTTTCTTGATTTAATGGTTAACCAGTCTCCAACAGGTGAACTCGAAGTATTGCAAGGCAAATCATCTTATACCTTTGCAGGTAACTGGAAGCTACAAAATGAAAATGGCCTAGATGGTTATCACGTCAGTACCGTTCACTACAACTATGTATCTACAGTCCAACATCGCCAACAAGTCAATGCTTCTAAAGGTGCAGAACTCGACACACTAGATTACAGCAAGTTAGGTGCGGGTGATTCCGAGACTGATGATGGCTGGTTCAGCTTTAAAAATGGTCATAGTGTGCTGTTTAGTGATATGCCGAATCCAACAGTTCGTCCGGGTTACAGCACCGTTATGCCTTATTTAGTCGAAAAATATGGCGACAAATATGCTGAATGGGCAATGCATCGTTTAAGAAACTTGAACTTGTACCCTAGCCTATTCTTTATGGATCAAATTAGTTCTCAGCTTCGTATTATTCGCCCTGTGGCATGGAATAAAACTGAAGTCATCAGTCAATGTATTGGTGTTAAAGGCGAATCTGTGGAAGCGCGCCGTAACCGTATTCGTCAGTTCGAAGACTTCTTTAATGTATCAGGCCTTGGTACACCAGACGATTTAGTCGAATTCCGTGAACAGCAAAAAGGTTTTCAGGCACGACTTGAGCGCTGGAGCGATATTTCTCGTGGCTGTCAGTCTTGGGAATACGGTGCAACCAAAAACTCACAAGATTTAGGCATTCAACCCGTTATTACTGGCCGTGAGTTTACCCATGAAGGACTCTATGTAAACCAGCATGGACACTGGCAACGTCTAATGCTCGATGGCTTAAACAAGAAAGTGCTGAAAATGCAGGATATTACTTTCGAAAACAATGCCGTAATGGATGAGGTGTAACCATGTCACAAGAACTATATTTCGCTGTATCTCAGTTTTTGTACAAAAAAGCAGAACTTTGTGATGCTTATGACTGGGATACCTATTTAGAACTTTACGATGAAGATAGTGAATATCATATTCCACAGTGGATTGATGACCATAACTATGTTCAAGATCCGAATCAGGGCTTGTCTTATATTTATTACGCAGACCGCACTGGACTCGAAGACCGTGTATTCCGTATTCGTACAGGAAAAGCAGCTTCTGCAACGCCATTACCACGTACGTTACACAGCATGAATAACATTCGAGTTAAAACACTGGATGATGGATTAATTGAAGCAAAAGTTGCATGGCAAACGCTTTATAATCGTCAAGGATTAGAAGGTTGTTTTTACGGACACGCTACTTATCTTTTACGCCAAACAGCAGATGGTTTCCGCATTCGTCGTCAGCACAGCATTTTGCTTAATGACAAGATTGATTCCGTTTTAGACTTCTATCACGTTTAAGGGGTATGAAAATGGGACATTCAGTTGCACTTAACTTTGCCGATGGCAAAACCTTTTTCATTTCGGTAAATAACGACGAATTGTTGCTCGATGCAGCAGTTCGCCAAGGAATTAACTTACCGTTAGACTGCCGTGAAGGTGTTTGTGGCACTTGTCAGGGACAGTGTGAAACAGGCATCTATGAACAAGAATATGTCGATGAAGATGCCTTAAGTGAACGTGATTTGGCCGAGCGAAAAATGTTAGCTTGCCAGACACGAGTAAAATCGGATGCAGCTTTCTATTTCGATCATGATTCAGCCATTTGCAATGCTGGTGATACCTTAAAAATTGAAACCACAGTTACCGCGGTTGAGCTGGTTTCTGAAACGACAGCAATTTTGCATCTTGACGCGAGTAGTCATGCTGAACAACTTCAGTTTTTGCCTGGTCAATATGCTCGTTTGCAAATTCCAGATACTGAAGATTGGCGTTCTTATTCATTTGCCAATAGACCGAACTCAACCAATCAATTGCAATTTTTAATTCGTCTTTTACCAGACGGTGTGATGAGCAATTACTTGCGTGATCGATGTCAGGTTGGACAACCCCTATTCATCGAAGCACCGCTTGGTAGTTTCTATTTGCGCGAAGTACAGCGACCATTGGTTTTTGTGGCAGGTGGAACAGGATTATCGGCTTTCTTGGGAATGCTAGATAACTTGGTTGAGCAGCCTAACTCACCTGCAGTTCAGTTGTACTACGGCGTAAATAGTGAAACTGATTTATGTGAACAACAGCGTTTACATGCCTACGCAGAACAGCTTCCAAACTTTAGCTATCACCCAATTGTGACTAAAGCAACCGAAGCTTGGCAAGGTAAAGCGGGTTATATTCATGAGCACTTAAATAAAGATCAACTGGCTGAGCAAGCTTTTGATATGTATTTATGTGGTCCACCACCGATGATTGAAGCCGTAAAAAATTGGTTAGATGAACAATCTTTGCAAAACTATCGTATTTACAGCGAGAAGTTTTTACAGAGCAATACCCCACGTTAAAAGTATAAATAATTTAAAAACCACTAAAACCTGAAATGATTCAATATACTCTGTAAGGGGTATATTGAATTTTTACATTTAAATTAAAAGTTTTTATATATCAATAATATAAAATAATAAATTCCGACAAAATAAATTGACCGGCGCACTCTGATTTGCTATAAATTTTGATAGATCTTAAGGAATAAGATCACGATGAGATTAACTTATAGCGCCTTTTATATCCCTCTATTCTATTTCTCAAATTTATTAAATTGATGGACAAAATCCGAATTAAAAATTTGAGAAAATCACATTAATTAGCGGTTAAATTGGTCTGTATTTTGCTTATATCTTATTGTAATTTGCGAGTAACTTAATTTTTTTAAGTGCCGTATTTACTTGCTGCACAGCGAAGTTTTAGAGCTTCTACAACACAAGTAAATACAGGAGTGAGCCAAAAGGGATAAATATGAACCAAGCCAACTCCCCGGAACTCAGTGGGCGTCATTTTCAAAATGAGTCTATCTTTACCAATCATAATTTGGTGTTTGATCACCAAGATTTAAGTGAAACCTGCCGAAATGTTGGGCAGATTTTTAAACCGCATGATCTTAAAATCTCTCAACAGAAGCGAGATTTCAGTGCAACCATGCACCATGTTAAAACAGGTGCCCTGTCTATTAGTCGCTTGGAATATGGCGCAGATGTCATTATTGAACCAGATCACCTTGATAACTTTTACTTAATTCAAATTCCAACTCAAGGCTATGCAGAAATCGAGTTTGGTTCACAAAAGTTTATTTCTTATTCTCAAGTTGCTTCTCTTATTTCCCCTCAGCAATCTTTACGTATGCGCTGGCACGCGAACTCACCGCAGCTCATTCTAAAAGTTTCAAAGGATGATTTTACTTACCATTGCCGTCAGCACATTGCTGATTCAGAAAACAACTTACTCGTTTTTGACCCCAAATTAGACTTTGCTACCCAAAGTGGAGCCTATTTTTTACAACTCGTTAGAACATTGATGGATGCTTTAGCATGCGAGCAACACCCTCTCCATCACCCTCTAGCCTTTAAACAATTTGAGTCAAACCTGTTTAATGCACTGATTTATGGTCAACCTAATAATGCATTACATAGAGTTGATCATTATAAAGAAAAAACTGTCTCTCCTTATTTTGTGAAACGCACAGAAGCCTATATTAAAGAACATTTACATGAGCCGCTTAACGTCGAAATTTTGGCTGAACATGCAGGTGTGAGTGTTCGAACGTTATTTACCGGTTTTAAAAATTATTTGGGGACCACCCCAATGTCTTATCTAAAAGAATTACGTTTTGAACAAGCCCATTTAGAGCTCATGCACAATGAAAATCTATCAGTCACAGACGTTGCATTTAAATGGGGATTTACCCATTTAGGCCGTTTTTCTCAAGAATATAAACGCCGTTATGGTGAGTTACCCTCTTCTACTCGTCGATCTAGTCAAAGTGAAGGCTCAGGCTTAATTACCTCAATTTTTTCTTAAAATAAATAGATAAAAGCCTTTTATATTTCTTGATATAAAAGGCTTTATTTATGATTTAGAAATGATGGACATAGCGAACTTGTAGTCGTGTTCCCTCGGGGCGGTTTTCAGCATCTTGCTCAAAATAAGCATTTGCAACTAAATGATCATTTTTAGAGAAACTATACATGGCGCCCGGACCAATTGCCCACACTTGTTCACGTCGACCTTTGACTTTTTCACCATCGACTTCAGTATCAGTCACTTGTTTTAGCCAATAGCCATTTAGTCCTAAACGGAACTGTTCGGTAATGGCATAGTCCGTTGCAAAGTTTGCATGAAATGCTTGCCCTGCCTGCATATCATTTGCACCTGCAAACGCATAGCTTGGGTCATCATTTTTAAAGTTATAGAGATAATGGATACGCGTTGAAGCTGTCCATTTGGGGCTAAACCAATATGTAGCTGCCCAATAAGGGTCAAAAGAAACAGCGTTATTACTTGGATTAATATCTTTTTGCTGGTCGTATTCGCCAGTAGGTAAATTTACCTGAAACTCAAAACGATGTACAAACTTCGGCCCTTGTGCGCCCATGACTGGATCGAACTGAATAAACGGTCCGATCATAAGGTCGCCAAAACCGCTTTGGGCTTTAATTGCAGCATTATTCAAGCCATCATCCATGTCCATTTTGCTGACAAAGGGAATTAAAAAATTCATCCCTAGACTGGCTTTATCTTTTACTCGGACATTCGATAAATAACTGATCTGTTCAACCAGTACTTGATAATTTAAATCTGTTTTAGGCAAACCTAATTTTTGTCCATTGGCATCGACGAGTTTATTGCTATCGTAATTTTGAAAGTAGGTTTGAGCATACCAGCCGGGTCCTGCGGGTAATCCGCCATCGAGAAAGCTGGTCATACCTAAGTTTACGGTCGGTAAATCATATGCATGTGTAACTAACGGCAAACCCAACAATGTCCCTGCTAAAAAGCCATGTTTAATTAAAGTGCTTTTCATCTTCTTATTTCCTATAAAAAAAATCACGACCGGATTGATCGTGATTATGGTGAATTAATGTGCTAATTCTGGATGTTCAGCGGCAATCCGATACTTTCCTGCGTGGAATACCAATGGTTCACCTTGGCGTTGTTGGTACTGTTCAATCTGACCAATAAAAATTAAGTGATCTCCGCCCTCATACTGATTTACATTGCGGCAAACTAAGGTTGCGAGTGCATCGGACAAAATTGGAACGCCTGCATTACATTGCTGATGTGCAACGCCTGCAAATTTATCTTCAGCACCTCGAGCGAAATGCCCTGAAAGCTGATGATGCTCCTGTGCCAACATGTGAATGGCAAAGTATTCAGCTTCTACAAAATCAGACAAACTGGGTGCCGTTTTTGAAAGGCTCCACAAAATTAATGGTGGATCTAAAGACAGTGAGGAAAATGAATTAGCTGTCATTCCTATTTTGCGACCATCCTTACCACGTGTGGTAATCACAGTGACGCCAGTTGCAAATTGCCCAAGCAAGTTACGGATTTCTCTTGGGTTTTCAGCATTGATGGTTTGTAAGCCTTGAGTTTCAATTGTGTCCATTTTCATATCTCCCTTTGCTATATAACCTTAGGCAACTTTTGCTGGGGCTTTTGAAGCCATGAATGCTTGAGCCTGATTTGCATCAAACCACCAAGGAGCAAAAGCACGTGGGTCATCAAAGTTATTGGCCATAATTGAAGCAATGTTCTGGTTTTGGCTTGCAGCTGCTAATAGCTCAACAACATGAGGTTGCGGTGGTAAGAGCAAGCTATTAGTCCAAGCCACCACTTTTTCTGCATATGTCCAATAACGTTCAAAGGTTTGAATCATCCATTGTTCACTAAAGCTTTGATTATCATTGGCTAAAATGGCATCGAAATAGATCTTGCTACATTTGGCAGCATTGTTTGAGCCCTGACCGGTAATTGGATCATTGACCACTAAGGCATCTGCCATACCAAAAATTTGCTTGCCAGAGGGTAATGTCAAAATTGGTTTGCGTACGGTCGGTGGAAAACGCCCTGCCAAATAACCGCCTGCATCGGTTAACTCAACATTTGCGCAACGTTCATATTCCCAAGGCACAAATTTCTTGAGTAAGTCCAAACTACATTGCAGGTGCTGTTCAGGTGTTTTGACATCTTGCCAGTAGTCCATTGGCCCGTTTGGAATTCCTTCAAACACCATAATGTCGCAAGGACCATTTACGGTGAGTGCCGGAAATGAAAAGTATTCACCCACTTCGGGAATAATGTTAAAAGTCACACGAGAGTAAGGTGAAATCGGCTTCATGTTTTTGACATAAGTTAATGCCAGAGCGCGCTGCGGTTTATCAAAAACACTACGTGCATCATCACGTTCAAACTGTTTAACGACTTCACCTTTACCAGCCGCGAGTAATACAAGCTCGTAGTCGTTTGCGAGTTGTTCTAATTCTTCAATACCCACATCTTGAATAACCAAGCGACCGCCACGGCGTTCAAATTCTTCCATCCAATATGGCATTTTGACGCGTTGATCGACCGATTGAGCGTAGCGCTCAAGACGAGCACTCCATTCAAATGCTTTACCACCATTTTCAGGATTGACTAAAGCCAGCCCAATGCCTTCTACCGCTGGACATTGTTCTTCCCAAAAATTTAAACCTAAGTCACGTTCAGTTTGTAAAGCGGTATGAAACATACACTGGCTTGACATGACTTTACCTTGACGGATTTCATCGGCAGTTCGGTTGGTGATCATGGTCACGTCATAACCTGTATCTAATAAGCCCAAACCAAGCTGTAAACCAGACTGTCCTGCTCCAACAATTGCAATACGGCGCATAATCTTCTCCATAATTTTCTAAATGTGCTTTAAAACGCTGTGCTATTCGGCTAAACGTGGAATAGCGGGCTGTGATCCTTCAGGGCCCATCACTGAATATCCGCCATCGACCGCATAATCTGCTCCAGTGACAAAACTCGCAGCGGGTGACAATAAAAACAAAACAACATTGGCGACTTCTTCGGGATGACCCAATCGGCCTAGTAAGTGATAATCGGCTGCCACGCTATCGGCTTTTTCACGGTTATTGCCACTGACTTCTGCAATCACACGAGACCATGTCCAACCCGGTGAGACAGAGTTAACGCGAATACCATCGACGGCAAAATCCATTGCCATACTTTGTGTGAGTTGACGTATCGCTGCTTTAGAAACTGGATATAACCAGCGCCCTGTTTGTGCCACTTTGGCTGAAATGGAAGTGAAGTTAACGATTGAACCTTGCTGCTTTTTTAAGTCATTGTAAAAAGCACGGCTCAGCTCAACTGTAGAGACCAAATTAATATCGAGTGCTTGTAACCAGTCCTGACGTGAAGATTTAAAACCGTCATCTAAATATGTACATGCTAGATTGACCAAGTAACTTACTTCGCCTAAATGTTGGTGAATATCTGCCACAGCTTGTTGAATAGCCGCATTACTGGTTAAGTCGGTTTGAATAAACATCACATCATGGTTAAAGCTTTCTGCAATCGCCTTACCTTTGGCATCAATATCTAAAATAGCGACATGAGCACCTGCACTAACTAAGGCTTGCACAACTGCTTTACCAATCAGTGTTGCACCACCGCTCACCACAGCGACTTTTCCTTTTAAATCTATATTCATTGCAGCTACTCCTTAATTGATTGGCTTGCTTTCACTACTTGACCAAGACGGCATCAAAGTATTTGAAGGAAGATCTTCATCAAGAAGTTTTCCGGCTGTCTCTACACCTGCAACTGGTAAGCCTGTCGGGTCTAATAAACCAATTTGAACGAGCACCGATGCTTGATCCCAATAAATATGCTCATGGCACAACTTTGACCCTCTAAACTGGATCACACCTAACATTGGAATTTCGACATATTTGCCAGTTGGCTTTACACCCGGTAGTAACCAGTCAATTTCAGCGTCGTGGGTAAAGCTCATAATGAACTCATCCACCACTTGCGTTGAGCCAACCGTACGAGAGATCGAGGTGATCTTCATATCTTTCGGGTTTTGGTGAACAAAATGGTACTGATAAAAACGGGCAAGCTGGCTTTGGCCTACACCGCCAGTCAACGTTGGGATATGGTTGACATAAGGTTCGGCAACCATAGTCGCCATGGTTGCCGGTACGTCACGTGTATCAAACTCATGACGAATATGCTCTTCCCATAGCGCAACTAGGTCATATTTCGGCCCAATCGTGTCATGTAGAGCTGTTACTGTGCGCCCGTGAGCAAAACGTGCAGAAGGTTTGTGGTAATGATTGCTTTTTGGGCGTGCAAAAGCATGATCAACAGCTTCGTAAACATAAGCTTGTACGTTTGAATATTGGCTAGCTGCATCGACAATGGCTTGCCTAGCATCTGGCGGTGTAAATTGGTCCAGTTCTGCAATATGTAAAACCAAACATCCTTTTACGTTGGCTAATTCATCCAACGCTTTTTCGATGCCTACACCGTAATAACCTACGGCACATGCCACTTCCGAAAGTCGACAGCCTGCAAGATAAGCAAGCTTTCCACCTAAACAATAGCCCACCACACCAAGGCCTTTAGAGGTGTCACATTCTGGTCGAGTCTTTAAAAAAGATAAGCTGTCTTGAATATCTTCAACACCGAGGTTCTCGTCATATTGCTGATAAAGTTCAAAAGCTTTTTGAAAGTCTTCTGGGGTATAACCCAATTCGATATTAGGTGCTACACGCCAAAATAAATCAGGAACTAAAACGGTATAGCCTTCTTCTGCAAGAAAATCTGCCTTTTCCCGCATGGCTGCATTCACCCCAAAAATTTCCTGACAAAGTACGACGCCCGGCCCTTTTCCTGTTTCTGGTGTCACTAGATACGCACTGAACTGTTTTCCAGATGCAGTTTTAATTTGAACGGTTTGACCAGCCATAGTGTCAACTCCTGACATTGTTATGGCTTTATCTTCTATCCGAATATTTTTTTAGACTGTCCAAAAGCTGCAAGCACTATCCAATCTGTGCGCAATTATGAAAATTAATCAAACTGGATAAAAATTCAAAAAACAAGAAACACCTATATTTCAAAACTTTAAATCAAAAAATTAAATTAATACTTTTTATCTAATTTGGAAAAAATGGATGAAGATTAGGACTTATTGGATAGTGACTACTGGCTAAAAATAGTTCAATCAAAGTCATGTAATTACTTTGATTACATAAGAAAAGCTCAGTCATTTTCTAACTTAAGGCACTTTATTTATGCATCGACCAAAGCCAATTTATGGACACAACAAAACGTTAATGCTCATCAACATTTTATGTTGTAGTGCATTTTCTACTCAGGCTTATTCAGCGGATGAAGAATGGAAATTTACATTAAAAAATGCATATATAGATAGAAACTATGACAACCCAGATGTAAAAGACACGGGTAGCTGGTCACAATCCGTCTCCCTATTTTATAACTCTAATATGCACGACACGCCGTTAGAAATTGGTGGAACTCCGATTCAAATTGGCGCAAATGCTTCAGCACAATATGCGGTTCGTTTAAGCCAAGATAAACATGTTGCAGATACGGTATTGCCTTTTGATAAAGCAACTCAGTCCCAAGCACCTGATTATTTAAAATATGGTGCGACATTAAAGTTAGGCTATAACAAGACTCTACTGAGCATTGGTGAATTATGGCTAGATTTACCCGTAACCACTGTAGATGCAAGCCGTCAACTCCTAACCTCTTATTGGGGAACCAATCTTAAGTCTCAATTAAGCGATAAGCTTTTTGCTGAAATTGGTCGAATCGAAAAAGTATCGCCACGAAATGAAGAAGAATTTCATCGATTTTCTTTTACTTCAAAAGGTGTGACTGGCTACTCTGATGGCCTTAACTACATAGACCTGCGCTATCAAATTACGCCTAATTTGAAGGGCGAATATTACTTCGGGAATATGGAAGATTTATACAATAAGCATTATGTGGGAATGGACCACGTATGGAAGAATTCCAATTTTTCGATCAATTCAAAATTCAAATATTTCAATGCCAAAGATAATGGAAATCTTTTCGACATCGATGCGCAAAATGTAGGTTTATTAGAAACGCTCAAAGTAAAAAATCACAGCTTTGGTTTAGGTTATCAACAAATTATTGGCGAGTCTGCCTACCCACTACCTGATGGTTTCTTGCCTGAAACTTATTTTATTAACTGGAACACGACCGGTTTCTTCAAACAAGATGAAAAGTCTTATCACTTCATTTATGGCTATGACTTTAAAGATTATGTACCCGGTTTAAATACAACTTTGAAATATGTATATGGCGATCACTTTAAAACAGCAGATGGCTTAAAAAACAAAGAAAGTGAAGCAAACGTTATTGTCAATTATGCCCTTCAACAGCCTTTTCTCAAAGGTTTAGCCCTTCAGTACATCTTTATCAATTACGACGTTAAGCATGGAAACGATTTTTCGGAAAATCGTTTCTTTGTTAATTACAGCAGAAAATTTTAATGAGTTAGGGAATACATATGAAAACGATAGATGCAAATTCGGTAATCAACCGCGAAAAACTGTCCCCCTTACAGTGGATGGTTTTTATACTCGGCTTTTTTGTCTTCTTCTGTGATGGCTTAGACACAGGAATTATTGGTTTTATTGCTCCTGCCTTACTTGATGACTGGGGAATTACCAAGCCTCAGCTTGCGCCGGTTTTAAGCGCCGCTTTAGTCGGCATGTCAATCGGAGCCATCATTTCAGGGCCTTTGTCCGATAAGTTTGGGCGTAAAGGCGTCATTGTTTTTACGAGCCTATTATTTTCAATATTTACGATTTTGTGTGGTTTTGCCGACTCGACCCAAGATTTAATGATTTACCGATTTATTACAGGTGTGGGTTTAGGCGCAGCCATGCCAAACATCAGTACCATTGTCTCTGAATATATGCCTGTAAAACGTAAAGCATTCCTAACTGGATTAGCAGGTTGCGGTTTTATGCTGGGTATTTCTTGTGGCGGTGTGTTGTCAGCTTATCTGTTAGAAAGTTATGGTTGGGCTAAGGTCATTATTATTGGTGGAAGTATTCCCCTCATTTTAGTGGTTGCCTTATTACTTAAATTACCTGAATCAACTCAATACTTAATTACGCGCCAACAACAAGATAAAGCACAACGAATTTTAGAAGATATTCAAGGGCATCCATTCCAAGAACCAGTAAAACTTGTCTTAGCCCAAACAGAAACAGCATCAGAGGAAAATCCGGTTAAAATCGTTTTAGGAAAATACCTGTGGGGTTCAAGCATGCTTTGGCTGTGCTGCTTTACGAGTCTTTTAGTGTTTTATCTTTTAACAAGCTGGATGCCAACAATTTTAAAAACAGCTGGGTTTACGACGCAACAATTTAGTTTAATTGCAGCTATTTTCCCTTTTGGTGGTGTGATTGGTGCAACCATTATGGGTTGGTACATGGATAAACTGAACCCAACCACAGTCATTAAATACTCTTATTTAATTGCTTTTGGGCTATTTATTGTCGCGGGCTTAGTCAGTTCAAATATCTTCCTATTAGGCATTACCATTTTCTTAATTGGTGCATTACTTGCTGGCGCTCAATCTTCTTTACTACCACTTGCGGCCATTTTCTATCCAGCGGTGTGCCGCGCGGTTGGCGTTTCGTGGATGCATGGTATTGGTCGTATCGGTGCAATTTTAGGCGCTTTCTTTGGCTCACTCATTTTCACTTTTAACTTAAGTTTAAGCGGTATATTCTTTATTCTGGCATTACCGACCTTCATTTCATTTATTGCCCTTAGTCTTAAAGTCATTTATGAAAAATCTAAAAGTAAGCAAGTATTGAATCTTGAAAATAGTATTTAAAATATAGAGATAAATAAAAAACCTGATTGAGTTAATTCAATCAGGTTTTTTATTGCTTAAAAGATTAAATAATTAAAAAATTTTGCCCTTCGTTTCACTTGGTTTTTCACCAAACTCCTCGCGATATTCTTGAGAAAACCGACTTAAATGATTAAAACCCCAGTCATAAGCAAGCTTTGAAATAGACACTTTTCTATCAGCGCTAGTTGTACTCAAAATCTTATAAATTTGTTGTAGACGATACTTTTTCAAATAGGACATTGGGCTTGTACCGTAGTACTGCTGAAACTCGTCATACAACTTGGATTTTGAAACCCCAGCTAGACGTTGCAAATCTTCTGCACAGATTTCTTCATGGGCATGTTCAATAATGAAATTCCGCACCTTTCGGATATAGGCTGGTTCATCCTGATGCGAAAGTAACTTTAAACTTTCGGAATAATTATTTTCTTGAGATAAAAGTAAGGCTTTAATTACAAAATTTTCATAGTCTTCAGATAACATCTGCAAACCATAAAAATTGCTATATTGTGATTTTAACTGTAAAAAATTCTGAATATTTTTCCACCATGCACCAATCAGTTGCTCAGAGTCCAGATGCATTTCTGGATTAAAAATGATGGGGGCATCTACCGGTTTATTCAATAGATCTGCAAGAACAATTTGCATGCTTCGTTCTGGAATAACCACCTGAAATTTTCGACAATCTTTATCAATAATCAAATCTTGCTGATCGTTATTTGAAACAATAAGCCCTCTGTTTTCATCAGACTGATAATGAGCACCACGAATGTTGAGAGCTTGTCGACCTTGTATCGGTAAGCTAATGCTATAAGCTTTTAGATTAGAGATGTTAATGGCAACATTTGCACCATAACTGATGGTGCCAATTGCCATTTTTTTATTAGGCAGGCGCATTCCATCATAGTGAAAATCGAGAGTGTCTTTGTAAATTGTGTCTAGACGGTGTTCACCACAAATTGTGGACATCAAATTCTGCGCAAATTCAGCTTTACGCGAATAATGATTGAGTTCCATCTGTTGGCTGAGTGATATCATATCCTTTTCACCTAGCTAATAACTTATTGCTAAAAAAGCAACTTGTATGCCAATTAATATCCTTTAATTGACGAGTTTTCCTGAAAAATATCTAATCAAGAAAGAGAGTAAAGATTACTTTCTCATACTCTATTAGATTTTAAAATTGGAAATAAGTTAAATACCTTTAAAGTATAATTTCATACCTTAACAAACTTATTTTATTAGATTTTTATAAGCAACTATAGTAGAGATAAATCATCGTTTTGAACACTAAACTTATATATCTTTTTATTCACAAAAGACCGCCTATTAAAAATAAGCGGTCTTTATAAAACTCTAACTTATTGTGCGGTATAACCACCATCCATAACTACAGCCTGACCCGTTACCCCACCTGCTTTGTCACTCGCAAGGAAAATTGCATAATCAGCAATTTCTTCAACAGATAACAAACGTTTTTGAGGAACCATTGCCAGAATTACATCTTCAAGCGCGCTGTCTAGACTCACATTACGAGTTTTAGCCAAATCTGCAATTTGACCGCGAACCAATGGTGTGTCGACATAACCCGGGCAGAGTGCATTGACTGTAATGCCATCTCTTGCACATTCTAATGCGGCAACTTTTGTCAGACCAATTAAACCATGTTTAGCACTGTTATAACCTGCTTTCCCAGCGAAACCAATCAAGCCATTAATTGAAGCCATATTAATAATACGGCCCGATTTCTGAGCTTTCATAATTGGAAAGACATGTTTAATACCAATAAACGAACCAGTGAGCATGACCTGAACTAGTTTTTGAAAAACAGCCGTTGGAAACTCTTCAATAGGTGCAACATGTTGGAAACCAGCATTATTAATTAAGATATCTACTGTACCAAAAGTCTGCTGAGTCAGTTCAATCGCTTGTTTATAAGCATCTTCGTCAGTTACGTCACATGGTGCAGATAGTGCTTCAAAGCCTTGTTCTGTTAGCAGCTTTGCTGTTTCTTGGCACTTTTCAGCATTCATATCAGAAATAACAACTTTTGCACCTTCTTGAGCAAATTTCTTAGCAATCTCTAGACCGATCCCGCTTGCCGAGCCCGTAATAAAGGCTACTTTTCCGTCTAAAAGTTTAGTCATCTATTTACTCCTTAATATTTTTAACTTGTTGGTTTAAACAATACCAGTCACTGTAAAGACCGTAATCACCACAAATACCGCTAACGTTTTAATTACTGTGACTGCAAAAATATCCTTATACGACTGTTTATGGGTTAAACCTGTAACAGCAAGTAAGGTAATCACGGCGCCATTATGCGGAAGCGTGTCCATACCACCCGATGCCATTGCAACCACACGGTGCATGACTTCTGGCGGAATACCTGCTACTAAAATCGCGGCGTTATAGTGTTCAGCCATCGCGCTTAAAGCGATACTCATACCACCAGAAGCTGAACCAGTAATACCCGCTAAAACCGTTGTGGTTACCGCACCGTTTACCAATGGGTTCGTGAAGGTACTACTCATTGCGTGGCTAATCATGGCAAAGCCCGGTAATGACGCAATAATCGCACCAAAGCCATACTCAGAAGCAGTATTCATCACTGCCAAAAGTGAGCCCCCAATACTCGCGTTGACACCTTCTTTAAAGTTCGTCACTACACGTTGGTAGTCAAATAAAATTGCAGCAATAATTCCGACAATAAGTGCTAAACCAACAGCCCAGATCGCCCCAGTTTTTGCAACATCAACGGTGTAATCGGCTAAACCTACAGTGGCAAAATCAAAGCCATTTGGATACCACTCTTTAATTGCTTTAGACAAATATTTGTTCATTACAGCAACAAGAATGAGGGGGACAAACGCTAAAAACTGGCGAGCCGTACTTCCATTATTTTGCAAGTTCATATCAGCTTCAATTTCTTGAGACGGCGTATTATCTATACCAAAACCAGAAAAGCCTTCACCCGCTTTTGCAGCAGCGCGACGGCGCCACTCCAAATAAGCTAAACCTGCACATAAAACAAAAATAGCGCCAATAATCCCTAAAAATGGTGCAGCATAAATATTGGTACCAAAGAATGTGGTTGGAATTACGTTCTGGATTTGTGGCGTACCAGGCAATGCATCCATGGTAAATGTGAATGCACCAAGCGCGATAGTTCCCGGAATTAAGCGTTTTGGAATATTAGCTTGTCTAAAAAGCTGGTTTGCAAAAGGATAAATTGCAAATACTGCAACAAATAAGCTGACACCACTATAGGTTAAAATTGCACCTAATAACACAACGGTTAAAATCGCTTTTTTTGCCCCAATCCATCTCACAATGGTTCGAGCGATAGACTCGGCAATTCCTGACATTTCAACGACTTTACCGAAAATTGCCCCAAGCAAAAATACAAGAAAGTAATCTTTAATAAAGTTCACCATTTTGGGCATAAAAACACCCGAATAAAATGGTAAAACATTGGCTGGATTAATGAGTAAAACTGCAAGTAAGGCACAAATTGGTGCCATCAAAATGACAGAAAAGCCCTTGTAAGCTGTGTACATTAACAGCCCAAGCGAAAGTAGAATTACAAATAATTCCCACATATATTCTTTCTCCCTAAAGAATAAATATTAGGTTTAAAATTACCAAAAGATATTTAGGTTATCCCAAACCTATAATGATAAAAATCACAATATCTATGCTTGGTAATAGGTAAATGTGCCTAAAAATAAAATATCACTAAAATATTTAAAAACAATGTAATTTATTTAATTTTTAAAATACCTATAATTTACATATAGATATGTTGTTTACTTGGTAAGAAGTTATTATTTTTAAAGTTTCATTATTTTATAAAACTTATTAATTATTGAGAAAATTAAATTAATATCTCTATATTATTTAATAAAGGCAATTAAATAATATATTTTTAAAATAATTTAAGAAATATTTTTGGTGAACTGAGTAATCTATTAGTAAGTAAGAAAAAACCCACTTAATGATGAGTGGGTTCAATTAAAATTTAACATTGTTTGACGGCCTTAGAGGCAGGCTCTTACGCTTTTATTTCATTCGAGTTAGTCTTAAATTAAAGTCAGATGGAAGTAGGATTCGATATTCTATCTCCGCCCCTGGTTTGACTTCCGTTTCTTGAGAAGTGGCAATATTTGGACACATCCCTCCACCTGTTTCTAATCTAAAAATATAATATTTGGGCTCAAGATAAATAGTAGCTATTTCATTTGAACGAATTGAGAATACTTTCTCGTTATTAACATACATATCATGACTACAGCCAGATCCTAAAAAACCTTTATCTCTTAAAAAAGTAACTTTTGCTTGTTCAGGAGTGTGTTTCTTTAAATAGTTCTGATCGTATACTCTCTCATTAGGTACTGGCTTGGCTGTATTTGAACCAACTGGAGCTGTTGAACACCCAATTAAACCCAGAACTAGTCCTAAAAAAATAATCTTTTTCATGAAATTATCCATTTTAATAGTGAGTAAAATTTAACAGTTCAGAAAACGAAAAACCACCCAAAGGTGGCTTTAAACTTAATGATATTTTAGTAGTGAAGAGTAAAAAACTTGGTTAGTGTTAAATTTATAGTATCACTGATCGGATAAGGCTTACTATTGATTATCAGAAGAAAGAATTTTTCTTTTTTAAGAAATTCATCATTGCCCATAAGTGATTCCTATAAAAATAAAAAACCACCCAAAAAGGAGGTTTAAATAATTTAATAAATCTAAATTTGTTAATACCTTGGCTTATATCTCTTATTACCTCCACTAGTAATACAATAGTGTCCACCTCTTGGTCCTACACAATAGTCAACTACGGCACAAGAACAATCACTGTCATAGAATGTTTTAGATTTTTTAGTTTCTGAATGATGAGATTGTGATTTTAAAGCCTGATAATTATGAGATTTAGATGTTCTCATCTTTTGTTTAAAACAATCTTCAGTTTCACACAAAAGTTTCTCGGAGATCCATTGAGGTGATGTCGAATTTAAAGAAATACGTACCCAGTTTCCTTTTTTCTCATAAATATCAACTTTCTTACCCCGTCCAAGTTTTGCTACAACATTACCGTTAGGTTTGTCTCTAATATTAAGTGTATTGGTATTGATATATTTTGACTCTATAACCTATTCAACTGAACTTTGTGCTTCCTCATTGTTTGAGTTATTTCTTGAAGTATTGTCGTTACCTGAACCAAAGATTCCTAATGCTATAACTCCTGCGGCACACCAGCCTAAAGTTGATTTTTTCATGTTTTACCATTTATTTTATATTTTCCTTACTGTAACAGAGTGTAATTAAAAATAAAAATCGGCCTATATAATCAATGGTCTAATGGCAATAAATATTAAACCGCTATAAGGCGGTTTAATTATTTTCAAAACATTATAAAAAGTGTTTACTCTTCTTCATTTGTTGTCTCTTTTCCTAAGCATGTGTTTTCGATACTGTCACCAAACTTAAGAATCGGAGGTAGTTCATTTTCATCATAAGTTTCTGGAATTGGCCATTCATATGCAAGTTTAGCAATCCGATTCGCTTCTTTCTTATTATAAAAACTCTTTTCAACTTCTATATATCCAAGAAGATCATCGAGAGGTATATCCTCTTGCCTAACATGCATAAATGTAAATGCGTAGCGTCTTAATTCCGTACAATATTTTTCATTTTGAGTATACGTAAAGTGCGTATGTAATGCCTCATTTTCAGAAATTGCATAAGCAGCATTTGATAATAGTAAACATGTAAGTAATAAAATTAAAATTTTCTTCATTTATTTAATTAACTCTATATCCAATCGTCACTTAACTAAGAAAAGCCCTCTTTAGAGGGCTTATATTTTTAAGTAGAAAAAACTACTCTAATTCAGATCCTATCATTGATTAAATTTGATATTGATCAGCTTTAAGATTTGGTTGATCTACAAGCAATTCAATAAAAGATGGAATTGATGTAGTGTTAAGCAAATACGGGTTAAACTCATCGACATGATGATGAAAAAAGAAATCTTTTATTTTCGTATTTATAGGAGCAAATTTCATACTCCAATGCTTAAACAACCGCTGTTCGGACGGTTTCGAAAAGATGATTTCACAGTTCTGATGCCGCGAATCTTTCAAAATTGAATTATAAAATAGTGATTCAACTTGTTCTTTCTCGCCTTCCAAATACTGCAAGAAATATCCATTACCATAGTAAAGTACTCCCGTAATATCATTATAAGAGTTGAATTTGACTGCTTCTGTGAGGATATCAATTAAATCTTGTTTTACTTGACTATGTTCACTATTGGTTTTACTTGCATAGATAAACCCTATTAAACTCATAGCGATAACTCGAAGATAGATGTCAGCTAGGCATTCTGACATTTACGCCTATCGCTTACAACCAAACCTATTTAAAACCTTGTATTTCAAGAGTAAAGATTATTATCATTTTGAAAATGACAAACTTTAACAACCAGAAATCTTTTGTAAATTAAAGCCAACTAACAAACTCACAAGAAAGTATCAATTTCAGTAAAATTGAAAATTGTCTTTAATTTGTGGATGTCTAATGGAGAACCATGAAATTATTCTTCAAGATGAACATCATAAACAACTTAAGATTGTCAAAGTTCAGGATGTACGTTTTGATGTAAATACGCTTAACAATAGTCATCAATGGTTATGGGTATTTGATCATAGTTCAGAGTTTTTCCCATTTGAGTTGTGGGATCAGCTCGACAATGCAACTGTTCATCAAAAGATAAAGATGGGTAATAAAGTTTTTAAAATTATCAAGATTTTGACAAAGAAAACTAAAGTCATGCTCTCATGACATATAGCTATACGCATACGATGGAAGCTAAGAAAAGGGGAATTATTCAAGCTTTTTAAATCCCTACTTGATTAGCAAGCTAATCATAGAAAAATTGTTCTTGGCAATGAGTTTGTTGATTTTCTTCAGCTATAAAAAACCCACTCATTGAGTGGGTTTGATCAATCAGAATTTGAGATTAAATAGCTTCTATGACGATATACTTTCCTTCATAGAAGACGCCTTCGGTACTTGTTTCTTTTAATTTGCAATAAATCGCAATTGGATGTGTCAGTTTTTTATTTTCGTCACTAGGAACATGTGTAATTCCAGATAAAAAATTTGAATTATTATTTTCTAAACTCCACGAGGCACCTCTGTCTTTATGCCATTTGCTATTTGGATATTTAGAATCTAGCCATTCAATACATTGCTTCATTGTTGAAAACTTTTTTGTTTCCTCTTTTTCAATTTTCGATGCTGCACTTACCGAGGCTCCAAATGTTAAGAATAAAGCTCCAATTAAAGTTTTTCTCATAAAATTACCCTTTATTATTAATAATTAAAATTTAAGAGCTTAGGGTATAAAAAAACCACCCTTAGGTGGATTAGTTTTTGGGAAGAGTTTTGTTAATTTCACTACTTGCAGTTTCTTGAGGTTTTAATAAGTTAAAACTTTCATAGTTCGCTAAAATACAAAAAAGAAGAGCGGCTAGCAAAATTAGGGTTATCTTATTCATTTCATTTTACCTTAGAGATTTTATTTTTTTAATCCCGCAATGGTACATGAAAATACTGTCAAAACCTTAATTGTTAATAATCTACCACAATTTATTACAAAAGCTGTTTGGAATACTTAATTACTTTTCTAAATCAATTGATGGTAATGCAACTGGTGAACAAACAACGATGAGACATAAAAAGCACCCTAGGGTGCTTTTTAAACTTAAATATATTTCAAAGATTTAAATAAAAACTACTGACTTTGCTTAGAAATTTCAATAATTAACTTTTCCTCGTAGTCATTGAGTACTTTGTCAATATTCTCTACCCATTTCGACTCGTTCGCTACCTGTGCTGATCTAGTTACCTTGCTATAGATTTTAAATGGTGGGCGATTAGGGTGTTTGGCATCTAAAATTTCGGTATCAATTTCAGAATTGATTTTGATTGAGGCAAATCCAGGCTGGAACCATGACCAAAATTTATTAATTTTAATATTGAGTATCAGATCGGCATTGGCTTCATTAGTGGTGTTATTAGCAAGAACTTTATATCCCGACTGCTGCAATGCTTCAGAAACACGTTTATCAACCAAATGCGATACAGTCTCATCCTTTAAAAGGATATCCCCTAAAGCCTTTCCATATCCATTTCTTTTACGAGCAACAGCTCGGGCTTTTTCTTCTACTGTTGCATTAGATTGCTCACCTTTTAAAGATGGAATATCAGCTGATGCGGGTTTATCTTGAAATTTTCTATCATCCTCAACTTTCACTATGATCGATTTGCCTTTCGCTACTATTTCGTGGGGTTGATTTAGTTTTTGACCTTGAGGTATTTCAATTAAGCCCCTTGATGTTGCACACCCCATTAAACTTAAAGCAATTAAACTTGTAGCCAGTATTTTCATCATGAGTTTTTAACCGTTTGTTATAAAGTTCACATAATTTAACAAATTATTTACTAAATGTCATATAAAGAAATACCCAGCTACATGGTTTAAAAGTTTATACAATTATTTAAATACATGTGAATAGCCTTTCATTCTATTTAAACAAATAAATTAATTTTTTATGAAAACTTATTAATATTAGACTAGTTCTCAAGTGTTAATAACAGAGGTAGAGTTACATCGAAACGAACATGTTTTCCATTTATTTTATAAGGCTTCAATCTAGCTAACTTGACAGCATTGATCGATTTTTGATCGAGCTCTACTAATCCAGAGCTTCGATTTAAAACCACCTCTGTAATTACTCCCCGTTCATCAGCTTTAACATCTAAAACCACAAGTCTATTTCTTCCTGCAAGCTCTACTCCCGAAATAGTAATCGATGGGGCTTTGAACCAATAAACTTTAAATGATTCCGGAACCTTATGGTAAGAATTTTTTGAATCAAAATTTGGAGGAATTTTAACATCTAAATCTAAGTTTCTATTTAAACTTTCTACAGGTTTACTTGCACACCCCAATAAAATAAAGAACAAGCTAGTTAAAATAATCTTTTTCATAAAAGTAACCAATTAAGTAAAATTTAACAGCTCAAAAAAAACACTAATGAGTTCTTTATTTTAAATTAATATCAAATAACTATGTTGCCTTAAAGCTAATTGATAAATTTCTTGCTATTTTTCTAACATCAGTATTTTCAGGCAAAGTAAACGGAATTGATTTTTTAATCGCTCGCTCAATACTTAACTTAAATTCTTTAGAGACTTCATTCAAAAATATTATTTGATTTACCTCACCTTTATCCGTTAATAAAACCCTAACTCTTGCACTAGTTCCCGCTGAGTTAGGAGGAACATCCCAAGCTTTAAAAATTTTTAACTGGTACTCCTTTTTATATCTTTCAGCTTCACTTGAGGTAATAGATGAGGGAAAATTATAAGCAACAGTTTTACGAATAGGATAAGGTTTTCCATTAACATTTAATGGAAAAAATTTTGCACGTTCACGAAATTCATCAAGCACGAAATTATCTAATTTAATAAGCCCACTACTTTTTTGAATTTCAGATCTAGTTAGAATTCCGTTCACATCAGCTTCTGTAAAAATAGATACTGATCTATTTTGACCATACAGATCTTCGTCATTTACTTTTATTTCCGGATAGACCTCGAATTCAGGTTCTCTAGATGCTTCTAAGTGGAAGGGTTGTACAAATCTGACTGGATAGAAAACTCCATTTTCTTGATAAGGTGAAAATCTAGCGTTTTCCACTGCGGTTATTAACTTTAAATCTATACTATTAATCCCGCTGCTTTGCATCAATTTAATTGCTGTAATTTTACCACTTATATTAGTTTCTGCTGCTATCACAACATTTCTATCATATCCTTGTAGCTCATCATTACTGATGCTAATGCTTGGAGGTTGAATCCACTTAACCTTTTGATATCGCAATTCTCTAAAATTTCCAGCTTCTTGCGCATACGTATTTAATGCAAAGTAAAATAAAAAGCTTAAGATAAATTTTATTAAAATTTTCATAATGAATTTCATTTAATCCTAATTAATATAGGTCCATATATTTTAACTAAAAAATATAAACCACATTTAAATAGCTTAAAAGCTATCCAACAGTACAAATTTTGCAAACAACTCAATTAATTTAAGAAAGCTATCTTAATAGACTTATTTTCTTATTATTCATAAAATTTTCGCTATCTCAAAAATGTATTCTATCAAACTTACTAAATAGACTACTCCAATACGTTACCAATAAATTACCTTTAACAAATGATGATGTAGTAAGTAGGTTTTACAGGTCTAAGGATCAAGCTAAGAATACGACTACTGATCAAATCATAGGAGCAATGGTCAGTGAATAACAAATACAACAATGTCTTTAGTGATGGTGAAGGATTACAATTATTGAATGAGCTAATAGAGCTATTCCATACTAAGCTTCCTTGCGATAAAGACTCAGCAACACAGACAGCCTTCAATCTAGGGCAACAAGACGTAATTAACTACATCTTGAGCCGTATAAAAGAAGCTGAAATGGATTAGGCAGATACTAGATTCTTACCTTTAAAGTAATAGATAGCTGTTCCAATATTAAGACTTATAAATAGAGTCACAATATTTAATACAACTTTCTCTACAGGTCCTACTAATAAACCAATAAGAGGAAAAAAGGCTATAAGTAAATGTAACTTGAAGGCTGTCTTCACCTTAAAACCTACAGCGGTCTTAGTATTATAGTAACCGATCCAAATGACTATAAGGATGGCTGCTGCGTAGAAAATTGCCATAGCAATGTTACGTGGAAATATCATCCTCACTAACCCGCCAATCAAGGCACTAACGATAGTTAGTACAAAGAATACTAGACCAAAAGCAATCAAAATATATTTTAAGTTCATTTTTTTAAGTTTTAAAGATATTAAAAAATAATTATATATCAACAACATTATACAAATAAAGATAATAGTTAGATGAAGTCCAATCTAAGAGAGAAGAAAATATAATTACAAATGCGGAAAAGTCATTTCAAAATCTATAAGTAGGAAGTTTTTTCCATAAAAGATGAAATACCTATCAACTTCTGCACCAGCCTTCCTAACATTTCATCATGTCAACACCTCTGCTAACTTATAAGGTAGTTATCTATAATTCTTTGGCGCACTTCAATGATGCTGACTTTAAGTCATTATCGGCTTTATAGACCATATTTGAAGTGGAAGCACTTAACGTTATTCTAGATTCGAGTATATCTTTGTTTAGAAGCTTCACTTCAAGAGCCATACCATTTTGAATGTAAATCATATTATTTGCATATTTAACTTTGTTGAATACAACATGCCCATTAGTATCGTCACAAAGTATTCCATTGCCATCTGAATCAAGTTTTATTGTTGATATGTTTGGGCCGATCGAAATCGTCCATATACCTGACACTGAAGGTATTGAAGGTTGTACTTCACTAAATTTATTATTAATCATTTGAGTAGCGGGAGTTACACACCAACCAAATAAAACCACCACTCCTAATAAAATTATTTTTTTCATGAAATTATCCATTTTAATAATGAGTAAAATTTAACAGTTCAGAAAATGAAAAACCACCCGAAGGTGGCCTAAGTAATTTATTTAGTATTTATTGCTCTTACATTTCAGTTTTTAAAGTAGGCATTGGCGGTAAAAAATCTGGTTTTATCAGCTGATTCGTATCATAGAGCTCTAAACTCACAGGACCTGCGGCATATGGAGCCAATTCGTAAAGCTGAAAATCAAATGTCACCCCACCCGACTGGTTGATATAAAAATTTTCACTTACTTTAAAGTCCTCTTTGCTAATAAAGGGCTGCATATCATTTTCTTGGCACCAATATTCGTACTGTTTCCATAAAGCATCTCTAAGCGCATTCATTTTTCCATTCACTACAATATCTTTTAATCCAATGCGTTTTTTGCTTTTCAAGTCAAAAACATAATCTTCAAAAGTTGCTATACCATGTGCTCCGCCAGAATATTCTGAGCTAACTTTTGAAATTTGCACATATTGACCAAACTGTCCATTAAAGCGATAAACCACACTATCTGACCAGTTATTAAGCCCCTCAGCTTGTGTTTGATTTAACTGTTTTTGCTGTTCTGATGCAGGAGTAAGAGCATCTGCATAATTTTTACGGATTTCCTTATCGATTACTTGATCAATCCAGTCAATATTACTTTTAAGTGCAATGGCTTCTTTAGAAGTACATACAATACCCTCGACATCTGGATTAGGCCCACAAATTTTGGGTTGTTCAAACCTCACAAGAAAACTGTGCGCTATTATTGCAGGAATTTGATTTTCTTTTGTTTGGGGTTGTTCGGTCGTTTTTATAGTTGAAGCATTTTCTGTTTTTTCTACAGGTTTTTCTTCAGCTTTTTTCACACAGCCACTTAATATGAGTGGCACCAGTACTAAACCAAGAATAGTTTTATTCATTAATTTTACCCTTACATAATCTCATTTATCTTTTAAATTAAGTTTTAATGAATTTAAAATTCACAAATATTTTAATTGAATTAAGACTAGCTTTATATTGAGATATAGTTTTTTTTGAAAAACAGTATTTATTTAATCTTTGTTATTCAATAGAATACCCTTATAAAGGCTTGATAAGAAAACAAAATATGATGTGGGTTAAATTTGTATTGTACCCTCTGGGCATGTTTCTACTGTGGCAAATTATTTTCATAATTACGCAACTCTCTTTAACATATCTAAATATGCCACAAGTCCTTGTAGCTATACTTTCATTGATCATAAATTGCTGTATGCAAATTTTGATTGGATATAAAATTCCTCAATTAGCACCGAAATATAAATTTGTAGCAAGTGCTACTTACATCATCATCTTCACCTTTTTATTAGCAATTTATTCAACAACTATTTTATTAGAAGGTTTAAAAGTTGCTCCTCAAGTAATTTGGTTAGGTCATTTATTTTTCCATGGAGTTGGAATGGCTCTATATTTTGCAAATAACAGAGATGAATTTTGTTGGGAGAATTTACTAAAGTAGTTCAATAGCTCGTCCGCTCATTCCTTTTTCTTAAATTTTTGTCAAAAAACATCTTATTAGACAAATTTTCGTATAAATTACAGCACTAGGCGGGAACAGTAATCTAAAGGAACGAAATGACGCTTAAACAACTAAAAGCTTTTTTGGCCCTTGCTCGTACGCTTAACTATGCCAATGCCTCTTTAGATTTACATCTTAGCCAGTCCGCTTTAAGTCTCACTATCAAAAGCCTAGAAGAAGAATTAGGTGGGAAACTATTTAACCGTAATACACGCCGTGTTGAACTTACTCAGGAAGGCAAATCACTTATTCCCTATGCAAAAAAATTAATTGCCAATTGGGATGAAATGGAAAATGATGTTAAACAAAGGTTTAAGCTTAATCGTGGAACCTTAAGTATTGCCTCTATGCCATTTGTGACTCATGCAATTTTGCCTAAAGTCATTCATGAGTTTTTGAGTCTCCACCCAAACATTAACTTTTCAATTCATGATATTCCTAATGAAACCATCATTGAAAAAGTACAGGATGGTATTTTTGAGCTTGGCCTATGTTTTGAGCCGGATCTGACTGAAGGTTTAGAGTTTAAACCGCTTTTTGAAGAAGATTTTTTAGCTCTATTACCAAAGACTCATCCCCTTGCCCAAGCCTCATCAATTACTTGGCAGCAGCTTTGTTCTAACCCATTTGTCACTTTGCAAAAACCTTCAATTGTTCGTTATTTGGTTGAGCAAAATTGTTTACGAAATAATATAACGCTCGATTTGAAAGTTGAATGTCATCAAATTTCATCACTTTCAAGTTTTGTGGCCTATGGAATTGGTGTAAGTGCAATCCCAAGACATTTTGCGTCTCACATTGATAAAGAACATAATGTATTAATTGAGCTACAAGACGAGGCTATTCATAAAACAGTTGGAATTGTCTATAAAAAGAACTTTGAAATTTCAAATATTTCAGCTCAATTTATTGAGGCATTGCTTCAATATAAATTTTAAAAAATTAAATACTGTATTTTAGGATGAGCTAAGCTTACGGCTAAGGTGAATTTCTTAATTATGATAAATTTCAATGTAATGAAATACTTTTTTTAAGATTTTTTGCTTTTGTGCTTCTTATCTTTTGTTGTTAATTTGATGCGATTCATTGATTATACTTATTAATCCTTTTAAAAAATTAACTTCTATAACATAAAGCTAGATGCTAAAACTAAAACCACTAAGGGATATAGGAAAACAATAGAATGAATAAAGTTTATGCTAGTGCAGAGGCAGCACTGATAGATGTTATTGCAGATAATCAAACACTTGCCGTTGGCGGTTTTGGTTTATGCGGAATTCCTGAAAAACTGATTGTTGCAGTTAAGCAAAGTGGTGTAACTGGTCTCACTTGTATTTCTAATAACGCAGGTGTAGATGACTTTGGCTTAGGTATTTTGCTTCAAACCAAACAAATCAAAAAAATGATCTCTTCTTATGTTGGAGAAAACAAAGAATTTGAGCGTCAGTATTTAAATGGTGAACTTGATGTAGAACTCACCCCACAAGGTACTTTAGCTGAAAAGTTACGTGCTGGTGGTGCTGGAATACCTGCATTTTATACTCAAACTGGCGTAGGTACACTGATTGCTGAAGGTAAAGAAGAACGTACCTTTAAAGGGAAAAACTACATTTTAGAAGAATCTTTAACAGCAGATGTTGCTCTTGTTAAGGCCTATAAAGCAGATAAAGCAGGTAATTTAGTATTCCGTAAAACTGCTCAGAATTTTAATCCTGAATGTGCGATGGCTGGAAAAATTACAATTGCTGAAGTTGAACAGGTTGTTGAAATTGGTGAATTGGATCCGGATGAAATCCATTTAGCGGGTATTTATGTAAATCGTATTGTACTGAATGCATCACCTGAAAAGCGCATTGAGCATAAAACTTTAAGCACGGAGGCAGTATAAAATGGCTTGGTCACGCAATGAAATGGCACAACGTGCTGCAAAAGAACTTGAAGATGGTTTTTATGTCAATTTGGGTATTGGCTTACCTACCCTTGTTGCTAACTATATTCCTGAAAATATTAATGTTTGGCTTCAGTCTGAAAACGGTTTATTGGGTATTGGCGAGTTTCCAACTGAAGAAACTGTTGATGCCGATTTAATTAATGCAGGTAAACAAACTGTTACTGCTCGCCCTGGTGCTGCCTTTTTCTCAAGCTCAGCGTCATTTGCCATGATCCGTGGCGGCCATGTAAACATTGCAATTTTAGGTGCAATGGAAATTTCCGAAAATGGTGACTTGGCTAACTGGATGATCCCAGGCAAGAAAGTAAAAGGTATGGGCGGCGCAATGGATTTGGTTGTTGGTGTCCAAAAAGTTGTAGTTCTTATGGAACATTGTGCAAAAGATGGTACGCCAAAAATTGTGAAAAACTGTAGTTTACCTTTAACAGGTAAAGGTGTGGTTCACCGCGTAATTACTGACTTAGGTGTAATGGACATTACCCCACAAGGTGTTGAACTGATTGAACTTGCTAAAGATGTCACTCTAGAACAAATTCAAGCTGTTACAGGTGTCGAATTCTATAAAACCTTAGTTGCTTAAATTTTAATTTTTAGTTAGCCAGACAAGACTTAAGCTAGAAAGTGAGCTTAAGTCTTAGCCCTTTTAAGCACCGGATGTGCTGTCAACGAATAAGAACGAGAAGGATTTTTTCAGCTATGGAAAAACAGCAAGGAATTTTTGAAAGATTTGCCCTTCGGATTAGTGACTGGTCTGAAAAGTGGTTTCCAGATTCATATATTTTTGCTCTACTCGGCGTCATTATTGTCTCTATTGCCGCTTTGGGTATTGGTGCACCTATTCAAGATGTAGCGACGTCATTTGGTAATGGTTTCTGGAGTCTTATTCCATTTACTTTGCAAATGACCATGCTAATTATTGTGGGTTATGTCGTTTCCGTATCTAAGCCTGTAAAATTCCTGATTCAAAAAATGGCGCGTATTCCAAATTCTGGACGTGGTGCTATTGTTTTGGTTGCGACCGTCAGCTTGTTAATTTCGCTGGTCAATTGGGCGGTAAGTACCATCCTTACTGCACTTTTGGTGATCGCATTGGCAAAACGTAAAGAACTCAATATGGATTATCGTGCTGCCGCAGCGGCTGCGATTATTGGTATGGGTGCAACTTGGGCGTTGGGAATTAGTTCGTCAGCAGCACAGCTTCAAGCGAATAAAAGCAGTTTGCCTGAGTCGATTTATAATTTGACCGGTGTTATTCCATTTACAGAAACGATCTTTCTTTGGCAATCAATTGCGATGACCATTATTTTGGTGATTGTTTCAATCGCAATCGCATATTGGTCAGCTCCAAAAGGTGATAACGTTAAAACGATTGATAGTTTTAATGTGCAATTTGAAGAAGAAAAGCCTCATGAGGAGAAATCTACTCGTCCTGGTGACTGGTTAGAAAACTCACCTATTTTAACGATTATTGTGGTGGCTTTAGGTTTAATTTGGATGTTTTTTGAATTTTCAAAAAGTAATCCTATCATTGCCATTTCAAGTCTAAACACCTACAACTTTGTCTTTTTAATGCTAGGTCTAGCATTACATGGAACGCCACGAAACTTTTTAAATGCTGTTGCAAAGGCAGTTCCAGCTGTATCAGGAATCTTAATTCAATTCCCGCTGTACGGAAGTATCGCCTTCATTATGACGCAAGCTTTAAATAGCCAAGATTTATCACTGTCACACTATGTTGCCGAGTTTTTCGTCTCTATCGCTTCAAAAGAAACCTTTGCGATTGTGATGGGAATTTACTCTGCCATACTCGGGTTCTTTGTACCTTCTGGCGGTGGAAAATGGATTATTGAAGCCCCGTATGTCATGCAAGCGGCAAATGATTTAAAAGTTCATTTGGGTTGGTCAGTACAAATTTATAACGCAGCTGAAGCTTTACCAAACTTAATCAATCCATTCTTCATGCTTCCAATGTTGGGCATTTTAAAACTAAAAGCAAAAGATGTGATTGGTTTTACAGTCACTCAGCTCGTCGTACATTTTCCCTTAGTTTTATTTTTATTGTGGTTCTTTGGAAGAACGCTTAGCTACACCCCACCTACTTTTTAATTTACTGGCGCTTTTAGTTTCGGCTAGAGGCAAATTTAGCAAATACACCAATAAGAGATATTAAGATGAGTTCAATTGTTATAGTTTCAGGTAGTCGTACTGCAATGGGCGGTTTTCAGGGCAGTTTATCTTCTTTAACTGCTCCAGAGCTTGGTGCTGCAGTAATCCGTGAATCGATTAAACGTGCAGGTGTTGCACCGGACCAAGTAGATGAAGTTATTTTTGGTTGCGTCTTAAGTGCAGGTATAGGCCAAGGACCAGCTCGTCAGGCTATGCGTAAAGCTGGTGTACCCGATCATGTAGGTGCAGTCACCATTAATAAACTTTGTGGCTCTGCGATGAAAGCGGTGTTAATGGCATCAGACACCTTAAAAGCTGGTAGTGCCAACATTATTGTTGCGGGTGGCATGGAATCTATGACCAATGCACCTTATATTTTGCCTAAAGCTCGCGGTGGTTACCGCATGGGACATGGTGAAATTAAAGACCACATGTTTTTAGATGGTCTTGAAGATGCAGAAACAGGCCGCTTAATGGGTTCTTTTGCTCAGGACATGGCAAATACCAAAGGCTTTACACGTGAGCAAATGGATAATTTCGCGATTTCTTCACTTAAAAAAGCCCAAACTGCGATTACAGAAGGTTACTTCAAAGAAGAAATTGTTCCTGTTGAAGTAAAAACACGTAAAGGTGTTGAAGTTGTTGATCAAGATGAACAACCATTAAAAGCGAATCTTGAAAAAATCCCAACTTTACGCCCTGCTTTTAGTAAAGACGGTACAATTACAGCGGCTAACTCAAGCTCAATTTCTGATGGTGCTGCTGCGTTAGTACTCACCACTGAAGAATATGCTCAGTCTCATGGTTTAAATACTTTAGCAAAAATTGTGGCGACTTCTAGTCATTCACAGCATCCAAGCGAGTTTACAATTGCTCCAATTAGTGCGATTCAAAAAGTACTTGAACGTGCTGGTTGGTCTGTTGACGAGGTAGATGCTTGGGAAATTAATGAAGCTTTTGCAATGGTCGCAATGGCGCCAATTCATGAGCTCGGCATTGATGAAGCAAAAGTAAACGTACATGGCGGTGCTTGTGCTTTAGGACATCCAATTGGTGCAACTGGTTCAAGAATTATCCTTTCTCTTATCTATGCTTTAAAACGTCTAGGTAAAAAGAAAGGTGTTGCTGCGTTATGTATTGGTGGTGGTGAAGCTACAGCGGTCGCAATTGAAATCTAAAAATCAAACCACACAGAAGATGTAGGAGTTTTTCTTACATCTTCTTTTTTAGACTTTAAAAAGTTCATAACAGGTTTGGCGGAACCATTTATGGCTACTTTTATGATGACAAGACATATGCCAATGTTGTTTAACATCATAAGTTGGGAAGTCGAGAGGTGCCGGTAAAATCTGTAAATTTTCTCTGACCAATAAGACTTGGCTCAAATAATACGGTACGGTTGCGATCGCATCTGTTTCTTGAACGACTAAGCCCACTCCTAGATAACTTGGTAAGCGGATTAGAATATTTCTATCCAATCCTTTGTTCTGTAATTCATTTTTAATGTGGTAGTGCCCGATTCCAGCATCAATATCGATATGATATTCCCGCATATAATCATCTAAAGTAAAATTATTTGGGTCTAAACGAGGATGGCTCTTTGAGCTAATCACCACATAATGTTGTTTGAAGAATTTCTGTTGATAAAAGCCTTCTTCTAATTGGGGTAAAAAGCCAATTGCAAGATCAATTTCACCATTTGCCATTTGATAGCTAGTTTCTGGTGTAATCGGCCGAATATTCAAACGAATTAAAGGAGCTTTCTCTTTTAAATAGTTTGTTAATTGCGGCAATAAGACCAGATGAGATACATCCGTCATCGCAATTGTAAAAAGTTGATCAGAAGTAAGTGGGTCAAAGTTCACACTAAAGTTGTTAATACTTTCAACTTTATCAATCACTTCACTAATGAGCGGAAAGATTTCTTTAGCCAATTCGGTTGGAATCATTTCATTCCCAACACGAATAAAAAGTGGGTCATTAAAATGCTGACGGATTTTGTTTAGTCCATTACTAACACTCGGTTGAGTAAGACCAATAGCATCAGCAGCCATTGAAACGCTTTTAAACCGATAAATATGATAAAAAATATTTAGTAATCTACTATCTAGATCAAACAAAATTGTCTCCGTCTGGATCAAATAATCCATTCAAAAGGAATGAAATCAGGCACAGCATATATAAAAATGCTCACTAGATTTTTGAATTATTGATATATGGTCTAAATTAACAAAGAATCTAGACCATGAGCAATGCTTTATAAAGCCTTTCATCATAAAGACAAAGGTATGGGCGCTTTAATTGATTACTTTGTATGTAAATATGTTGAATACAATACATATCCTTATAAGTTTTTATAAATTTTAATCAGGCTGAGTTTGGAAGCCCTTCCAGATTTGCTGGACTGCTTTGTTATCACTCAAATTATTTTTAAAAATGTAAATATCTTGGGGAAGACAATATTCATGATGATCCAACATGACCAGTTTTCCGTTAGCAAGATCTTCCTCTACATTAATTTTTGGAATCCATGCGACGCCTAGTCCTTGCAATACCAGCTCTTTCAAATTAGTTGCATTATCAGTCTCGTATAAGGTTTTATAGATCAATTTACCTTCGATTAATTGGTCCACTAATTTTCGCAAATAAGCGTGTTTACTGTAAGCAAGCAATGAAAAATTATTCTGAATTGTATGCTTAGATGTATGGTCGGCTTCGGTAGCTGATACAGGAACAATCTCTGTTTCAGCAATCTTGATTCCACTTAAAATATCATCACCAACACGATTAATATGAGATCGGTCTGCATAACAAATCATAAAATCGCAGGCACCTTCTTTTAAAAGAGACAACCCCTCACCACTATTGGTCGCTACAATTTCAATTTTTAGATCACGCATAAATGTTGGAAATTTTTTCAAAAAAGTCGTTAAAAAACCTGAAGCTAATGAATGAACAACACAAAAACGAATAGTAGATTCGGTTTCATTTTTAATATTTTTAATCAGCTTAGCGGTCTCTTCCACCTGCTTTTCAATATTTTTAGACATAACCAGCATAATTCGCCCGATGTCTGTAAATTCAATATTATTTTTATTATTTCTAATAATAACTTCAGCTCCTATCATCTCTTCTAATTGCTGAATTCTACGCGTAAAAGCGGATTGACTAATAAATCGCTTTTCTGCTGCCTTTGAAATAGAACGCTCGCGCTCTAATGTCAAAAGATCTTCTACCCAACGTACTTCTAAGTTCATTTTATGCATTCCCTTTTTATATTTATGTCCTTAATTTGTCTTGTTGGGAAGCTGGATAAATAGCTGAATAGATGAATGAAAAATATAAAACATGGGAGTACCTGCAAAAATGCGATGGAAGAATGGCAAGGCCAAACGATAAAAAGTATGTATTTAATAATTCTGACATAGAAAAGAGTGTAAGAGAATAAAAGACTTTGATTTAACTCATCAACTCATACAAATATAAAATTATTGAGGTAAAAATTATTTTAAATCAATAATTAAATTAAACATAACCTAAGTAAATGAACACTTCAATCTTAATAAAAAATAAAAATAATCTTATGTTTTCATCATGTTTTTAATTTTGATAAAAAAAAGTCCGTACCTTGGGGAAGAATACGGACTGTAAAACTAAAATGTTACTATTTTGATTATTTCAGGATTTAAGCTTTCTGACCTAATAAAATCATTCAAATCAGAAGATATATTTGCAGTATAATTCAACTAAATAAACCTGACTATTCTACTAAAGTATCTATCCGAGATTGAGCTGAAACAAATTTCTAATATTCACCAATGAGATAATATAGCTTTCTTGAAATTTCAACCATCATATTAGAAGTATATTGAGTGATTTCAAAAACTTGCTTTTTCTGTGGGTTAAACACCATATTATCTTTTTCATCGCTAAAAAAGATATAAGTGGTGTATTTGTCCATTTGATGGATATGCTCTTTTAAGCTTACTTTTTCCCCAGAATTGGGATCATAGGCGATAAACTTCATTCTCATGAATTTTGTCTCTATACATACAGTCTTTTACCTAAAGTTTAATAAAATTTAGGTAAAACAATATTTTGATGGATAATGTAAAATAGTTAGGCTGAGTAACCGTGGCTATTTATAAGATATTGCTACGATACTATTTGCCTTGTTTACAGAGGTTTCCGCAGAAGCAATAGATTGCTCGGCTTCTTTAAGCAGACGAGAAGTTTTTGACTCTCTCTTCTCTTCACCCTGAAAAAGTACATAGTATGTAAAACTACCCAAAATAATTAATGCAGCTGTGACTTTTAACATAAACTTAAAACTAGGATTTTTTCGTATTATAGTGATTTTTATGTGAAATGCATCACATTTTTATGTAAATTTGTTAGATAAGCTACACTCATCATCCTGTAAACCTTATTAATTTACTTGATATTTCACTTAAATTAATGAATCTATAATTTCGTATTCGGTTATTTTTTAATTACATGGCCATTTTGTTCATCAAAGAATTTTTGCATATTAAATTTATCTACACAGTAAACTGTTAATTTAAAAAATAAAATTTAGATTTAATTAGTGCAGGAAAAAGAATTTTTTATTTTTAGATTTGGAAAAGAAGAAAACTGATATGCAAAAAATGCATAATTAACTTGATAAATGCATTAGAAGTGAAGCATTTCGAAATCTAATATGAATTATCTACTCTACTAATTCGAAGTTTAATGATGAACGCTGAAATTACCACCCGTATTGAGAAGGATCTTATTGGTTATAGAGAAATCAACAATAATGATTATTACGGAGTTCAAACATTACGTGCTCTAGAAAACTTTAACTTAACCCAAAGCAAAGTTGGAAATTTCCCTCATTTAATTAAAGCATTAGCAATGGTAAAACTTGCTTGTGCTGAAGCGAATCATAATCTTAAAAGCTTAGATCAAACTAAATTTGAAGCAATTGAATATAGTTGTAATCAACTTATTCGCGGTAATTTTCACGATCAATTCCCGATCGATATGTTACAAGGTGGTGCTGGTACTTCAACCAATATGAATGCAAATGAAGTATTGGCGAATGTTGCTTTAGAATATATGGGGCATGCAAAAGGCCAATATCAATATTTACACCCTAATAATGATATCAACATGTCACAGTCTACAAATGACGTGTACCCTACTGCAATTCGTTTAGGCTTATTATTAAATTTAGACGAATTGAATCTCCCTTTTAATAACTTGATCTTAAGCTTCCGAAATAAGTCTCAAGAATTTGCTCACATCTTAAAAATGGGTCGTACTCAATTACAAGACGCTGTGCCAATGACATTGGGTCAAGAGTTCGGTGCTTTCGCTGTAACTTTGCAAAAAGACCTTGAGCAAATTAATACGCTTATTCCAAATGTTTTAGCTTACATGAACCTTGGTGGTACAGCGATTGGTACAGGTATCACCACTGAATTTAACTATCGTGAACTTGCGATTCAAGCACTTGCAAAAATCTCTGGTAAGAAAATTAAGTCATCTCCTGATCTAATCGAAGCAACTTCAGATATGGGCGATTTTGTTCTTTTATCTGGTTTATTAAAACGTACTGCAACTAAACTTTCAAAAATTGCTAACGACTTGCGCTTACTTTCAAGTGGTCCACGTACTGGTATCAATGAAATTAATTTAGAAGCACGTCAACCTGGTAGTTCGATCATGCCGGGTAAAGTAAATCCAGTTATTCCTGAAGCAATGAACCTCGCTTGCTTCCAGATTATTGCAAATGATTTGGCTGTAACTTTAGCTGCTGAAGCTGGTCAACTACAGTTGAATGCAATGGAACCACTTATTGCATTCAAACTATTTGAATCGATGGATTTGCTTGGTAACGCGATGGCAATGTTCCAGTCAAAATGTATTGATACGATTACGGCGAACCCTGAACATTGCAAAGCTTTAGTTGAAAACTCAATTGGGATTGTGACTGCACTTAACCCATATTTAGGTTATGAAACTACAACTCGTATTGCTAAAACTGCAAACGAAACTGGGCAAAGCGTATTGGCTTTAGTTCAGAACGAAGGCTTATTATCGGCACAAGTGCTTGATGATATCTTGTCGATTAATAATATGGTTAAACCAAAAATGTCGGCTTAATTCCTGAAATAAAAAAGGAGCTTTTATAAGCTCCTTTTTTATTTGTGTTATAAATTTTAAAAATTAAAAGTTGTAGAGAATTGAGCTGTACGAGGATTACCCAAGAATAGATAGTCATCCCCCATGAATGGACCAACATCACGCCAATATTTCTTATTAAATAAGTTGTCAATATTGAATCTAAACGTCGTGTCATGCCCAGCAAAATTTGTTTTATAGGCAGCACCAATATTAAAGACGCTATATCCACCTACTTTTGCAGTTGCCTCTTTGTTTGCATATTTACTAGTACTATATTGCATGCCACTTAACAGTCTTAAACCTTCAACTGATGGTACTTTATAAGATAACTGGGCAGTTGCGCGTACTTTCGGTACATTTTGAGTTTGATGACCTTTGTAGCTGTCACTATCAACATCAACAAGGCGAGATTTGGTATAGGTAATACCTGAGCTTACGTCAACTGTATCAGTTAAGGCACCAGTCAAGCCTAATTCAATACCTTGATTGTGTTGTTCACCTTGTTCAACAAAATCGAAAGATCCATCGGCATTGACTTTGCTATATTGGTTATCCTGTTTTAAATCAAAGACAGCAGCCGTTAGTAAGAAATTTTGAACTTGTTGCTTAACACCAAGTTCAAATTGTTCAGAGTTTCTAGGTGCTAAAATTTCAAGAGCATTATTAGCAAACCAAGGTGCTTCACCACCGTCCGATAATCCTTTGGCATATGAAGCATACAAATTGGTCGTAGCACTTGGGCTATACATGATTGCTAACTGTGGCAAGAATTTATTTAGGTCTGTATCTCGGCTTTGTTGCCCATCTGGCTTATATGCCTGTTCATCAAGATGAATAAGTTTTCCACCCAGTAAAGTTGACCATTGCTCGTTAAATTGAACTCGGTCAGATATCGTGAAAGCAGTCTGATCACTTTCTAGAGCTTTGTAACGATCGCCTAAGCTGTCTGATGATGGGATGTAGTCAATCGTATCCTGATAGATATTGCCTGTTCCTACCGCTACATTAAGAGGTGTATGGTGCTTTAAGGTCTTATAAGTACGTTGTAGTTCCAAAGCAACTTGATGTTGAATATTAGCAGTGTTGAATTGTCCATTTAACCCAGCTGCAAATTGATTAGTAATACGTGTGTCATCTGGGCTACGAAAATCGTAAATATCGTAATTACCGTGTTTATCAAAAGTATTGCCTAAACCAGAATACTCACAAATATCGTTATAACATCCCCAAGGAAAAGCACTATTATCATCAATCACAACACGGCTTTGCGATGCACTTAAGCTGCCATTCCATTGATCGTTAAAGGCATATTGATATTTCAAACTTGCATTTACGCTGTTATTTACAACAGGTTTGCTCCAAGACTGATAACCCAACAAACGGTCTTCATCAACATTTGTTGGTACTTGTCCATCAAGCAGTTGATAGCCCGGTACTGAGCGTTGGCTTTGATGCTGAGCTTCAATATCAAACAGTAGTTTAGAACGATCATTAATTTTCCAATCTAAAGCAACTGAACCAAACTCACGTTTACCATTTGCATGATCGACATTTGGGTGAATACTTTCATGGGCTAAATTAATTCGATATCCAAATTTATCATTCAAAAAACCGCCTACATCCGTTGCAAGTGTATAACCACCTTCTGAATTTGCATCGACGGTTACACTCTTAACATCGGCAGGTCGTTTGGTTACATAGTTGACAACACCACCTGGAGTCGACATTCCACTTTGAATTGCAGAAATCCCTTTTAAAATTTCTACTCGCTCTTTATTTTCTAAAGCAACGTTTTGTTCACCACGAATGTTATGGCCATTAATAAGATAACTTGAACCCAAATCGAGCGAAAAACCACGAGCTACGAAATTAGGGTAATAACCAATTGCAGCATAACCATCTCCTAACGATGAATCATTCTTAACAACATCAGTCAGTGTTTTTGCGTGCTGATCGGCTATACGTTCAGATGTAATTGTTGTGATAGATGCAGGAATCTTTTTAATATCGCCTGTTTGAAAACCAGATAAATCAACTTTTTTTGAGGAATACAAATCGTCAGTGTTTTGGGTAGCATTCACGGTAATTGTAGGTAGTTGAGAAACTTCCGCTTCATTTGCATAGACAACAGACGTCATCAGTGCAATAGATGATGCTAATGCTGTTTTAGAACATGTAATTAAGTGAAGATTTAACGAGTGTCTGTCCATTGAATAACTACCTGCCCATACCGTGCATAATATAAGTATGCTAAAAGTCGGAGATCTTCCATATTTTTTAGCCTCGAAAGAATACAGTGACACATATCGAGAAACAACAAATTATGTAATTTTCAGATCAAGTAAATTTTATGTAATAAAGCGTCATCATTATATAAATTTCATTTATTTTCTTTGAAATTGGTACTATAACTTTTTAAGTATTACCAAATAGTCAAAATAAAACTAAGCTCAAAATAGGCTTAAAACCAAGGAGGAATACAATAAAGAATATGGTTGATAAATTAGATGTCTGATTTTAAATAAAGTTTATGGTGTATTGATCATCCAACTAAATTAAGGAAATGTTCGATAATCGATAAAAATATCTTTAAATCGAACAAAAGATCATAGAATCACTAGAATGGAAATTTAAAATTATAAAAAATGCATGGAGAGGAATTCTAAGGTAAGTACTCAGGATTGAGTGATATTTAAAAACTCATGCTATTTCCTGTCCAGTACACCTAAAAATTTCTATTTTTTTCTGCTAACTGACGGAATATATATGACATACACTAAGGATGAAAAACGTAGCAGAATACGCGGTATTGTTGGTGCGGCCTCTGGTAACCTTGTTGAATGGTTTGACTTTTATATCTATGCAGTCTTTGCTACCTATTTTACACAAGCCTTAACTGCACCCGACATGGATAGTTCGACCAAAGCTATTTATGTTTGGGGTGTATTTGCTGCAAGTTTTTTCATGCGTCCTATTGGTAGTTGGATATTCGGGCGCATTGCAGATCGACATGGTCGAAAAAAATCAATGGTCATTTCTATTTGCTTAATGGCATTGAGTTCCTTCTTATTTGCGGCCTTGCCTACTTACGATCAAGTCGGATTATTTGCTCCTTTTCTTTTACTCGTTGTGCGCTTGCTTCAAGGCTTATCAGTCGGTGGTGAATATGGTGCCGTAGCAACCTACATGAGTGAATTAGGATTAAAAGGTCAACGTGGTTTTTACTCCTCTTTTCAATACGTCACACTCTCTGGTGGTCAATTACTGGCAAGTTTGCTCGGCGTAATTTTATTAGCATTTTTAAGTGAGCAACAATTACATGACGGCGGTTGGCGTATTCCGTTTGTTATTGGTGGTTTTGCTGCAATTTTATCTTTACTTGCTCGTAGTCGTTTGGAAGAAACCCTTTCCCATCAAGATAGTGAACGTGAAGAATCTGGTAGCTTAAGAGAACTCTTTAAAAAACATTGGAAAACCTTTTTATTGGTGGTTGGTTATACATCTGCTGGTTCATTAACTTTCTATGTTGAAACTGTTTATTCAAAAACCTATTTAACTAACTTAGGTATGGATGGAAAAACCGTTGGTTATATTATGACCTTCGCGCTATTTGTCTATATGTGTGCCCAACCTGTATTTGGTTCAATTTCTGACCGTATTGGGCGACGTGCTTCAATGCTGGCATTTAGCTTGTTATCTGCGATTTTTATCTATCCAATTATGGCGATCGGAATGCCTAATTATATAGATTCACCGATTATCATCACCTTGCTACTCATTTTTATGATGATGATCTTGAGCTTCTATACATCTATTAGTGGCTTAGTCAAAGCAGAGATGTTCCCTCCTCATGTGCGTGCACTAGGTGTAGGGTTCTCTTATGCGGTAGGTAATGCCATTTTTGGTGGATCGGCACCTTCGGTTGCATTGCAGTTTAAAGCTGCTGGAATTGAAAATACGTTCTTTATTTATGTGATTGTCATGCTCATTATCTGTTTCTTATGTAGCCTTGCGCTGCCGAAAAAACCAGATTATTTAGAACATGACCATTAATTAAAATAGATGCCTTTTGTCCCAAGCAGAAGGCATCTTTAACCCTTAGCAAATTCTTTTAAAAAAGCCCACGGAAAAATCCCTTTATCATGCCCATCACTAAAACAAATTTGGGCGCCATATCCTTGATCGAACATTGCTGTCACTTCAATATTTTGATGCTCAATTTTAATTTGTTTAATCCTCTTGGCTCGGCAAAAGCCGCATGGGCAAACTTCTCTTAGATTTTGATGACTCAGACATACACTTAAGCCATCACTCCATACAAAATGGACCTGTTTCTTAACAGTATCGACACGGATATCAGGTCTGGTTTGCATACTTCACCTCACCAATTTGATTTAATCCAATACGAATTGCTTTTCGAACTTCTGGATCAGAATCATGTTGATGCTGTTCTAATAGCATTTGAGCTTCTGGTGTGCCAATTTCTCCAAGTGCTAAAGCTACCTCTTTACGTAAATTACTAATTTCATGTTTAAAATTAGTAGCTAAATGAGCAACTGCCAAACTCGATTTTAACAATCCCAAACTGCGTACAGCTGCTATTTGTACTTGCCAGTAAGGATCCACTAATGCCTTATTCAATGGCGCTTCCAGTTCGGAAATACGTAATTTCCCAATAGTTAATGCAGACTCCACTCTTAACTGCCAACTTTCAGCATTTAGTGAATGATTAAGTGCTTGAATCACATCAATTGATAATTTTTTACTATAAGCCAAACTACCTGTTGCAATACGTCGTACTTCGTCATCTATATCTGTTTCAACAATTTTTGCCAATATTGCAATGGCTTGATCTTGTTGCAACCAGCTTAAAGCACTCACAGCTTCACGGCGTACAAGAGTATCTTGATGCTGTACCAAAGCTGATATTTCTGTAAAGAACTGCTGCGCTCGTAAAGGTTTTAAAGCGCGTAAGATTGCACTTTGTACAAAAGTATCTTCATGCTGTAAATATGGTGCAAGTACATCGGCTGATGCAGCTTCTTTGATTTCACTTAAACTCTGGCTTGCTGCGAGACGCACATTAAGATCGGAATCACTTAAAGCCTGAGCCAATACCTCCAAACTGACGTGGTCCTCCCAACTTTCTAATTTTTTTGCGGCCTCTTCACGCACCAAAGCAGACGGGTCATGTTGCAGTGCTGCATGCAACCAAGGTAGTAAATCTGGATTTTCTTCGTCACCGATATTCATTAAAGTAACAAAACGAACCTTCTCATCTGGATGGTTCAACTGACCAAGAAATTCTTGATTATATTCATCTTGCTCATCTAAAGTTTGATAAAAACTCATTCGTATTCCTTGATTTGTGCTTTCTTTCCAAGCCCTAAAGGGTTTAAGCGGCTTAACTCTTCTTGTTGAGTGGCTTCCTTTAAAGTTTGCATGCAATGTTTTTTAATGGTTGTAAATTCACTACTCGTAACAAGTTCGATATCACGTGGACGCTCAAAATCAAGGTTGATTTCCTCAATAATTCGGCCCGGTCTATGGCTCATAATCAGTACTCGATCAGCTAAAAAAAGTGCTTCATCAATATCGTGGGTAATAAATAAAACCGAGGTTTTGATTTCTTGCCAAATGTCGAGCAATAGCATTTGCATCTTCAAACGGGTTTGCGCATCTAACGCACCAAAAGGTTCATCCATTAATAAGATGCGAGGTTCGTTAATAAGTACTCGTGCAATTTCAACTCTTTGCTGCATACCACCTGAAAGTTCAGCTGGAAATTTCTGCTCAAAACCTTTGAGCCCCACCAGATCAATCATTTTCTTTGCCTGATCTATACGGTTTTGTTTACCAACACCCTTCATTTTTAAACCGAAAGCAATATTTTCAAGCACACTTTTCCACGGAAATAACGTATGTTGCTGGAACACTAACCCTCTGTCTGGATGCGGTTCCAGAATAGATTCATTATCGACCGTTAAAGCCCCTGAACTAATGGGTAAATGCCCTGCCAAAGCACCTAGTAATGTTGATTTTCCGCAACCTGAAGGACCAAGTAGACAAATAAACTCACCAGGTTGTATTTCGAAATTAACCCGATCTAATGCTTGAAAGCGATTTTTGCCTTGTCCTAAATGTAGAGATAGTTTTTGAATGCGCACATGACCATGTTTAATCGACATTTTAAGACTTCCTCAGTTGATACCATGGTGTAAATCGGCTTCCAATCACACGAACTAAGGTACTACTGAACATACCCAACGCTCCAATCAGCACCATGCCAACCACAATATTGCTATAGTTTTGCAAGGTGAACGATTCCCAAGTGAAATATCCAATTCCATGTTGACCAGAAATCATTTCAGCGGTGACCAAACAGAACCAACACGTGCCCATTCCAATGGATAAACCCGTAATAATGTTCGGTAATGCCCCCGGAATAATGACTTCATGAATAATGGCAATATCGGAAGCTCCTAAACTTTTTGCCGATGCAATTAATCTTGGGTCAACTGCGCCAACGCCATGTACGGTGTTTAATAAAATTGGAAATAATGCACCAATAAAAGTAATAAAAATCATGGATGCCTCTGACGATGGAAAAATCAGGATCGCTAAAGGAATCCATGCAACTGCTGGAATTGGACGTAAAACCTCTAATGGCGGCATTAAAAATGCAGCGAGTTTTTGATAACGTCCAGCTAACAAACCAATGCCTACGCCAATCAGTGCAGCCAACACAAAACCAATTACAACTCGAAAAATACTAGATTCAACATGTTCAAATGCGGTGCTGAGTTGAAAAAATGACCACAATGCATGTATGACATCCAAAGGTGTCGGTACATTGCTAAAGTTCACAATGCCTAAATTTATTTTAAACTGAGCAAGTCCTTGCCAAATTACTATCCAAAAAGCTATAGATGTAAAAGCGATGACATAGTTTTTAAAATATGTCTTATATGCTCCCAACTGCTGAAAAAAATTAATCAAAAATGTACTTTGGTTTTTAGGTTTTGTGTGGACTAAACTACTCATTTGTCACCTCCTGATCATTAGCTAAGACAACACATCAGCTCTGTGTTACAAGCTGAATAGCTTTAAAGTCATATACTTTTCCACCTTGTTGTTTAGCCCATTTTTCAGCATCATTTTTTAATAAAAATGCTTCAATTTGTCCTGCTTTATCTGTGGCATACCATGCTAGATTGGCAAGCAGCTTAATATCGGACTGATGATCTTGGCTATAAACCACACGCACCGTTTTTCCTGCCGCTTGAATTTTCTTTAAATCGGAAAAAGCATGCTCAGGTGTTTCATAGCTACGAACCTTTTCTTCACCCTTTACCCAAATTTGAGTGACCCGATTAAACGTTTTGATGGGTTGGCCCGTTAAAGCATCATTTACAACCAAAGGTGATTTTGCATAGTCAGCGAGTTGCTGGCTGTAATTTAGCCCAGAAGCCTGAAATGCATCTTTAATATATTGATCATCAATAAATTTATTTACATCGAGAGTGCCATCGTTTTTGCCTAGAACTTTTAAAGTATCAACTGCGATTTGAGTTGCTTTTCGATATTCAGGTTTCCAAGTCAAGTCACGGGTTTGTAGACCTAATGGACCATGAAACAGATAGACCACCTCGGCAGGAATACCTGTTTTTTCAGAAATAAATTCACTATATTTTTCAGGTTGTTCTCGAATCAGACGATTTGCTTCAATGGTTGCTTGTAAATAAGCTTTTATGACTTCAGGATGTTGCTGTGCATAATCCTTGCTCGCAAGTGAACCATGAAATGTCGGTGATTTTGCTTGTGAACCATCATAGATTTTTTTGGCAAAACCTTGGTAGGCAAATAACTCTCCAAACGGTACGAAGTCAGCATGTGCAGCAATCTTATGACTTTTTAATGCAGGCCCTGCCACTTCAGGAGCCTGAGCAATCACTTTAATATCTTTATCAAGTTGCCAACCTTCAGCTTGAATCGCTCGCAGTAAGAGTCCATGAGCAGTTGAGGCAAAAGGTACAGAAATGGTTTGTCCTTTTAGTTCTTTGAGTGAAGTTACTTTTGAGTCAATTGGAACAACAATCGCATTACCGCTACCATTAATACTGCCTGACAATGGCGCTAAAAATATGCTTTCTTTCCCAGCTTTTTTAAATGCCGCTAAATTATTAACCGCAGGAAAGTCAGCCATCGCTCCCAAATCTAAACGTCCGGCTACCATTTCACTGGTTAGTGGCGCACCTGAGGTAAAGTTTTTCCATTGAATGTCGTATTTAACGTGTTTGTATTCACCATCTTTAGGTAAATATTTTGGCAATAGATTCAGTTCACGAACAAGTAATCCACCCGCCGCACAGTTAATGGTTGTGTCTTGTGTACCAATCGCTACACGAACAGTTTCTGTTTTACTGCCGCACCCCAAAGTGCCAAGTACAATGGCACCAATTAAGCTACTGAGTAATAGTTTTCTATTGATCAATTTATTTTGTCTCATGTTGAGTATTCCAAATTAATTATTTGAGTAGGTATGGGATATTTACTTTGACTGCATCCGTGGGGCAGTCCTTTTCACAAGGCATGCAGTACCAACACTCATCAAATTGCATATAAGCTTTTTGAGTTAGAGGATCGATGGCCAATAAGTCCATTGGACAAACATCCACACAGACTGTGCATCCTTTATCGGCAATACATTTATCTTCATCAATAATGACGGGTGCGACAGTACGGTGCTGAACTTCTTTAAAAATAAAAGCCATTGTTTGAATTCCTGATTTATTTAGTCTGCAAGTGCAACATCTTTTTGAATGCGTAAACGGTCATAAGACACAGCTTCATCTTGATTAATTGGAACCACATAAGGCTCGATTATTTTTTTGAAACTGGTCATGTTGCCCTGTTCATCTTTTTTCAAATGTGCATGGCAGAACCAATCTGAGTTATTTTTTTGAGGGAAATCTGCTCGGTAGTGATAAAGGCCCCAACGGCTTTCCTCTCTAAACAGTGAGGCTCTGGCTGCCATTTCCGCACAGTCTCGAATAAAAGAAACCTCAGCAGCACGCATCAGTTCATGCGGATTTCTGGCAGAGATTCGCTTAATATCTTGTTTTATTTCTTCAAAACGTTTGAGCCCAATTTCCATTTTTTGGCGAGTTTTAGGGGGCTGCAAATAGTCATTTACAGAACGGCGCAGCTTATATTCGACTTGTTCCGCTGGTAAGCCCTCAGAACAGTCAAGTGGCGCAAATATTCGTGCTTTCTCTACTTCTATTTCACTTTGGTTCAATTCACTATCTACAATTTCATTCACATAGTGCGCGGCATTTACTCCAGCGAACCAGCCATAGGTAAATGCACCAAGCATATAATTATGTGGTACAGCCGCCATATCGCCAGCACTATATAAACCTTTAACCGAAGTCTCTGCTTTTTCATTGACCCATACACCAGAAGCACTGTGTCCGCTACAAAAACCAATTTCTGAAATATGCATTTCGACCATATCTTGACGGTAATTGGTTCCTCGGCCCTCATGGAAACGACCACGGCTTGGGCGCTCATTGGTATGTAAAATCTCTTCAATGGTCTGAATCGTTTCTTCAGCCAGATGATCTACTTTTAAATAAACCGGACCATTACCACTTTCTAATTCTTGATAAAACTCCCACATCATTTGACCACTCCAGTAGTCGCACTCAATGAAACGTTCACCTTTACTGTTGGCGGTATATCCACCCAATGGTCCAGTTACATAGGCACAAGCTGGGCCGTTATAATCTTTAATCAGCGGATTAATCTGGAAGCATTCTAAATTGGCAAGCTCAGCTCCTGCATGGTATGCCATGGCATAACCATCGCCTGCATTGGTTGGGTTTTCATAAGTTCCCATTAAATAGCCTGAAGCTGGCAGACCTAAACGCCCTGCTGCACCACAACATAAAATGGCAGCTTTAGTTTTAATGACATAGAAATTGCCACTACGGCAGTCAAAACCTAATACCCCATTGATTGCACCCTGTTCATTTTTTAAAAGCTTCGTGGTGACAATCCGATTATTAATTTTGACCTGAGCACGCTTTAACTGACGATATAAAACTTTTTTAACATCATGGCCTTCGGGCATTGGTAAAACATACGCCCCCATGTGATGTACTTTTTTTACTGCAAATTCGCCAGTCTCATCTTTTTCAAATTTAATGCCCCATTGATCAAGCTGTTGGATCGTTTTAAAACTATGCTTGGCATAAGCATATACGGTTGCCTGGTTCACAACGCCATCGTTGGCAATCGTAATTTCTTTGGTGTATTGCTCTGGTGTTGCATACCCCGGAATGATGGCATTATTAAGCCCGTCCATTCCCATTGAAATCGCACCGCTACGCTTTACGTTCGCTTTTTCAATGAGTAAAACTTTTAAATTGGGATTTTCTTGTTTTGCTTTAATTGCTGCCATTGGCCCAGCAGTTCCACCACCAATAACCACAATATCAAACTCAAGATATTTAGTTTCCATTGTATATTCCTTATTTTTATTTCTGTTCTTAACGATGAATACGTAAACGGTACTGGAAGGTATCGCCCGAAAAATAGAGATATTCATAGTCAATCGGTTGGCCATTTGCATCATGAGTCAAACGTTCGACCCGTAATACCGGAGTGCCAATTTCGACTTGTAGCAAAGCAGCTAATTCTTCATCTGCTACGGTTGCATCAATACTTAAGTCTGCGTGACCCAAAGGGATTTTGCATTCTTCCTCTAGGGCTTTAAAAATATCGGTAGTACGTAAATCAATCGCTTTTTCTTTAAGTTTCAAACCAATGTGTTCTGGCAAATAAGTCAACTCATAAGAAACAGGCTGACGGTTTAGCAAACGAACACGCTGAATTTCATACACATTGGCTTTAACCGGTAGTTTCAATTTCGGCACGACATGCATCGGAATTTGCTTAAGTTCAGCTGAGATGACCCTGTTCAAAATTTCATGTCCAGCAGATGACATTGCTTCAGCAAAGCCTTGTAAACTTGAAATGTTCTGAAAGGTTTTTGGCTTACTTACAAAAGTCCCTTTACCTGGAACTTTAAAAATATAGCCTTCTAACTGTAATTGGTTGAGTGCTTGGCGAACTGTAATTCGACTCACACCGAACTGTTCAGCAAACTCATTTTCAGATGGAATTTGACTCAGCACAGCATATTCACCATTTACGATTTTATTGAGAATGAGTTCCCTTAATTGATCGTAAAGAGGCTTATGATTTTTTTGATCTTGGGGTAGCTGGCTCACGACTTGCAACCTGTTATAACAACTTGAGCAAATAATGTTTAAAATGTTTCCTCTTTGGAAATAATTTAAAGCGATAACTTTAGTTTAAAAAATAATTTCTATTAATTTCAAAGTATTGATATGTGCAAAAACGTAATATTGAAGAAATTATCATCAAAAGTACATTTGGCTTTGCTATGCTGTTAAAAATAATTTGGCCTTTCTAAAGCAGATATTTTTATAAATTAAGTTCTATTTTTGAAGAGATGGACATGCAACAAAAACAACAAAATACCAATGATGATTCAGTGGAACAGGTCACCTTCTGGCAAGCCTTTTTATTTTGGCTCAAGCTTGGTTTTATTAGTTTTGGGGGACCAGCTGGACAAATTGCAGTGATGCATCAGGAACTAGTTGAACAAAAACGCTGGATATCCGAAAAAAGATTTTTACACGCGCTTAACTACTGCATGTTGTTACCGGGCCCTGAAGCACAGCAATTGGCAACTTATATTGGTTGGCTTATGCACAGAACGGCTGGAGGATTAGTTGCAGGTATTCTATTTGTATTGCCCTCTTTATTTATTTTAATTGGACTGTCTTGGGTTTATATAAAATTTGGAGATGTTCCGGTTATTGCGGGAATTTTTTATGGGATTAAACCTGCTGTCACCGCAATTGTTTTCCATGCAACTTACCGTATAGGTAGTCGCTCACTTAAAAATAAGTTTTTATGGGGCGTTGCAATTGCTGCTTTCTTTGCTATTTTTGTTTTAAAACTTCCTTTCCCGCTTATCGTTTTATCGGCAGGTATTGCTGGCTATTTAACGAGTAAGAAATATCCTGAGCTATTTTCTTCAGCGGTTGGTCATAAAGCTAGCCAAAAAGATTATGGCATTGCATTTATTGATGATGATACGCCCACACCAGAGCATGCTAAATTCCAATGGTCGCGCTTAGCTAAGCTTGTTTTTGTGGCTATCGGCTTATGGTTATTACCAATTTTAGCTTTAAGCTCATATTTTGGATGGCACCACTCTTATACTCAAATGGCATGGTTTTTTACTAAAGCAGCCTTACTTACTTTTGGTGGTGCATACGCCGTTTTACCTTATGTGTATCAAGGTGCGGTTAATAGCTTTGGGTGGCTTTCACCTACTCAAATGATTGATGGACTCGCTTTAGGTGAAACCACACCGGGTCCACTGATTATGGTTGTTGCTTTTGTTGGTTTTTTAGGCGGTGTGAATCATGCACTACTTGGTCCAGAACATCTATTCTTTGCTGGTGCATTAGGTGCTGTCATTGTGACTTGGTTTACTTTTCTCTTTTCATTTGTATTTATTTTTGCTGGTGCGCCCATCATTGAATCTACACATAATGAAATTAAGTTTACTGCCCCTTTAACAGCAATAACAGCTGCTGTGGTTGGTGTTATTTTAAATCTGGCACTATTTTTTAGCTACCATGTTTTGTGGCCACAAGGTTTTTCTGGTCACTTTGATGTTGTTGCGGCTTTAATTACCATTGCAGCATTTATTGCCTTGTTCCGTTTTGAAATTAATGTGTTATACGTAATTTTTACATCTGCCCTTATTGGCCTGTTGATTTATCTTTTATAGAAAATTAATCATGAGTCCTTTAACGTAACTGTGAAGGACTCATGCCATAAAACTGTTTAAAACGATGGCTCAAATGGCTTGCTGAACTAAAGCCACATACCAATGCAATGTCTTGTAAAGAAAAGTGTGAAGACTGAATTAGCCCTTTTGCCTTGGTTAAACGTCTTTGCATGACATATTGGTGAGGTGCCATATTCATAGATTGTTTAAACATATGGGCAAAATGATATTCGCTTAAGTTCACGACATTTGCCAAATCTGACAAAGTCAGAGCTTGATCGAGATGATCTTCAATCCATTCTTGAATATATTTGAGCTTATGAGGCGCAAGCCCGCCTTTAATAACAGGCTGTTGCCATTTAACATTGCTATATCTTCGAATTAAATGATTTAGCAATAAACTGGCGGTTGTACTCATTTGTAAATGGTTTGAAGAATCTTGCCAGTCACAGTCGAGTAAGAAAAACTGATATAAAGCTCGAATCCGTTCGTCGTCATTAAAGACAACTTCATTTAGTTCAATTTGATTAGGCTCTTTGTCCCATATTTTTTCAGCAACATCACGCAAATGTTGGTCGGTATAATACAAATGAACGAATTTGAGACCACCTCGTATATCCCAAGTCGACTCCTGATGTTCAGGTAATAAACAAAAACGACCCGGCCCACCGCCATTTTTCCAGCCTACTGGTGTTTTTTGATAGCTTTCATAGCCATCTTGAATATAGAGACTCAAAGTATGGTGGTCGCTACAGACACTTACACGATCTTGCTCATTAGACCAAAATGCAAGTTGCATATTTTCATCAAGCACCACGGTTTCGTGAAGCTTGGCTTTAGATTGCTGTAGCTGTTCTAAAGTTTGATAGGCCATGCAAAATTAAAACGAATATCATTGAGCTTAAGTTAAACATATTCAGTAAAATTGAGCTAGTTTAGATCTATAAAAAACGCAAGATCTTGCATGTACAACACAAGAATATATACGTGAAAAATGAAGCATTCCTCAATACTTAAGCTTGGTAATCGAGGATGAATTTATGAATATTTTACTCTATGTTGCGGTGGTGTTGATTTGGGGAACAACATGGATTGGAATTGCCGTTCAAAGTCATTATGCAACACCCGTTGTCGCAATTTTATGGCGTTTTGCCATTTCGGCCTTATTACTTTGGGTTGTTTTACTATTTTCAGGAAAATTACAACGAATTGCTTTAAAAGATCACTTGTTTTGTATGCTGCAAGGGCTTTGTGTTTTCGGCCTAAACTTTATTTGTTTTTATACGGCGGTTAAATATGTAAATAGCGGTTTAGAATCTGTCATTTTTTCGATGGCCGTTTTCTTTAATGCCATTAATGCGCTTATCTTTTTTAAGCAAAAACCTTCCCCAAACTTTGCCCCAGCTGCACTTTTAGGACTTGGTGGTATTGTTTTACTCTTTTGGCATGACCTCATTAATAGCCAGTTTAATGCACAGTTATTAATGGGAATTGGGTTGTGTGCAATAGGTACTTACGGTTTTTCTTTAGGGAACATGATTAGTGTTAGACATCAGAAACGTAGCCTAAATATTTTTTCAACAAACTGTTATGCCATGACTTACGGTGCATTGGTAATGTTAAGTCTAGCTTTATTTACTGGCCAAGATTTAATGCCTCCGATGAATTTTCCATTTTTAAGTTCAGTACTTTATCTAGCTGTATTTGGTACGGTTATTGGCTTCTCTGCTTATTTTTCATTGGTTGGGCGAATTGGCGCTTCAAAAGCAGCATATAGCACTTTACTTTTCCCTTTAGTAGCGCTTTCTGTTTCTACCTTCTTTGAAGGATATGTCTGGACCCTAAACGCTCTATTCGGAATTTTATTAATCTTACTCGGCAACTACTTAATGTTTAGTAAGTTTGAAATTGGAAAAAAGTTATTTAATACTCAAAAAAATTGTGAGAAGCAGGCCTAAAAGCCTGCTTTTTTTTATAAATCATGATTAATTTTAGCAGCCCGTTTTTAGCATCAACTCGAAATCTTTTAAAGCTGCGGCTGCTGTGGCTAAAGGCGCAGATGCTCCCCCACTTACAACAAGTTCCCCCATTTCTTGCGTTAGCACCCGAATGCATTTATTTGAACCTTGAAGATGGGCAAAAGGATGATTTGCTGGGACTAAACGTAATTCAACTCCTGTTTGAATTTGCTGATTTTCAATATGAATAAAACCGACCAGACGAGGAATTAGATCTTCTTTTTTCCAATCATGTATATGATCGGCTGTAACATGACTGATTCCTTGTTTTGGAATATCCTGAATTTTTACATCAGCTCCTAAAACAGTATTTGCCAATATGGTAATTTTAGCAGCAGTATCCCATCCATCTACATCAAAAGAACTATTAGGCTCGGCAATACCTTTTGCTTGGGCTTTTTCAAGAGATTCTGCAAACGCACATTCATGTTGCAACATATCATTTAAAATAAAATTTGTGGTTCCAGTAAAAACACCTTCTATTTCTAAAATCTGACAGCCAGCCAAGTTATATTCAAACAAATCAACTGTCGGTAAAGCCGCAGCCGTCGCGCCGCTAAAAAATAATTTTTTATTGTGTTGATGCGCCAAGTTAATTAATTTTTTACCTTCTACGACTAAAGCACCTTTAGATACTGCCATCGCATTCATGTTATGTGTTAAAGCATAATTTAAATAAAACAGGCCTTTGCCTCCTGTCACATAATCACTTGGCCCAGTCTCAATAATGACATCCGCTTGTACCTGTTGTAAAAACTTTTGTTCAGTGAGGCCTGCTTGATATTGAGTTTTATCTAGCCATTTGGCAGCTTGCAAACCGTCTTGGTCGATTAAGCCTGATGATGAGTTGCAGACACCTACTAAACGGGCATCAATTTGATATTTTTCTTTATAGTATGCCGATCGATTTAAAAGAAGCTCTGCAATTTGTTGCCCAATCCGTCCAAAACCACAAATTGCTACGTTAATTCGCTTCATATCGTTTTCTCAAAAAACTTAAATGGTTTAAATCCAAAAGTTTCCAAAGTTAATGTTAAGGCTTCATTTGGAAACTTTGTATTTATAAAGGTAAGTTAAAATACTATATCACTTAGATATTTGTGAGATTAATAATCTTAATTACCATATAAATTGCGACAGCAAACACCATTAATGCAAAGACTTTTTGTACAATTGCAGCCGGAATAAAACGAATGGCTCTGCGCCCTAATAGCATACCGAATGCACATGCGAGTGCAAACGCACTGGTAATACCTATTGGATAGTGAAAACCTTCTGCAATATGCATCACAATACTCATTCCACTAATGAGAAAAATAATCATGAGTGAGGTTGCAACAATACTATGCATGTCGAGGTTAGTGACTTTTCTAAGTGCAGGTACAATCACAAAGCCGCCGCCAACCCCTAACATTCCCGTTAAAAGTCCAGTAATAATCCCGATGCTCGCAAGAACGCTTCCCGTTTTAAAATTCCAGATAAAGCGCCCCGTACTTGGGTTAACCTGACACGGCGGATTATGAAAATCTGATACTCGGTTACTGATGAGTCGATAGCCCACTGTAAACATAACTAAGCTAAACATGAGCATGAGCCAAACAGGAGAAATGGTGTTGGCTATTAAAATTCCGATATGTGCCATAGGTGCGCCAATAAGGGCGATCCAGATTGCAGCACGATAACGAACCATCTTTTTAAATAAGCCTTCAATGGTTCCAATGAGTGTAGATAGCGCAACTGCCAATAAACCAATCGGTGCTGCTTGAGCTACGCTCCAGCCTTGGCTTGTAATTAGTGCAGGTACAGCAAGAATACCCCCACCTGCACCAGTAAGACCAAGTAAAAAGCCAATCACAATGCCTTCAACGACAAGTAATAACATATCAAAAGCCTAAAATTACATATACATCATTTACAGTAGACTGCTGGTTAATGAGTGAGTAGATCTCGTCTTCTTGCGAAGCCTTAGTCACTTCTCAGGGCAAAGCATGGTTTTGCTTATCCTCTTAACTCGAGCACAGCTTTCGCCTTGCGCTCGTACAAAGCGTTGCTTTGTTTAGCCTCTTCCGCTCAAGTAAAGCGTTGCTTTACTTATCCTAGCTCAGGTTTGACCATCCATTCGCGGCCTTTGAGCATGCCTTGCCAATAAATTGGAGGGAGGATTTGCTCTTTGAGTAACCATGCCAAGCGAGATGGTTGCTGCCCATCAATCACCCATTTTGGAAAACTTGGAAGCAGCTTGCCACCATAGCCAAACTCAGCCAGAACGATTTTTCCACGTTCTACGGTCAGTGGGCACGAGCCATAGCCGTTGTATTCACAGAAGTTTTGCTCACCTTTTAGTTTCGTAAGAACATTCACAGCGACAATTGGAGCTTGTGCCCGTGCCGCAGCAGCAGTTTTGGCATTAGGTGCATTCATCACATCACCTAGAGCAAAAATATTGGCATGTTCGGTGTGTTGTAAGGTTTGCGGGTTAACACTCACCCATCCAGCTTCATCTGTGAGAGTACTGGCACGAATGAAATCAGGTGCTTGTTGTGGTGGAACAACATGCAACATGTCAAAATCGGTTTCGACTAGTTCTGTATTTTCATCATTCACTACCTTAAACCAAGCCTTCTTCGCAGGCCCATCTACTTTGACAAGTTGATGATTAAAATGCAGTTCAGAACCATATTTTTCGACATATTGCATCAGTGCAGGCACATATTCTTTCACACCAAATAGAACACCGCCGCTGTTATAAAAATGGATAGAAATATCTTTAAGTTTGCCTTGCTTTAACCAATAGTCGGCTGAGAGGTACATCGCTTTTTGAGGAGCACCCGCACATTTAATCGGCATAGGTGGTTGGGTAAAGATCGCCTTTCCACCGTTTAGTTGTTGTACCAGTTCCCATGTATACGGTGCTAAGTCATAACGATAGTTAGACGTCACCCCATTTTTACCTAAGGTTTCGACTAAACCTTCAATCCCATGCCAATTCAGTTTTAAACCGGGACATACGACCAACGCTTTATATTGAATCGGTTGGCATCCTTCCAAAATAACCTGATTGTGCTCAGGGTCGAATCCGGCAACAGCAGCTTTCATCCATTTAACTTTGGATGGAATCACACTGGCCATTGAGCGTGCTGTCACTTGCGGCTTAAAAATTCCAGCCCCTACCATGGTCCAGCCGGGTTGATAATAATGCGTATCTGCCGGATCAATAACGACAATATCTAAGTTCGGTTCACGGCATAAGAGACTAGATGCAACAGAAATTCCAGCTGCACCAGCACCCACAATCACAACGCTATAGCAAGGAATCGTTGCTGGTTCATGATCACGTTTTAAAATACGTGGCACTAAGCCTTTCAAGTTAAAACCAAGTTTGTTACCTGTTTCGACTAAAAGTGCTGCATCTTTTGGGGCAACTTCCGCTAAAGCCCACAAACTGATGGCACGCATGCCAGAGCGGCAATACGCTAAAATGGGTTTCTGAGTATTGTGGTAAAACTGCTTAAACTCGGTAACTTGCTGATCGGTAATTTTGCCACTGGTAATAGGTTGATAAATTACATTTAGGCCATGTCGCTGAGCTGCTTCTTCAATTTCAATCACATTCGGCTGATCCGGACCTTCTCCATCTGGACGGTTACATATCAGAGTTTTTACTCCCTGATCTGCAATTTTTGCGAAATCATCAGCAGTGATTTGACCGGCAACATAAAAATCTTGATTAATTCGTTTGAGTTCCATATTGCCACCCTAAGATTGCGAAGTTGAGCCACAGGCTTGATTAGCTGGTAATGCTTTATCGATCTGTTTTGGATATGGCAGATTTAAGTCATTCATTAATTTAATAAAATCTTCACGGGAGCGTTTTTGGCCTAAACGTGAGTTATATAAACGTTCATTTCCAATGGTTGAAGAGAGACGACCTTTGTAATCATGTCCCGGATAAACAATTGTATGGTCAGGCAAACTGAAAAGTTGTTTATGAATACTGTCATAGAGCATTCCAGCATTACCCGCTTGGAAGTCAGTTCGACCACAGCCGTCAATTAATAATGCATCGCCAGTGAAAACCATGTTTCCAACCAGATAACTCGTACAAGCATTGGTATGACCTGGTGTATAGCGCGCTTCAATACTGAGGTTGCCCAATTTAAGCGTGCAACCATCAGTGATTAAAATATCTCCGCAATTTACACCTGAATTTCGGTGTAAAACTGATTTGCAATGAAAGCGTTCACGCAGCAAATTTGCAGCAGTAATATGGTCTGCATGTACATGGGTGTCTAAGGTATAGACGAGCTTAAATTGATGCTGTTCTAATTCTTTTGTATAAAGTTCTATATCTGATGCGACTGGGTCAATTAAAACGGCTTCTAATGTTTCTTCACATGCAAGCATATAAGTATAAGTCGAACTTTCTTGTTCAAAAAACTGTTTAAAGAACATGATTTATACCTTAAAAATTTATTTCTTTCCTATATTTTGCAAATAAGATGCCAATTTCTTTAATTTAAATAATAGGAATAAAAATCAAATATTTAAATTAATAATTAAATTTATGTCCGGAAAATAAGCACTACTTGATGTTTCTATGCAACTTTAGTATGTTTCAATGAAACAATGATGAAACGCAGACAATGGCAAAGTTAAATTTTGAGTCCGAACAAGATTTTTTTATTTTATTTGAGCAATTAAAGGCTTTATTCCCAAGTGCTAGTCTATTTTTAGCAGATATAACGACTCACGCAATTCACTATAAATTTAATACAGATGACATTTCCGTTGAGAGCATGGCAGCGCTTACTCAAGACCATCACAATCAATATCTCGAAATTAATACTCCTAAAATGAGAAAGCGATTCATCTATCAAGAACATGATATTTATATTAGCGAAAACCATTTTATTGGGAAGTTACATATTTTACAGCCAGTTGGCACAGAAGATGATATTGCTGATCAAGTGCAATTAACAGAGCACTTACAAGACTTAGCCAAGGTTTTTAATAGTTGCTCACCAGAAATGGCCCGCATGTTTTCAGTTATTCAAAGAGTGGCAATTACTGAGTTTCCAGTGCTCGTCCGCGGTGAATCTGGTAGTGGTAAAGAACTGGTGGCAAAGGCTATTCATGATTATAGCCAACGTAAAAATAAGATCTTTGTTGCCATTAACTGTGCTGCTCTAAATGCCAATATTTTAGAAAGCGAACTATTTGGGCATGTTAAAGGCGCTTTTACTGGAGCAATTCGCGACCATAAAGGTGTATTTGAACGTGCCGCAGGTGGAACTCTGTTTCTAGATGAAATTGCCGAGATTCCTTTAGAACTTCAGGCTAAATTATTGCGGGTTTTAGAAACTGGTGAATTTACGCCGGTCGGTGGTGAAAAACCTATTCAGGCCAATGTCCGTATTATTACCGCAACGCACAAGGCTTTACGTGAAGAAGCTAAGGCTGGGCGTTTCCGCCACGATCTACTCTATCGTTTACGTGTAATTCCAATTTTTATACCACCACTTAGAGAACGGAAAGTCGATATTCCACTCATTGTCGATCAGATTTTAAAAGAAAATTCAACTCAACTCGACACAATGCCTCGTCAAGTCAATCAAAAAGCCATGCAGGTTTTACTGAATTATGATTGGCTGGGGAATGTTCGTGAGCTTAAAAACACCTTGCTTTATGCTTTAACAATGGCAAATGGTAAGGACGAAATTGAAGTCGAAGACTTACCGAATGAACTCTTAAATGCTGAGGATTACGTTAAATTAACGGAGACAAATACGGAGCTTAGTCCAGAAAATGTGCAAGCAGCTTTGGAAAAATATAATCACAACCTGAATATGGTTGCCAATATTTTTGGAATTAGCCGTACTACGCTTTGGCGATATAGACAAAAATATAAGCTTTAGGTAGGTATTTATCTGATCTAAGGCGTATCATACTGCACTTGGTTAGGTCCGTTAGTTCAAAGGCTTTCTATGATTGTTCGCGATAAAAACAGCGTTTTTAAACTCTTATTTGCATGGAAAGGAACAGTTCTACCCAAAGTTTTGCCCGCATTGAGTTTTGTTGTTCTTATTTCAGCATGTGTAGTCTGGCTTTCTTATTATCATTGGATTCAAATTCCTACCGTTCCCGCAATTGGATTTACCATCTTTGGTGTGATTCTTTCAATTTGCACCGGTTTTAGAAATAACGCGTGTTATGACCGTTGGTGGGAGGGGCGCAAACTTTGGGGCGCTTTAATTGCAAATGCAAGGCATATTGTCAGAGATAGTCATGTTCTATCAAACGAGCAACGCGAGCATCTAATTCATCAGGTCTTAATTTTTAGTAATTTATTACGCGACCGTTTGCGCCAACAAACAGCCGAGCCAACGAAATTTCTTGAACATGCCTATTTAAATAACTCTTCACTCGATTATTTAAATGAGCATATCAACGCGCCTCAGTTTGTACTCGAAAATATTCAAAAAGATTTAGTCAAAGCTTTAAAAGATGGCGAAATTAGTGACATTATCTACAGCACATTGACGCGTCATATTGTTGAGCTAGGTAATATTCAAGCAGGTTGTGACCGAATTGCTGGTACACCTTTACCCTATTCATATTCAGTACTTTTACATCGCGCTGTTTATTGTTTTTGTTTCATATTACCGTTTAGTCTTGAAGCAGCTTTAGGTATTTGGACACCACTTATTGTGGGCTTAATTGCTTATATGTTTTTAGGGTTAGATGCCTTAAGTGCCCAAATTGAAGAACCTTTTGGTTTACAAGAAAATGATTTACCGCTTGATTCAATTGTTCGTTTGATTGAACGAGAGTCGTTAAGTTCTTTAGGGCAGCCATTACCCCCTATTATTGAAGCCCAAAATAACAATTTACTTTAATAAAAAAGAGCGAATTATCGCTCTTTTTTAGATTTAAAGGTTTATTTATGGCTGTACGATAATCTTAACGGCGGACTCATTGTTATGAATTAAGGTTTCAAAACCTTGTGAAATCAAATCATCAAGTTGAATACGCTGGGTAATAAAAGGTTCTAGATTTATTTTACCTTCTTCAACCAGCTTAATGGTTTCCTGATGGTCATTTACATAGGCAATTGTTCCTCGCACATCCAGCTCTTTCATCACCACACTATGCACATTAATTGATGCTGGATGGCTCCAGATCGAAACAATAACAATAACGCCTGTTGGTTTCACTGCCGCAACCAAAGTATCTAGAACTTTGTTAACGCTACTACATTCAAATGCAACATCGACGCCATCACCATTGGTGATTTTCATGACCTCAGAAACAACATCAACCTCTGATGGATCTAAAATATAATCTGCGACTCCCGACTCTTTGGCTTTTTCTTTACGTTTTGCACTCAGCTCAGTAATAATGACTTTAAGACCTTTCGCTTTTAAAATTGCCGAAAGCAATAAACCAATTGGGCCCGCACCACCAACCAGAGCAATATCACCAGCCTTCGCGCCACTGCGGACATAAGCATGATGACCAACCGATAACGGCTCAATTAAGGCAGCTTGATCAAGTGGAATTTTATTAGAGATTGGGTGTACCCAACGGCGTTTAACCGCAATTTTTTCCGACAAACCGCCACCACGACCACCTAAACCAATAAAGTTCATATTTTTGGAAAGATGATAATTATCTCCCGGTCTAGTCGGCACATCATCCGCCACAATATAAGGCTCTACGACCACATGCTGACCGACTTCAATATCATCAACACCGTCACCTACGGCATAGACTACACCTGAAAACTCATGACCCATGGTGATTGGTGCAGATTCGCCTGAAATAGGATGAGGATGTCCGCACGGTGGAATAAAAATCGGTCCTTCCATAAATTCATGCAAATCTGTACCACAAATTCCACACCAAGCAACCTTAATGCCTACAGTGCCAGGAATGACTTCTGGTTCTGGGATATCCTCAATACGGATATCGCCTCTGTCATAAAAACGCGCTGCTTTCATTATTATCTCCCTCAAATCAGGATGTTGTTTTAACGATAGACAATTCCGCCGTCCGTTAAAATCGATTGACCCGTAATGTAATCTGAATCTTCACTTGCCAGAAAAGCAACTAATGCAGCGACATCCTCTGGCGTTTGGGCTCTACCTAAAGCAATGCCTTCTACATATTTTTTATAGGTCTCACCTATAGCCGCACCGGTAATTTCAGCAAAACGTTTATCAATTTCAAGCCACATGTCGGTTCCAACAATTCCGGGACAATATCCGTTTACCGTAATGCCGTGACTGGCATATTCTTTCGCGGCGGCTTGGGTAAGCGCACGCACTGCAAACTTAGTAGCAGAATAAACACCCAGCAAAGCAAACCCATCGTGGCCTGCAATTGAGCAAGCATTAATGATTTTGCCTTTATGTTGGCGTTGCTTAAATTTTGCAGAAGCAGCCTGTATTCCCCACAGTACACCGCCAATATTGATATCAACGATTTTGTGAAAATCATCTGGTGTTGTATCTGCAATAGCCTGAACCTGAGCAATTCCAGCATTATTAATCATGATGTCAAAGCCACCAAGCGTCTGCTCAGTATGATTTATAGCTGCATAAACTTGCTCTCGGTCACTGACATCGGCAATAAACGTACTGGCATTTACGCCTAGAGCTTGAATCTCTTGCTGTACAGCATTGAGTCGATCTTGTTTCATATCGACCAATGCAATGTGTACACCCTCTTGCGCCAAGCGCAGGGCAATCCCACGGCCAATGCCTTGAGCTGCGCCTGTCACTAATGCGACTTTATCTTTTAATCCCTTAACCATTTTCAATTCCTGTAAATGCAGAATCACTACATATGAATCGCTCGTTGCATTGAAGCCAAAATGGATTCATGCATGGCTTCTGATAAAGTTGGATGTGGGAAAATGACTTGAGCTAGACTTTCATCAGTCGCTTCTAGATATTTAGCAATTGCAAAGCCTTGAATGTGCTCGGTCACTTCATGACCCACCATGTGTGCACCAAGTAGCTCGCCCGTTTCTGCATGAATGATCGTTTTAACGAAACCTGACGCATCTCCAATTGCCAAAGCTTTGCCATTCGCAGTTAAAGAAAACTTGCCGATTCGTACAGGTAAGTTCTGAGCTTTTGCTGCACTTTCAGTCAGACCAATGCTAGCCACCTGTGGATGTGTAAAAATACAACCCGGTATCTGACTGCGGTCGAGTGAATGCACATTTGCTACACCAGCAATTTTTTCAACACATATCATGGCTTCATGGCTTGCTTTATGGGCAAGAGACGGTGCTCCAGCAACATCACCAATTGCGTAGAGGCCTACAACATTGGTTTTACAATAATCATCAATTGCCACAAAACCTTGCGGGTTCAGTTCTACGCCTAAACATTCCAGTCCTAGTCCCGTAGTATTAGGCTGTACACCAATTGCCGAAAGCACACGGTCAAAAACGACTGTTTGAACATCATTTGCCGTTTCAATTACACAGTGAACTTGCCCATTTTCAATTTGAATACTTTGAACAACAGCATCCGTTAAGACCTTCATTCCTTTTTGTTCAAATTGTTTTCTGACAAATTGAGCAACTTCTGCATCTTCAGTGGGTAAAATTTGCTTAGCTAAATCAATAAGGGTGACCTGACACCCCAAGTCTTGATAGAGGCTGGCAAACTCACTACCAATTGCACCAGAACCAACGACGAGTAATCTTTTTGGCACCTCTTCTGGAATAAGCGCTTCTTTATAGCTCCAGACATACGTTCCATCGACAGGAAGTTGAGGAATATGTCGGGCTTTAGCACCGGTTGCCAAAATAATATGTGGTGCACTTAAAGCCTGACTTTTACCTTGAGCATCTGTCACTTCAATTTTTTCTTTCGCTGTAAGTTGAGCACGACCATTAAAAACAGTCACCAGATTCTTTTTCAGCAAGTAATCAATGCCTTGTACCAACTGTGCCGAAACTTGTCGGCTATGCTGCACAAGTTTTTGAATATCAAAATCCAGTTGAGATACCTGAAAACCAAACTGCGCAGCATTTTTAAATTGAGTTGCCAAATCTGCGCCAGCCAATAGAGCTTTAGTTGGAATACAGCCCCAATTCAGGCATATTCCGCCTAAATACTGCTCTTCTACAATTGCGGTTTTTAGCCCGAGCTGGGCTGCACGAATTGCAGCCACATATCCACCCGGTCCCGCACCAATCACAATTAAATCAAATTGAGCTTCTGACATGCGGGTTCTCCTACACCAAAATTAAAGCAGGGTTTTCAACAAACTGCTTAAAGCTGGCTAAGAACTTTGCACCTACAGCACCATCAATCACTCGGTGATCGCATGACAAGGTCGCTGTGACAATCTCACGAACCACGACATTTCCATTTTCAACGACAGCACGTGGTTCTGAAGCACCCAATGCCATAATTGCACCTTGCGGTGGGTTAATGATGGCATCGAACTGTTTAATACCTAACATTCCTAAATTTGAAATGCTAAAGCTACCGCCCTGAAACTCATCAGGTTGTAACTTGCCAGTCTTGGCACGCGTTGCCAAATCTCGCATGTCATCAGAAATCTGTGCTAAAGACTTCTGATTGGCGGCTTTCACAATGGGTGTAATTAAACCGTTTGGAATCGCCACAGCTACCGAAATATCAGCTTGAGAAAATTGCAGAATCGACTGTGTGGCTTCATCAAATTGAACATTCACTTCAGGTACTTTAATGAGTGCCGCCGCCGCCGCTTTAATGAGCATGTCATTAATAGAAAGTTTCACATATGGAACACTCTCATTAATCTGCTTACGTAAATTTTGAAGTGCTTCCACGTTTAGATCGACTACAAGACGGAAATGTGGCGCATTACGTTTTGCTGCTTGCAAACGTGAGGCAATCGCTTTACGCATACCATTCATCGCGACAGTGGTAACGGTCGACTGTGGTTGAGTAGCAGCAACCTGAGTTGATTGTTCATTTACCGCCGTTGGGTTGTCACGGTTGTAAACCGCTTCAACATCTTCTTTACAGACGCGGCCTCGGGTACCTGAAACACGGCAGTCATTGAGGTTAATGCCCCATTGTTTTGCTAAACGGCGTGCAACAGGTGTTGCCAAAACACGGCTATCATCCGCAGTTGACTTAACCACTTTAGCTTGATGTTGCTGTTTAACATCAGGCCATTGACCTCCAGCAGCCTGCACAGCTTTTTGAATGTCTTGAACACTGATACGTCCTTCACGACCAGAACCCGCCACTTTTGCCAAATTAACATTGTGCTTTTCAGCAAGTTTTAAGGCATGTGGAGTTGCAAAAAGCTCATTAGATGCTTGATAGCCTTGTAATGACTCTGGTACAGCGTAATCACCTTTAGCTACCTTTAAAGGAGCTGAGGCGCTAGCTGCTACAGTCTGTAGTTGATCCGTTTTTTCAACAACAGGTGCAGATATTTCCGCTTTACTTTGTTCTGGAGATGGTTCAGGTGCTTTAGCTGCTGAACCACCTAATGATGCAATAAACTTCTCAATTTCTGCATCAGAAACTTGGCTTTCAGCACATACAGCAATAAGACCACCTACAGGTAAAGTATCACCGTCTTTTGCTAAGATTTTACGCAGTGTTCCCGCAAAAGGTGCTTCTAATACATTGACGATTTTCGTGGTTTCAATTTCACAAATTTCATAGCCTTTATTAAAGCTGTCACCTTCTTTAATCAACCATTGGGCAATCGTGCCTTCTTCCATGGATAATCCCCATTTCGGGATCTCCAGCGTTTTAATTTCGCTCATCCTAAGCCTCCAATGTTTTTCGCACAGCTTGCTCAATACGCTCTACACTTGGAATCCATTCTTTTTCTAAAACTGGAGAGAATGGAACCGGTGTATGTGGTGGCGTTACGAGTTCAACAGGTGCTTTTAAATAGTGGAAACCTTTCTGTGCAACCAATGCAGCAACATCATGACCAAAACCACAGCGTGCCGCTGATTCATCCACAATCACAACACGCCCAGTTGATGCCACAGACTCTAAAATTCCTTCTTCATCAAGAGGAGAAATTGTTCGAGGGTCTACAACTTCAACCGAAATACCATCTTTTGCTAGCTTATCTGCTACTTCATTAGCGCGATGGACCATCAGACCTAAAGCAATAATGGTCACGTCCGTACCTTCTCGGGTGTAATTCGCTACCCCAAAAGGAATGGTATAGGCTTCATCAGGAACGTCACCTTTAATGTCATAGAGCATTTTGTGCTCACAGAACACGACAGGGTCGTCATCTCGAATTGCTTGAATTAAAAGTCCTTTCACGTCGTATGGACTTGATGGAACCACAACTTTTAAGCCTGGAACCGCGGCAAATACGTTATATGGTGACTGAGAATGTTGAGCTGCTGCCGAAAAACCCGCACCAATCATGCCACGCACGACCATTGGTGCTTTTGCTTTTCCACCGAACATATAACGGAATTTTGCCGCTTGGTTATAGAGCATGTCATGACACACACCATAAAAATCCATAAACATTAAATCGGCAACAGGACGTAAACCAGTTGCAGCAGCGCCAGCCGCCATACCAATAATTGCAGATTCAGTAATTGGCGTATCAATAACACGCTCCGAACCAAATTCTGTCCATAAACCTTTAGTTACACCCAGCACACCACCGAAACCTTCAAGCTGGTTATCTTCGGTATTTTTACCGCCATGTCCACCGCGCACATCTTCCCCAACAACAAACACAGTTGGGTCACGGCGCATTTCTGATTCAATGGCTTCTTTAATCGCATTACGAAAACTTTTATTTGGCATCTTTACTATTCCTTTAGTAAGAGACATAGACGTCGGTAAGGAGTTGTTCTGGTTTTGGATATGCCGCAGCACGAGCTTTTGCAACTGCATCATCAACGTTTGCCTTAGACACTGCATCAATCTCGTCTAATTTAGCTTCATCAATTTTGCCTTTAACTTTTTCTCTGAAAATTTTCAAAGGGTCTTTATTTTCTTTAACAAAGTCGACTTCCTCTTTTGAGCGAATGAGCCCTGGGTCACCTTCAAAATGTCCATAAAAACGGTTAGTAATCGTTTCAATAACACTTGGCCCCTCACCACGACGTGCACGTTCAATGGCAGTTTGAGCCGCTTCATATACAGCAAAGAAATCGGTACCATCGACTTTAACTGCTGGCAAACCAAAACCTGCCGCACGTCCAGCAATGTCTTTACTACCTACCGCATAGTCATGACCTGTACCCTCACCAAACCCGTTATTCTCAAAGACAAAAATCACAGGAAGTTTAAGTACGACAGCCATGTTCATCGCTTCAAAGGTAAGCCCCTGATTTGAACCGCCATCACCTGTAAAAGAAAGCCCCACACCGCCTGTCTTTAAGGTTTTAGCTGTTAGCGCAGCACCAATTGCCAAAGGAGGTCCACCACCCACAATCCCGTTGGCGCCAAGCATGCCTTTGTCTAAATCGGCAATATGCATAGAACCGCCTTTTCCTCGGCATAGCCCATCATCTTTACCGAAAATTTCCAGCATCATGCCGTGAATGTCACAGCCTTTTGCAATACAGTGTCCATGGCCACGATGGGTTGAAGTGATGTAATCTTTATCTGTTAAATTCTCACAAATACCGACTGCTACAGCTTCTTCACCACTATATAAGTGAATAAAGCCGGGAATATCACCATTGGTATTTTCTTCGTGAAGTCGATCTTCAAATTCACGAATATCACGCATGCTTTTATATGCTGCGAGTAATTGCTCTTCCGTTAATTGCATATCCTTTTCCTTTATTATCTTGATTTTAAAAATCAACCAATTTTCAAGCGAAAATGCTAATTCGCTATAAATACTTAAACTTAAATTCAATAATTGATCTATTAGACTAAAAAGTTTTTATTTAAAATATTTCCAATTAAATTATTAATTTCAAAAACTTAACAACCCAAAATAAATTTAAAAAAAATTTATAATTTTCATTAGCTTGTAAAACAAACCTTTAACCAACCTTTGTTATTTTATAATACTCGCCACACCCTGTATTTATAATTAATTGTGACTTATTAAGGAAATTTAAATTAGTCTTTAAATTAAATAGCAGGAGTTTAAGTAAGTTTTAAATAAAATGGAATTATTAATATGGATTTTAAAAGACAAGTTGAAACTGGTATTAAATTACGGGGGGCCGATAAAGTCGCCCGTATTCCGATTAAGGTTTTACCAACAGAAGAGTTGCCAACTAAACCTGAGTGGATTAGAGCAAAAATTACAGATTTTGAAGAAATTAAACGTATAAAAAACCTTTTACGTCAGCAAAAGTTACATAGCGTTTGCGAAGAAGCGGCATGTCCAAATTTACCGGAATGTTTTGGTGGAGGTACAGCAACCTTTATGATTATGGGTGATATCTGCACCAGACGTTGTCCATTCTGTGATGTAGCGCATGGTCGCCCAAAACCCCTAGACGAAGATGAACCTAAACATTTGGCAGAAACGGTCGCAAACCTAAACTTAAAATATGTAGTGATTACCTCTGTAGACCGTGATGATCTACATGATGGTGGCGCTGCTCATTTTGTAAAGTGCATTGAAGAGATCAGAAAACGCTGTCCAGAAACTTTGATTGAAATTTTGGTACCCGATTTTCGCGGTCGTTTGGAGACAGCTCTTTCGACTTTGAGCTTATCTCCTCCCGATGTCTTTAATCATAATATTGAAACTGTTCCGCGTTTATATAAAGCAATGCGCCCAGGCTCAGACTATCGACACTCATTGGAACTACTAAAACGCTTTAAAGCATATTGTCCTGATATCAAAACCAAATCTGGTTTAATGGTTGGATTAGGAGAAATTGAAGCAGAAGTACTTGCCCTACTGAACGACTTAAAAGATTATCAGGTAGACCTTATTACCATTGGACAGTACTTGCAGCCTTCAAAGTCACATGCACCCATTCATCGATTTGTAAATCTACAAGAATTTGAAAGATATACGCGACATGGTAAACGGCTAGGTTTTAAAAATATCTGGAGTGCTCCTATGGTCCGTTCAAGCTACTTTGCTGACCGACAATATTTTGGAGAAGAAGTACCAAAGCCTTTTAGTCGAAAAGATGTCTTATCTTAAGGATCATGTAATTAACAAAATTTATCCAATAGGCTAATGGTCAAGACTTATAAAAGTATTTAAGGTAACGAGATAACGAGGAAATAGTCACAATAAAAAAGTTATAACGGTTGAGCGGCTACGGATACGCCATTTCAATGATAAAGGAATTTCGATATGGATATGTCAGAACAATTATCATCGCCTTTTATAGATACTACGCCATCTTTATTTCGGCCAGAAAAGTCATCTCATTCTCAATATTTAGGAAAAAAGCCATCAGTTGACCTTGAAGCAGCACCTATATTTGACCTAAGTGAAGAATGGGAACATTCATTATTCGGACGTTCTATTCATGAGTGTCACCGAAACTTAATGCACATTGCCGAAGATGCCGATATGGCAATTGGTGTGACCGACCCACATGGCACTCTACTTTGGACATGGAGCAGTCACCCTATGCGCTCTTCGGCAGAGCAAGTTCATTTTGTTGAAGGGGGTCAGTGGTCTACTCAGGCAGTAGGGCAAAATGCAATTGGTTTAGCATTAAATACTCATTCAGCTAACTGCGTTTATTCACACGAAAACCAAATGAATAGTGTAAGAGATTGGGTCTGTTACGCAGCACCTATCACCGATGCAAACACAGGCCAATTTTATGGGATTATGAATTTGTCTACAAAATCCCATAAGCATAACTCATTGGGAATTTTAGCCGTTGAGAGATGTGCGGACATTGTGAAACAAGCAATTCAGCTTCACCAAAAAAATATTTTATATATTAAGGCCTTTGGAACTCCAAAAGTTCAATATAACCAACGCAGCCTTACTTTAACTCAACGTCAAATTGAGATTATGTGCATTCTGACATTGTGCCCTGAAGGTATTAATCTTGAAGAGCTTCACTATGCGTTATATGGTGATCGGCCAGTAAGTACCACCACGTTAAAAGCAGAACTTTCTCAACTCAGAAACTTAATTCCCGATGTGATCGAGTCTCGCCCTTACAGACTTAACTGTGAAATTCAATGTGATTTTTTAATGGCAGAACAAGCATTAAATTTAGGCTTCACATCGACAACACTAACGCTTTATAGAGGAAGTTTTTTAGCTAAATCGGAAAGTCCATTTTTATGTGCTTGGAGAGACTGTTTTGATGCTCGCTTAAGTCATGTGATTTATCAGATTGAAGATGTTGATCAGTTATTACGAGTGGTCAGTCGTGTCCCTGACCGAGTAGACGCAGTTGAACGTCTACTTGAATTATTGCCGGAAGACACGCCTTATCGAACAAAACTGTTAAAGCTACTCGAATAAAATAAAAGGGAGAATATCCATACGATATCCTCCCTTTTTTAAGATAAGATCAGGCAGAGGCTTGAAGCTGTACCTTATAACAATCATCTAAGGCTAATTCATAATACCGCAGCCCCTCTTCCGCAGCATGAAAAGCTTTTTGCTGCCAGTCGGGACGATCATTACATAAACGCTTAATCAGCTCCATGGCTTCATAAGGATGAAGATCATCATAGTGAGCATGCGCACGCAACCAAGCTAAAGAACGTTTATCAATCGTTACTTCAGGATGATCAGTATAGGTATGAATACCCTTATAGACCTGAATCGACCAATCCCCAGTTGCCCATTCAATTGCCAGATTTGTTGCAGCAAGGCACTCTGCTAAATTACCACGATGACTCATATTCCATAAGAAATGGTTCACTGCATTCATCGCAGCTGGCGGTCGTACATGATCAAGCTCATCAACAGTTAAGCCAAAACCTCCAGCCCAGTCGCGATACCATTTTAAGTGTCGCTCTTCTACCTTAATATTCTGGATTAACCAATCTCGTGCTTCTGTAACGCCAGGTTCAGAAAACCCCGTTGCTTTGCCTAACGCTCCTGCCATATATGACGGGAAATGCGCGACTAATGGATAGAAATTAAGTAAAGCATAACGGAAACTATCTAGGCTCAATCCCCCATTGGCCATTTCCGAAAAAAACGGATGTTTACTCACCCGTTCTTTCGCTGGTAGCAGGTCATCCCAGAACTGCTGTGACCATCCATTATGCGGTGTAATTTCTAAATGCATTCCATATTGATTTAGAGCAGTCATTGCTAATTTTCCTATTTATATGACAGCAATCATCTGTATTTCACCGTATAAGTCTATCCGAAAATGATAAAGATACAATCGTTAATCGACCATTTGTAACTTTTTTCGATGGATTGTGAATCTTTAGATAATTGTTACGCTAATCGTTGAAATGTCGTGATTTTTATCACATTTAACTTAGATAAAAATCATTACTTTTTTAAAAAAACTGTATTATTATTTTGAATAAATCACACATTATATAATCAATATTTTTAGATGGAACTTTACTAAAATAAGTCTCATTTTATGACAACTTCCAATATAGTGAGCATTAATTATGAAGTTGCAGGGTTCCAATATATTGGGACAGGAACAAATAGATTTATTAACCACACGAGGATTAAATTTCGTATGGTTTCCAAAGCAGCTTGAAACGATTTATCGTTTTCAATACCAAAATGGTGCTGCCTATGAGTTCCGCTATAGAGCGCCTATTATTTTAATATTATATATATTTTTAAGCTTTGGTATATATCAAGTTTTACCAACTGAGCAAGTTTTACCCTGGTTTAGCTATTATTCTTGGGTAGGTATAATCATTCTTATCGCCTGGATTTTATCATTTATTAAAAAATTAAATCAGTATTTTGATTATTATGTAGGAGTCGGTTCAGCTTTAGCTGTGGCAATTACCTTTATTTTAATTAACGTAATTGAAAATGGCCAAGATAATGTTCTTTTTCATGCAGCGATGATGTATGCGATTGTGATTATCTATGGTGCGGTAGGTATGCGCTTTTATACCGCCATATTTGCTGGATGGATGGGCGGGGTTGTTGGAATTTTGGCAAGTAATTACTTAAATGGGGTGATCGACTGGACCTTCTTGAACCGGACTTACACCTTCAGTAGTTTTTTAGGAATGACCCTTGCCTATGCAACTGACCGTCAACATAGAGAAAACTATTTACAAAACTGCATGATTGAGCTGAATCGCATTGAACTGATGCAGCAAGCACAGCAATTATCTTTACTTTCACAACAAGACGCACTCACCGGTTTAGCCAATCGACGCTATCTAGATGAAACACTTGATAATGAATGGCGTCGTGCTTTACGACATGAAATGCCCCTGACCATCATGATGGTCGATATCGACTATTTTAAAGCATACAACGACACTTTAGGACATCTAAAGGGAGATGAATGCTTAAAAGAAATCGCAATTGCTATTTCTTCTATTGCTGCACGCAGTGGTGATTTAGTTGCTCGTTATGGCGGCGAAGAATTTTTACTCTTATTCCCAATGACAAATAATCAGCAAGCCTTGATCCAAGTTGAACGTTTAATGAATGCTATTGATAGAATTGCAATTGAGCACCCATGCAGTGATGTTTCACCACATGTCACCATTAGTGTTGGAGTCGCAACCACAATTCCTCGTCTAAACGATTCAATTTCTGCTTTTGTCGCTCGTGCTGACCATGCTTTGTATAAAGCAAAAACTAATGGTCGTAATCAATATAAGATTGCTGTAAACGAAGAACAAATTGTAGATTTAACTTAAAAAGTCAGACTTCCATTCAAAATGACTTTTGACTAATTATTATCTCTCTTAACTTCTTTTATCGCTCATTTCCTAATTAAAAAAACAATTAGCTTTTCCATCCGTGGCAAAGCTAAAATGTAATTTAGAACCAGTAAGTACGAAAACCTATTTTATTTAAATTTAAACCATCTGTTAAAAATGACTTATATAAACTTAATAAATTTAGCGACTTTTAATACATCAATATCCTATTTTTATGTAATAAAAATTACTAGATTCAGATAATCTAATATAGAAAAAATTCCATTTTATTAGAGCTCACCTTTCAACCTCTTCCAAAATTTAATTAAAAAATAAAATAGTGAATTTTGTTCTATTCTTTGCGGTACTGTGGAAATAGCTTCAGTTGAAAATGGTAAAATCGAAACAATATTCTCATGTATTGTTTCATAATTTGGATAGGCTTCTTTTTTTATTATTTCTATAATTTTTTGTATTTCATCAATAGATAAATTCAAAAATCTCTTAATTTCTTGGGCTGTTTTTGACTCAATAGATAATAAGGCACAAACTCTAGTGACATTAACAATCTGCTCAGCATGAATGTTTTTAAAGTTTGGATAACAGACAAGCTTATAAAGAATTTTTGTCTCTAAATGATCTTTAGACACTATATTCTCGTTATTTATTATACGTTCTTGATGACTTGTTTTAAAATATTCATTCTTCTCAATATCTTGTAAAATATTGAGAAGTTCCTGATATCTTATTGGTCTCTTCAAACCATACTGATAGCCCTTTAAAAGCTCAGGATTATTACTTAATACAATCTTAATTTTTTTTGGAATAAGAATATTGGTATAACCACTATCTAAATCAATAATATGTATATCAGGATTGTCTTCACTATATATCCAATTCCCCACAAGATGAGATGACAAAGATAAGTCATGAATAACTTTTATCATTGCCTCTAAATTTTTAGGCAATAGCCTATCCTTTGACATACAGCCAATTCTATATGTGCACTGATTCATTGATATTTCCCCAATTTCAATGATGACTTTGAAAATTCTTTGTTTAAAGTAATAAAAATTTAAATATGTAATAAACTTATATAAAAGCAATTTGAGTAAATTAACTTTCGGTGATAAATATCGGTTGCAGTAAAAATTAACAAGATTTAATTGCCAAGCTCTACAGATGAATATACTCAAAAATAATTCGCAGAATATTATATTTATATAAATATTATAAGACAAGAAAATAATTTAAAATTTAATCAGACTTAATGGAATAAAAATTTAAAACCCCATATTTAATTTAAATATGGGGTTTTATTTACTTTAGTCAAAAATTATGACTATGGTTCGATTGGAGCAAATGGTGGAATAACATCTGCATTTTGTGCTCGATGGCGTAAGAAGTGATCCATCAAAACAATTGCTAACATTGCTTCTGCAATTGGAGTTGCTCGAACACCTACGCAAGGATCATGACGGCCTTTAGTCAACACATCTGTATCTTCACGATTTAAATTAATCGTTTTACCTAGTGTCGTAATGCTTGCTGTTGGTTTTAGTGCAATAGCAACTCGTATGGTCTGACCACTTGAGATACCACCTAAAATACCACCAGCATGATTCGCTAAAAAGCCATTACTGGTCATTTCATCACGTGTTTCATGACCAAACTGTCCAGCAACTGCAAAACCATCACCGATTTCAACACCTTTAACCGCATTAATACTCATCATCGCGTGAGCAATGTCAGCATCTAAACGGTCAAAAACAGGTTCACCCCAACCCACAGGAACTTTCTCAGCTAAAATCTCTAGTTTTGCACCGCAGCTCGTTCCTTGTTCACGTAAAGAAGTAACCAACGCCTCAAAACGCGAAACAGCGTCTACATCACCACAGAAAAATGGATTATTCGGAACTTCATTCCAATCCAGTTTTTCGGCAACTTCATTACCAATTTGCATCACATGACCACGAATCAAAACGCCAAATTTTTCTGCTAAATATTTTTTAGCAATTGCACCTGCTGCAACACGCATAGCAGTTTCACGAGCACTTGAACGGCCACCGCCACGATAGTCACGGAAGCCGTATTTTTGAGTATAGGTATAGTCGGCATGGCCAGGTCTAAAAGTTTGGGCAATATTGCCATAATCTTTCGATTTTTGGTCAGTATTACGAATCAATAAACCGATTGGTGTACCAGTGGTTTTACCTTCAAATACACCTGAAATAATTTCAACTTGATCAGGCTCTTTGCGTTGAGTCGCAAATTTTGATGTCCCTGGCTTACGACGGTCTAGATCTTTTTGTAGATCTTCTTCGGTTAACGCAAGGCCCGGTGGCACACCATCAACAATTGCCATTAAGCCAACGCCATGAGACTCACCACAAGTAGTTACACGAAAGAGTTGTCCAATACTATTCCCTGCCATATGCCCAACTCCTTATATTTGCTCTTCAAATAGTTTTCTATAACGGCGACATTGTTCAGCAGTCAAAGCAAAAATACCTGAACCACCTTTTTGGAAAGTGAGCCAGTTGAAATCAATCGTATTAAAGTTCTGACGCATCGACCATTCAGAATTACCTACTTCAATGACAATAAGACCATCTTCAGTTAAGTAATCTGCCGCTTGTGCAAGCATTTTACGAACTAAATCTAAACCATCTTGGCCTGCTGCCAATGCAAGTTCAGGTTCATGTAAAAACTCTTCTGGTAAGTCAGCCATATCTTCAGCATCAACGTATGGAGGATTACTTACAATCAAATCATACTGATTTTCAGCTGGAATCTTGGCAAACAAGTCAGATTCAAGTAATGCAACTTGATATTGCTTATTGTGGTGTTCAGTATTAATTGAAGCAACTTCTAAAGCTTCTTTAGAAATGTCAGTTGCATCTATTTCAGCGTCTGGATATGCATAAGCCAAAGCAACCGCAATACAACCAGAACCTGTACACATATCTAAGATACGTTGTGGAGTTTTAGGTTTTGCATTTTCTGGCAAATTATTAAGAGCTTCGCGCATTTGACCATTTTCATCTAAACAATATGGTGCAAAACGTTGCTCAATTAATTCTGCAATTGGTGAACGTGGAATGAGTACACGCTCATCTACATAGAATGGCTTATTAAAGAAATAAGCAAGATTTAATAAATAAGATGTTGGAATACGGTCATTGATACGACGTTCCAATAAGCTTAAAAATTCCGCTTTTTCGCTTGGTAATAACTTCGCATCTAGAATTTCTGCGTCTGCTGACCATTCAAGAGATAAGGTTTGTAAAACTAATGCAGAGCTTTCTGCAAAATAATCTTCAGTACCTTGTCCTAAATGTGCATCATGTTGACGTAATGCTGATACCCCAAAACGAATAAAATCTCGAATTGTTGATAAATTTTCAGCCGCTTCCTGTAAATTTTCAGGGCTAATCGTCGGTCGCTCCACTTAGGCGTCTCCAAAGGCAAATTTTGCAAAGTGACTATTCTACTGAGTGAGGTACAGCAAAGCAACGCTTTGCCTTGTGAACAGGAGTTTTACATGCCTATCTCTAACAATCACACATTAAAATCAGAATACTTTGTTTTAATTAAGAAATAATGAACTTTATAAGTAGCGTTAGATGTAGTCTTTGAAATAAAAAAAGCGGTCTTTAAATATTGACCGCTTTTCGAGTTTAGTCGGCTTAAAGCTTAAGCTTTTCGGCAACATAATCAGAATCTTTATCTCCACGGCCCGATAGATTCACCACAATCATGGTTTCTTTCGGCAGTTTTGGTGCTTCACGAATTGCCCATGCGACAGCGTGTGAGCTTTCAAGTGCAGGAACAATGCCTTCAACACGAGAAAGTGTCATAAAAGCATCTAAACATTCTTGGTCAGTTGCAGTGCTATATTCAACACGCCCTAAATCTTTTAAAAAGCTGTGTTGTGGCCCAACACCCGGATAGTCTAGTCCTGAAGCAATAGAATGCACGGGTAAAGGTTGACCCGCCTCATTTTCAAGCACATAACACGCCATACCATGAATTTGACTTGGCTTACCTAAAGTTAGCGTTGCCGAATGCATATTAGTTTCTAAACCATGTCCAGCTGGCTCAACCCCAACAAGTTTTACGTCTGAGTCATTTAAAAATGCAGTAAATGCACCTATTGCATTTGAACCACCACCTACACATGCCACTACATAATCAGGACTTTTCCCAAATCGTTGATGCGTTTGATCTTTAATTTCATTACCAATAATAGATTGAAAATCTCGAACCATTTTAGGAAATGGATGAGGACCCACAACAGAACCAATGGCATATATAAAGTTTTTAGGATCTTTTAAATATTCTTCAAACGCACTATCTACAGCATCTTTTAATGTTGCTGTACCACGTGTAACTGCCACCAAATGAGCACCCAAAATTTTCATTTTGACCACATTTGGATGTTCTTTTTCAATATCGACTTGCCCCATATGAATTTCACAGGGAATGCCTACTAATGCGCAAGCGGTTGCCAAAGCAACGCCATGCTGACCAGCACCTGTTTCAGCAATAACTTTCTTTTTGCCCATATATTTAGCAAGTAAAGCTTCACCTAAGCAGTGATTAATTTTGTGAGCACCAGTGTGGTTCAAATCTTCACGTTTTAAGTAAATTTGTGCGCCACCTAACTGTTCAGATAGACGCTTCGCATGAAATAAGGGACTTGGACGGCCTACATAATTCGTAAAGAGGTCTGATAATTCATTTTGAAATTCTGGTGTATGGCGAATTTCTTCATAGGCAACATTAATTTCATCCATTGCTTCTTTTAAATGTGGAGGAATGAACTGTCCGCCATATTCACCAAAAAATCCTTGTTCATTCGGCAAAGCAATACCGTTAATTTGATGTTGCATATCATCCCTCTTTTTAAAATTATTAAAGTTATTAAGCTTATCGAGAAAGGTAACGCGTTAAATCCTCAATGCCTTTTAGTGTCATTGGATACATATGATTTTCAAAAATCTCTTTGATCCAACCAATGGTTTGAGTATAATGCCAATACCCTTCTGTTTCAGGGTTTAGCCACGCTGTTTTATCAAAATGTTGACGTAGGCGACGTAACCAAACCTCACCTGTTTCATCATTCATATATTCAACCGAGCCACCCACCGATTTCAACTCATACGGTGCCATACTGGCATCACCCACTACAATTACACGATAGTCGCGTCCATAAGTGTGAAAGAGATCCCATGTATTCATACGGGTAGCTGTGCGGCGATGATTATCTTTCCAAACATAGTCATAGAGACAATTATGAAAATAAAAGTACTCAAGTGTCTTAAACTCAGTTTTAGCGGCACTAAAGAGTTTCTCGCATTGGGCAATATGAGCGTCCATAGAACCGCCTACATCGAACAACATAAGCACTTTTATTCGATTTCGACGCTCTGGTACCATTTGAACATCAAGAATACCTTGCTTGGCTGTTTCACGGATTGTACTGTCAACATCCAACTCTTCAGCTGCACCTTGACGTGCAAATTTACGCAAACGGCGCAAAGCAATTTGCATCTGACGAGTACCAAGAACTTGGTCGTCATCTAGATTTTGATATTTACGCTGTTCCCATACTTTTACCGCCGAACGTTTACGACCCGGCCCACCAATCCGCACTCCCTCAGGATGATCACCAAAAGCCCCAAAAGGTGAAGTACCACCTGTACCCACCATGCGGTTTCCGCCTTGATGTTTCTTATGCTGTTCGCGTAACCGCTCTTCCAGCATTTTCATCAGCTCTTCTAAGGAACCAGCTTTTTGGAGTTCTGCTCTTTGTTCAGGAGTTAAATGTTTTTCTAGAAGCTCTAAATCAAACCAGTCTTTTGGTAGTTTCTGAACTTGCTTAAGTAACTCATCCAGGTCAAAGGTTTCGATACCATCAAAGTAGTCTTTTATGGCACGGTCAAACTTGTCAAAAAAGCGTTCATCTTTAACTAAAATAGTTTTAGCAAGTTGATAGAACTCTTCTTGATCGGCAAAAACTAAACCTTCACTTACAGCGCGGTTTAAGTCAATAAGCTCACGAGTTGTAACTGGAACACCGTATTTACGTAAGGTGTAAAATAACCGCACAAACATGGGTTATTCCCTCCTTTAACGTCGAGACATGAAAGCCAAACGTTCGAGGAGTTGCACATCCTGCTCGTTTTTGATAAGAGCACCATATAACGGTGGAATAGCTTTAGATGTATCTCGATTACGCAATACATCTTCAGGCATATCATCTGCCATGAGCAAGCTTAACCAATCAATTAATTCGGAAGTTGATGGTGGCTTCTTCAAATTAGGAATTTCACGTAATTTAAAGAAAACCTGTAAAGCTTCGTTGACGAGTGTTGCAGAAATATTCGGGAAATGAACATCGATAATCTCTCGCATGGTCACTTCATCTGGAAACTCAATGTAATGAAAGAAACAACGACGCAAGAAAGCATCTGGTAACTCTTTTTCATTATTCGATGTAATAATTACAATTGGGCGTTGTGTTGCCGTAATGGTTTCACTTGTTTCATAAACATAGAAAGACATTTTATCGAGTTCATGCAACAAGTCATTGGGAAACTCAATATCGGCCTTGTCAATTTCATCAATTAACAAGACGCAACGCTCTTCACTGGTGAAAGCTTCCCACAATTTACCGGGTTTAATATAGTTCTTAATATCGTAAACACGGTCATCACCTAACTGGCTGTCTCGTAAACGAGAAACAGCATCATATTCATACAACCCTTGCTGTGCTTTGGTTGTCGATTTGATATGCCAAGTAATGAGTTTTAAGCCCAAACTTTCTGCTACTTGTTCAGCAAGTAAAGTTTTACCCGTACCAGGTTCACCTTTAACCAGTAAAGGCTTTTGTAAAGCACGGGCTGCTTTTACAGCGAGCTTAAGACTGTCAGTCGCGATATATTGATCTGTACCGGTAAAATGTTGGGTATCAGCAGACATGTGAAGACCTTATTTTTCTATTTCAATGGTTAGATGGAACGCATGCTTTTGTTTGTTGAATATTTTGACCAACAATAGCCAATAACCAAACCTAGACCAACTACAAACAGAATTAAAGATAAATTTGACCAGATTAGAGGACTATCTTTGGTTAAAATACCAAAAAGTAGTCCAAAAATAGCAGGTGCTACCGATGCATTCGGACCTTCAGACACTGTTGGTGTGACTAAAATAGCAAATACAATAAGCCAGCTAATCGCACCAAAAGTTGTAGGAAGACGGCGCATTAATCGCCACCAACACCACAAAGCAATAATAGCGCCTATTCCATAAGCTGTTAAAGCAATCGCATCTTCAGGAATAAAATCCAAAAAAGAGAATAATTGATTCATTATTCCAGTTTGATTTTCACGCACCACGTAAGCCCTCTGGTTCAACCGCATTCGGGTTAATTAACCCTTCTGGTGGCATCTGAATAAAGAAACCCTTTGTTTGTAATGAGTCTAAAACATGTAAAACATTAGCACGCGCCAATTTACGTGTTGGAGCTAATTCTAAATGCATGACAAACGTTGCACGACCAAACGCTTGTAAAACAGCTTCAGGAACATTTTCAAACGGATCAGCTTGTTCCGCATCGTCAGGATAGTTTGGACGAGCAATATAAATGTACATTTCATCTTTTTTGCTCGATCTATAAATATCACAGTGCATTTCAAATCAACTCTTGAACTAAGGACAGCATACATGAAAAAAAACGACTCACCCACGCAGGTTTGTTTACGCATCAGTCGTTTTTTTAATTCTTGGGAAATATTAACCCACAACGTTGATTAAGGTCGATAATAACTTTGTTCTAGACAAAAGTCAGCTTTCACAGAAAATAAATAAGTTACTGATTTTAAATCATTAAACATAATTATTCATTTTGATAAAATAAAAACAATTTTAGAAAAAAATAAGAAATGGTTCGTTACTAAGTACTTTTTGTGATCTGTTTTTAATAGTTTTACCCTTTAATACTATGAAATTTATCGTATTAAAATTAGCTATTACCTTTTTAAATTCACATTTAAGTAAAACTTCTAACCACTTAACAAACATTAGCAGACATTACTTAACTGGTTTAAATTCTCAATATGTTTCAATAATAAGTATCTTAATAATAGATGTGGAGGATGAACTTATGCCTCGTGGCGATAAAACAGCTTACACAGCAAAGCAAAAACGTCAGGCTAAACATATTGTTGAGAGTGAAGTAGACAGAGGTCATTCTCAAGAAGAAGCTGAACGAATCGCATGGTCTACCGTCAATAAACAAGATGGCGGCGGTAAGAAAAAGTCTCACTAATACAAACTTTGAATACTTCTTTAGCCCAAGCTAAAGAAGTATTTTACCAAAACAAGTTAATGATATTTAGAAGACTCGAGAACTCTTTATATAGTTATCAGTTACTTGGTTTAAGGCATTCAAAATAGCACTATCATCTTGACTTAATAGAGCTTCATTGAGGCATTCCATGTAACCTATGAGCGTAGTCTTAGAAACGTTGGCAAATTCAGTTGTTACTGCTTCATCTTCATATAAAATCACGTAGCTACGTGCAAAACCATAGATCAAATAGACTGCTGCTTTTTCTTTTGTATTTTGAGATTCTTTAAGAGACTGTTCACAAGCATTTTTTAAATCTTTAAATGCATCTGTACCAGTAGATTGATTTTTGAAAGATAAAAGTATTGTTTGGAAGTTCATATCCATATTCCACTTAAAAAGTAAAGCTACAGAAGATGGTAGAATCTGTCAAATAAAATCATGATTAACATACGTTTAAATGTAAATAAATTTATATTCCCTTTTTGATACGATATAAAAGACCGCCTTTAAAAGAGCGGTCTAACAAAAAATCAATATTTAAAAGCTTATTTCTATCGTGATGGTAGTACCAGAGTGTTCAATATTGGTTGATACATTGAAGCCTCTACCCCTAAGTTCCTCTTCTACTTGTGTGAGGTGATCAGGACTTACAGCATCAATCGGAAACAAGAAAGTTGCTTTTCGCTTCCCTGCTTTAGAATCAGTTTCAGTGCCTGTTAAAATTTTTTCCAGCATGGCCTCTTGATTGATTTTAAAATTTTTAGCATTTTGACGCGCTTGTTCAGCACTAAAGTTATTAAGCATATTTATCTCTCTAATTATTAATTTATCTAATTTTATAGCATAAAAAGCTTATATAGTTTTGGTGTTGTGTAGTTAGTTCCAATCAGAAATATAAGCTTATTGATTAAATAATCTTTCTATCCATTCAATAAATTTTCTGGCATTTCTATTTTTAAAATCTTCCTTATTAGGGATGTAATAGCACAGCTCAGATTGAACTGATTTAGTCTTAAGAGGTTGTATAAGATTCGCTTTAATAAATCTCTGGGCAAGTGTAGAAGAACAAAATACGAGTCCGTTAGCCGATAATGCCTCATGTATTCCAAAAATTTCCTGATCAAACTTCTTAATTGTTATTTGCGTTCGGTCCCATCCATTCAGCTCAAGCCAAGTCTCTAGTGGCGGACTTGGTAATGCTTTATTTTTCCATTCTGTGGTGAATAACGTTATTGGCTCAATAGAATGTTCTAGTGAATCAAGTTTAGATGCACCAAATACATTAAAAGACTCATATTTAAGAATATCGTTAGAAGGTATTAAAGATACATCACCATATCGAATAGGCAATGTATATAAGTGACTTTCTAAAACTTCACCTGTAGAAAATTCAACTGAAATATCAGGATGTAATTGATAAAATTCATTTATTGAGGGAATTAACAACATTGCTGCCAATGAAGATGTTGTCGCCACTCTGAGTGTATTTCCATTTACTGTTATTTCATCTAGCGCATCTTCAATTTTACGAAACCCTTCAGAAATCGCTACTGCTAGCCTATCACCTGTGGTTGTAAGCGTTATTTTTCTTACCTGTCGATGAAATAAATCAACATTCAACCTGCTTTCAAGATTGGCAATATGATGTGAAATTGCAGTCGGTGTTAGCGAAAGCTCTTCAGCAGCCAATTTAAAACTGCCTAGTCGAGCAGCTGATTCAAATGCCCTAAGTGCTTGCAATGAGACTTGCATGCTTTCTCCTGAATCACAGTTATAGGTGATTTAAAATCATCTATAGCTGTAATATTCTCGTTTGTCTACTTCTCATTTAAAACTCAAAATAAATTAACTCCTAACCCTTATGGAATTTATGATGAGTAAAATGTTACATATAGATGCCAGCGTACGAGCTGCAATTAACCCCAATCCAAATCATAATTCTATTTCAAAAAATATTGCCAGCCGATTGGTCCATTCATGGAAAAATACAAGGCCTATGGATGAGTATATTTATCGGGATATAGGAATGAATCCGCCTCCATTTATTACTCAGGACTGGATTGATGCCGTATTCACACCTGAAAATAAAAGAATACAAACTCAATGTGATGTTTTATCAATATCAGATCAGTTAATAGCGGAGGTTTCGAGTTCAGATATCATTCTAATTTCTTCCCCTATGTACAATTACGGTATGCCTGCTCAACTCAAAGCATGGTTTGACCAAATTATTCGAATTAATAAGACATTTGATTTTGACCTTGCTCGAGGAGACTTCCCTTTACAACCTCTTTTATCTGGAAAAATTTTAATCATTATCACATCTAGTGGGGAGTTTGGGCTTAAGAACGATGGTATTCGTCACAACATGAATCATCTTGTACCTCACCTGCGTACACTCAGTAAATATTTAGGTGTAGAGAAAATTTATGAAATTGCCTCAGAATATCAAGAGTTTGGAGATGAACGACATATAAAGTCATTAGAAAATGCTTTTCAAAAAGCTGAAGAACTTGTAGCTGAACTTGCTGGTTCATTCACAAAAAATCCGTAGAAGATTAATACTTAATTTTTAAAATTTAATAACCTACTGACATTTTAATTGAGCTATATCATTAAAAAATAAAAAGCCGACCCAATTGGGTCGGCTTTCTTATTTCTGCACTGAAACAAACTTATAGTTATATATTATTCATATTGAAATTGTTTTTCTTGTTTCCAAGAATATACAGACCTGTATGTTTAATCAATTGAATTTTTCTCATTGAATCGGTTAATTTAATTCATTATCACTTTTACAAATTAAACCCCATTCAATTCATCACTTTACTAGCTTTTAAAATAAGTTAATTATTTAATATAACTAATATAATTATTTATTTTATTAAATATTACCGTCAAATATCTATTATTTTAAATAAAAACTACTCAATTTAAACTTTAAGCCATTCACGATTCTTAATTAAAAAAGCCCATCACGAAGATGAGCCTTTTAAATTTTAACTATCAACTCATTTTAAATTGATAGACTTTCTTTTTCTTCTTGAAATAAATGAATTAATGGTTGAGTTAACAACTCATAACGCCAACCCAAAAGATAATCAGGTAAATCTTGTTCATCCCCTTGAGAAAGAATATGTTGATGAATTGCGTTTAGCCATTTTTTTCTCAGTAATACTTCTTTAGGAATAGAAGTTTCACTTATTGCATGGGCAAGTACCATATCCATTTTATTTAAAGTTTCTTTAGATGTTACTTTAAAAGGTTTGGCAATTCTTGTTGGCCATTCACTTTCATTAGGTAAATCTTTAAGTAATTCTAGAATCGTTTTTCCATATTCACGAACTACATTTGGGCGAATATCTTTAACTTGCGAAAGTTGAAAACTATTACGTGGATTCTTTTCAACCATATCAATCATGGTTGAGTTTCTAAGAATAAAACTACGTGGCTGGTTCGTCGCTTTAACAATGTAATCACGCCATTCACTTAAATTTTGCAATTGCATCAATTGACGGCGCGAATGACGATAATTACCAACATCGGTATAGAGTAACTCTGTAGGCGTTTCACTAATAATTTCTTTAGTTAAACTACTACAATCTTCAAGAACATAGTCATAAAGCCCTTTCTGCTTAAGTTGTTCTTGAATATGATGAGCTAACTTCATTATATATAGAACATCATTGGCTGCATAACAGAGTTGCTGAGGCGATAAAGGTCGAGCCAACCAATCAGATCTTGTTTGATCTTTTTCAATGTCAATGTCGAGACAAAGCTTTAAAGCGCCTTGGTAACTCACTTGTAGTCCATGACCTAAGAAAGAAAGACCGACTTGAGTATCAAACACATTAAGCAAATCTTCTTGATCAGCGTAATGATAGATTAAATCGATGTCTTCCCCACATGCATGAAAAATGTTCTGCTGTGCGAGAAATATTTTTTTCCAAAACTGACTTAGATCTAATGAAACACCATCCAACAGATAGACATTACCATTTACATTGACTTGGCATACCCCAAGTTTAGGCCAGAGTGTGTCAACCTTAATAAATTCTGTATCAAGTCCATATATCGAACATTGATCCATTTTTTGAAGAACATCAACCAATTCGGTTTGCTGTTGGATAAACTGAAACATGCTTTCTCAAGTAAATGCAAAGAGTGCTTAGAACTCTGGTATATATAACATAGAAGTAGGAAATTACCACTTAAACCTTTATGAATACTCTATTTTTGAACAATTTTTCGAAAATAGATAATTTTTTGATCTTTTATTTATACTTTTAAAGTTAACTCCAAATATTCATTCTTTAAAATCTCTAAGATCTTTTTCATTCTTATGTGCTTTCATATTTTATTTAAACGATTTTTTCTAATTAAAGACAAAATAATATTTGCCTTTAATAGCTAAATTAATAAATTTAATTCAATTTTATATCGCATCAATGAAATAAGCATCGGAATGCTTATTTCATTCTCATACGGTTATGAACTGCCTGACTTAAGGTATGGCTATCTACATACTCAAGTTCACCACCTTGCGGTACACCTTGAGCAATACGCGTCATGTGTATAGGTAAGTGCTTAGTCGCCTCTACCAAATAATGAGCGGTTGCCTGTCCCTCTACAGTCGCATTAGTTGCCAAAATCACTTCTTCAATAGTGCCTTGACTTAAGCGCTGAATCAGATAAGGAATACCAATTTCTTCTGGGCCAATACCATCCAAAGGAGAAAGATGTCCCCCTAAAACATGGTATTTACCTCGAAAACTACCACTTTGCTCAATCGCCATGACATCTGCTGGTGATTCAACTACACACAATAGTTGATCTTCTCGCTCCGTTGAGGCACAAATATCACAAATTTCATTTTCAGTTAGAGAATGGCAAACGCTGCACTCATGAATATAACTTGAAGCCTCATGTAAAGCATGAGCTAATGCGAACGCACCTTCTCGATTTTTCATCAAAAGATGTAATGCCATACGTTGAGCCGATTTCGGACCAACGCTAGGCAATATACGTAAAGCTTGAACGAGTTGTTCAAATCTATCACTAAACACAGAACTTCCTTAGAACATGCCCGCTAAGCCAGGTGGCAAGCCCATACCAGAATTCGCTTTTTGCATTTTTTCTTCTGAAATAACTTCTGCTTGACGCACAGCATCATTTACCGCTGCAGCAATCAAATCTTCAATCATATCTGGTTCATCTTGAAGTAATTCAGGGTTAATTTCGATACGTTTTACAAGATAGCGACCATTCATGGTTACTTTAACCAAACCACCACCCGCTTCTGCTTGGACTTCAGTTTGGGCAAGCTCTTCTTTCGCCTTTTTTATATTTGTTTCCATATCTTTTTGCATGCGCTGCGCTTGCTGCATGAGCATATTGATATTCATAACTTTACTCCGTATCTCTATCAAATCTTTAAAGTATTATTGGTTATCTGGTAATACTTTATAAAAACTTAATCTCATTGAACCAACCCATGTGATTAAAATCCATACAGATTAGCGCATTGAACTCAAATTAATCCGTAATTCTGACACAATAGACTAATGTTTTCTATCAGTATCTCTAGCTCTATTTCACGTAGCTACATGAGTGGCATGATTAAACTTAGATCCACTTCATAAACGCCTAAAAGTTATACAGTAAAGTTTGATAAAAATTGATTTCACTATTGAGATGCCTGTAACCCTTTATCAATTGTTTTATATTCACTTAAAGGGACTTTCTTAAAGGAAGTATTTGCTTCTTCGATAGATTTATCTGCTTCTTGCACCGATTTCTCTGCATTGTTAATCAATAAGGTTGTTTCATTTACTGGGTGTTGATGAGGTTTGGTCAATAATTTATATCCAACCACCCCAATTACCCCTACCACAACAACAATAGCAATAGGCTTAAGCATTTTAAAACTCGCATTTCTTTTAATTAAATTTAAAGTCTTTATACCTTGTACTCTTAGCCCTCATTTAAACAAAAATGTAGGTTTTTTATTGCAATTCTGAAATTTGAGTAACATTTAAATATAAAAAACCATCTCGATTAAAGAGATGGTTTCATGAACAAAATAACCAAAGAGAGTTATTTCGATAGAATTAATTAGATCAGATCAAGACCACGTGAGATATCACGAATAATGTCATTAATATCTTCTAAACCTACAGATACACGGATTAAGCCTTCTTGGATGCCCGCAGCAGCTTTTGCTTCAGCAGAAAGTTTGCCATGTGTAGTCGTTGCAGGATGTGTAATTGTTGACTTCACATCGCCCAAGTTGCCCGTAATTGAAATAAACTTAGTATTATCAATAACCTTCCAGGCACCTTCGCGTTCGCCTTTAACAACAAATGAAACGATCCCGCCAAAACCATTTTGCTGTTTAGTAGCAAGCTCATGACCTTCATGAGCTGGTAAACCAGCGTAGTAAACTTTTTCTACTTTTTCATGAGTAGATAACCATTCTGCAAGAATTTGAGCACTTTCGCAGTGTGCTTTCATACGCAAACGTAAAGTCTCTAAACCTTTTAAGAAAATCCATGCATTAAATGGACTCATTGATGGTCCAAGCGTACGGACAACACCAAAAACTTCTTCTAATAACTGATGATTACCGACAACAGCACCACCTAATGCGCGCCCTTGCCCATCTAAATATTTAGTCGCCGAGTAAATTACAAGGTCTGCCCCAAACTTTAATGGTTGCTGTAAAACAGGCGTACAGAAACTGTTATCAACCGCAAGTAATGCACCATTCGCATGGGCAATATCTGCAAGCGCTTGAATATTTGCGATCTCAGCTAAAGGATTAGACGGTGACTCAACAAATAAAAGTTTAGTTTCTGGACGTACTGCCTTTTTCCAATCGTCTAAATCACATAAATCGACAAATGTAATATCTACACTAAACTTGGCAATATATTTTTCAAATAAGGCAACAACTGAACCAAAAACTGCTCTTGAGCAAATGACATGATCACCCGCTTTTAAATACGCCATAGCAACTGCCAAAATTGCACCCATTCCCGAGCTTGTCGCTACAGCTCGTTCAGCGCCATCTAAAGCTGCCAATCGTTTTTCGAACATGCCTACAGTCGGATTGGTAAAACGAGAATAGATATTTCCTTGAACCTGACCAGAAAATTTTGCTGCAGCTTCAGCTGCATTTTCATATACAAAAGATGATGTCAAAAAAATTGGTTCGCCATGTTCACCTTCAAAACTACGAGTATGTCCGGTACGAATGGCTAAAGTATCAAGTTGGTATTCTAAATCATCAGACTGGTTCATTAAATGTTCGCCTTTACTGGTCATGTACTAAAAACTATCATCATTTTGAGTGTCTAATGTATTTAAGGTCAAGGTAAACCTTAAAATTATCGCTTAGACTTTATTCAATCTTTAGTAAATAGTTGGTAAAGCAAGATGAAACGCTTAAAGTCCCTTGTCTCTGAACAAAGTCAAATGAAGCATCTTTCTGCCCGACTATTTCACCCAAAAACATTGGTTCTGTCACAAAGCACTCCCTATGAAGTCATTGGCGAGTTCAATCAAACCCGTATTCGCTATTACGCAGCAACACAAAAAAAATTTAAAGAGCCGTTAGTATTAGTTGCCCCACTCGCCATTAATATGGCGATTTACGATTTATATCCTTATCGCTCTCTTATTAAATATTTCCAAAATGCTGGTTTCGATGTCTATTTGGTCGATTGGGGAAGTTTAAAGTTTAAAGATAGACATCTTAACTTTTTATCATTTATTGAAGATTTCATTCCTAAAGCGATAGAAATTGTCCGCACACATTCCGGAAGTGAACAAATCTCACTGCATGGATGGAGTATGGCTGGCATATTCGTCACTTTATATGCTGCTCTGAACCAACCTAACTATATTAAAAACCTTATTGTTCTTGGTAGTCCAATAGATAGTTACGCATCTGGCTATATTGGCAAACTCTACCGAAACATTAATCATCTTATTGGTCGTAACAAAAAAATTCAGGACCGTATTTATTCTGGATTGCCAAAACGGCTGATTCATAGTCCCGGAATTTTAAATTCATTAGGCTTTAAAATTCTTGATCCTAAAGGCTGGTTTGATGGGCATGTTCAATTGCTAAAAAATCTTGATGACCTGCAATTTGTACAAGAGCATGCAACTTTAAGTAGCTTTTTAAATAATATGATTGATTACCCAGGGGGGATTAATCAGGACATGTTGTTTAATGTCTGGCTGCAAAATCCACTAAAACGTGGCTTTATTCAATTAAAAGATAAGAAAATCGAATTAAAAAATATAAATTGCTCTCTCTTAGTTGGCGCGGGTCGTAGTGATCAGTTGGTGACTGCTGATGCTGCTTCTCCATTAAGTCAATTGACAAGCAGCCAAGATGTCACGTTTACTCTCATCCCCGGCGGTCATTTAGGCCTAATGTCGAGTCAGGCCAGTGCTCTGGAGTTTTGGCCACAACTGGCAAAATGGCTGACCGAACGTTCAACACAAATTTAAGGACAAGGTCATGAGTCAATCTGTTGCATTTATTGGTTTGGGTGCAATGGGCTACCGTATGGCAGCACATTTACCGAAACACTTTGATACTGTCTATGTATGGAATCGAAATTTCGAAAAGGCCAAACAACATGCAGCAGAATATGGCACAAAGGCTGCCCCACTAGAGCAAGCGGTACAAGCAGATATTATCTTTTCATGTTTACCGACAAGCACTGATGTAGAAGCACTTATTAATGATGTACAAATTAAATCTGGGGCAATCTGGATAGATTGTACAAGTGGAGTCCCTGACTCTGCCCGCACATTAGCAATCTCATTAAAACAATTGAATGTTGATTTTCTGGATGCTCCAGTAAGTGGTCAAACAGTAGGTGCTGAAAATGCAACTTTGACTGTAATGGTCGGTGGTGATGTAGCAGCTTTTGAACGCGCATTACCGGCACTGCAAGCAGTAGGTAGATTAATTAAACATGTTGGTGAATCGGGCTCAGGATTTGCCGTAAAAGCCGTTAATAATATGTTACTCGCAGTCAACCTTTGGTCTGTTGCAGAAGGCTTCAGTGCACTCAAAGCACATGGGGTAAGTTTGAACGAAGCATTAGAGTGTATTAACGCTTCAAGTGGTAAAAGTTTGGTAACAGAAACTATCTTCCCACAGCGTGTACTGAGTCGTGAATTTCCAGTGACCTTTGGCTTACCTCTTCTTGCCAAAGACACAGGAATTGCTTTGGATTTAGTCCATCAAGCTAAACTTCCTGCCCCACTTTTGTCATTAACACAAAGTTTAATTCAGGCTGCTCATTTAACTGCTGAAGACAATAGTGACTTCTCTGCGGCAGTTAAAATGTATGAAGCATGGACCAAGATTACATTGGAATAAATTTAATCTTTTAGATGGCAGCTTATTAAAGATGCTTAATTTTAATAAGCTGTATAATGAATATCGAAAGAAAAGGATTTGTAAACATATAGCTCGGCAGCAAACTATATATCTCAATATAGAAGATCGAATTAATATAATTCGAAATAACTTTAATAAAAAAAAGCCCATTTCAATTTTAGAAATGGGCTACAAAAACTATCAAACGCAGCAATTAAGGACAATATAATAGAAGCTAAAACATGTAAAATCAATACATCTTTCAATTGAATTGTAAACTAAGATTAATTTTGGCTTATTTATATTTTAGATATCAAAAGAAAAAGCCCATTTCCGTCTAAATTAAAATGGGCCCTGTGAATTCCACTTAATCCTAAAATACAAAAATGTGATAATTATCACGCTTTGTATTTTTATAATGTCATTGATATATTTCTTTTTCATTGACCCAATTTCAAACTCAAGCCGTCTATTTAGCAAATGAAAAAGCTATAAAATCTCATCTTTTCCTACAATTTTTTATATATTATCAACCGAACCAGAAGTATATTTTTCTCTTATTAATAACAGTTAAAGTAGATTAAACGAGAATCAAATTCTGAAAAAACATATATAATTTTTCTTAAGTTTATGTTTTTATTTGATTTTTATAAATAGTTGATATGTAAAGTTTTTATTTATATTGTGAACAAATTATCAACCAAAATGACACTTGAGTAATTAATAGTCATTGAAATATTGGTAATAAACCTTATATTGAGTACAGGTTCATACCTTTAACTGAGGAAACGCTCATGAATAAATTTATAGTTGCAGTCTTTACTGGCATGGTAAGTATTGCTGGTTTAAGCGTTCAAGCTGCAACGCCTGAGCAAGAATGTCAGAAATTGCAAGACGATTATAATTTGATTTATGCATCAAAAGGCTTTTGTTTTAAAGATCCTGATGCAAAAGAAAAATATGGTAATGAAAACTGTCATACGACAAAACCAAAGTTTTCTGACAAAGAGCAGCAACGTCTTGATGCTATTAAAGAGCGTCAGAAAGAATTGAAGTGTAAATAATTTTTAAAGGAATAATACATGGCATACGATGATCAAAATATCTTCGCAAAAATTTTACGTGATGAACTTCCAGCGATAAAAATCTATGAAGATGATCAAGTTCTAGCTTTTATGGATATTATGCCTCAAGCCGATGGTCATACATTAGTTATTCCAAAAACACCTGCTGTAACGCTCCTTGATTTACCTCCAGAAGCAGCCGCATATACCATACAAATTGTTCAGAAAATTGCGAAAGCAATGGAAAAAGCCCTCAATTTAGAAGGTATTGTCTTGATGCAACTTTCTGGAGCAGCGGCAGGACAAACTGTTCCGCATGTTCATTTTCACCTTATTCCTACAAATGTGCATCAACTTGGACGCCATGCTGTAGAGTTAGGAGATCAAGAAAAAATTAAAGGATTAGCTGAGAAAATTAAAGCAGCTCTTTGATTTTTAATTCATTAAAGCGGAGTTTTGACTCCGCTTTTTTTCGTCTAAAAACTATAAAAAATTAAAATAATTAATTTATTTCTAAATTTTAACCGTCATAAAACTGTCATTTACTTTTCACGCCCCTGTCACAAAGTTTGCCGATACTGCTTAGCAAGTTGGTGAGCTTTTGTAACTTTTTGTACATAAGTCAACTACAAAATAAATAGTTAACTAGGCATACGCCATTTTTAAATACTTTTGGAGAAATCTCAATGAAGAAATTGCTACTCGCTGCCGCAGTTGCAACTTTGAGCATAAACGCGGTGCAAGCAGCGCCAACTTTGTATGGCAAACTGAATGTTTCTATTAACCAAGTTGACAATAAAAATTTCGATGGAAAAAGTGACGTTACTGAAGTTAACTCAAACTCTTCTCGCATTGGGGTAAAAGGCGAAGAGAAATTAACTGACAAGCTATCTGCTGTTTATTTAGCTGAATGGGCAATTTCTACTGATGGTTCAGGTTCAGATACTGATCTTAGCGCTCGTAACCGTTTTATCGGTTTAAAAACTGAAGGCGTGGGTACATTAAAAGTAGGTAAGTACGATTCTTACTTTAAAACCGCTGCTGGTGGTAACCAAGACATCTTTAATGACGATACACGTTTAGATATTACCAACATCATGTACGGCGAAAACCGCTTAGACAACGTGGTTGGTTTTGAATTAGACCCTAAATTATTAGCTGGTTTAACATTCAATATCATGGCTCAAACTGGTGAAAGCACCTCAGATAGCAAACAAGGTGAAACTGGTAAAGACAGCAAAAACGACAGCTTTGACTCTGTGTCAACTGCGCTTGGTTATGAAAACAAAGACCTTGGCTTAGCAGTGGCTGCTGCTGGTGACTTCGGTATTAAAGGTAAATATGCTGCTTACGGTCTGAAAGATGTTTATACAGATGCTTACCGTGTAACGGGTTCTTATGACATTGCAAAATCAGGCTTTGTTGTAGGTGCTTTATGGCAACATGCTGAACCTACTGATGATTTGACTGCATACGGTCAATCATATAAATCAGATGGTTCAATTGATAAAGCTGGTAAAGCTTACCGCGGTTTAGAGGAACAAGCATATGCAGTAACAGCTGCTTATAAAATTCCAAATACTAAACTTAAAGTGAAAGCTGAATACGCTTCTGCTGAAACACAAGTAAGTGGTCAATCTGATCGTAAAATTGATTTGTACGGTTTAGGTCTTGATTACCAAATCAACAAGCAAGCTCGTTTCTACGGTATTGTTGCTCAACAAAAACGCGACTGGTTGAATGATGACGACAAGCAAACAGTTGTAGGTACAGGTATCGAATATAACTTCTAATTAGTTATCTTTGATTCAAATCTAAAATAAAAGGGCTAATGCCCTTTTATTTTATTGTGCAGATTAAAAAAGCCGATATCTTTATATCGGCTTTTTTAACAACCTATATCTTATTTCAAGAAACCACTCACAAGATTCATCACATTTTGGATGTCCTGATTTGCTTCTTGATGGTCTGTACTGTCACCCTGAGGCGTTAATGAGTCAATGACTTGAGGTAAGACTGAAGCAATTGCACCGTAAACTTGTTCTTTTGGAGCTTGAGCTTGCTCTGCAACTTGTTCAATATCAGCGGGATTAAATAGACTCTGTAATTGCTGAGTAGGAACCTCACTATTGCTTTGATTTGGGTCAACCCAGCTTTGAACTTGGCTACCTAGGCCTGCTCCTTTTAACTTTTCTAAAGCCGCTTGCAAACCACCTTGTTGCTGAACCCAACCTAAAATTAAAGGCACAACCGCAATTAATAAGCTTTGTACACCACCACCTGCTTGAGGCGTATTATTATTTCCAGTCACTTGACCCAATACAGAACCTAATACTCCACCAAGGCCCCCTTGAGTACCAGAAGAAGTATTACCCCCCATTTGTCCAAGTACTGAACCTAAAATTCCGCCCAAACCGCCTTGACCTGATGCTTGCTGGTTCCCACCTAATGCCTGCTTAGCCAAAACTTCAACAATGCTGCTTAAATTTGTCATGTGTAACTCTTATGTATGGTTTATACATGAGCATACGCGGATTCTTATTCAGACAGCAAAAGCCAAATTGTTAAATTTTGAAAGAGATTTAATGGCCTTTTACCAACGGAATTTATTCCAGTTTTCTGGGTTTGCCCAAAACTTTGAATTAAACCAATCTGGAACATGTTTATAGGTCAATATATTAAATTGCCATAAAGCAAAATCACTATCATGTGAAGTCTTATCAATCAGTTGAGTAAAACCTAGGGAGCGTAATAACTGTTCATCACGTCGTTTGCTCACCACCACAATTCGTTTTGCTAATAAATCTCTTAGTTTTACTAATAATTGTGATTTTTGAATATCACTGATGTTCTGCATTTCATCGGTATCAAATAATACAAAACCCAAATCATAACGCTGAGTAAAAGGCAGACTTAAAAGCTCAGTTACGCTAAAATAGTGCCATTGAATTGCGTTATTCTGGTCAATTTTTTGGCCAATACAAAGTGCAGTATGAATGGGCTGTTCTTTTGATAAATCGTCTAGCATAGAAGCGATGACATTTTGTTCAGCCATGACTGCAACCCTTAATTGAAAGATGTGAGTTTAAACTTTATGGAACTACAAGGCATTTGCCATAAAATGCATGCAGGCCTAAAAGATGCTAGTGTAACTGATCAACAGACAACCAAGGCAAATGTTGAATACAAATTTGTATTAGACCGTTCAGAAATTGATCTTCCTTTTAATTTAGGACAAGAACTAGAAATCGAATGGACAGGTAATATTTATTGCACCTCTTGTGGCACTAAAACACCAAAATCTTATTCTCAAGGTCACTGCTTTAAATGTTTTAAAACGAAAGCGGAATGTGACCTCTGCATTATGAGGCCAGAAACATGCCATTACCACTTAGGTACATGTCGTGAAGATGACTTTGCCCACAATGTTTGTTTCCAACCTCATATTGTTTATTTAGCAAATTCTAGCGCTTTGAAAGTTGGTATTACCCGCGTTAGCCATATGCCAGGTCGTTGGTTAGATCAAGGTGCAACTCAGGCCTTACCAATTATGAAAGTTGGATCACGTCGTTTATCTGGTCAACTTGAAACAATGTTTGGTTCTTTAGTTGCTGACAAAACTGATTGGCGTAAACTCCTTAAGGGAGAAGCTGAACCTCTAAAACTAACTGAGCAACGTGATCAGTTAATCGAAGAGTTTGCACCTAAAATTCAAACGATTCGTGAGGAATTTAGCCAAAATCTTGAATTTAACGAAACCGTTGAATTATTAGAAGATGAGCTACCACGTGAGTTTGTTTACCCTGTTGAGCAGTACCCTGAAAAGATTAAGTCATTAAATCTGGATAAAACTCCAAAAATTCGCGGCGTATTACAGGGCATCAAAGGTCAATATTTAATTTTTGATATTGGTGTTATTAACATCCGTAAATATACGGGTTACCAACTGATTATACGTGCCTAAGTAAGTTTTAAAGCCCCTAAAATGGGGCTTTTTAATTAACATGATTAAGATAATCTGTTTCTAAATAGCCAAGCCGCTAAGGGTAAAGTCACTACTCCAAGTATGATCATTGGAATAAAGTTGAATTTGACTTGTGCAAAGCTCGCACCTTCCAAATAAACCCGTTGTACCAAGTTAATTCCAAACCTTAAGGGGTTTGCGTAAGTTGCTATTTGTAGTGCTTTCGGCATGTTTTCTACTGGTGTAAGTAAACCTGAAAGCAACATCAAAGGCATAATCAATAAAAATGTAAAAAGCATGGCCTGTTGCATATTTAAAGATAAAGCCGAAATTGATAGACCCACTCCGACTACGGCCACATTAAAACTTAATAAACCAAAATAAAGCAGTCCAATAGAACCATTCATTGAAATTTTAAACCAGAAAAAAATGATCAATAAAATAATGGTTGATTGCATCAATCCTACAAAAATTGGAGGTAAGGCCTTACCAATCATAATTTGTAATGGTGTATACGGCGTAACTAATAACTGATCGAATGTACCCTGCTCTCGTTCACGTGCTACAGATAAAGCAGATAGAAGCAATGTCTGCATCATACTTAAAGCCGCAATTAATGAAGGCATTAGGCTCCAACGAGATTCCTGATTTGGGTTGTACCATGTTCTTGTTTCAAGGCTAATGGGCAAAGCTGTGTTAAATTTTTGCTGATTAAACTGACCAATAATTTTATTTAGATATGAACCAGCCACAACAGCAGTTGATGAGTTTCTGCCATCAACAATGACCTGTATAGGAGAGCTTTGGTTATTATTTAATTTGCTCTCGAAGTCTGAAGGAATCGTAATCACGACCAATGCCTGACGACTATCAATTACCTGTTTGATTTGATCTGTATATTGAAGTGTTGCAATCCGCTTAAAAATACCAGAGCCATCGAGCTTTGAGATCAGTTCATGCGAAACTTGCCCATTACTCTGATCTAAAATTGCATAATCCACACGGTTAACATCATAAGTTGCAGCATAACCAAACAAAAGTGCCTGCATCAGTGCTGGTACAAATAGAATGACTCTATTTGCAGGGTCACTAAAAATGGTCAGGAATTCCTTTTTGACTAAAAAACCTAAGTGTTTTAGCCAAGCGATTAGTTGCTGCCACATAACTTTATCTCAACCGTTTTTTTAGTGAAAAGTTCACAGCACATATCAAAACAACGATATATCCCAATAAAATACCGCATTCTTTAAACCATAACTTCCAATCATCACCTCCCATAAATAGGGTTTTAATTAAAATCATAAAATGCGTAGCTGGAAGTAACTGGCTAACAATTTGTACAACCAAGGGTAAATTTCGTGTATCGAAAACAAAACCTGAAAGCATGAGTGCAGGCATAAAACTTGCCAATAAAGCAATTTGACTCGCCTGAAACTGGCTTTGAGCAAAGCCTGATATGGTTAAACCAAGTAATAACGAAACAATTAAATATAAAAATGAAGCTGATAAAATTGAGAATAATGAACCGCGCATGGGTACTTCAAAAATAAAATACGCAGCAATAATACAGATCACGATATCAATCATCCCGACCACAACATAGGGAATGAGCTTTGCTAATACAATTTCAAATGGCCGTACAGGCGTCACAAATAAGGCCTCTAGTGTTCCCCGTTCCCTTTCACGGGCAATGAGTAACCCCGTTAAAAATGCACCGATTAAAGTTAAAATTAATACCATTAAGCCTGGGACTAAAAACCAAGTACTGTTAGCAGATTCGTTAAACCATATTCGTTGTTCAATATTAACGGCGCTTGAAGTTGCTAATATTGGACTACGGTCAACTTGTATAGACGGCGCGGTAGCCAAAGCACCTGTGACATATCCTTCCAAAGCTGTTGCTATGGTGGTAGACGTACCATTTAATAACAGTTGAGCCTTTGCGTTACCTTGTTGTGCCTGACTCGCGAAATCTGAAGGGAAATGCAAAATGGCATCAATCTCGCCATCTCGAATGGCTTGCTCTGCTTCAGGCAAATTATGAAATTGCTGACTCGTTAAATATTGCGAGCCATTTAAACCTGCTAAAACCTGATTGATCTGTGGTGAAGACTGATCAACTACAACACCAACTCGTGCCTGATTTAAGTCAAAGGAAAGTCCATAGCCAAATAGTAAAATTAAGATGATAGGCAAAACCAGACCAATCCCGAGGCTGCTTTTATCACGAATGAGCTGCTTAGTTTCTTTACGAACTAGCGCTGTCAATCGATTCCAAAATGCAAAACTCATTGTAGACCTCCTAAACAGCATGCCTTAATGCACGTGCTTGCTCCACAATTGCTATAAAAGCCTCATTCATATCACTGATATATCTATCTTTACTTGCTAATTCGCGTACTTGTTGGGGTGAACCTAAGGCTAACAACTTTCCTGCATCTTGTATGGCAATCCGGTCACAATATTCCGCTTCTTCCATAAAGTGCGTAGTGATAATGATGGTAATACCCTGATTTGCCAGCTCACCAATGCTGTACCAAAATGAACGCCGTGCAAGTGGATCAATGCCACTAGTGGGTTCATCTAAAAATAAAATTTCCGGTTCATGTAATAGTGCAGCAGCCATAGATAGCCGTTGTTTATAACCACCGAGTAAATCACCACTTTTACTATGAGGCTTTAAATCGTATTGCTGTAACGCTTTATCAATTTGTTGTTTTAGCTTTTCGCCCGATAAACCATAGGCTCCACCAAAAAATTTGAGATTCTCTAAAACAGTTAAATTACTATAAAGTGCAAATTTCTGAGAGACATAACCTACGTTAGCCCTAGCTTCAGCTCGAGCTGTGCGTAAATTTTTACCAGCAACTTCCAAATATCCACTACTTGCTGGCAACAATCCACACAGCATTCGAAATGTCGTTGTTTTCCCAGCTCCATTAGGCCCAAGTAATCCAAAGATTTCACCGCGCTGCACATCAAATGAAGTGTTAGCGACAGCAGTAAAATCTCCAAAAGTTCTGACTAAATCTTTGACCACAATGATAGGTTGGTCTAATTCCAACTCATGATTTTGCAGTGAATCAAAAGCTCGTTCAGAAATGGATATTTGTTTTCGTTGCTTTTGATTCTGTTGTAATAACATCATAAAAGCATCTTCAAGTTCAGGTTCTCGTGTATTTGCTATTAGCCCCTGAGGTAAAGCACTAGCTGATAATTCTTTCTGGCGACTAATAAAACGTACTTGTTCACCTTTTGGAACAGCATCAATAATCTCTAGATGATTATCAAGTAATTGGGCTTGTACAGTACGCGCCTTAATATTTGCAGGAGGTTTGACTTGCCATGTTTGCCCACGTGCTATTTCTTTTAATTGCTCTGGAGAGCCCTGCTTTAAAATTTTCCCCTCGTGCATGATATAAACTTGTGCACATTTTTCTGCTTCATCCATATAAGCAGTACTTATAATTACACTTAGGTTTTCTTCCTGAACAAGCTGTTCAATAATGATCCATAAGTCCCGTCTTGATAAAGGGTCTACACCAACACTAGGCTCATCAAGCAATAGCAACTCTGGGGAACGAACTAAAGTACATGCTAGCCCTAGTTTTTGTTTCATTCCGCCAGAAAGTTGACCCGCTAAACGTCGAGTGAATTGAGCAAGGTCTGTCATTTCCAATAAACGTTTAAATCGTTGATGACGAATTTCTTTTGGAACGTCGTGTAAATCGGCATATAAATCAAGATTTTCTTGTACGCTTAAATCTTCATATAGTCCAAAACGTTGCGGCATATAGCTAATACGGTCTTGCACAGCTTGTGGATTTTTACTCACGTCAATTCCAAGTACATTTAATGAACCCGAAGTGGCTTTATATAATCCTGCCATTAATCGTAATAAAGTTGTTTTCCCCGAACCATCTGGACCTACTAAAGCGGTAAGTTCTCCTTTATTGATTTGCATGTTTAAATGATCAATTGCAGTAATATCTGCTGCCTTTTTACTCTCAGCTTTAAAAGTCATGACCAAATCATGGACATAAACCACTGTATTTTCATCGGTCATGGGCATTCTCACTTGAAGCAAGTGGAACTTTCACAGTAACGGGTGCCCCATTTTTAATTGATCATTCGGATCATTTACATACACTCGCACTTCATAAACCAGTGTTGTTCTAATCTCTTCGGTCTGTACTGTTTTCGGCGTGAACTCAGCTACTGAAGATATATAGCCAATTTTTCCATTAATGGGCTGATTAGGATCAGAATCACGAATAACTTGGGCCGTGCCACCCATCTTGATAGAACTTAAATCTTGTTCGTTTACATACACACGAATCCATTTTGGATCGGTTAAAGCCAATGTATAAACGGCCTTTTGCGCAGTTGTCATATCGCCAACTTCTTGTAGACGTGCTCGTACCACTGCATTTACAGGAGATTTTAGTTCAGTCTGGGTAAGGTTATAGTTAATTAAATCTAAATTAGCCTGAGCGACTTCATATTGTGCTTTGGTCGCTTCACGATCTTCTTGTCTAGCGCCTTTAATTAATAATTCTAAATTGGCCTGTCTTTCCCGCACCACTGCTTGAGCACTTTGCTGATTACTTTTGGCATAGTCTAACTCTTGTTGGCTAATTGCCCGACCATCTGTGCTACTCACCAAAATTTGTAACCGTTGTAAGTTTTTATCCGTTTTATCTAACTCTGCTTGAGCAGAAGCCAATTGTGCTTTTGCTTGGGTAATTTCTTCAGGACGAGCTCCGACCTCTTGTTTAATAATTGCCTCTTGTTGCGCTTTGAGCTGTGCTTGCGCCTGCTTTGCCTGAATTTGTAATGCATTAGTATTAAGAGTAGCAAGTAACTGGCCTGCTTGAACTTTATCGCCCTCTTGGACCATGAGTTTCTGAATACGGCCAGACTGTTCAAATGCGAGCGAAACTTGGCGAATATCAACATTTCCATGCAAAGTTAAAAAACTATCTGATTGTTCTTTATCATTATATTTCCAAGCCCAAAAGCCGATTAGAGCCACAGCTATAATAACTAAAACACCGGCAATCACTTTTTTATTCATCTTATTGGCCTTTTTATTAAATTCAAATTTTCTTAGTTTAAATTCAATTTAAATTTAAATTACCTTACTCTTTGAATAAAAGATATACTTTTATGGTGAATTAAAATTAGGTTTAAACATGTCCAGATCTAGACGAAGTGATGGTGATTTAACCAAGTCTAAAATTATTGAGGCTGCGGGACCTTTAATAGCCCAATATGGTTTTGCAAAGACAGCAAACAAAGCAATTGCCAAAGCAGCAAATGTCGATTTAGCTGCGATTAATTATCACTTTGATGGTCGAGATGGTTTATATCAAGCAGTTTTATTGGAAGCTCACGCACACTATCTGGATGAAAACTACCTACTAGAACTTGTTGAAAGCGCTCACTCTCCAGAAGAAAAATTAAACTTATTACTTGAGACTTTATTGCATAAATTAACTGAAAAAGATGTCTGGCATGGCAAAGTCTTTATTCGTGAACTGTTTTCACCTTCAGAGCATTTATTAAGTTTTATTGAATTTGCAGGAATGCGAAAAATTTTTCTCATTCGTAAGTTGATTAGCCAAGTCGCTGGCTTAGATGAAAATGATCCGGCTGTTTTACCCTGCATTTTAAGTGTTATGACACCCTGCATGATGCTCATTATTGCCGGACCGAATGCTCAAGCACCCGAGCCTCTTAAGAATATCGCCCAGATGCCATTACACGATTTAGTTGAGCATTTTAAGAAATTTTCATTGGCTGGGTTAAAAGCAATTAGCCAATCAAATCTTAAAAATTAGCTATTCAAACATTGCAAAATTGCCTGTACCGGATCTTCTGTATTTCCAGAAATAAGCTGTTTATGCATGGTTAAATGTTGCATCACTTGAATTTGTGCTGTTTCAACATTCATTAGTTTTTCTATTTCAGTTGCTAAATTTTCTGGTGTTGCATCTGCCTGAATCAACTCTTCAATCACTTTTTTACCAGCAATGATATTTGGCAAAGAGTAGTAAGGAATTTTGACCAAAAACTTAGCAATTAAATAGGTCAACCAATGCAACTTATAAAAAGTAACCATAGGTCTATGCATTAACATTGCTTCTAATGTCGCTGTTCCAGAAGCTAAAGCAATGATGTCACTTGCGTTCATGACCATACGGCCAACTTTTGATTCAGCGTCTGTATTTTCTAAAATATGAATTGCAGCTTTTAAATGAGGTGCTAATTGTTCAACGCCCTGCTCAATCTGTTGTTTACGTGCATCGTTGATTGCGGGAATCAAAAATTGAATATCTGGATATTTGGTATGCAAAATATTGGCAGCGCCCAGTAACATAGGAAGAAGTCGCTCTACTTCCCCTTTACGGCTACCTGGCAACAAAGCAATATGTTTTTGATTTTCAGCAAGACCTAATTGCTCTTTTGCAATTTGAATTGGATTTTCAAGCGGCAATTGTTTAGCTAATGGATGACCTACAAATGCCGCCGGAACTTCATATCGCTCATAGAAGACTTTTTCAAAAGGAAATAAGCAAAGTACTAAATCTATACTCTGTTTAATGCCATGAACACGCCCCTGACGCCATGCCCAAACCGAAGGACTCACATATTGAACTGTTTTTATTGGAAGATTCTTTTCTTTAATACTTTTTGAAAGTCTGAGGTTAAAATCTGGCGCATCAATACCAATAAAAATATCAACGGGATGCTCAGTCCATTGGTTAATTAAACCATCACGTACCGCAAATAGTTTTTTTAAATCTTTTAATACCTCAACAATCCCCATTACCGACAAAGTTTCCATTGGGTAATAGCTTTTAAAACCTTCAGCAATCATTTGAGGTCCACCAATTCCCTCAAATTCAGCATCGATTCCCTGCTCACGAAAACTACGCATGAGCTTAACGCCAAGCGTATCTCCTGAAACTTCCCCAACTACAATGCCTATTTTAAGTTTTCGGTTTGCCAAGGCCATTTACCCAAGAATTTGAAATAACGCATTCTAGCATAGAGGCTTATCAATCTTGAACTTGATCGATGCATCCTCACTAAAAGCGGCCACTGCGTACACTATCTAAAATTACATTCATTCACCATATTTTAATCTAAATTAACAATGCAATTTGAATTGTAGCTTACATTCACAAACAATAAAATAAATGAGAATTATTTACATTATCTTTAATCTTATGAATATCCCACCTCGACCATTTAAGCTTACCGTAATTGCCTGCGCGATTTGTTATGCGAACCTCTCTTATGCTCAAGATACAGCTGCTGTGCAAGCTTTACAGACCATTCAAGTTAAAGCCACAAGTGCTGAGCAGTCTTCTGAACAGACCAAAGCATACAATGTTAAAAACTCAAGTAGCGCAACCAAGCTTAATATTGAGGCTAAAGAAACTCCTCAAACTATTAACGTAGTCACTCGTCAACAAATTGAAGATTTTGGTTTAACATCCACACGAGACATTTTAAGTAATACACCAGGTGTAACTGTAACTGGATTAGAAACAAACCGAACGACTTATACTGCTCGTGGTTTTGATATTTCAAACATTTTGGTTGATGGAATCGGTATCCCTCAAGTTGACAGCTATAACTATAATAATAGTGATGCAGATAGTTATTTCTACGATCGTGTTGAAATTGTCAAAGGTGCTGATGCCCTAACAAATGCTCTAGGGGATCCTGGCGCTACAATTAACTATATCCGTAAACGTCCTACTAAAGAATTTCAAGCAAATGCTGGGGTAAGCTATGGTTCATGGGATACACAACGCTATGAAGCTGATATCTCAGGTTCTCTTACACAAGATGGACGAGTACGAGGGCGTCTCGTAGGTTATGAGAAAGTAGGAGATTCTTATCTAGACCGCTATTCTGAAGAAAAAAATGGATTTCAAGGAATTTTAGAAGCTGACGTTACAGACACAACAAATGTTTCAGCAGGATATTCGAAAACTCGTCAATACGCTAATGGTTCTCAATGGGGTGCACTACCCTTGGTTAACTCAAAAGGTGAACCATTAAGTTATTCTCGTAGCTATAATTATGCACCGTCATGGACATACTACGATTGGGAAATAGATAATTATTTTGCCAATATTGAACAAAAGTTATGGGGAGACTGGAAGTTAAGATTAGGCTATAACCTAAAAAAATCAGATGTTAAAGATAAAATGCTTTATCTCAGTGGTTTTCCTTCTGCTACTGACAATACATCTGGTATTTCACTCTATCCAGAAATTTATAATCAAAAATTTAAAGAAACGACTGCTAATGCAGATATTCAAGGTACCTTTAATTTATTAGGGCAGCAACACGAAGCAAATATTGGTTATAACTGGTCAAAGTATAGTGCTCAAAGTGTTTATTCTTATGGTAGCAGTTTAGGTGTTATTACCACAGACTTACCAAGCTGGACTCCTGATGAACCAACTTGGGGAGAATTCAATTCTGCTGCCCCAGAAGAAAGAACAATGAAATCTGTTTACGGTGCGACTCGTCTTCATTTAGGTGAGGATCTCAAATTTATCTTAGGTGCCAATTACACTGAAATCGACACTCTGGAATATAAAAAGAATAAAGTTTCTCCATATGCCGGTATCACATATAACTTTACTCCTGAATACACAGGTTATATGAGTTATACCTCTATTTTTAGGCCGCAAACTGTTATCGATCTTTCTACTAAGCAAACAGCTGTACCAGTAGAGGGTGAAAGTTATGAAGTAGGTGTAAAAAGCTCTTGGTTAGATGGTGCTTTAACAGGAAATATTGCCATATTTAGAACAGATGAAGATAATTTTGCGCTAAACCCATTATGGGATCCGCTTTACAACAAATACTCATCACCAATTGGTACGATTAGATCACAAGGGGTTGAGGTTGGATTAACAGGCAAATTAACTGATAACTTAGATTTGGTTTTTGGTTTTTCAACATTTAGTCTAAAAAATATGGAAACAGGTGAAAGAGGCAGACCTAATATCCCGACTCAAACTCTTAACGTTTTAGCTTCTTATACTGTTCCAGAAATTCCAAAGTTAAAAGTTGGTGCAAGCATTAAATGGCAAGATGATATACATGACACCTCTTACTCCACTGTAAAACAAGATGCATATGCATTGCTTAACGTTATGGCCAGTTATGATTTAAACGAACATGTACTGTTCCAAGTGAATGGAAACAATCTGACAAATGAAAAATATTTGACAGGTTTATCTGGTGGTCAAGGTTACTATGGAGCCCCAGCGAACTATACAGTTGCTGTAAAGTTTAAATATTAATATCGTAGCCAATCCCAATTTAGGGATTGGCTTTTCTTATTACTCTTTGTTTATGTGTCATTAAAGATGTCCAAAACTGTAAATCTCCCTGTGTCATATCGCATAAAAGTTTTCTATCGATTCTTGCTGGTTTTCGGTATGGGTTTTGCCTGTATGGCGTATTTAAGTCTTGGACTCACTGGAATTCTCCTTTTGACCCTCGACAAAGCTGAAGCTATCTATCTCGCATCATTTATAGCAATTCTATTTTACGTAGTGTTCGTGATTATAGGTTTTTGCATTCAATCACTTTTGAAACTCACTGGGCTATCAGTCGTTCTATGTGCCCTTTTCTTTTTTGCAACGCGTATGGTGGGTTATGCATAAAGGTATACGTCAATCTATGGCATGGCTACACTCATGGACTGGCTTAATTTTTGGATGGCTCGTATTTGCCATTTTCTTAATGGGAAGTTTGTCTTATTACCGCCACGAAATTAATTTATGGATGCAGCCTCCACTTGCGCAATATGAAGTAAAGCAAGATATTGCTATTAAAACAGCCTATCAATACTTACAAGACCATGCTCCAGATGCCAAATCTTGGTATTTAACTGTTGCTACACCAGAAAGTCCAGTAAACACCATGTATTGGGAAAAATCAGACGGCGGTTATGGCAATACCACACTTGATGCAAACACAGGTCAAGAGCTTCAACTTTCGGCAACGTTAGGCGGCGACTTTTTTTACCGATTCCATTACCAACTTTTTGGCGTCCCAATATTACTTGGACGATTAATAGTATGTCTTGCCGCATTTATTATGTTGATTGCCTTGGTTTCAGGCATTATTACCCATAAAAAAATATTCACCGACTTTTTTACTTTGCGTACATTTAAGTCTCAGCGTTCATGGCTAGACTTTCATAATATTTCTTCGGTGATTGCCCTACCTTTCTTTTTAACCATTACATTTACAGGCCTAGCCATTTTCTTTTATTTGTATCTGCCTTGGGGAATGCAAAAGCTTTATCCTGAAAATCCATATCAATATTTTACCGAAATACGTACAAACAATGTGCTTGAGAACCAATCGATACAGCCAGCTCAGAACTTATCTATCGAAAAGTTATTAAGCCAAGTGCAACAAAATTGGGGAAATCAAACTTTATCGACAATTAGTGTAAAAAATCCAAATACCAATCAGGCGCAAATTACCTTTATTCAAAATGAAGATCATTCAATTACCCGGAATCAGGCTCAAATTACATTGAATGCTTCAACAGGCAAAGTCTTAGCAGACACACGTAATAATAGTGCTATTGCAACACTGAATGCGGGAGTTTACGGTCTACACATGGCAACATTTGCCCAACCTTTACTTCGCTTAGGGTTCTTTTTCTCGGGCATTTTAGGTTGTGTCATGATTGCCTCTGGTTTGCTACTCTGGAGCCTTAAACGCCAAATTCAAAATAAGAACAGTAAGTTTCACTTTGGACACTATTTAGTTGACCGTTTAAATGTCGCAACTTTTGTAGGACTGCCGTGTGCAACTGTCGCCTATTTAAGTGCGAATCGATTATTTACAGTCACTTCAACCACAATCAATTATGAAATTTATAGTTTTTTCTTAGTCTGGCTAATCAGCTTAATCATTGCTTTAGTCACTAAAAAACAATATTTATGGCGAACTCAACTTAGTATTTTTATTCTGCTTTGTATGGCGCTTCCAGTCTTAAATCTAATTTATTTGCTCAAGCATGATTATGTTGAAAGCTTCAATAACTATTTGACATTTGCATGTATAGATGTGTTTTTATGGATCTTTGCAGCTTTAGCAATTTTTATATTCTGCAAAATTCAACCTATTCAGCATAAAGCTGTAGAAAAAATTCAAAAGAAGCTGAATAAATTAAATACTGAGGTGAGCTCATGATCTTTATAGCTTTCATCTTAATCTTAGTAGGAATGTATTTGTTATTTATGGCGAGTGAAAAATATCGATCGCCAAAATCAACAGGCCATTTCAAATCATTAGCTCAAAAATATTACCAGCACTTTAAGATAGCTGCATTCATATTGTTTGTTTTATGCGCATATATTCTGATTCGACATTATAATTTTTCAATTGGTTTTGTCAGTTGGTGGATCTTTGCAACGCCGTTAACTTTTGGTCTCATACTTCTACTTAACCCATTAAAACCATCAAAATAATCTTAGACTATAATAATTTGATGAAAAATAGCTCAAGCTAAGCAATATTTTGATTGCTTAGCTTTTTTTTGCATAAGTAAATCATTATTCATGACAACTGTTTATCTCTAAAAGGAATAAGATATGGGCGTTTCGTGATAAGTGGCGATAAAGATGTCTGGTGCTTTTGAATTTATCTTAGCGGGTATGTTAGTTGGTTTCTGTGTAGGGATTACAGGAGTTGGTGGTGGATCATTAATGACACCAATTTTAATTGGCCTTTTTAGAATTGAACCTCATATCGCAATTGGTACCGATTTACTTTATGCCGCAATCTCAAAATTTTGTGGCTCAATGGTTCACGCTAGAAAACTCAATATTGTCTGGCCAATTGTTTTATGGCTTGCAGTGGGTAGTATTCCAGCATCTTTCGCTACCACTTGGATACTTGAACATTATTTAAGTCAGTCAACTCATTATAAAGCTGTGTTAACCATGGTTTTAGGGTTTATGCTAACTCTGACTGGTGTTTCAATTATCTTTCGTTCACGTATTGAAAAATTCTTCAATAAATTCAGAAATAAAGAAGTAACCCAAACAGAAAATGAGCAATTGGCTATTCACCATAAACGCCTCTACATCATTATTATGGGTATTATTTTAGGCGTATTCGTAACGCTTTCATCTGTTGGTGCTGGTGCATTTGGCATTATGGCACTCGTGATCATGTTCCCTAACTTGCCAATGATTCGAATTATTGGTTCAGATGTGGTACATGCGGTATTGCTTACTTTAGTGGCCGGCCTCGGACACATGAGTGCTGGTAACGTCGACTTTACGCTTCTTATGTGGTTATTAGTGGGTTCGATTCCAGCAATTATTGTAGGTACGCTTATTAGTTCTCGCATGCCTGAACGTTTAATCCGAAAAATTTTAGGGATTACCCTATTTGCTCTCGGTGTTAATTTTATGGTTAACCCGGTCAAAGCAAAACCAAAAGCCCCTGTGGTACAACAACAAGCCGTGATTGCTGAAAAAACAAGCAATCCAACTGAAAGATAGCAAAATCAATAAGATTTTTCCAAACTGAAATACCATGAGATGTAGGATTTTCATAATTATTTCATGGTATATTCAGTACACAAAACAACCTTTAGTATGATCGAACCAGTGACAGCAATGAATACAAATTCAAAATCCGTTTCCAAGCCCGATATCGACGACGTTAATATTAAAAGCATTCAAACTCTTGTAACACCAGCTGAGCTTAAATCAGAGTTGCCTTTATCTGATGTTGCTTCACAAACCGTTCTAAAAGGTCGCGAAACTATTCGTAATATCTTAGATGGTTCAGATAAACGTTTGTTTGTCGTTATTGGTCCTTGCTCTATTCACGACCCGAAAGCTGCTCACGAATATGCCGATCGCTTAAAAGTGCTAAGCGAAAAAGTTAAAGATTCATTGTATTTAGTTATGCGTGTTTATTTTGAAAAACCACGTACGACAATTGGTTGGAAAGGTCTAATCAATGACCCTGATATGAATGATTCATTTAACATCGAAAAAGGTTTACGTATTGGTCGTAAACTATTGCTTGAGTTAAATGAAAAAGGTTTGCCATGTGCAACTGAAGCACTTGACCCTAACTCTCCACAATACTACCAAGACTTAATTTCATGGTCTGCAATTGGTGCACGTACAACCGAGAGCCAAACTCACCGTGAAATGTCTTCTGGTCTATCATCACCAGTTGGTTTTAAAAATGGTACAGACGGCGGTTTAACTGTTGCCACCAATGCTATGCAGTCTGTTAAATATGGTCATAGTTTCTTAGGCCTTAACGAAGACGGTCAAGTTTCAATTATTAATACTAATGGTAACCCTTATGCACACGTTGTATTACGTGGTGGTAATGGTAAACCTAACTATGATGCTGGCTCTGTTGAAGAAGCAGAAAATGCTTTAGCGAAAGCAAAAGTTAGCAATAAAATCATGATTGATGCGAGTCACGCGAACTCAAATAAAGACCCGTACTTACAGCCACTTGTTCTTAAAAATATTACTGAACAAATTTTAGATGGTAATAAGTCAATTGTTGGTCTTATGGTTGAAAGTCACTTAAAAGGCGGCCGCCAAGATATTCCTGAAAATCTTTGTGACCTAGAATATGGTAAATCAGTGACTGATGGCTGTATTGACTGGGAAACCACTGAAAAAACATTACTTGAAATGCATGAAGCTTTAAAAGACGTTTTACCAAATCGTTAATTCATCTTTTTAAGAATATCGATTAAGCCCTCATTTTTGAGGGCTTTTTATTTTAATGAAATTTCTAGATAAGCCGTAATAGCGTTTAAAAGTTTTACTATTTATAAATAAAAATAACTTACTACAAAAGCAAAAAGCAGCACAGTTTCGCTAAGCTCAATCGCGGCCCCCACAGTGTCGCCTGTAATACCATCAATACGTTTTATAAACAGATGTCTTAAATAAACAAGGCTCATTAAAAAGCCAATCACGGCGATTAGGCCTTGCCATCCCCAATATAAAGGTATCAGCAAAACTAACCCAGTTATTATCCAAGACGCTGTTTCGGGTAAATGATCAGTCAATGAACGGCCTAAACCTTTTTCTCGAACATATGGCGTAGTTAAAAACAAAATTGATGGCACAAGGCGCCCAAGTGCAGGAACCAATATTAAAAATAGCGTTTGATGTTGTTCAATCAGTACATAGACCAGTGCGGACTTGAGCAGACATATAACAACTAAACTCAGTACTCCAATTGGGCCACAACTTGGATCCTTCATAATTTGTAAAGTACGTAGCTTGTCTCCAAAACCACCTACCCACGCATCTGCCGTATCTGCCAGCCCATCTAAATGCAAACCGCCTGTTAGCCAAATCCATAAAGTCATTATGATAGCGGTAAGTAGAAGAATTGGTAATTTTGCGAACAAACATGCAATAAGAAAAAGGATGCCACCAATAATGAGTCCAACCAATGGATAAAACAAAATAGCTCGACCATTTTGTTGCGCCGTCGGCATTGTCTTTAGCTCTATCGGTAGAACAGTTAAAAATTGCAATGCAATCCAAAAAGGTGTCATATCCAAATCTCTAACTGATCTATATTTAAAAACATTTTGAATTATGAAGAAATAAAAATGGGAATAGCAATCCCTATTCCCATTAAAGACTTCAGAAAACTGAAAATCTATTGTATTTGATAGCACTGTTTCAATTTTATGTAGTCGTAGTAGAAACTGGTTGGGCTATAGCGCGCATAGTTACATGCAGACTTAAACAAAGTTTCTTTTTCGTTATAAAGCATTTTTACCAAAGTATTGCCTTGGCCATTTTGATAAATATCCCACTGCACATTGGCAGCCATAGGTGAAACTACTTCTCCACGCCATGTGCTTGTTGAATAGTTATAAGTCTGGCGAAGTGGTAAAGGCTGCATCATATTATGTAAGTCTAGGCTGGTGGCCAGAGGAATAATAATTTCAGCATGGGCAAAACGTAAAACCGCTTTGTAAGGTTGGGCTTTATTCACAACAGCATCAACTTGTTGGAACATATCTTGTTTTAAGCCTTGTGCAATTTCACTCGTGACTAGATTTGACTCTGTGAAACTTGGGCCTTTTTCGTAAAAATCATTGGCATCATTAAATTCAGCATAGAATTTTGCGGCTTCAACAGGCATATACTTATCAAAATCGATACCTTTTAGCTCATCTTTCATGCCACCAGAAATCGAATAGAGCTCATACACATAAGCTGCTGCATCAACTGCACTGGCGATAGTGTTTTTACCCTTACCTTTTTCTGTAATTTGCTCACCTTTTGGCGAAGTTACGGTAAAAGACCCTGTATTACTAAAGCTATAACCCGCTGTACCCAATTTTTTAATAAAGTCTGCTTTAAAAATCGGGTTGAGTACAGTCTGAGCAGTTTTTTCAGCTTGAGTATTTTTTGATAACTCATCTAACTTTTGGGCTAAATCATTATTATTTTCTTCAAAATCTTGATAGGCCTGACTTGCATCATAAATTTTCTGCTGACTAGCACTGAGTGGCTGTGTTAAGTCTTCATCTGCATTCAAGCTATGGAAATAAAGTTTAAAACGGTCAACTCCGCCATCTATAACACTTGGAATGCTTGCACTCGATAAACTGGTATAAGAAGTTGGAACAATTTTATCTTTAAGTTGTGGTTGTTGTTTAATAAGTTCAGCAGTGAAAAATTTAGCACTATCTACCGCACGATCGACACCTGAACTTTGAACCAATATACCTGCTTGCGGATTTAAAAGATTGGGTAAGCGTTGTAATAACCGATCTGCAATACCGCGGTGCTCTAAAATACCCGTCATGGTTTCATTCCCATAACCATACTGTCGAATGCCTTCGACTCCATAACCTAACAGAATATTGGCTTTCATCATTGCTTCTAAATCAGCACCTAATTGCTCACCTAAAGGCGTTAAGGCATTTTCTGCTTTTGCTTGCTTCCATAAATTATAAAGTGCTAAATCATATTTGAGACTTGATAAACCTCTTGAACCATGACGCGCCACTAACTCTGTAAAAACTGGCTGGAATCCATTTGGTGCCTGTTCATAGCTTTTTAAATCTTGTTGTGGTTGGTAAGGCGTTTTGGTTTGATAATACTTTGATTGGGTTGTAGGTGGTGTCGTTGGTTGATCATCTTGATCGTCATTATTGTTGCAGGCCACAAGAAATAATGATGTTGCAAGCATCGTCATTTTAAATAAAATATTCATAAGTCTGATAAGTTATTAATAAGAAATGCCCATAGCTTAATTTTTAGCAATGACAGTACGATTACATGACTTCAAATATCTTTATAAAAATAATAACTTACAAGTGTATAGAAATATAAATTTGCTATCTCAGCATAAAAGTTAATTGACCATCCATTTCAGAAAATTCGAGAGAATATAATTTCCCAAGTTCTGCTGGCATTTTAAGTAAATCATCTAAAGGTTGTTGCTTGGCTAAACAAGCCAATAGCTTAATGACACCGCCATGGGTAACAACCAATGCGTGTTGCCAGTTTTGGTTTTGCATCTCTACAAGTAGTTCCTGAAAGCCTTTAAGAACCCTTGTTTGAAATTGCATTAATGTTTCTGCCCCAGGCGGGTAATATTGACTCGGTTTCTGCCAAAAATTTGCCAGCAATTCTGGTGAAGTTTCATAAATTTGCTGAGTTGAAATGCCTTCCCAGTCTCCAAAGAACATTTCTTTTAAATCATGATTTAAAAGCAAAGGCAGTTCAGTTGTTTTAGCAAGTTGCTCTGCAAAACATGCACAGCGTTTTAACGAAGAACTTACAATGACATCCCATGTCTGGTTTATGTCTTGCTCAATGGTTGACTGCATTTGCTGCCAACCTTTTGGTGTTAGGTCATCATCTAAATGGCCACGTAAAGTATGGCTAAACTGACTTTCTCCATGTCTGAGTAAATCAATTTTCAATTTACTCAATTTTGTCTCCACTTACAGCAGCTTGAGCAAAGGTAGCCATTTGGTTGTGTAATACACATGCCATTTTAACTAATGCCAAAGCAGCTGCTGCTCCACTACCTTCACCTAAACGCAAATTCATCTTTAAAATTGGCTGGGCATTGAGTTCTTGCAAAATGCGACGGTGGCCATATTCCGCCGATTGATGACCAAATAACATCCAGTCACGCACTTTAGGATTCATTCGTACTGCACATAAAGCAGCTACCGAACTAATAAAGCCATCCACAATTACAGGTAAGCCAATTTGAGCACATCGAATGTAAGCACCGGTTATCGCCGCAATTTCCAAGCCGCCTACAGCACTTAGGATTTTAAACGCATCCCCAATCACATGTTGGTAGTGACGCTCTATTGCCTGTTCAATCACTTCAATTTTATGTCTTAACTGATCGGCACCAATTCCTGTACCAACACCAGTTAATTGCTCAGCCGTATCATTTAATAAAAGACATGCTAAGGCAGAAGCAGAACAGGTATTTCCAATTCCCATTTCACCCGCAATATAAATATCTGCGCCGTCGGCTTTAGCTGTATCTACGCTCTTTTTCCCCAACTCTAAAGCAGCACGACATTCTTCAGCATTCATTGCCACTTGTTTGGCAAAATTTGCCGTCCCAGCACGAATACAATGACGTTCAACACCGACATATTCGTATGCTTCGCCTACTGTGCCACAATCAATGACTTGCAAATGAGCTTGATGATATTTAGCAATTACACTAATTGCTGCACCACCAGTTGTGAAGTTTTGCAACATTTGGCGTGTGACAGCTTGAGGATATGCAGAGATATTTTCTTCAACCACGCCATGATCGCCTGCAAAAACTGTGATCCATGGATAGTTAACTTGAGGATGAGCATTGGACTGTAAACTGGCAAGTGTAATTGCAATCTGCTCTAAATCACCTAATGCACCTGTAGGTTTGGTGAGTTGGAGTTGATGTTGCTCAGCTTGTTGTTTTGCTTCCAAATTAGGTTGCTGTACAGATTCTAACCACCAGTTCATTTTACTTCTCACCTTTTAAAATCATTGGAAAACCAGCCACACAAAACATAACCTTATCTGCAATTTGTCCTAAAGCTTGATGCAGTCTTCCTGATTCATCTACAAAACGACGGCTAATCTCGCCTAACGGCACAACCCCCAGACCAGTTTCATTACTGACTAAAATAATTTCTGATTGAAGCTTAGGTAAAACGTCTATTAGTTGCTCACATTCAAACTCTTGAACGTTTTGATCATCTAAAAGTAATAAATTCGTTAGCCATAGCGTTAAACAATCCACCAGAATGATTTGATTAGGTCGATCAATTTTTTGCAAAGTTTTTGCCAAAAATAATGGCTCTTCAATCAAAGACCAGTGAGCAGGACGCTGATTTTGATGGTGTGCAATTCGGTTTTGCATTTCTGGATCAAGCGCTTGCGCCGTCGCGACATAAGTCACAGCTAATTGCGTAGCTATTGCCGTTTGTTCAGCCAGTCGACTTTTACCAGAACGAGCACCACCCAAAATTAGTTGCAACATGAATCACCTAAAAATAAATGCTGATATGGATATAACTTACCTTGTAAAGTTTGAGCCTGGTAATAACCAAACGTCAAATGCTCAATTTTAAGTTCAAATTCAGCGTGCTTATATTGTACAGGTAATTCAGAAATTTTTTGCAAAATCAAATCACTATTATAATTTTCTTTATACAGACCCAAGGTGATATGTGGGCAATAATCTAAAGCCGCAATTTCATTAGAAACCGTGCCTAGCTTTTGTCGTATTAGAAATAAGATATTTTCGGCATCTTGAATTTCTACAAATAAAGCACTACTAAAACTATCAACTGCTCCAATTTTTAAATGAAATGGAGCAAAATCCTCTTTTCTTAAAATTTCTCTCTGTTGCTCAAACTCACTAAAACTAAAATCATCTTTATAAAGTTTAGATTCATCAGTCAAAAAACCACATATAAACAATGTGACATGATATTGGCGAGTATTCGGTTCTAACAAAAAATCTGAAAAATGCCTGCGCAATCCATCTAAATAATCAATTAATTTTTGATCATTAATTTCCAGATACCATAAAGCATAGTTTTGACGCCCAAGGTGCCATTCTGGATAGTCCCGTATAGATGTTGGCACCATGGATGTCGAAGGTTTTAGCAACACAGCTTTAATTCAAAATGATTCAATTTTTGTATTAAAGCATGTTTGCCTTTTAGTTGTAGAGTCTTAATTCATTGAACGAATTTAAGCATATTGAGTATGTGTAGTTTTGGAGTTAATAATATTCATGTTCAAAGGTTGCTTACCTTGTTCAGAAAATAAATATTGAATTAATTGTGTCAACTCAACTTCCAGCTGTCTTTTCTGAACTGTACTCATGTCCAAGTTCTGAATTTGCTGCTGTAAATGTTTAAACACATCAGTCTCATCAATTTCTAAAAATTGAATTGCATAGGCATAACCTAAAGCAGCACCTTTTAATAAGTTTTTATAGGGTAAATCATGACCTATATTCACCACAATTGAAGCTATTACCCGTTCATTGTGACCAAGTTTACGTAGCGGATCTCGCGCAACACGCTGACACGGATCTTTAAATGCATATTCACATGAATCTAGAAAACTCTGTGCAAGTCGATCTAGATCTTTTGCATAGTTAGGTAATACGATTGCAAGTCCTTGCTTTACTTCTGTAATCAAATTCTCTGCAAATGCTTTAACAGAGCTATCACCCATAGCAACACCAATAGAATCATAACCCAGTAAAGATGCATACCAAGCAAGCATCGCGTGTACGCCGTTCCACAGCCGGTTTTTGATTAATTGAATATCTGTAATTTGCTCAACCAACACAACTTGGCGCAATTTTTCGAGTAAAGGGCTACCTTTTTCTACATAAATTGGCATATCAGTTTCGCTATGGAACAAGATTAGATCCATGCTTTGTAATATATGTCCCGGCTGAAAATTACGACGCATGTTATCTACATATAAAGAGGCCTGATTTTGCTGATCTTGAGTCAGTTTATTGCAATCTTCAATTTCGACCTGCTCTTCATGTTCCACATCAGATAAATGCTGTTCAAGAAAATGATGCTTAATGCGAAGCTGACGATATAAATTTTGATTAGACAATTTTGAAACCATACGATTTACAACGGTGTCGCAAAAGTAATGTTCTTTTAAAATATGCTCCGTCACGTCTTCATCATTAGTTAGTTCTAAAAGTGCTTCTCTAAGATGCTTCATCACCAAATATTTTGCGCCAACTTTATTTAAAATAATTAAAAAAGTTAAAGGTTCTATACATGTTTCGAGTGCCGAGTTAAAACGAGCGTATAAACCTTTTGCAATCGTTTTTGACTCAACTTCAATAGCTTGTTCAGGCAAACATAGTGCAATCAAACTTGAATGGGTATACATCTCTAACATTTGCTGTTCATTGTCAGAATCAACAATTGTCATATTTTCAATGCGTTCATCATAAGAAAACTGTCCATAGCGAATGCTATAAGTTCCAAACGCATTTACAGCTTCACGGAATAGACTATTACGAGTAGAAGCAATAATACGTCTTGGTTTTGTGTATCCATCCCAGTGTGACAAGATTTGCGCTATATATCCGCCGCCAATAGCACCAAAACCGTGTATGCCAACGGTAAGTTGATTTAGGCTTTGTGGAAAAGACTCTTGTCCTTGTGGCATATCCATAACAGGAATAAATTGGTCGAGATCCGTTAAGAAGTCATACATCTGATCGTAATAAAAATCGGCTTTTGCCAACATTTCATCATTTGGTTCTTTAATATCTTTTAATAAAATTGTTAGACCTTTCGATGAGTGAGCTGACGTTAAGCCATTTTCAGAATCTTCAAACATTAAACATTGGTTAGCATCTAAATGAAGCTGACTTGCTGCTTTTAGGAATATTTCAGGATGAGGCTTTCCATTTTGTACTTCATCCCCACAAGTAATTACATCAAAAAATTTATAAACATTCGCGTTAATTAAATATTCTTCGGCAATTGCTCTACGACTTGAAGTAGCCACAGCCATTCTTAAATCTGATTTTCTTAAACGTTCTAAAACTTGAACTAAACCCTTCTTGATAGGAACGCCGTGTTTTCGTATATATTCAAGCTCCATCTCATCGGCTCTTTTTCGTATCTCTTTATATGGAACATTCACACCATACAAACGTTGAGCCAATTGTTCAGCAGTAGTTGCACTTAAACCTAAACATTGCATTAAATATTCGTGTGAAAATTCCTGTCCAATGAGTTCTTGAGATGCTTGTTGCAATGTTTGAAACCGTAACCTCTCAGTATCAAACATTGTCCCATCCATATCAAAAATTGCTCCATGAACAGGTTTTCCATGAAAAATAAGCACGCTTTTACCTCTTTTTTGATCATGTTTTATTCAGGGTATACAAAAAATTGGCTAAAAAGACAGGATGTTAATAAATGAAACACTAGTGGTCATTTTTTAATCAAAAATATAAGTAATCTGTTACTGAGCAGAGCTAAAACTCTAAAAAGGTTGAACAATATAAATAAGTATGAAACTAACTTTAAATACAAGAGTAGCAAGCCATCCTCGCTTGCTACTCTTGGTTTATTCTTTTTATTGCGCTGATAGTATTTATTTTTCTTAGTTCCATTTACCGCTGCTTGAACCCGCATATTTTTATAATGTCTTGCAGGTGTCACATACCAGAAATCAACTCGCCTTTCCTGTTCTTCTTATTTAAGCTTCTGGTATAACTCTAAATTTCATTAGAAAATGAGCATAAACTTAGAACATGGGCTTTATATTGCAATCAATCTCCTCCCCCTTATCGGGATTAGGACTACATCGCCATTAAAAATAATGATAATCATTTTCATTTAATAGTTCAAGCTTTTTCGCAATTATTTATGCTTATCTCTTTTTTGAAAAATAAAAAAGTATCTGCAATTAGCTATACCTCCCAACAAAGTATTTTCTCAATAAAGATAAAATAATGATTAGTTCTTAGAGTATTCCTTTAAACTTTTCTTACTGATCAAGCACATCAACAAATTGAGCATTTAAAAGCTGTGCTAAATCTTTAGGATTTAAACCAATATCCAGCCCTCTTTTTCCGCCACTGACATAAATTTTGCTAAAGTTTTGTGCTGATGCATCAATGACAGTTTTTAAACGTTTCTTTTGGCCTAAAGGGCTAATTCCTCCTACCAAATATCCCGTTAAACGTTCAGCATCTTTAGGATTAGCCATTTGTAACTTTTTACATCCAAACGCCGTAGCTACTTTTTTTAAATTTAATTGGTGATTAACCGGCAAGACAGCAACGAAATAATTTTTATCATCACTTACCATTAGAGTTTTAAATACTTCGTTTACATCTAAATCTAATTTTTCAGCTGCTTCTAATCCAAAACTTTTGGCATTTGAATCATGTTCATATTCATGAATAGAAAATTCGATTTTATTACTTTTTAACAATTTACATGCAGGAGTCATGATAAGTGGTGTTATAGATGAAATTGTTTCGATTATAGTTTTTTTAAAAAAAATTTTAAATTTGCTTAGGCTATTTACAAGATTTACATAAAAATTCAATCAGCAACTGAAGAAAAAATAATCTCAACTTGATATTCGTTGCTCGACTCCATATATTTTATTTAGATTTGAAGTCTGAGCTGGCAATTTTATGAGTTATAAACACAACAATCTGATGGCTATGCGTCACCGTTTTTGGGATGAATCTTCAGATTCTGTATTAAACGAAAAGCAGTTTTTGCAGCAGACGTTAATTGAACAAGGTATTTTTAATAATGCAACTCTTGATGATGTTAAGTACTTCTTTTATACCCTGCCTAGCATCATTATCGTAAAAGCTCATGCACTTGGTTTCATGCATGATTCAGTCAAACAGATGTTATTGCAACATATTCAGAATAATCGCCTTCATTTGATGCAGAAATCTGAATTAAAGATTCAATTTAAAATGTAATCCATTTTGTTATCAAAGGTCCGTTTTATCTTAGTTTTACTCATCTGAATGCTCTTAATTTCTTAAATTTATAAATTGCTTAGGCTATTTAGTAGTTAATGAAATAAAGATGGTGATTTCGACCTATCATTCAGTCTGAGAGAACTATTTTAATACGCTCAAAACATGTAATATTCGTTACAATTTTAGATCACAGCGTTTGGCTGCATGATGCGCATAGGATTCTATTTTCATGTCAAATCAGAAAGATAAGCTTAAGAGTTTAAAAACTTCTTCCATGGATCGACGCTTATCAATCGCGAAAGCTTCTTTACTTGCAGGAACACGTTGGGCAACTGCAAGTGCTTCTTCTATTTTTTCTAATGAGGAAGACAAAGAAAAGAAACGTAAAAAAGCGATGAGCGAACAAGCTAATTATCTGGTTTCTGAAATAGGTAAACTTAAGGGTTCTATTGTTAAAATTGGGCAAATGATGGCTCTTTATGGTGAACATTTTTTACCAGAAGAGATTACACAAGCATTAAATACCCTAAATAACCAAACCGTTGCTTTAGATTGGCCTGCAATTAAGCCACATCTACAAGAACAATTGGGCGCTAAGTTAAATGATTTAACGATTGATCATGAGCCAATTGGTACCGCCTCTCTCGCACAAGTACACCGTGCAACACGTAAATCAGATGGCTTGGAATTAGTTCTAAAAATTCAATATCCAGGTGTTGCGAACGCAATTGATTCAGATATGAGCTTGTTTAAAAACATGCTTAAACTGACACGTATGGTGCCACAAACCCGTGAATTTGATCAGTGGTTTGATGAAGTGCGTGAGATGATGCATCGTGAGGTTGACTATGATGTTGAAGCTGCCACTACTCGTCGCTTTGGTGAACGCTTAAAAGATGACGAGCGTTATATTGTTCCTACAATTGTAGATGAGTATTGTACCAACCAAGTACTCTGCATGACTTTCGAACGCGGTGTTCCAATCAATAGCCCTGTGATGTTGTCTTTGCCTCAAGAGCGTCGTAATCAGCTTGGTGAAGCTTCATTAGAAATTGCTGTTCGTGAAATTTTTGAATGGGGCGAAATGCAAACCGATCCTAACTTCGGTAACTACCTTGTCCGTTTAGGTAATGGCCAAGATGTTCAGGATAAGATTGTATTATTAGACTTTGGTGCTATCCGTCAGTTTGATGACCACTTGTTATCTGTTGCCCGTAATCTAATTCAGGCAGGTTATCAACATGATAAACATGCGATGGTACAAGCAATGACTGGTTATGAATTTTTTGATGCAATGCCAGAAAGCATTAAGCCAGGTATGGCCGATGTTTTTTTACTCGCAACAGAAGCATTTAGCACCCCTTCAAATAATCCAGATATGCCCGCTGGCCTTATGGATGAACATGAGCGTTATGACTGGAAGAAAAGTCAGTTACATAGCCGTGTTATGCAGCAAGCAAGTAAATCAATGGCATCACGTTATTTCTCAGTACCTCCAAAAGAATTTATGTTTATTAGCCGTAAATTTATTGGGGCATATACGTTTATGACGGTCATTGATGCTAAAACAAATGTACGTCGTATGATTCGTAACTTCGGTTAATTTAGTGAACGGCTAGAATGATTCCATGTCATTCTAGTCAATACATCCCTACTTACCCAACAACCAAATTATTTTAAATAAATAAAATCAAACACTTAAGATACATTTATTTTTTACCTACCATTTATCCACTCATTTTTTGAATGTCAGTAACGACATAGTCTTTTACTATAATGCGTGTCAGCATAAAACAATAACAACGTGTTAGGACACCATAATCATGACAAGTATGATCAATAAAGCTCAGGGTTTGGGTTTATCGCTGATCACTAAATTGGCTGGAAGCGATGTACTTGATCAACTCAAGTTACGCAAATTTGTTGAAAAATCCCTATATCAAGGTTCAAAAGCTGGTTTTAGAGCGTTAAGCCAGACTCAAAAAGCATTTAAACCTAAGCCAATATCTCAACAACGTCTACCTCAGCAGAACAAGAATCTGTTTGATTTAAACCTAACCGAAGAACAACAAATGACTTCCGAAGCAATGTCTCAATTTGCTCAAGAAGTTCTATTGGGGTTAGCTCATGATGCAGATCAGACTGCTCAGTTTCCAGAAAGTCTTTGGCAATATGTAGAAGATCTAGGTCTTAACTACTATGCACTTCCAGAAGCATTAGGCGGTGTAGCAACTGAACAAAATATTGTAAGTAACTTATTGATTGCTGAAAAATTGGCTGAAGGCGATTTTAGCCTTACAGCTGGATTACTCAGTACATTTAGTGTCATTAATGCAATTACACGTTGGGGTTCTGCCGAAGTTCAGTCCATGTACTTACCTTGTTTTGCAGAAGACTCAGACATTACAGCAACCTTTGCTGTACAAGAAGCAACTCCAGCATTTAATCCTTACACTTTAAAAACCAAAGCATCACTTGAAAATGATCAATTCTATATTGAGGGTGAAAAAACACTTGTTATTTTAGGTGATCTGGCCGATATCTTTTTAGTAAGTGCTGACTTTAATGGCAAGCCAGATATATTTGTAGTGCAATGCAACGATAGCATTTCTATCAAAAATACGCCTGCTATGGGCCTTAAAGCGACAGAAACAGCAACTTTACGCTTTAATCACACTCCTGCTCTACGCTTAGGTGCAACAGACTTTGATTACACTGCTTTCTTAGATCTGGGAAATTTAATGTGGTGTGCAATGGCTGTTGGTACTTGTGACGCTGTAAAAGCCTATTGTATTAAATATGCCAATGAACGAACTGCTTTCGGAGAGCCGATTTCTCACCGTCAAAGTGTCGCTTTCATGATTGCAGATATGGCAATTGAAATTGATGCAATGCGTATGTTGATCTTGAATGCTGCAAGCCGTGCTGAAGCAGGTCAATCATTCCATCGTGAAGCCTACCTTGCTCGTTTACTTTGTGCTGAAAAATCCATGAAAATTGGTACAGATGGTGTGCAAATTCTTGGGGGACATGGTTTCACAAAAGAACACCCTGTTGAACGTTGGTATCGTGATTTACGAGCTACTGCAATTTTACATTCTGGCTTACATGCATAACTGATGATCAGAGGATAATACAATGAACTTACAAAATCCTAAAAAATTCAAAATGATGATTGATCAGGCACATGATGTTGCGATCAATGTTTTACGCCCTATTTCTCGTAAATATGATAAAGCTGAGCATGCTTATCCAAAAGAGCTCGATATGTTAGCTTCACTCATTGATGGTATGAACGAAGGTGGCGAAGGCATTAATGCAGGCGCTGCCGTTGGTAAAAAACGTGGTGATGTTGAAACAGGCAATAAAAATGGTAATAACATTTCAACTGCCCTTGGCGTAATTGAAATGTGTTATGGCGATGCAGGCATGATGTTAACAATGCCACGCCAAGGACTTGGAAACTCAGCAATTGCTGCTGTTGCCAATGACGAACAGCTTGAGCGCTTCAAAAACACTTGGGCGGCAATGGCAATCACAGAACCAGGTTGTGGTTCTGACTCAGCAGCGATTCGTACCACAGCAACCAAAGATGGCGATGAATATGTCATCAATGGCGAAAAAATCTTTGTAACTTGTGGTGAGCGTGCTGACTCTGTTGTCGTTTGGGCGACTTTAGATAAAAAACTGGGTCGTGCTGCGATCAAATCTTTTGTTGTACCTAAAGGTACACCTGGTATGAAAGTTGAACGCTTAGAATATAAATTGGGCATTAAAGTATCAGATACTGCCGTGATCAGTTTTATTGACTGTCGTGTTCCTGCTGCCAACCTTCTAGGTAATCCTGAAATTGATGTGGCTAAAGGTTTTGCAGGCGTGATGGAAACTTTTGACAACACTCGTCCATTGGTTGCAGCGATGGCGGTTGGTTGTGCGAAAGCCTCTTTAGAACGTATTAAAGAGATTTTTAAAGATCAACTTGATGCTGACTATAAAACACCGTATTTACAAGCTTCTAATCTTGCTGCTCAAATCTATCGTATGGAAGCTGAATGGGAAGCTGCACGTTTGCTAACGCTAAAAGCCTGTTGGATGGCAGATAATAGAAAGCCAAACTCTAAAGAGGCTTCTATTGCGAAAGCCAAAGCTGGCCGTGTGGGTAACGAGATTACTTTAAAATGTGTCGAACTGGCTGCAAGCATGGGCTATAACGAAGATGAGTTACTTGAGAAATGGGCACGCGATTCAAAAATTCTCGATATCTTTGAAGGCACTCAACAAATCCAGCAATTGATTATTGCCCGCCGAGAACTTGGTAAATCTTCTAGCGAACTAAAATAATAATTAAGGGAAATTTTTCCCTTCTTTTATTAGCTCTTTATGTCAAAACTTAAAAAGCCCTCTAGCTATTAAACTAGAGGGCTTCGTATTTCAGGAATTAATATTTTTATTTATTGGGTAGTTGTACTATCTAACGTTTTATCAACTACACCAAATTTCTTAAAGATTTTTGCACGACGCTTTGATGAAATATTCGCTTTGTTTAAATCACCTTTATAGTGATCAAAAACTCGCTTATCCATTATTTTAAACCACAATGAAGGGATTAATGCAGGTAGTAGCATACTTGCGTAGCCGCTTGGTAGCTCTGGTGCCTCATCAAAATGACGTAATGCTTGGAATGGACGAGTTGGATATGCATGATGGTCTGAATGACGCTGCAACTGGTACAAGAATAAGTTTGTTACTACGTTATTGTTGTTCCAGCTATGCTCAGGCATTGTGCGCTCATAATTACCATCAGCTTTTTTCTGACGCAATAAACCATAGTGCTCAATATAGTTAATAATTTCGAAAAGACTAATACCATAAAAAGCTTGAGTCGCTAAATATGGAATTGTACCTTTACCAAAAATTCCAACCATAGAACCATGAAAAGCAGCAGTCATTCCCCAGCCTTGTAATAATTCATTATCTGAAGACCAGAATTCTTTACCTTTACGTTTTAAACGATTTTTTTCAATTTCTATTGCAGATTTAAAAGAACCAATAACTGTACGTGGCCAGAACTCATAGAATGTTTCACCCATACGTGATGAAGCAGGATCTTCTGGTGTTGCTGCACGCTTATGATGACCGTAAGGATGTTCAATACGGAAATGGTTATAACCTGTAGGCACTAAAGCAAGATGAGACAGAATATGGTCTATACGATCATGCTTATGACTTAACTCATGGGCTGTATTAATCGCAATACCATTGATTGCACCCATTGAAATACCAAGTAAAATCTTATCAATAAAAGATGTCGTTTTACGACTTGTTAAATAACATGCATAAACATTTGCAGCGTACTGTAGAGGAATAAAGCTCTTCACAAGACGAGAATAGTATGGATCTTTTTCTAAAAGCTTAATTTCTTCATCTGTTGGATTGCGAGCATCTTTCCCAATAATAGTATCAATTGCCGGAATCACGACATGTAATAAAAGTGGACCACCTAAAGCAAAGACTTTCTTTAAAGGGCGTGGACCAAACTGATAACCTGCTAAAATACCTAAACCGATAGCAGGTAAAGCAGGACTAATCATCCATAAAAAGCGTTTGCGATCTATTTCACGCATAGACGCAGGCACTGGCATAAGTTCTTGCTGAACATTTACTGGTGCATTCATAGCTATATTTCCTTTTTCTATATGTCTATATAGTTAAAGAAATAGTGTTTAGTTAACAGTAGTAACCGTCCAAAAAACCTATGTTAAAGTCTTTGGCATTTTCTTCCACTTTTTTGTCCTAAAAACACATGTTGATCTATTCTTATAGCTCACTATAATTTTATTAAAATAATGATTGATCATTTAAATATGGATGCACTAAGTAAATTTTTTGATGATATTCACCTTAATAAGTCTGAATACATCTATTTAAAAGCTCAAGGAGAATGGGCTTTTAAAACACAAGATCAATCTGCTTTACTTGCTTATATTGTTTTAACTGGTTCAGTATATATTCAACTTAACGCTTCAGAAAAAATAACTGCAACTGCTGGTGATATTATTTTAATTCCTTCGGGGAAAGCACATAGTGCGACTGACTCAAAATCAACAGCGAGTAAGTTGGTAGATTCTCTGGATATCACTTCACTTTTTAACGGTCACAGACAAGATGCAATCGAGTTTGGTACTTCATCTCCGGATAATACATTATTGCTATGTTTACGCTGCCAAATCGATACTCATATGGCTGGGCCACTCATTAATGCACTGCCATCGATCATGCATATTCAGCATGAAAATCAAACCAACCCACCTGAATGGCTACAAATTGGACTCTATTTTCTAGCAATCGAAACTCAAAAAATCAGGCCAGGTCATGACAAAATTATTGATCATTTAGTCAGTATTTTGCTCATTGAATGCATTCGTGATCATATTCAACAAATGACAGATCAACAAAACTGGTTAAGTGCCTTAACTCATCCTGAACTGAGCAATGCACTATCTGCTATTCATAGCCAACCTGAAGTCACATGGACAGTTGAATCTTTAGCTGAACAATGCTGTATGTCACGTTCTAAATTTGCAAACTTATTTAGCAGTATTATTGGTGAACCGCCTCTAACTTACTTACAGCATTATCGTTTCCGTTTAGCAAGTCAGTATTTACGCACAAGCAACTTATCAATTCAACAAATATCAAATAAGGTCGGCTACTCATCTGAAACAGCATTTAGTCAGGCATTTAAACGAATTTTTGATTTATCTCCTAAACAATATAGACAGCAATATATTGGACATAGCTTAGATTAACTACCAATAAAAAAAGCGCCTCGGCGCTTTTTTTATTGAATCAAATTATTATTTAATTTTCGCATGTGATTTTAAATATTGACTGTAATCTTCTAATATTTGTTGACCACGCGATTGACGATAAAGTTGCTTTAACTGCTGTAACTGATCAGCAGGAATAGCATTCGCAGCAGATGAATTTACATTTGAAACTGCAACAACAACCAGCTCATTTGGTAAATTTGCTGTTGAAACAGACCACATACCTGGCTTAGGTGTAGCTGCACTAAATGCTGCGCGCTCAATTTCACGCTTTAATCCTTGTGAACGACTAAATACGCCAGCCGATTCAAATGCTACTTTATTTTTAGCAACAACTTGATCTGCTGGTTGAGTTTTAAATTCAGCCAACATTGTAGCAATTTTTGCTTGAACAGCTTTACGCGCTTTTTCATCGATAACTTTTGCTTTCGCTTCATTCATCGCTTGTGCTAAAGGTTTTACACCAGCAGCATGATAATCACGTACTTTAACCCATACCGTATCACCATTCGCTAATTGAATATTAGATGATGTATTACGGTCACCATTTTTCACGTCATCATTAAACAATTTAATTTTAACGTTTGGATCACTTAAATATGGATTTTGTGTAGCTAAAGTTACGCCATTTAATGATTCAACTTTTGTACCTTTTACTTCTTGCACAACAGCTTCTAAAGAATCATTACCAACAATCGTTTCATTTAAACCATTTACGGTATCTGAATAAACAGTCGCAACTTTATTCTTTTCAACTTCAGCAGTTAAACGCGCCTTCTCTGCTTCGAATGAAGGGATTTGATTAGCTTGAGTTTCTGCCTCAATAATATGATAACCATATTGAGTTTTTACTGGTTGAGAAATTTGTCCATTTTTTAAGCTCACTACAGTTTTATCAAACGCATCGGAAAAAACACCTGGTGCATATGCTTCAACTAAACCGCCTTTTGCTTTCGAACTTGGATCTTCAGAGAACTGAGATGCAGCTTGTGCAAATGTAAGACCGCCTTGAATTTTCGCATAAACTTCTTTAGCAAGTTTTTGAGCTGCTGCATCATCACGAGCATCTGTAGTAATTAAAATATGCTTCACAGTCCGTTTAGCATCTTTTTTCTGAGTTTCAACGAACTTGCTATATGCTTGCTGAAGTTCAGCTTCAGTTGCAGGAGCTGGTTTAGCCATCAGTGATGGAGACACAACAACATAATCCACGTCAACAGAAGCTTGTTGTTTAAACTCATTTTGGTGTTTGTTGTAATAATTTGTAGCTTCTTGATTAGAAGCAGTTAAACCGGTTTTATAACCATCTAATTTAATACTAGCCAAATGTAATGTACGTTGTTCAGTTTGCAAATTCGCAATTTGCATTAAATCAACTTTACTTACTAAAGAGTAATCAGAAAAAGTTGAAGTTAGCATTTTTAAAGCATGGTCTTGACGAAGGTTAGATATTAAGCCCTGACTTGTCATACCAATAGAACGTAAATAATTTTCATAGAGTTTTTGCGAGAATTGTCCATTCTCTTGCAAACTAGGCTGCTGAGCTAACATCTGCTCAATTTGAGTATCACTCAGTGAAATACCTAGTTTTTCAGCTTGTTGAATTAGTAAATTACGCGACACTAAAATATCGAGTGCCTTAGCCTGAATAACAGGCCAATTAAGTAAACTCTCATCACCTTTAACGGCAGCTAAATATTGTTCTTTGTAAGACTGAGTTAAAGTTTCAAGGTCTTTTTTAGATATTTCTTGGCCATTTACTGTCTTTGCAACATCAGCCTTGTTTCCCCTATTAAAATATCCTTCAATACCTACAAGTGCTAAAGGGGTCAAAAACAAAATTAGAAGGACTTTGCCGAGCCAACCCTTAATGACTGTACGAAACGATTCCATAAGTATTCCAATATTTTATTTCGAGGCGAATTTTAACTGAAAAACCACAATCAATGAATGAGCAATATTGGTCAATTCAGATTTTTAATAAAAAACGCGCCTATATTGGCGCGTTTAATCATCTTAAAAGATTAAGCTACTGAATCTTTAAGACCTTTACCAGCTTTGAAGCTAGGTACTTTTGTTGCTTTAATTTGAAGCTCTTCACCAGTTTTAGGGTTACGACCAGTACGTGCAGCACGTTCTTTAACACTGAAAGTACCAAAACCAACTAAAGTTACTGTGTCACCTTTTTTAAGTGCTTCAGTAATTGACGCAATTGTCGCATCGAGTGCCTTGCCTGCATCAGTCTTAGATACTCCCCCTTTTTCAGCAATTGCATCGATTAATTCTGATTTATTCATGAATAAAACATCCTCTTAATATCGTTTGTTTAAGGTCCAAGGCTATAGTTTAAAAGGCCATGACGCCTTTATAGCAATGCTTTGGGGGAAAACGCAATACTAGAGCAGGGCTTTTAGCGAAAATAAATGCTAAAAAACTGTTATATATTTGCTAAATCCCAACATTTTTTACTTTTTATTCAATTTTTCTTTCAACTGCTGGTTTTCTTCTATTAAAGCATCCACCTTAATATGAAGCTGTACCAAGAGCTGTTCAATGTGCTGTAAATCCTTCGGAGTCACCAATCCAATCCGGTTTAAAGAGTGGTTAACACTGGTATCAAGAATTTTTTCTACTTTATCTTTTGTTTCAGATACAGATTCTTTTGCTTTTTCTGTGACCTTACCAACAGTAGTGTCTGCTAAGTCTACTGTTTTAGATTCCAGTTCTTCACCTACCTTGACCAAAGAGTCAAATAGCTTATTACCTTCTTCTTCTGCGCGTGAAAAAGCCCCTAGCCCTGCTAACCAAATTTGCTTGGTATACTTTCTAAAATCCAAAGCCGACTTTCTTGAACTTCTTGATTTTAATTTGTTTTTTTCTTCTGACTCTTCTGTCGGGGTATCTATATTTGCATTATCCATTGATCTAAGCTCCTAATCAGATGAGAGAGATGATGACTGATTTGACCACAAAATATTTCTATAATATCAAAGTAAAGACTTGATCCATTTACAAAACTGTTCTACAAAACAATTAAGTCGTGTAAATATATTTAACAGGACATTTATTAAAGTTTGGGATAGGATGTCCCATTCTTCGGTTAACTGCTATTTGTAAGGATAAACTTTTATGAGTGAAACGCAACAAAGACAAAAACATCCCCGTCTGTTGCTGAATATTGTTCTAATTATTTTAGAAACTTTCTTTTCATTTATTCTCACCCACGATGGTGTTCTTCGCTTGCAAGCGAAAAAGTTTATTTCAAACAAAACAACTATTCGTATCAATAGCTACCTTCCTTTTTTTGACTTTTATGTTCAATTTACAGAAAAAGGTTTATTGTTCGATATCCACTCTTTTGACCGACGTATTGATCTTGAAATCAATAGTACGCTTATCGATTTGATTAAGATTTTCGCTTTTTCAAACCAGCGTAGTCTTAAGAACATGCGTATTGATGGTGATGAAGAAACGAAAAAAGAGTTATTAGATTTAATTTCTCATCTTACTTTACCTAAACTTTTAGCCGACTGGAAGCAATGGTTTAACACACCAGATGATGAAGCTGAAACCCTTGCTTCACGTAAACGCATTGCTCCATTGCTTGAAAAAATTGATCAACAACGTTCAGAAATCAATTCACTTCATGTGGAAATCAAACAATATCAAAATCGAATTACTCGCTTACAACAACGTCAACGCAACATTAACTTAGGCTTTGGTATAATTAGCCTGATATTTATTGTTTTTTTCATATATAATTTGTGGGTTGCTTAAATTATTTTTCCATTTTGTTCCTGCACTTGAATTAAAAATAAAAAAACTTGACTATTTTAGTCGGGATTCATAAAATCCTATTATCTAGTCTTAACATGTGTATCGAATCATGCGCCTTACAACTCGCGGTCGCTACGCAGTGACTGCTCTACTTGATTTAGCTTTGCAGCCAACTGAACAAACGATCACGCTCGCCGAAATTGCCGCTCGTCAATCTATTTCAGTTGCTTATTTAGAACAGTTATTCGCTAAACTTAAGCGTCATGGGTTAGTTTCTAGTGTCCGTGGTGCAAATGGTGGTTATCATTTGGCTCGAAACGCTGATGAAATTACTGTGTTAGAAATTATTGAAGCCGTAAATGAAACCGTTGATGCAACACGTTGCGACCACAAAGCTAACTGCCAAAATGGTGCAATGTGTCTTACTCACGATTTATGGCAAGAACTCTCTCATCATATTGCCGACTATTTAGCAAAAATCTCTCTTGCCGACCTCATTAGCCGAGACAACGTTCAAACTGTTGCATTGCGCCAAAATGTGACTGGCACAGATTCAGCTCTTTTATCGGGTACAGGTATTTGATATGAAACGTCCAATTTATCTTGATTACGCAGCAACCACTCCAGTAGATCCGCAAGTTGCAGAACGTATGATGGAGTGTTTAACTTTCGACGGTACCTTTGGTAATGCTGCATCTCGTTCCCATGCTTATGGCTGGCAGGCAGAAGAAAAAGTTGAATATGCGCGTGAGCAAGTCGCAAATTTAATTAAAGCCGATCCACGTGAAATCGTTTGGACTTCTGGTGCTACCGAATCAGACAACCTTGCACTTAAAGGCGTAGCTCAATTCTATGCTTCTAAAGGCAAACACATTATTACAAGTAAAATTGAACACAAAGCTGTTCTAGATCCTTGTCGTGAATTAGAAGAACAAGGTTTTGAAATTACTTATTTAGAACCAGAACCACAAACAGGTTTAATTACCCCTGAAATGGTAAAAGCTGCACTTCGTCCTGATACTGTCCTTGTTTCTCTTATGATGGTAAACAACGAAATCGGTTCAGTTACAGATGTAGCAGCAATTGGTGAATTAACACGTGCCAATAAAACGTTCTTCCATGTAGATGCTGCTCAAGCTGCTGGTAAAGTTGATATTGATTTATCTACCATGAAAATTGATCTTATGAGTTTCTCAGCTCATAAAATTTATGGTCCAAAAGGTATCGGTGCATTATATGTACGTCGTAGCCCACGTGTTCGTTTAAAAGCACAAATTCATGGCGGTGGTCATGAACGCGGTATGCGCTCTGGTACTTTAGCAACTCACCAAATTGTTGGTATGGGTGAAGCTTTTGAACTTGCTGGCAAAAGACTGCATGCAGAACAAGAACGCATTCGTAAACTACGTGACAAACTTTGGAATGGTTTACAAGGCCTTGAACAGGTTTTCTTAAACGGCCATCCAACTCAAAACGTTGCTAACTATTTAAACGTCAGCTTTAACTTTGTTGAAGGTGAATCTTTAATGATGGCACTTAAAGATGCTGCTGTATCAAGTGGTTCTGCTTGTACTTCTGCAACTTTAGAGCCTTCATATGTTCTTCGCGCATTAGGTTTATCTGATGAGCTAGCGCACAGCTCTATCCGCTTCAGTTTTGGTAAATACACAACTGAAGAAGACATTGATCATGTGCTTACAATTACCAAAGCCGCTGTTGAGAAATTACGTGAACTTTCTCCGCTTTGGGATATGTATAAAGAAGGTATCGATCTTTCTACAGTTGAATGGGCTGAACACTAATTCATTGAAATTAGTATTTTTACCCTCATATTAATATTAGGCTGACCCCGAGGTTTGGAGAAGCGACATGGCTTATAGCGAAAAGGTAATTGATCATTACGAAAACCCTCGTAATGTTGGTGTTTTAGATAAAAACTCTGAAAATGTTGGTACAGGTATGGTCGGTGCACCTGCATGTGGTGACGTAATGCGTTTACAAATCCAAGTAAACGATAACGGTGTAATCGAAGAAGCACGTTTTAAAACTTATGGTTGTGGTTCTGCAATCGCATCAAGTTCTCTTGTAACCGAATGGTTAAAAGGTAAGACTCTTGATGAAGCTCAAACCATCAAGAATATTGATATTGCGACTGAGCTTGCACTTCCACCAGTAAAAGTTCACTGTTCTGTACTAGCTGAAGATGCGATTAAAGCTGCGATTGAAGATTACCGCACTAAAAAATCTAAAGCGTAATTTGTTACCATTGTAAACGTTGGAGTTTTCATGATTCATTTAACTGAAAATGCTGCGACTCATATTAGCAATTACCTTAAAAATCGAGGTAAGGGTGAAGGCATTCGCGTGGGTGTGAAAACTTCTGGTTGTTCTGGATTGGCCTATGTCCTTGAGTTTGTAGACTCTATTGATGAACATGACCAAGTTTTCGAACAATTTGGCGTTAAGGTATTTGTAGATCCAAAAAGCTCAGTGTATTTAGAAGGCTTAGAAATGGACTACGTTAAAAATGGCCTTAATGAAGGGTTCGAATTTAACAATCCTAACAAAAAAGGTGAATGTGGCTGTGGTGAATCTTTCACTGTCTAGGCTTTCTCCTTTCATCTCTCATTAAAACAGTGTCTTTTTATAGCACTGTTTTAATGTATTTAATTAATGTGGACCTCATTTCCAATGAATCATTTTGAGTTGTTCAATTTACCCGTAGCACTCGATATCGATTTGGCGAGCTTAAAATCTAGTTTCTTGAATTTGCAGCAGCAGTATCATCCAGATAAAGCTGAAGATAAAGATCAGGCGTTGATCAAATCAAGTGAAATCAATCAAGCTTTTAAAACTTTGTCGCAAGTAGATAGCCGCGCTGCTTATCTGTTAGCACTCAAAAAGCAAGATCACCACCTCGATCAATCCATTAGCGATTTTGAGTTCTTACAATCAGCTTTAGAAATTCGTGAACAACTTGATGAAGCAACTTCACAAGAGCATCTGACCACACTTAAACAAGAAGTGTTTCAATGGATGGATGGCCTAGTTCGCGAATTTAAAATTGATTACGCAGATGAGGACTGGGGTGAAGCTCGAGATACTGTACGTAAATTACGTTTCTTTCAGCGCGTTCTTAACGACATTGAAAAAGCAGAAGATCAAATGTTGGATGACGAAGACAACTTTGATTTAGACGATGATTTTTAATTTTGCTTTTTCCAAATTATATTCAAGGGATTTAACTCATGGCACTTTTGCAAATTGCTGAACCGGGTCAATCCAGTGCCCCACATCAACACCGCATTGCGATTGGTATCGACCTAGGAACAACACATTCTTTAGTTGCGACAGTGTTATCAGGCAAACCTAAAGTACTCAATGACGAAAAAGAAAGAAGACTCCTTCCTTCTATTGTGCACTATGGAAATGATGCAACTCACTATGGTGAAGAAGCAAAGCCTTTCCTTATTGCCGATCCTAAAAATACAATTGTTTCTGTAAAACGTTTTATGGGTCGCTCAAAAGCAGATATTAAATTTCAACACCCATATGAGTTAGTGGGTTCTGAAAATGAAATGCCAGCTTTTGAAACACGTGCTGGTCGTAAAACCCCTGTTGAAATTTCTGCTGAAATTTTAAAGCAATTAAAAGACCGTGCTGAAGCCAGCTTACAAAATCCAATAAATGGCGCAGTAATTACTGTTCCAGCCTATTTTGATGAAGCTCAGCGACAAGCAACACGTGATGCTGCCCAGCTTGCTGGCTTAAATGTATTACGTTTATTAAACGAGCCAACTGCTGCTGCTGTCGCTTATGGTTTAGACCAAGAAACTAATTTAGCTACAGATCATAACTATGTAATTTATGATTTAGGTGGTGGTACTTTCGACGTATCAATCTTGCGTTTCTCACAAGGTGTCTTTGAAGTATTAGCTACAGGTGGCCACACTGCTTTAGGCGGTGATGACTTAGATCGTCTCATTGTTAAATGGGCTAAAAAGCAGCTCAATATCGATACTCTTAACGATGAAACTTATGCAGTATTTATTGTTGCTGCTCGTCAAGCAAAAGAACAACTATCTACACAAGAATCAGTTCAGTTAAAACTACTTGAAAACGTACTAACACTTGATCGTCCAACTTTTGAAAGCATTATTCAGGTTGCATTAGATAAAACAATCAGTGTTTGTAAACGCGTTTTACGTGATGCGAAACTTGAGTTAACTGATATTCAGAATGTTGTTTTAGTTGGTGGCTCTACCCGTTCTTATGCTGTTCAGCAAGCAGTTCGCAATGTATTTAATCAAGAACCACTTTGTACGATCAATCCTGATGAAGTAGTTGCAATTGGTGCTTCTATCACGGCTAACCAGCTTATTGGTAATAGCCAAGATGGCTCATTACTTTTAGATGTCACTCCTCTTTCACTTGGCTTAGAAACCATGGGTGGATTAGTAGAACGTCTTATTTCACGTAATACCGCTATTCCAGTCGCTCGTCGTCAAGAATTCACAACTTATCAAGATGGCCAAACTGCCATGCTTATTCATGTGGTTCAAGGTGAACGAGATTTGGTAGAGCATTGTCGTTCACTAGGAAGATTTGTCCTTCACGGCATTCCTCCAATGACTGCTGGTCAAGCAAGGATTGAAGTTACCTTTCAGGTAGATGCTGATGGTTTACTTACAGTTTCTGCTCGTGAAACAACTTCAGGTGTACAGGCCCAAATTGATATTAAGCCATCTTACGGCCTATCAGAATCTGATACTGAACGCTTATTAATTGAAGGTTTCCAGCACGCAGAAGAAGATAAAAATCTGCGTCATTTAAAAGAAACCAAAGTTGAAGCACAACGCGAACTTGAAGCTTTAGAGCAAGCTCTCAAAGTTGATGCTGATTTACTCAATGATGAGCAGCTTGAAGCACTTAAAACTGCTGAAAATTTGCTAAAAGTACAACTTGAAGGCAATGATATTCAAGCGATTGAAAAAGCTGTAGAACAACTTAAAGTACATAGTGATGCTTTTGCCGCACTACGTATGAATCGACATATTGACCACGCCTTAAAAGGTACAAAACTTGAAGATTGGTCAAATTCAAACTAAAGGTATAGGTGATCAATATGCCCCGTATTAAAGTACTTCCTCATGCTCAGATCTGCCCTGAAGGCGCAGAATTTGAAGTCGAACAAAATGCAAATCTTTGTCAAAGTTTGCTTGATCGAGGAATTAAAATTGAACACGCTTGTGACATGTCGTGTGCTTGTACAACTTGTCATGTAGTCGTTCGCAAGGGCTTTGACAGTCTAGAAGAAATGGATGACGTTGAAGCAGATCTTTTAGATCGGGCTTGGGGTCTTGAACCAGATTCTCGTCTCTCTTGCCAAGTGAAGATTGTTGATGAAGATTTAGAAATTGAGATTCCTAAATATACAATCAATCACGCTTCCGAAAATCATTAAAATAAAAAAGCTGCTTTTAAAGCAGCTTTTTTTTACTTCACGTTTTTAAACTTGATCTTGTTGATCAATTTCAACTGGCTTAACTTCATCTTCAAGCCTTAACCGTGCAATGCCTTGAGTATTAATTAAAGTTTGTTGAACTTTAAGTCGTTGAACCATTTTCTCGAGTACTTCTACTAATTCTGGATATTCATAATTTTGTACTTCTTCTAAATTAAGTACTAAATGAAAGCCTTTATACTCATAGTCAAACCATTGTTGATGATCTGACTTATTCCCCGTGTACTTCTCCATCACCTGCCATGTCTTTACTGCACCTTGAATGCCTTTTAAGTAAATTGGCGTTTTGGGAGCACAAAGAAAATCACTTTTGATTATTTGATAGGTATCATCCGAAATTAAGATTTCATCTATTTCAGCAGCATATTGTAAACGAGCTGCCAAATTCACATCACGACCTACAATGGTGTAAGCCATACGATGCGTTGCCCCATAATTTCCTACGTGGCAGTAACCAGTACTAATTCCCATACGAATGTGTAAGGCTGAATAGCCCATTTTTTTCCATCGTTCACGTAACAATTTCATTTGCTGACGCATAGCGATTGCCATTTCTACACAAGCTTTAGCATCTTGCTCTACACCCTGAGAATTCGGATCACCAAAAAATATGAGGATGGCATCCCCCATAAATTTATCGACAGTAGCTTCATACTGCTTCGCAATTTCCGTCATATGGCTTAAATAATCATTAAGCAAAAATGCCAAATCATCAGGAATTAATGTTTCTGATAACTCTGTAAAGCCCTGAATATCAGAAAAAAACACAGTCATTTTTTTTCGTTTATATTCAATTTTTGCTTCCGCTTCACCGCGCATAATAGACTGCCACAACTGTAGTGGCGCATAACGGCTTAACTGATTAGCAAAAGCAATATAGCGCGTCATTTGATCATAGTAGTGTTGACGCTGCTGACTAATTTTTTTAACCCAACGATGTTGGTAATAATTTCCAATGGTAATAAACATGACCAAGCCTAAGAGTGTAATTACAGTTAACTCTTGGCTAGTAGGTTCAAAATATGTATAAAAACCAAATAGGAAAAAAGTACTTAAATAAAAAATAATCGCGCCTAGCAAACTAGTCAAACAAATGACTGCGAAAGAAATACGACTATTAATTGCAGAATAAAATAATGCAAAAAGTGCAATAAATGTAGGCACCAAATTAAGATGCAGACCCGCTAAGGTAACTGCTACAACAATTGCATCAATTGCAAAAAAAACACTTTTTTGTGTTTTCTTATCAAATTGGTATTGAAGCCAGTGCTCTAACTTTGAGCTAATAAAAAGCAAAAATAGGAAGAAAGGTGGAACGTAGATCTGATAATTTGTATTAGGTGAGGTAAAAGCATAGATCACTAAAATTAAGGACAGAATTGAATATCCCATCAAGCGATGAAAATATGCAAACTGCTTAGGCTCTCTATCGATAAACCTCTCTAATTGCACCCTGTCCTCCATACCTCAATGTAGCCACATTCATATAAATGTGGCATTGCATTGATTTAATCCATGCGCCAATCAAAAGGCATATCACCTTGACCACGTAAAGCAAGCATAAGGGTTTGACGCATGTGAGCCAGTACATCATTTGTGTATGGAACAGCAGGTGTGCCCCAAACTGGCTTAGGCCATGCAACATCATTTTGATAACGCACGACATGATGGAAATGCAACTGAGGCACTATGTTACCTAGAGCTGCAACATTCATTTTATCAGCACGGAATACTCTAGATAGCTGACTAGACAACCAACTTGATTCACGTAAAAACTGCTCTTGATCAGCTTGGCTCAATTCATATAATTCTGTGATTCCCGGCACACGAGGGATTAAAATCAGCCACGGGAATTGCATATCATTCATTAAACGACATGTTGAAAGCGGGAAATCGCCTACAAAAAAAGTATCTTGAGCAAGTTGTGGATGCAAACTAAACATATCTTTTATAAATGACAATAAACAATAATGGCTAATACTATCACATCAGTTTTGATGTGAGTATTGGTAGTGTCTGGTTTGATTACAAATAACAATGATTTTATGCACTTATTCCTCTTATGGTCGAATAAATCGTGCATAAAACCATGCTATCAACTTACATAAAATTTACACTCAGTAAAAAATGCTTCAAAACATCATTTATACATGTATTTCAGTTAATAATTTCGCTAACAAATCATTAATGAACTGGATACGTTTTTCATGTTCTTCAAGCTGAACCATAACCTTCAAACGCTGCCCACCATCCATACGGTAATAGGTCGGATTTTTTTGCATTAACTGAATAATACTGATGGCTTGAACTGGAGTATCCGGTGAAAACTCAATATTACCGCCTTGTGTATTGATATCAATTTTGGTAATACCCAACTGCTCTGCTTTTAGCCTAATCTGATGAACACTAAATAAGTGTTTTACAGATTGTGGCGGCACTCCAAAACGATCAATTAACTCCATACGAATATTGTCGAGTTTTTCTTGTGTATCTGTATTACTAATACGCTTATAGAACAACAAACGCTGATGAACATCACCCAAATACTCATCTGGAATAAGCGCTGGAATATGTAAATTGATTTCCGCAGTTAATGACAAAGGTGCATCAAAATTCGGGGTTTTACCTTGCTGAATTGCCTTAGTGGCTTTCTCAAGCATTTCCATATACAGACTATATCCAATTGCCTGCATTGAACCACTTTGTTGCTCACCTAAAAGCTCACCCGCACCGCGAATTTCTAAATCTTCTGTAGCTAGCATAAAACCAGCACCTAAAGTTGAAGCACGCTGGATTGCATCTAAACGCTTCTCTGCATCACCTTTTAGATGTTTTATAGAAGGAACCAGTAAATAAGCATAAGCTTGGTGGTGTGAGCGTCCCACACGCCCTCGTAATTGATGTAATTGAGCTAAACCAAGTTTGTCGGCCCTTTCTATCAAAATTGTGTTGGCATTTGGAACATCGATTCCGGTTTCAATAATGGTTGAGCATACCAATACATTAAATTCTTTGTGGTAGAACTGCTGCATGACTTGTTCGAGCTCTCTTTCTCTCATTTGGCCATGAGCTACTGCTACACGAGCTTCAGGCACAAGAACACGGATGTTTTCAGCAGCCCTTTCAATCGTATCGACTTCATTATGTAAGAAGTATACTTGGCCACCACGTAGCAATTCACGCAAGATCGCTTCTTTAATAGAAGCTTCCGTATGTTCTTGTACAAATGTTTTAACCGCTAAACGACGAGCTGGTGGTGTAGCAATGATAGATAGATCACGCATTCCCGAAAAAGCCATATTTAAAGTTCGTGGAATTGGTGTTGCGGTAAGCGTCAACATATCGACATCAGCTCTCAATGCTTTGATGCGCTCTTTATCACGCACACCAAATCGATGTTCTTCATCGACCACCATTAGGCCCAAGTCTTGAAATTGCACATTTTCTTGTAAAAGTTTATGTGTTCCCACCACAATATCCACTTTACCAGCAATTAAATCTTCAATATTTTTTGTATGGGCTTTATTTGAGCCAAAGCGTGACAACACTTCTATACGCACAGGCCAATCAGCAAAACGATCTTTAAAAGACTCATAATGTTGTTGTGCAAGTAAAGTTGTAGGTACCAAAACAGCAACTTGCTTACCGTTTTGCACAGCAACAAACGCAGCTCGCATTGCTACTTCAGTTTTACCGAAACCAACATCGCCACAAACAAGTCGATCCATAGGTCTAGCTTGTTGCATATCGTGAAGCGTGGCTTCAATAGCATTCGCCTGATCGAGTGTTTCTTCGTAAGCAAATCCACTGGCAAATTGCATATAAAGCGATTGATCGAGTTCAAAGCCAAAACCGGGTTTTGACTGACGACGTGCTTGTATATGTAATAATTCGGCTGCAACATCATGGATTTGTTCTAAAGCTTTGCGTTTAGCTTTACTCCACGCATCACTTCCAATTTTATGAAGTGGAGCTAAATCTGGGTCTCCACCACTATAACGACTAATAAGATGCAAATTAGTCACAGGCACATAAACTTTTGCCCCTTCAGCATAATTTAGTTGCAAGAACTCATAATCTTGCCCTTCAATTGCTAAAGTAACTAATCCTGCATAACGCCCCACACCATGATCAATATGGACAACAGGGGCATCAATACTTAATTCAGTCAAACTGCGAATTAAGAACTCTTCTGAAACTTCTTGCTGGCGTTTACGACGACGCTGAACTACCCGATGTTCATATAACTGATTTTCTGAAATAACCGACAATTGGTCTGTTAAAAGTAAACCACGGTCTAGCGGTGCATTTGTAATAGCAATCGCAAACTGACTAGTCTGAAATTGCTCAAAACTATCTACGCCTGGGATATCTCCTAAACTGGCACGCAAACCATCTCTTAAGCTTTCACGTCGACCTGCACTTTCTGCAACCAACAAGACCGGATGATTTGCTTCATCAATATATTTTTTGACTACCGCAAATGGTTTTTCTTTTTTGGGATCAACTGGTAACTTGGGTGGCTGCTCTACCTTAAGATTTAACGCGCCAGCTTTTTCTTCAACGATTTCGGCGCTCACCAACATCCGTGGAAACTGATTTAAAGCACTGAGCAGATGATTTGGAGCAATAAATAATTCTTCAGGGGGAAGAATTGGCTGATCTACGTTATGACGTCTGTCTTCATAACGACGAAAAACTTCTTTCCAAAAATTAGTTAAATCAGTATCTATATCATTAGTTGTAATTACAATGCAATTCGTTGGGAAGTACGTTGTAAGTGTACTTTGCGATTGCATTTGTGCTTTATCAAAAAACAATGGCAAATAAAATTCAATTCCTGGTGAAGCAATTCCCTCTAGGACATCTTGATAAATCGGGTTTTTCTTAGGATTAGCCGTAGGGAAAAGTTCAGAATACCGATCTCTAAAAATTGAACGGGCTTCTTTTAGCGGAAATTCTTTTGCTGGTAAAACTGTAAAACTTTTTAAAGGCTTCGTTGTTCTTTGCGTTTCTGGATCAAAGAATTTTAATGTATCAATTTCATCATCAAACAGATCAATACGAATAGGCGCTTCTTGCCCTGACGCAAAAATATCCATAATACTGCCACGTACAGCAAACTCACCATGATCATAAACAGTGTCTACCAAATGATAACCGGCTTGTACTAAACGTAACTTTTGCTGTTCTAAATCGAATTTCTGTCCAACATGAATATCAAAGTGTTCACCCAAAACCCATGAATACGGTGCAACTCTTTGAGCTAAAGTACTTGCTGAAATGAGCAATACACCCTTCTGAGGCATATTAGATAAAATTGCAAGACGTTCTGAAACAATATCTTGATGAGGTGACAAACGATCATAAGGCAAGATTTCCCAATCAGGGAAAATTGTCGGTTTTATGCCATAAAACTCAAGTTCACTTTCTAATTGAGCAACATGTTGGTTATTTCTAGCGACCACAACAAGTAAAGAAGAATGCTGAACAGCAATTTCTTTAAATAATAATGCAGCAGATGAACCTAATAACGACCCCACCCAACGCTTTTCACCGGCTTTGAGCTGTTGTAAATTCAATTGAGAGATTTCTTGTTGAAACATGTATATGGCTTTTATCAGCTAAGAAGATATGAGCCTAATAGTAGCATGATGTTTTTAGTGAAATGAGTTATTTTTTTGAAAATCAAACTACTAGTTAGCTCTACTTTTTATATTTTTTAATCAATCAACTATGATTATTTATCACGCAAAAACAAAACGTAATATTGATTTAATATTTGTATAATCGCTTTAAGCTGAAGTAGCTTTTCTTGTGTATTTCCCAATCTTTCTACATAACGTTGGGTTGCGATTTCCAGATCAATCTTTTCATTAATTTGTGGAGTAGTTAGGAATAATTTCTGAAGATTATCAAAATTTTGCAATTTACGGTTTGAGAAATACTCAAGATGTTCTGACCATTTCTCATTAATCACTATATCCTTGATTATAGGACCGCGTTCAGAATCAAATTTTAATAGATTCTCTCGCAAGTAAATTTTTTCTGGTGTTTCTTTTGAGCCTTGAAAAAGCTGCGTTATCTTCTTAAACATTTCATCACATCATATTAATTTGCAATTAAAGCAATGGAAGTAATCTAGTTACTTCCATCATTTAAGCCTTTTAGCTTAACGACTAGTCATCACCTAAATCATCAAGAAAATCGACCGTTGGTACAAAAAATAAAGTTCCTGTTTGAGCAGTACTAAAGTCAAGCAACCGATCAAGATTGCCCTGCTCATTTCCTAAGAACATGTTTTCAAGCATTTGTCGGGTTGTACTAAATTTACGCGAGTAACCAATAAAAAATGTGCCGTATTCATTTTTTGAAGGGTTTGAAAAAGGCATATTAGCTCGCATAATTTTAAGCTCATTACCTTCCGCATCATGCGCTTTGCTTACGACATTATGGGCAGTTAGTGGCTTTTCATCATCACCTAACTCAATATCATTGAACTTTTTACGACCAATCACTTTTTCTTGTTCTTCATCGGTTAATGAACGCCATTTTTCCATGTCATGTGTATATTTCTGGATAAAAGCATAACTCCCCCCGATAAATTCAGGATCTTCATTGCCCACTAATGCCCATTGCGCTGCAATAACTGGTTCTGGATTCTCTGTCCCATCTACGAAGCCAATAATTGCCCGTCCATCAAAATAACGGAAACCATGCACTTCATCAATTGGATAAGTCACTTTACCAAGTTGTTGATTGATTATATTACCCAGCTCATAACATAAAGCTTGGCGATCGGCACGAATATGAAAAAATAGATCACCAGGTGTTGAAACAGCCGTATATTTCGGCCCTTTAAGTTCTTTAAATGTTTCTAATTCTTGAGGCTTCGCTTGCTCTGGAAATAAGATATCCCATGCATTTGAGCTAAAACCTAGCGTGGCATTAAACTTACTATCTGGATAACGATTAGTTAGACTTCTAGTTAATGCTGAAAAATTACTAGCAAAATCTTTTACTTGTTCTATTACAGAATCACCTTGAGTGAGTCCCAATACGATAAATAGTGCATTTTCACCAGGACTGCTCGTTACAGGTTGAATTCTCATACATTCCATAAAATATGCCTTATTGGGGTATTTAACCTCTTTAATTTAGCATATTCATGTTCTTATGAAATCTGATCTTTCTAAGAGTTTAAGTAAATTGACTTAAACTCTTACTAAAGCTTATCTTAATTAATCAACGACCATATTGCTTCTTTAAATATTTTACGATTTGAGCAGACTCAAACATCTTCACTCCCGTATTTGGGTCTACCAAATAAGGTACCTGCATTTTACCTTGCATAACAGGCAATATTTTTTCTCGCTTTCCACCTTTTAGAGGCACATATTTACCTGGTTTTAAGCGAAAAATAGCTGGGCCTTGATCTTGCCATCTTTCTTTTGCAACATTATGCAGAATATAAGGAAGCTCCAGCTCACAGAGTAGACTTCTTACAACTCGTGAATAAGGGCTTGCCTCAAAACTCCATAACTCAAGTTTTTGTTCAGGCACAGCTCTATTAATGATTTTTTTATTTATCCAAACTCCCCGAGCACCATTTAATATGGTCCCAGCAAATGCAGCATAAGGGACGTTAGGGTAACTCGAAAATTTCTGAGGCGTCTTCCCAGTCTTACCGTAGTGTTTAAATAAATGATGAATAATTTCTTGTGACTCATATAAGTAGTCACCTGTATTTTCATCTACTAAAAAAGGAAACCGTAATTTGCCACCTTTTTCTTTTACGACCGAACGATGTTTTGTCCCACCTTTAGGACATGGATAAATTTCTACATCCAGATTTAAAAGTGTAAGGACTTCACGGACACGACGGCAAAATGGTGAACCTTCAAATTCATATAACTTCAAGGCTTTTACAGGTTGCTGAGGAAATGCGGTACCTGTTACGCCCCGACCACCTTCAGCAATTGCAGAGACAACTGCCTGTAATACTTTAATTTGATGATTCACCATCATGCGATCCTTTATAGACTGTGATTACACTAATTTTTCTTTTGAAATCACAATTCCATTATTATCAGCATAGATATAATCGCCTGATTGAATTGTGACACCACCAAAATACAAAGTGGTATCTACTTCGCCAATGCCTTTACGATTACTTTTTTGGGGAATTGCTGCCAATGCATGTATACCCAAATCAAGGGTAGCAATGGCATCGACATCGCGTACACAGCCATAAATTACAACACCATTCCAGTTATTTTTAACTGCCGATTCCGCAATTAGGTCACCCATAAGCGCACAACGCATAGATGCACCACCATCTACAACGAGTACCTTATCTGTACCATCTGTTGCCAATAACTCTTTTACACGCGAGTTATCTTCAAAACACTTTACTGTTACAACCTGTCCCCCAAAAGTTTTACGCGCCCCATAACTTTGAAAGAACTTTCCATCCATTGAGGGAATTACAACTTGTAAGTCTTTTTCAGGGTTATCATCTAATAAATCACATGTTACAAACGGTACTGTCGACACTTCTATTCTCCCTTATCGAGTTTTCTGTATGCTCAGATTATCATATCGTTTGAATGCTTCAATTTGCGTTAGCGCCGCTACGACCATGGTATGAGCCAATTGCTCCGCAGTCACAGGTTTATATTTGAATGGTTTTTGCCATTTATTCTCAATAAATTTAAATAGACTTTGCCCTAAATCCTCTATAAGGCGTACATCACTGCGCTTACCAATCAATAAAGATGGTCTAAAAATAGATAATTTTTCAATTCCCAAACTCTCGATATAATCTTCTAACTGTCCTTTCACTTTATTGTAGAAAATTGGTGAGTTTGCATTTGCACCAAGGGCGCTCACTAATAAAAGGTGAATATGTTTATCTTGTACCAAATCTGCCAAGTGGGCATTGATTTCATAATCTACCGCGTAGAAACCTTGCTTTGAGCCCGCATTTTTTAATGTTGTTCCCAGACAGCTAAATGCATGGGTATGACCATTCACATCTTCATCATTCAACATTAAGAAATCTTCTATGATGAGCTGGTTAACTTTGTCATATGTATTAAATACTTGAGATTCTTTTCTAACCACCAGCGTAATGGCTTCAAATTCTAGAGCCTGCTGGAGCTTTTCAACAAGTGCTAATCCGACCAACCCTGTTGCTCCGAGCACAATCGCTTTTTTCTTACTTGCTGTCATTTTTTATCCATCCCTCTTTAACTTTGTTTTAAATTTAACCTTTTCTTACCGTTTTAACAGCCCCTAAAACAGCTTAAAACGTTCTCAAGGCTTGACTTCACGGTGTCTATTCATCACAATATGGCACTTGTTTACGGGCTGGTGATGGTTGCACCAGTTTACTGGATTGACCACAGCCCGCCCAGACCAACTTATTTTCAAGGAGTGCAAGAGTGGCAAACTCTGCTCAAGCTAAAAAACGTGCGCGTCAAAACGTTACTGCACGTAAACACAACGCAAGCTTGCGTTCTATGGTTCGTACATACATCAAACGTACTTTAAGTGCAATTGCTGGTGGTGATCATGCTGTTGCTACAGAAGCTTACCAAAAAGCTGTTCCTGTAATCGACCGTATGGCTGATAAAGGCATCATCCACAAAAATAAAGCTGCTCGTCATAAGAGCCGTTTAAATGCTCAAGTTAAAGCGTTAGCTAACTAATTAAAGCATGTAAAAAAAGCCCAATAGGGCTTTTTTTATTATCTATCATTTTTGAGCTTATAGCGTTTTTCCAAATTTGGCTACATTTAGCTCATAGGCCTTACCTCTCCAAATCCATTTTAATTTGCAATTTGGAAATTCTTCGCCTTCAAACCATACAAATAGGCCTTCCATCATTTCAGGCCAATCTTCTTTCTTAATTTCATTTTCACCAGAAATTACAGCAACAATTGCAGCAATAATAGTGTCATGGCTGACAGCTAAACTAAGCCCGCCTTGAGTTTTAGGATGCGTATGATAAATAAGCTCTAGTACATCTAAAACACCAGTAATTGGGTGTTTCATACCAGGTAATGCATTATTTACAAAACTATTAATAAAACCCAAAGCACCTTGCTTTTTAAAATAAGGGGCAGCTTGTTGTATGTCTAGTACAAAACTCCCTGGCTCAACCAGTAATCCTTGCTCAATAATTTCAATCGTATGTGTATTAAATTCAGGGCTTACGGCATCCGCCCCTTCGATCATGAGTGCAGCCGTATCAACACAACGTTGTATTGGACTTGAAATACAATGCTGAATAACACGATCTGTATTTTTAATTAAATAGTTACCCCATGCCTGCGCAAGCTCACGCCCTTGAGGAGTAAGTTGGAGATCATATCCAGCTAAGCCCTGCCCATCCACAAGTTCTCTTAGAGAATGACGCGTAAATAAGGTTACAGGAGTTGAAGCATCAGGCAATAAATCAATTGCTTCAAACATACTTTTAGGCAATAAATCGAGTGCCATTTTTATCTTGTCATCTTTTTTCAATACTTTGCCACTATAACATGTCTGGCACAACTCTCAATCAATAACACCTGCTTGGGCCAATGCTTCAAATGCTATTTTTTTGCTTTCCTGATCACGAAATGCGATAAAGCCCTTATTTAAAACCGTGTGTCTCTGATTATATTCAAAAGGTTTTCCATCAAGGGTAAGTAAGCCACCGCCTATACTTTCTAATAAACCTTGACCAGAACTTGTGTCCCATTCAGAGGTTGGATGGAATCGCGGGTAAATATCGATTTCACCTTCCAACATCATGCAGAATTTGTAGGCACTTCCTGCTTCTCGTCGAATAATGCTATGTTTATCTTCAATAGGTTGAATAAATTTTTGATATTTCGGATTTTTACTGCCATGGCTAAGTCCTATTTGTATAGGCTCATCTGGCGAAAACGAAGTTATTTGATATTGATACCACTTTTTTTGAGTGAAACTATATTTAAAAGGTAAATCTTGCAAATATCCTAAGTACACGACTTGTTCACATGGCACAGCAATAACTGAAAAGATCGTTTCTTTACCCTTAATCAAACTTAGGTTGATCGTAAACTCATCACGCTCATGTATGAATTCTTTAGTTCCATCAAGAGGATCTAACATCCAGCATGTGGACCACTCATGCCGAGCACTATAATCACTTTCTTCAGACAAAACCGGCAAGTCTGGAGTAATCTCTGCCAAGTGCTTTAATAAGAAAAGGTTCACTTTTAAATCTGCTTGAGTTACAGGTGAATCATCTTGTTTTTCGTGAATAGTAAACTCATAACCCGCAGAATAATTTTGATATTCTTGTAATAAAATCTGGCTCGCTTGTTCCAAAACTGGAAGAAGCTGATTAATCAAAGTATCTTGTGGGCGCGTAGTTGTTATAAACATAAATATGCTCTACATAGTTTCATTTCTATTATAGGTGAATTATGAACAATTCAGTATTCGCCAACAGTTTGATTTACTAAAATAGTCATTTATCTTAATCATTAGGTAAGCGCTGCTTTCTGTGCATGCTATATAGCTAATATGAATAATTATAGTGTTTAAAAGAAGCCTTTATTTCGTACAAAAAACAATCTATAAGTTATGAAAAATAAACAACTTAAATCAGATTTATCCATTTTCTTTTCATGTATTTCTTGTTATGTTCAATCACACAATAACAAGATGGAAGAAAGCGCACATGATGCTATATGGATATCATTTCTCGACAATAGAACACAACTGGGAAGAACTCACTCCCTTAAATGAGTTCCTACAAACATTTGCAGATGATGATGGTGATGTTTCAACAAGAGATAAAGAGTCTCTCAAAGAAATCATTGCGAAATCAGATACGGCTTTAGCTTTAGCAAGAGAAATGGGTTGGGACGGTAGTTACACAGGATGTCCTTATCTATTCTGGTTACCAAGTAAAAATAGCCAGTCTTTTGAATATGGCTTTGTATTTAAACAGACCTCAGACAATACCACTTTTGTGATTTCACCAATTGAGTTGAGCTATCTAGCTCAAGATTCAGAAGTGCAAACATTAAGTAAAACTATTGAATAAGCAATATAGGTTATTGATTCAGATTTGATATCAATAACCTCATCTTATTTTAGATAGATTAGTCAAACATGCTTAACTGTGGTGTAGGTTTTATAATTTTTTCTTTTGGTACATGTGAGCATTCAAACTCTTCAACTGGAAAACCTTCGATAAAGCTTGAAATATCAGGCGATTCCAAACTCAACCACTCTTCTAATCGGTCATGTGGGATCACAATAACTGATCTTTTAACATCTCCAGGCTCGTGAAAATCTTTCATCATAGGATGGTCTATAGCATCCATGGTCAACATACTTGCAGAACGAATAATCGTTTCATTTATTTTGCAAATTTCATAGATTGCTGCAATAAAAAAAGCCTGTCCATCTTTACGGCGTACACCCCACCGCTCAGGTTTATCATTTATATATTTACTTTCATAGAATTCAGTCACCGGAATCACACCGAACTTACATTTAAGTGCAGCTTCTTGAAAACTCGGTTTTTGGAAAATCGTTTCATGACGGGCATTGTAGGTATGTTTTGCTATGTTTGTATCTTCAGCCCATTTTGGAACTAGGCCAAACATGACTTCACGCCATTCCAGACCTTGGGGTGATTTAAATAATAGCGGCATTGTTCCCGCAGGATAAACCTCTTCGGCATAGCTAAAGCCGACCACAGGCAACTGGAGTTGCTGCAATTGGGCAAGAGTTAAAGGTTTAAAGTTGGCACACATAGCAAGACTAAACTACTGTATTTTTACTCTCTTATTTTATAAGTATTTCCGCGATAAACCAAATAAAAAGGCACTCTAAAGTGCCTTTAACGACATAACTTTACGCTTATGAAACGTGGTGAATCCCTTGAGGAATGGCTTGTAATAGGCGTTTGGTATAATCATGTTGAGGATGTGCATAGAGCTCATCCGAATTGGCAATTTCAACAACTTCACCATGATTCATGACCATGACCTGATCAGATATATATTTCACAACCGATAAGTCATGGGAAATAAATATATAACTGAGTCCAAACTCATCTTGTAAGTCTTGTAATAAGTTGAGGACCTGTGCTTGGACCGAAACATCTAGCGCCGAAACAGATTCATCACAAATCAAGATTTCAGGTTTTAGGGTTAAACATCGTGCAATGGCTATACGCTGACGTTGCCCGCCAGAAAATTCATGAGGATAGCGATAATAAGCTTGCTCAGGTAAATTCACTCGCTCAAGCAGTCCAAGCGCAATTTGTTTACGCTCAGCATCATCTTTACCAATGTTATGAATTTGCATGGGTTCTAATAAAATTTGTCCAACTGTAAAGCGTGGATTAAGAGAAGCATATGGGTTTTGAAAGATAATCTGAATTTTCCGTTGATATTTAGCAAACTCTTTTTCACTTAATGAAAGAATATCTTTTCCTTCAATAAAAGCCTGCCCACCTGAAGCTTGATGTAAACGCATAAGCAATAGGCCTACCGTCGTTTTACCTGAACCAGATTCACCGACTAAACCTAAAGTTTTTCCTTTAGCAAGTTTAAAAGAAACTCCTTTTACGGCTTGAAACTCTTCTTTGCCAAATAATCCTTTCCGACTATAAAAGCTTTTTTTCAGATCTTTTACTTCTAAAATAATTTGCTCATCACCATTTAAGCCACGTTTGCGCTGCGGGATTTCTGAAGCATCAAAACTTTTCTCAACCAAAATATTATCTTCTTGGCACATAAAATCACTGGTCACAGGTAATCGATAAGGACGCTGTGATATTTGTGGACGACAGTAAAGTAATGCTCGGGTATATACATCTTTAGGCTGTTCCAGAACCTGTTCAGCAGCGCCTTGCTCTCTAATTTCACCATGACGCATCACAATGACTTTATCTGCAATTTCACCGACCAACGCCAAATCGTGGGTAATAAAAAGCATCGACATTTGACGACGTTTACGCAATGACTCAAGTAAATCAATAATCTGCTTTTGAATCGTGACATCAAGTGCCGTAGTGGGCTCATCGGCAATGAGCAATTTAGGCTCACAAGCAATCGCCATTGCAATCATGACACGTTGCTGTTGACCACCCGAAAGCTGATTGGGATAGGCATCAATTTTAATTTCAGGTGAAGGAATACCTACTTCTTTAAGTAACTCTAAAACACGTTGTCGAGCCTGTTTACGGCTCAATCCCATATGCAAACACAACACTTCTGCAATTTGATTACCAACTGTAAAAACTGGGTTTAATGATGACATCGGTTCTTGAAAAATCATGGCAATATCTTTACCACAGATTTTCCGCATGTCTTTACGAGACAAACTGAGTAAGTCTTTGCCTTCAAATATAATTTTACTTTGATCATCAATTTTGCTTTGCCCTACAGGCAGTAATCCCATGGTTGCCAAAGAAGTTACCGATTTACCACTACCTGATTCACCGACTAAAGCAACCGTAGTATTTGCTGGAATATCAAAAGAAATTCCTTTTACGGTTTCAATATATTGCTTATCTTCGCCTTTAAAACTTACTCGTAAATTTTTAACATGAAGCAACGGCGCATTCTTATATTCTTGTTCTATCATTTGGACCTTCCTCTTATTTTAGCTTTGGGTCTAACGCATCACGAAGTGCATCAGTAAACATTGAGAATGCAGTAACCAAAACAGCCATTGCGACAGAGGCTGCGACTAGCTGCCACCATTTACCTAAAAGAAGCTCACTTTGTGCTTCATTTAACATGCTCCCCCAAGACACCACACCTACTGGCACACCAAAACCCAAGAAACTCAAAATAACTTCCGATTTAATAAAAGAAACCACCAAAATCGACATTTGGACTAAAGCGATATGGCTGACATTAGGAAAAATATGAATGAACATACGGCGGAAATGTCCAACGCCAATTGCTTTAGCTGCAAGAACGTATTCACGTGCAGTATGTTTCATATATTCGGCACGAATTAAGCGATAAACGCCTGTCCAACCCGTTAAACCTAAAATTAGAACAATAGATAAAATGCCTTTTTGTTGAAGCACGGCAGCAATAGCAAGTACTAATAATAAATATGGAATTGAGGTAAAAATGTTATAAAACCAGTTGAGAATATCATCAACCCAACCGCCAAAATATCCTGAAATTGCACCTAATAACGTACCAATAACTACCGCAAGTAAAGCAGAGATGACTCCAACAATAATTGAAGTTTCAGCCCCCTTAATTGTTTTCTTTAAAACGTCTTGTCCCCACTTATCAGCACCAAACACAAGTGTACTTTTAAGCTCTGCTTGCTGGTCTAATAAATGTCCGCCAAGTTGCTGATCGATCGCTTTCATATCATCAGCTAATGGGTCAACCACACCATAGTAATCAATCGCGTCCCCAGAACTCTTGCTTTGCTTAATCTGCGCATTCAGTTCTTTGATAACATCTTTTAAAGGGTCTACCGGATTTATCGGTAATTCCTCGTCAACCGGCGCTGCATTTTGTCCAGCATCTGTTGTCTTATCTGCACCTATAAATGTGGGTGGTGCATAACTCACTGCAACTTCTTTATTCCAATCAGATGCAATCACACCCGTCATTGATAGAATCAAGATAATAAAATAAAGCAATACAATCACTAGTGATGACATCGCGATTTTGTCAGCCCGAAGACGTCGCATGGCAAGTTTCCACAGGCCAGATGAATGAGTTTCGGCTTTTGTTTGTTCTTTTCTTTTTGATAAAACGCTCAGCATAGCCCACCTACTTCAACTGTACACGTGGATCAACCACTTTGTAGACCAAATCGGCAATCAGGTTAAAAATCATGGTTGCAGCTGCGATGTATACTGTAATTGCCTTAATAACAGGAAAATCACTTCGTTCAACTGCAATAATGACCTCTCGACCAATACCGGGAATACCAAAAAAACGTTCAATTAAAAATGCGCCTATGAGTAATGCAGGTAAAGTTGACATCACATCGGTAATAATAGGAATTGAAGCGTTACGCAGTACATGTACACCTAAAATTCGGCTTTCACCTACACCTTTGGCACGTGCTGTTCGAACATAGTCCTGATTAATTTCATCAAGCACAAAACTACGATACAAACGTAAGGTCGGTGCAATACTCACAACCAACATGATTAAAATTGGAAGTAAGGCAAATTTAAATAAATTCTCGGTAAAGGTGTCACTCCAGCCTTGTACAGGAAACCAACTGAGCTGATAAGCTAAAACATATTGAAAAACAATAATGTAAACTAAAATACTAATTGACATAGCAATAGTACATAGCATCATGACCATACGGTCGGTTAGAGAACCTCGTACCGCGGCAACAGCCAATGCCAAAATAATTGAAATAACCGTTTGTAAAATAGTAAGCGGAATTAAAAGCGTGAGCGATGGCCCTAATCTGGTTAGAATAATTTGGGAAACAGGTTCGCCAGTACTCCAACTTGCGCCATAGTCAAAAGTCAGTATTTGTTTAATGAAAATCCAGAGCTGGACGTAATACGGCTGATCGATGCCTAACTGCTTACGAATGTTTTCGATCTGCTCAGGATTAGACATCTTGCCTGCTAAAATATAGGCAGGATCTCCACCGACCCAGTTAAAAAGAATAAAAATAAGTAAGACTACTCCCAACATGGTTGGAATCATCTGCCATAAACGCCGAATAACATATGCCAGCATAGTGATAATTCCTTATTTAACCCGTTGTCCGGTAATTTCATTAAAGAACGCTTTATTGTCAGGCTCACGACCAAGAAAATCTTTCACTAGCTCAGCTGCTGGTTTTTGGCTACCCTGCGATAAAATCGTTTGACGGTAACGTTGTCCTACTTGCGGATTATTTAGATTATCGCCATAAGCAGAAAGCATGTCTAAAGCTAAAACCTCTGACCACATATAGCCGTAATAACCTGCTTGATACCCACCCATCAAATGCCCAAACTGACCAGGAAATTCAGTTGTTGGTACATAACCTAAGGCTGTAGCGGCTTCCATTTTTTGCCAAGTTTCCAAAGGTTTCACTTTTAAGGCATCGGCAGTATGTAGTGACATATCGTACTGGGCATAGAGTGTCTGACGTGCATAACGCAAGCCACGCCCATAGTTATGCACCGCTTTTAAACGTGCAATTAACTCATCATCAACACGTGGACATGCTGGATCACAATAATCGGCAACTTTAGATAAGGTTTCTTTACGTCGCGCCCACTCTTCATACATTTGAGAAGGTGCTTCTACAAAATCACGTTCTACGGATGTTCCAGACTGACTGGCATAACGTGTATTTGATAAAATGCCATGCAAGGCATGACCAAACTCATGAACAAAAGTTTCTAACTCATCGCTATTTAAACCTTTACGGTTAAAATTGGTGACCAATGCTGAAACTGGTAAGCGGTTGGTTAAAGTGCTACCACCGTATACTCCCCAAACCGCGGCATGACCATATTTCCCCTCACGAGGAAATTTATCCATATATAGGCCGCCCAAAAGTTTTCCTGTCTTTTTATCAACTACATCGTAATATTCAACTTCGTCCTGCCATGCTTTAACTTTGACAGGTTTAAAGTCAATACCGTAAAGGTCAGATGAAATGGCAAACAACCACTTTTGAGCAGCTAAAGTTGGGAAATAATTACGAAGCTTTTCCTGATCAATCTGATATTTGCTCTTACGAAGTTTTTCGCTCCAGTAAGCTTCACTCCAACGTGTTATCTCAGTTTTATCTAATGGCGTTTTTAAAGTTTGCGCTTTAAAAGCTCTCAGTTCTTCGACTTCTTTACGTTCAAGGGGTGCTACTGTTTTTTGTACGTCTGCCAAAAACTGGTTTACAGCATCAGGGGTTTTAGCCATACGATCTTTTAAAACCCAATCCGCATAACTTGCTTTTCCAAACAATTGTGCCAACTCATAACGCAAATCTACTGCCTGCTTGAGTAATTTTAAATTTTGCTCAGTACCACGTCTTGTAAAAGCAATCTGATATCTTTTTCGGGCATCATCATTGTCTGCCAACTCCATAAATGGCCGATATTCTGGATATTCAAAACCAACCAAATAATTTCCTTTTGCATTCTTTTTCAAACCTGAAATATAACTTTCTGGTAAACCCTTCATCTCTTCAGGAGTAAACTCAAGTTTTTCAGGGTTATCACGAACGTTACGGGCATATTCTTGTTCTAATTTAGTCAATTCATCCAGAATAGCTTTCATTCTTACGCGTTTTGCAGGTTCAAGTTGAACACCTGTATCTTCAAATTGGCTCAAAATATCTTGACGATATTTTTTATCAACTGGGTCCGTTGCTTGTGTATTTTTAATTAAGTTATATAGCTTCGTATTCTGAAATATATCAGTGTGAAATTGATTAATTTTGATTTCACAATCTTCGGCTGCGTTACGCAACTTTGCATCTGGGTCTACGTTACTATATAAGCTTATCGGACCTGAAAAATCTTCAAAATGAGCAAAAATTTTATCCCATTTTGCTAAAATAGGTGCCGCTGCTGCGTTAGCATTAACAGGTGTTTTCTCAAAGTCTGTAATCTGTTGCTGAATTTTTTTTAAATTAGAATCACACCATGTTGGAAGCTGCTTTGCTTTAAGTAGTGGTAATGTACTACGAGTTGTTTCAGCTGAAACGTATTGGTTTATACCTATAGCCAACATACATAACGTTGTCATTTTTAGTGTTTTATTCTTCATCATATCTCCAGATTTTTCATTTAATGATTAGATTTAGTATTTGTATCAATATCAAAGTACATCCACTCAGCATGTAAAATTGGATGCTTTTTATAGCCAATGACACGCGGCTGGGCCAACATATTTCGGTAGCGGGCGTAGGACATTTGCACAGGCATATAGACTTCTAACAAACGCGTCATTTTTCGATAAAGTGCATTCCGTTCAGAGCCAGCTTTCATTTGTTGGGTTTGGCGATACAATTGGTCAAACTCTGGAATTGAGCCACAAGACCAGTTTGTCATATGCGTATTGGGACCATAAAAATTCTGCATAAAATTATCACCATCAGGATAATCAGCAATCCATGCAGAAGCACCAAACATACCTTCGCACTGTTTTTGTGCTCGAATTAGATCTGCAAAAAGCATTGGTTTAAACACCATTCGAATATTCAAACTATCAAAGTTTTTTTTCCAAAGTTCAGCACTTTGCTGACCAATACTGTCACTGCGAGCCATATATTCAATTACAAGGGGCTTCCCATTTGGTTGTGTGCGCCAACCTGATGCATCTTTTTTATAGTGATATCTATCTAATAGTAAATTTGCTGCTTTCACCGAATATGGCGTACTAGTTCTATACTGAGGGTCATATCCCACTACACCAGGTGGAACTGGAAAATGTAGACGCTCGGCATCATCATTTCTTACTAATTTAATTTCTTGATCTAGTGAGCGAGACATTGCAATTGCACGGCGTAAAGCAATTTTTTCTTTACTCATTCCCCCAACAACCGGATTTTTAAGGTTCCAATAAATATAGCTAATTTCAGGATCAACAATACGAGATAAATGCACACCTTCTTTAGCAAGCTCAGGTCTTAATTTACCGTCTTTAATCGCCTTCGCGACCAATTGCCCTTCAAGCTGAAATATATCAATCTCACCACGCTGAAATGCCAGCCATCGTGATTGGTTTTCTTCCATAACCTGAATATCAATTGTGCCTATTTGAGGCATTTTTTTACCTTTAAGGCGCTTCACAATTGCCTCATCCTCAGGGCTACTGGCTGCAAAGTTCCAAGTAAAGCCGCGATAATCAGGATTAGATTTTAAAACAATACGCGAAGCAGGCACCCATTTACTGAGTACATAAGGTCCAGTTCCTACAGGATGTCCCATGACAAAACCGGCTTTGTCTTTATACTTTTCGATGACTTCACGCGCCACAGCACCTGTCGGGTCATGTGCCAGTAATAAAGGAAAGTTATAATCTGGTTTAACTAATCGGATCACCAAAGTGTACTTATCAGGTGTTTGTAAACCATTTACCTTTTGGTCATAGTTAAATTTTCCGGTTTTATTGGCTGCGTTTATTAATGCATCCATACCTTCAATTTTGTTCTCTAACAACCAGCTATTTGGAGAACGTAAATTCGGATCCAATAAGCGCTTAAAAGAGTACGCATAATCATTGGCTGTTAACTCTCTAGACTTCCCTTTAAAAACAGGGTCCGGCGTAAAATAAATGCCTTTTTTAATGTGAATGGTATAAGTCAGACCGTCTGCACTTACTTCGGGCATAGTCGTAGCAATATGAGGAACTAATTTTGCGGGCCTTGCTAAATAGTCATATGTATATAAAGTTTCAAATATTGAAGTGGTTACATGCGCCGAATATAAATCATGGATATAAGCTGGGTCGAAACCTGTTTCAGCTGTTGGGAATACATAACGTAAAACTTTATTTGGATCGGCGGGACTTTTCGCAAAAATACTTGTAGATCCAGTTAATGCCATACTGGCGAATAATAGGCTGACACTACAATGCTTGAGCTGTTTTATTAAATTTTCAGTCATAATTATCTTTATCTAAAATTATTTTTTAACAGGAGTAATATCAAGATATTGCCAGTTCGTATTCATTATTGGATGAGGTTTAAATCCCTGAACTTGCGGCTGTATCAACCAGTTACGAATTCGAGTTACATGAATAATCCACGGATTGTCAGCTTCAATCTGGCGGTTAAGCTTTTCATAATATGGTAGACGTTGTTGGGGTGGCAAATGAGTGACTTGATTATAAAGGGCATCATAAGTTTTAGACTGGTAACAAGCATGGTTTCCTTGCCCCGCGTTTGGACCATAAAGTAATTGTGCAAAATTGTCTCCTTCAGGATAGTCAGCAATCCATGCTCCACTCCAAATCATATATTTACATTGAGTTGCAGCTTTTAAGTTATCTGCAAAGTTACTCACCTTGAAGTCAGCGCGAATGCCAATGGCATCCAGATTTTTTTTCCAGAGTTCAGAATGAATAACCGATGCTGAGCTATTTTCATTATTAATTTTTAAAACCAAAGGTTTCCCGTTTGGTAAGTTTCGGTAACCATCAGCCCCTTTTTTATAACCATAATGATCAAGTAGTTTATTGGCTAATAGCGGATTGTATCCTACGCTACTTCTGTACTTCGGGTTATATCCATTTACACCTTCAGGTATAAACATTTCTGCTCTAACAGCCTGCCCTTTGTAAGCCTGTCTTATACTTTCTTTTTGATCATATGCCAAAGTAATTGCTCGACGAAGCGCTATCTTGTCTGGGCTAAAACCGCCAATCACCGGATCACGCATGTTCATCATCGTATAGGTAATTTCAGGTTCTTTATTAGGGAAATGCTTAATTCCTTTTTTTTGAAAAGATGCTTTAAGTTGTCCCTTATCTAAAGCTTGAGGAACTGCATTCGCAGTAAGTCTATCAAAATCCAATTGACCAGACTGAAAAGCTAACCATCGTGACTGTTGTTCTTCAATAATACTGACTACAACTTTACCAATTTGCGGCATTTTCTTACCGCTCATTTCTTTAACAAGCTGGTTATCCCACGGCGTTCCTGTTGACTTAAAGTTCCACACGAAACCCCGATAATCAGGATTGGCAACCAGCTCAACCTTACTTCGAGGTACATATTTACTTAACATGTAAGGTCCTGTACCTACCGGATGCATACCAATACGGTCGCCATAATAATCAACAACCTCTTTAGCAACTCCACCAAAAGATATATAGGCAAGAATATAAGGAAAATTAAAGTCTTGCCGAGTTAAAGTGAGTTGTAGAGTATAGCGATCAAGCGCTTTCACTCCTGCAATGGGTGCGGCGTAATCAAATTTTCCAGTTTTCTTTGCCTTAGCTACAACCGCATCGGCACCTAACAATTTCCCATCAATGAATGAAACAGAAGGTGCCCTATTTTCAGGATCTAAAATGCGTTTAATTGTATAGACGTAGTCTTCGGCTACCAGCTCACGGCGTTTACCTTTAAAAGCAGCGTCATTGGTGAAGTAAATACCTGGCCTAATTTTAAATGTATAAACTTTACCGTCTTGTTCCACCTTAGGCAGGCTTTCAGCCGTATAAGGAACTAACTGTACTGGACGAGCTAAATAATCATATTTGAGTAAAGGCTCGAAAATAGCTTCCACAATACTACCACTATAAAAATTAGTGGTTTTAACCATGTCAAAACCATCATCAGGCGCTTCATAAGCAACATATAATACTTTGTTTGGTTGTGCAGGCGTTTGGGCGAAAGCACAAGAAACTGATGTAATAGCCAGACTTAAAATGGCGAGCTTAAAAATTTTTAATTTCAAGTTCCTACCTACTTAATTAATATTTTAAAGATATTATCCTTTTGAGTAACATCTAAATCCGCATAAGAAAAGTTCTTTCTCAACGGACTACTTTCTTCTTTGTAAATTACTAACCGTTTTATTCGATCTTTTATTTGATCAAATGGAAAAGCTAACAATAAAATTAGAAAGCTGTAACTATCTAATATAAAGCGAATTTCATGCCATATTTTGTGATCAAAAATAATCCATATAAAAATATTTAAAATTTACATTTTAATTAGGCACTTAAAACTTCTGGGACTATATAAATAAAAGTAAGTTTATGCCAAATATTATATTTATATAACCTATCCATCATTAACCTATAATGCACAATTAAAAGTCATAAATGTTTCATTCTAGTTCAGAAAAAATCGTTATTTTTCACAAAAAATAACAGATCAACCATTTGATTTATAAATAGAAGTATATTAAATTATCATAATGTTACGTTATACAATTACATTTCATAAAGTTCTAAAAAGATACAAAAATGAATATCTAATACATGAAGATTCAAACAATGATTATTTTTTATACAAATAAATTTGAAACTTTTCGCCAACTCATTATTTTTTTCCAAATAGAAAAATAATTTCTTTGATTCCACTCTCTGAATTACAGCCTCAACCATAATAAAATCAATATTTATCAGTATTTTGCATAAACTAAAAAAAGAAAAATATATAGTTGGCACTTGCTTTGCTTAAACACTTTTCAGCAATATCGCTAACTACAACAAAAAGGGATCAAATCTACGATGAAAAAAAAATACAATGTTCGATCTCAGGTAACCCCCAAGATCGGCAAAACAATTCTTAAATTAAGCACCCTTAGTTTAAGCATGATGTGTCTTACCCTGGCACAAGCAGCAGAAACCGAACCATCATCAACATCTGAAGACAAACCAGTCAAAGTCATAAAAGTTGCTGTGACAGGCTCATCAATTAAAGGCGTTGCTGCTCAAAGCGCTTCACCAATTACAGTAGTAAAAGTTGATGAAATTTTAAAACAAGGGGTGACTACAACTGAAGAAGCCTTAGCCAAAATTAGTGCAAACCAATCGAACTTTGTTACTGCCAGCAACGTGGGTACAAGCAAAACAGCAGGCTCGGCGGCAAACCTTAGGGCTTTAGGCGCCAATAAGACTCTTGTTTTACTTAATGGTCGTCGGTTGGCTGCAAATGCATACGACAGTGGCGTCACAAACTTAAATATTATTCCACTCGCAATGTTAGACCGTATTGAGGTTTTACGAGATGGCGCCTCTTCCATTTATGGAACAGATGCAATTGGTGGAGTAATTAACTTCATTACCAAAAAGCAGTTTACAGGTCTAAACTTAACCGCTGGTTATCAAAAACCAGAACAAAAAGGTGGTGAACAGCAAGACTATAGCATCTTTGGTGGCTTTGGTGATTTAGACGAAAATGGCTATAACTTTTTTGGTGTTGTGGACTATCGCAAAGGCGATGATGTCATGGCCAAAGATCGTAAGGTCAGTCAGCGTGGAGGGATATTACCCGAATTAGGTGTAAATAGAACCAGTAGCGGTTCCTTTCCAGCCAATGTCCCTGGTTTAGGTAATCCCTATGCAACTACAGGTTGTGGTAATGACCCTCTAGTAGCGAGCACCGATGGGGAAACTTGTCGATATAATAGCCAAGCTGTAATTGGAATTGTTCCAAAAACAGAAGATATCTCAGCTATGGGCCGAGCTACTTTTAAACTGAACGATAACTTTAATGCGATTGCAGAATATTTATATGCAAGAAGTGAAGTCACTACTTCAGTTGCGCCAGATGTATTTTTTGATTTGACGCTTGACCCTAGCAGTAAATATTATCCGGGAAATGGAATAACTCCTGCCCTAGCTGGCGCTACTGGAACTATTCCTTTATATCTGCGTTCACAATCAGGTAATCGTATAAGTAATAGTATTAACCAATCACATAGATTGTTTGCTGGTATTGAGGGTGAAACTCATGGTTGGGATATTAATTCAGGCGTTACCTATGCGCATAGCAGTGCCTCTGATGCTATCGTAAGTGGCTATTTAAACTTTGATAAAACACAAGAAGCTTTAAACAATGGTATTTTAAACCCATTCGGACCACAAAACCCTGAAGATGCTAATGTATGGAATGAGTTAGGAGTTGAAGGTAAATACTTAAAAGCTAACCTAGATACAACTACCGTTGATTTCACTGCAAGCCGACCTATATTTAAATTACCAGCTGGAGACGTTGGTTTTGCGGTTGGAGCAAGCTATCGTTATGAAGATTGGACTTCAAAAGTCGTTACTGATGTTGCCCGAGTGGCACCTAGTACAGGTGTCGATCCTGATGAACCAGTAAATACTGGAGATCGTAATATTAAATCGGTATTTACCGAATTTCATATCCCACTTCTTAAAACTTTAGAAGCTCAAATTGCCGCTCGTTATGATGACTACAATGATTTTGGCGATACGTTTAATCCAAAATTTGCACTTCGTTGGGAACCTATTAAACAGTTAATGTTCCGTACAACTTATAGCACAGGTTTCAGAGCGCCAACACTTTGGGAGGTTAATGGTGCAAATTCAGTTACCAATACAGGTGCGGCATATAATGATCCAGTGCTCTGCCCTGGTGGAGTTATTCAACCAGGAGGACAAAAAGAACGTGATTGTAATATGCAATTCGATAGACAAAATGGGGGTAATAAAACTCTAGATCCAGAAGAATCAAAGTCTTTTACTGCAGGCTTAGTATTTGAACCAATTAAAAATTTAGCCTTTACTCTTGATTACTTCAATATCGAAGTCGACAAGCAAATTGCAACACTTTCAGAAACTGCTATTTTTAATGACCCTGTGAAATATGCAGACAAATTTGTACGTAATCCTGATGGCTCATTAGATTATATTATTACAACACAACAAAATTTAGGTGGAATTAAAACCTCAGGCTTCGATGTCGGCTTAAGCTGGGTTTCTCCAATGACTGCTACAGGTCGATTCGGTTTCAACATTGATGGTACATATATAACAGATTACAAATACCAAGCCGAACCAGATGGAGAATGGATAGGTGTTGCTGGATCATATAGCGGCTTAGATTATCAATCTATTATTCTGCGATGGAAACATACTGCAAACCTAAATTGGAATTATGAAAACTGGGCTTTAAACCTACAACAAAACTTCTCTCGTGGGTATCAAGATCAAAACTCTAATGACCAAAACCATAGAGTCAGTGACTATACAACATACAATATTTCAGGCACATACAAAGGCTTTAAAAATCTAGAAGTTACAGCGGGTATTAAAAATATTTTTGATGAAGACCCTCCTGCTTCTAATGTAATTGATAACTTCCAAATGGGATATGACCCACGTTACGCAGATCCTTTAGGACGTACGTACTTTGTACGAGGTACATATAAGTTCTAAATGGTTGTTCTGCAAATATAACTCTCAACAGTTAGTTTGCAGAACAAATACCCATTCTTAGCCAAACAGTCATTTAAAAAAATTGTTTGTCTACAGTTTCAGGAGTAACTATGGGCATGACTTTTACAGACATAGAAAATAAATCTGCAAAGCGCCTTATTGGTATTGCCGCAGTACTTTTTCTGCATCTTATTGTTGCCTATATTCTGATGTCAGGTTTAGCAAACAATATTCAAAAACCAGCAGAAAAACCTGTGGAATTACAAATTATTCAGGATATTAAACCACCTCCTCCACCAAAACCAGAGGAGCCCAAGCCTAAGGAAAAACCTCCTGAGCCACCTAAAATGGTAGAAAAGGTAGCCAAAGTACCCGAGCCAGTGAAACAGGTCGAAAAAGCGACACCTGTACAAAAAGTGACTCCAGTAGCTCAACCGACAAAAGTTACCCCAACTCCAACTGCTGCACCTAGCACTCCATCACCTAGCCCAGTTGCAGCACCTGCTCCAGTGGCTGCTGCAGCACCAGCACCAAAACCTGCGGGCGTAACTCGCGGTGTTTCGGAAGGTTCAGGAGGCTGTAAAAGACCTGAATATCCACGTGAAGCAGAAATGAGTGGTGAACAAGGTACTGTGCGCATTCGAGTTTTAGTTGATACCAATGGCAGTGTTATCGAAGCAAAGGTGAAGAAGTCGAGCGGTAGCAGAATCTTAGATAAGGCGGCAACTAAAGCCTACAGCCTATGTACGTTCAAACCAGCAATGAAAGATGGCGTGCCTCAACAAGACTGGTATGAAATTGAATATCCATTTGTAATTGAATAAACAACTGAATTAGCAAGAAATTAAAAATATTGGAGATAATATGATGAAAAAACCAACTCAACACCTAGTACACTTCGCTTCTGCAAGTTTAATCGCAGCATGCTCTTTACTTCCATTAAGCTCGGTTTTTGCAGAAGAAACGAATACTCCAGTTGCAACAGCAACTGCTGAGACAACTTCAAATGCTGCAACTCCTACTCCACCACCAAAGCCAGCAACAAGTGAAACTGTTAAAAATCCTTATGGTTTAGAAGCGCTTTGGCGTGAGGGAGATTTAGTTGCTAAATCTACTTTATTTATATTAGTACTCATGTCGATTGGTACGTGGTACATCATTATTTCTAAATTCTTACAGCAAGCTAAAGTAAAGCGCCAAGGTAAAGAAGCAGAGAAAAGTTTTTGGGAAGCAACTTCACTAGATAATGCAGCCGACAATCTAGAGCAAAGTAGTGCATACCGCTTTATTGCAGAAAAAGGCATTAATTCAACTAAATCACACGGCGGCTCTTTACTTGAACGTATTGACTTTAATACATGGGTAAGCATTTCAATTCAACGCGCAATTGAAAAAATACAAAATCACTTAGGTGGTGGTTTAGCTTTCTTGGCAACAGTTGGATCAACGGCACCATTTGTGGGTCTTTTTGGTACGGTTTGGGGAATTTATCACGCATTAACAGCTATCGGCATTTCAGGTCAGGCATCTATTGATAAAGTTGCTGGTCCTGTCGGTGAAGCTTTAATTATGACAGCTATTGGCCTCGCAGTCGCAGTACCTGCTGTACTTGGTTACAACTGGCTAACTCGCCGTAATAAAGCAGTTATGGAAAATGTCCGTTCGTTTGGTTCAGATTTGCATGCGGTTTTATTAAGCGGAGAAATTAATACCAATAACTCCATTAACCGCAGCATTAAATAATCAGGAGTAAACATTATGGGTATGAGTGTTGGCTCTGAAGATGATGATGAAATGATTGGCACAATTAACACGACGCCTCTCGTGGATGTCATGTTGGTTTTACTTATTATTTTTCTTATTACGATACCGGTAGTTACACATACGGTTCCAGTGAAACTGCCAGAAGAAAAAAATACTCCGTACGCAACCACGCCTGAAAATATTCAACTGTCTGTGAACAAGCAAGGAGATATTTTTTGGAACGAAAGTTATGTGCCTAATAAAGAAATATTGTTATCAAAACTCCAAGCAGTTGCACAAAAAAGACCTCAGCCAGAGGTACACATTCGTGGAGATCAGCTTACCCATTTTGAGGCAATAGATCAGGTGATTAGCACCACCAAACAAGCCGGTATTGGCAAAATTGCCTTTGTTACTAGCCCTCCAGCCTCCCCGTAATTAACTTAAGGAGAATTTTATGGGTATGAATGTCGGCTCAAATAATGATGATGACGTGATGTTAGAAGTCAACATGACACCTCTTATCGATGTCATGCTGGTACTCATTATTATGTTTATTATTACCATACCTGCGCCAAACAACGCGATTAATATTAATTTGCCAAATGGCACACCCCCACCAACAAATGAAAAGCCACCTGAAGTGATTGATGTTCGTATTGATGCAGCAGGCAAAGTATTTTGGAATAACCAACAGGTTTCTGACCGCACCGCACTAGAGACTTTATTTCAAGGTGTTGTTGCCAAAAAAGATCAAGACCAGATCAAACTTAAACCTGACCAAATGGCTGAATATAAAAACGTAGCAATGGTTATGGCTACAGCACAGCGTTTAGGTGTCACTAAAATTGGAATTGTGAGCAGTAACTAATATTGCTTTTAAATCTATTTAATTCTATTAACTCCTACGCTAACTTGAATCTTCAGTTAGCGTTTTTTTGAAGGGAAATATTCAACTCTAAAATAATATCTCCACACTCATCATGTTCTCCAGTTTCTATAAAACCCATTTTTTTATAAAGTTTATTAGCAACGTGATTAGATGATTTATACATAGTTCGAATGCGTTTAGCTCCTTTTGCGAATATTTCATCAATCGCCATTTGCAAAGCTGCGGTACCATAACCTTTGGCTTGATTATTTGCATCAATCATAAAGCGAAACAACCAAAACAATGTCTCATCAGGTGGATCAATTTCGACACAATACATTAAGAAACCAACGACTTCATCATCAAAACAGATCACTCGCGGACAGTAATGTTCTTCCACTTTAGACTCAGCAATAGAATATACATTTGGGGCAACATAGTCTTTTTGAGATTCATCCAATGATAATCTTGTACATTGAATCCAATTCTCTCGATTGAGATTTTTTAAATTAATCAAACTTAAAACCTTTTAGCTATAAATCTACTTTCTATAAGCACAAAATATACCGAAAATAAAAAAGCCTCCGAAGAGGCTTTTTTTATGACAGGTTAAAATTAGTCACCTGTATAACCTTTTAACTTTAAACGAGCAGCATGAAGCAACGGCTCAGTATAACCAGAAGGCTGTTCACAACCTTTAAAGATGAGGTCAGAAGCTGCTTGGAAAGCGATATTGGTTTCAAAGTTAGCTGCCATTGGTTTGTACAATGGATCATTCGCGTTTTGCTCATCAACAATTTTCGCCATGCGTTTAAGCACTTCTTCAACTTGTTCACGAGTCACAATACCGTGACGTAACCAGTTCGCAACGTGTTGAGAAGAAATACGTAATGTTGCACGGTCTTCCATCAAGCCCACGTTGTTAATATCAGGAACTTTCGAACAACCCACACCTAAGTCAACCCAACGAACTACATAACCCAAAATACCTTGGCAGTTATTTTCAAGTTCGTTGTTGATCTCTTCTGCTGACCAATTTGTTTCTGGTGCAAACGGCGGAGTCAACAAGTCGTCTAATGACAACATTTCTTCAGCTTTTAACTGATCTTGACGCGCTTTTACATTAACTTGATGATAATGCATTGCATGAAGTACCGCACCAGCCGGAGATGGAACCCAAGCACATGATGCACCCGCATTTGGATGTGCAGCTTTAGTTGCCAACATATCTTTCATGCTATCTGGTTTTGGCCACATGCCTTTACCAATTTGTGCTTTACCTTGTAAACCAGACTTCAAACCAATTGCAACGTTACGGTTTTCGTAAGCAGCAATCCATTTTTGTGTTTTTACAGCTTCTTTACGAACAACTGGTGCAGCTTCCATTGACGTATGAATTTCATCGCCAGTACGGTCCATGAAACCAGTATTAATAAAGATAGTACGGTCTTTTGCAGCAGCGATACAGTTTTTCAAGTTTACAGATGTACGACGTTCTTCATCCATAATACCGATTTTTAATGACTTCGCTGGTAATCCAATGGCCTGTTCAGCACGTTCAAATAACTCTACAGCAAATGCAACTTCTTCTGGACCATGCATTTTTGGTTTAACAATATACATAGAACCTTTACGTGAGTTCTTGTTTTCGTTTTCACTACGGATATCAGCAACTGACAATAATGGTGTTACCAGTGCATCCATAATTCCTTCGAAAATTTCTTCCCCATCTACTAAAATAGCTGGGTTAGTCATTAAATGACCTACGTTACGAAGTAACATAAGTGAACGACCATGAAGTTTTGTTGTACCACCAATTAAGTTTTTAATTTCGCGGTCTTTATTTAAATCACGAACAATCGTTTTACCATTTTTCTCGATAGATTCTTGAAGCGTACCCTTCATTAAACCTAACCAGTTACGGTAGCCTTCAACTTTTTCTTCAGCGTCTACTGCTGCAACAGAATCTTCTAAATCCTGAATGGTGGTTACAGCGGCTTCAAATGTTAAATCTTTAACACCAGCTAAATCAGTTTGACCAATTGGGCTAGATGCATCAATTTCGATAATGACATGAAGGCCATTACTTAGAAGTACAACTTCTGTAGGATTCGCTTCTTCACCGTTGAAACCAACGAACTGAGCTTCATGAGCTAAACCTGTTTTTGAACCATCTTTCAAAGTTACAACAAGTTTATTTTGCTCAATCGCATATTTTGTTGCGTCTGCATGTGAACCTTCTGCAAGTGGAAAAACTTCATTTAAGAAATTTTTAGCGAACTCGATAACTTTTGCACCACGTACAGGATTATATCCTTTACCTTTTTCAGCCCCGCCTTCTTCAGAAATTACATCGAAGCCGTAAAGTGCATCATATAAAGAGCCCCAACGAGCATTTGCTGCATTTAAGCTATAACGTGCATTACGTACAGGTACAACTAACTGCGGTCCTGCCAATAATGCGATTTCTTCATCAACATTTTCAGTTGTAATTTGAAAATCTTCAACTTCTGGCAATAAATAACCAATTTCAGTTAAGAACGCCTTATAAGCACCTAATTCAAATTTGTTGTTACGGTGCCATTCATCAATTTTTGCTTGTAATTCATCACGCTTAGCCAATAATGCTTTATTTTTTGGGCTAAGATCGACAACAACTTGCTCAAAGTTCTTCCAGTAAGTTTCACTATCTAAACCAGAACCTGGTAAAGCTTCATTTTCGATAAAATCGTAAAGTTCTTTAGCAATCGCTAACTTGCCTTTTTGAATACGTGCAGTCATTGTCTTTCCTGAAGTTGCTACTTTTTATACCAAGAGAATCCTAGTATACCGATTTAAATTAAGCTGAATACTAATATCACATTCCTAAATAGTAAGCATTTTCCCTTGTGAAACTATTGACAAAGATAAATTTATCTATATAGGAAATATTAAAATTCTAACTAGGATTCCCAACAATTTATTCAATATTTAAAGATACTGAAACTAGACTTTTTGTTAACAGACAAAAAAGTTCACTATCTTATTTTTCTAAAGCGTATTTAGTTATATCAAACTTTGCAGCTTGAAAAAGCACTATTTAACGAAATTTATCTATTTTTGTTGTAAAAAAAAGCGCCCTATATAGAGCGCTTTTCATATCTATTTTTTATGCGTTTTTAGCTTCATCAATATGACGATGTTCTGAATGCAAATATTCATCAGATTGCATTTCTAATAAACGCGAACGAGTACGCTCAATTTCAAATGCTAACTTTTCACCTTGATAAATATCAATAATACTATCTTGAGAAGTTAAAAGTAATTTTACTCCACGGTCATAAAACTCATCGACTAGATAAATAAAACGACGTGTGCCTTCAGACAAGAAATCTGTTAAATGAGGGACATTACTCACCAAAACCGTATTATAGATATTTGCAATTTCAATAAAATCTGCTGGGCTACGTGGTTTAAAGCAGAGTTCAGAAAACTCACACCACAACACATCTTCTGTATGCCCTAGAGTCTCAACAATACGATTATTGATTACAATAGGCTCTTGAGAATGGGCTTGTGTATGAGTTAGTGCACTGAAACGTTCAGACATCCAGTTTTGGACTTCATTACTTAATGGTGATTTAAATAATTGAGCTTGTTTTAATACGCGTAAACGATAATCCACACCTGCATCTACATTTAAAATAGCGCAGTTCTTTTTAACCATTTCAATTGTTGGCAAGAAACGGTCACGATGAATACCGTTTTTATATAAACCATCTGGTGCAATGTTTGATGTTGCAATTAATGTCACACCACGAACAAACAGTTTTTGAAATAAATCACTTAGAATCATTGCATCTGTTACGTTTGATACAAAGAACTCATCAAAACAAATAACGACTGCATCTTTATAAATTTGGTCAGCCACGATTTCAAGTGGATTACGTTGGCCTGAAAGCTTATTTAGCTCTTTATGAACATGTTGCATGAAATGATGAAAATGCATACGTGTTTTGCGGCGAAATGGCACTGACTCATAAAATTGATCCATAAGCCAAGTTTTTCCACGACCTACTCCACCCCACATATAGACACCTTTAGGTGATGTTTGGCGGCGAAAACGACGGAAAGCTTTTTTAGAGGCTTTATAACGGTTTAAAAGTTCTTTCCATACGCGATCTAATTCTTGCACTGCCTGTGCTTGCGCTTCATCTGCCATAAACTGGCCTGAAGCTAAAGCCTCAGCATAGCGTTCTGCTGGGGAAGAAGGTGAGAATGCAGTACTATGAGAAGATTTTAAATTTAACATATCGTTTTATTTCAATTTTAACTGATAGGAGTATAGCGAACATTTTGTTCAACCACATTAGCTTTTAGCATCAAGAATTACGACGATGACTCTTTGCCATATTGTCGAGGACTCTGCCCAAACCATCGTTTAAATGCATGATTAAATGCAGCTGGTTCAGAATAACCGAGCAATTCGGCAATAACTTCTATTGAGTATTCCCTATATTCCATAAGCTTTAATGCCTTATTCTTGATGATTTGTTCACGAATTTGCTTATAACTCGTATTTAACTGTTGCAATTGATGCCTTAACGTCCTTTCAGGCATTTTCAATGCAAAAGCAGTTTCCGCCATGCTCGGGATAATACCTTGTTGCAACTCAAGATAATCTTGCACACATTGTATGATATGTGGAGTTTGGTGATCTTGTTGATTTAATCTTGTTATTTCTGTAATACATTTTGATTCATAAATACGATGTGTAATGATATCCGCTGAGGGGATCTTAATTTCAAGCACATCTTTGCTTAGGCTAAATGCTGCATATTTACCATTAAAGTGCACATCATCGCCATAGTATGCAAAATAGCGAGATAAAGTATCTGAGTCAGTTGGTTTTTCAAATGGAAGTTCTATACGCATAGTGGGCATTTGTAATCCCATCATCGTATAAATATCTTGAATAAATTTATAAGTTCCTGAAACTTCACATTGTGCCCGCAACTTGCCAATTTGTGTTTTTAAATCAACAGGCAAATAACTTAAAATGGTGCGTTCATCAGTTTCGTATAGGCCTAAAGCACCAAATAAATGAGTAAGTCTTTGATATTGTATCCCTTTATTTAATGCAATTTGAACATCATTACTTGTGACAAGCAACATAAGCAATGGTCCGTAACCAGCCAAAGCATAGTGCTGTCCTATAAATAGGCCTTTTTCAGGCTCAACATTTTCACTAATAATTTGTTGAATATCCCATTCTAGGCGATCATGAATTGTGGAACTTGGATCTAAAGCATCAACCTTAATTCCTATACCAGCCAAACGTGAGTCGACATCAATGCCCGCATTGCGCATTCCTTGAATTAAATACATTAAACCAAGTATCGACCGTTTCATTCTTCTATCAATTTCCCTAGACTCAAATGTTTTACTATAAACAAGAAAGAAAATTAATTGCCGAATCTATCAATTTTCACGTCGATACAATCATGTTTAAACTGGTTAAAAAACGTTAGTCTTGCCCGTAATCCTCCTTTTAGCTTATGCAGGGTTTCCAATGCTAAACGCAAAGCAAGATGCTATTCAAAAAACTAAAATCGCTATTATTGGTGCTGGATTTGGTGGCCTAGCAATGGCAATCCGTTTACTGCAAAATCAACAGCAAGACTTTGTTATTTTAGAAAAATCAAATGATGTTGGCGGAACTTGGCGGGAAAATCGCTACCCAGGCGCGGCATGTGATGTTCAATCTCATATGTATTCCCTCTCTTTTGCACCTAAAACCGACTGGTCAAAACGTTACGCTGAAGCACCAGAGATTTTTCAATATATTCAAGATATTACAAAAAAATATAAGATTAAAAATTACTGTAAGTTCAACCATGACGTGACTAATGTCCAATATGATGAAGCACGTCATGTATGGACTCTAGACTTTAAAAATCAGCCTTCGATCGAAGCTCAATTTGTTGTGTTTGCTTCTGGTCCTTTACACATTCCGCAAATTCCCCATATTCAGGGTATTGAAAAATTTAAAGGGAAAGTTTTCCATTCATCACAATGGGAACATGGCTATAACCTAAATGGTAAATTAGTCGCTTCTATTGGTACAGGCGGTAGCGCAATTCAATATATTCCGGAAATAGCTGGAGATGTTAAGCAACTCTATGTATTTCAAAGAACGGCAGCATGGGTCATACCACGAGATGAACGCAAATACTCTCGTTTGAGTAAAGCATTATTCAAATCTTCCAATCTTTATCGTCAAATTCATCGTAGTCGTCTTTATTGGAGTAATGAGTCACGCGTTGTACCTATTGTTCAACCTCAAATTATGAAATATGGTCAAAAGTTGGCAGAAGCTTTCATTCTCTTCCAAGTTAAAGACAAGGAAGTAGCTAAGAAACTCACACCGGACTTTGTGATGGGATGTAAACGTATTCTTATTTCAAATAAATACTTCCCTACATTTAACCGTAAAAATGTTGAGCTAATAACAGATAGCATTCAAGAAATTAAAGAAAATAGTATTATTACTAAAGATGGTAAAGAACGACCTATTGATTGTTTAATTTACGGCACAGGTTTTATTACTGACCCACGTATTTACTTAAAACATTTCACTTGTATTGGACGCAATCAAATCGAGTTGAAACAGGCATGGAAAGATGGTGCAGAAAGTTATTATGGCATTATGACTAAAAACTTTCCTAACCTATTCCAATTGGTCGGCCCCAATACAGTTTTAGGTCATAATTCGGTTATTTTTATGATTGAATCTCAAGTAAATTACATTTTACAACTGATTCAACTCGTAGAGAAATCCGGTCAAAAAGCAATTGAGATCAAACCAGAAGTTCAAGATGCTTTTAACGAGCGGGTTCAAATTCAGCTCCAAGGGACTGTGTGGCAAGCTGGAGGCTGTAGTAGCTGGTATCAATCTACCGATGGAAAAAACTTTTCGTTATGGCCAACCTATACATGGAAGTATTGGTTAGAAACGCGCAAAGTTAATCCTAAAGATTACTTACTCTTAAATAAAAGCTCACAGAGCTATGCAGCTTAAAATGTTCAAGACATAATAGGTGGGTTAAAAACAATCCACCTATTATTATATGCAATCCTTTTATCTTATCATTCAAATTTTTTTAGCACTTGCTTTCGGCTATTTTCTAGCACCTAGACTATCTCTAAATATCCGACAGTTTATTTTTAAAATACTACCCTATTTTTCTTATATTCTCTTAGCAAGTGTGGCTTTAGAATTAACACTAGCACTTGATCAAATTGAGAACCCTTCTACCATACTTCCACCAGCTATAATCATTGCACTTACCACATCTTTTAGTTCTTTTTTTACATGTTTATTGGCTTATACAATTTTTGATAAACAAAGTGTAAAAGGAAAAATCTCACTTCAACTTTTTGTAAATGCTTTAAAGAATATTGCAAAAGCCTTTCTTGCCTTAGGTGTCGGTGTTCTATTGGGAGCTATTGTCACTCAATTCAATTCACATATGGCATTTAATAGTTGGTATTTATTATTACTGTTTATTTTCTTAATTGGTATTGAACTTGCCTTCACTCATTTCAACCGTACGTGGTTAAGCTGGAAGGTTTTAATTGTACCTTTAGCTGCTTTTATAGGGTCATGTATTGCTGGCTTCTTCAACTACTTTTTGCTTAACAAGCATTTTGCACTGAACGAAACATTAGCATTAGCACAAGGTTATGGCTGGTACTCAATGTCAGGGATCTTATTTACGCAATTACATTCGGCAGAACTAGGTGGCATCGCGCTATTGACTGATTTATTTAGAGAAATTGTTGCTATATTTTTAATGTATACCATGGGATGGCGTTTTCCTCGCCCTGCTATCTCAAGTGCTGGCGCAACGTCAATGGATGCTACCTTAGCAATGGTAAAACAGTCATGTGGTACACATTATGTACCACATGCCATGATGAGTGGCTTATTATTAAGCCTACTCGCCCCGTTATTAATTAGCTTATTTCTAAATTTTTAGGCAATTGAAGCAAGAATAGATTTCAACATTTCTGTTGGATCTTCTGCTTTAGTAATCGGTCGACCAATTACCAGATGTGTAGAACCATCAAGCATAGCCTGCTTTGGAGTTACAATACGTTTTTGGTCGTCTGCATTAGAACCCTCTGGGCGAATACCTGGTGTTACTAAAGAGAAATCTTGCCCAATTAATTCACGAAGAATCTTAGCTTCTTGAGCAGAACAAACTACACCATCTAAGCCACTTTCTTTAGTGAGTTTAGCTAAGCGCTTTACATGCTCTACAGGTTCAACATCCAAACCAATATCTTTTAAATCTTCTCGACCCATTGATGTGAGTACTGTCACAGCAATCAACTGAGTTTGATAGTTACCCGCTTTTAAACGCTCTACACAAGTTTCCATCATTTTACGGCCACCTGAAGCATGGACATTTACCATCCACACTCCTAGATCAGCTGCTGCACAAACAGCCTGAGCGGTAGTATTTGGAATATCATGAAATTTAAGATCAAGAAAAACTTCAAAATTTTGTTCTTGAAGTTTTTTTACAACAGATGGGCCTTCATGAGTAAAAAGCTCTTTACCCACTTTTACACGGCATAAAGTAGGATCAAGTTGTTCAACAATTTTTAAAGCGTCATATTGGCTTTTTGCATCTAACGCAACAATGATACTCAAGAGACTTTCTTCCATCACATAAAATCAGCGTCATTATAATAGACAAGTCATCAAGTAATAAAGGAATGTATAAGGAAGGCTTTCAAATTTAGAGACAATAATGTCACGGGGACTAATTTTTAGAAAAATAAAAAGAAGAAAACACTGATAAATTAAGGAATATACTACTCTTTATTCGTGAATAAAGAGTAGTGTTCGAATTATAGCGGAGTAGAGTTTTTATCTTGAGGATAAACATCTAAAACGGTTTTTTCATGTCTTACATTTGCAGCGGCTTCTGCTGCTGCTAATTGAGCACTTTGAATCTGTTCTTTTCTCAAATGGTCAATATCTTTACGAAGACGTTTAATTTCCCAGCTTTGTTGAAACACTCTGAAAACCTGTACACCTAGCAAAAGACCGACCACCGTTCCAAGTACTAATGTGAGTAGCAATAATAAGCCTAATCGCATAGCTGGAACTTGAGTAAATAGCAAATCAACAGAAAGCTCTGTTGGATTTTGCAATACAAGGGCTAAAGAATAACCAAATACAACAATAAGCAATGCAATTAAAATATAACGCATAGGCACCCCACTTATAAATTTTTATTTATTTTCCGGATTCGTTGACTGCATCACGCAGTGCTTTCCCGGGTTTGAAATGCGGAACAGCTTTAGCTGCCACTTCAACTGATCTTCCTGTTTTAGGATTGCGACCAACTCTTGGATCACGGTGGTGTAAAGCAAAGCTACCAAAACCACGGATTTCAATTCGATTATCAGTTGATAGTGCTTCTATCATTTGATCAATCATAATTTTAACCGCCTCTTCCACCAAAGGTTCAGCTAAGTGTGGGTTTTTTAGCGCAATGCGTTCAATCAAATCAGACTTATTAAGAGCTTCAGTAGTCATCTACGACCTCGTTATTTATTGCTACTCTATGTCGTCTGATAATAACCTGTTTAAATACAAAACGGTAGCGTAGTATGTTGAATACTACGCTACCGTTTACAGTAATTTGTATAAAAAGTACAATTCCGTTACATGAAACTGTACTTTGTTAACCTATTACTTCATTTGTGCTTTAATCAAGTCACCAATAGTCTTAGGACCATTTTCTTGACTTGTTGTTGCTGTACGTAAAGTAGCAACTGCTTCTTTCTCTTCAGCTTCGTCTTTTGCTTTAACAGACAAGTTGATAGAGCGAGATTTACGATCAACGTTGATGATTTTCGCTTCAACTTCTTGACCAACTTCTAAGAATTTAGTTGCATCTTCAACGCGGTCACGGTTGATTTCAGAAGCTTTAAGAGTAGCTTCTACTTCGTCAGCTAACTTAACAGTTGCGCCACGAGCATCAACTGCAGTTACAGTACCTTTAACTAAAGCACCGCGTTCGTTAGCAGCTAAGAAATCATTGAACGGATCGCTGTTCAATTGCTTGATACCAAGGCTGATACGGTTACCTTCAGCGTCTACAGACAAGATAACAGCTTCAACAGTGTCACCTTTCTTGTAACGACGAATAGCTTCTTCGCCTTGCTCGTTCCAAGAAATATCAGACAAGTGTACTAAACCGTCGATACCGCCGTTCAAGCCGATGAAGATACCAAAGTCAGTGATAGACTTGATAGTACCAGATACTTTTTCGCCTTTCTCATGAGCTTTAGCAAACTCTTCCCATGGGTTAGCACGAGTTTGTTTGATACCAAGGCTGATACGACGACGTTCTTCGTCAACTTCAAGAACCATAACATCAACTTCATCACCAATCTGAACAACTTTAGATGGGTGGATGTTTTTGTTAGTGTGGTCCATTTCAGAAACGTGAACTAAACCTTCAACGCCTTCAGCGATTTCAGCGAAACAACCGTAGTCAGTTAAGTTAGTTACACGAGCTTTAACGATAGAACCTTTAGGGTAACGGCTCATGATCGCTAACCATGGATCTTCGCCTAATTGCTTAAGGCCTAAAGATACGCGGTTACGCTCACGGTCAAATTTAAGTACTTTAACAGTAACTTCTTGACCCACTTCAACAACTTCTGAAGGGTGCTTGATACGTTTCCAAGCCATATCTGTGATATGGAGAAGACCATCAATACCGCCAAGATCAACGAATGCGCCGTAATCAGTAAGGTTCTTGATAGTACCTGTAACTGTTTGACCTTCTTCAAGTTGAGCAAGTAATGCTTCACGGTCAGCAGAAGATTCAGCTTCCATAACAGCACGACGAGATACAACAACGTTATTACGTTTAGCATCAAGTTTGATTACTTTAAACTCTAACTCTTTACCTTCAAGGTGAGTAGTGTCACGGATAGGACGAGTGTCAACTAATGAACCTGGTAAGAATGCACGAACAGGACCGATGTCAACAGTAAAACCGCCTTTAACTTTACCAGAGATAACACCAGTAACGATTTCGCCATCTTCAAAGATTTTTTCAAGTTTAGTCCAAGTTTCAGCACGCTTAGCTTTTTCACGTGATAAAACTGTTTGACCCATACCGTTGTCAAGAGCTTCAACAACTACGTCAACAGTATCGCCAACTTGAACTTCAAGTTCACGTTGTTCATTTAAAAATTCAGCACGGTCAACAATGCCTTCAGACTTTAGGCCAGTGTCAACAGTTACCCAGTCGCTATCGATGTTTACAACAACACCTTGGATGACTGCACCCTTTTCAACGTTGAGGTTTAATTCACTTTCTTCAAAGAGGGCTGCAAAAGATTCGGTCATGATATACCTGATAAATTCAGCGGTCTTGGATCAGACAAGGCCGGTTTAGTTAAGTATCAACATAGTCTTTATAAACTGATCAAGCTATGCGTCAACTGATAATTCTATTTGCTAAATGGTACGGCTATCGACATAATCAACCATCAACTTAAATACCTGATCGATCGTTAATTCCGAACTATCAATGATATAAGCGTCTTCGGCTGGCTTGAGTGGAGCAACTTCTCGCTCCATATCTCTTTTGTCACGCGCCTGTATATTAGCTAAAATGTCGTTTATTTTAGCATCTAGGCCCATGCCCTGCAACTGTTTTACTCTTCGCTCGGCACGCGACTCCGCTGAAGCCGTTAGATAAATTTTCGCATTTGCTTCAGGAAAAATAGCTGTTGCCATGTCACGGCCATCTGCAACTAAACCAGGATTTTGTGCAAAAGCTCTTTGTCGCTCAAATAATGCCTGTCTAAGTTCTGGAATTGCTGCAACTTTCGATGCATATTCACCAACCCGTTCTGTACGAATTGTTTGAGATACATCTTCGCCATCTAGAAAAACTAAAATCCCTAATGCGGAAGTTTCAAATTTAATATCTAGTTGACGTGCATATTGAATGCATTCATCGAGCTGACTGTCTAATTTCTCTAATAAATCGTGTTTATGTAATGACAACCCTAATAAACGATATAAGGCACCCGAATCGAGTAAATGATATTGATAATGTGCTGCAAGTTTTGCGGCCAATGTTCCTTTACCCGAACCACTCGGACCATCAATAGTAATAATTTGAACTGTCATTGAACTCTCACTAAGAAGCAATTGCTTTAGCTAATCTCGAAAAGCCTAGTGTAATGGCTAGTTTTAGCTGTGCAAGGATTAATTTACTTACCACCGGAGCTTTTGCTGTTAACTCGATGCGGTATGTAACTAAAGTTATATATGGGGTAATTTCAGAAAACTCGATTCGACCTAAATGGTGTTTAATCAAAGGATTGTCTATTAATTTATATTCAATGCTTTTATTTTCTTCAAGCAATGTAATTTCTTCTTTAAGTGGCTTGATTGGACCAAATCCCATACGACGAACTGAACCTAAACCATCAGGTCTTTTAGAATCTGCTGAGTCTTTTACACGTACAACTTGTAACGGTGCAAAAGCAGTATTATAAGTTGAATGTTTAGAGAGGAAGTTAAATACATCACCAAGTGGAGCATTAAATTCTTTTTTTACGGTAATTACATTACGCATTGAATATTCCTTATTAAATAGAATCATGGCAGTAAAATCGCGTTAGTTTGCCATAAGCTCATGTTACTTTTTAATCATTTAAGGACGTTTTTTGTTGTTTTTCTAGTTTCTTTTGCTCACGTCTTTGTTTAAAAAAATGACTGAGTTGTTGGGCACATTTTTCTTGTAAACAACCATGCTGAAAGGTAAATCTGTGATTGTAATAACCATGTTGTAGTAATTGACGAGCGCTTACCAATGAACCTGCTTTAGGTTCTGTTGTACCAAAAACCACATGTTTGATTCTTGCATGTACTAATGCGCCTACACACATTGTACACGGCTCAAGAGTGACATATAAAATTGCATCTTCAGGTAATCGATAATTTTCTAATGATAAACACGCTGCACGAATAGCCTGAATTTCTGCATGTGCAGTTGGATCTAACAAACTAATTGGAGCATTATATCCCGATCCAATCACTCTATTTTGGCTCACCACAACCGCTCCAACTGGGATCTCACCCTGCTGAGCGGCTAATTCAGCTTGCTCGTAAGCAAGCTGCATCCAATATTCATCACTATATTCAGTCATGTATTTTAGGTGATCACACCATGTTGTCTAAGCAAAGCATTCCAGCTATCTATTGAGGTAACTGGTGGACAATCAGCTAATATACCTCTTAGGCTTAGGTCTTCACATGGTTTCCATTCTGGTGATAAATCTTTATCAACCAAGCGTGCACGAACACCTTCTACAAAGTCAGGATGACGAATTTTCCACTCAGAAATCTGAGCTTCTAAGTCAAAGACCTCATCCCAAGAATGTATTTGTTTACCCCATTGCCACAGCAACCAAGTAATTGCCGCAGTACTAGGAGATCCTTTTTGCAAGTTCTCACTCGCTTGGCGGAGCCAATCACTGCTAGCATCACGCAAGCTAACAATAGCTTGGTAATCTTGTTCAAAATTAAAACCACGGCAAACGCTATGAATCACATCTAGCGAGTTTTGCAACGGACCTGCCGCAACAGGGCGATGCAAACTATTTAAAGTATCATCAATTGCGCGGAAATCCCCTGCAGGATAATGAGCCCAATTAATATTTAAAACTTTTTGCAAAACATTATCACGCTGTGCTTCACAAATATGTGTTGCCCAACCGATGCTATATGCTCCAGCGGCTGTCATGATTGAACCAGTTAAACCAGTAAACAAACCTACTGGACCACGATCTGCTAGGAAACGGCTCGCCCCGACATCTGGATATAAACCAATATTAATCTCAGGCATTGCCAAACGAGAATATGGGGTTACTAGACGGAATGGTGCTGCCATGAACAAGCCCAAACCACCACCCATAACATAGCCTTCGCCCCAAACAACCACTGGTTTAGCATAATTATGTAAAAGTAAATCTAAAGCATATTCTTGCTGAAAGAACTTATTAGCAGTATCTACCTCTTGATTTATAACAAGTTGACGCAATTTTCTAACGTCGCCACCTGCACAAAAAGCTTTTGGTGTAGTTGAATCTAACCAAATTGCTTTAACGTTCTCATCATCACGAAAATCTTCAAATACACGCAATAATGCCGTTACGATTGATTCATCTAAAGCATGCAATGATTTAGGACGATTCAAACGTACTATACGCCAGCCGTTTTTTGCTTCTTCAACCACCAAGTCCGGGTGATAGTTATTTACATTGGGAGAGTTCATCATGCGTCCAATTGCCAGTCTATGGGCTCAATGCCATGTTGTTTCAAATATTGATTTGTTTTTGAGAACACTTTGCATCCAAAAAAACCACCTCTATTTGCAGCAAGAGGTGACGGATGTGCGGCGGTTAAAACCAAGTGTCTATCTCTATTTATACGTTGTCCTTTGCGCTGTGCATAAGCACCCCACAAAATAAATACCACATGTTCTCTTTGCTCATTCAAAACATCAATGACTTCATCAGTAAATGCTTCCCAACCTTGCTTTTGATGTGAAGTTGGCTGCCCAGCTTCAACAGTAAGCACACTGTTCAGTAAAAGCACCCCTTGTTTAGCCCATTTCGTTAAGTCACCATGGCGAGGAGCTGGAATACCCAAATCTGTATGCAATTCATGAAAAATATTACGTAAAGATGGTGGTAATGCAATACCTTTTTGAACAGAGAAACTTAATCCATTCGCTTGGTTCGGTCCATGATATGGATCTTGTCCCAGAATAACGACCTTCACATCAGCCAATGGTGTCGTATTTAGAGCACTAAAGATTTGTTTACTCGGTGGATATATTATTTTTTGTGCTTGCTTCTCTTGAAATAAGAAATCGCGCAAATTATCCATTTGAGGACTTAACAAAAAAGGTGCTAAAGATATTTTCCAGCTTTCTTCTAATTGAACTTTACTGAGTTTATCTTGCTGTTGCTCAGTTAATTGCATTAATGTCATCCTAGATCAATTTTCAATTCTACAAATAGAGTAATTCGATTTACACTTCGACTTGCAAATCAACTTGAGGATTATTAAATTTCATCCCTTTTTTCAAGTCTTCATACATTTGCGGATTTGCCCACTCTATCTGAATTTGTTCTGAAAAAACAATTCCATCAAGACTTAAGATCCCCATTTGTTCATTTTGAATATCTTCAATAAAGCTTTGAGCATATCCAGTATCGGTCTCATGAACAATAACTGAATAAACCTCAACATCACCTTCCCCATTTTGAGTGATTGTTGATTGCAAAACTTGCTGAGCTAAATAAAAGAAAATACGAGAAAACTGTTCAGCTGAGGGTGAAACCGGTAAAGAAATCCAGCGAGCACTAAAAGTCTGACAAGCATCAATATATTGAGAATCATCTTTTTCCCAAAAACAGATTGCATGATCAAAGCTGTCAATAAGGTCTTTTATTACGCCTTTTAAAAGCCCAAAATCATAAACCATTTGTCCATGATCTAATTTGGAAGCTTTAAGCAATAATTCGACTTTATAGCTATGTCCATGAATTGATCGCTTACAACGATCCGATGTACAGTTACGTACAACATGTGCATTTTCAAACTTAAATAACTTGCGAATTAACATGTGCCAAATCGATCATTCCTTCTAAGAACATTATTATAAAGCAAAAGACAAAAACTTCGCACCACTTTTCAATTAGAAACAATTAGCGAAAAGTATGATAAGACTTGTGAAGAAATATTGAAGATAAGCATATGGAAAATTTATATTTATTCTATTATGTCCATTAGAGAAATTCCTAAAAATGACTTTTCAACAACATGACCCAAACAAATAAATTACAATTTTTCAACTAGTTAAATGGTGACATATTTCTAGAATAAACATAAACCTGCTTATCATTACGCATGAGTGCACTTGTAAATTGTCTTTTTCTATTATTAAGCATGACCTCAATTTGTGCTTGAAAAAAACTCGACTTTACATCTAACAGGCTACTCACCTCAGTTCTCTTTTGAGTATCGACTGTTGAAAAAGCATTCAATTGCCATAATTCATCAACATTTTGAAAGAATTTTAAATTTTGTTGGCGCATTTGAAGTTCTTTTTCTACCGCCCCTACATCCAACTTTTGATCAATACTCGCTAAGACTAATGGTGAAGCAGTATTAATATTCACTTTTGTATTCTCGGGTAATGCCGAAATATAAGGGGCTATTAAATCATATTTCTTGCCGTCAAAACCTCTTACTAATTTCAACTCTTCAATACGATGAAATTTAGCGTTTGAAGCTAAATAGCTAGGATCAAGGCTTTCATAATAGCTACTTTCTGCTCCCATAGGTCCAGATGGTTCTTCATCTGGATCTTGCCAATCGATAACTGCTTGACTTAACTCTGCTGGCAAGCCTACACGTACAAGTAAGCGCTCAAACCAGCTTTTGGCAGCTTCATTTACCTTACCTTCATTGGTTGTTAAATTGTTTAAGTTAAATTTGCCTGACTCCTCGATTAAACGCCCTGATACAGATCCATCTTCTATGGGAAAAGGTGGCATTGGCTGTGCCCATGTTTCCTTTAAATGATCAACGCCACCTGCATTGTTTGCATCTTGAATTAATAACTCAGAAAAAAAAGCTTCTGCACTTTTGGCATATAATAATGACTGATTTTGACGCATTAAATACCCAGTGTTTTCCATCGTATTGGTTTGATGCTTTGCAATAGAGGCAGCTAAAATTGTAGCCAATGCCACCATAATCAAAATTGTGAGCAAAGCTACACCTTGCTGGCTCTTTTTATAGTGCAACATTATGCCCCTCCTTCTTTGGAGAGCGATAAATTCCCTTGGTTTAAGCTATAAATCCACTCATAACTTACACCAGCAACCGTGAGTTGTATTTTTATTCCTTTCGGTAGCTTTCTAAACTCTTCGGGCTTTGTGGGATCAAGATTAATTTCTGGCCACTTTGTCACTTCTTGCGGCGTTAACACCATAATTTGAAACTGTTCAACTTGACTCAACAAAGTGCTAGATAAAGGTTGCTCTCGGTTTGAAGTATTTAAATTACTATATTTAAGACGATAAAGCTTTTTTTGATCAGGATCATATCGATATTCAATACGCTCAAAAGGTGATAACCCTTGTTTTAAGGGATCAGTAACACCAGCCTTACTAAAATAGAGTACTTGGTTATCAAGTTCTAATGCGGGATGAAGCTGTCCCCCTTGATTTGCCGATAAAGGTATAATTTGTAATGTATCTCGCAAAACTTGTTGATACGCATCTTGTAATTCAAATAGCTGCACTTCATGTTGAGCATTACGATCACGGACTTTTAATAAATAATCAAAAATCTTCCAACCTAACAAAGATAAAACAGCAAAAATTGCAATTGCGACTAAAAGCTCAACTAAAGTAAATCCTGAGGCACGAGTTAATCGAGCACTGCTCGATCGTGCCGTAAGACGAGAAACTGTGTTTCGAGTGTGAGAGTCTTTAAAGCAACGCTTTGTCCGAGCGCAAGATGAAGAGCTGTGCTCGGAGTAGCCCCTCATGACCCGCTCCGATCGTGCCGCAAGACGGGAAGCTGTGCTTCGAGAGTAAAAATATTTATTTTTTATCATTATTTTGCTTTCATTGGATAATTAAAAAACACCAAATGGGTAATACCATTTTGAACTTTTCCTTTATCAGAATCATATAAGCTAATTTGTAAATCTACTTTCTGAACATTCGGGCTGATTGTGGATTCAGCAGATTTATCAATCTGCCAAGTTTCCCCCTGAGAAGTAACCTGCTTACTTTGAGTGCCTTGAAGCCATTCTTGATTTATCTCCATTAAGGCTACTTCATTCATTGCCACAAACTGAGCTTTTGTTCTAAGAATTGCATTTGAGGTAGATTGGGTATATTGCATGGCCACTTTAGTTAACGCGACAGCAGCTACTGCAAAAATTGCTAAAGCTACCATTACTTCTAATAGAGTAAAGCCTTTAGATTTCATTTATTTTACCCAAATGATCAATTTGTATTTCTGAACCAATTGGTTTTTGTTCAAAGTAAAACTGTATTTTAACTGTTTTAGCTTCACCATTTCCAAACCAGATTAACTGAGGAGCTTGTCCTCCAACTAAATCGGTATTAGTCGCTTTTGAATAGGTTTGACCATCTAGAGGTTGTACTGTAAACGATACATGTTTAGGCAATTGGCGCGTAGTAAATTCTGGGTATTTCTGCCAGCGGTTTTTTAAATCTTGGACCTGTAATTTACTCTGATCGTGGTATTCATACAGTTCATAGGAAAATGGGGAAACGTCAGTCTCACTCAGAGTAGATAAAGCTAAAACACGAGATTGATCAAGCGACTCTTTACCAATTTTATGTACATCAAGCAAAAATAATTCTCTTGCTTGCATCGCTTTCTTTTGGTCAACCCCACCGATGTTGAGTACAACTAGAGAGGTCATAATCGTCATAATAACAATCACCACCATCACTTCAATGAGGGTAAAACCTTTTTGTGATTTAGGCGGTGATTGAGATTTCATATCGACCTATTAAGCATATTGTTCAACAGCTTGTTTAGGTAAGGCTAATGCCTGATCAATATAAGCCACTCTTAACGTGTCCCTTGAACCTAAATACCGTTGGTAAAAACTTGAATTGAGAATAGCTGCTGCACCATGAGTTAATGACCAAATAGATGCCAGATAATCTCGAGTTGTCATATTACTTTGAATAGATTCTAAATAGTGATCTGTCATGCGAATGATAATTCGTAATCGCTGTTTACGCACCTGATAAAGTTCATTAAAAAGGTGATGCACACCTTGAGCTGTAATCGAAAGTTTTTCCTCAATTTGATGAAATAAAACTGTCCGCTCAGGATGATGTAAATGATGCAACATGAAAAAGGCCAAATGTTCTGGAAAAGCCTTTTCAGTATCTTGAACCATTTCTAGTAACATACGTTCATTACGAATAATCAATAGCATGTACAATTCATCTTTACTTTGAAAGTGTTTGTACAAAGTTCCTTTTGCTAAATCAAGCTCAGCAGCCAAGACATCAAGTGTCATTCCGGCTTCGCCATTTTCTAGCAATAATTGCTCCGCAACCTGAAATATTAATACTTCTCTTGCTCGGAACTGAGCCTGACGATCCATCTTCACGCAATTACTCTCTTATATAGTTTCTATAACTTAAATCGCTTTTAGCAAGTTCTCAAAATTTTGTGAGGTGATCATTGCAATTTCCTCAACCGATTTATCATATACATCACTGAGCGCTTTGGCTACATAAGGCACATATTTTGGTTCATTTGTTTTACCGCGGTATGGAACAGGTGCTAAATAAGGGCTATCTGTTTCAATTAAAAGTCGATCTAGCGGAACTTGTTTAGCTACATCACGCAAGTCTTGTGCATTTTTAAATGACACAATACCTGAAAAAGAAATGTAATAGCCACAATCCAATACAGCCTTAGCTGTTTCCCAATCTTCAGTAAAACAATGCAAAATTCCATGCGTAGAATGTTCAGCACGGATAATATCTACCGTATCATGCTTTGCTGAACGCGTATGAACGACGACTGGTTTTTTTACAATTTTCGAAGCTTGGATATGTCTTGCAAAACATGCCTTTTGCTCTTCAACAAAATCTGTACTGTGATAATAGTCCAGTCCAGTTTCACCCAGAGCCCATACTTTTTCCGACTGAGCTAATTCAATCAAGTGCTCGGTCGTTGCACGTGCCATCGTATCTACATCTTCACAAGGATGCACACCTATCGTATAACCAACGTCTTCATGCCTATTTGCAATTTCTGCTAGTGAAATATGGTCATCAAGATCAACGGAAATTGCCATAAATTTAGACACTCCTTCTGCTCGCGCTGCAGCGAGCGCAAGGTCCAGATCACCGTTATAAGGCGTTAAATCTAACATCGTTAAATGGCAATGCGTATCAACAAACACTTTTCTATCCTATTTGATTACATGGTATAACTTGGACGATCTAGAGACATACTACCAGCCAAAACTCTTTCTGCCTCAGCTTTATAGTAAATTCCCTTATCTCCACTTAATTGAATAGCAAAACCTTGAGGTTTAAATCCACTTTGCTTGTGTGATATCCAAATTACCTTACCAGTGAGAGGAATTTTTTGAGACTGCTCAGGCAAAGTAGCTAAAATGAAAATTTCTTGTCCCATCTTTACCTTTTGTTTTGATGGTACAAATAGGCCTCCACCTTGCACATATCCCATATAGCTTGCTTGCAAAGTAGCTCTATCAGGAATATTTACCTGAATAATCCCCCCCATTTGCGGTTGCATAATCTTCCCCTTAAATATTCATTAACGTTATAAACAATTGATCTATAATAAGTTGACTTTGTACATTTTGCTCAACAAGCTTTTTTGCTTGTTGTACTTCACTATAAATATTAAATAAGCTTTCTAAATCATAATATGGACTTAATTGATCAAAATCTAAATCAGTATTTTTTTGTGGCTGATTTAGCTTGACACAAATTAAATCTCCCAACAAGTATTCAAAAAGTACGATAAAATCATTAAAACTTAATTCTTTTTGCCATTTTCCTGAGAAAAATAGAGGCATATTTTTTTGAGCTACAATTTTTAGCCAGTCATTTAAGAAAATCTGTCGTTTAGCAAACCAATCACTTTTTGCAATTTCTATGGCTTGCAAAGGCATATCATTAGATAGGCCAAGTAATAAATCAGGTTGTACTTCTGCAAGTTCAGATAAATGCTCATCCAAATATGAAGTAGCCTGTTCATATGAAATACGATCTAAAGCAAAATGCTGCAATCGGCTACGAATAGTGGCTGGTAATTTAAGGTAATGATCAGCCAATAAAATTAAAACAACACGTTCACCAGGTTCTTCTAAAGTTTTTAGTAGCGCATTCGATGATGCCAAGTTAAGAGCTTCAGCAGGCTCAATAAGAATAACGCGCCAGCCTTCTCCAGTTTGTTGCACGAAAGGTAGTAAATCTCGGATCTTTTCGATTTTTATTTTTGCATTCTGCTTTTTATTTTCTTCATCTGTTGTGATATGGACATAATTGGGATGAGTGTCTGATTTTAACCATTGGCAGCTGCTACACTCACCACAAGCGCTATGAGGCTGCTTATTAAGGCAAAGCACCCATGCCAAAAAATGCTTAGCAAAAGCATGTTTCCCACAACCTTGCTTGCCATAAAATAATAGGCCATGTCCAATATTGGGAAACCTTGTTGTTAAGGTATCCCATGTTGTTTTTTGCCAGGGATAAATGTTTGAGGTTACATTCGGATTCATTAAAAATTAACGCTTATTCAAAAGATTCGACAGGCATTTTATTTAAGCGATCAAGATCAGCTTGAGTGTCTACACCAGGAGGTAAATTTGCTTGAGCGACAGCAATCGCAATGCGATGTCCATTTTCTAAAACACGTAATTGTTCAAGACTTTCTAACTTTTCAAGCTTACCCATATCCCAAGTCACATATTCTTGTAATAAGTTCACTCGATAGGCATATAAACCTAAATGGCGAAATGCTTGGTTATGTAAACTTGGCTCTGCCTGCGCAGCCCCATCACGGTCATACGGAATGGTTGCCCGGCTAAAATATAACGCTTCATTTTGCTTAGACATGACTACTTTTACAATACTATTACGCTGAAATTCATCTAAGGTATGAATAGGCTCGCACAACGTAGACATTGAACAATTTGGTTTATCAACCAAGAGTTTTGCAACTTGTTGAACAAGTTGAGCTGGCAATAAAGGTTCATCCCCCTGAACATTCACAATAATATCATCTGCTGCCCACCCCTTAATACGAGCAACTTCGCTTAATCGGTCTGTTCCTGACGGATGATCAGGACTCGTAAGCACAACGTCCACACCATCTGCACGGCAAATCTCAGCAATACGCTCATCATCTGTTGCCACACATAGATCATCAAAGCCCTCGACTTTTTTTGCTTGATCCACAACACGCAAAATCATAGGGCGATCATGAATAAGCAACAAGGGCTTGCCGGGCAAACGCGAACTTGAGAAGCGTGCTGGAATGACGATGTGTTTCATTTTTTCTTCCTAAGATAATTGGATATCAAGTTCTTGCAATTGCAGTTTTAAAACCTGATAACACTCTACAGACAGGATAGCTTTAACAGGAACAACCCAAATAGACTGTTTAAATTCCGGATATTTTTCAAGCAATGGTAATAATTTAACTGCATCTTTTTCAGTTGTAATAAGTGGCAGTTCATCATTAAAAATTAAATCATTGATTGAGTAATTATGATGGTCACGAAACGCATGCTCTTGAAATTGTTTCAGGCCTAAATCTTTAAGTGTTTGATAAAAGCGCTGTGGAAAGCCAATACCAACTACAGCATGATAACTATTTTGAGGATTGAAATTGTGCTCATCCATTGAGGATGGGTTGAGTAAATATGGCCGCCCTGTATCGAGATGCATATTTAATTCTGTAGTTGGTTTATATGCATGTTCAATTACTGTTCCAGTTTCTAAACGCTCAACTGGCTCTCTCAAATACCCCTCAGGTAATAGTTTTTGATTTCCTAAACCACGATTTTGATCGAGCACAATCCACTCGATTTGTCGTCCCAAAGCCCAATGCTGTAAGCCATCATCACTAATAATTAAATCTAGTGGTGTTGATGCAATCAAGAGCTCTATTGCAGCCTGCCTATTAGGACCCACCGCCATTGGTACACTCGTCGATTGAACAATTAATGCAGGCTCATCTCCGACCTGAGTTGCTTGAGCCCCCGAAGTAACCAACATTGGAAAAGGACCAGTACCACCATACCCCCGACTAATTACCCCAACTTTGACATTATGCTGTTGTAGATAATTCACCAATTGTATTAATAATGGAGTTTTTCCACTTCCACCCACGGTAATATTACCAATCACCATGACAGGTACAGGTGCTTTATAGACTTTCTTTAAACCAGCAGTATAAAAATTACGATTTAATAGAAACCCAGCACGATACAAACAAGATAATGGACGTAAAGCAATCAACCAACTCGATTGCTTATTCCATGCATTCTGGATCAGCTGGGCCAATGACATGCTTAGTTATCCTCAAAATTACGCTGATGTAATTGATAATAAGCACCATGTTTTTCAAGAAGTTCTTGATGAGTACCTTGCTCAACAATTTCCCCTTGATCCATCACTACAATACGATCAGCATTTTCAATTGTTGACAACCGGTGAGCAATAACAATTGTTGTGCGATCTTGCATTGCTTCATCAAATGCTTGCTGAATAAAATGTTCAGATTCATTATCGAGAGCACTTGTAGCTTCATCTAAAATTAGAATTGGAGCATTCTTTAAAATTGCTCGAGCAATTGCAATTCGCTGACGCTGACCACCTGATAGGTTTAGACCTTGTGCCCCTAAAACAGTGTCATAACCGTTTGGTAAATTCATAATGAAGTCATGTGCATATGCTGCTTTTGCCGCTGCATAGATTTTTTCATCTGATGCGCCTTCCAACTGACCATATGCAATGTTTTCACGAACAGTACGGTTAAACAATATAACTTGTTGATTTACCATTGCAATTTGCGTACGCAAACAAGAAAGCTCAATATCATTAATTGGCAAATCATCTAAATAAATTTGTCCACTTGATACTTCTTGAAAACGTACCAACATGTTAACTAATGAACTTTTACCTGCCCCTGAACGACCAACCAATGCCACAGTTTGACCTGGAAGAATATCCAAAGAAAAATCTTTAATAGCTGCTACGCCATCAGCATAATTCAATGTCACATGATCAAAACGAATTGCCCCATTTAATTTAGGTTTCAGTTGACCACTATTCTGCTCTTCAGGTAAATCTAGTAATTCAAAAACAGAATGAGCTGCTGCTAAACCACGTTGTAACTTTTCATTAACATCAGTCAAGCTTTTAACTGGCTTTGCTAACAGACCAGCTGCTGTAAGGTAAGCTACAAATTCACCAGCACTTGTAGTACCCAAAATCTGAGGTCGTAAAGCTAACCATACAATAAGAGCCATAGCACAAGCCATGACCACCTGAACAACCGGACTATTCAGGTTTTGTACAATTACCATTTTTAAACCGCGTTTTAAGTTCTCTTCCGATGACTTATAGAAACGTTTTTGTTCAGACTCTTCACCAGCAAAACTTTTTACAACAGCATTACCATTAATACTTTCTTGGACAACGTGGTTCACATCACCCATAGTATCTTGTACCTGCAATGAAAGCTTTCGCATACGTTTCGAAGCTTTACGTACCAATACACCAATCACAGGCAAAAACACAAAAACGCATAAAGTAAGACGCCAATTGGTATAAAACAGATAGCCTAATAGTCCAATAGTAATCATTCCATCCCTAACGATGGTTCTTAATGATTCAGAAGAAGCAGCTGTTAGCTGTTCAACGTTATACATAATTTTGGCAGTAATATGGCCAGATGAATTATCTAAGTAATATTGTGCTGGGAGTTTTAAAAGTTTCGCATAAACTTCCTGGCGAATACTAAAAACCAAACTGCGTGAAATCACCGCAGTATAGTAGCCGCCCATAAATAGGCCTAAGCCGCGAAAGAATACTAATAAAATAATTAATAACGGGAACCAATCCAAATCTGCTCTACTGCTGTTTTGGATTGCATCAATAATAAATTTAATCAATTTAGCAACGGAAACTTCTGTTGCTGAGTTTATACCGAACCCGATAAGTACTAATAAGGCGGCGCCCCAATAAGGTTTTAAATAGGCTATGAGACGCTTATAAACCTTAAAATCTTGATTCACTCAGAAAAACCTCTAGAAGGAACTTTGGTACTAATATTGATGTTAACAAAACCGAGTTGTCCTGCCACATCCATAACGCGAATTACATCCTGATGAGACGCTTTGGCATCCGCAGCAATGATGAACATAAAATCACGGTGCTCTTGAGCAACTTGCTTAATCGCAGTACTCAGATCAGCAACCTCTTTAGACGAAAGTGCTTGACCATTCACAGCATAATGACCAGCAGAGTCTACCACGACTTCAATTTTATGATCGTACTGTTTTGGTGGAACACCTTGTGCATCTGGTAATGTTAGATTGATGCGACTTGGCTGATTAAAAGTGGTCGACAGCAATAAAAAAACCAAAATGAACAGCAAACAGTCAATCATAGGCGTTAAATTGATATGAATGTCTTCAACCTTAGAACGTTTAAATTTCATCTGGTTTTCACCTCCTAACCAACACGGCGGTGTTCAGCTACAGACGAAGAACGCTTATAGAACAATGAGGCATGAAATAAGGTCGATTGCTGTTCTAATTCGGCAATATAATCTTGCACTACTCTTTGAAAATAGCGATAAGCAATTAAAGCAGGAATTGCAATTAACATCCCCACAGCTGTAGTAATGAGTGCTTTAGAGATACCAGGAATCATTAAACTTGGACTGCCAGCCGATCCAAAATCAATAACAAGAAACGACTCAATAATTCCCACTACAGTACCAAGCAACCCTAACAGCGGTGCTACAGCACTTAGAGTGCCCAAAAAATTAATATTTTTTTCTAAATAGGAAATTTCTTGAGAAGCTGCCACTTCCATTTGCGCACGAGCAAATTGCTCACCATGCTCGCGATGCTCAAAACCTGCTTTTAAAATGTGTCCTAATGCGCTACTTTGCGCTTCTACATTTTGTTCTAAACTTTCCACGATATCTTCAGCTCTTAAAGAGCCCTTACCGCTTAATGCTTCGGGTAGAACTTGTGAACGTCTTAACCGAACAAAACGTTCAATACTGATCGCAACAGTTAAAATCGAGCATAGAATTAAAGGCAGCATCAACCAGCCACCCGCTCTCACAAGTTCCCACATATGTTCTTCCCCAAGAATATAAAATTAGAAATACATGACCCAACTGCAAATTATTCTGGCAAACAAATATTTAAAATGCCATCTAACTCATCCAAGGTATGATAATGAATAACCAGTTTACCCTTACCCTTTTGGTTATGATCAATTTTTACATTAGCGCCAAAACGCTCTGATAATTTTTGTGTCAATTGCTCAATATCTGGTGCTACAGGCATTTTTTCCTTCTCCTGTTTAGGCTCACTTCTATCACGCACCAATTGCTCTGTTTGACGAACTGACAATCCTTTCTCAATTACAATTTTAGCAACTTCTAATTGATCTTTACCTTTCAATGTCAAAATTGCTCGAGCATGCCCCATATCAAGCTGGCCTTGCTGCATGAAATCTTTAATGTCATCAGCTAAACTCAATAATCGCAACAAATTACTCACAGTAGTACGTGCTTTACCAACCGTGTCAGCAATTTCTTGATGACTTAAACCAAATTCATCATGAAAGCGCTGTAGAGCTATTGCTTGATCAATTGGATTTAAATCTTGACGCTGAATGTTTTCAATTAACGCTAATGCAATTGCAACTTGATCATTTAAATCACGAACAATTGCTGGAATTTCAGTTAAGCCCGCAATTTGTGCTGCACGCCAACGACGTTCGCCCGCAATGATTTCAAATGGATGAGTTTCATCATCAACTGGACGGATTACAATAGGCTGCATCACCCCATGTTTTTCAATAGACGACGCTAACTCTTGTAAATCATGCTCATGAATAAAACGACGTGGTTGATATTCACCACGTTTCAGTAAATTCACATCAACTTGTTTTAACTGTCCATGGTCTAACGCCTGTGCTTCAAGTTGTAGTTTTTCTTTTTGAATTGAACCAAGTAATGCATCTAAACCACGTCCTTTAGCCAATCCGCGTTTTTTGATGCTCATACTTTACTTCCTTTCTTCACTTTACTTCTCTTTAACATCTCAGCTGCAAGATTTAAGTATGCAACTGCACCTTTAGAACTTTTTTCGAAATAGATAACAGGTAAACCATGTGCTGGTGCTTCTGCTAAGCGAACATTTCGTGGAACAACAGTATCATAAAGTTTTTTGCCGAAATATTGCTCTAGTTCTGCAGATACATCACGTGTTAAAGCATTTCGTGCATCGTACATCGTACGCAGTACACCAATAATCTCTAAATCGGGATTGAGTGCTTTTTGAATACGATCAATGGTCTGAGTTAAATCAGCCAAACCCTCTAGCGCATAATATTCGCATTGCATTGGAATAATTACACTATCTACAGCTGCCAAAGCATTGACAGTAATCAAGCTCAAGCTTGGAGCACAATCCACAATGATATAGTCAAATGAGTTTCTGATTTCATTCAAAGCATTCTTTAGAATGAATTCACGACCTTCTTGCTCTGCAATAGCAAGCTCTACACCTGAAAGCTCACGATTAGAGCCTAGAACTTTATATCCAACTTCTGCTTTTTGAATGGCTGTTTCAATTGGAACTTCACCAAGAAGAACATCTGTAATTGAATACAAAAGATCGTTCTTTTGAATACCAGACCCCATCGTAGCATTACCTTGTGAGTCCATATCTACAAGTAATACACGTTTTTTTAATACAGCTAGAGACGCTGCAAGATTTACTGCAGTCGTTGTTTTACCAACACCACCCTTTTGGTTTGCAATCGCAATAATTTGAGCCATGGTAACCTTAATACTTTTTATTTAGATATGTTGAAGTAAAAGTAAATGACGTTGTTCATCAAGTCTTGGGACGCGCAGTTCAATCACTTTACATGAAAAGTCCTGCTTGAGCTGCTCAATTTCCTCAACTGGCACCACACCTTTCATCGCTGCGATTATACTGCTCTGATGAAGGTATGGCTGAGCCGCATCTACAAAGTCCGTTAAAGAAGCAAAAGCTCGACTTGTTATGACGTCAAACTGGCCAAGCTCATCAATTGTATCTTGATTCTCAACACGTGTTTGTACTGCCACAACGTTACTCAATTTAAGATCAGCAATAAATTGCTTCAAAAAACGAATTTTTTTACCATTAGAATCTAAAAGAACACATTGGCGTTGTGGCTGACAAAGAGCAATAATCATGCCAGGCATACCACCACCTGTACCCACATCAAGCAGTCTACCTTCAGGTAAGTCATTTAAAATACTTAGACTATCCAACAAATGCTTCACTAACATTTCTTTCGGATCACGAATTGCTGTCAGATTATATGCTTTATTCCAAAGTACCAAAGCATCTTGATACTTTAACAATAATGCCAAAGCTTCATCGCTAAGCGATAAACCTAATTTTTGACTACCCTGTTGTAACTCTTGAAAAAACGGATGCATAAACAGATAACATCTAAGTAAAATTTAAAACAAAGTATACCCATTTATGCATCGTGGAACACTAGTTAACGATTAGGGATTACACAGTTAATCGTAGAAGCCTTCACGAATTTGCAAATCTAGCTCCATTAAACGCTCAGGCGTTCCCACATCTACCCATGCGCCTTTAAGTTTTTCACCAGATATTTTTTGATTCTGCATCGCTTGCTTCAATAGTGGAGCTAAAGGACGTTTACCAGGTTCCAATCCATCAAAAAGCTTAGGATGGATAACAGACACACCGCTAAAAGTGAGATTCTCACCCGTCACATCTTGATCGAATGTAAAAGCGCGTCCATCGAACAATGTAAAGTCGCCTTCAGGATGCTGTTTAGGATTATCAACCAACACAAGATGTGCTAAATCATCATTTAGCTTAATATGGCGTAGAGCTTCAAAATCCATCGTGGTCCATACATCTCCATTTACCAAAATAAACGGATCTGTTCCAAGCAGTGGCAAAGCATTAATAATTCCACCAGCTGTTTCTAAACCCTCATCCTCTCGTGTCCAACGGATATCCACACCAAATTGAGAGCCATCGCCTAAGCTGCTGATGAGTTTATCGGCCAACCAAGCAGAATTGATGACGATTTCGGTCACACCAATTTTCTTAAGTTTTTCAATATGCCACACAATAAGCGCCTTACCACCTACCTCAAGCAAAGGCTTTGGTGTATATAGCGTGAGTGGACGCATACGATTACCCAAGCCAGCAGCAAGAATCATTGCTTTCATTATGCTGCTACCTCGTAGTTACCATATTTGTCGATAAACTTCGGCATAACTATGCCATTTATGAATAACATAAACTCATCAAGTTCAGCATAACCACGGCTTTCTTCGATCAAATACCACATTACACGTGGTAAATCTTTTAAATAACCTGATTTACCATCGCGCTCAAACAGACGCACAAAGATGCCCAAAATTTTAATATGACGCTGAATAGCCATTAAATCTGCATCACGTTTGAACTGCTCAAAACTACGGTTCTGTTTCGCAGACTCTGGTAATAAGTCATAAAAGACTCTAAACCATTGATACACACGCTCTGCATTCCACTGAACATAAGCATCACGAGTAATCGAGATTAGATCATAAGTATCTGCACCAATCACTGCATCCTGAAAATCAATAACTCCAAGCTCTGGTTCATTTGCAATTTTCATCAAATTACGACTGTGAAAATCACGATGTACAATCACTTGCGGCTGAGCCAATGCAGTTTTTGCTAACACATCGAAAGCATCGTCAATCACCTGTTGCTGGTTCGCATTCGGAGTAATCTGCAAAGATGGCAGCATCCAGTCAGTCAACAGCTTCATTTCAGTTAACAATTTCTCATAGGAGTATGCTGGAAATTGCTCCTGACCATTCACAGACTGCAAATGAATCAGCTGTTTAAAGCTTTGTTCATAATATTTATCGACTGTTTCATCATTTAATAATGTCGACAACAGCACATCACCAAAATCTTCCAATAACAGAAAACCTTGAGCTAAATCTTTCGCGACGATCTGAGGGACGCGTACACCATGGCCTGCAAAAAATTCGTCAATGGTCACAAACGGAACACAGTCTTCTTTTTCTGGAGGGGCATCCATGAGCATATACGTTTTATTTTGTAACTGGATACGCGCATAACGGCGGAAGCTTGCATCACCTGCCAAAAAAGCGATCTTAAATTGATCATTTTCAAGAACAGATGTAAGCCATGTATATATCAATTGTTCACGTTGTGTATTCATTTGCAATAAAATCTAAAACAAGCTGAGATTTTTGAAGGGTTAAGTGTAGCCACTTATAAACTTTTTCTCTATGATGCGACAATAATTAATTGTGAATTAGCATACTTGGTTAATGAGACAATGAAGCATCAGTTTAAATTTAATCCTTTAGCGACAGCTATTTTTACGCTCTTATGTGGCTCCATACAATCAAGTTATGCTGAGTCAGCTGATGTTGTCTCCAATATAGACAATAATCAACTTAAAGCGAGCATCAAAGAAGCCTACCCGGGTCAAGAATTCTTTCAACAGTATTATGTTGATAAATCAGCACCTGAGGCACAGCTTCGTGACAATAAGTATTTAAGCTCGGCATTTTGCCAGGGTACATGGGTTACACCGATTAACCCTGAGACCAAAGCTCTAGATGCCGACAAAACGACTTCTGTCGTTACGGCTAACTATGGACATTATAATCCTGCCGGTGACTCTGTTTTAGAAGGCGACGTCGTTATTGATCAGGAAGGACGCACGGTTCGTGCTGACAAGGTTACGATTGATAAGACCCAAACCTTTGCACATGCACAAGGCCGAGTACAACTCGCTCAAGGCGGGTTACTTTCACAGAGTGACGAAATTAATTACAACCTAAAAAACCAGACTGGTAATTTAGAAAATAGTTTTTATATTTCTGAACAACAACATGCCCATGGTCATGCAGGAAAAATCGAAAGAACCTCGCCAAATGTCATGGTTCTTAACGATGCAACCTATACGACTTGCCCACCAGGCCAAAAACCGGGCTGGAAAATTCAGGCAAATAAAATTGAGTTAAATCAGGAAACTGGGCGTGGTGTAACTCGCGGGACAAAACTGTATGTTAAAGACGTTCCTGTTCTAGCAGTTCCTTATTTTAACTTCCCGATTGATGATCGCCGAACTACAGGTATTCTCAACCCACAGTTTGGTTTCTCAAACGATGGTGGTATTGAGCTTTCTGTTCCAGTTTATTTAAACCTTGCACCTAACTATGATCTGACACTGACTCCGCGTTATTTAGCAGACCGCGGTGCAATGCTAAAAGGTGATTTTCGATACTTAACCGATGGTTTTGGTGCGGGTGAAATGTGGGGTGGCATGTTGCCATCTGACAAAGAATACGATGATAAAGATCGTAAAGATTTCCATTTCTTACATAACTGGGATATCAACGATCAATGGTCAACTAATCTCGAATATAACTACGCTTCAGATAAAGACTATTTTTCAGATTTAGATAGCAGCCCTAACTCTAAAACAGACCTAAACTTACGTAGAGCATGGGAACTTAACTACCAACATGGTATCCCGGGTTTAAAAGCTCAACTTAAAGTCGAAGATTTCCAGACACTTGATCCGGAAATTGCGGATGTTGATAAGCCTTATGCGCGTTTACCACAATTCTTATTGAATTATGTCACAGGCAATCCATTAGGCTTACAATACGAATTCAATAATGATACTGCATACTTCAAGAAATCAATTACTGATGATTCTGCTCAGGAAAGTAGTGGTACACGTATCTACAACCAGTTTGCAACGCGCTACAACTATCGCACACCAGCAGCATTTGTAATACCTGAAGTTTCCGTACGCTCTATTCAAACATTCTATGATAAGGACAGTATCGCATCTCAAGGTCTAGATGGCGGTTCTGAAAATAAATCAGTCGTTGTACCTCAATTTACATTGGACACTGGACTGAATTTTGAACGTGAGGGCAAGTATTTACAAACACTTACCCCTCGTGCATTTTATGCATATGCTCCATACAAAAACCAAGACAGCTCTCCAAACTTTGACTCAACTTCAGCATCAGTAAGTTACGATCAATTATTTAACCCTTACCGCTTCTACGGACATGACCGTCTTGAAGACAACAACTTTCTATCACTCGGTGTAAGTTATAGTCTCTTTGACACAGTAGGCTTAGAACGTTTACGTGCAAGTGTTGGTCAAAGTTATTATTTTGAAGATCGTCGTGTGACATTAAAGCAACAAGACGAGATTGATACCGAACGCAATACTGGTCCGGTTGTAAGTTTAACAAGCCAGTTAAATCAAAACTTCACTATCGCAGCCAACTCAGCATGGATGTCTAATGGTGATAATGCTCAGCGTGATTTTCAGGTTTATTATACTGGAGATAAAGGAAATCTATATAACTTAGGCTATTTCTATCGTAAAGATATTGCTGGCCGTCAAGATACTTACGATCAGGTTGTTGCATCGTTTATACAACCAATTAAAGACAATTGGCGTATTATGGGCCACGTACAATACGACATGGATAACGATGTTGCGCGTGAACTTTTATTAGGCGTTAACTATGAATCATGTTGCTGGGGTATTTCAGTCTATGGCCGCTCATATTACAACGACCTAGATGATCCAAAATCTCCAGATGTTAGTGAAAAACGCGCCATTATGGCCGAAATTACACTAAAAGGTTTAGGTGGTTTAAACAATAAACTCGCGTCTTTACTTGAAAATCGCGTTTTAGGTTTTAACAAAATTAATCAATCTTGGACACAACGTTAATGAAGACAAAGCATCTTAAACAGTTTTTTAAAGCAACTACCCTTGCTGCCCTAATCTCTTCATCAATGCATAGTTTTGCCCAACCCGCTGATGAAGTTGTGGCAATTGTGGACAATAGCGTAATTTTAAAAAGCGATCTTCAACAAGGGATGGCTGAAGCCGCTCACGAACTACAAGCACAAAAAAAAGAGGTTCCACCTCAGCAATATTTACAATTTCAGGTGTTAGATCAATTAATCTTGCGTCAGGCACAACTTGAGCAAGTTAAAAAATATGGTATCAAACCTGATGAAAAAAGCTTAAATGAAGCTGTATTAAAAGTAGCAAGTCAATCTGGAACTAAAAGCTTAGAAGCCTTCCAACAAAAGTTAGACGCTATGGCACCAGGGACTTATGAGAGTTTACGCGGTCGAATCGCTGAAGATTTAGCAATTAGTCGTTTGCGCCAACAACAAGTCATGTCTCGTATTAAAATTAGTGATCAAGATGTAGAAAACTTCTTAAAATCACCTCAGGGTCAAGCTGCTTTAGGCAACCAAGCACATGTAATTCATATGCGTATTGCTGGTGATAATTCACAGGAAGTTCAATCTGTGGCTCAAGAAGTACGTTCAAAGCTTGCACAAAGTAATGATATAAACGCATTGAAAAAACTTTCAACTGCAAATGTAAAAGTTGATGGTGCTGACATGGGGTTCCGTCCACTTTCAGACATTCCTGCTGAACTTGCAGCACGTATTACTCCATTACAAGACGGCCAAACAACTGACTTAATTTCAGTACGTGATGGTGTACATGTTTTAAAGCTTATTGAGCGTAAACAAAATGAGCAAAAAGCTTTAGTACCTCAATTTCAAACTCGCCACATTCTCATTCAACCATCTGAAGTGGTTAGCCTTGAAAATGCCAAGCAAATTATTGACAACATCTATAAACGCTTAAAAGCTGGCGATGATTTTGCAACACTTGCAGCTACCTATTCAAATGATACGGGTTCAGCGCGCGATGGTGGTAGCTTAGGTTGGGTAACTCCGGGTACGATGGTCCCTGAATTTGATAAAAAAATGCAGGAAATTCCTGTAGGTGAAATCAGCGAACCATTCCAGACTCAATTCGGTTGGCATATCTTACAAGTAACTGAAAAACGTGAAAAAGATATGACTCACGAATATCAAGAGCGTATGGCACGTCAAATTTTAGGTGAACGCCAATTTAACACTGAAATCGATAGCTGGTTGCGTGAAGTCCGTGCAAATGCATATGTAGAAATCAAAGATCCAAGTCTAGACAAAAAGAACTTACAGAAATAAGTTCTTTTATCGTCATCAAAACCTGTGTCTATCACAGGTTTTTTTATGAATAAAATTTAACTAATAAAAAACCGGTTATATAAATAACCGGTTTCTATAAATTAAACCCTAACGGGAATTATTTATAACGATCAACCATTTTCTCTAAAGAAATTGGGCGGATCTTGTCAGCATTTCCAGCTGTACCAAACGCTTCATAACGATCGATACAAATTTGCTTCATTGTATCAACTGTTTTAGCAAAGTATTTGCGTGGATCAAACTCAGATGGATTCTCAGCCATAAACTGACGAATCGCACCAGTTGAAGCTAAGCGTAAATCAGTATCAATGTTGATTTTACGTACGCCGTGTTTAATTGCTTCTACAAGCTGCTCAACAGGTACACCATAAGTTTCGCCGATATTACCGCCGAACTCATTGATTACCTTTAACCATTCTTGTGGAACAGAACTCGAACCATGCATTACAAGGTGAGTATTTGGTAATGCCGCATGAATTTCTTTAATGCGGTCAATTGCCAAGATATCGCCTGTAGGTGGACGCGTAAATTTATATGCACCGTGTGAAGTACCAACTGCAATTGCTAGTGCATCAACATTTGTATCAGCAACAAACTGAGTCGCTTCTTCAACAGATGTCAAAAGTTGTGAGTGATCAAGCACACCTTCAGCACCCACACCATCTTCTTCGCCTGCCATACCAGTTTCAAGGCTACCTAAACAGCCAATCTCACCTTCGACAGAAACACCACATGCATGTGCTAAAGCAACAACATTACGAGTTACATCAACATTGTATTCGTAAGATGTAGGTGTTTTACCATCCACACCTAATGAACCGTCCATCATTACTGAGCTAAAGCCAAGCTGAATTGAACGCTGACAGATATCAGGGCTTGTACCATGGTCTTGGTGCATTACCACTGGAATATGTGGCCATTCTTCAATTGCAGCCAAAATAAGATGGCGTAAGAATGGAGCGCCTGCATATTTGCGAGCTCCAGCTGATGCTTGAACAATTACAGGTGAATTGGTTGCATCCGCGGCAAGCATGATTGCGCGCATTTGTTCTAAGTTATTTACGTTAAATGCTGGTACGCCGTAGTTATGTTCAGCAGCGTGATCCAAGAGCTGGCGCATTGAAATGAGTGCCATAATATCCTCCCAGGTAGTGCGGGTTATTCTACCCTTTCATTTATTTCAATTCAGCAACAAATCACAGTATTTCAAAAAAAATCCCCGCATATGCAGGGATTTTTTAACAAAAAACAACAAATTAATGTGTTTCTGAAGCAGCAGCCTCACTCGGTGCACTACCTTCAACCACATCGGTATTCTTTTCATCTAAAACTGGCTTATCAATCGCATCAATTGCTGCTTGTTGCTCAGGCGTTACTTTTTCAGAAATAGCAGTAGAAGCTGCCGATTCTTGTCCAGCCTGAGATGCTTCATCTTTCTTAGCACAAGCAGTCAACATCATCGGTACAATTAACAAAGCAGCAAATGTAAGCTTTAAATTCATCACTATTGTCCACAGTTGGTGATTTAATGCTCGCTATTTTATTGCAGATATATGACAGTTTAATGACCTATCCATGAAAAAAGGGACTGGTAGCCCAATCCCTTCTTATTTTTTAGATAACAGTATTAAGCACGCTCAAGTAAAACAGCAACTGCTGGCAAAGTCTTACCTTCAACAAATTCAAGGAACGCACCACCACCTGTAGAAATATAACCAATTTGATCAGCAACGTTATATTTATCAATCGCAGCTAAAGTATCTCCGCCACCAGCAATCGAGAAACCAGCAGATTGAGCAACAGCTAAAGAAAGTGCTTTAGTACCCTCACCAAACTGATCAACTTCAAATACGCCTACAGGACCATTCCAAAGAATCGTTTTTGATGTTGTTAAAATATTTGCAAATGCTTTAGCTGTTTCCGGACCGACATCTAAAATCATATCGTTTGATGTTACATCTTCTACTTTCTTCACAACTGCTTGCGCTGCTGCCAACGAACCTAAGAAATCTTCAAAATTAATTTGCGACGCATCGGCAACCACAACATCTGTAGGTAGTGGAACACTTACTTTCGCAGCAATTTGTTTTGCAGTTTCAACCAAGTCAGCTTCGTATAATGATTTACCAACATTAAAACCAGCAGCTGCCAAGAATGTATTTGCAATACCGCCACCAACGATAAGTTGATCACAAATACTAGAAAGTGAGTTTAAAACATCAAGTTTAGTTGAAACTTTAGAACCAGCAACAATTGCAACCATCGGTTTTTCAGGAGTTTGCATTGCACGGCCAAGTGCATCTAATTCAGCTGCCAATAAAGGACCCGCTGCTGCAACAGGAGCAAAACGAGCTACACCTTCAGTAGAAGCTTCTGCACGGTGAGCAGTACCAAATGCATCCATAACAAATACATCGCATAATGCAGCATATTTTTGTGCAAGATCTTGATTATTTTTCTTTTCACCATGGTTAAAGCGCACATTCTCAAGCAGTACGACTTGACCAGCTTCAACTTCTACGCCATCTAGGTAATCTGTTAACAATTTAACGTCTTGGCCCAATACTTCTGTTAAATAAGCAGCAACTGGAGCAAGTGATTGTTCTGGCTTTGGTTCACCTTCAACAGGACGACCTAGATGCGAAAACACCATCACAGCTGCACCTTTTTCTAAAGCAGCTTTAATAGTTGGTAATGCTGCGCGCAAGCGAGCATCGCTAGTAATCACACCATTCTTGACAGGAACGTTTAAATCTTCACGAATAAGGACACGTTTACCTGTTAAGTTAAGGTCAGTCATACGCTGAAAATTCATGTAAAGCTCTCTTTATGATTTTAAAAACGCGCCAATTTTAAATGATTACATCAAAAAAGGTTAGTTTTTTTGCATAAAAGCTGTAGAAAGTCCGAGTTTTGATTATGATAGAGATAGTCATTTGATATTTCATCCATTATGTCTATTCATCCAGATCCACAAATCAACCGTTTAAATGTTTTAGGGGAACCTTTAGCAAGTTGTTGTTTCGACCCTATTACTGGCTATTTTAGAAATGGCTTTTGCCACACAGCAGTCACAGACCTTGGTCAGCATACTGTATGTGCGCAAATGACCTCTGATTTCTTAAATTTTTCACAAAAAATTGGGAATGATCTTATTACCCCTTTACCAGAAGTAGATTTCCCAGGCCTAAAGCCCGGTGATTTCTGGTGTATCTGTGTAACTCGTTGGGTAGAAGCTTATCAAGCAGGTCAAGCCCCTCCCATTAAAATACATGCATGTCATCAAGCTGTATTAAGCTATGTGCCTTTAGATGTTTTAATGGAATTTGCAGTGTAATGGTACAGCCACAAATTATTTTGGCATCAAGCAGTCAAACACGCAAAGCCTTAATGGATCGCTTAGGGATTAACTATATCTGTGTTAGTCCAGATATTGATGAGAGCCCTCGGGATGAGATCCATGCAGATGAACTTGCAAAAAGGTTGGCTTTCACAAAAGCCCAAGTAATTGCTGCACAAAACCCACATGCAATTATTATTGGTTCCGATCAAGTCGCATGGCGAGAACATGCTCCCAATGACTTTATTGGTAAACCGATGACCATTGAAAATGCCAAATTACAGTTAGCAGAAAACTCAGGTCGAACTGTCTACTTTAGTACCGCACTCAGTGTGCAATGGCTTGACATGAATTTTGAACAAACGCTTATTGAACATTATCAAGTTAAATTCCGAACCTTAAATCAAGCCGAAATTGAACGATATATTGCATTAGATCAACCACTCCATTGTGCTGGTAGCTTTAAGTGTGAAAGTTTAGGAATTAGTTTGTTCGAAAAAATGACAGGCCAAGACCAGACGACTCTTATGGGTTTACCCATGATTCAACTTTGCCATATTTTAAGGCAGCTTGGTCTACAGATTCCTTAATTTTAGATATTTTTATAAATAGGTTATTTCCATGACAGAACCTTTAGCAGTTTTAGGCGGTATTACTGCCGAACAATTCTTAGCAGAATATTGGCAGAAAAAACCTTTGCTGGTACGTAACGGATTGCCAGAGATTGTAGGTCTTTTAGAACCGCAAGATGTGCAAGAACTTGCTTTGGAGGAACATGCGAGTGCACGACTCATTCGCCAAAAAGATAGAAATCCAAATGAATGGCACGTCAAGTCTTCACCTCTAACCAAAGGTGACTTTCAAAAGCTACCAAAATTATGGACTATTTTAGTACAGGCTGTAGACCACTACTCTTTTGACCTTTCTGAGCTTTGGAAAAAATTTCCTTTTATTCCTCAATGGCGCCGTGACGATATTATGGTGTCTTATGCACCTAAAGGTGGTTCAGTTGGAAAACATTTTGATTTTTATGATGTGTTTTTAGTTCAAGGTCACGGACATCGTCGCTGGCAGATAGGACAAATGTGCGATGTAAATACTGCATTTGTACCTAATCAACCATTAAAACTTTTACCAGAAATAGACGTACAATTTGATGAAGTTCTAGCACCAGGTGATTTACTGTATGTTCCGCCTGGAATGGCACATTATGGCGTTGCCGAAGATGATTGCTTAACTTTCTCATTTGGCTTTCGCATGCCAAACGTTGCAGGAATGATGGAACGTATTAGTGATCAATTTTCAGCTAATACTTTATTGCAAAATCCTGTTGTAGACATTGCACGCAAACAGATGGGGCAAATTGGTGAAATTAACGCAACTGAACTGAGCCACTTAAAAGATTTAGTTTTAGCTCAATTAAAAGATTCATCAGTACTTGACGCCGCTATCATGTCTTATATGAGTGAACCTAAATATCCAGATAATATTCCAGAAGCTGATGAAATCGAAGCCGATGACTTGAAAGAAATTTTACAAGAAGGATACGAAGTTCTTTTAGAGCCAGCCTCTCGACTACTTTATACAGAACAAAACGGAACCCTAAACTTTTGGGGAAATGGTGAAGTTCTATTTATAGCTGAACCCTTTGAGCCAAAATTAAAAGCGATTGCCAATGGAGAGAGTCTGCCATTTGATAGCCAATTTAATGATGACGAAACACTAGAAAACGTTGCTCACTTATTAAATGAATCTATTCTGATGCTTTTACCCCCTGCAGAGTAAATGTTTTAATAAAAGTAGGTTTTTTCATGAAAGTGGAAAAACCTACTTTTTAAATTAGCAAGCAAACTCAAAAATACATTCAATTATTATTCGTTAAATTTATCTAAAAAAATCTTAAATAATACGTGGTTAAGATTATTAAACTTTAAAAAATCTTGAAATGAGAATTAAAAATAGAAAAGCTTCATGATTAAAAAAACGATACATTTCTTACTTACTTTTTCCTTAAAATTTAAACGTTACAGTTTAAAAAAATAATATCTTTTTTCTATCAATAACAAACAATACCTTGTAAAATTAAATATCCAGATTTTCATTAATACAGATCACAGTTCACAAGCTAATAGCAATTCATTTGTGAGAGGCTAAAAATATGTCGAAGAAAGATGACATTATTAACACCGCATTAAGACTTTTTAACTCGTATAGCTATAATTCTATAGGTGTGGATCGCATCATTAATGAATCTGGCGTTGCAAAAATGACTTTCTACAAGCATTTTCCATCAAAAGAAAAATTAATTGAAGAATGTCTACTTCTACGAAACACGCTTTTACAGAACTCTCTTACCTCGGCCTTATCAAAACATGATGAGTTAGACCCTCTTGCGAGAATTAAAGCAGTATTTTTATGGTATTCCGACTGGTTTAATAGTGAAGACTTTAATGGCTGTATGTTTCAAAAAGCTTTGGAAGAGGTTTTAAAACAATATCCATCAACACATCAACCTGCCACTTTGTATAAAGCTTGGTTGACTCAACTTATGCAAAACCTTCTCAACCAATATAATGTAAAAGAACCAGGTCCTTTATCTTTACTACTCGTTAATATATTGGAAGGTATGACCATTCAAGCTCAGGTCGAGCATGGTTCAATAAAAATTTATGATTATTGGAATCGAGTTGAAAAGTTAATTGACTTTGAAAGAGCTGCTTAAAAATAAAGCGTGACATTCTTCTTCTTATATTAATATTCTTCTTATCTATCACGCTGCGTCTGAAAGTCATTTTGGTTCAAAATTAGACGTTTTTTTCGACCTTACTAAACCAAAATATACAGACCTGTCTGTACAAAACAGATTATATATTTAAAAAATAAAAACTCAATCATTTTTTTTGTTTCATTTAAAGATAAATTAGATTTAACTATTTATCGGCATGAAATAAGGCTTATTTCATGTTGACTTCAATTCACTTATACTTAACAATTAAACTTATAACACAATGCAACATTTTAAACACAAAAGAAATACAAACAACTGTTTTTAATTAAAAATACTACTTATTTATCAATTCCCCTTATATTGCTTTTCAACAAAAACAATTGGATTGATTAGTTTTGCTACATTCATTTGAGCAAGATCAATCTATACTATGCCCGCTATATTGATATAGGTATAAAGTATGAAAGATGGACTCCAAATTGAAGAAATGAAAAATGCGGCTGATTCAGTCGTGGGAATTCTAAAATCTTTGGCTAATACAGATCGTTTATTAATTTTATGTCACTTAGCTTACGAGGAGCTAAATGTCTCACAGATTGAAGAGAAGACCCAAATTACACAGCCCACTCTTTCACAACAGCTTATGATGTTACGTAAAAGTGATGTTGTATCAACTCGTCGTGATGGCAAGCAAATTTTTTATTCTATTAAGGATGACAATATGCATTCAATTTTAAATACGCTTCATCAGCTGTACTGTGCAAGTAAATAATATTTTTAAATTATAATTTTATAATAATAGTAGTAATTTCCTGAAATATGCGATTTTTCAGCTTGAAAGCTTAGAGCCTAGTCGAAGCACAAAGTTTTGAAAATTCGCGTAGCTTTTCCAAAGCCTCACCGATGCCATTTAATCTGTTATCAATTTATTTCTTCGGAGTTCATTCGGCACTTTTACCCCTTTTGATATAATTCGTTTTCTTGACGAACAATTAACAAGCAAAGCCTCCAATAAAAAAATTTAAAATTAAAAATTAACCAAAACTAAAACAATGACTTAATATTACCATCTACTATAAAAACGTCTAGTTGATATAAAAAAGCTTAAGATTCCCATAACTTAAGTATAAAATACTCCGCTTGTTCAACCTTTAGCCATGAATAGGTTAATAAGGTCTTTATATGCTTGAATTCTTTTCTCGATTAAGCTTGGTAGCCAAGATTATTATCGCCATTATTTTAGGTATTGGCGTTGCATTACTATTTCCAGACATTACGCCATATTTAAGTTTATTTGGTGAGCTTTTTATCAAAGCGTTAAAATCTGTTGCCCCTATTTTAGTCTTTGTATTAGTACTTTCTTCTATTGCCAATTTTCAGGTGGGCCATAGTGCGAATTTACGTCCAATCATGATTTTATATGTGGTAGGTATGTTGCTTGCTGCTTTCACAGCTGTGATTGTTAGTCTTTCTTTTCCAAGCACTTTGTTCCTCAACACAGTTTCTCATAATGATTTGCAATCGCCAGGAAGTTTAGCTGACATTCTGAAAAATTTGCTTTTAAGCTTTATTGCTAACCCTGTTCAAGCCATTAGCGAAGCAAACTTTATTGGTATTTTAGCTTGGGCAATTGGCCTCGGTTTAGCAATGCGCCATAGCTCAGACACCACAAAAGAAGTCATGCAGGATGTTGCACATGCTGTTAGTGCTATTATTCATAAAGTAATTGCTTTTGCACCTGTCGGTATTTTCGGATTGGTTGCAGTAACTTTTGCAGATGCGGGTCTCGCAACACTTGAAAGTTATGCGCAATTATTAGTAGTACTGTTAGGTACGATGTTCTTTGTTGCTTTAGTTATCAATCCAATTCTTGTTGCGCTTACTATACGTGGGAACCCATACCCTCTCGTGTTTAAATGCCTTAAAGAAAGTGGGATTACTGCTTTCTTTACACGAAGCTCAGCAGCCAACATTCCAGTTAACTTAGATTTAGCAGAACGTTTAGGTGTTAATCCATCTACAGCAAGTGTCTCTATTCCATTAGGTGCGACAGTAAATATGGCTGGTGCGGCAGTGACAATTACCGTACTCACACTAGCCACTGTTCATACGCTTGGAATTCATGTTGATTTTGCAACAATGCTCATCTTATCAGTTGTTGCTACAGTTTCAGCATGTGGTGCTTCTGGTGTAGCTGGTGGTTCTTTGCTTCTGATTCCAGTAGCTTGTAGTTTATTTGGCATTTCAACTGAAATTGCGATGCAAGTAGTGGCTATTGGTATGATTATTAGTGTATTGCAAGACTCTACAGAAACAGCGCTTAACTCTTCTACAGACGTTTTATTTACCGCAGCTGTAGATATTCGTTCGAAACAAGCTTCCTAAACGAAATGCCATTTCAACGTCTACCAAACTGGTTCCAACTCGGAGCCTTTTTACTGGCATTCAATGCCGGAATGATTAATGTATTAGGGTTAATTACCCTTTTGCATCAATCTATTTCACACATGACTGGCAACGTTAGTATCCTAGCTATGAGTTTGGTAGAGTGGCAACCAGAACATATCATTTTCTTGCTTCTGGTGATCATTTGTTATGTTTGCGGTTCATTTTATAGTGGTTTTATTTTAGGCAGCAGCCATTTTCGACTAGGTCGTCGCTATGGCTTACCTTTGAGTCTTGTTGCTTTATTCATTTTTCTTTGTTGGCTATTACTTCCTTATTTTCCACGCTATGGATTATTATGGGCTTGTACAGCGATGGGCCTACAAAATGCAATGGTTAGCCATTATAAAGGAACCATTATTCGAACTACCCATCTATCTGGCGTTTTAACAGATATTGGTTTAGCACTTGGATATAAAGCTAGAGGCTTACCTGTAGAAAACCGACGTATAGTTTTACACTTACTAATTTTTGCAGGTTTTCTGCTGGGTGGAATTCTCGCCGCGCTGGTACATCCGCAATTAAAGTTACAAGCATTTTTATTGCCAGCAACTTTAAGCTTAGTCTTAAGTATTTCTTACTGGGTCGTTTACTTCTATAGCCCTTCAACTTCACATAAGGATTAAGTCATGGTTAAAAATGCCTTACAAGCACAGCTACTAAAAGCTGGGTTAGTGGATAATAAAAAAGCAAAAAAATTAACAAAACAAGCTCATCACGAACAACGTATCGGTCAAAGTAATGAGGCCGAAATCAAAGCAAATATTGAAAAAGCTCAACAAGAAAAGTTAGCTAAAGATCAGGCTTTAAACTTAGAAAAACAACAACAACTTGAGGAAAAAGCCCTCAAAGCATCAATCATTCAAATGATTAAACATCATAAAATTTCAAATACTGATGGTGATAGTGTTTATCAATTTATTGATGAGAGTAAGATCAAGAAGGTATATATTTCTCAGCAAGTATATAATGCCCTTGTTTCAGGCAGTCTAGTCATTGCTAAAGATCAAAATCAATATGCTTACTTACCTAAAGCATTAGCTGAAAAAATTGATCAGAAGATGAAAGGTTTTATTTTATTGAACAATGCTGAGTCCAATGAACAGACTACAGATGAAGAAGATCCATATGCAGCTTATGTTATTCCTGATGATTTAATGTGGTAAGACATACAAGGGCCTTTATTATGCAAATATAAAGGCCTTTTTCAAATGGATTTAAAAAGTGTTAATTTAACAATTGTTCAAAATAGTAAGAAAAAATACTTAAAGAATAAATTCCTTCACCACTTTATCTATTAATCCCGATATAATAAATCATAATTTTTTAAGTCTTCGCGACATTCTTGAAGATTTCTTCAGGCATCCAAATTTACGTCATGTACGAATGAATGACGTACAACATAATCAGTTCATGTGTATTTGCACATATTCAAAAGATCGAAAACCGAAGTGATATTGATCTAACTGACTTTTTTGTAAATTTAATTGCAAAGACTTAATTAAGTGGCTTTTGTCTTAAAGGTAGTAATTCATGCTGAAGTGGTTTGAAAAACTTGTAGATCCCTACCCAACAAAAGGTCTGGATGAACCTTTACCAACTCGTTTTTTTCCATTTGTCTGGCAAGCAACGGAAGGCTTACGCCCTTACTTATTCTTACTTATTCTTTTTACAGCAGGTGCGGCAAGCTTTGAAGCGTTACTTTTTTCAAAGATTGGACAACTCGTAGATTGGTTAAGTAGTAGTCGCCCTGAAAGTTTTTTAAGTCAGCACACGACTGATTTACTACTTTTAATTGGTGTTTTATTTACCAATATCTTTTTTGTAAATATTCAATCTATTGTAAAACATCAGATTTTATATAGTACTTTTCCAATGCGTTTGCGCTGGCGTTTTCATAATCTTTTATTAAAACAAAGCTTAGATTTTTTCCATAATGACTTTGCTGGTCGACTTTCTGCAAAAGTTATGCAAACGGCTCTAGCCATCCGTGAATTCTGGATTATTTTGGGCGATATGCTGGCTTACGTCGCTATTTACTTTATTACCGTTAGTATTGTTCTTGGCTCAATTTCAACAATTTTGCTGATACCACTTTTAGTTTGGTTAACCTTATTCTTATTAAGTGCGTGGTTCTTTATTCCACGTTTAAGTAAAGTTTCTCAGCAGCAAGCCGACGCTAGATCAATTATGACTGGTCGCGTTACCGACGCTTACACCAACATTCAAACAGTTAAATTATTTGCTCATGCGGGACGTGAGAGCCAATATGCAAAAGCATCAATGAAAGAGTTTATGACAACAGTCTATGCTCAGATGCGTTTAGGCACTCTTTTTGAAATAAGTATCAACATGCTATCAGCCGTCTTATTTATTGGCGTTATTGGCACCTCAGTTTGGCTATGGACTCAAGGTTTAGCAGCATTAGGTGTAATTGCAGCGACTACTGCCATGATTTTAAAACTTAATAGTATGGCTGAGTTTATGATGTGGCATATGTCCGCATTATTTGAAAATGTTGGAACCATTCAAGATGGTATGCAAACATTAGGTAAAAAAATTAATATTCAAGACAAACCTGATGCAAAAACACTTGAAGTAAGCCAAGGTGAGATTGTATTTAAAGATGTTAGCTTTGCTTATAACAATAAAAATGTGATTAATCACTTCAACTTAAAAATTAAAGCTGGTGAAAAGATAGGAATTGTTGGACGTTCTGGAGCAGGCAAATCTACGCTTATTCAGTTGCTTTTACATTTTTATCATCTTAAGCAAGGTGCAATTTTAATTGATGGGCAAAATATTGAAGATGTGACTCAAGATAGTCTAAGAGCGAATATTGCCTTAGTAACACAAGATACTTCTTTATTACATCGCTCAGTCGCTGAAAATATTAAGTATGGACGTCCAGATGCATCTGATGCCGATATGAAAAATGCTGTAAAGAAAGCAAAAGCTGCCGAATTTATACCTCAATTGGTAGATTTAAAGGGTCGTAATGGATATGACGCTCAAGTTGGTGAACGTGGTGTAAAACTTTCTGGTGGTCAAAGACAACGTATTGCTATTGCACGTGTATTTTTAAAAGATGCTCCTATTCTCATTTTAGATGAAGCCACTAGTGCATTAGATTCAGAAGTTGAAGCAGCTATCCAGTCAAGTTTAAATGACCTTATGGTTGATAAAACTGTTATTGCAATTGCACACCGATTATCTACTATTGCACAAATGGATCGTTTAATTGTTCTTGATGAAGGCCAAATTGCTGAGCAAGGAACACATGAAGAGTTAATTGCGCAAAATGGAATATATGCCCAATTATGGAAACGTCAAACAGGCGGCTTCCTAATTGAACAAAAAGTTTTACAGGGTCAAGACTAATGCTTTATTTAGAAGATTTGAAAATTGGTGATCGTTTTATTAGTCGTGAATATGAAATCACCTTAGATGAAATCAAAAAATTTGCAAATTCCTATGACCCTCAAACATTTCACATAGATGAAGAGCAAGCTAAGCATGATCCTATTTTTCAAGGGATTGCTGCCAGTGGTTGGCACACTTCTGCCATCACTATGCGTTTATGGACCGAATGCATGCCTATTCATGGAGGTTTGATCGGTTCAGAATCTAGTTTGCGGTGGCCACGCCCCACTCGACCGGGTGATAGAATTCATGTTGAAACTGAAATTTCAGCTATCACACCATCCAAAACAAAATTAGATCGTGGTATTGTAAGTTACGTTACACAAGCCTTAAATCAACATGGGGATGTCTTACTTATTTCAACAACAAAAATTGTTGTCTTTAAAAAGAATGTTTAAAAATGGTTGATATGATTGTCTAACAGTTTTTATAAATTCAGATTATATTTCATGACAAGATGTGTAAGAAATGCATGTGAAAAATTGATGAGAGCAATGGAACGCATATGAAAATTACCTCAGCTCGTCAAGATCAGGGTATTCCGGGTGTCTATGGCTTATTGCTATTAGATGTCGTTTCACGTTGGGGATACAACGATGAAACATTATTTGCCCCATTTCATCTTACAAGCGAGCAACTGGCTGACCCTGACTATCGTATTTCTACACCAGTAGCAAATGAACTGGTGAAACACGCTCTTAAACTAACTGGTGAAACTACTTTGGGTTACCATCTTGGTACTCAAATGCGTATTTCAATTCATGGTTTCATTGGCTATGCAATTATGACAGCCAAAGATATTACAGAAGCAATTGCCCTTGCGGCACGCTTTATTCAGCTACGCTTGCCCTTTTTACAATTATATTTCTCAACTTTTGGTCCCAAAGCCACCTTACAATTACAATGTGATATTGAACTAGAACCTTTACGCACAGAAATCGTTTTAGGTTTAACTATTGGTATTATGAGCATGGCGAAAGCTATGACTGGCATTGAAGATTTAGCTGGAGATGTAGACTTAGATTTCCCAGAGCCAGAAGGTTTTGAAAAATATAGAAATAAACTAAGCAGTACAATTCGCTTTAATCAGCCTCATTTAATTTCCAGTTTTGATAAAAAGTATTTAGGACTTAAATTAGTCAACGCCGACCCTATTGCAAGTCAAGTTGCCATTAACCAATGTGAAGCTGAACTTTCCGCTTTGGGTGAACGCCGCCGTTTAGCAATGCGAGTTCGTGATATTTTAAGTAATTCTGAACAACATTACTTAAGCATAGAAAATGTAGCAGAATGCCTACATATGTCGGACCGCACGCTTAAACGTCAATTGGCAGCAGAAGGAACTTCCTTTTCTACATTAGTTGATGAAGTCCGTTATCGGCATGCAACATCTCTGCTTTCGCGTACAGATTATAGTCTTGAACAGATTGCCGATGAACTTGGCTATTCAGACGTTGCAAATTTTAGCCGTGCTTTTAAACGCTGGAGTGGCCGCAGCCCAAGCAACTGGCGTAAAGACCCATACTTATAATGTTTAAAACTATTGGACACAAGCTTAAGGAGTTACCATGAATCACCCTTCGGAACTGAAGTATGCACGTACACATGAGTGGGTAAAAATTGAAGGTGATCTTGTTATTACAGGGATTACTGACCACGCACAAGATGAGCTTGGCGATTTGGTGTACGTCGAAACTCCTAAAGTTGGTAGTCAAGTTACAGCTGGCGAACAAGCTGGAGTTGTTGAATCAGTGAAAACTGCTTCGGACATCCATGCTCCTGTTTCAGGCACTGTAGTAGAAGTAAATACTGACCTTGAAGATGATCCTGATTTTGTAAATGACGACCCATACGGCAAAGGCTGGATTTATAAAATCAAACCAGACAATATTGCAGATGTTGAAAAACTTTTAACAAATGCAGAATATGAAGCTGGCTTATAAGATAGGCATAGTTTTCAAGATTTAATAAAAACCAGTTTAGATTTAGACTGGTTTTTTTCTTTGTTTATGCAGTTAATTTAAAATCAGTTATCTGATTCGGTGACCTATATGACAAAACTCGTTGTATTCTCTGGCGCGGGTATGAGTGCCGAAAGTGGAATTAGCACTTTTCGTGACAGTAATGGTCTATGGGAAAATTATGACATTCAGCAAGTTGCCACACCTGAAGCATGGCAAAAGAACCCTGCTTTAGTTCAACGCTTTTATAATGAAAGACGCAAAAATATTTTAGAATCTCAACCTAATCCAGCTCATCAATATATTTCCAAACTACAAGATTATTTTGAAGTACAAGTTATTACTCAAAACATTGATGATTTGCATGAACGCGCAGGAAGTTCCAACGTTTTGCATTTGCATGGAAACATTCGGTTAGCAAAAAGTTCGGGCCCAAATGCACAATTCACAACTCAGTTTTATGAGATTAAGGGTTGGAAATTAGATTTAGAACACGACCTTTGCCCAGATGGATATTCCCTTCGCCCACATGTAGTCTGGTTTGGTGAAGCTGTACCAGCTTATGAAGAAGCAATTAGATTAGTGCAAAGTGCAGATATTTTTATTGTAATCGGGTCAACATTAAGCGTATATCCTGTTGCAGGTTTAGTGCATGAAATTGCAGCGCAATGTAAAGCTTACTATATAGATCCCAAAGCAGATCATGTGCGTGTTCCCCAACAATACGAATTGTTAAAGATGTCAGCTACTCAAGGAATGCATGAACTTTTTAAGAATTTAACCAATTGACTCCTATTTTTAAGTACAAAATCAATTTAATTTGAATAAAAATTATTATTTTTTGGACAAAATTTTGTCAAATTTTCTAATTTTGTTCTAATTTCGCGCAATAAAATTTTTCCCTTCACTCACTTTGTAACCAAATATAGAGTTATTTTTTAAAAAAATTTATTTTTCTCAAGAAAATTCAAAAAAATAAAATATTAAAAAATTATAAGTAAATGATTAATAATATATTTTTTAGATTGTAATTTAAACTACACCAATTTACACAAAGATACAAAAATACAATATAAAAATAACAGAGCAAAAAAATTCTTTTGTGGTTGAATCTCAACCTCTTGAATGCCGTACAAGAAAACAGCGACCTGGATTAGGTTACAATCACGGATTATGGATATAAGGACACACATCCATCATGAGTTATTTTGATCCCACCCTCATCATGTTTATGGTGTACATCGTAGCAATGGTACTTATTGGCTTATTTGCCTACCGTGCTACAAGCGACTTCTCAGATTATATTCTTGGTGGTCGTAGTTTAGGCAGTTTCGTTACTGCGTTATCCGCAGGCGCATCAGACATGAGTGGCTGGCTACTCATGGGCTTACCAGGAGCGATTTATCTTTCTGGTCTATCTGAAGCGTGGATTGCAATTGGTCTTATTATCGGTGCTTGGCTTAACTGGCTACTGGTTGCTGGTCGATTACGCGTTCATACTGAAATTCAAAACAATGCATTAACTTTGCCAGATTATTTTACAAGCCGTTTTGATGACCAGAAAAAAGTACTTCGTATTTTCTCTGCCGTTATCATCTTGGTTTTCTTCGCTATTTACTGTGCTTCAGGCATGGTGGCGGGCGCCCGTTTATTTGAAAATTTATTCGGTATGTCATACAACACTGCAATTTGGCTTAGTGCTATTGCGACAATCAGTTATGTTTGTATCGGTGGATTCTTAGCAATTAGCTGGACTGATACATTCCAAGCTGGATTGATGATTTTTGCCCTGATATTAACGCCAATCGTGACTTACCTTGCGATCGGGGACACAACTCATTTTGTTACTCTCATTGAAACTGCACGTCCGCATGCATTTAATCTCATCTCAGATTTTGGTGTGGTAGCAGTTTTATCCTCCATGGCATGGGGTCTTGGTTACTTTGGTCAACCACACATCCTTGTACGTTTCATGGCGGCTGATTCAGTAAAATCTATTCCTGCTGCACGCCGTATCGGTATGACATGGATGATTTTATGCTTAATGGGTGCTGTAGGTGCTGGTTTCTTTGGTATTGCTTATTTTGAGCAACACCCTGAATTAGCGGCAGTTGTGAGCAAAAACCCTGAAACTGTATTTATGGAATTGACTAAAATTTTATTCAATCCATGGATTGTGGGTATCATTTTGGCTGCAATTTTAGCTGCTGTTATGAGCACGTTAAGCTGTCAACTTTTAGTATGTTCAAGTGCTTTAACTGAAGATTTATACAAAGGTTTCCTTCGTAAAAATGCATCTCAAAAAGAACTTGTATGGGTTGGCCGTGTCATGGTTCTTGTTATTGCTGTTCTTGCCATTGCTCTTGCAGGTAACCCAGATAGTAAGGTTCTTGGTCTTGTTGCTTATGCATGGGCTGGCTTCGGTGCAGCGTTTGGTCCGCTTATCATCTTGTCATTGTTCTGGAAACGTATGAATTTACAAGGTGCTTTAGCGGGTATGATCGTTGGTGCAGTTGTGGTTATTGGCTGGAAAAATCTTTTCGCAGACACTGGTGTTTACGAAATTATTCCTGGCTTTATCCTTGCATTTATTAGCATCGTTGTTGTGAGTCTTTTAACTAAAGCGCCAAATACGACAGTAACTGGACGCTTTGAACAAGCAGATAAACTCTACAAAGAAAGCGTATAATCCATCTAAATAAACTAAGGGGCTTCGGCCCCTTTATTTATTTTTACTTTTGATTTTAATTTTTGAAGTATCCTTCACGACTTGCATCACTGGGTAACTACGGGTTTCTTTTACCCCAGGTAACTGCCATAACACTTGCCCTGCAATACGTCTAAACTCTTCCATACTGGCACTTCGTAATTTAATTAAAAAATCGAAGCCCCCACTGACCATATGGCACTCAACAATTTCTGGATAGTGAACTACGGCATCAATAAACTCATCTAAAACATTAGGTGTCGTTTTATCCAGTAATACTTCAACGAACACCAAAAAATTAGCATTTAACTTAACAGGGTTTAACTTAGCCTCATATCCCAAGATGAATTCATCTTTCGTCAGCTTTTGAACTCGTGCCATCACAGCAGTTGGAGATAAATTCACAAGTTCGGCTAATTTACTGTTCGAAATACGCCCATCTGTTTGAAGAATATCCAAAATTTTTAAATCAGTGCGATCAAGGCTTAATAATGGGCCATTCATCTGAATTTTCCTCTAAAAAATGGGATAAATATAGTGAGTTATTCGGTGTTTCTTCTGTAATGATAAATTATCTAAACCTCTCTACTCAAGATAAATAGTATGAGAGCTAGTTGGCGGAAACAGATATGAATACAATGGATACTTTTCATCAAATGGATAAATCTCACCAAGGCTATATCACCGAATTCAACGATAAAAGTGAGTTTGAACAACGCATTAACACAGCTTGGCGTCGTGCTGAACCAGAAGCTGTAGAAGAGCTATTACAAGCTGCCGCGGTATCTGATGATTTAGATCATAAAATTTATGACCTTGCCTTTAATCTTGCCCATAACTTACGTGAACGTAAAACTTCTTCGGGTAAAGCAGGTATTGTTCAAGGGTTACTACAAGAATTCTCCCTTTCTTCACAAGAAGGCGTGGCGCTCATGTGTCTTGCTGAAGCTTTGCTTCGTATTCCAGACTCAGCAACACGTGATTTACTTATTCGAGATAAAATCAATCAAGGTAACTGGAAAGAACACGTTGGCCAAAGCAGCTTAATGTTTGTAAATGCTGCCGCATGGGGCCTCATGTTAACTGGTAAGCTCATGGAAACTCCAAAGCAAACCAGTCTTTCAAGTGTACTTACTGGGCTTTTAGCACGTAGTGGACGTGGCATTATTCGTAAAGCAGTCGATGTTGCAATGCGTATGATGGGTGAACAGTTTGTTACTGGTGAAACCATTGAAGAAGCTGTTGATCATGCAAAAGTGCTTGAAGACAAAGGTTTCCGCTATTCTTACGACATGTTGGGTGAAGCTGCTCTAACCGAGCATGACGCTGAACGTTACTTCAATGATTATACACAAGCTATCCATGCAATTGGTAAAGCGTCTAACGGTAAAGGCGTTTATGATGGCCCAGGTATCTCAATTAAGCTTTCTGCTTTACACCCTCGCTATCAACGCTCGCAAATTGAACGTGTTCATCAAGAACTATACGGCAAAGTATTTGACCTCGCTCTTTTAGCTAAGAAGTATAATATTGGTTTAAATATCGATGCAGAAGAATCAGAACGTTTAGAAATTTCTCTTGAATTACTTGAACGTCTTTGCTTCGAACCAGAACTTGCAAATTGGAAAGGCATTGGCTTCGTTATTCAAGCGTACCAAAAACGCTGTTTCTTCGTGGTTGATTATATTATCGATCTTGCTAAGCGCAGCCAAAAGCGCCTCATGATCCGTCTTGTGAAAGGTGCGTATTGGGATAGCGAAATCAAGAAAGCACAAATCGAAGGTATGGATGACTATCCTGTCTTCACTCGTAAAGTGCATACAGATTTATCTTATATCGCTTGTGCTAAAAAATTACTTGCAGCACCAGAGTTCATCTATCCGCAGTTTGCAACTCATAATGCTCAAACGTTAGCAACGATCTATCACTTAGCTGATCCAAGCAAATATTATGCTGGTCAGTACGAGTTCCAATGTTTGCATGGTATGGGTGAGCCACTTTATGAACAAGTTGTTGGCCCACGTGAGCAAAATAAATTAGGCGTACCATGCCGTATTTATGCTCCTGTTGGTAACCATGAAACTTTGTTGGCTTACTTAGTTCGCCGTTTACTTGAAAATGGTGCAAATACTTCATTTGTTAACCGTATTGCCGATAAAACACTTAAAGTTGAAGATCTGATTCAGTCTCCAATTTACGATATTCGCAATGCAGCTAAACTTGAAGGTTCAGTTGGCTTAAAGCACCCGTCTATTCCATTACCTTTAGACATGTATGGCTCGCTCCGTAAAAACTCTAAAGGATATGATTTAGCAAATGATGCTCCACTTGAAGCTTTAGACAGCACAGCTCAACAACTGCGTAGTCGTATTTGGCAAAGCCATCCATTATTGGCAGATAACGGTTCTCTAGAGCAAGGTCATTCTGTTGCAATTACAAACCCAGCACAAAATGATGAAATTGTTGGGCATGTACAAGAAGCTGATCTTAAGCATGTAGAAGTTGCACTTAATGCAGCTGAACAAACTCAGTCTGAATGGGCTAATACTCCTAAAGATCAACGTGCTCAATACTTAAAACGTGCAGCTGACCTAATGGAAAGCCGTATTGAAGAGTTAATGGTATTGCTTTGCCGTGAAAGTGGTAAAACCTATGCCAATGCGATTGCTGAAGTTCGTGAAGCTGTAGATTTCTTACGTTACTATGCAACTCAAGTTGAGAACCTTCCAGCTAATACAACTATTCAGCCTTTAGGTACTGTACTTTGCATTAGCCCATGGAACTTCCCTCTTGCGATTTTCTCAGGCCAAATCGCGGCTGCATTAGTCAGTGGTAACTGTGTTATTGCTAAACCTGCCGAACAGACTCCATTAATTGCAGCTCAAGCAGTGCAAATTTTATGGGAAGCTGGTATTCCTCATGGCGCTGTGCAGTTATTGCCAGGTCGTGGTGAAACAGTTGGAGCTCAACTCAGCCAAGATAGCCGTATCGATGGCATCATGTTTACTGGTTCAACTGAAGTTGCAAAAATTTTACAGAAAACCGTTGCGAAACGTTTATCGGAAAATGGCCAGTCAATTCCCCTCATTGCAGAAACTGGTGGTCAAAATGCAATGATTGTGGACTCATCTGCATTAACTGAACAAGTCGTACTTGATGTTGTAAGTTCAGCTTTTGATAGCGCTGGTCAACGTTGCTCTGCTTTACGTATTTTATGTGTGCAAGAAGACAGTGCTGCAACCGTTATTAAAATGCTTAAAGGTGCAATGCAACAGTTGAGCGTAGGTAACCCTGCCATTTTAAAAACTGACATTGGTCCTGTTATTGATGTTGAAGCAAAACAGACGATTGATCAGCACATCCAAAAAATGAAGTCTAAAGGCTATCCAGTACATCAGCTAATGTTTGGCGCAACGAGACAGAATGAATTAGATAAAGGAACTTTTGTTGTACCAACAGCAATTGAGTTACCTAACCTTGATGATTTACAACGTGAAGTCTTCGGTCCAGTTTTACACATCATTACCTATAAGTATGGCGAGCTTGAGCAACTCATCACGCGAATTAATGCCAAAGGTTATGGTTTAACAATGGGTTTACACACCCGTATTGATCAAACGATCCAAACAGTGATTCAACATGCTGAAGTTGGTAACCTTTATATCAACCGAAATATTGTTGGTGCGGTTGTTGGTGTTCAACCATTTGGTGGTGAAGGTTTATCTGGTACAGGTCCAAAAGCTGGTGGTCCGCTTTACATGTACCGCTTAATGCAACATTGTTCAAATAAAGTATTGGCAACACCATTTGCCATGAAAAATGAACAAACTGCTTTTGAAGGCTTTAACCGAGAGGTTTATCAGAGCTTACAAAATTGGGCGAAACAGCATTTACCGCAAGCAAATCGTGATATTGAACCATTTGGTGTTGGTAAATTCTATGAGTTACAAGGCCCTACTGGGGAAAGTAACCAATATATTATTCTGCCACGTCATCGTGTTCTTTCAATCGCTGACACAGAACAAAATCAATTGCATCAATTGCTCGCAATTTTTGCGGTTGGCAGTCAAGCTGCGGTAATGCCAAATAGTCCATTATTGGCAAAATATAAACAAACCTTGCCGAAAGATGTGCTTGCCGCAATTACTACGGTTAAAAACATTAGTTCAGATGATTTTGATGCAGTTTTACATCATGGTAACCGCGAAGAAATCTTCTCATTACAGCAAGAAGTTGCTACTCGTTCTGGTGCAATTGTGGGTATTACCCATGTTGAGCCAAATGAGACTATTCCACTTGAACGTTTAGTAATTGAACGTGCAATTAGTGTGAATACAGCTGCGGCTGGCGGTAATGCAAGCTTAATGACAATGGCTGATTAATACGTAAGTTTCTAAAAAAAAGCCCAAATCTTAGTATTTGGGCTTTTTTATATAATGAAGTAATCTTTTCTTAAATATATAAATTTTATCAATTCGAGATTCTAATAATGATCTTTTTAGAACCAGAACAATATCAACAAAAATGCGCTCAGCTTTTTAATTTATATCACAAAGATATTTCCACATTACTACCATTTGCCAAAATTGAGCATATTGGTTCATCTTCAATACCGAATGCAATTTCAAAGGGTGATTTAGATATTTATATTGAAGTTAAGCCTGATCAGTTCAAATTCGCAATCGAACAATTAAAAAAGCTAAACTTTATAGAAAAACAAAACACACTGAGGACAAATGAGCTTTGTATGCTTGAGTCACTCAATAACGATGATGTTGCTTTTCAAATTGTAGTCACAGGTTCGAAATTCACATTTTTCTTAACATTTAGAAATAAGCTTATCGCCTCTCCAACACTGGTCGATGAATATAATCAATTAAAATTACAGTGTAATCATTTACACCCCGATCAATATAGAGCAATAAAATCAGATTTTATTAGCCGTGTATTAAATCACCCTAAGGTTTAGCTACGTGTCGGTATTGATATCTAGCTAAAATTGGCTCCTGTAACCCTTTTTTTTTTGATACCATTCACTATTTGATTCTGTCTAAATTTTCTTTGTCTATGACCTCTTCTTATCATCAACAACTTCAAACTAAAATTGACCGCATTACTGCCCAATTTTCTGAATTTACTCCACCTGCATTAGAAGTGTTTGAGTCACCTGAACAACATTTCCGTATGCGTGCTGAGTTTCGTATCTGGCATACAGAAAATGACATGTTCTATGCCATGTTTGAACGTAACGATGATGACAAACAAAAAACCGTTGTACGCATTGATGAATTCCCTATTGCAGACCAAAGCATTAATCATTTAATGCCAAAACTTTTGGAAGAGCTCAAAGCAGAACCTAAGCTTTCTAGCCGTTTATTTGAAGCTGATTTTCTTGCAACACTTAGCGGGGAAATGTTAGTTACATTAATCTATCACCGTAAACTTGATCAAGAATGGGAACAAGCAGCTAAAGCGCTTGCTGAGAAGTTAGACATTAAGATTATGGGCCGTAGTCGTGGTCAAAAAATTATTATTGGCGATGACTTTGTCGTAGAAGAATTTGAACTCTTAAATCGTTCATTTAAATACAAACAAATCGAAAGTAGCTTTACTCAGCCTAATGCACAAGTTTGCAAAAAAATGCTGCAATGGGCGTGTGATGCAGCTGAAGGATCGAAAAAACATTTATTAGAACTTTATTGTGGTAATGGTAACTTTACTCTACCTCTTTCTTTAAAGTTTGAACGTGTTCTAGCAACAGAACTTGCGAAATCTTCCGTTTATGCTGCTCAATGGAATATCGAGCAAAACCAGATTGATAATATTCAAGTAGCTCGTCTTTCAGCTGAAGAATTTACCCAAGCCTATCAGGGTGAGCGCGAATTCCGCCGCTTACAAGAAGCGAATATTGATATCCAAAGTTATGACTTTGATACCGTATTTGTTGATCCCCCACGCGCAGGGATCGATGATGAAACTTTAAAACTTTTACAAGGTTTTGAACGTATTATCTACATTTCATGTAACCCAGATACATTGTATGAGAACTTAAAAATATTAGGTTTAACTCATCGTATTACCAAGTTTGCATTATTCGATCAGTTCCCATATACCCATCATGTGGAATCGGGTGTATTACTTGAGAAGATTTAAACAAAATCTTTCATTGTAAATTTAAAATCAAAGGGGGTTACATACCTCCTTATTTTTTAATGATTTTTTGTTTAAGTATTTAAATTTTCAAAAAATATCAAGTCATCTATCCGTCATAATTTCGTTTAACTCACGCATTCCTATCGAAAATTCTTGAGTTCAATTGATGGATTTATCACTTATAGAGACTTGTATTTTATTTTAAATTGGCTATATTTCGAGCTATGTTAGATTGTATATGAAGGCTCTATGAGTTTTTGGCAAAAGCTGTTCTTAGCAGATCAACAGCATAACGAGCATAAAAACCAAACTGCTTGTGTTGAAAATGACTGCTCATGTAAAACAAATGAACAACTTCTAAGTGCTCTTGCACTAGCAACAGATGAAGATGTCATTAAGGGAATAAAGAAAGTTCTTATTTCCCGTGGTTATAGCCGAAAAGAGTTAAATGAACTCACTCAAAAACCATCTATCCATTAATTAAAAAGCCAGTCTTGTACTGGCTTTTTTATATTTCACTTTAATCTACACTCTGTCTGATCTACCCAACCAACAATTGGTCCCATTTCAAATTGTTGATCATTACGCTTGTCTTTTTGAACATATAAACTAGAAATAGAGCCATCAAGATATAAAGCCTGCTCTACCCTAAGATTTCTGTGAAAAAACTGAGCAAACTTGTAAAAACTCACGCTATTCTTCGATATTACAAAGTAGAGTTTATTATTTCGAATACCGACTCCATTACGAATTTTATTTGATTGAGAATCTGGTAAAAAAAGGGAATTTATCTTTCCATCAATCACTAACATCGGGCCAGATTGTGTCGCATAATCAACGTCGAAATCTCGTCGACTATATTGCTGCGTTGTTAAAATAAATGCCCGTTTTTTATTCCAACCTAGCACACCATTAGGCTGTAAAAAGAAATTGCCCAATCCTTTACTTGTATTTAATGGCTGAATCACCTTAGCTTGTTCAATGTACAGCCCTACTGGAGAAAATCCCGGATGAAACATCCCAGCATTCATTGCAAAAGAAAGTCGCTCACATTGCTTTAAATGTTCCTGCACACTATTAAAGCTTTTGTAATACTGCTGATTATTAGAATTCTGAAGAAACAAACGTAACTGTTTTAAATTGCTAATTGCAACCACATCATATTGGTCGCCTTCCGCTGTTTTAACTTGCTGGTGTTCTATCGCATAGACAGACTGAATCAAAAGCCCATATATAGTTAAGCACCACATCAAACGCTTCATTTAATACCACCATACATGACATTTTTTCTTCATATTAAATCTTTAAGTTAGGTACAATAAACACAAATAGATTGGCAATGTACCAAACTCATCCATTCGACGTAATCAATACACTCGAAAATGTCTATATTGGTTATAATGGTTAGCAGCTTTTCAATAAAAGCCATTTACACTTTATTGGATCAGCGTAAGCATGCAACAACCGAATAAGCGCTACCCTTTAGGGGCTCATCTCATCGTAAGGCATCTCGGCTATAGCCATCATGGTATATACGCAGGGAGAGGTCGAGTCATCCATTATTCAGGCTTAGCGCATTTCATCAAAAAACGTCCCATTGAAATTACCTCAATAGATGCATTCTCGCATGGCAAAAAAATACACATTCGCTCTTATGACACGCCACGCTATAAAGGAAGAGCTGTCGTGCGCCGGATGCGTTCACGTATGCATGAAAACCACTACCATCTGATTATTAATAACTGTGAACATTTATGTAGTTGGGCAATTACCGGAATCGAAAGTAGCACTCAAGTTGAACGTATGATGCATCGATTAACGACCATTGGTTATTTAAGTTCAATCATGAGTTATATGAATGGGATGATGCTCACTGTTGCAACGACATGTTTTGCTCTTGTTCTTTATATTAAAAAGAAATTACGTGATCAGGCCAAAATGAAGGTCCCTACTTATCAATTTCTTAGAGAAAAATCTGAAAAAAGGAATATTGATCCTTCAGTCCCTTTAGTCTTTATAGATCCAGATAAAAAAGAACCAATTTAATAAAAAAGCCCTCAAATATGAGGGCTTTTAGAAAACTTAAAACTTATTTTTTAGCGGCAGTTGCTTCAGTCGTAATGTTTACAGTGATCTTATCACCAACGTTCGGAACGTAATTACCTAAACCAAAGTCAGAACGCTTGAATGAAGTTGTAGCATTAAAACCAATCGCTGGAACTTTTGCCATTGGGTGTTCGCCTTGCTTGTTTAAAACAGCATCAAGTACAACAGGCTTAGTTACACCTTTAACAGTTAAGTCACCAGTAATTTTAAAGTGCTTTTTGTCTTTAGTTTCAACTTTAGTACTTTTAAACGTAATGTTTGGATATTTAGCAGCATTAAACCAAGCTTCTTCTTGGAACTCTTTATCCAAAGCAGGAACGTTTGTATTTACACTGCTTAAAGGAATAGTCACATTTACAGATGAGTTTGCTGGTTTAGCATTATCAACTTTAATTACACCTTGGATATCTGAGAAGTTAGCGCTTGGAGTAGAGAAACCAAAGTGATTCCACGAGAAAACAGTAGCTGTATGTGTAGGATCAATTTTGTAGTCCACTGGCGCAGCTAAAGTAACTGAACTAGCCAATGCTACTGCCAAACCAAAGCTTAGTGTTTTAAGATGCATTTTTCGTATCCTTTATTGATATAGTCGTTAGTGTATACATCAAGTAATTTAATTCACTATTCTTTATAAAACGATATGTTTCATCCATGCAACAATAAAAGCGTTACAGTTATTATTTAAAAACAATATTATAAGATATCGGTGTTGTCATACCGTTTCCGAACTCTCAAATTAATTCGTTTTTATTTCGACTTTATTAATCAATAACAAGGTAAAACATGGCTAATACTGCTCAAGCACAAAGTACTTCCACTCCATATCGAGTAACTCTGACCGATCCTTCGGGTCACCAATGGTTTGCTGATGAACCTACAGACAAAGGTGGTCTAGATACTGCTCCAAACCCAGTTCAAATCTTACTATCTGCTTTAGGCGCTTGTACCACCATCACACTAGAGATGTATGCGAATCTTAAAGGTATTAAGCTTGATCATGTTCAAGTTGATTTAACATTAAACCCAAATGGTGAACCAGAGAAAGGCCAAAATAATATTGAACGCAAAATCACGCTCAAAGGTGAATTCAGTGAGGACCAACACAAGCGCTTATTAAAAGTTGCCGAAAACTGCCCCATTCATAAGTTACTCACTTCTCAAATTAATATTCAAACCGAACTTAGCATTTAACCTTTCAGATATGAAAAAAGCGCTCCCTATGAAGCGCTTTTTTACACTACTTTAATATTTAAGCAGTTAATTCTTTTACTGCTGCAACAACAGCTTCAGTTGTAATACCAAAGAATTGGAACAAATCTTTTGCTGGTGCAGATTCACCATAAGTTGTCATACCAATTACTTTGCCATCAAGACCAACAAACTTCCACCAGTAGTCAACATGAGCAGCTTCAACTGCAACACGCGCACGGATATGAGCTGGTAATACAGCTTCACGATATGCAGCGTCTTGTTTCATAAATTCTTCTGCACATGGCATAGAAACTACACGCACACCGTCAAGTTGAGCATAAGCTTCCATTGCTAAAGAAATTTCAGAACCAGTTGCAATAATAATTGCTTTTAATTCGCCTTTTTCTTGAGCAAGAACATAACCACCTTTTGCAACATTTTGAATTTGTTCTTCAGAACGTGTTTGGAATGGTAAGTTTTGACGAGAGAAAATGAGTGCTGTAGGGCCATCTTTACGCTCTAAAGCAGATTTCCATACAGTAGCAGTTTCTACAGTATCAGCAGGACGCCATGTATTTAGGTTAGGTGTACCACGTAAAGAAGCAATTTGTTCGATTGGTTGGTGAGTTGGACCATCTTCACCCAAACCAATTGAGTCATGTGTATAAACATGAATTACACGTTGTTTCATCAATGCAGACATACGTACTGCATTACGCGCATATTCCATAAACATTAAGAATGTTGCAACGTAAGGAACAAAACCACCATGTAATGCAACGCCATTGGCAATTGCAGTCATACCGAACTCACGTACGCCATAATATACGTAGTTACCAGCTGGGTTCTCTTGAATACCTTGGCAACCTTTCCAAAGCGTTAAGTTAGAACCCGCTAAGTCAGCAGAGCCACCTAGCAATTCAGGCAATAAAGGACCAAATGCTTGTAATGTGTTTTGGCTCGCTTTACGTGTTGCGATTGTTTCGCCTTTCGCATTTGTTTCACGAATGAATGCATCTGCTTGTGCTGCAAATTCTGCTGGTAAATCACCACTAATACGACGAAGTAACTCAGCTGCTTCAGTTGGATATTTTGCTTGATACTGTGCAAATACCGCATCCCAAGCTGCTTCAGCCTTACTACCTTTTGCTTTGGCATCCCATGCAGCATATATGTCAGCAGGAATAACAAATGCTTCTTCAATCCAACCTAATGCTTTACGAGTTAAAGTAATCTCATCTTTACCTAATGGTGCACCATGACAGTCTTCTTTACCCTGCTTATTTGGTGAACCTAAACCAATAATGGTTTTACACATAATAATGGTTGGTTTTTGAGTTTCAGCTTTTGCTTCGATTGTTGCTTGACGAATCGCATCAGCATCATGACCGTCTACACGAAGAACTTGCCAACCATAGGCTTTAAAACGCTCTTCCGTATCATCGCTGAACCAGCCTTCTACTTCACCATCAATTGAAATGCCATTGTCATCATAATAAGCAATCAATTTACCAAGTTGTAAAGTACCTGCTAAAGAACATACTTCGTGAGAAATACCTTCCATTAAACAGCCATCACCTAAGAAACAGTAAGTGAAATGATCTACAACTTTTAAATCATCTTTATTGAACTGGGCAGCTAAAGTCTTTTCTGCCAATGCAAAACCAACAGCGTTTGCAATACCTTGACCTAAAGGACCAGTCGTTGTTTCGATACCTGGTGCATAACCATATTCAGGGTGACCAGGAGTTTTTGAATGTAATTGACGGAACTGTTTTAAATCTTCAATTGAAAGATCATAACCTGTTAAATGAAGCAAAGCGTATTGCAACATTGAGCCATGGCCGTTTGATAAAACGAAACGGTCGCGGTTTGCCCATTGTGGATTAGTTGGGTTGTGATTTAAAAACTCGCGCCAGACGACGTCAGCAATATCTGCCATCCCCATTGGAGCACCAGGATGCCCTGAGTTTGCCTGTTGCACAGCATCCATTGCCAATACACGAATTGCATTTGCAATACGACGTTCGTTTAAAGGGGTCGCCATAAGATCAGAATCCAATTTTAATAGATTGATGAAAAGAAGAAGATGAATAACAATTCAATGCCGCTATATTGTCTTAAAAAAAAGGCTGAGGGTAAACCCCAACATAGTATATTTCTTTATTTTTAACCGTTTCTTGGTTACACAAAAAACATTTGAACCTTTAAGTTATACAAAACAGTGCTCATTTTTTTAAATACTGCTCCCATATGCGAGCAGGCAGTTCTATTAGACTTTGATATATAGATAAAATATTGTGAAATCTCTATCTAGATCGATCATGTTTCTTTTCTTTAAAATCCAACTTGTAAGACATCATCTTTTTGTTAAACCATATGTCTAAAAAACGTACTAACAACAAATTATTAAAATACCAATACTTTAAATAAATACTCTTTATATCAATTTTACTAATACACTTATCAATTAAAACACAGTATAAATGAAACAAATTCATGCTTTTTGGTCAGTATGAACTGGTCCTCAAGCTCAAGTCGATGTAACATATTATGTCTTTTGAAATAACCAAGATAGGACTTTCATGCGCGAGTACGCTGTTTTTACCTCGGAATCTGTAAGCGAAGGTCATCCCGATAAAATGGCCGACCAAATTAGCGACGCTATTTTGGATGCAATCTTAAAAGAAGACCCATACGCACGTGTTGCTTGTGAAACACTGGTAAAAACAGGCGCTGTTGTACTTGCTGGTGAAGTAACAACGACTGCTAATATTGATGTTGAAGCTGTTGTTCGTAATACCGTTAACGGTATTGGATACCACCACTCTGATCTTGGCTTTGATGGATCAACATGTGCTGTAATCAATATGATTGGTAAACAATCACCAGAGATTGCACAAGGTGTAGACCGTCAAAAACCTGAAGATCAAGGTGCCGGTGACCAAGGTTTGATGTTCGGTTATGCAAGCCGTGAAACAGATGTGTTAATGCCTGCTCCGATTTCTTATGCTCATCGTTTAATGGAACGTCAGGCGGAACTTCGTCGCTCAGGCGCACTTCCATGGTTACGCCCAGATGCAAAAAGCCAAGTTACTTTTGCATATGAAAATGGCAAACCTGTACGTCTAGATGCAGTTGTTTTGTCTACTCAACATGATCCTGAAATTACTCAAAGCCAGCTTAAAGAAGCGATCATTGAGGAAATTATCAAGCCGATCATTCCTGCTGAAATGTTCCATGCCGCTACTAAGTTCCATATTAACCCAACGGGTATGTTCGTTATTGGCGGACCTGTGGGTGACTGTGGTTTAACAGGCCGTAAAATTATTGTTGATACATACGGTGGTATGGCTCGTCACGGCGGTGGTGCTTTCTCTGGTAAAGACCCATCTAAAGTTGACCGTTCTGCTGCATATGCAGGTCGTTATGTTGCAAAAAATATTGTAGCAGCTGGTCTTGCTGACAAATGTGAAATTCAAGTGAGTTACGCAATTGGTGTAGCTGAGCCTACTTCAATTTCAATTAATACCTTTGGTACAGCAAAAGTTTCTGATGAGTTGATTATTCAACTTGTACGTGATCATTTCGATTTAAGACCGTTTGGTATTACTCGTATGTTGGATCTTCTTCAACCAATGTATAAACAAACTGCGGCTTATGGCCACTTTGGTCGCGAAGGATCAGACTCTGCATTTACATGGGAAAAAACTGATAAAGTTGAAGCCCTTAAAGATGCTGCTGGTCTCTAAGAAAATGTCATAAAAAAGCCCGCCAATGAGCGGGCTTTTTTATTTATAGTTTAAATTTTATAGTATGTAGGGTTTACTCTTCTAGCAACCATCCTTGATGCCATATCATTTATAACTTTGAACAAAATTATTGTCTTGTCGTTTTATCATCCTGATTTAGCACATCAAGTATTGTTGACTGTGTAGGAGTATCTTGATGGTCCTGTACATATATATGGACAACTTTAAATACCACGACAACTGCTAAACAAGCCATCACACAAAATATCCACAAACCATACGGGCTTCGAATATGTTGCGAACCACAATGTGGACATGATTTATCAGTTGATGCCACAACTTTGTCGCAACACGCACAATGGTATTGATATAGCATAGGTAACCCTCCTTCCCTCATTTCAACCGTTGTTGTTTTAATAGGTTTGCTACATTTTTAATTTATACATCCTTTATATTTATCCTATGTGAAATGAAAAGATAATTCAATCTGAATGAACAATTGAGTCAATTAAAAAATATTATTAAAATACAAAAAGATAAGTTAAATATTATTTTTTTGGCACTATTTTTCTTATTTTGATATTTTGCCAAATTTGCTAAAATAAGCGAATAATCTCACATTTTAGGCAAATGCATGTCAGATACACAGCTCATTAATAAAGGTGGCTTTCGCGAAAGAGCCAACCGAAGTCGAGGTTATCAACAATCTGAAAATAAGCAAACCGCTCTACCTTCAAATAAATATCAACCGCATTCTAAACCACAAGAAGAAACTAAATTAGAAATAGACGATATTGATTCATCGACTTCGGATTGCCAGAATAAATAATCATTTAAAAATAAAAAAAGCTTAAACCCATGAGGTTTAAGCTTTTTTATATTCATAGCACACTTATTAATCTTTATTTTTATGCTCAATTTTTTTGTGGTTTGGCGTAACATCGCGCGCTTCACCATCAATAATGTTTGAATCATGGTATTGGCCTTGACCACCACCCTGCTGGTTCTGCATATCTTGCATTTGACGCATTAAATCAGCAAATGGGTTTTGTCCCGAAGCATTACCCCCCATACCACCCATCATTTTATTCATCATAGCTTGCTGGCGTTTTGCAAGAGTTCTCATCGCTATATTACGAAATGCGGTTTGAACACCAGGAATCAAAATTAAAACAGCCAAAACATCTGATACAAGACCCGGCAACATTAATAAGAAACCTGCAAAAGCATAAGCAAGTTTTTTAGTTACTGTTGGGTCACTACCTAATTGGCCTGTCATCTGCATTTGCTGTAATTGAGGCATAATACCGGCAGTACTTCTGCGAATAAGCCCCAAACCAATAAAGAAAGCAATAATGAACCAAAAGAACACATACCATCCACTGATGAACTGTGCTACGCCAATCCATACGGCAATTTCAACAATCGCGCCCAGAACTACAATAAGAAGTAAATTCATGTAAAACTTTATCTATCTCAAAAAGAAAATTCATTGCAGTTTTATTTGACCTAACCTTATCTAAGTTTCAAATAAGGATTAAACATTCCTCTTAGTTCCGATTGTTCTGTCTAATTTCTAAAAATTAACAAAAACTATCGCATCGGCAAGAGTCTGCAATACTGGAGTATATTTGATTTTAACTCGATAAAAACAAACATGCTTTATTATTAATGAGTGCTGTATCAACTTTATCAAGTGCCACTTCAATCAGATTTTAATTTTTTTACTCTATTTGAGCGAGAATTCGTTCAAAAAAGAACTTCTTTAGTCAAATAAAGTCTTATTTGCTTAGCAAAGTTAGGAGCATTCCTTTGTTTATGCTTTACTTTTGGAGGACTTTAAAAGTAATACCTACATATAAACCTTCATAGATAGCTTACATTTCACCTATCTAAAGACAGCTCTATTCAAGTTAAATTAATTAGTAATACTTCAAATTAAATTTAGTCAGATTATGTATAAAAAAGCCCTTATCGTTGCAATAAACCTCCTATTTTTATCCGCTTGTTCTTCCAATTCGGTAAAACAACATCAAATACATTCTATTTCTGCCAATAAAAATTCAGAAGAAATTAAATCACTGTTTGATCAAGCACAAACCACAGGTGTTTTGGTGATTAAGCGCGGGCAAACAGAAGAAATTTATGGCAATGATCTTAAAAGAGCATCAACCGAATATGTTCCCGCTTCTACTTTTAAAATGTTAAATGCTTTGATTGGACTTGAACATCATAAGGTAACGACAACTGAAGTGTTTAAATGGGATGGGCAAAAACGTTTATTTCCTGATTGGGAAAAGGACATGACACTAGGCGATGCCATGAAAGCTTCTGCTATTCCAGTTTATCAAGAATTAGCCCGACGAATTGGTCTGAATCTTATGTCCAAAGAGGTGAAACGAATTGCTTTCGGTAATGCTAACATTGGTTCAAAAGTAGATAATTTTTGGCTCGTTGGCCCTCTAAAAATTACACCTCAACAAGAAACCCAATTTGCTTATCAATTAGCCCATAAAACGCTTCCATTTAGCAAAAATGTACAAGAACAAGTTCAATCTATGGTGTTCATAGAAGAAAAAAATGGAAGTAAAATTTATGCCAAAAGTGGTTGGGGATGGGATGTTGAACCACAAGTTGGTTGGTTAACAGGCTGGGTCGTTCAACCACAAGGAGAAATTGTCGCATTCTCACTTAATTTAGAAATGAAAAAAGGAACTCCTAGCTCTATTCGCAAAGAAATTGCTTATAAAGGCTTAGAACAACTGGGTATCTTATAAGTTGAACTCTATAGCCCAAGCATAGATTGGGCTATTTCTTTAATTTTAAAAGTTGAACCTAATTTATTAGCCATCAACTGGATGTAATGGCGTATTTAAATTTAACTGATAAAAAGCAGCATCCAGCCATTCACCAAACTTAAAACCGACTTGTTTAAAAGTACCTGCATGGATAAAGCCCATTTTTTCATGTAAGCCAATGCTTGCCTGATTGGTCGCATCAATACAACCAATCAATACATGTAGCTCGGCCTCTTGAGCTCGCTTAATCAGCTCTTGCATTAAAATTTTGCTTAGTCCGCTACCACGATGCTCATGATGAATATAAATACTATGTTCAACGGTATATTTATAGGCAGGAAAAGCCCTAAAGGTTCCCCAGCTCGCAAAACCCAATAACTTATCAGTCTCATCAACAATACCAATGACGGGAAAATCATTTTGTCTTTTAACTGCGAACCAGTTTTTCATCGACTCTTCAGAGCGCGGTAAATAGTCATATAGAGCGGTAGAATTGATAATTGCTTCATTCAGAATCTCTAATATAGCCGCTGAATGTTCTGCTTCATTACAATCAATTAAACGAAAATTGGAATTGAGGGAAAAGGTCATAAAGATTCCTGAATAGCAGAGACGAGTTGACTAGAGACGACTAAAATATAGCGTGCGACTTGAGATGAATTATTACTATATATAACGGGCTGGTTGAGTTGCATTGCCAAACAATCCCCTGTGCTTAAAGCATAAGAAGATTCACCTAATTGAATATCAATTTTCCCTTTGACTACCCAAAGTTGCTGTTGTACCACCTTAGAGGTTTCACTAATTTCATAAGTAATTCGTGAATGAGCTGGAAACTCAATTTCAACAATCTGAAATGAAGACTTCCAATTTGGAGGTGAAATTTGACGGCGAATATAGCCAGTTTCCGGGTCTTTCCATTCTGATTGTTGACTACGCCGAACAATGGGCTGAGGTGATTGATTACCTTGGTGGTTAGCGAAGAGTTGAGTCAAAGGTACATCCAAACCATTTGCTAGCTTTTCAAGGACAACCGCTGTTGGGCTGGCCTCACCTCTTTCAATTAACGAAATTGCGGAACGGCTCACTTGGCATCGTGTAGCAAGAACATCAAGGGTATATCCACGAGCTAAACGCAGTTCACGTACTTGCTGTGCGATGCGAATATTAATATCTTCCATGCACCCACAGATTCCATTTCCAAAATTATAGACAAATATTCCACTAAACTAGAATTCTGTCAATTATTAAAGAATTTTATCTTTTTTAGAAATCTTGAAAAACTATTCTTTGTAGTAACCAAAATAGAATCTATTAAAAAAACGAAAAATAACCATTCATAAGTAACTTGCTTAAATAACTCATGCAGATCATATTTTGGTATGTAACAATACCTTTAAATTATTTATGTAAGCCTTCGCATGTCTTTGATTATTGGGATTGACCCTGGTTCACGCTTAACAGGTTATGGAATCATAGAAAAAGATGGGAGCAAACTACGTTTTATCGATGCAGGTACTATTCGAACAGAAACTAAGGAAATGCCCGAACGCTTAAAACGTATCTTTGCTGGTATTGAACGTATTGTTAAATTTCATGGTCCAACTGAAGCTGCCGTTGAGCAAGTGTTTATGGCTCAAAACCCTGATTCGGCTCTAAAACTTGGTCAAGCACGGGGTGCAGCGATAGCCGCTTTAGTTAATTTAGATTTGCAAGTTGCAGAATATACTGCGCGCCAAATTAAACAATCTGTTGTAGGTTATGGAGCCGCAGACAAAGAACAAGTACAAATGATGGTCATGCGATTACTTAACCTGACCATTAAACCTCAGGCAGATGCAGCAGATGCACTAGCAGCAGCAATTTGCCATGCTCATGCATCTGGAAGTATGAGCAAACTGTCGGTCCTTAATGCCTTAGGTGGTATGGCACGTGGACGAAGCCGCTCTAGCAGTCGCAGACGTTAAAGCTTTATTGGTTCACTACTTGAGTAATTGTCTGATTCATCTCAAAAGCCTGTAAACCCCGCATACCTTGTTTTGCAAGTTGGTCACCAGCCTGAGCATGAAGGGTAACAATTTCATGTAATGCAATTGTTTTATGGAACTGTGCTTTTAAACTCGCGATCATGCCTGCAAGTACATCGCCCATTCCTCCAGTTCCCATACCCGCATTTCCTTGGGGACAAATATAAAGAGTATCTTCTAAAATCAGACTACCTGCTCCTTTAAGCACCCACTGCCCTGCATATTTTTGTTGTAAGGCATAAATCGCAGAGATTCGGTCATTCTCAATCTGAGTAGTAGAACACTCAAGCAATGTTGCAGCTTCTCCAGGATGAGGTGTTAAATAAATATGTGTATTCAATTTTTGAGGTTGCTTTGCTAGAAACCATAAAGCATCTGCATCTAAAACAATCTCCAGATGTTCACTCTGATTTAATAAATTAAACCATTGTCGGTAGATCTGCTTTGCCCAATCATCACGCCCCAACCCCATTCCAAAACACACTGCATCAACCTGAGATAAAATATCTTTAATAGACTTTTCAGTTAAGGCATTCATATCACGGAGCATAATATTTGGTGAACGAGACAAAATAGCCTGATGATGGTTTTGATGACAACTCACCGTGACTTTACCTGCTCCTGCATGAAAAGCAGCCTCGGCAGCCATAATTACAGCACCGCCCATTTGTTCATGCCCACCAACGACTAAAACATGCCCATAACTCCCTTTATGACCAAATGCCATACGCTTAGGAAGTTTAATATTTGTTGATGTTAAATAAGCTAATGGTTTCAGCTCTTGGTCTATAGGAATTAAATCAATTAAATGAAGCTCGCCTACGTATTCTTTGCCTTGACCTGTAAATAATCCAGCTTTAAGCCCTAAAACTGTAAATGTATGATCAGCCCTTATTGCACAAGGTAAAGCACATCCTGTATTTGCCTGCAAACCGCTGGGTATATCAACAGAAATTTTTAGGCCAGTTTGTTCATTAAATTGTTGAATAGCCTGTTGCCAATTAGTGTTTAATTCTCGATTTAAACCAATACCAAATAAAGCATCAATATGACAATCAAAATGCTTTGCAAGTTCAAAACCTTGATGAATTTGCACCAGTTGATCTTTTGCAAATTGCACAGCTTGATGTAAATCTGCTGAAGCTCCTACTTTTGAAGCAAAGATTTCAACATTCCAACCCGCTTGCTTTAGGTAGCTTGCAATAAAATATCCATCACCAGCATTGTTGCCTTGCCCACACCAAACAGCAATATTTTTAACAGACTGCTCTTTAAAAAGTTCAATTAACTGTTGAGCAATTGACCAAGCCGCTTGTTGCATTAAACCTAATGATGAGTTTTGCGCAGCAAACCAGCGTTGCTCCCATGCTTGAATATCATCGCTATGGTAAACTACTGTCTGCATTTTATTATCCTCTTCTGTTTTGGTTTATGACATCTTCCGATACATCACGCATTGCGTTGCAACAACTTGATCTTCATGAATTAAAAGCATGGATCAAGGCTCAAGCTTTAGACTTGGGTTTTGCTGATTGTGTCATTGCAAAACCAGATGCTCAAGAGCAAATGCCACGTTTTTTAGAGTATCTTGAACGAGGCTATCATGCAGATATGACCTATTTAGAAGAAAATTTAGAAAAGCGGGCTGATCCAACATTATTAGTTCCTGGCACAAAAAGTATTATCTGCGTTCGCATGAACTATCTTGTCGAATCTCCAAAACCTCGATATGTACCTTTCGAACCAAATTCTGCGATTATTGCTCGTTATGCACGTGGCCGTGATTACCATAAAGTAATGCGGGGACGATTGAAAACTTTAGCCACACGAATTCGTGAAAAAGTTGGTGATTTTGAATCGCGTCCGTTTGCCGATTCAGCCCCTATTTTTGAAAAATCATTGGCTGAAAGTGCTGGAATGGGTTGGACGGGTAAACATACTTTGCTCATTCACAAAAAGTCAGGTTCTTTTTTTGTATTGGGTGAACTATTTACATCACTCGATTTACCTTTTGATGGCCCAACGACCTCTCATTGTGGTTCATGTAGTGCTTGTATTGATATTTGTCCGACGCAAGCAATTGTGGAACCCTATATGCTGGATGCACGGCGTTGTATTGCATATTTAACTATCGAATATAAAGGAATTATTGCTGAAGAATTACGTGCCGGTATTGGTAACCGAGTTTTTGGTTGTGATGACTGTCAATTAATTTGCCCATGGAACAGTTTTGCCAAAACTGCGTCCATTAGCGATTTCAATCCTAGAAATGGATTAGACAGCATCAGCCTACTCGATATCTGGCAGTGGGACGAGACTACGTTTTTGGCAAATACGGAAGGCAGCCCAATCCGCCGGACAGGTTATCAATCTTTTAAACGCAATATTGCTATCGGTTTAGGAAATGCTCCTTATTCAAAGGAAATTGTAGCTCAACTACAAAATGGCAAAATTTTGCATGATGATATTGTCAACGTGCATATTGATTGGGCAATTGAACAGCAACTTAATCAACTTCAGTCATGAAATTAAAAAAATGATGTTTTTTGCCCTATAGCTTTAATACGAATTCTGTATGATTATGTGTAGTGAATTAATGCCATCATCATGGATATGACAATGACTCTACGTAATGATTGGAATCGTGAAGAAATCCAAGCTTTATATGAACAACCCTTTTTGGATTTAGTTTTCAAGGCTCAGCAAGTACATCGCGAGCACTTCACTGCCAATGCGATTCAGGTCAGCACCCTTTTATCGATTAAAACGGGTAAATGCCCTGAAGATTGCAAGTACTGTTCACAATCAGCACATTACGAATCAAAATTAGAAGCAGAAAAACGTATTGCTGTAGAAAAAGTGATTAGCGAAGCAAAAGCTGCAAAAGATTCAGGTTCTTCTCGTTTTTGTATGGGTGCAGCTTGGCGTAACCCACATGAACGCGATATGCCTTATGTTTTAGAAATGGTACGTGAAGTAAAAGCTTTGGGTTTGGAAACTTGTATGACGTTAGGCATGCTTAACCAATCTCAAGCAGAGCGTCTACAAGTTGCTGGTTTAGATTATTACAATCACAACCTAGATACATCTCGTGAGTACTACTCACACATCATTAGCACGCGTACTTTTGATGATCGTTTAAATACCCTAGATTATGTTCGCCAAGCTGGCATGAAAGTTTGTAGTGGCGGCATTGTAGGTTTAGGCGAAAGCCGTGATGACCGTGTTGGTTTATTACATGAATTAGCTACCCTACCAATTCATCCTGAATCTGTGCCAATTAACATGCTTGTTCCAATTGAAGGAACGCCGTTAGCAGATGTTGAGAAGCTTGATGTAATTGAATGGATCCGCACTATTGCTGTTGCGCGTATTATTATGCCGCATAGCTATATTCGTTTATCCGCTGGTCGTGAGTCATTAAGTGATTCAGATCAAGCATTAGCATTTATGGCAGGCGCAAACTCATTATTTTCTGGTGATAAATTACTCACCACACCAAATGCAGGTGAAGGTAAAGACCAAGCGTTGTTTAACAAACTCGGCTTAACCGCAGAAAAACCAAAACCAACAGTTGCTGATCTATCAGTAAATGCTATGAGCGCATAACTCAAGGCAGTAAAATAAAAAAGCCCTGATTCTTCAGGGCTTTTTTATTTAAACAGAAGTAACTAAAATTCCATAAGTGGCATTAAGAAATGTCCCGACTCGAATAATGTCTTTTCCTGCTGCATGTGTTACAGACAACTCTTGGCTCAACACATCAAAATTAAAAGAATCGAAAACATCTTGATGGTGTAAGAGCCAAATCACTGTATCTGCTATATTATCATCCACAATATAAGTTAAAGCCTTAAAGTCTTTACTCATAAATCACTCTTAAAAATAAATTTTATGAATTTTATATGAGTTAACTCTACCTTAAAAGAGAATCTAAGCTGCTTTAGGGTTCACTAAAGAACGACCCGACAATAAGCTTGTCAAAGCTTGTGGTGAAAACTCCAATGAAAGCACATGATTCTTGAGATTAACAGAGTGTTTACTGATCAATGGAAGTAAACCTTCTTCTGTTTCAAAGACGTATTCATCTGCAATATTTAAGATACCCTCAAGATTAGTTGTACTCGAAGCAAGATCATGACTAAAGATGTCATAAATCGTTTGCAAGTTAAACGTTGTCTGCTGCTCCGTTGGGTGCTTAATGAGATAATCCTTTAAAAACAAAACTAGCTTATGAGCAAAGAAAAAGTAATTAGGTTTATAGCTATACTTCATACTATTCATGGAACGAAACTCCAGATTATCTTTTATTAAATTACAACTAAAACAGTAGGAATTGAATCTTAAAAAATTCTTAAAAAATAAATATATTCACAAGATAAATTAAAAAATAATTTTATTGTTAAAAAACAATAATTTATACCATACATATGGGCAACTTTTATCTTAAATGTCTTAAAGTTAGATTAATTTAATAAAATACAATTACTTAAATATTACGAGTTTTTTCATTTTATTTTAAAAATGAATCACACATTATTTTACCAACTGATAAAAAATATATTTCCAAAATATTAAATAATAAAAATAATCAATCAGAATATATATAAATATAATGTTTTTCTTGTTTTTTGGTTGAAAAGTGATATATTTCCTTCGCCTTACTTAAGCAGAATAAACTTGCTGAAAAGTAATGGAATTTATTTTAAAAGGCTATTCTGGGGATTTTATGAAAAGATTTATTTTTATGGCGGCGGTTTCTGTCTTAAATATAACAAATGCACAAGCTGCAGATGGCACAATTACTATTAATGGTCTTGTCACGGATAATACTTGTACGATTGATACTGGAGATAAAAATCTAACAATTAACCTGCCTACAGTTTCATCTCAAACCTTAAAAAATGCAGGTGATGTAGCTGGCCGCACCCCATTTCAAATTAATTTAACGAACTGTGCTTCGGCTGGTAAAGTAGCCACCTATTTTGAGCCTGGTGCTACCGTTGATTTTAATACTGGTCGTTTATTAAACCAAGCAACCTCGGGCGGGGCAACAAACGTGAATATCCAGTTGCTAGGCAGTAATAATGCTGTAATCCCTGTACTCGCTACAGGCACGAATGCGACTCAGACCAACTCACAATGGGTGAATGTTTCGGCAGGTGGTGATGCTGACCTTAACTATTATGCTGAATACTATGCTACAGGTGCTTCAACTGCGGGTGCGGTAACATCGCAAGTAAAATACACCATTATTTATCAATAAAATTAAAATTGAAGCTTCTATTTAAAGATAGAAGCTATCTCCTATCTATTATTCATTATTGAGAATATGACTCATGCTTTTTCGTGGTCGTAAGTTTTTTTGGGGATTAGTTTGTCTACAGGTAGCACTGACTACCACAGGGCATACTGAAATTGTTTTACATGGAACTCGTGTCATTTATCCTTCCAATGCACGTGAGATCACTTTGCAACTGAGTAATAACGGTACAGCTCCCTCTCTTGTTCAAGCTTGGATCGATGATGGAAATGCAAAGTTGACTCCCGATGAAGCAAATGTGCCCTTCATTATTACTCCCCCGATTTCACGAGTAGAAGCGAATAAAGGCCAGACCTTAAGAATTACAGCTCTGCCTAATACTTCTCAATTAAATCAGCAACAAGAATCTATTTTTTGGCTTAATGTTTTAGATATACCTCCTAAACCGGAAGGAAAAACTCAACAAGACCAAAATACCTCTATTTCTAATAATTTTTTACAGCTTGCTGTTCGTTCGCGTATTAAATTTTTTTATCGCCCTATAAATCTAAAAGAAAATATTGAACAACTAAGTGAGAAAGTTCAATGGAAAATGAATGATCAATATCTAGTAGTAAAGAACCCGACACCCTTTTTCCTAACTATTAGCTCCATTTTTCAAGGAAGTGAAGGCCATAAAACAGACTTATTACAGCAAGGATTAATGGTTGCCCCTTTTTCCGAAGATAAAATAAAACTAAAAACTAAAAATTTAGCAGACATGAGCTTTGTATATATCAATGATTATGGTGGAAGAGCTGAGCACCCAATAAAGTTCTAACCTTACTGTATTACTTAAGAAAACCTAAATACCTATCATGAATAGGCTCTAAAACTATGTCTAAATGGTTTATACCTTATATATGTTTAAAAAGCCCTTTTACTTGTTATGTGGCCTCAAGTATTGCGGTATTTATGCCTTTGGCTGCATATGCCGAAAATAGTACCGATGTTTCAGGTTTCTCAAAAGCAGAGTTTGATAGTAATTTTTTAGTAGGTAATGCGCAAAAAATTGATATTGGCCGTTTCAAATATGGAAACCCCATCTTAGCTGGTGAATATAGCTTAGATGTCTATATTAATGGTCAATGGCTGGGTAAACGACGTATGCGCTTTAACGCACACACTCCCAATGCAAATGCCGAAACCTGTTTCACAGAAGCCATGTTACTAGAATATGGCGTAAAAGCTGAGGTGCTTAGCCAACATTCTCATACATCATCTCTTTCTTGTGACACACTTGGGACTTGGATAGATAATGCTTTTTATTTATTTGATAGCTCCCGTTTAAGAATTGATATTTCTATCCCCCAAGCCACATTAGAAAAAAATGCACAAGGCTATATCGACCCACATTTTTGGGATCGAGGTATTAATGCAGCTTTTTTGACATATAACGCAACTGCTTATCGGATAGTTAACGAACAACATGAAAGTACATATGCTTTTATGGGGACGAATCTTGGAGCAAATTTAGCGAGTTGGCAATTTCGCCATAATGGACAATGGAAATGGCAAGACCATACTGATTTTCAAACTGATAATTCTTCTTATACTTCAACGAATACATATATACAAAAAGCATTTCCGAAAATTCATGGCGTTGTGACTTTAGGCGATTATTTTACTAATAGTGATTTTATCGATTCGTTACCGTATCGCGGGGTAAATATTTCAAGTGATGAACGAATGCTTCCAAACAGTATGCTCGGTTACGCTCCCAGAGTGAGAGGTTATGCAAAAACCAATGCGAAAGTCGAGGTTAGGCAACAAGGCAATTTAATTTATCAGACAACGGTACCACCCGGAAACTTTGAAATTAATGATCTTTACCCAACGGGGTTTGGAGGCGAGCTACAAGTTTTGGTAATTGAATCTAATGGAATAATTCAAAAATTCTCTATTCCCTATGCTTCTGTCGTCGAAATGCTACGCCCTCAAATGAGTCGATACTCTTTTACTTTAGGGCAGCTTCGAGATTCAAACCTTAGCCTAACTCCATGGCTGATACAGGGTAAGTATCAACGGGGAATTAATAATTACCTCACAACTTACAGTGCGGTTCAAGCGACCCAGCAATATATCTCTTTATTACTAGGTACAGCTTTTTCAACACCAATTGGAGCTGTCTCTTTTGATGCCACTCAATCAAAAGCTGAGTTTGATCATCAATCTAAAATGACAGGGCAAAGTTATCGTTTAAGCTACAGTCGACTATTTTCTCCAACAAATACTAATTTAACATTAGCTACTTATCGCTATTCAACAGAGAACTACCTCAAATTGCGTGATGCAATTTTAATTCAAGATTTACAACAACAAAATATTGATAGCTTTTCCGTAGGAAAACAAAAAAGTGAATTCCAGATTACTTTAAATCAAGTTCTTCCAAAGCAATGGGGAAATTTTTATTTAGTGGGTTCATGGACAAACTATTGGAATCAACCCACGACCAATAAACAGTTCCAATTAGGTTATAGCAATCAATTTAAAGATTTAACTTATAGTTTATCCGCAATTAGCAGTGAGATTAATGAAGGCGGCACTCGCACAGGTCAAGATACGCAGTACCTTGCTTCTTTATCTTTTCCATTAGATTTTAAGAAAAATTCTCTGACTTTTAATAGTGTTATTGGTGAGGATAGCCAGACTTTAAGTTTCAGTGGCTTTACAGGAAGTCGCTTAAACTACGGCGCATCAATTTCTAATCAGGATCATGGTCAAACCAACCTGAATATTAATGGTACCTATAAAACAAACTATACAACACTTGGTGCTTCATTAAGTCACGCAGATTCATACCAACAAGAAATGCTTAACTTCAGTGGCAATGTTGTTGCACATTCCCAAGGAATTCTGTTTGGGCCAGATCAGGCTCAAACTATGGTGTTGGTCTATGCACCGGATGCTACGGGAGCACAAGTCGGTAATATACCAGGGCTCAGTATTAACAAAAAGGGATATGCCGTTATTCCTTATGTTACGCCTTATCGTATGAATGACATCAGTCTTGATCCACAAGATATGTCCACACAAGTTGAACTTGGTGAGAGCAGTTTACGGATTGCTCCCTATGCAGGCTCGATCACTAAAGTTCAATTCTCAACAAAAAAAGGTTATGCACTTTTTATTAGTACAACAACATTAGATGGCTCACATCTACCTTTTGCCGCACAAGTGTACAACCAGAATAACGAAGTAATAGGTATTGTCGCGCAAGGCAGTCGCATTTATTTACGAACACCCTTAACCCATGACCGTTTATATGTGAAATGGGGAAATACGAGTACTGAAAAATGTGAAATTGAATACGATATAGCGGATCAAATAAAGCAAAACAACCAACCAATTATTATGACAAAGGCAGTCTGTAAATGAATAATATTTTAAAAAAAATTGGATTTTTGGCAGTGAGTCTATTTGCTTATAGCCATACAAATGCAAATTGTAATTTAAGTAAAGGATTTACTACCGTCGATATTCCGATGAATATAGGTAAAATCGTAGTAAAACCAAATGATCCAATAGGAACGATCTTACAAAAGAATACTTTTACAGTATCTCCTAATAATTCGACTGCAACTTGTAATCGAGCGAGTGATCAAATTATTGCAGCTCTCCCCTTAAATTATCCAATTAGTCCTATAGGTAATAATGTTTATGCCACCAATATTCCGGGTATTGGTATTCGACTTTATCGCGAAGCTGCCGATGCTTCAGATTTTTCAGGATATTATCCTTATAGACGTACATTAACACCCAATCAAACATATACACTTTCCCCTGGGTATTTTGTTATGGAAGTTATTAAAACTGCCATGACAACAGGCTCCGGAGCACTAGTCGCAGGCCGTTACAGTACCTATTACGTATCAGGACAACAGAACCGCCCATTTTTAACTACTACCGTATTAAGTAATGCCCCTATTCTTATTGCGTCTTCATCTTGTGAAATTCAAAACGGTGTAGATTCACTAGTTCAACTTCCAACCGTGATGAAATCAGGCTTTAGAGCGATTGGGTCAACCCAAGGGGAACAGAATTTTAATCTATCAATCTTATGTAATGGTGGCGAAAACAACTCTGGTATCGCTACGAGCAATACGATCAGCTTAAGTTTTGATTATAATTCTGATACCTCCAATAATCAGGTGATTAACAACAGTGCCGCGAATTCAATCAAAGCCAACGGTGTGGGTGTTGAACTGTTATGGAATATGAATGGAGCAAATCAGCCGATTCAAAAATCAACCAAACTAAATATAGGTATGGTGAGTTCCAACCAAACTGTTGAATATGATATACCTTTAACTGCTCGTTACTATCAGACTGCCACCAATGTGACCGCAGGTGAGGTTAAAGCCACAGCGACGGTGACGATTCAATATGATTAACTATTCTCTATAAAAAAACTACTAAGAACAAATAAGCTTACTGCTACCAAGAGAACTCAAAAAACTAATTTTTTTCAAACTTTGTAGTTCTATTAAAAAATCACATAAAAAAATGCTCATAAGCAAAAATAGCAAATGAGCATTAGTGATAACCACTTAACCTGAAATACAAATTGTGGGAAATAGATCACAATTTGCATAGGTATAATTTCAAAATTCGGCTTAAAGATCAAGTCTTTTTTTTAACAAAAATTTAAAAAACCACCATAACATACTGTTTTAAATAAATTAAAAAAATAAATTTAATTTATAAACGCTATTTTATAGTGCTTCTAAAGAATTATCATTCTATATAATTAATAAAAACTTAATTTTAAGAAAAATTAAAAGACACTCGTCAAGTCGGATAAATTTAAATTTACTTTAAATTCAAATAGTTATGTTAAAATCATAAAAATTTAAATTTTAAAAAATTACATAATTTATAATAAAAAAAACATAAATAAATTTAGAAATCCCCTTCAATTGCAAATAATATGTTTTAGACTTTTTATCAGAACGTAACATGCTCATTTTTTGGAAAATATTATGTATCTTATTACTAAGTCTAGGCGCTACAAGTATAGGTTTTGCGATTAGTAACATCGATCTTTTTCTTTTTTTTATAGGTTTGCTTTTATTAACCTCTTTTATCTTAGCTTTAAAACAAGCACGTGAAGATGCGGGTTTCTTTCCTGATAATTAAACTAATATAAGTTTCTGAGATATAGAATCAGCAATAAAATCATGATTGAATATGCGCTATAGTTTATAGAGTTGTCATCAAATTATGTCTAAAAATTCTTCAGACGCTGGAATTTTTTTATGGATGACTTACCAGACTATGCAAAAGATGGGCTTAGATGCAGCATCTATTTTTGCAAGTGTAAATTTGCCTAATCACCCACCTGATAAAAATATTCGTAGAGATAATTCTACCCAACACCGTTTTTGGACAGCTGCTGAAGAAATCAGCCAAGATCCTGATATTGGCTTACATGTAGGTAAACAAATGCCCCCTTTCCGGGGTTTGGTCATTGAATATCTATTTTTGAGCAGCTCTACATTTGGTGAAGGATTGCAGCGCGCGATAAGATATCAAGCACTACTTACAGATGTCTTTAGCCTTTCCTTAACCATTAATGAAGATCAAGCAATATTATGGGGTTTTGAGCATCCGGTAAGGCATTATTTAGAATGTGGAATTGGTATTTTTCTTAATTTTTTTAAATATATTACTAATAATGAGTTCAGGCCTAGTCACATTACTCTACCTTATCAACAAGGCGCCTCGACTGAAACTTATCAAGAGATGTGGGAATGCCCCGTCATTTTAGGCCAAACAAAAGGTGCTATAGTTTTTCCGAGTGTACTATTAAATAAGACATCACCAGCTGCTGAGCCAGAATTATTAAAAATCCATGAAACTCTTGCTGAACAGCAGTTATTAACATTAGAAAAGCATCAACTGATTCATGCAATTGAACGTTTACTTAGTAATGGATTACTTGAATCTGGGCAATTTGATCAAAAATTGATTGCAGAACAATTAAACCGCAACCCTCGTACTCTTCGCGCTGATTTACAAGCTATTAATACAAATTATGAAAAGATTCTAAATCAACATCGAGAAAAACTTGCCAGACGTTTGCTTGCTAATACACAAGAAACTATTGATCAAATTGTTTATTTAACCGGTTTTTCAGAGCCCTCTGCGTTCACACGTGCATTCAAACGATGGACCAATGAAACTCCAAGTGCTTATCGACAACGTAAACAAAAACAATCAAATTGATTCTAAAGGCAATTGGTCTACTGCCTATTAGGTCAAAGGGATAAAACGCTCTTCTTTTACAATGGCTTTAAATTGTAATTTAGAAGAAGTGACCAATATGCTTGGATTTCCTGTAGGTGTTTTTGTAGCAAATGGCTTGGAATGGTACTTTCATAAAGTTTGGCTGCATGAGTTTCCAAGCCAGTATCGTAATAGTCCATTTTTCACCCATATCGCACATCATAAACGTGCCCGTTTAAATGGCTTCCATGATGAAGGCTATGCCGAATCTATGCTTAAAAATGCTGAAATTTATAATGAAAAAACAGCCTTAATTGGATTAGCAGGTGCTGCTACCATTTTTTTACCTGTAGCTCCTTTTTTTACAGCTGGACTCTATTATGGTTTATGGAATTATTGGCGCGTGCATGCCAAGTCTCACTTATATCCAGAATATGCAAAAAAACGTATTCCTTGGCATTATGATCACCATATGACAAGTAATCAGAATGCTAATTGGTGCGTTACCAGACCTTGGTTTGACTATATTATGGGAACAAGAGTAACCACCGAAGTATCTAAAACCGAAACTAATCCTTTAGGGATAAAATTACCTAAATGGGTAGAAAAACCTATTAATTCAGCGGCTAGACGTTTACTTGCTAAGTCTTTTGCCAAAATTGATTTAAACTCTCGTCAAGATCAATCTAATTTACGTGAAGGTATAGAAGTTAGTCTGACCTAGCGTATTGATCTAACTAAATTCAAAAGAAGCTGCGGGAAAAATGGCAGCTTCTTTAAACAGACGTCTAAGAGTTAGCATTTAACTAACCAGGTTTAAGTTCTAAAAGACTCGAAACAACTCACCAGAAAATCCATTACTACACGTATTGCAGGACTATGTCTTAGATCTTCGTGGGTTACCAACCAGATTTCAGCACTCATGGGGTGATCATCTTGCAATCTTACCAAGTTACTCAGTGTGCCTAAAAAATCAGGTAACACAGCTAATCCAGCTTCGCCACATGCGGCTCTCCACTGAAGCTCAGGATGATTTGTAACCATTATAGGTTCTTTATTGCCTAATCTTTCTTTTAACTTCTGCTGTTTTTGACCATGTACACCCCCGACTTCTACGCTGATCCATTCATAACTTTCAGAATCAGTTGAAGCTAAATAATTTGGAGCAGCATATATTCCAAAAGGAATTTCACCTACTTTACGAGCAACTAAGTTTTCATCTTTAGGACGTCCAAATCGTACAGCAATATCAGCCTCACTATGCTGCAAAGAAACATAATGAACATCACCAAGTACACGCAACTTTAATTGGGGATAATGACGATAAAATCTTCCCAGATGAGGCATGATGAGATGCGCAGCCGTTAAAGGAGGCATACTAATAGAAACACTACCCATCACTTCTTGCTGGCCAGCCTGAGTTAAACGTTCAATAGAAAACGTTTCTTCCATCATACGAGCGACTACTTGTGCAAGACGCTCTCCATCCGGAGTAAGAATGTAGGTCCGTGGTCTACGATCCACTAATTTGAGTTTTAAGTTTTGTTCTAGTTGAGCAATTCTTCTGGATACAGTTGCATGGTCTACCCCCAACTTTCTTGCGGCAGCTGACAGTGATTTCTCTTCGGTAAAAACTGAAAAGTAATGTAAATTTTCCCAATCAATCATTGTGCAAATTTTCACATTAGAAGTGTATTAATACGGAATTGTACACCTTTATATAATTGCCCAGAATAAAACCTTTCTTAGTGGGAGCCTGTCGATGAACAGAACGGTGGCTTATGCCTATGCTGGTGTTGTATTAACAATGTTTTTTTGGGGATCAGCATTTAATGCAATGTCTTATATTATTCAACATATGCCTCCGCTATCTGCCGCATCTGAACGGTTTTCAATTGCAAGCCTAAGCTTACTTCTGATCTTTTCAATAACAGGCAAACTAAGATGGGCAGCCTTAAGTCAAAATTTATTTATCTATCTTATTATTGGGGTTGTCGGCATTGCAGGATTCAACATAGGTTGTTTTTATGGCTTACAGACTACATCTGCCGTGAATGGGGCTTTAATTATGGCAACTACACCATTGATGACCTTATTAATGACAATTATTTTGAACGGTGAAAAACTCACCCCTAGTAAATTTTTAGGCGTTTTATTCGGCTTAAGTGGTGTGTTACTCGTCATTAGTCAGGGGCATATAACAACTTTACTTCACCTGAAAATAGACATTGGAGATCTATTTATATTATTAGGGGCTTTTGGATTTTGCTTAGCAAACGTTCTATCTCGCCGCTATGTAAAAAATGCCACGCCTTTAGAAACAACGACTTTTTCTATGATGTTCGGGGCAATAACACTTGGCGTGTTGAGTATGATATTTGAAGATCCTCTTACAGCCATCACTTCTGCGCCTGTAAATGCACATCTGGCCATGGGTTATGTGATTATCTGCTCTACAATGATTGCTTATCTATTCTGGTTTAATGGCATACAAAAGTTAGGAGCCGGACGTGCTTCCGTCTTTTTTAACTTTGTACCAGTATTTAGTATGCTGATCGCCCTACTTACAGGGCAGTCTCTCAATATCTGGCAATTGATAGGAACAGCTTTAGTGATGTTTGGTGTAATGAGTAGCGGAGGTTTTTTTAAAATTAAAGGCACCCCACTTATAGTGAAACATTGTACAAAATAGGAAATTTGCTGCTACATTAAAAATCATATGTTTATCATGTAGCAGCATTTTCAAATAAAAAAAATAGAAAAAATATTTACTTAATAAACTCTTTAATTTTATAATTTTTATTTTTAATAAATATATTTTTACATTTCCAATTATTTATCACAAAAGCTCATCTTAATTATTGCGTTGTAACAAATAATATATGTTTCTCTAAAACTTAATAAAATATTGCCATATATAGTTTTAAAACAACCCAAGGAGATATTAAAATGAAGCTGGATTTCACCACCATTGAAAAGCAAGCCCAATTGTTGCAAGAAGAGCAAGAAAAAATTGGGCAACAAGATCATGATTTTCAAATCGCTTTAGATAAGCATAGAGAATCTTTAAAGAATTTATTTAAAGAGCTTTTTCATGATCAAGAAATTAAAACAGAAAATGGAGGCCACTGTTGTGTAACATTCGGAAATTTTAAAATTTCTTTATTAATTGAAACTGCTAAATTTGAGAATGGTGTTCCGGTAAAATTAAATTCAGTAAACCCTATTATTGTGAAATTTAAAAAAGACAAACCAGTTGCAAAAGCACAATTTACCGATGCAACTCAATATTTAGATAATCATTCAGAAGCTCCAAACTATCAGTATTATTATAAACAAGAAGATAAAACCCAACTCGTCCAATTTTCTGAACTTCCAACTTTTTTTCAAGCTATCTTAGACACGAATGTATAAAGTCAGGCCCTCAATAGAGGGCTTTTTTATATATTATTTTTCTATCACTTAACTCTATTAAAAAATAAAATCAGTCTAATTATTTTTTTTATTTATCTATGAAATATTTAAGCCACTTTTAGGTTCTACAGCCTCAAAAAGGATTTGATTCTTTTTAAAATTACTTGTATATACATGTTTGTATTTGTTTGTACAAATACTGACTTAATAAAAATAGAGTGGACTCTTAAAGGACAAGGAGAGTGTAATGGACTCATCGGCTGAGAAACCAAATAGTAGTTTTATTGAAAACCGAAGCATTGATTTTATTCCAGAGAATGAAAGACATGGCGGAGTGTTTGCTCAATTCACCCTCTGGTTTGGTGCCAATTTGCAAATCACGGCCATTGTGACGGGTGCACTAGCAGTCGTATTAGGTGGTGATGTTTTTTGGTCGATTATTGGTTTATTTGTGGGACAGTGTTTTGGTGCTGCTGTCATGGCTCTACATGCTGCTCAAGGTCCAAAACTAGGCCTTCCCCAAATGATTTCAAGTCGTGTTCAGTTTGGTGTCTATGGCGCATGTATTCCAATCATACTCGTCTGTCTCATGTATCTGGGGTTTACTGCAACTGGTGAGGTACTAGCGGGTAAAGCTATTGCACATCTAACACATGTCAGCAATACAACTGGCATCTTAATTTATGCTTGCTTTATTATCTTATTTGCAACGATTGGATATCGCTTAATTCATGTGGTAGGCAAAGTAGCCAGTATTATTGGCTTGATTGCTTTTGTTATTATTCTGACTCAAATTTTAGCTCTTTCTGATTTCTCAGAACTCTTAGCAGTACGTCATTTTAGTTGGTCTTCATTTTTGTTAGCAGTTTCACTTTCTGCTTCTTGGCAAATCTCTTTTGGACCTTATGTTGCGGACTACTCTCGTTATCTTCCAACTAAAACGTCTTCATCTCGCGTTTTCTGGGCCGTTGGCTTAGGTTCTTTATTAGGTTCACAAATTTCCATGACCTTAGGAGTTTTGATTGCTCAGGTTGCAAACGGAAATTTTGTTGGAAATGAGGTTCAATATGTGGTTGGAATGAACCCCATCGCCTTAGTTGTTACCTTCTTATATTTTAGTATTGCTTTTGGCAAAGTTACTCTGACGACCTTAAATGCTTATGGTAGTTTCATGTGTGTTGCTACGGTTTGGAACAGTTTCAAATCGACAAATCAAATCTCAAAAATAACAAGATTGCTCATTGTCCTTGCTATGGTTGTGATCTCGACTTTTATAGCAATTATTGGCGAGCACACTTTCTTAAGTGCTTTTAAAGCATTTATTTTGTTTTTACTTACTTTTTTTATTCCATGGAGCGCAATTAATCTGGTTGATTACTACTTTATCTCTAAAGAAGAATGTGATGTAGATGCGCTCTATGATCCAAATAGCAAGTATGGCCGCTGGAATCGAATCGGTATTACTTGCTACTTTTTAGGTATTTTAATTCAACTACCATTCATTGATAGTAAATTTTATACAGGTCAAATCGCGGCAATGTTGGGAGGCATAGATCTATCATGGTTAGTGGGACTTATCTCTACAGCACTGATTTATTATATTTTCGCAAAAAAAGCTCAACTAAAATTTTCAAAGCAATTCGTCATTGATCAAACCAAATAGCACAACTTAATAAGCTATCAAAGTCGAATACCTTGATAGCTTACTAATATCATTTGAGGGCTATTCTTGTAGTGCTTTACCTTGGGCGGAAATAGGTAACCCAAATAATTTATCAAAGCCCCAATTAAAGATAAAAGTGTAGATGGGAATAATGATAATAAAGGCTACATCTAACCAAAAAGCAGCAATCAGAGAAATATCCATCCACCATGCAATAAGAGGAATCAAAAATAAAACTAAGGTAAGCTGAAAACCAATTGCATGCACAACCCTACGTTTGACTGTACGGATATTACTACTTTGCCTAGCTTCCCACTTCTCATATATAACATTGTAAATAAAATTCCAAGTTACAGCGATGGTCGTAATCATGACAGATAGAGGCCCAGTATGTTCCACACTATCACCTGCCAAAATAGCTAACCCTACTGATGAAATAATCATTCCAATCACTTCATAAGAAGAAACATATACGATTCGACGCTTTACACCTTGCATAATCAATAAACTCTGCTTAATTCTTTATATTTTAATTTCAGTTAAAATCATATATAAAGTTAATAGCTTTCAGTTTGACTGATATCAAAATGAATTTTAACAGTGAAAATATTGAACTCTTCATCACCGTACTAGATACGGGATCTTTCTCTGCGGCCGCTCGTAAACTAAATCGGGTCCCCTCAGCAGTCAGCATGGCCATTGCTAATTTGGAAGCAGAATTGGGTTATATCTTATTTGAACGAACTCCTCGAAAGGTCATTCCAACTTCTACAGCATTAGCTTTAGAACCACAGGCTCGCATTATTTCTGAACAGCTTAGGCTATTTAGTACTCATGCCCATGAACTTTCTTTAGGTCTTGAAAGTAAATTACGTATTGGTGTTGTCTCTGATGTAAATACCAAATTATTATTCTATTCAATAAAAAAATTAGCCGATAAATTCCCATTACTTAATATAGAAGTTATTACTGCCCCTCAAGATGACATCGTAAATTTACTTTATACGGAAGAAATTAGTCTTTGTTTAGCGGGGTCAGACCTAAATATAAAAATGCGTGAAAATCTGCAATTGGTAATGACTGAAACAGTAGTTGCCACTATTTCGTCTAATCATAGTCTTCTAAAAGAAAAAACAAAGCAGTTTTCTATTGAAGAGTTAATCAATATTAGGCAAATTGTAGTAGCGAGTAGTGACCATGAAATGACAGATTCTCGTTCAATTATTGGTGCAATGTACTGGAAAACGAATAGTCTACAAACAGCAATTAATATGGTTGAAGCAGGACTCGGCTGGGGAAATTTCCCTTTATCATTAGTACAAGAAAAAATCGATCAAGGTCATTTAGTTCTTTTAGATTTTAAAAATACCAAAAATCATTTACCTCTATCCATTTACTTAATTTGGCTTCAAGACCGCCCATTATCTAAAGCGGCTCGAGAACTCATCCAAATTATTCAAGAAAATTTATAATTTCTTATACTTTAGTTCCGAGTACATCTGATCTCTTTTTATAGTTTTACTTCAAATTAAATATACTTGCTTTAAAAATTTAGCTTATTGTTCAGCCCTTATTTCCGTCAATATTATACAAAGCAAGAAGCCTACTTAAAAAGCAGGCTTCTTACTGTATTTCAGGACTAAGCAATAGTTTTTTATTTTGGAAAAATACATTTATACTTTATTAAAACCTAGCATTTTAGTCAAGAATAAAATCAAATAAAATACAATCATTTGTATTACATGTGAAAGCAATCACACTTTAAGTTTTATATAGAAAACACATTAGAAAAAGACAGAAATTTCAATGATAAAAATTTCGAACTTTTCCACTTAAAAGTTCTATTTTTTTAATAAAATTAGATAAAGTACTTAATTTTAAAATAAGCTCACCTTTATTCATCTCTTTTCGCTTTTCATCTTTAAAGCTTTATTCATCCTATATATTAGATTATTTATTTCGAATTACTTTGACTCTCAATATTTTATAAGTAATTTTTCGATTATATCCAGACTTCCAAAAATTAAAGGACAAGTCCTTTATGAATTCTAAAAAAATTAATCCTATAAATATTATCATTTTTTATTCTTAGTTTTTTTTAAATATTAATTATGTATCCTGACTTAGATTACTTAGAAGAAAATTTACTCATCATCAATATATTTATTACAGTTTTTCATCAAATTCCAAAGAATAATTCCCATTAGAAAGATGTAAACTTGACTAGGATAAGAAGTGATTTAACCTATAAATATAATTTCAGGAATTAATTTTATTCAAAACATTCTCATAGTTTTATTAAAATAATTTTCGATCGAAAATTTATAAATTGCACACGATACATACATGCACAAATCTGCTTGTGCTCTACTATTTTTCGGTAAACCTATCTAACTTATTCTTGTCAGTATTATTCAAATAACCTCCCACAACTTGGTTGTATTTCAAACAATATATATTTTAAAAGAATTAATAATTCGAATCGAAAAGACAATTAAGCCTCTACCACTATAAGTTGCTGGCTGGAATAAGTTCTAATTGATCGATAAATAACTTAGTTCACTTTACTCACGAAGTACTCATACGCTAGAATCACTATCGCTTGTAATATTTAACCAAAACAACACAATATTTTTTGGGCTACGATGTGCCTACTTTAGAAAATGACTTGTGTTTAATTAAAAAATTGATTAGTATTGCACGCACTGAAAAGCCTTGAGATTAAAAGCTTTTCTTGCTTATAGGGCCTATAGCTCAGTTGGTTAGAGCAGCGGACTCATAATCCGTTGGTCCACAGTTCAAGTCTGTGTGGGCCCACCAAATACCAAACCTCATAAACTAAAAGTTTATGGGGTTTTTTAATATGTATTCAAATAGAATTTGGTTCACCGTTATAAAGAATACTTAAAATTTAATTATCAAATTTTAAAATTTATTTTTATCCCCAAACTTTTCAGCTTTTTTAAAATAAATTTTCTTTGTGCACTGAATATTTCTACTTCATCTATTAAGCTAAGATTTGTTTCCGCATAGGCTCGGAATGTTCTAATTGAATATCCCAGAACTTTTTCCATAAATCACAATACTCTAAGCATATCTTTTCAATATAGTTATAATCTTCTTCTGTACAAGCTTGCATCAAGACATACCATAAGTCTTCTTCATGATCATCATCCGCGGCTTCGGCACTTTCATCCTCAGAAATACCATGTACATGATAATAACCACCACCCTCCACCTCCAAACCGACGGCTTTAGTTGCTTTACGTAAAGGTGGACTGTAAAGGATAACCTCTTCTTCCGCGACTGCTAATAAGGCTGAAACAGCTTTATAGTCATGATAAGCATTTTCTAAAAATACTCTAACTTGATCTGCAATGTCACTTGGTTGAAAAGTCAGACGATCTTCTTCCGTAATACCGAAATCATTTAATACATCTTCAAATAAAGGATAGTGAGCATATTCTGGGTTTCCCTGATAATAACCATCTTTGTCTAAACCGGGTCGAAATCCAAACTCATCAAAAATATTTAGGCTTAAAAGAAAACGTGGAAACATTTTTGCACCAGCATGCAATCTTGGCTCTAATTGTTTAGTTTGAAATTGAGCCATGAGCAGTGCATCAGTAAAAGTTTGTACAATTGCGTGACGATATTCTAAGTGAATTTTTTTTAAATTTTCTTTATTAATTTTTCCGTTATTTAAAATATCAATTGCTGGATGATTTGACACGGCATGGTTAGCAATTTTTGCTCTTAAACGGGTCAAAAAGTCTGAATTTTTTTCCCATAGTTCGGCTGAAATGCTTTGCTTCATCCCTGCGAGTGCTTTCTTTCTAGGATTATTAAAATTCTCAAATTTCTTAGGCATATCCACTCTCATTAAATTTATTGAAGCCTGATCGATTTTTACATATTTTATTATAAAAACAATGACTTAAACTAATATTTAAATATGTTCCTTTATCAATCAATATTAGAATTAAAATCGTACGAAATCAAATAGAAATTTTCAAAAAAAACTCAGATAATGATAATCATTATCACAATATAAACTTGTATCCAATCCCTTTTTTTATTATGATAATTCATATTAAAATTTTAATTTTTTAGATTAAGTTATAATTAGTTCTAACTATATGGAATAGTAATGTCAAAAAAAGAAGATATTATAAATACTGCTTTAAATTTATTTAATCAGATTGGATACAATGCTACTGGTGTTGACCGTATTATTGCTGAATCTAACGTTGCAAAGATGACATTTTATAAATATTTTCCTTCGAAAGAAAATTTAATTATGGAATGCTTGCAACATCGAAATTTAAATATTCAAAATTCAATTAATGAACAACTAAGTTTACATCAAGATACTAACCCACTTGAGAAAATTCATATTATTTTTAATTGGTATATTGAATGGATCAATAGTGAAACATTTAATGGATGTTTATTTAAAAAAGCATTTATTGAAGTATCTAAACAATATACTTCAATTCGTGAACCATTTTACGAATATACGAAGTGGTTGACTCATTTATTACAAGAACAGCTCACTCAATTAGGGATAGAAAACCCTACTCCACTTACTCACATCATTATTTCTATTATTGATGGGATGATTATTGATGGAACAACAGATAAAGCGCTTATTAACTCTGAAAAAATTTGGCAATATATTGAATATTTAATTAATGAAGAGATACCTCAGCAGATCTCTTAATTTTAAAATTATCTAAGTTTATTAAGTTTAAAAGAAAAATAAAAAGAACTTTTTAAATCTTCTACAGCTTAGATAATCTTCATTATTGATGCCTTACTTTAGCTTTCATAATTTTTCTATGCTTTTTTACAAACTCATATTAGAATCCTGAAAATTTATCACCTTGCACTGATCTATGAAAAAATTTCTAGGTAACTCTATCTTTAAAGCTGCTGGCTGGACCTACAATGTAGATCCAGAAATTCTTGAGAAAAAACAAGTTATTATTGGCTTTGAACATACATCAAATCTAGATGCAGTGCTATCTATTGCTCTCTTCCAAATTTTAGACATTAAGATTCATACTTTAATAAAGAAAGAACTTTTTAAGGGTCCCCTTAAGCCAATTCTAGAAAAACTTGGTGGCATTCCCGTTGACCGCAAAGCGAGTAAAGATATTGTTTCTCAAATGGTTGAACAATTTCAAAATCATGAAACTTTTAACTTGGTGATTGCTCCTGAAGCTACTCGTGCCAAAGATGGCTCTGAACGTAAACCTATCCGTACAGGTTTTTGGCATATTGCCAAAGCAGCTAATGTTCCTATTGTACTCATGTATGCTAACGCGCGAAGTAAACAAGGCGGGATTCTAGGCAAAATTTACCCAACAGACTTACAAAAAGATTTGGAAACAATTAAAGAGCTATATGCGAAATTTGACATAGACGTCAAAATTAACTAAATCAAATTGGACTTGATTCGGCCTAATCTTACTCATTGGGTCTTAAGTTTATTATTCTTATTCAATTGGCTAACAAAACGCAGGGCAACAGTTTTCAACAAAACCAAGCCTATGCTAATATTCCAGCACTTTTGCATTTTCTTTTTTGGAGTTCACGTCCATGGCGGGTCATTCTAAATGGGCCAATATTAAGCATCGTAAAGCGAAACAAGATGCAAGTCGCGGTAAAGTTTTTACTAAATATATTCGTGAAATTGTGACTGCTGCCAGACTTGGCGGTGGAGATGCTGCTAGCAACCCTCGTCTGCGTGCAGTAGTTGAAAAAGCTCTTTCAGTTAATATGACACGTGACACCATCAACCGTGCAATCCAACGTGGTGCTGGTGGTGAAGATAATGATGATTTAAAAGAAGTAACTTACGAAGGTTATGGTGTTGGCGGTGTTGCTGTTCTTGTTGAGACAATGACAGATAACTTAAACCGTACAGTACCAGATGTACGTCACTGTTTTAGTAAAACAAATGGTAACCTAGGAACTGCGGGTTCTGTAGCTTATCTATTTACTAAACGTGGTGAAATTACTTTTGAAGATGTTTCTTTAGAAGACAAAATCATGGAAGTTGCTTTAGAAGCTGGCGCTGAAGATATTGAAATTTCTGAAGATGAAATTTTGGTAATCACCTCACCAGAAACTTTTGGTGAAGTTCAAGATGCTCTGACTGCTGCTGGTTTAAAATCTGACAATGCAGAAGTGGTTATGAGTCCATCAACAAAAGCCGAAATTACTGATGTCGACCAAGCAAAACAAATTCTTAAAATGATTGATATGTTTGAAGATCTCGATGATGTGCAAAACGTTTATACCAACGTTGAGTTCACAGATGAGGTTTTGGCTCAACTTGATGCCTAAATCAAACATTTGAATAAAAAACGCACCATTGGGTGCGTTTTTTTATAGTTTATTTAATAGGTTATAGCAGTTAAAAACATTATATTTTTTAATAACAAAGCTGGAATGCAAAGCAACCACATTGTCAATTTTTCCAATACGTCTTAATAAAATTTCACTGTAGTCATCCATGTTGCGTGCTACAAGTTCCAAAATAAAATCGGCACTTTGCCCTGTCACTAAAAATGCATTGGTCACTTCTGGAATTGCTTCTATTTCGGAAAGAAACTTGTCAAATGTTTCAGTGTCATGCTTACTCAATGAAACTTGCAATAAGATGTGCAAGGTAAAGCCGAGTTTACTAAAATTAATTTCCCTTTTGAGTTGCCCCATAACGTTGGCTTCAATCAGATGTTTAATCCGGCGATGCACAGAACTGACTGACAGATTGATCCGTTCTGAAAGTTCATTCAAATTTAAGTCTTCATGAGACAAAATTTCTAGAATTTGTTTATCAAAACGATCTAACTCCATTCCTATCTCCAGCCAGAATTTTACAATGAGGACAGTATACCCTATACAACTCCGACGCATTGAAAAATACGAAGGTTTAAAAATAGCTAAAACATTTATTTCTTTTACATATTTTATTGCAGTTATGCATTTTAACCGTGCAAATAATAGATCATATGACTCATTTTAGAGAATCAATTTCATGCTCTCATTTATTTTTTTCAATGTAGGGGCTTATTTACACTTCTATTTTAACATAAGCCAATGATAAAAATAGAAATTTTACTATTTTTCTAAATGCTTAAAGTTGGCATTATTATTGTTATGTATTTGCAGGAAAATTTTTATCCATGTCGGGGAATTCCTGTGAATAAGATCAAAACACTAGTGCTAGCAATGAGTTATTTAGGTGTAATTAGCGTGACGATGCCTGTGCATGCAGCTACAGATGCTGAAGTTAATGCGTTGCGTGATGAAGTAAAGGAATTAAAACAACTTGTCCAGAAACTATCTGATCAACAAAAAACAGCTTTATCGGTCAGTGCTCCACCAGCATCTCCCGCAACACCTGCCGCTTCTACCTCTCCCGTATCAAAACCAGGTTGGATGGCAATGACGGATGGTCAAACCCAAGTTAAGCTTTATGGTAATGTCCGAGTAGATGCAACCTACGACTTTAAAGGTTCAAATGGTAGCATTTCAAATGGCGCTAACTACCCCTTAAATAAAGATGATCCAAGACAAGATTCCTTAAATGTATCTGCTGCGACCTCACGAATTGGCCTAGATATTACTCGTCCAACTCAATATGGAGATTTAACAGGGAAAATTGAAGCCGATTTCATGGGTGGAAATGGAGACAATGGCAATGGAACCTTCCGTGTTCGCCATGCCTATATGTCTTTAGGAAAATGGTTAGCTGGTCAAACCACTTCACCTTTTGTGAACACCGATACATCACCCGAAACTCTAGATTTCACCGGAGCTGTTGGTACAGGCACTACACGTACGGTACAAGTTCGTTATACTCAGCCGATTAATGCCCAACAGAAAATACTAGTTGCTTTAGAAGGTGGTGATGTTGAAAAAGTGAGTAATGCTGCTGGTGGAAGTCGCTTCCCTGCTCTAACAACCCGATATGATTTTAAAACTGCTGATAACAAAGGCCTATTACAACTACATGGTCTTGCCCATGAAAACCGTGTAGCTCCAAAAGATAGCGCTTCTGAAGAAAAATTTGGTTGGGGTGTAGGCGTTGGAGGTAAATATGATTTAACGCCTCAAGATAGCTTGGTTGCTAACTACTATCATGTAAAAGGAGACGGCCGTTATTTATCTTATAGCAATTCTGCTTATGCCTATGACACAACAACACAGGATATTAATTTAGGCGAATTTGATAGTGCAGTGATTGGATATCAACGAAAATGGAGCCCTATCCTCCGCTCTACTTTTGCAATAGGCGGTATTCAATATAAAGATGATAGCGTTTACGCAAATAGCAATTTAACCAGTACCAGCTATAACAAAGAAATTTATAATGCCTTGGTCAATTTAATCTGGAATCCAGTTAAAAATATTGATTTAGGTGCAGAATATACTTATGGCCAACGAGAAACTTTCGCAGGCGATAAGGGTGATTACTCTCGTATTAATTTATTAGCAAAATATAGTTTCTAAAAATTGGATGTAAAAAAAGAGCCTTTCAAAAGGCTCTTTTTTTATTAGCGGTATTAATGCATGGCTTGAATTTTTTCTAAGAAAAGTTTAGCACGCTCGTGGCGAGCATCTAAATTATCAAAAAATTCATGTGTTGGGCAGTCTTCTAAAATCTTACCTTCATCCATAAAAATTAAACGGTTAGATACTCTTTTAGCGAAGCCCATTTCATGTGTAACACACATCATGGTCATACCTTCATGTGCAAGTTGCACCATTACTTCAAGTACTTCACCGACCATTTCAGGGTCAAGTGCAGAAGTTGGTTCATCAAACAACATACAAATTGGGTCCATGGACAAGCCACGCGCAATCGCTACACGTTGCTGCTGTCCACCAGACAATTGCCCCGGAAACTTATCTTTATGCGCAAGCAAACCTACACGTTCTAAATATTTCAAACCTTTTGCACGAGCATCGGCAACTGAACGCTTTAACACTTTAACTTGAGCAATTGTTAAATTTTCCAAAACAGTCATGTGTGGAAAAAGTTCAAAGTGCTGAAAGACCATTCCCACTCGTGAACGGAATTTAGCAAGATCTGTTTTTGGATCTTTCAGAGAAACGCCATCAACAATAATATCGCCTTGTTGAAATGGTTCTAACGCATTTACTGTTTTAATGAGTGTTGATTTTCCTGAACCAGACGGCCCGCAAACAACAACGACATCACCTTTTTCAATACTCGTCGTGCAATCTGTTAAAACCTGAAAATCACCATACCATTTAGAGATATGTTGGATGTCTATCATTGGCATTTAAAATCTCCAATTAGCGAATGATGGCAATTTTTTGCTGTAAGCGTTTGACTAATTGCGATAGCACAAACGAGCTACAGAAGTACACTACAGCGACGATTAAATAGAATGTTGCTTTCGTTTCAGGACCATAAGTATTAGCCAATGTATCTGCACGACCTAAAAAGTCTGGGGCACTAATCACATAAACTAATGAGATATCCTGAAATAAAATAATTGTTTGAGTTAACAATACTGGGAGCATGTTACGAAAAGCTTGAGGTAAAACCACATAGCGCATTGATTGACCATAGGTAAAACCTAGCGCGTAACCTGCATTTACCTGACCTCTTGAAATAGACTGAATGCCTGAGCGTACAATTTCCGAGAAAAATGCAGCCTCAAAAATAGCAAAAGTCACAACACTCGAAAACAACGGTCCCCAATATGTATCCGATTGAAACTCAAATATTTTCGGCAACAAAAAGTAGAAAATAAAGATTACCTGTATCAATGGAATACCACGAAACAGATCGACATAAAATTTTGCGAAATTACTTGCGATGGCATTGCTAGACAAACGCATCATTGCCAATGGGGTTCCGATCAGAATACCGCCCAGCATCGCCAATACAGTTACGGTAAGGGTAAAAACGAAACCTTCTTTGAGTGCCGCAATCACGTCAGGGTTCTGTAATAAAGAAAAATCCATAATTACTTCCCTCCCGAACCTAAGCCAGGTACAGCCATTCGTTTCTCAATCCATGCCATTACAAATTTAATGCTATAAGTAATGATCAAATAAACAGGTGTAGAGAGAATAAGAATAATGATGTCCTGAGAAGTTTCTTCCCGCATGGTTTTTGTATAAGCGAAGAAGTTCAAAACACTCAAAGCATATAAAACAGCTGAGTTTTTGAAAACGTTCATTGCTTCAGAAGTAATCGTGGGCCACACAGTACGATATGCAACAGGTAAAATGACATAACGATAGCTTTGTGCAGTGGTAAAACCTACTGCGGAAGCAGCAAATTTTTGTCCTGTTGAAACAGTATTAATACCAGCACGTATATGCTCAGATACACGCGCAGCTGTGTAGAGACCTAATGCAAAAACACCAATAACCGCAGGTTGCTGATTTAAAAGATTTTTCCACCATCCACCAGCAACAACATCCCCACTGCCTGCACTTATGCTATCCGGCAAAAATTCCGGAAAAACAAATGCCCAGAAGAATAGCTGTACGATAAGTGGAATATTACGGAAAATTTCAACGTAACAATTGCCAATAAATGCGAGAGGTTTGTTGGGTAATGTACGAATTACCCCTAGGAGAGAACCTAATAAAAATGCGATAAGAAAGGCTATAACAGCTGTCCAAACCATAGTAAAGACGCCTGAACCTAACATTTGTAACCATGTGGGCGCTTCAGCATGAGCATTGTAGCTTGAGCTACCAATTACTCTACAGACTGATTCTGCCCATGCGGCTTTATCGACACCATATTCATTAGACTCCGCACAGAATATAGTCCAGTTTAGCGAGCCGACTGACATGTTTGCCCCTTAAATGAATATCTTTAGGAAAATAGACCGCTTAAGCAAGTGAGGTTTCACTTGCTTAAGTAAATTTAGGACAAAAAGATCTTGTTAGATCCCTGCATCTGTTGGGTGAGCTTTTAATTTTTTATAAGATGAACTTTGTGGCATGTTCAAATTTGTATTTTTTGGTGGAATTGGCGATAAGAACCACTTCTTATATAAAGCGTCCATTTGACCAGTTTTCCATAGATTATTTACAGTACGGTCAGCAATCGCTTTAAATTTTGTATCACCTTTAGCAAGCATAATGCCATAAGGCTCTGATGAAAGTACTGGACCAACAATTGCGAAAGCTTTAGGTGTAGAAGACTTGGCAACTAAACCAGCTAAAATATTATCATCCATGACAAATGCAGCAGCACGGCCTGATGCCATCATTGCAAAAGAGTCTGAGTGATCTTTACCATAGATGTTTTGGATAGTAAGTGCTTGGCCTTTTTCATTCATCTTGATGTATTTATCAGATGTTGTACCTTGAGTTGTTACAACAGCCTTGCCATTTAAATCTGCCAAACTCTTAATGCCAGAGTTCGCTTTAACTGCCATACGTACTTCAGTCGCATAGTAGTTTGTTGAGAAACCAACTTGTTCTTGGCGTTGCTTAGAGTTTGTGGTCGTACCACATTCCATATCGATATTGCCTGCTAAAAGTTCAGGAATACGAGTTGATGAAGTTACTGCCTTGTATTCAACTTTTAGCCCAGGCATTTTCAATTCTTTTTTAATGTCATTTGCAAACTGGTTACAGATATCGACTGCATAACCTACTGGTTTACCTGCAACAACATATGAAATTGGGTCAGAAGATTCTCGGTGGCCAATGACGATTTTTCCGCTGCTTTTAATTTTAGCTAATGTATCTGCTGCCTGAATTTGAGAAGTAGCACCAACCGTACAAAGCATAACTGTTGAAACAATGAGAGAGGTTGCAGAACGTTTCATAAGAACTCCTTGATGATCATTCTCTCTATTTATCTATAGAATCATTCATATAGAGAAATAGAGTGATTTATTATTAAATTGCAATTATCGAGCCAACTTTTCCAAGTAGGACACATCCATTTGCTTCACTTATTTTATTCAATCTGTTTTGCAGAATTAATACCTTTAAAACTGCTCACATGTTTCTACTTTAATCTATATTTTAATCTTCTGTCTATTATTAAGCTCACCTAATTACACTTAAATGTGGCAATTATTGATTACATTGTAAACACATGCACAATAAAGAGGCTTAACTTCTTCTAAAAACTGTTTTTAGAAAAATTATATTTTCTAGAAAATTATAAAAATTAAAATTATTAAAGATTTAGCTAAACATTAAATTCACATTGTAAAAAGCAACTTAAGCATCAAAATAATATATACAAATGGTTTAATAAAAATCATTTAGAAAATTGATAGTAATATTTAGATAAATGAGTGACCTTAGAAATATTACAAAAATGCCCTGAGAAAATCAGGGCATTTTATAAAGTTTAAATTCCTCGCCAATCTACGCGCGCGTTTCTTTCGGTTTGATATATTCTTAAAACATATTGGCCTAGAGGCAAATCAAGTAAATATTTTTGATAATTGCTCCATTCGACTGAAACTTCTTCTGCCTCTTCACGCTCCCACGGCGTACCTTTTACCTCTAATAGTGGTGCAAGCATCGAACAGACAGAAATATCGGCAAGACTTAATCGATCGCCCACCATATAGCGCGCTTGATTTTCTATTAGATACAGGTTTAGTTCATTTATGAGTTCATCCATATGCTCTTTGGACTGGCTCACTAACTCCTCTTCAAGCTTATAGTTCTTCTTTACGAGTGTTTTGAGAAAAGGTTTTGATATTTTTTCAAACTGACGTAAATAACCTTGTTCACCCATCATAATTTCTAGAGCATGGTCCCCTTGGGCTAAATTATGTGCTAATGCCCAACGGCGCACATGTATCCCAAGATCATCAGCCAAACTATCAATTTTCAGTGTTTGTTGTCTAAGTTGCTCATCACGACGTAAAAGCACATGTTCTGGGTAGGTATCATCCAGATAAAGTGCAATTTTGGTTGATTCAGCAATCCATTGATGATCATCTTTCAAAATTGGCAGCAAATTTTGCCCTGTTTTGAGTTGTGCGAAAGCACGATGAAACCCTGGAATCAAGTTATGAGCCACATAATCAAGTTCTTTATGGTCTAACAACCAGCGAGCTTTTTCACAATAATGGGACAAAGGGAACTGATACAAAACCCGCATAAAATCTCCACGTTTATTTTTATTTGACTATTTGTACAAAAATGGTCGATGGTAAGTAGATACTTTAGAAGCTATTTTTAGTGAAAACAATGGATATTGTGCTCATTTTTGCTGACAGTTAAGTCTATTTTTTTATATCTTTTTTTACCGTACTTATTGCTCTTTTTCATATTAAAACTAATTTTATTATTAATTTTTTGCATAAAAACAACAACCAATTGATTTACAATAACTTTTAATATCTTTATTTTTCCATTAAAAATCAAAAAAAATGCTTTGCACTTTATTTCATAAGCTGAGCATAAGTCCTCGTTTAGTGGAAAAATATTTCTTTTGTAAGGTAATGACAGCAATACAAGGTGTCATTATGTCTAATTCTCTATCTAAAACGACGGCATACGTCCAAGTCATTCAAAATGATCAACAAGCCATTAATGCCGCTTATCAAGTGGCGGATTATGCTTTAGAGGGTCGTAATACACGTGATCAACAACGCTTATTACCTCATGAGCAAATCGAAAGCTTTAGCCAAAAAGGCTTAGGCGGAATCCGAATTGCAAAAAAATATGGCGGAGCTTTTGTGTCGAATAAAACCTTGGCACAAGTTTTCCGTATTTTAAGTAAAGGCGATGCGAATGTTGGTCAGATTCCACAAAATCAGATTAGCCTTTTAAACCTGATCGAAATCTTAGGTACAGAACAACAAAAACAATTTATCTTTTCAGAAATATTAGCAGGAAAACGTCTTGCCAACGGTGGCCCAGAACGTAATACACATGACTCAAAAACACTAAAAACCACGCTCACCATTGAAAATGGCAAATATATTTTAAACGGTGAGAAATTTTATTCGACAGGAACAAGTTTTGCTCACTGGCTTGCAATTAAGGCCGTTCATCCTGAAGGCCATGTCGTTTTAGTGATTGTTAACCGAGAAGCCCAAGGCATTGAAGTCATTAATGACTGGAATGGCTTTGGCCAACGTACAACTGCGAGCGGCACAGTTAAATTAAATGATGTTGAAGTTAATCCTGAACTTATTTTTGATGAACGCTTATTAACACAAGTCCCAACTTATCGCGGTGCTTATTCGCAGTTATTACAAGTTGCAATTGATGTTGGAATTGCAGAAGCCGCTTTTGAAGATACCTTATCGACTATTCATAAAGCGCGTCCAATTATTGATGCAAATGTTGAAAAAGCCAGTTTTGAGCATTACACCCTACAAGAGGTTGGTAAGTTAAATATTGTGCTCGACGCTGCAATTTTATTACTTGATGAAGCTGCTGAATATTTAGATGAACTTGACCAAATTCAAAATGTGACTGATGAACAAGTAGCAAAAGCTTCAATTTTGGTTGCTGAAGCGAAAGTCTATGCCAATGATGCCGCTCTACAAATCTCTGAAAAATTGCTGGAACTTGGTGGAAGTCGCTCAAGTTTAAGCCAGCACAATTTAGATCAACATTGGCGAAATGCCCGTGTACATACATTACACGACCCTGTCCGTTGGAAATTACATGCCATTGGCAATTATTACCTGAATGGTCATTTCCCTGCCCGCCATGCTTGGATTTAAGGAGAAATTGTCATGACTTCATATCAATCGGTTCAAACTAAACAAACATCGGCATCTAACCAAGCACACATTATTCAAAATGATGCTGAAGCTTTAGAAATTGCTAAACAATTTGCTGAGCAATTTAAAAAAACCGCAGTAGAACGGGATACCAAGCGAATTTTACCGTATACCGAAATTGATGCCTTAAGCCAGTCTGGGCTTTGGGCAATTACAGTACCCAAACAATATGGTGGTGCCGAAGTTTCAAGCCATACGGTAGCTAAAGTAATTGCACTATTAAGTGGTGCAGATGGTTCAATCGGTCAAATTCCACAAAACCATTTCTATGCTTTGGAAGTCTTACGCAACACGGGAACAGAAGCTCAAAAACAACGCTTATATGGCGAAGTATTAAATGGCACTCGCTTTGGTAATGCACTTGCTGAATTTAAAACAAAAACTTCGACTCACAAACAAACCAATATCCGTCCTCACGAAAATGGATATCTCATTCAAGGCGAAAAGTTTTATTGCACAGGAAGCTTATTTGCTCACCGTATTCCAACTTTAGTTCTAGACGATGCTGGCCGAGAATATCTGGCATTTGTGAAAAGTGGTTCGCAAGGATTAAAACTTGTCGATGACTGGTCTGGCTTTGGACAAAAAACTACAGGTAGTGGCACAGTCAAGTTTGATCAGGTTTTTGTCGATGCAGATGATGTCATTCCTTTTGATACTGCATTCTTACAGCCAACTTTAGTTGGTCCATTTGCCCAAATTATGCACGCCTCTATTGAGGTAGGTATTGCGCGTGCAGCCTTTGAGGAAAGCTTGCAAAGAGTGCATCAAGCTCGCCCATGGATTGATTCACAAGTAGAAGCGGCAAACCAAGATCCTTTAACAATTTATGAATTAGGACGCATTGCCGTAGATGTACGCGCAAGTGAAGTCTTATTAAAACAAGCTGCTCAATCAATTGATGCCGCAAAAATTGAAACCACACCTGAAAGGATTGCTAAGGCTTCAATTGATGTTGCCAAAGTCCGTGCTCATAGTAGTGATATCGCACTAAAAGCATCGTCGAAGCTGATTGAACTTGCTGGTAGCCGTGGTAGTCAAGCACAAGATGGCTTAGACCGTTTCTGGCGCAATGCACGCGTGCATACGTTGCATGATGCTGCACGCTGGAAATATTACTTTATCGGCAACTATGTTTTAAACGGTGTTCTACCACCTCGTCGGGGGACATTGTAATGACAGACTTTAAAGCTAAAGAGATTTTGCTGAATGCCTTTGATATGAATTGTGTTGGGCATATTAATCATGGTCTATGGACACATCCACGTGATGAGTCACACCGTTTTAATGAACTGAGCTATTGGACAGAACAAGCCAAAACCTTAGAAAGTGGTCTGTTTGATGGTTTGTTTATTGCCGATATTACAGGTGTGTATGACGTCTATCAAAATGGCATTGATCTGACTTTAAAAGAGTCAATTCAGCTCCCGAGCCATGACCCATCCACACTCATTTCAGCTATGGCAGCAGTCACTCAAGACTTAAGTTTTGGGGTCACTGTGAACTTAAGCTATGAGCATCCGTATCAGTTTGCTCGTCGCTTTGCGAGTCTTGACCATTTAACTCAAGGTCGTATTGGCTGGAATATTGTTACCGGTTATCTAGATAGTGCGGAACGTCTTATCGGTCAAAAAGGTTTGAAAGACCACGATGCACGTTATGAACAAGCCGAAGAATTTTTAGAGCTTTGCTATAAATATTGGGAAGGTTCATGGGAAAACGACGCTGTAAAAAAAGATAAAGTAAATCGTGTTTTTACAGACCCAACTAAGGTACACACCATTCACCACCATGGAAAATATTACCAAAGTGAAGGTGTGTTTCAGGTGTCTCCTTCGGTGCAACGCACTCCAACGCTCTTCCAAGCAGGTGCTTCGCCTAAAGGTATGCAGTTTGCGACTCGTCATGCCGAATGTGTATTTATTGGTGGTGACAAGCCCGAAAAAATTCGTGAGCAAGTAAAAAAGATTCGTAATCTTGCCGAACAGCAAGGCCGTGCAGCTGATGACATCAAAATCTTTGTCGGCATAACCGTTGTTGTTGCTGAGACACATGACCTCGCAGTACAAAAACTTAATGAATATCGTCAGTACGCAAGTCCTGAAGCAGGCTTAGCTCATTATGCAAGTTCAACTGGTATTGACCTAAGTAAGTTTGACGATGATGAAGCTATTCCTTATCAGAAAAGTAACAGCATTGTTTCCATTACCGAAAAATTTAAAGAACAGCAAATCACTAAAAATGATTTAAAAGCTCAACATGTTTTAGGCGGCCGTTATCCACTCATTGTTGGCAGTGGCGAAGAGGTTGCTGAATACTTAATTCATCTTTTAGATGAGACCGATATTGATGGTTTTAATTTGACACGTACTGTTGCACCTGAGTCTCACCACGACTTTATTCGCTTGGTCATTCCTGAGCTACAACAACGTGGGCGTTATAAAACTGCATATAAAACGGGCTCTTTGCGGAACAAAATCTTTAATCGGGGTGATCAATTACCGAAACAGCACCCTGTTCAAGCGTTCCGATGTAGTCCCTATAACAACAGCAAAAACTTAACAAAAATTGAAGAAATAACCGCTTAAATTTGGAGATAGACATGGCTCAAACAGCCTCTAAAAAATGGCTAGGCGTAGGCTTAGTCGTTGTAGTCCTTTTTGTTGCTTTATTCTTTTGGAATAAACACCGTCAAAGTGGCTCAAATGAACTTGTAATTGGCATTAGTCCACCATTTGCAAAAACTTTACAAGCTGCTGCCGATGAAGCAAAGCTACAGGGTTTAAATGTGAAACTGGTTGAATTTTCTGACTGGAATACACCAAACATTACTTTAAATCATGGGGATATTGATGCGAACTTTTTCCAGCATCAACCTTTCTTAGATAATGCAATTAAAGAAACTGGCTTTAAATTAAAGGCATTTGCAGTGGGTGCAGCATCACATGTGGGACTTTATTCAAAGAAATATAAAAGCTTAGATGAATTGCCACAAAATGCACGTGTAGTCATTCCAAATGATCCAGTTAACCAAGGTCGTGCTCTACTACTCTTACAGCAAGCTAAATTAATTACGCTTAAAGATTCAAACAATCATTTATCTGCACTCAAAGATGTTGTTTCAAACCCTAAAAATTTGCAATTCATCGAGGTTGAAGGACCACAGACTGCTCGTGCAATTGATGATGTTGACTTGGCCTTTGGCTACCCACATTACTTACGCTTAGCAAAAACAGCTGACCCTGAAAGTGCGCTTTTACTTGATGACAATACCAATAAACGTTATGCCATTTTGTTTGTAGTGCGTGATGACTATCAGGACAAGGGCGACAAATTGAAGAAATTTGTTGAGATTTATCAGAACTCACCAAAAGTTAAAGCTGTCTTAGATGCTGAGATTGGGCCAACACTTTGGTTCCCTGGCTGGAAGTAATAACGGAAAGATTATGGCTATTCAGTTCAAAAAGCATAAACCTTGGTTACTCGGAATTACGATTTTAATCGTGATTCTGGGTCTCGTCGGTTATCGCTATATTAAAAATAAGCAAACCGATGATGTTTTAACGATTGGCATTAGCCCACCTTATGCTGAGCTACTACAAAGCGTTGCTAATGAAGTCGAAAAACAAGGTGTTCATGTCAAGCTTGTTGAATTTTCTGACTGGCGAGCACCGAATGTTGCCGTACAAAACGGCGATATTGATGCAAACTTTTTCCAGCAAAGCGTTTTTTTACGTAATGCAGTTAAAGAAACAGGATATGACTTACACGCATTTGCTGTGGGTTCAGGAAGTCACGTAGGTTTATATTCAAAAAAATATAAAACACTTGATGATTTACCTTTAAAAGCACGTGTTGCTATTCCAAACGACCCAGTCAATTTAGCTCGCGCTTTAATTTTATTGCACCGTGCTGGCTTAATTCAGCTTAAAGATAGCAACAATGAACTTTCAACGACCCAAGACATCATTGCGAATCCTAAACAGCTAAATTTTGTTGAAGTTGAAGGCCCTCAGACAGCACATGCATATAACGATGTCGATTTAATTTTCGGCTTCCCTCACTACTTAAAAATGGCAAAGGTAACCGACCCGCATAGCGCATTATTTTTAGATCCGATTGATAAAAAATATGCAATTTTGTTTGTGACCCGTCGTGATTACCAAGATAAAAATCAAAAACTGGCAACCTTCGTCAAAGCATTCCAGAACTCAAAACAAGCGCAGGATATTCTGGATAAAGACTTTGGCCAAGGTATGTGGTTTCAAGGCTGGAAATAAGGAGAATGACGATGGTGAGTTTTGGATCACAAGTTGATTTTTCTCTACCCCATATCAAAATTCGTGGTTTAAATAAGTTTTACCAATCACAAGGTCAAAAACTTCATGCTTTAAAAGAAATTAACCTTGATGTTCCTCAAGGTAAAATCTTAGGCATTATTGGGAAAAGTGGTGCAGGCAAATCTTCCTTGCTCCGTACTTTAAATGGCTTGGAACAAGTGAATACTGGCAGTATTCATATTCATCAACAAAACATTGCTGAATTGAGTCATGCCGAGCTCATCCAAACCCGTCAACGGATTGGAATGATTTTTCAACATTTCAATTTAATGTCTGCAAAAACAGTTTGGGAAAATGTGGCATTGCCCTTAAAAGTTTCGAACTATAACAAACCAGATATCGACCAACGTGTAAATGAAGTTTTGGCACTGGTGGGATTAGCAAATAAGTCGAACTACTATCCCTCACAACTTTCTGGTGGGCAAAAGCAACGTGTCGGTATTGCACGCGCACTGGTTCACCACCCTGAAATTTTACTTTGTGATGAAGCGACCTCAGCACTTGATCCAGAAAGTACAGCCACTATTTTAGCTTTGCTTAAAAAGATTAATCAGGAGCTTGGCTTAACTATTGTATTAATCACTCACGAAATGCAGGTCATTCGAGAAATTTGCGATCAAGTCGTAGTGATTGATCAAGGTGAGATTGTAGAAACTGGACAAGTTTGGTCTGTGTTCTCACGACCAGAGCAACAAATTACTCAAGAATTGCTGAATCTTGAACAAATCACCCTGCCTTTTAAGATCAGTCCGTTACCCGATGAAAATTCGACTCATATTATTATAAAACTTAAATATGAGGCTGAAGCACATCAAGTACCCGATATACAAGAACTACTTACTAAGTTTAAAGCACCAGTCAACTTATATCAAAGTCAGGTCGACACCATTCAAGGGCACATTATTGGCTCACTTTTAGTGGGTATTCCTAATGTAGAAATTGATATTTCTTCCATACGACAAGACGCATTAACTGCAATTGCACAATTTGAGGTACTTGGCTATGCCCGACCAGCTCATTGATCTATTAATTAGTGGAACTGTAGATACCTTACTGATGGTGGGTGCATCTGCATTGATTGCTTTTTTAATTGGCTTACCGATTGCTGTTGTTCTAGTAAGTACTTCTGAGCATGGCATTCACCCATCACAAAAAATTAATCAAGCATTGGGCTGGGTAATCAACATTACGCGCTCTGTACCTTTTCTTATTTTAATGGTGGCCCTGATTCCACTGACTCGCTGGATTGTCGGGACAAGTTACGGCGTATGGGCGGCGGTTGTTCCGCTGACTATTGCTGCAATTCCTTTCTTTGCGCGTATTGCAGAGGTGAGCTTACGTGAAGTCGATCAAGGCTTAATTGAAGCAGCACAAGCGATGGGCTGTAACCGCAAACAAATTATTTGGCATGTACTTTTACCTGAGGCCTTACCTGGTATTGTTGCGGGCTTTACCGTGACTATTGTGACTATGATTAACTCCTCGGCTATTGCCGGTGCTATTGGTGCGGGTGGTCTAGGAGACATTGCGTATCGTTATGGCTATCAACGTTTTGATATGCAAATTATGGTCGCTGTAATTTTAGTGTTGATTGTTTTAGTCATGTTAGTACAAGCAACTGGTGATGCATTAGCCCAGCAACTTGATAAACGTAAAGTTTAAACTCAACAGAACCCTGCTCTAGCCATGACTTTGTCATGGCTTTCATGTAAAATCAGCGACAATTTTTAATTTACACATTTGTGAGTGGTTTTCATGGGTTTTAATTGCGGTATTGTTGGTCTGCCAAACGTAGGGAAATCTACCCTTTTCAATGCATTAACGAAAGCAGCAATTGCAGCGGAAAACTTCCCTTTCTGTACCATTGAACCAAACACAGGTATTGTTCCTGTACCAGATCCACGTTTAGACAAACTTGCTGCGATTGTTAAACCGCAACGTATTTTGCCAACTACAATGGAATTTGTAGATATTGCAGGTCTTGTTGCTGGTGCATCAAAAGGTGAAGGCTTGGGTAACCAATTCCTTGCTAACATTCGTGAAACTGATGCAATTGCTCACGTGGTACGTTGTTTCGAAGATGAAAACGTGATTCACGTAAACGGTAAAATTGATCCGTTAGATGATATCGCAACCATCAATACTGAACTTGCACTTGCAGACCTTGAAACTGTTGCTAAAGCAATTTTACGTTTGACTAAAGTCGCTAAAGGTGGTGACAAAGAAGCTGTTGCAACTAAAGCAGTTTTAGAAAAAATCCAACCATTACTAGACGAAGGTAAACCAGCACGCGCTGCTGATTTGTCTGATGACGAACGTAAATTAGTTCGTGGTTTTGGTTTAATGACTTTAAAACCAACGATGTATATTGCAAACGTTGCTGAAGACGGTTTTGAAAATAACCCGCATTTAGATGCAGTAAAAAAACTAGCTGCGGAAGAAAACGCAATTGTTGTTCCTCTTTGCAACCAGATCGAAGCTGAAATTTCATTATTAGAAGATGAAGATCGTGCTGAGTTCCTAGAAGCAATGGGCATGGAAGAACCAGGTTTAAATGTGGTTATTCGTGCAGGTTATGCACTTTTAGGTTTACAAACTTATTTCACTGCTGGTGTACAAGAAGTACGTGCATGGACTGTAAAAGTTGGTGCAACCGCTCCTCAAGCAGCTGGTGTGATTCACACTGACTTCGAAAAAGGCTTTATCCGTGCTGAAGTTGTTGCATATGATGACTTCGTACAATACAACGGTGAAAACGGCGCTAAAGAAGCTGGTAAATGGCGTTTAGAAGGTAAAACTTACATCGTTCAAGATGGCGATGTAATGCACTTCCGTTTTAACGTTTAAGTCAAAGATTAAGAAAAAGCCCCAACATATTGGGGCTTTTTTTATATTTATAAGGAATGATTCAGATCCATCATCTCTCGTTTACTACGTGCTTCTTTCAAAATTCGCTCATGCAATGGCTTTCTAAAACCCAGCATAAATATAAATTCTGCCAATACAAATAACGGTCCTATCGCAAGTCCAATCACATCATCGACAAAAGCTGGTTTTTTCTTTTCGAAATAATGCCCCACAAACTGAAAGACCCATCCCACCACAAAGATACCAATACTTGCTGCTAACCATTCTCCCCAAGATAATTGGGCAATTTGGCTCGCCAGTGGATACACAGCGACTAAAAGAATTAGCATGAGTAAACCAAATACTTTATCTAAAATAAAATAATAAATCGTACTAACTGCAATCAACACCATGGCTAAAGTAAGTTTAAAACTACCAATATCTATCCCAGCTCTTGCTGTTAAACATAAAATTGAAAACACGATGAGTGGAATACCAATAAAATGCGTCAAAATATTTTTATGATTTAAGTGGTAAGCCGCATATTTGCTAAGCTGTTGCTCCAGATTCGACATGAGTGGTTCCCTATTCATCTACATATAGTCATACTCTACAAATAAGGAAAACTTAAAGTTGTCAGCTATTTGACAAAGTAATGATTTTTTTCATGGATGGCCCAATATTGGATATTATTTATATTAACCGATTAAAAGAAAACACATGGTTTAGTGCGCTTCCAGAAGCATTCCAAAACTTTATTCTAGAACATGGTAAGCAAATAACCTTTGAAAAAAACAGTTATGTTTTTCGTGCCCAAGATATGTTTGATGGCATTTATACCGTGCTTGAAGGCTCAATTAGCTTGGGTTATGTCGATGTAAATGGTAATGAAGCTCTTTCTGCTATTGCTGAGCCTATTATGTGGTTTGGAGAAATCTCCCTCATTGACCATGAACCACGTTCGCACGATGCGATTGCTTTGAAAAAAAGTACCGTTCTGCATATTCCTGCAAAACCATTAAATGAATTACTCAAAGACAATCCATATTACTGGTATTACTTTGCTCGTTTAACCAGCCAAAAACTCAGGTACGTTTTCTTAGAACAGATTGCTATCCAAACACGCAGTATTTCTCAAAGGCTTGCTCAACGTCTTTTATTCATTTTAGAAGGATATGGGAATCATATTCTTATTCAAGATCATCACATTCATATTTCTCAAGAACAATTGGCAAATATGCTGACCACATCTAGACAGACTATCAACCATGAGCTGAGTCTGCTCGAAAAACAGAAACTCATCAAAATTGCTTTTAGAAAAATTGAGATTCTAGATATTGAGAAATTGAAAGTAGTTGCTCAAGCACAATCCTAATTTTTTAAAAGCGGCTAAATAATAAAAACTTAAAATTAAATTAAAAAATTAGATAACACTGCAAAACAACACATTGTTCAAACTCTATTTCCACAAAATAAATGTGTTAAAGCAGATATTTTCACCCTACACTCAAGCTGAGCAATAATACTCAACAAGGCACTGATTAACATGAAAAAATTATCAACAATTCTTACAGCAGGCGTATTGGCTATGTTAAGTGTTTCGGCATTTGCATGTCCTAAAGGAACTCAATTACAAGGCGGTACAGGACCAAATCACAAAGGTGGAAAATGTGTAGCGGTACATGGAAAAACTGCCGCTCAAAAAGTGAAGAAAGAAGCAACTAAAACTAAACAGGATGTGAAAAAGGATTTAACCACGCAAAAACATGATGCAATGACCAGCGCGACTCATGCTCAGCATGAATCTCAACAAATGACTCATCAAATGAAACAAGATGCAGTAAAAACTGCTAACACAGCTAAAGCGGCAACCAAACCATAATTAACATTCACTCATTATCGTTTAAAAGCAAAAAAGCGAGACTGATCATCTCGCTTTTTATATTTATAAGTTTTTATTTTGGAGAGGTATTGCCAAGATTAGGGTTATCAATTGCATCCTTACACTGAGCTTTATCACGCTCATAATCTACTTGCTTCTGAGCAACTGAATTATTATTTTCCAATGTTTCACGCGCCCATACATCTAAACTGGTTAATGCTTTACGACAAAGTGCATATTTCCCTTCTGTCACTGAGTCAGTCATTTTCACATTAATACGCCAGTCCGTACTTAATTGACGTAGAGGTTTACGAACATTGTCATTAATTTGGCTGAGCTGTTTTTCATAAACTAAATGATCAACCGTATTGATTAATGTCCATGCTTTTTGGGCATATACAGTTGCATCATTAGTCAATTTTGGTGCTGGTTTAATTTCTACTTTTTTGTCTGCACTCTGATTACCATTATCACAACCCTGTAATGCAAAAATACATGCACTCAACATGGCAATATAAACCAAACGAATCTTTGCGTTGAACATATCAAACTGCCGATTAAACATTTCGGCACTATGCTATTAAATTCGGCTACAATACTCAATCTTTCAAGTATTTTTATCATTTGGTTTATTGCCAAGGTGTATTGTGTCCAAACAACAATTGATAGCTGATCAAACGGCAACTTTTTGGCAAGGTGCCAAAGATAGTCAAGCTATCGTACTCACCTATTTACCCGTTTCTTTTGCCTTCGGTGTTTCTGCATCTCAGTTTGGTTTTACACCATGGGAAGCTTTTTTCCTATCTTGCTCAATGTATGCTGGAGCCAGTCAGTTCTTGGTTGTCGCACTTTTGGCTAGTGGTTCATCCATCTGGTTAACGGCATTAACAGTCATTGCACTAGATATTCGTCATGTGCTTTATGGGCCAGCACTATATAACCTTATTCCCAACAAGTTAAATCTAAAAAAAACGGCGGTTTGGGCATGGGGATTAACCGATGAAGTTTTTGCAAGTGGCATGATCCAACTTTCACAACGTCGTCAGCAATGGTCTGAATCTTGGATGTTAGGACTTAGCCTATTTAGTTGGATGGCTTGGGCAAGTGGCTCTTTACTAGGCGGATTATTTGCAGATCAGGTCACTCATCTTCCAAAATTTTTACAAGCAGCATTAGACTTTTTACTTCCAGCTTTATTTTTGAGTTTCTTGTTAGCGGCTTTTGAGCGAAAACATAGCCTTGTAGTCGCTGTATCTTTAGTCGTTTCAGCTTTAGCCTGCTATTGGATTAACTTATCTGCTGCCATTTTTATTGGTATTCTTTCAGGCATTTTAGCAGGCCTGTTTAAACATTATGTTTTAAGACAACAAGAAGAGGTCGAAGTTTAAAATGAACCTAGAGATTATTCTGGTCGGCATAATTGTGGGTATTGCTAATTTCGCCTCACGTTTTGGACCATTCTTTGTTATACAAAAGCTGCAAGGTACGCAGCAAAGACGCGGTTCAGTCTGGTTAAAAATTGCTTTGGGCTGTATTGGTATATCTGCAATTAGTGCCATGCTTGTCGTTGCCACTCTTCCACCATTACTCGAAGATCCTAATAAAAGCTTGGCAATGTTAATTGGCTTTTTAGTTTTGGCAGGCCTTTATTTTAAATTAAAGAAAATTGTTCCAGCAACTTTAACTGCCGCAATTGTTTATGGCCTGATCTATACTTATTTACCTTTATAAATAGATAAACTCATCTTCTTTATATAAAATAAATCACAGCCAGAATTATTTAGACATCTGGCTTTAAAAACTAATTTTTTAAATTGATTAAAAAGATAACTTCATCTACCCATTAGAGATAAAAATGTCACAAGTTAAAATTTACGCAAATGAACAAACCATTATGCAGTATCGAGAATTGCTTTCTCATGCAATCCATCAAGCCCTCATTGAAGAATTAAAATATCCGGTTGAGAAAAGATTTCAACGTTTTATTAGCCTTAAACCAGGAAACTTTATCTATCCTTCTGACCGTAGCCAACACTACATCATCCTTGAGCTTTCAATGTTTATAGGCCGTAGTACAGAAACGAAAAAGAGACTCATCCAAACGTTATTTCGCAATATTGAAGAACAATGCAAAATAGCACCTCAAGATATCGAAATTACGATTTTTGAAACACCTAAAGAAAATTGGGGTATTCGTGGTAAAAATGCCGACGAGCTACTTTTAAACTATCAAGTTAATGTCTAAATAAAGTACATTCTTAATTGTCCGACAAAATTTATTTTTTATGCGTTATAAGGCTTAACTCCACCATAAGTTCTGCTATGCTTAAAAAAATAATTTTGTCAGGATGATTCGCATGAGCGTGACACTCGGTACCCCCCTTCAATCTTCTGCATTTAAAGTTTTATTGTTAGGTTCAGGAGAGCTTGGCAAAGAAGTTGTAATTTCCTTACAACGCCTTGGTGTAGAAGTACATGCAGCCGACCGTTATGATCATGCGCCAGCCATGCAAGTTGCACATTTTTCTTATGTGTTAAATATGGCTGATCCTATTCAATTAAAACAACTCATCGAAAAAATTAAACCGAATTTAATTGTTCCAGAAATTGAGGCCATCGCTACAGAAGTTCTCGTTGAAATTGAAGCGAGCCAAACTGCAACAGTTATTCCTTCTGCTAAAGCTGTAAATCTGACAATGAACCGTGAAGGTATTCGTCGTCTTGCTGCTGAAGAACTTGGTTTACCTACCTCTGCTTATCGCTTTGCTGACTCATTAGAAAGCTTCCGTGCCGCTTCTGATGATATTGGTTATCCAAATTTTGTAAAACCAGTGATGTCATCTTCAGGGAAAGGCCAATCTCGTGTAAAAAGTTTCGATGAAGTCGATGCTGCTTGGGAATATGCGATGCAAGGTGGTCGTGTTAACCAAGGTACGGTCATCATTGAATCTCAAATTGATTTTGATTTTGAAATTACATTACTTACCGTTCGCGCTAAAAACCCTGAAACTGGTGAAATCGAAACTCACTACTGCGACCCAATTGGTCACCGTCAAGATGCAGGTGATTATGTAGAAAGCTGGCAGCCTCAACCAATGACACCTGCTGCACTTGAAGAAGCAAAACGTATTGCAAATAAAGTGACAACAGCACTAGGTGGCTGTGGTATTTTTGGTGTAGAACTGTTTATTAAAGGCGATAAAGTCTGGTTCAGTGAAGTATCACCTCGCCCACATGATACAGGTCTAGTGACTCTAGCATCGCAATTTCAAAGCGAATTTGAACTGCATGCTCGTGCAATTTTAGGATTACCAGTGAACACAGCCCGGCATAGTGTTGCCGCGAGTGCAGTCATTTATGCGGGGGTAGATGCCAACAACTTAAGCTACAGTGGCTTAAATACGGCGTTAGCCAATCCAAATACTGACCTACGCCTGTTTGGTAAACCAGAAGGTTTCAAACGACGTCGTATGGGTGTGGCAACTGCTCGTGCAGAAAATACTGATCTTGCTCGTACTTTAGCGAAAGAAACCGCTGATCAAGTAAGCGTAAAAACCAACTCTTAATATTTACTTATTGGTAGACCCATTTTCATGATCAATACATCGCCATTGCTGAACTACGTTACAAGCCATCATGATATTAAAGCCATTAATCAATGGCGAACGGATGTAGAAAAGCAATTGCAGGATTCATATGAAAATGGGCAATCTATTCGGGAAGTCATTAAAGCACGCTCAGACCTAGTTGATGAAGCACTGATCTTTTTATGGAAACATGCCGAACTCGACCAGACAGGATTAGGTCTTTTTGCAGTAGGTGGTTATGGGCGCCGTGAAATGTTGCCCTATTCCGATGTTGATATCATGATTTTGTCAGAACATGAAATTAACGAAGAAAACGAAAAGCGTATTTCTACATTTATTTCCTCTTTATGGGACGTTGGTAATTTCAAACCCGGAATTAGCGTTCGTACCATCCAAAGCTGTGTTGAACAAGCTGCGACAGATCTAACCGTTGCAACGACTTTAATTGAAGCTCGTTTAATTACTGGTAATAGTCAACTTGCAAAATGGCCGCGTCGTATTGTTTCGCAAACGTGGACAGATAAAACATTTTTTGATGCAAAAATGGCTGAACAAGCCAAGCGTTACCACCAACACAACAATACAGAAAGCAATTTAGAACCCGATATTAAAAATGCACCGGGTGGCATTCGTGACATTAACCAGATTGGCTGGATTGCCAAGCGTCATTTCCGCGTAAACCGCATTTATGACTTAGTACATTTAGGTTTTATTTCAGAGTTTGAATTAACAGTTTTAGAAGAAGCTGAAAGTTTTCTTTGGGAAATTCGCCACCATTTACATCGCTTAGCGAAACGTGATGAAAACCGTCTTTTGTTCGATCATCAAAGAGAAATTGCGGCTCAATTTGGTTATGTCCGTAAAGAAGGTCAACCTGTAAATTACGGTGTGGAGCAGTTCATGAAACGCTACTACCGTACCGCACAACAGGTTTCTACTCTCAATGAAATGTTGTTGGCCTATTTTAGCGAATCGGTTATTACTCCGCGCTTACCCAATTACGAACGTAAAATTGAAGAAGTTAATAATCATTTTAAAATCGTTGATAACAAGCTTGCCGTACAGCACCACAAAATATTCGCAGAACATCCAAGTGCTATTTTAGAATTATTCTATATTTTGGCTAATCGACCAGATATTGAAGGCATTCGCGCTCGTACTTTACGCTTACTTATTCTTGCTGCAAAACGGATTAACCAAAATTATCGAGATAATCCTGAACATCAAGCACTGTTTATGTCTATTATTCGCTCACCCTATCGCCTATACGATACTTTGGTTGCGATGAAGCGCTATGGTGTTTTAGGAAACTATATTCCAGCATTTGGTCAAATTATGGGTCTTATGCAATATGACCTATTCCATATCTATACAGTCGATGCTCACACATTATTATTGCTGCGCAACTTAAACCGTTTTAAAGAACCTGAGTTTGCTAAAGAGTTCCCTGTTGTAAGCTCTGTTTTCCAACGTCTCGCACGTCAAGATATTGTATTTATCGCTGCATTATTTCATGACATTGCTAAAGGCCGCGGTGGAGACCATAGTGAACTCGGTGCAGAAGATGCGATTGAGTTTGGGCGTGCGCATGGCTTTACAGAGCGTGAATGCAAATTAATTGCATGGCTCATCCACAACCATTTGCTCATGTCACTGACTGCTCAGAAAAAGGATATTTCCGATCCGGATGTTGTTAAAGATTTTGCTGAAAAACTTGGCGATATGGAACATCTTGATTATCTATATACCTTAACGGTTGCCGATATTAATGCAACAAATCCAAAACTATGGAACACATGGCGTGCTTCACTTATGCGCCAACTTTATACGCATGCCCGTGATGTAATTCGTACAGGTTTAAGCCGTCCTGTTGACTATCAAATGCTGATTGAAGACACCAAATTTGCAGCAAGTGAATTACTGGTAAATAACTTCTCATTAGCAGACGTCGAAAAAGTATGGCAAGAGCTGGGTGATGAATACTTCATTAAAGAATCAGCAGATGAAATTGCATGGCACACTCAAGCAATTTTGAAACACGGTGATAATCCAGAGCCATTAGTACTGTTGCGTGCTCACCGTAAAGCTGCCCAAGATGCAGTGCAAATCTTTATATATACACGTGACCAACCCAACCTTTTTGCCACCACTGTTGCAGTTTTGGACAAAATGAATTTAGACGTTCAAGATGCAAAGATTATCACGGCAAGTACGGCATTTAGCTTAGATACCTATGTTGTACTTGATCGGTTTGGTACATTGCTGACCGACCCTGAACGCGAGGAAACAGTTAAAACTGCATTAGTGAAAGCGCTTAGTCAGCCAGACCAATATCCAGGACTCATGCAACGCCGAATTCCACGTCAACTACGTCATTTTGATATTGAAAATACAGTCGACGTTACATTGAATGAAGCGTTACAGCAAAACATGGTCGAAATTTCAACACTTGATCACCCTGGTCTACTTGCACGCGTAGGTGGCTTATTTATGATGCAAGGTTTAGACATTCATTCAGCTAGAATTGCAACTTTAGGTGAACGCGCCGAAGATATTTTCTTTGTCACGAAAAAAGATGGAAAACCGTTAAATAACGAAGAGGTCAAACTCTTCTCGGAAAAGCTTAAAGCTGCATTAGATGAAGCATCTAATCAAATTTGTCAGCACTGAAACTCAACTAATTGGTAACTGTTTAATGAACTCTAGCTTGTCGTTATTGCACCCGTATCCATTTGAAAAGTTAAACCAGCTTTTTAAGGATATCACTCCTGCTAATCTTCCATTGATTCCACTATCAATTGGTGAACCTAAGCACCCAGCACCAGAGTTTGTTAAACAGGCAATCATTGATAACTTTAACCATCTATCAACTTATCCGAATAGTAAGGGTTTGCCAGAGCTTCGCCAAAGTATTGCAGAGTGGTTAACCAAACGCTTCAACCTGAATAGCATTAGTGCAGAAAATCATATTTTACCCGTATCAGGTACTCGTGAAGGGATTTTCTCATTTGTTCAGGCGCTCATTAACCGTGAAGACGCGCCGTATGTAGTAATGCCGAATCCGTTTTATCAAATTTATGAAGGCGCAGCTCTATTGGCTGGTGCAAAACCTTATTTCATCAATTGCACCGAAGAAAATGGCTATTTAGGTGATTTTGATGCTGTACCAGCAGAAGTATGGGAAAAAACAGCCCTTCTTTTTGTATGTACACCAGGTAACCCAACAGGTACTGTGCTTTCTAAAGAGCAATTCAAAAAGTTAATTGCCTTATCTGATCAATATAATTTCGTTATTGCTTCTGACGAATGCTATTCAGAGCTTTGGTTCGATCAAGCACCTACAGGTTTACTAGAAGTTTGTGCAGAACTTGGTCGTGATGACTATAAAAACTGTGTCGTATTCCACTCACTTTCTAAACGTTCAAACTTACCGGGTTTACGCTCAGGTTTTGTAGCTGGTGATGCAGAATTATTAAAACCATATTTGCAGTATCGTACTTATCATGGTGCAGCAATGCCTGTTCAACATCAGCTTGCATCAATTGCAGCATGGAATGATGAGAACCATGTTGAAGAAAATCGTAAGCAATATCGTGCAAAATTTGATTTATTCCAAACCGAACTAGGTCACTTATTACCTCTGCAAAAGCCAGATGCTGGTTTTTATTATTGGTTAAAAGTTGATAATGATGAAACTTTTGCCAAGATGTTAATGGAAAAAGCACATATTAAGGTTTTACCTGGCCGTTATTTATCTCGTGACACAGATCAAGGTAACCCTGGGGAAAATCATGTGCGTATGGCTTTAGTTGCCGATTTAGCACAATGTGAAGAAGTGGTTAAGCGTTTAAAAGCAATTCTCTAAGCATAAGTAAATTGTACAGCCTTTAGTAATATTAAAGGCTGTACACTACATTAACTATAAATAACCAGCAGTACTGCGAAAAATATGAAAGCCAAACTAGAGCAATAATATGGGCCCTTAGCAGAACGTTTAATCTGTTCTAGAACCCGATTTTGAAGCAATAAGCGAACCAATAATAAGTTCCAAGCAAGCACCACTCCAGTCATCCACGTACTCATCAGTAATTTTTGAAACAGACTAAAGTCATGCTGAATGAGCAACATTAAGCTACTATAAAACATAATATTTTTCGGATTAAGAAGACTAGATTGTATTCCTAACACTAAGCTCTTAAATTTATCCTGCTGTTGATGCTCTTGATCCATCAAACCATTTTTTTCAACAGCAAAAGTTAAGGTGCCAGACCGAGCAGCACTAAAACAAAGGTAGCTCAAATAAACCAAATACCCCGCCCCAAGCCATTTAAGTACTAAAAGAATGTTCGTACTCAAATTTCCAAGCACCATAAATCCAAACATACACGCCATCAAAATCAAGGCATTACCAAAAGTAATTCCCACAATGACACCATATGTATAGCGCGAACCCTTTTGCAAAAGACTGGTGAGAATCAGAAAGAAGTCAGGCCCGGGGGATAACAAAGCTAAAAAATGGGTAAAGGCAATAACTAAAAAAACTTCCATAACGGCTTCATCGGTAAAACAGTATGGAATAGCTTAAAAATAGAGAAAAATAATTTCTTGTAAATTATTGCGCGGCAACGAGTTGGAACTGACGAGGAGTGACTCCTGTATGGGCTTTGAAAGCTTTATGAAAATGGCTCTGATCACTAAAGCCTAAATTTACAGCCAGCTCTGCGAGTGGAATGCCTTGTTTTAATTGTGCTCTGGCCTGATTAATCTTTAAATTAATTTGAAATGCATGCGGGGTTAAGCCCACATTGGCTTTAAATAGACGAATGATTGCATATCGACTAAGGCCCACCTGTTGGGCAAGCTCTTCTAAAGAAATAAATCGTTCGGATGATTTAATAATATGAATTAAGTCCAAAAAGCTTTCATACAAATATTGAGTTTTCTGTATTTCTTCTAATATAAAATGAGGTAATAACAACTGTGTAAGGCAATAGATAAGCGACTGTTCTTTTTCGAGAATTAATTTTTGAGAATCAAATAAAGTTTCATTCATATCAGAAAAAGCCTGATATAAATTTTCATCTTTAATAATGAGAGGTCTATGCTGGGGCAAATTTAAATCAAAGCTCTCTTTTTGAAACTCGGCATACCATTGATTAAGCCAAGATATATCCAGATGCAACATCTGGTAACTCCAAGCCTGATCAGGCAGCGGGTTACAAGAATGTTCAATGTGGGCAGGCACAATGACTAATGTGCTGGCAGAAATCTTTTGTGCTGTACCAAATGAGCTTTGAAAAACGCTATTCCCTTCGTCTATAGCTCCAATTGAAAATGTTGGATGACTATGAGACTTATAACATGTTCGGCTAAAACAAGACCTTCTGGTTTCAACATAAGGCATTCGCCCATCTTGCCAAAACTCAAAAGCTTGGGGAATAGCGTTCATTGAATTCATTAACTTGCTAATGCTTTTTCAATATCAGCTTCTAAAGCTTCTGGTTTAGTCGTAGGGGCATAGCGGTTTAACACTGCGCCATCTCTTCCCACTAAAAATTTGGTAAAGTTCCATTTAATCGTACTACTACCCAAAATACCTTTAGCTTCACGTGTTAAATATCTAAAAATCACATGAGCTTCTGGTCCTTTTACATCAACTTTTGCAAACATCGGGAATTTCACCCCATAGTTGCGCTGACAAAAAGTACCGATTTCTTTATTGTTGCCTGGATCTTGCCCCCCAAACTGGTTGCAGGGAAAACCTAAAACTTCCAAACCTTGATCTTTATATTTCTCATAAAGTTTTTCAAGGCCAGCAAATTGTGGTGTAAAACCACATTTACTTGCAGTATTTACAATTAGTAAAACTTTACCTTTGTAATCAGCTAATTGCTTAACTTCACCCTCTAACAGTTCAGCTTCAAACTGATAAATATTACTCATGGATAGGTTTCCTCATCATTTTTTTCTTGTGATTTCAGTTGTAATGATGCCGAGTTTACACAATAGCGCAAACCAGTCGGCTGTGGTCCATCTTCAAAAACATGCCCTAAATGGGCTTCGCAATCATGACAAACAATTTCTGTTCTGACCATACCATGCGATAAATCGTCATGTTCTTCAATTGCGGTTGCCTCAATCGGTTTAAAGAAGCTAGGCCAACCACAACCACTGTCATATTTAGTATCTGATGAGAACAATTCTGCGCCGCAGCAACGGCAGACATAGGTACCATGTTGCTTAGTATTCCAGTATTGCCCCGTAAATGCAGGCTCAGTGCCCTTTTGTCGTGTAATCCGATACTCTTCTGGTGATAACTCTCTTTGCCATTCCCGGTCTGTTTTATTGACTTTTCCCATGACATGCACCTTTATTCTGATGTAAACATTTCTGATGATTGAGTTTTTATATTTACGCCATTCATCACAAAAACACTAGTCTCTGAACGTAAAATTTGTTGGAATTTAATCATCTAAGTAATGGAAAGCAAAAAGTAAGCAAAATTCAAAATCAAAAAGTAAGCAAAATTATGCTTTATTTTCTTCCAAGGAAGCAAAGATGGTGCTATTCTTGTTTGGCACGGTTGTATAGGACAAAACATGTCTCAGAAAAAAAGTGTGCTTTTCCAGCAACTATTACCAGTTATCAAACAGTATCAGCAATCGGGCTTTACCCATGAAAAAATTGTTGAATTACTAAAAGATCAACACGATCTGAATTTGGTAACAGTTAAAACATTTAAAAGTTATTTATACCGATATGCAAAAGTGAATCCAGCTATGTCTAAAAATACTGCTACCCTCCAATCCATGCCAACTTCTCGAGAAATAAAGAAATCATCGAAGCTTGAGCATGTTTGTTATGACATTCGCGGACCAGTATTACGAGCCGCCAATGAAATGGAAGAGCAAGGACATAAAATCATCAAGCTAAATATCGGCAACCCTGCTCCATTTGGTTTTGAAGCCCCACAAGAAATTATTAATGACGTTGCTTTAAACCTACCAAATGCAATTGGTTATGTTGACTCAAAAGGTATCTTTCCAGCACGTAAAGCTATCTGCCAGTATTACCAACAAAAAGGCATTCTAAATATGCACGTGAATGACGTGTATATCGGTAATGGCGTATCTGAACTTATTGTCATGGCTATGCAAGGCCTATTAGATGATGGCGATGAAATGTTGATTCCAATGCCAGATTATCCACTTTGGACAGCAGCGGTTAATCTTTCAGGTGGTACAGCAATCCACTATAAATGTGATGAAGAAAATAGCTGGTATCCAGATATTACTGATATTGAAAGTAAAATTACGCCGAACACACGCGGTATTGTTATTATTAATCCGAACAACCCGACTGGTTCCGTCTATCCACGTCATGTGCTTGAACAAATTGTCGCAGTTGCAAAGAAACATGACTTAATTTTATTTGCTGACGAAATTTACGACAAAATTATTTATGACGGCATTGAACATGTTTCGGTGGCGTCATTAGCGGGTGACCAGCTATGCGTATCTTTTAATGGCTTGTCAAAAGCTTATCGTATTGCAGGTTTCCGTTCAGGATGGATGGCAATTACTGGTGACAAAAGCCGTGCTGCTGACTATATCGAAGGTTTAGATATGTTGGCATCTATGCGCCTATGTGCAAACGTTCAAGCTCAATATGCGATTCAAACCGCCCTCGGAGGATATCAATCAATTAATGACTTGATTCGTCCGGGTGGCCGTTTATACGAACAGCGTAATATTGCTTGGGAAATGCTAAATGAAATTCCAGGGGTAAGCTGCGTGAAACCAGAGGGAGCAATGTACTGTTTCCCTCGCCTCGATCCGAACATCTATCCAATTGAAGATGACGAAAAGTTAATGCTTGATTTGTTACGTGCAGAAAAAGTGTTATTGGTGCAAGGTACGGGCTTTAATTGGCCAACTCCAGATCATTTCCGCGTGGTTTTCTTACCTGCTGAAAATGAATTACGAGAAGCAATTACTCGCTTAGGTCGTTTCTTAGCCAACCGTCGTTAAAAAAATGCATATCAAAAAAGGCATCTTAAATTGGATGCCTTTTTTGATAATTCTATTTTATTACTTAAAAAAAAGAATTATCAAAAAACGTTCTCACTTTCCCACCAATTCAAAAATAATGATTTGAAATTAAATACTTTTCATTAGAAATTTAATTCTTTTAATCTATAAATTCAGTTTAAAAATTCATTTATATATTTTTTACCATACGTTTAAATTTGTATGTAATTTCGCATTTTCCTCAATCTTTATTATGCAAAAAATGCATGGATCAATATATTTTTGCATTTCACACTGCTTCAAAATCGAGCAACAATCCCCTTCCATAACAACATCACCATATTCGATTCGGTTAAACAGATACAGATATCTAGGAAGATAAAATCGGTAGAACGACCGGACTGAACTAACAAGGAAAGCTTTCAATCATTCAAATCCCATCAAAGAATGATTGAATCAAATGGATAGAGGTTCATATGAAGCAAAAGAAATTGCTCAAGTATATTGTTATTGCTATTTTACTCGGCATACTGACAGGTTGGATTTGTCACCACTTTTTCAATGAAGGTGAGCAACTGAAGCAAATCGCTTCTTATTTCAGCATTATTTCAGACATCTTTTTACGCTTAATCAAAATGATTATTGCTCCATTGGTATTTGCCACAATTGTTTCAGGCATTGTATCAATGGGGAAATCTACATCAATTGGAAGTATTACACTTAAGTCAATGACTTGGTTTATTACTGCTTCGTTTGTATCGCTTGCAATCGGTATGGGATTAGCTAACTTCTTCCAACCTGGTGCAGCTTTAGACTTAGCACTACCAACAGCTCAACAACTTAGTGGCGCTTCTCTCCCAGCGACCACTGGCTTTACACTACAATCATTTATAAGTCATGTATTTCCACGCAGCATTGCAGAAGCAATGGCCAACAATGACATCCTACAAGTACTTGTTTTCTCAATCTTCTTTGGTTCAGCTCTTGCTTTTGTAAATCAAGGTAAAGAAAAAGACTCTGTCATTATCCGTTTGACTGAAGAACTTAGCAAGATCATGTTCCGCATTACCGATTACGTCATGATGTTCGCACCTTTTGCAGTATTTGCTGCAATCGCTTCAGCAATTACGGTACAAGGTTTAGGTTTGATTGTTGACTACGGTATTTTAATCGCAGAGTTCTATTTCGGTCTTCTGTTGCTTTGGATTATTTTGTTCTCTGTTGGTGCAATCGTACTTAAAAAAGATATTTTCCGCTTAGGCAAATTAATTCGTGAACCTGTAACGCTTGCTTTTGCTACCGCTTCAAGTGAATCTGCCTACCCTAAAGTAATGGATGCACTAAATAAATTTGGTGTACCTAAAAAAGTGACTAGCTTTGTATTACCGCTGGGTTATTCATTTAACTTAGATGGTTCAATGATGTACACCACGTTTGCAGTACTGTTTATTGCTCAAGCTTACAACATCGATCTTAGCTTCACTCAACAAATCTTAATTCTGTTAACGCTTATGGTGACAAGTAAAGGTATTGCGGGTGTATCACGAGCTTCTATCGTCGTTATTTCAGCAACACTTACCATGTTCCATTTACCTGAAGCAGGCATTCTCTTATTGCTTGGTATAGATCAGTTCCTTGATATGGGTCGTACTGCAACAAACGTAGTAGGTAACAGTATTGCTACTGCCGTAGTTGCTAAACTTGAAGGTGATAAAGTAGCTGACACTGAAGAGCTGCCAGAGCCTGTATTAATTAAATCAACTCAAGAACAAACGACCGCTTAAGTTTCTCTTTTCTCCCACTCTCCCAACTTAAGAGCAATTTTATATGACCTTATAAAATTGCTCTTCTTTTTATTCTAAAATTAAACAATAAAAATTTATCTATATTTTCATATTAAATAATGAACCAAATAATAGCTTTTAACTCCTATTAAATTTTTTAAAGTAAACCTTAAAAAGAGAATAAAAATCACCCAAACAGAATTTATATTCTTAAAAATAAGCATCAAGTGATTAAATTTTAATTCATTTTATTACAACTTAATTATATTAAACTATTGTAATTGTTATTTAGTTTCCCTACTAAAAGATTTATATAATTTTATTTATAAATAATAAACTTTGTAATCAACACCATATAAGTACCAAATGGTAAATAAATCCCCCACCACACCCATTATTTTTTAATTTTATAAAGATAAAAAAATCATTTGCTTTCTTTATATTAAAAAGCAAACAAATCGAGATAAATTAGAAAAACTTAATAGATTTTTTATTTTATTCATGATATTTATTAACGCTGAATAAAAGCAATGACTAAGTAATTGTTGGTGAAACAAAATGCTATTCAGGGATGCTTCTTATTCAGCAAGTTACGAATATGTTTTACATGGTATGTATTTTGCTTAGGAAAAGCAGACATATTCGACAAACTTTTTTTACTTTCGTCACTTCATAAGGATATTTTCGATGTTGACTAAAACTGTTAAATCTTTAGGTTTAGCGATGGGCTTATTAGCCTGCTCTCTCCCACTTTACGCAAAAAACAATGTAGTTGTTGTTGCCACTGGCGGTACTATCGCAGGTGCTGGCGCAAATTCAACGAACAGCGCAACTTACACTGCTGCGAAAGTTCCAGTTGATGCCTTAATTAATGCAGTTCCACAAATCAAAGATTTGGCGAATGTAACTGGTATTCAGGCATTACAGGTCGCTTCTGAAAGTATTACTGACAAGGAATTATTACAAATTGCTCGTCAAGTAAATGAGCTGGTAAAAAAACCATCTGTTAATGGTGTTGTGATTACTCACGGTACAGATACTTTAGAAGAAACAGCATTTTTCTTAAATCTGGTTGTTCACACTGATAAACCGATTGTTATTGTTGGTTCAATGCGCCCTTCAACTGCTCTTTCAGCAGACGGCCCACTTAACCTTTATAGTGCAGTTGCTTTAGCAGCTTCTGATGATGCAAAAAATAAAGGCGTTATGGTTCTTATGAACGACTCTATTTTTGCTGCGCGTGATGTAACTAAAGGCATTAACATTCATACAAATGCTTTTGTTAGCCAATGGGGCGCTTTAGGTACATTAGTTGAAGGCAAGCCATACTGGTTCAGACAGTCTGTAAAACGTTTTACAAATGCTTCAGAATTTAATATTGAAAATATTAAAGGTGATGCACTTCCAATGGTACAGATCGTTTATGGCTCAGACTCTATGCTTCCAGATGCTTATGAAGCATATGCAAAAGCTGGCGCTAAAGCGATTATCCATGCAGGTACTGGTAACGGTTCAGTTGCGAACTATATCGTACCAACTTTACAAAATCTTCACGACAAGAACGGTATTCAAATTATCCGCTCATCACGTGTTCCACAAGGTTTTGTAGTGCGTGATGCAGAACAACCTGACTCTAAATATGGCTGGGTAGCTGCACATGATTTAAATCCTCAGAAAGCGCGTCTTCTTGCAGCATTAGCTCTTACCAAGACTACCGATGCTAAAGAAATTCAACGCATGTTCTGGCAGTACTAAGTTTTTCAACCAGCTCAAACCTAAATGTTTGAGCTGGTCATATTTTATAAAAATAATGTCTTTTATATTAAATTTGTACAATAGTTGTTCAACTCATTCTTCTTAAATAATAAAATCCTTAACAGTTTGCCAAAATATTAACCATTTCCTTTTAACTTTGCGTGTTAAACTATGCTGTGGTCGCATTAAGGATTGGTTTATGCAGTTTGTTCATCTAGGTATTTATACAGAATTTTCGATTACAGAGTCGATAGTTCGCATACCTGACTTGGTCAATGCTGCGGTTAAAGACCAAATGCCTGCGTTGGCATTAACTGATCTCTCTAACCTCCATGCGGCGGTAAAATTTTATAATTCTTGTTTAAAAAAAGGAATTAAGCCGCTTTTAGGTAGCACAATTCGCCTTGATGATGCTCAACATCGTGTCACCTTACTTGCAATGAGTGATGTTGGGTGGAAAAGTCTCACCGAAATCGTTTCACGCGGCTTTATTGAAGGACAACAGCTCAGTATTCCATGTGTACAAAAAGAATGGGTACTTGAACAGCATCAAGATATTATCGTTTTACTTGGCCAGCATAGTGATGTTGGTCAGATGCTTTGCTCATCTAACCCTCAAAAAGCTGCTCCCCTTTTAGAAGCATGGCTCGAAAAGTTTGGTAACCGTGTTTATCTGGCTTTAACACGTACTGACCGTCCAGGTGAAGAAGACTTTATTCAAGAAGCAGCTAAGCTTGCTGCACAATATAATATTGGTGTAGTTGCACATAATGATGTGCACTTTGTAGAAAAAGAAGATTTCGAGGCACACGAAGCACGTGTTTGTATCGCTGATGGTTATGTATTAGCAGATAATCGCCGTCCACGGACGTATAGCCCTGAGCAGCACTTTAAAACCTCAGATGAAATGATCGAATTGTTTTCCGACATTCCTAGTGCTATCGAGAACACCTATCATATTGCCAAACGCTGCAACGTTAAACTACAACTCGGTACTTACTTTTTACCTGACTATCCAATTCCAGATGGTTTTACCATCGACACTTATTTTGAACATTTATCAAAAGTAGGTTTGGAAGAACGCTTAAATTATCTTTACCCTGTTGAAAAACGTGGCGAGGACTGGGCAGAGATTCGTAAGCCTTACGATGAACGAATTGATTATGAAGTCGGTATTATCCTGAAAATGGGTTTCCCAGGATACTTCCTCATCGTCATGGACTTTATTCAATGGGCAAAAAATAATGGTGTTCCTGTAGGGCCAGGTCGTGGTTCAGGTGCAGGTTCATTAGTTGCATATAGCTTAAAAATTACTGACCTTGATCCACTTCGTTACGATCTACTCTTCGAACGTTTCTTAAACCCAGAACGTGTATCGATGCCTGACTTTGACGTCGATTTCTGTATTGCTGGACGTGACCGCGTCATTGATTATGTATCGCGTACTTATGGTCGCGAAGCCGTTTCACAAATTGCAACTTTCGGAACCATGGCAGCAAAAGGTGCAATCCGTGACGTTGCACGTGTATTAGGTAAATCTTACGGTTTAGCTGACCGTATTTCAAAAATGGTGCCTACCAAACCGCTTGGTGTGGACTTAGCCACCGCTATTGATATGGAACCTCAGCTTAAAGATATTGTAACCAACCCATCTAACCCAGATAACGACGATGCAAGCGAAATCTGGGAAATGGCATTAAAATTAGAAGGTGTAACCCGAAATACTGGTAAACATGCCGGAGGTGTAGTCATTGCACCAGGTAAAATTACTGATTTCTCGGCTGTACTTTGTGATGCAGATGGAACGAACCGCGTTGCTCAATATGATAAAGACGATGTAGAAGCAGCAGGTCTGGTCAAATTCGACTTCTTGGGCTTACGTAACTTAACGGTTATCGAAGACGCGATCCAAAATATTAATAAAAACCGCGACAGTAATGATCAGCTCAATATCTTGCATGTTCCTCTAGACGACGCTAAAGCATATTCTGTCTTTGCCGATGCAAATACGACAGCGGTATTCCAGTTTGAATCCGTCGGCATGAAACGGATGCTTAAAGAAGCACGCCCAAGCAAATTCGAAGAAATTATTGCGTTCGTATCATTGTATCGTCCAGGTCCAATGGACCTGATTCCTGACTTTATTCACCGTATGCATGGTGGAGATTTTGAATATCTCCATCCCCTTCTTGAAGGTGTATTAGAACCAACATACGGGATTATGGTTTATCAGGAACAAGTTATGCAGGCTGCACAGATCTGTGCAGGTTACACGTTAGGCGGCGCAGACTTATTACGCCGTGCAATGGGTAAAAAGAAACCTGAGGAAATGGTTAAGCAACGCCAAATTTTCCTAGAAGGTGCTGCTGAAAAAGGTATTGATGAAAGCACAGCCAACCATATCTTTGACTATATGGAAAAGTTTGCAGGCTATGGTTTTAACAAATCTCACGCCGCTGCTTATGCACTCGTTGCCTACCATACAGCATGGTTGAAAGCTCATTACCCTGCTGAGTTTATGGCAGCCGTCATGACATCGGAAATGCAAAACACAGACAGTGTTGTATTCTTGATTGATGACTGTCGAAATAATAATCTTGATGTTTTACCACCATCGGTCAACATGTCGACTTATCACTTCCATGCGAGTAATGATAAAACGATTGTTTATGGTTTAGGTGCAATTAAAGGTGTCGGCGAACAAGCAATGCAGTCAGTTATTGACTCTCGTCGACAATATGGCCCTTATACAGATCTATTCGATTTTTGCCATCGTATTGATTTAAAGAAAATCAATAAGCGTACTCTTGAAGCCTTAATTCGTGCAGGTGCACTCGACTGCTTAGGAATTGAGCGTGCAAGCTTAATGGCTCAATTGCCTGAAGCTGTTCAAGCTGCTGAACAAGCTCGAAGTAACCGTGAAAGCGGTATTATGGATTTATTTGGTGAAGTTGAAGAAGTTCAACGTAAACCAGCTAAGCCTGTTAAACCGTGGAGTGATGAAGTTCGTCTAAAAGGCGAAAAAGATACGCTTGGTTTATATTTAACGGGCCATCCAATTGATGTTTATCGACAAGAACTCAAAGCATTTATTCCTGTAAAACTAAATGAAATTACAGCTACGCGTCGTGGCGTTACTACGGTTTATGCAGGTTTGGTCATTGATGTCGCAAACTTTCCGAACCGAGTTGTTATTGTACTTGATGATGGTACGGCACGTATTGAAGTCAGCTGTAATCATGAGCGCTTCCAACGTTTTAAAGATATTGTTCAAGTGGAACGTGTTGTAGTTTTCGAAGGTGAAATCTATGAGCGTGAAGGCTTTGATCGTCCAATGGGACGTTTAACCAAAGCTTTCACCTTAAATGAAATAAGACAAAAACGCGCTAACAGTATTCAAATCAAATTAACAGAAGAGTTCATGCAACCAACATTGGCAAAAGATCTGCAAAACATGATCTTGCCATTTTGCAATGTAGATATGCATCAACATATCGCTCTACAGTTACAGATTGATCAACCCTATGCCCAAGCCGAGCTTCTGTTTGGTCCGCAATGGAAAGTCGCACCTCTAGATGAATTACTTGCTAAGCTCAGAGATTATTTTGGTAAAGATAATATTTATATTGAATATCAAGTAAAGTCGAAAGCGGCTAAAGCAGCAGACCCTGTTCGTCCACATGCTGTTGCCTCTCCTGCGGGTATGTCTATGGACGATGCATTGGATTTATACCAAAGCGAAGTTTCTCAATATTCGTAATTTCTGGAAATCTTATGAGTTCGTTTGACCACACCACCGTGTCAAAACAATTAGCACAAGTGCGTATTGTCATGGTAAATACTACTTTGCCTGCTAATATTGGCAGTGCTTTACGTGCCATGAAAACAATGGAACTAATTAAATTAGTTCTCGTAGCACCCAAAACATATCCTCATCCAGATATACAAGCACTTGCTGCTGGTGCCCAAGATTTATTTGAGCACCTTGAGATTGTAGACACATTAGAAGATGCGATTAAAGATTGCCATTTGGTTTTTGGAACAAGTGCACGTAGTCGCACTATTCCTTGGCCTTTACTTGATGTGCGACCTGCGGCTAAAGAAGCTATTAAGGCAACCACTCAAGGACAACAAATTGCGATTGTTTTTGGTCGCGAAGACCGTGGTTTAACTAACGAAGAATTAGCGCTAGCAAATTACCATTTAACGATTCCTGTAAATCCGGACTATGGCGTATTAAATGTTGCGCAAGCGATTCAAGTCGTATGTTATGAGCTTCGCATGTCTGCTCTGGAACAAGACAAAGTCGATCAGAATGTAGATGAAATGCCATTAGTGCAAGGCCAAAGCATGCAATGGGATGAACCTTTGGTTACTCAGCAACAAATGGAAGAGTTTTATCCTCACCTAGAAAAAATGCTGACTGAAATTGAATTTTTAGATCCAGAGAATCCACGTTTATTGCCTTTACGCTTGCGTCGTCTGTTTGGTCGTATACAATTAGATCGTATGGAATATCATTTACTTCGCGGTATTTTTAGTCGTGTGCAAGCTCTAACCAGTGGTAAATGGAAAAAAGCATTATCTGACAAGGAGGATCAACCCAATGCTTAAGCAGCTTAAAGAAGATATAAAGGCTGTATTTGCGCGAGATCCTGCTGCCCGCAATACACTCGAAGTTCTTACGACTTATCCTGGCATTCATGCAATTATGATGCATCGGGTTGCGCATGAATTATGGCAAAAAGATTGTAAGGGTGCAGCGCGCCTACTTTCTTCATTTAGCCGTTTTGCAACAGGAATCGAAATTCATCCGGGTGCTAAAATCGGTAAGCGTTTTTTTATTGATCATGGTATGGGTGTTGTGATTGGTGAAACTGCTGAAATTGGCGATGATGTTACGCTTTATCATGGTGTTACCTTAGGCGGTACAACATGGAAGACAGGCAAACGTCACCCAACTTTAGAAGATGGTGTTGTCGTTGGTGCTGGCGCGAAAATTTTGGGCCCATTTACGGTAGGTAAAGGTGCTAAAGTCGGTTCAAATGCTGTAGTGACTAAAGCTGTTCCTGCTGGTGTAACTGCTGTTGGAAACCCTGCTCGCTATATCTATAAAGATACCGACAAAAACCAAGATAAAGATGAAGAACGTCGCCGTGATTATGCACAAAGTATTGGTTTTGCCCCATATGCGACAACTGCTGATCAGTCAGACCCTATTTTAGAAGGTATGCGCGTTTTGCTTGATCGTATTCAGAACAATGAAACGCGTATGAATAATTTATGCCAGCGTTTATCCGAGCTAGACCCTAGCTTCAAAAAAGAAAGCCAAGATGAACAACCTTTTAGTGATGAAGAGCTAAAAATTCTTGAAGAAGTGCGTCGTGAGTGTGGCGCACAAAACAAGATATCAAAAACGTAATATTCTTGATTCATAATGTAACACGCTTACTCTTGCATGTCGGTTTAGCTTTTCCTAGACTTACCACTACCAAATCTGACTTTACTAAAATGAACGGAAGATCCTATGAATTTTAAGCCTTTGGCATATATCATCCTTGCGACCTCAAGTTTAACAGCTTGTACAATGGCACCTGTAAAACAACAAAAAATTGAGCCTTTTGTTTTCAAGGAACCAGAGCTTACTCCTCCTTTTTATGCACTAAATCCTTTTAACTATGATCAACCGCCAGCATTTGAAGTTGCGTTAAAAGAAGCTGCTGCACAGCCGGTAACGAAAATGGTGGTTAATCGTCAAGATGACCCAACCAAACAGCTTACTCTCGACACCAATAAACTGATTGTTCCGACTGTAAATAACACACAGCGTTCAATGAAATATGCAGTTTTAGCTGGCGAGAATGAAATTGACGTTACAAGCATTGATGACTTCTTACAGTTAGTGGAAGGTAAAGCTCGTCACTACCCACCTCGCTTTACTGACCGCCAAGAACGTAAAGGCTTCGAAAGTAAACTTAAAGAAGTAACACAGCAACTCGATACACTTGCTGCAAACCCAAATGCATCATTTGATATTTTACTTCGCGCTTTTAAAGCAAGTGTTCTTGCACGTAACCTTGATTTAGGTACTGTTCATACCACTAGATCTTTAGAATATGCTCAAAGACTTTTAAAAATTAATCCAGATGACGCGGAAGCAAACTTCTGGTTCGGTTTTGGTTTATCTGAAGGTGGTGGTCAACGCGAAGCGATTCCATATTTAGATAAAGCAATTAAAGGTAATGTTCAAGAAGCATATTTAGCTGCTGCAAATAACTATATTGCGATGGAGCAAAAGAAAAATGCGATCCAAACGCTTAAGAATTATAAAGTTAAATATCCAGATGAGTCGGAGATTGCTGATCGTTTAATTCAAGAAATTGAAAAACAAGGTCGTTGGAATGTATGGCAAGTTTTAACTAACCCTGCAATGTCTGCCACTACCCCTAGCACAACACCTAAAAAATAAGCCTAATTAGATAAAAAAGGGCTGTTTTGACAGCCCTTTTTTTTATTTGATCATTTGAAAAATATTTTAAAATTTGTATGATCTACCTACCATTGAGCCACTAAATTTTGACCATAATGTTTTCAATAAAAAGAAGCAAAACAGTATTGACGGTCATACTACTCGGTTCAATTCTGAGTGGTTGTCAGGTCGTTAATGTTAAACAGCAAGCTTTGAATGTAACTATTGCAAATGAACGTAATAGTATTCTTACGCAAGATAAACTCAGCGAAGCAAGTCTGAATGTTTTATCAATGTCTGGTCAGGAAGCTAAAGTTTGTACTGACACACCTGATAACTGTGTAAATCAACTCAAAAAACTTCCTCAAATTTTAGATGAACAGTTCTTATCTGCTGCAAGTGAAATGTATCTGGCAAAAGCAATGGCTTTGTCAGATTCATCTAATTGTAAAATTAGTAGATTTACTAAACATAAGTCTGAAGAAGAACAAACGAATATTCAAAGTAAATATGATGATTGTTTAGACCAGCAATTAAATTTACTGGATAAAAGTATTCGTTATAGTTACGCCTATTTGTTTTCCACAAAGCGCCAGCCTACTGACCGTATTTTTGATAATAGACAAGTTCAAATTCGGGACTTTTATAATCAAGCCATCGCAAAAATGGTGAGTGTTTATGATTTACGCTACCCTAAAAAAAATGGTGTTGAACCTCAAATACATATTGGTAAAAGTGTCTATTCGATTGATTTCGAATTTCATCAGCAGCTTGCTGGGCAAAAATTAGAAAAGTTAATTTCTAGTTATAATTTAAATTTTTCAGGGTTAAGAACTATTAACCGTCGTGATGGTTTTGGATCTGAATTTGTAGCAGTTTTTCCGAGTTCAGGAAAAGAGGATATTAATGAGTATATTTTAGACCCGCTTAAATACAATTATAAAAATGGTGTTAACCCGAATATTCATCATGCACGTTATTTGGCTGCAACGATTGTAGCTGAACCAAAACATGCGACCACTGTTGAAGAAATTATTAATAATCCTGAATTCGTGATTCGGGTTTACGATCCATACCGGACCGACAATATTAGTGTAGCAGGAAAACAATATCCTCTAGCGGCCAACTTTTCCGCGCCTTACGGCCTATGGTTAGCTGAAAATAATTTAGGTGTCGCGGCTTATTTAAGTCTGATTGATCGTGATCAGCACTTGACCATGCCACACCTATATATGCTTGAACCATACAACCCAAATAAAAAAATTATTGTATTAGTCCATGGGCTCGCGAGTAGTCCTGAGGCATGGATTGCTTTGACTAATGATGTTATGGGTGACACGGTTTTAAGAGATAATTATCAAGTTTGGCAAGTTTTCTATTCGACTAATATGCCGATTCTGGAAAGCCGTTTCCAAACTTATGCCCTTCTTAAGCAAGCTTTTGGTTCCTTGAACTCTAATGATCCTGCTGCACATGATGCTGTACTTGTTGGACATAGTATGGGAGGTATTATTAGCCGTTTACTGGTAAGTGATGGCGATATTACCAAGCCTGCTTTAGAGCTAATGACAACACGTCAGCAAAACCGCTTTAAGAAACATCCAATGGTTACTGAACGATTGCAAATGCATTCAATCAATAATTTTGATCGTGCAATTTTCTTGGCTTCCCCTCATCGAGGTACAGATTATGCAGATCGCTGGTTTACGTTAGCAGCGCGTAAAGTTATTCGCCTACCTGGTGCTTTTTTATCAGCTGTAGCAACTTCACTCACAACCGAAAATTTAGATGTTAAAGATTTCTTGAGTAATATTGATAGTGGTTTAATTCAAAATGGACCGAGTGATTTGAGTCATCAATCCAAATTTATGGAGCTCACAGAAAATATTAACCCTCATAAGGGCTTGGTTTTTCATTCAATTATGGGAAATATCACCAAGAGCGATGATCCAAACGTAATTACAGATGGTATTGTCCCTTATAAAAGTGCTCACTTAGAGGGTGCCAAATCTGAGAAAGTTCTTCCAGGTGGACATTCAATTCAGTTAACACCGCAAGCCGTTTTAGAACTGCGTCGTATTTTACGAGAGCATTTAGTCGAACATGGTTTATATAAACCATAAAAAATAAAAAGAGCCAAAGGATAACCTTTGGCTCTTTTGTTTCTGGATCTAAATCTTATTGCCCAGAACGGATGATGTAATCAAATGCAGAGAGTGATGCTTTAGCGCCTTCACCTGTGGCAATAATGATTTGTTTGTAAGGCACAGTGGTACAGTCACCCGCAGCAAACACGCCTTTCACATTGGTCTCATTACGGTCATTTACAATGATCTCGCCACGGTTGGTTAACTCAAGTTCACTGTCTTTCAAAAAGTCAGTGTTTGGCAATAAACCAATCTGGACAAAGATCCCTGCAAGCTCTACAACATGCTCTTGATCAGTCGCACGGTCTTTATATTTAAGACCTGTCACTTGTGAACCATCACCTAATACTTCAGTACTTAAAGCATTCATAATCACAGTGGTGTTTGGCAAGCTATGCAATTTGTTTTGCAAGACTTGGTCAGCACGTAGTTTGGTATCGAACTCTACCAAAGTTACATGCTCAACAATTCCTGCAAGGTCAATTGCAGCTTCTACGCCAGAGTTACCACCACCAATCACGGCAACACGTTTGCCTTTGAACAACGGGCCATCACAGTGTGGGCAGTACGCGACACCACGGGTACGGTATTCTTGTTCACCTGGTACATTCATTTCTCTCCAACGTGCACCTGTTGAAAGGATCACTGTTTTCGATTCAAGCTTTGCACCGTTTTCGAGTTCAACTTCAACAAGACCATTTGCGGTTTGATCTGCACCAACGATTTTGCTGACACGTTGCAAGTTCATGATATCGACATCGTATTCACGAACATGCGCTTCCATTTCGGCAGCAAACTTAGGACCTTGAGTTTTTTGTACAGATGTGAAGTTTTCAATATCCATGGTATCCATGACCTGACCACCAAAACGTTCAGCCACGATACCCGTGTTGATGCCTTTACGTGCCGCATAGATGGCAGCTGTTGCACCTGCAGGACCACCACCAATTACTAACACATCAAAAGCATCTTTGGCATTAAGCACTGCTGCATCTTTTTCAGCAGAGTTGGTATCGAGTTTTGCTACGATTTCTTCAAGTGTCATACGACCTTGACCAATATGCTCATTGTCTTGGAACACCATTGGAACCGCCATGATTTTGCGTTGTTCTACTTCGTCTTGGAAGAATGAACCATCAATCATGGTTGCCGTTGTGTTCGGGTTATAAATCGCAATCAGGTTAAGCGCCTGTACCACGTCCGGACAGTTATGACAGCTTAGCGATACAAACACATCAAAGTCAGCTTTGAGGTTTAAACCTTTAATCTGGTTAAGTACTTCATCAGACACTTTAGGAGCATAGCCAGACACCTGTAACAGTGCCAAGATCAAAGATGTAAACTCATGGCCCATCGGTAAGCCGGCAAAGAACACACGAGGTTGTTCACCTGCTTTAGCCACACCAAAGCTTGGACGACGTGTATTATTGCCATCAAAACGGGCAGTCACCTTGTCAGAAAGTTCAGCAATTTCGGTAACCAGCTCTTTAATTTGAGCAGCTTTATCTGATTCATTCAAAGCAGCAACTAATTCGATTGGACTTTCTAAACGTTCTAAGTAAGCTTTTAATTGAGTTTTAATGTTTTGATCTAACATCTGTTTTTACTCCAATGCATCCAAATTCTTTCAATAGATGCATAGTACGTTAAAACACAAAATAGGTGAAACAGTATGTTTTTATAGATTTAATCGGTTTTTTAGATTTAATTGTTATTCACTTCAATCAAAAAAAGCCAACCTGAACTCATCCAGCGCAGGTCGGCAAACTGGTTAAACTAGAGTAAGACCACACCAAATACAGCCCCTGCGATCAAAACATGTAATGGATGAACTTTCTTAATTAGAGATAATAAAGTTGCAATGATTACCATAATGATAAGTAAAGTGTTGATTGCAGCCGCCTCAGAAATAATCCACGCACTGGCAAGTACCGTTCCAACAGTGACGGGTTGTAAAGCAAGCTGTAAAACACGGCGCCATTTTTTATCTTTAAATTTTGACCAACCTCTCATTACAAATACAGTAATAATAGATGAAGGTAGAAATTTGGCAGTTGATGTCACAAGTAAACCTGATAACCCTGCTACATGCCAACCAACGAGCGGCACAATCATCATGTTTGGACCAGGGGCAGCTTGGGCTATTGCGAATAAGGCACTAAATTCTTGTGCAGTCATCCAGTGATGAATATCAACCACTTGACGTTGCATTTCGGGCAAAATTGTATTTCCGCCACCAAATGCAATAAGAGATAATTGAGTAAAAATGATGGCTAAAGTAAGTAGAACGGCGCCCATTACACACGTCTCCAAATAACAGCTGAATAAAATGACAACAAAACCAGCATGGTCAAAAGCAAGGAGATTTTAAGAAAAGCGATACTGACAATTGCCACTACAACTACACAAATAGCTAATGGATTACGTAATAAAGGCTTGAGCATTTTCAACCCTGTTGCAACCAGTAGCCCAGCAGCAGCTGCCGCTAGTCCTTCAAAAAGATGCTTGACCATGAGGTTGTCTTGGAACTGCTCATAGACATAATGTAAAAGTACAACAATTACCGTCGGTGCAAAGATTAAGCCAATCAGTGAGCTTACTGCACCGCGAATGCCACGAAACTCCATGCCAATCGCAACAGATAAATTAATAATATTGCCACCCGGTAAAAATTGACACAGACCAAGTAACTCAGTGAATTTTTCAGGACTTAGCCACTGTCTCTGCTCTACAACGACTTTTCGTGCTAAAGGCAACACGCCGCCAAATCCAATTAAACCTAATGTTAAAAAACCTAAAAATAGTTCTGTGCAGCTCGGTACATTCTCCTTCTGCACGGCAATCTCAACATGGTTCATTTTCGTTACTTTTCACTTTATCTGACCAAGATAGAATGATACTTTTATGACATATCTACAAATGCTTTTATTTTCTTTAACCATACCTTAAAGGTATTCCTATGCTAGATTTACACAAGCTTCATGCCTTTGTTGTGGTTGTTGAAGAAAGAAATATTACCCACGCGGCAAACCGATTATTTATTCAACAGCCGCCATTAACACGTTTACTCAAAAAACTGGAAGAAGAACTCGGTACACAATTGCTTGTTCGTCAACCACGAGGGATTGAACCGACCGAAGCAGGTTTGGCATTATTTAAAGAAGCACAAATTTTATTAGAGCATGCCAAACATATTCCTAAATTAGTTCAAGATGTCAGCCAAGGTAAAACAGGACAACTCAATATTGGTTTTACAAGTTCTGCAGGATTACATCCACTGATTTCATTAGTATTGCGCTCATATCGAGAGATATATCCAAAGGTACAAACCAAACTTGAAGAAGCAGGCAGCCAAAAGCAATTAGATCGGTTAATCTCGGAAAAACTTGATATCGCCTTTTTAAGAGCCCCGATTAGTCGTGATATTGGGTTAAAACATCTTCATATATTAGATGAGCCAATGATGGTGGCATTACCTACAGGACATCCACTTACACAAAAAGAAAAAATTAGTTCAAGTGACTTATCAAATGAAAATTTTGTTTTATACCGTCGCTCTTCAGGGCAGGGTTTATATGACAATATTTTATACAGTTGTTATCAAGCGGGTTTTAGCCCACGTATTATTCAGGAAGCGCCTCGACCTACCGCAACATTAAATTTAGTTGCTGCTGGAATTGGCATCACTATTGTACCAGCCTCAATGCATAACTTCTGGGACCATGAAATTGTTTATCGCGAATTTGATAGTTCAATAAAACTGAATGCTCCTCTTTACTTGATTACAAGAGAAAATGAAAATTCAGCCAAAGTTTCAAACTTTATTGATTTATTACAAAAATTATTACCAACAATTACGTAAGCAAAAAATTACTCAATAAAAAGTGCCCCTATCGGAGCACTTTTTATTGAGTAAAACAGTCTATTTTTGGTTCACTCGTTTTGATAACTCTTCTGCCGATTCTTTACGTTCCGAATAGCGATCTGTCAGATATTGTTTTTGTCCACGTGTTAATAAAGTGAACTTATAGAGTTCCTCCATTACATCGACAATTCGGTCATAGTAAGAAGATGGTTTCATACTTCCATCTTCTTCAAACTCTAAAAAAGCTTTAGCAACTGAAGACTGATTCGGGATCGTAATCATACGCATCCAGCGCCCTAAAATACGCATTTGATTCACAGCATTGAAAGATTGAGAACCTCCACTAACCTGCATAACTGCTAAGGTTTTACCTTGTGTTACACGAATTGCTCCGCCAGCTAAGGGAATCCAATCAATCTGAGCTTTTAAAATCGAACTCATTGCACCATGACGTTCTGGTGAACACCAAACCATACGTTCTGCCCAAGCCAAAAGCTCATGTAATTCTTGAACTTTTGGATGATCTGTTTCTGCATCTTCTGGTAAAGGTAAACCTTTAGGATGAAAGATTTTGACCTCGGCACCTAAATATTCAAGAATTCTACCTGCTGTCAACACAGCAAAACGGCTATAAGAACGCTCACGATTAGAACCATATAGCAATAGAATGCGTGGTGGATGTTCAAGTTGCTGTGCTTGCACTTGTGTAAAGGTAGGCTTATCTAAAAGATTTAACGCTACATTGGATAAATCATTGTTAAGACTGTTCATGGGAGAAATACTTTTTCTTGAGCCAAAGAGAAACTGAAACGAGTGAAATTAAAACTGGAACTTCAACCAATGGTCCTATGACTGTGGTAAATGCTACAGGTGACGCTAAACCGAATGTTGCAATGGCCACGGCTAAAGCGAGTTCAAAATTGTTACCAGCTGCGGTAAATGAAATGGCGGTGGTACGTGGGTAGTTATTCCCCATACGTTTACTCATAAAGAAACTAATGAAGAACATCACCACAAAGTAAATCGTCAGTGGAATCGCAATTCGCAGTACATCTAAAGGTAAGCTCACCACATCACCACCTTTTAAGCTGAACATAGCCACAATGGTAAATAGTAATGCGAGCAAACTAATTGGACTAATTTTTGGCAAGAATTTAGTTTGATACCAATCTAATCCTTTTACTTTCACTAAAATGAGCCGCGTGAGGAAACCCATTAAAAATGGAATACCTAAATACACCAATACAGCATGGGTAATGGTCCAGAAATTCACATCAATGACTTGACCCGCCACACCAAAATATGGCGGCAAGAAAGTTAAGAAAAGCCATGCATAAGTACTAAAGAATAAAATTTGAAAAATACTGTTAAATGCAACTAAAGCAGCAACATATTGGTTATCCCCACATGCCAAACCGTTCCAGACCAATACCATTGCAATACATCGTGCCAAGCCTATCAAGATTAGACCTGTCATATATTCCGGATAGTTATGCAGAAAAATAATCGCTAAAGCAAACATCAAAATTGGCGCAATTAACCAGTTTTGTACTAAAGACAAAGCCAACGTTTTTTTATCTTTAAATACTTCTGGTAAAGCTGCGTAATCTACCTTTGCCAAAGGTGGATACATCATTAAAATTAAACCAATTGCAATCGGAATATTGACATTATCTACACTGAGTTGATTCAAAGAAACCGAGGCTTGAGGAAAGAAAACACCTATTGCCACCCCTAAACCCATGGCAATAAAAATCCATAGCGTCAGATTCCGGTCTAAAAAAGATAGCTTTTGCTTAGTCATCTCGGCTCTCTTACTCAATATGAGAGATTTTATTAATCTCAGCAATCAAATGTGAACGGTTTAAGTTCGCAACATCTAATGCAAACAATGCATCTAAACGACGGTTGATATGATCTACAGTCCCTTGGAAAGCTTTTAATTTTTCTTCTTTTGGCAAGTCCAAATGAGATGGATCACTTAAGCCCCAGTGTGCTTTGATTGCACCGCCTAAATAAAGTGGGCATGCTTCTTGTGCAGCAGAATCACAGACTGTAATCACGACATCTGGTTGATACTGCTCGTAGTCATCAATGGTTTTGCTCCATAGCCCATCTGTTGAAAGACCTAAGTTTTTAAGAGTTTCAATGGTTAATGGATGCACCTGTCCTGAGGGTTTACTACCTGCGCTATACGCTTTCCAACTTTCTGGTGCACGGCTATTAAATAAAACTTCCGACAAAATGCTACGACAACTGTTTCCTGTACACAAAAATAAGAATTTCATGGTCTTACTCACAATAAGTTGAAATAGAAGAAAACTGTGAAGATGATTGATTCACTAAACTTTCATCTTGGTTTCCTATAATTTTCAAAACTTCAACGGCCCAACTTGGTAAATTTGGGTTGACGCTGTAATACACCCATTGCCCTTGTCTTGAGTCAAGTAAAATGCCATGAGTACGTAATAGCGCTAAATGTCGGGAAATTTTTGGTTGGCTTAAATCAAGTTGCTCAGTCAGTTCACAAACACATATGTTTTGTTTACTTAAAACCAATTTAAGAATGCTTAACCGAGTAGGGTCTGAAAGACATTTAAAAAAATCGACTTGAGTGATCATGTCAGCAACAATTCATATTCGTTATTGCAAATATACGGATATCCATATATAAATGCAATATCTTAATTCGACCCTGAATTTACCATGACTGAGATAGTGAAGATTTACCATAACCCTGCTTGCGGAACCTCACGTAATACGCTGGCACTTATTCGTCACGCTGGGATTGAACCCAGTGTTATTGAATATTTACAGACACCTCCTAGTAAAGATGAGCTTACTCAACTCATTTCACAAGCTGGATTAACTGTTCGTGATGCAATTCGTAAAAATGTTGATCCATATAAAGATTTAGATTTGGAACAAGACAACTGGACAGATGAACAGTTAATTGATTTTATGGTTCAGTACCCAATTTTAATTAATCGTCCGTTTGTGGTGACTTCAAAAGGTACACGCCTGTGCCGCCCTTCTGAAATTGTCCTTGATATTTTAGATTCAGAAAACTTAGGTTATTTTGCAAAAGAAGATGGTGAAGTGATCATTAATGAACAAGGTCAACGAATAAAATAATTTAAGATTCTCATCAATATAAAAAGCTAAATGGCGCAATACCATTTAGCTTTTTTGTTAAATGAAAACGGTTAAAAGTAGGACTTAATAAAAGGAAGGAGTTGTTCTCCTATCACCATGCCTAATAAACCAACTAATGCAACAAGAGGTGGAGCTGGCGACTTCACATTTAAAACGTAATATAAGACACCAACGAGCAACCCTACAGCCAAAGATAATAAGTACATTTTCATGGTACATACCTTAGAGAACCAAGCCAGTTAAAGCGGCAGGTTCCCATACTGTTTTATTTAAAATGCGAAACAAGAACACCCTAGTGCGCCCCAGAAAGATTTTTTATCTTTACCATTTACAGGAACATCAAGCATCCATGAGTGGCTATGTCCATGCATGCCACAACTGCTCGTACATGCACATAGCGCGCTTTCTGACTGTAAAGACTGATTTGAAGGTGCGTTACGGTTTTCAGATAAACGCCATTGCCCACCAAAGCGTTTTACTGGCGACCATGTTGGTGATGCTGGTGGTAATGGAGGATCATCCTGCTTAAACTCTGCTCCGGCATATACCACTTTGCCACCTAAAACAGTGAGCACAGACTCAATCCACTGAATATCATCTGCCTCAACTTTGAAGTAGTCATCAGACAATACAACCAGATCGGCAAGTTCGCCTGCTGTTAGTGAGCCTTTGACATCTTTTTCACCTGAAAACCATGCGGAACCTTTGGTCCAGAGCATAAGTGCTGTTTGGCGATCTAATAGATTTTTTTCATCATACAAAGGTAAACCACCAACAGTTTTACCTGTGCTCAACCAATATAAACACACCCAAGGGTTATAAGAAGCAACACGTGTTGCATCTGTTCCCGCACCTACAGGAACACCGAGCTCTAACATTTTCTTAACTGGTGGCGTTGCTTGAGCAGCTTCAGCTCCATAGCGTTTTACGAAAATCTCACCTTGATATGCCATACGGTGTTGAATGGCGATACCACCGCCCAACGCACCAATACGCTCAATATTACGTTCAGATACGGTTTCGGCATGGTCAATAATGAATCGGGTTGCAAATGGCTGTTTTGAATTTACTTTTTCAAATACATTGAGCAAACGATTAATACTTTCATCATAGGTTGCATGAATACGGAATGGCCATTTCTTTTCAGATAAATGCTCTACAATGGCTTCGAGTTCGCCTTCCATTTTTCCTGGTAAATCCGGACGTGGCTCATAGAAATCTTCGAAGTCGCCCGCCGACCAAGTCAGGTTCTCACCCGCTCCATTCATTCTAAATAGTTCATCACCATCGCCTGGGAATGTCATTTCTGTCCAGCGACGATAATCATCAAGTTCTTGACCAGCCTTTTGAGCAAATAAGTTGTAAGCAATTCGCACCGTCATTTGATTTTGGTCATGCAATTGCTTAATCACATCATAATCTTCAGGATAGTTTTGCCCACCGCCACCAGCATCAATCGCTGAAGTAATACCTAATCGATTGAGTTCACGCATGAAATGACGAGTTGAATTGACTTGATCTTCAACTGGCAATTTCGGTGCTTTACCTAAGGTCGAATATAAAATCATAGCGGATGGAGTTGCGAGCAACAGACCCGTTGGTTCACCTTTTTCATCTCGTACAATCTTGCCACCGGGCGGGTCTGGTGTGTCTTTGTTAAAGCCCAAGACATCAAGTGCCGCTCGGTTCAGCAAAGCACTGGCGTATAAATGTAAAACGAAGACCGGTGTATCTGGTGCAGCTTTATTGATTTCTTCTAAAGTTGGTAAACGCTTTTCGGCAAACTGGAATTCAGTCCAACCACCAACCACACGTACCCATTGTGGAGCTGGGGTATTATCGGCTTGTTCTTTGAGTAAGCGTAGTGCATCCGCTACAGATGGCACACCTTCCCAACGCAGTTCCATATTGTAGTTCAGGCCACCACGAATAATATGCAGATGACTGTCATTTAGACCCGGTATAACGCGACGACCATTTAAATCTACAACTTTGCTCGTCGCTGCTGCCAGCTTCATGATCTCATCATTTGTGCCCGTGCGTACGACTTTACCATCTGCTATGGCAATTGCTTGTACTTCTGGATTTTTAGGATCTAGTGTGGTGATTTTACCGTTTTTGAGTATGAGGTTTATTTCGGTCATTCTGAACTCCATTCTTATGAATTATCGTTCTAAAAAATAAAGGCATATCCGTATTAATATCACTTCAATATTGAATACTAGACATGCCTTTACCTAAATAAGTACTATTTTATTTTGCAGGAACTGGCGCAAGTACTTCGTGTTTTGATGTGGTACGTTCAGGTGCCTTATGAACCATCGTATAAGCATAATCAACGCCCATACCATAAGCACCAGAATGCTCACGTACAATTGCCATGACTGCATCATACGTATCACGGTGTGCCCAATCACGTTGCCATTCAAGTAATACTTGTTGCCAAGTTACAGGAACGACACCTGCTTGAATCATACGTTGCATGGCATAGTCATGTGCTTCTTTCGATGTGCCACCAGAAGCATCCGCAACCATATAAATTTCATAATCGCCTTCAAGCATGGCACCAAAAGCAAAAGTGTTATTGCACACTTCAGTCCATAAACCTGAAACAATCACTTTCTTACGATTATTTTTTGCAAGTGAATCACGTACTTTTTGGTCATCCCATGAATTCATTGATGTACGTTCTAATAATGGAGCATCAGGAAATACATCTAAAAGCTCAGGATAGGTATGACCAGAGAAGCTTTCAGTTTCAACCGTGGTAATGGTGACAGGAATATTGAAAGTTTTAGCTGCCTTAGCAAGACCCACCGTATTATTTTTCAATACTTGGCGGTCTATTGACTGTACCCCAAAAGCCATTTGTGGCTGGTGATCAATAAAAATAACCTGACAATTCGTTGGTGATAGTTGTTCTAAAAGTGATTTATTCATGGGTAAACTCCATTATTCCTTATGAGTAATGCATTGAAATTGCTTACTGGTCACTATCAAAACAGATAAAAATGTAAAAGCATAGACAGCAAATCAGCACGAATCTGTATCCTGCACGAATACAATAAAAACAATGATTGCTTTTTAATTTTTATAGTTTAATCATTGATATATATTTTTTAACTTTCGCTTATCCATGGATCGATTAGACTGTATTTCCACTTTTGTAAGTGTCGTAGAACATGGTAATTTTAGTAGTGCAGCCAGAGCACTCGATATTTCTCGTGACTTGGTTGCCAAACGCGTTTGCTACCTCGAAAATGACCTAAAAACCACACTATTAACCAGAACCACAAGACAGATGAACCTCACCTCTTGTGGAGAAAAGTTTTATCAACATAGCAAAGTCATTTTAAGTGAGTTTGAATGGGCTGCCTATGAAATTAGCTACAATCAGCAGTACCCTGAAGGAGAACTCAAGCTCAATACCCCCATGTCTTTTAGCAATATTTTTCTTCAAAATATAATTTCAGACTTTATAGAGAAATATCCCAGCATCAAAATTGATTTGTTCATGACAGATCAGTTATTAGACATGAATAATAATAAATTTGATTTAACAATTCGTGTAGATGGTTCTCCTCCAAATTTGGCAAATAGTAAAATATTAAATACCTATCAACGTTACTTATACGCAACGCCTGAGTATTTTAATCAGCATGGATTACCCGCCTCTTTAGAAGAACTCAAAGATCATAAATTTTTAATTTATTATCAAGATAGCCGTCATAAGAAATTGATTTTCCAAAAAGATCAAAAAGAAGTGTCCTTTAATTGTTTCCCTGTGATGACCTGTAATAATGGCGAATTATTATTAGATATGTGCCTAAAAGATCACGGTATTGTCTTTCTTCCAGAGTTTATTGCAGAGCCTTACTACAAAGAAGGTAAATTACAGAAATGTTTGGAGGACTACACCAGTCAGCCACTTCACTTATATGTGACATGGCCAAACCGTAAAATTTTATCTAAGAAAGTAAAACTATTTATTGATTTTTTAACGCATCAAATCGCTCCTATAAAATAAGTGGTCTGGGCCTTTTCCATAAGAATTGGCCCACTTTTTTTAGTTGGTTTGAGTAGCTTCAATCTTCTTATTTTTAAATAAATTTAATAAATTTTGCTCTGCTGCCGCTGTGCTTTTTTCTTCAATAAATGTCGTCGCGTAGTGTTCTAAATGCTCTTCCATCAGTTGTGTGGCTCGTTTTTCATCGCCTTGCTCAATAGCATCTAAAATTGCACGATGTTCATCTGCCGAACAATTATTATGTTTTGGAATTTCATACAAACCAATTAACAATGATGTTCTCGCAATAAGTGTCTGCAAATAACTGGTCATAATCGTATTCTGATTTGCTTCAACAAGCTTTAGGTGAAATTTACCTGATAGCTTAATCCACTCAGCCCAATTTCCAGCTAAACGCTCATGAGATTCTTGATCGACTAAAGCTCTAAGCTCACTAAAATCTAAGTGATGAGACTTTTGTGCAAGTTTTTTTACCGTGGCGATTTCAAGCATGCTGCGTGCTTCAAAGACCTCTTTTGTTTCATCAAGGCTATGTTCTGCTATGAGTGCCCCACGATTTGGCTGTATTTCGATGACCTTATCGTGCGCAAGTTTAATAAAAACGCGTCTTAAGACTCCCCGTGTCACACCAAATGCTTCACATAATGGCGCTTCAACCAAGCGTGCTCCAGGTGTAAGTTGCCTATTTAAAATGGCATCTACAATAGCGTTATATATATGGTCATCAATTTCATCATTGCTCATTTCTACGGCTTTTTTTGGTGCATTCGATGGCATTGATTTCTCCATTTTTATTAACGCCCTCTCTTTTTTAAAACATTATTTAATTTGAACAGTGTATGTCCAACTTAACCATTTGGAAATATTTCTCTCATAAGAACAATATCTATGCTGGAAGATCTATTCAAGATTTAACATTATAAGATTGTTCCATTCCTTTAAATTTACTCATTTTTTATAACAGATTAAGCAAACCAACTTTCATTCATTTACCTCTAAATACCCAAACTATGAGTTGAATGAAAAACTCACAAGCTTTGATTTCGGAATTTGGCATAACTTTTGCTCAGTTAAGATTGTGCACAATCTATATATCAAATTGCACACAATCTTAATTTCATTCTTTTAGACAGAAGTTCAAAGCTGCTGAAAGTACCTACCATCTTAGGGAAGTGAGCGTTCAAGATGAATAATAGCGAAGCAATAATTAAACCTTCTTATGATGCAAAACTGACAAATCAAGATTTAGCCCCTTTAAAAAAGCAAACATGGGGTGCTTACAATATTTTTGCCTTCTGGATGTCTGACGTTCATAGTGTCGGTGGTTATGTTATGGCCGGAAGCCTTTTTGCACTTGGGCTAAATAGCTGGCAGGTACTTTTATCTTTACTTATCGGTATTGCAATTGTTCAGTTTTTTACAAATCTGATTGCCAAGTCTAGCCAACAAACTGGTACTCCCTATCCTGTTATTTGTCGTGCAACTTTTGGTGTGCTTGGTGCAAATATTCCTGCCGTTATTCGTGGTCTTATTGCTGTCGCATGGTATGGCATTCAAACCTATTTGGCCTCAAGTGCATTCTTATTGGTCATTTTAAAGTTCTTTCCCGAATGGACAGTCTATGCCGATGTTTCAACTTATGGCTTTCTTGGACTGTCCTTTTTAGGATGGGTTGGCTTCATGCTGCTTTGGCTACTGCAAGCGATTGTTTTTTGGTCTGGCATGGACAGCATTCGCAAATTCATAGACTGGGCTGGTCCCGCGGTCTACGTTGTGATGTTTGCCATGGCAGTATGGCTCATCTGGAAAGCTGGATGGCAAAATATTGATTTAAACTTGAGTGGTGTTCAATACGACGGTTTCGCGGTTGTACCTGTCATGATTGGTGCTATTGCTCTTGTTGTTTCATATTTTTCAGGACCTATGTTGAACTTTGGCGACTTCGCTCGTTACGGCAAAAGTTTTAGTGCCATTAAAATGGGCAACTTTCTTGGTTTACCCATTAACTTTCTAGGCTTTTCTTTACTTACCGTGGTTTGTATTGCAGCAACGCTGCCTGTTTACGGCAAACTCATTACCGACCCAGTCGAAATGGTTGGCAAATTGGATAACACTTTTGTAGTCATTTTAGGCAGCTTGACCTTAATGATTGCGACCATTGGGATTAATATTGTCGCTAACTTTGTTTCGCCTGCCTTTGATTTTTCTAATGTTTCACCGAGCAAAATTAGCTGGCGTATGGGTGGAATGATTGCAGCAGTAGGTTCAATTTTCATCACCCCATGGAATCTGTTCAATAACCCTCAAGTGATTCACTACACCATTGATATTTTAGGTGCATTTATCGGTCCACTTTTTGGCGTATTGCTTGCCGATTTTTATCTCGTTAAAAAACAAAAAATCGTAGTAGATGATTTATATACCTTAGACACTAAGGGTTTGTATTGGTACAAAAATGGTTATAACCGTTCTGCTTTTTATGCCTTAATTCCAGCTTCATTAATTCCTGTTTTATGCGTGCTTTTACCGCAATTGTCTGCGCTGGCTAATTTCACTTGGTTTATTGGTATGGGATTTGGTTTCGCCATTTACCGATTTCTTAACCAACCACTTGCCCATGCAAAATCTGTAATGACTGAGGTATAAGTACGATGAAAATTAAAATTATTAACCCCAATACCACTCAAAGCATGACAGATAAAATTGCTGCTTCTGCAAAGATAGTCGCGGGGGCTGATACTCAAATTATTGCAGTCAGTCCTCAAATGGGTCCTGCAACGATTGAAAGTTATTATGATGAAGCATTAAGTGCAGTAGGTGTTCTGGAGGAAATCCGACAAGGTGAACAGCTAAATGTAGATGCCTATATTATTGCCTGTTTTGGTGATCCTGCGCTTTATGCTGCCCGTGAAATTACTTCAGCACCTGTAATTGGGATTGCTGAAGCAGCCATGCGAACTGCGAGTTATGTCAGTACTGGGTTTAGCGTAGTCACAACCTTACAACGCACAGTAAATATGAGCTGGCATCTGGCTCATCGCTATGGCGCTACACCATTTTGTAAAAACGTTCGAGCTTGTGACATCGCAGTTGAAGAGTTGGAGCTTCCTGACTCAAACGCTTATCGAATTGTACGAGACGAGTGCAAAAAAGCACTAGCTGAAGATAAAAGTGATGCAATTGTTTTGGGCTGTGCAGGTATGAGTGATTTATGTCTAAAGCTACAAAACGAATTAGGTGTAATGGTTATTGACGGCGTCGCAGCAGCCGTTAAACAAGCAGAAATGTTGGTTCAGTTAAATTTAAAAACTAGCAAAGTTGGTGATTGGGCCCCACCTCCTGCAAAGAACTACACAGGCATATTGTCAGTTTTTGGAACACACTAGAGATGAGTTATTGTTTCAATTCCAACTCAAAACACTGCATTGGAATTGAAACAAAGAATAATTAAAAGAATTAAACCTCGGCTAACTCTGGCTGTTGTTCTTCTTTATAAAACGGCACATCACCGTTAATGGTTGCGCGGTGCATAATGCGGTGTGCATCACCATAATCAAATAATGCTTTATGTTGTGTGCAACGGTTATCCCAAATCGCGATATCACCATCTTGCCACTTCCAACGCAAATGAAATTGCTCTTGGGTCGCATGTTCAAACAAGAAATTAAGTAACTGCTCACTTCCGTCTTCTGCTAACTCATTAATTCGAGTGGTAAAGCCTTCACTAACAAACAACAAAGGCTCACCTGTGACCGGATGGGTACGCACAACGGGATGAACCACTGGTGGGTTACGTTTAAAGGTTTGCAAAAGCTTTTCACGTTCTTCTTCGTTATGAGCAAAACGTTCAAGTGGAAAAGATTTACGAATATCATGCGTCGCAGTTAAGCCACGTAATTTTTGCTGTAACTCAAGCGGAAGTCCTTTGAAAGCTGCAATATTGCTCGACCATAATGTATCTCCGCCTACAGTTGGAATTTTAATGGCTTGCAACACACACCCTAATGGCGGATTTTTGCTAAAGGTGACATCTGTGTGCCAAAGTTCATTGTCACGCAGGTCTTGTTTCCAGCTATCGAGCACCATAACTTCAGGTACATCTTCAATAGAAGGATAAATCGGGTGCACATGTAAGCTGCCAAAACTACGTGCCAAGTCTGCTTGTGCTTGCGGTGCCAATTGTTGCTTTCGAAAAAAAATAACCTGATGATCAAGCAAAGCCTGCTGGATTTGTTGCGTCGTCTGTTCATTTAACGCATTCAAATCAATATCGTGAATAATTGCGCCAATGGTAGGCTTGATCACTTCAATATTTAAGTTTGCTACTACTGTATTCATCTTCTTTACTACAACTGCTGACCATACCAAGGAGAAAACTGTTTTTGTAACCAGCGTAAAAACAGCTCAAAACTAACTGCGACAATCGCGATCACAATAATGCCTAGAATCACCGTATCGGTAATTAAGAACTGCGCGGCCGACTGCACCATAAACCCAATACCGCGATCCGCTGCAACCAACTCCGCTGCAACCAATGTTGACCAACCTACCCCAAGACCAATACGAATACCGGTAATAATATGAGGTAAAGCCGTTGGTAAAATGACATGCCAAAATACTTGTGACTGACTTGCCCCGAGCGACAATGCAGCACGTTCACGATTAAGCTGATGACTTAACACACCATGCGCACTACTAATAATGACGGGTGCTAATATTGATAAGAAAATCAAAAGTACTTTAGTCGTTTCACCAATACCGAACCAAATCACGAGTAACGGCAAATAAGCTAATGGTGGGATTGGACGTAATAACTCAACTAACGGATCTAGAACAGCACGAACCCATTTATTTAGTCCCATCCATAAACCCAGCGGAACACCAATCACTACGGCAGCAATCAAAGCTAAAAAAACACGCGAGATACTGGCTGCCAAGTGTTGCCACAAAGTTGCTTTCATAAAGCCTTCTTGGCTTACCGATATAAATTTTTGCCATACTGCCTGTGGGCTAGGTAAAAACAGTTCAGGTACAACATGCAAGGCCGTAATGAGAAACCAGAGCGCAACCACGCTTCCCACACTAATAAAGCTCACTGCTAAAGTTCGATGCTTTTCAAAAAATGTCGATAAAAATGAAGCATTTTCTGTTGGCACATCTGGCTCGGGTTTTATTGCTGCTTTGTCATATTCATAGACGTTATCTTTAATACTCATGTAGGTAACGCCTCCTTATCGGTTTGCTTTTGTGCTCTTAAACTTTCAAATAACTGTTCTCTAAGCTGAATAAATTGAGGATCCGATTTAATCGAGCGAATAGACTCGCCCTCACGATATCTCTTAGCAAAATCGAGATGTAGAGTTTCTACAATTTTGCCTGGATGAGCTGTCATCAGAACTAACTGATTGCTCAGCAACAATGCTTCTTCAATGTCATGAGTAATTAAAAAGAAGCTTTTATTTTGCTGAATCCATAAATCGAGCACTAACTGCTGCATGTTTTCACGGGTAAAAGCATCTAATGCGGCAAAAGGTTCATCTAACAAAATAAACGGCGCGTGGCTGATCAAAGCTCTGGCAATGCCAACACGTTGTTTCATACCACCCGAGAGTTCCCAGATATTGGCTTTTTCAACGTGGCTTAAACCCACAATTTTTAAAATTGCGGTGACTTGTGCTTCGATATCTGCGCGCTTTAAACCTTTTAACTGCAAAGCGAAGCCAACATTATCTGCAACGTTCAACCAAGGAAGTAAGGCATGATCCTGAAACACCACAGCACGTGTTACATCTGGCCCATTTACGACTTCATGATTTACAAGCACATCGCCTGAACTCGGCTTTTGAAAACCCGCCAAGATATTAAGCAAAGTTGTTTTGCCACAACCTGACTCTCCTAAAATGACGGTTAAAGAGCCTTCTTCAATTTTAAGGTTAATGTCTTGTAGAACTGGCTTTTGCTGTTTCGGAAAAGTCAGATGAATATGTTTGGCTTCTAATACACTCATGACAACTCCTTAAGGCTGCAAAAATGAAGAGTTCACATTGCCTTTATAATCGGCTTTAAGTTGGTCGACTTTACCCTGACCTTTTAAGAATTTCGCAGTATCAAAAATATTTTGCGCAAAGTCGCCATCTAAGGTTTGTTTCTGCTGAGCGTGGTCAAGGTAGGTGTTTCCACTTAATAAAAGCGGGATATCTTTTGCATCAGAACCTGTGAGCTGCGCAATTTTTTGCACGTTATCGGCATCTTTAACGTAAGCGGCTGGATCTTGATTATATTTTTCAAGCTGCTCAAGTGTAGTTTTAACAAAAGCTTTTAAGAAATCAGGATTTTTCTCTGCAAAATCTTTACGCACAACCCATAAGTCATAAGTTGGAGCACCCCATTCACCCACTTGTTTTGAGTCGGTTAAAACCGTACCAGATGCTTTGGCTTTACTTAAAGCAGGTTCCCACACATATGCTGCATCAATATCACCACGTTCCCAAGCAGCTGAAATTTCTGGTGGACGCAAGTTAACAATTTTTACTTTGTCTTCTGGAATGTTCCAATGTTTAAGCGCAGACAATAGGCTGTAATGCGTGGTCGAAACAAAAGGTACAGCAATGGTTTTGCCAATTAAATCTTGAGGGGTTTTAATGCCCGATTTATTGCTTACTACCAATGCTTCAGATGCACCAAGTTTTGAAGTAATTAAAAATACTTCAATCGGTAAATCACGGCTTGCAGCAGCAGCAAGCGGGCTTGATCCGATATTACCAAGCACAACATCACCTGAAGCGAGTGCATTTACAACGTCTGAACCCGCATCAAATTTTTTCCATTGGATAGTCCGCTGGCTGTGTTTTTCATAGTCTCCATTGGCCTGCGCAACTTTGCTTGGGTCAACCCCTGTTTGATAAGCAATAACAACAGGTTTGCTGTCACGAACTGATGCACTTGTATTATTGTCTTTCTTATTTTGCCATACGATAAATGCAACAATTGCTACAACCACAATTGCCGTGATAATCAACGGTTTGGTCTTTGTGCTCATAATTTCATGATCTTTCAATAATATAAGCTCATGGTATGCAGCTGGCCTTATAATGAAAAATAAAAAAATATGAGTTGCTTATCAGGTTTTTATAAATAACTTTTCCTTATAAGTTTTTATCTTTTGGTAAAAAGTAAATATCAAACAAACTTACAGGTTAGAGGTAAAATTAAAATACTTATATATCAATAATTAAAAACGATATTCAAAAAATACATGATGATGAACACCTGACACACACCCTCTAATTATTTTATCCTACTCATTTCATCATTTTTATTTTTGCTTCTTGCATCCAGAGTTTTGCATCTAATTAATTTTCATTCTTTTATATAACGATCAGATTTTATTATCTTTTTATCTTGAAACCTCTGCAAATATTAAGATTTGGCCAAATCTTTTTCTGGTTTATACATGACGCAAATTTAATTTTTATTTTTAAAAGGAGAAAGAATCTCTTGTTTAAACATCCCACAATTTTCAAAAAAATATTTATCGCAACGACTTTAATTACATTCAGCCTTTCAAGTCATGCAGCCCTTACCTTTGGTAATGCTGAAGAAGGCCAACTTAAAGTGAGTGGTACTGTTCGGGCTAAATATGTTTATGATTTTGACTCTGAACCCTCTACGAGTAAATTTTCCTTTAACGACGCAGTATTATGGTTAGACTACAACTCACCCAAATGGATTGGCCGTTTAGATTATCGGATCTATGAGTATTATGGACGTTTAGGTGATGCCAATTGGCTTACCGATGCGTGGTTGGGTTATAAAATTAATGACAACAGTAAAATTATTGCTGGCTTAAACCCTGTTCCTTTTGGCTTGGGTCGCTTTTGGGGAAATACTTATTATTTAGGCATTGCCAATAGTGCAGGTTGGGAAGACGTACATAACCTTGGGGTAAAATATGATTTCAATGATGGAATCAATGAAGCACAACTCGCCTTTTATCCTACCGATGGTGGCACCTATAGAGGTAAAAGCAAAGACTCGAGTCGATTTAGTATCAACCCTGTCAATGCGGATGACTCTGTACCGCAAGGCACTAATACCAAAGAAAAGAACTCGATTGTTGTTCGCGGTGCCCACACCTTTAAAAATGTTCTAGGCCAAGAAAATTTCTCTACCCAACTTGGTGCCTCTGCATGGTATTCCACCATTGAAAACAAACGTTCAGGACAAGATGGCGATCGCCAAGTCTATTCGGTTTTTAGCAATACCAATTATAACCAATGGAATTTGCAGCTTTTGGCTGGTTATCAAGACATTGATAATGCCGACACTGAATATAAAGATCATCTGACTTTGGGCGGTTTCGATTATTCATTTAACTCGGCAACTAAAGGTCAGATTTATTCAGCCGAACTGAGCTATTTATTTCCTCAGCAGTTTGGCCCGATTACCTCAGTTCGCCCTTATCTAAACTATAGTTCTTATCGAAAAGAACAAGATGGCTTTAAAGACTCAACCCGTTTTATACCCGGCATTGCGTTTAACTATCAAAAATTGACAGTACAAGCCGAGTTGCTAATGGGCAAACATGACCCATACTTAGGAGATAGTGAAGGCCTTGCGGCTGGTGGAACCAATGATAAATGGAATAAAAAAGCGTTTGTGATTTTTGCTTATTATTTCTAACCCACAAAACAAAGGCCAACAGATGTTGGCCTTTGTTTTTATATAGATATCTATTTTCACTCTAATCAATTACCGGTGAATTATTGAGAGGAAGTTCTGTTTTATCTTCATCGATGACATCGACATCTTGAGCGGTAGGCTCAAACTTAATCAGTAGTCCAATCACAATTAAAGGAATAAAAGCAAAGATAGAAATAATCAGATAAACATCCGTTTTATAACCCGCCATCCAAATTGGCAACACAAACAAAGCAATTGCTTGAGCGACACCTGTTACTGCACGGTTAAACCCAACGCCAACCCCACGAATCGAAGCCGGATAAGCCATGGTTGGATAGACCATCATTTGCGCACCCGGTCCAAAACCTTCCGCAAAGAGCCATAAACCTAACATGCCAATGGCGGTGTAGAGTAAAAAGCTATTACCCGGTTCACCAATCAATGCCAATGCAATGAGGGCAATAAACTGAAGTAAAAAACCTGTAAGTAGCACATGACGAGATTTAAATCTGCTCGCAACAAATACGCCTAATAGCCCACCCGTAAATGCAAACAATAAATTTAGTCCGAGCGTTGTAGTAATGGTCGTCAAAACATCTGTGTGAAAGAAACGCGTCAAAATCGAAGGTAAAAAGAAGGCAATGGTGGTGTACTGAAATGCCACCGAAATATGAATCACAATTGCCACAATCGTTCTTGGCAAATAAGTTTTATTAAATAAAACCGCAAAACCCTCACGCTTTTTCTTTTCAGCAGTTCTTTCTACTTTTTCGACTGTGGCGACTGCATTAATTGCATAGGACTCTTGTAGAACTTTAGCTGCCCCTTTTAAATCGCCTTGGTTTGCAAGCCAAATTGGTGACTCGGTTAAATATTTACCGCGAATAAAAATAATGAGTAACGCAGGCACTGCTCCAAAAATTAAAGATGCTCGCCATAACCAGTTGCTATGTTCAGGCGGTAAAAGAAAGTAAAGTGCCAGAACCAGACCAAAGCAGACAGAAGAAGCCGCATACCACATTGGGCACCATGCCGCTAAACGGGCAGCTTTATTGCTACTTCCGTTAAATTTGGAAAATTCAGATAAGTAGGACATTGCGACGGGTAAATCGATCCCCACACTAATTCCCATAATAAATCTGGCTAAAATTAAAACCCAAACATTTGGTGCAAAGCCTGCGACAATTGCAGCAATGACGAACAGCACCATGTCCGCCATAAATACCCGATAACGGCCAATTTTATCCGTTAGCCAACCGCCAATTAAATTACCAACAATGGTTCCGCAGACAATTGCCGAAGCAACCACACCCGTCATGACAGGGCTTAAAGAAAACTCTGATATAACCTGCTCAATACCGAATGAGAGTGTTGTTAAATCATAAGCATCAATAAATACCCCAATCAGTGCCAACCAAATGACTTTATTCGACTTACCCTTCCCTGCAAATTTGGAAATTAATTGTGAAACATCATCGGGAGATTTAATTTCATAACGCTGGTTATGATCGAGTTCTTGTGTGCTCACTTAATAATTCCTGAATTTTAATAACAGAAACAAAATAATGATTATTCACATAATACAAAAACAAATTAATCTGATGTTTTAATCTAAATTATAGAATTATTTTTTCATTATTAACTCAGCAATAAAATCGATATAAAAGACAAAATAAAAGCTGGTATTTAACCAGCCTTTATTTAAATACTATTTAAAATATTAACTCGCCTCAGCAAGTTTTAATTCTTTTAGATTGCGATATTTAGCACCGCGGTGATTTTCAGGTAAATAAGGACCTGCACCAAATAATTTTTCTCTTAATGTCCCTTGCGCGTACGAAGTTTGATATACCCCTCGTTTTTGTAACTCTGGAACAATAAACTCTACAACATCGGCAAAGGTTTGATGAGCCAAAATGTAAGCCAAGTTAAAGCCATCGATATCGGTATCTTCAACCCATTGCTGTAAAGCATCTGAAACTGTTTCTGCTGAACCCACTAACACAGGTCCATTACCACCTAAGCTGTTCCAATTTGCAATTTCTTCAATGGTCCAAACACGATCTGGATCTGCATTTACATAAGAATCTAATAAAGATTGAATCGCATTGGTTTGAATATATTCAACTTTATCTGTCGGTTGATATTGTGAGAAGTCCACACCAGACCAGCCAGACAGCAATGTTAAAGCACCATCATAGCTTCCATAGCTTTGATATTCTTTAAACTTAGCCTGAGCTTTTGCATCGGTTTCATCAGTGACAATCGACAAAAGTGCATAAATTTTAACTGAGTACGGGTCGCGGCCTTCTTGAGCTAGTTTTTGGCGAATGCCTTGCACGACTTTTTTAGTGGCAATTTTAGACGGCGCTGCAATGAATACACATTCGGCATTTTGGCTGGCAAACTTCTGCCCGCGTGACGATGCTCCCGCTTGGTAAAGTACTGGCGTTCGCTGTGGTGATGGCTCACAAATATGGATGCCTGGTACAGTAAAGTATTTACCTTCATGCTGAATTGGATGCACTTTTTTATGATCAGCAAAGATCCCGCTTTCACGATCACGAAGTACCGAACCTTCTTCCCAAGAACCTTCCCAAAGTTTGTAAAGGACTTCTAAGTATTCATCAGCAATATCATATCGATTGTCATGATTGACCTGAGTTTTTAGTCCCAAATTTTTCGAACCACTTTCCAAATAAGACGTCACGATATTCCATCCAACTCGCCCTTTGGTTAAGTGGTCTAACGTACTAATACGTCTGGCAAAAGGATAAGGATGCTCAAAGGAAATAGAAGTCGTTACACCAAAGCCCAAGTGCTTTGTGACTGCCGCCATCGCTGGTACAATCTGCAAAGGATCATTGACTGGAACTTGTACTGCGCCTGTTAAGGCATGTTCAGCACCCTGATGGTAAACGTCATAAATCCCCAATACATCTGCAATAAAAATACCGTCAAAAAAACCACGTTCCAAAATTTGTGCTAAATCTGTCCAATATTCTAAATCTTTATATTCAACAGAGCGATCTTGAGGATGTCGCCATAATCCCGGAGATTGATGTGCAATACAATTCATTTCAAAAGCATTAAAACTAATCTTCTTAGTCATAAAATATCAACCAACATTTTAATTACTTTTATACTAAAGCAATTTTCATCTATTCTTTATAATATAAACCCCAAACAAAATATGATTTTATTCTAATAGATTTTTATAATTTATTTTAAAAACAAGAAAGATATTAAGCCGCTAAAACTAGCAGCTTAATATCTAAAATTTAAAATTATTGTTTAGCAACGTTACCAATTCGCCACTGATAAGGCGGTAATGTTCCATTCACACTAAAATCACCCACAATCCGATTTTTAAACACTCTTGGATTATGTGAAGATAAGGTTCGTACATTTCGCCAGTATCGATCTAGGCCTAAATCTTTGTCTGTTGCTGAAGCACCTAATGCATCAAATAGAATGGTAGATGCATTTAAGATTAAATCGGTAATAACTGTTTGAGACTGCGCACTTTCAAGCTCGGCAAGTGCATTTTGCTCTTCTTCAAGCTGTTCATTATTTTGAAACGCTGCCAAGTAAGCACGCTGTAAGCTGCGTGCAACTTTTTCAACAATCGCCCCTGCACTGTAAGCTGCGCCACGGATTTGTCCCACTACTTGTAAAATTTGTGGGTCCTGTTTTACAAATTGGGCATTCGCATGAGTATAGTTTCGGGTACGTTTAGCCACCGCTTGTGAAACCTCATATGTCGCAGCACGCCCTAAACCAGTAATGATTGCCAGTTGCACAAGTTGATAATAGGCAGCCGAATATTTAAAACGATCATCATCAGGTAAGATTTCGGTTTCATTAACCAATACGTCATGGAAATATGCCGTACCACTTGCAGTGAGTTGCTGACCAAAGCCATTCCAGTCATCTACAATTTCAACGCCTTCATCTTCACGGCGGACAACAACTGAGCCAGACTCTCCATTTAAATCTGTTACACCAACGTCAACCCAGTCCGCATATAGGCTACCTGTGGTGTAGTATTTTTGACCTTTAACTCGAATTTTTCCGTCAGCATCCCGATATAAATGAGTATCAAACTGATCGATTGACTCTTTCCCACCTTCAGACCAAGCACTACCAACCGTTTCCCCTTGTGCAATTCGGCTGAGCCAGCGCTGTTGAAATTCTTTATTTTTGCTGACCAACACATCTTCAGTAAAACCGAAGTGCACACGCAACGCTTGCGGTAAATTTGAGTCTGCCTCTGCAAGTTCAATTAACAATGCAAATAGTTCAGGAATAGTTGCCTCAAAACCACCATGTGCTTTAGGAAGTCGTAATCTTGTAAAACCAATATCTTTGAGCCACTGAAGTTGTTCATACGGCAAAATATGCTGTTGCTCACGGATTAAAGCCCCTTCTTTAATACGGGCAAAAGTCGGTCTGAAATTTTTTGCTAATTCATCATAACGTTCAGAAGGCCCTTCACCCCATACCCGAGAAATGATTGAGGCCTGACTAAGTGCAGCGTGAGTTAGTGAACCGAGATGATGCTCAAAATTTAGATTTGTCATTTATGTAAAACCAATATTGCTTTGCTTTTACCATAAAATATTTATTTCACATGAAAACGATTATTTTTTTATAACAGTATTCATTCTTCATATAACGCCAGAAAATGCCTACCAACATTAAGCAATTTCTTTCTTTTGAAGACTATGCTGACTTTGCAATAAGGTTTGCATATATTCTGAATAGACAGATAATTTCTCAAAAATATGTTCTGAATAAAACATATCATCAATTAAATGGGTCATTTGAGAGGCGGTGAAAGTATCGCATAAGCCTACAAGCTGCGCATTTAGCTGGGCAAATTGGGCACACAATTTCACATAGGTTTCATCTTTATTTTTAAATAATAATTGACGCATATCTAAATCATTTAGATCGTTTAAATCAGTATTTTGTTGGGGATTAATCCAATAAATTTTGACTTTTAAAAACAACGCAAGCTCTTCTAAATGCTCTAGGTCTATATCTAAATTTGTAATTAAAAAAATGGTGGAGATATCACTTCGGCACAGCGCTTTGATTAAGCTTAAATAAATAAACCCTACTTCAGTCAGCTCGGATAATTCTAAATCTAAATATATTTTTAGACTCTCTAGAACTTCATCTACTTTAAACAAAACTTTCTTTTCGGCTTGATAATATTTATTGAGAATAGCAAGAACGGGCTTTGTCGCTGGTGTTGTATAAATAGCAGGCTTATTGAGGTTAGCAAAAACAAAAGGTGAAAATAGATAAGCCAAACTGCTTTGCTGCGGATGAATATGTGATTGAATTAAATAAACAGTTTGAGAATTAGAAAAGTCTCTTAAGACTTTTGCTCTTAATAAAGTTGCTTCAAGATTAACATAAGCTTGCTCTAATTGAGCCATTATAGGTGCTGGAATAGCCTGATTTTTAATAATTTTATTTAGGATATTGAGTTGAGAAGTAATAAACATTTTTTAACATCCAAGCTATTTTAGAAGAGCTACACTTAAACCAAGGTCTTTAATAACCTACGTAACAACCAGACCTCATACAAAACAACAAGGGAATAGACAAGAAGAAATTTATCCTGTGCTCATATGTAACCCCAAAGTCGCATTCATGCTGTTTTTGAAGATTGATTTTGGTTAGCCATAAATCTTGTTCATTTTTATTTTGGACTTTAGATGAAGGGATATATAGCTACAGATAATTGAAAAAAAACTATAGCACCCATAATAATGACTTCGGACTGTTATAGTTTTATAAAAAATTTCTGTATCTACATATACAAAATGAGTGAGTGCATGATTAAGAAAACTTCTTAAGGTAGGTAGTTTTCATGAAACGATCTATGGTTCATCGTCACATATTTCATCAATGTTTCAATGCAACATGTATTTTTACAAATGCAACATCAAGCATGAGCTTTGTTAACAGATTGAGAACAATCAATCGGTCTATTCTATTTAAATATCAAGCAATTATATTACTTCGCCCTTCTGGCATTTTACTTGCTAAGAATATTTATCACAGAAGTAAGTTCAATCGTCAGAATACTTTATTGCCTGAAAATAAGTATTTAACACAATCAATCATCATCAGCTAGTTCACAGGGGGAATATATATGAGCCTCGGTCTAACCGCTTTAGAATTAGCACGAATACAATTTGCGTTCACAGTATCCTTTCATATTATTTTTCCAGCCACCTCCATTGGTCTTGCCTGCTTTTTAGCAGTTTTAGAGTGGAAGTGGTTAAGAACCCAAAACCCGATTTATAAAGATCTGTTTAAATACTGGATCAAAATCTTTGCCGTTGCCTTTGGTATGGGTGTAGTCTCGGGCGTGGTCATGAGTTATCAGTTCGGTACCAACTGGAGTGAGTTTTCTCGTATTGCAGGAAGTATTACCGGTCCTTTACTTACCTATGAGGTCTTGAGTGCCTTCTTTTTAGAAGCTGGTTTCTTAGGCATTATGTTATTTGGTTGGGGACGTGTCGGACCCAGAGCACATTTCTTTGCCACACTTATGGTTGCGATAGGTACCTGTATTTCCATGTTCTGGATTTTATCGTCCAATAGCTGGATGCAGACCCCTCAAGGCTTCGCTATAGAAAATGGCATTATTGTGCCAAAAGACTGGTTTGCAATTGTCTTTAACCCATCCTTCCCTTACCGCTTTGCCCATATGGGTGCAGCAGCCTTTTTAGTTTCTTCTTTATTAGTCGTAGGAACTTCTGCATGGCACTTAGTGAAAGGTCGTCGTGATGAATTGGTAAAAAAATCGTTCTCGATGGGTCTATGGATGGTGCTTGTGACTTCATGTTTGCAAGTGGTTATTGGCGATAACCATGGTTTAAATACCCGTGAGCATCAACCTGCCAAACTAGCAGCGATGGAAGGTCATTGGGAAACGAATCACAATGAACCTATGCCACTGTTACTCTTTGCAATTCCAGATATGAAAGAAGAACGAAACCATTTTGAAGTGGGTGTTCCATATTTAGGTAGTTTAATTTTAACTCACAGTTTAGATGGTCAAGTTACAGGTTTAAAAGATTTCGCCCCTGGAGATCGACCAAATTCGACCATCGTTTTCTGGAGCTTCCGTGTGATGGTCGGGCTTGGCGTACTTATGGTCACGCTGTCTTTAATTGCTCTTTGGTTACGTAAGCGTGGAAAACTTTATGAAACTTCATGGTTCCATAAGTTTGCTTTAGTGATGGGGCCATCTGGTTATATCGCCATGCTTGCAGGTTGGGTGACTACTGAAGTCGGCCGTCAACCATGGGTGGTATATGGCATCCTACGAACTAAAGATGGTTTATCTCATACTGTGTCGGCGGAACAAGTCGGCCTCAGCCTCTTTATTTTTGTAGTGGTATACACCATCGTTTTTGGCAGCGGTATCTACTACACCTTAAAATTGATTAATAAAGGCCCTACATTTATCGATACGCCAAATATGGAAGCAGGCGGTGTTGGACACTTTAAAACACCAATGCGCCCACTCAGTGCTGTCGATGAAAACATTGACAGTAAACAAAATTCTGGGGAGAACCGTCATGATTGATCTTTCTTTAATATGGGTCGGTATTATCGGTTTAGGTGTCATGATTTATGTCGTCATGGATGGCTTTGACTTAGGAATCGGGATCATGTTCCCTTTCATTAAGAACAGCCAAGAACGTGACGTGATGATGAATACCGTAGCCCCTGTCTGGGATGGCAACGAAACATGGATGGTACTGGGTGGAGCTGGTCTATATGCTGCATTTCCACTAGTTTACTCAACGGTTTTATCGGCACTGTATTTACCTATTATTTTTATGGTGATTGCCCTGATTTTCCGTGGAGTCGCATTTGAATTCCGCTTTAAAGCTCATCGCACCAAATATCTTTGGGACTTAGCTTTTATTTGGGGTTCAGTGTTAACTAGCTTCCTTCAAGGCATCATCTTGGGTGCCTATATTCAAGGCATTAAAACCACCAATGGTATTTTTTCTGGCGGATCACTTGATTGGTTGACACCATTTACCTTCTTTACTGGTATTGGTGTAGTTGCCATGTATGCCACTTTAGGATGTGGATGGCTTATTTTAAAAACCGAAAAAGGCTTACAGCAACGTATGTATGAGCTTATGCCAAAGCTGATTATTGCATTGCTCATTATTTTTGGTGGAGTAAGTCTATATACACCATTAACTCATCCTGAAATCGCAGATCGCTGGTTCTCTTTACCGAATCTGTTCTATTTTAGCCCTGTACCTATTTTGGTCTTATTGTTTGTTGGCCTGATTTTATCGGCGTGTAAAAAGCAGCAACATGACCTTAAACCATTTATATATACGCTAGCCCTCGTTTTCCTTGCTTTTACAGGTTTTGTGATTAGTTTGTGGCCTTATATTATTCCGCCATCAGTCACCATCTGGCAAGCCGCAGCTCCACATTCAAGCCAACTGTTTGCTTTAGTCGGTGCGCTCATTCTGATTCCAATCATTATTGCTTACACTATTGTGTCTTACTGGGTATTCCGTGACAAAGTACGTGTAGGTGATGAAGGCTATCATTAAAGTTAGGAGGGTTTTATGAAAAATTTATCTTCTAAACTGTCTCAAACCCAATGGTTTATTTTGCTATGGCTAGGTGGTTTTTTAGCATTAGCTGTGATTGCAGGTTTGTTTAAAGTGATATTGATTTATGCAGCCCCTTACCTAAAGTAAACTTATTTTTATAAGCAAATGCCGTTTGTAGATTCTACAAACGGCATTTATTATTGATTCAGTGCATCTTTCATTTTGTCATTTCGTGCAGCCAATACATGTATAAATCAGAACAACTTGCCCATAGCATTCGCCAACTCATTGAGAGCGGCACTTTAAATGCACACGAGAAGTTACCTTCTTTAAGAGATCAGGTGCAACGCTCTGGTTTTAGTTTAATGACGGTAATGAATGCTTACCAAGAGCTTGAATCTCAAGGTTTAATCTATTCCAAAGAAAAATCGGGATACTTCGTTGCCGAACAAATTACGCTTAAACCTTTAGAACAATATTCTGTTGTTTCACTCAATTCTAAAATTGAAATTAACTCTTTAGTTTTTAAATATCTTAAATCGATTCAACATGAGTCTGTCATCCCTTTTGGTTCGGCCTTTCCCGATAGTCAGCTTTTATATGCACCTAAACTCATTCAGATTATGGGGCAGCTTGCCCGCCAGAAACAAAGTTATGACCAAACTACAAGCCTACCTCCGGGTAATTTAGCTTTACGAAAACTTATTGCTCAACGCTACTGCATGCAAGGGATTCAAACCGACCCAGATGACATTGTCATTACATCGGGAGGATTGGATGCACTCAATCTTTCTTTACAAGCAGTTGCTCAGCCTGGCGACTATATTTTATTACAGCAAAATGTATTTTATGGAGCTTGGCAGGCAGCAGAACGTTTAGGGTTAAAAGTTATTACCATTCCTGAACATCCTCAACATGGTTTTGATCTAGAAGCTTTTGAACAGGTCATTAACAATTATCCAATTAAAGTATGTTGGCTCATGCTCAATAGCCATAATCCAATTGGGTTTACAGTCAGCGATGAGATTAAATATAAAATTGCCAAATTGCTTCATGAGCACCAGATTTATTTAATTGAAGATGATGTCTACGAAGAGCTGTTTTATGGTGGACAAAAGCCTCTTTCAATGAAGTATTTTGATCAGCAAAATCTAGTGCTTCACTGCTCTTCGTTTTCTAAAACTCTAGGTGCAGGTTTTCGGGTGGGTTGGGTTTATGCTGGTAAATTTTCCGATCATATTCAGCATTTACAGCTCATGAGTACCATTTCAGTGAATGCACTCATTCAAAATGCCTTGGTCGAGTTTTTGTCTCATCATCACTATGAAAAGCACTTACGTACTCTCAGGCTTTCACTTGAGCGTTATAAAAAGCAGTTTTATCATTATTTAAAGCAACATCTGCCACCATCTTGTGAGGTTTACTACTATCCAAGTGGTTATTTTCTTTGGGTTAAGCTGCCGAATAGTTTAGATAGTATGCAAATTTATGAAGAGTTAATTCAACAAAACATTGGGGTAGCTCCAAGCCCATTGTTTAGTGTTTTACCCGCGCAGCAGCATTATTTAAGAATCAACTGCTCTTTTGAATCGACACCTAAAATTCAAAGTGCATTAGAACAAATCATTAAGACAATTCAACAAAGAGTTGAAGCTGTTTCTTAAATAAACTACTTCGACCTAAGCACAATTTTATAGTGGTGGTTTTGTGGTAACTTTATAGCTTAAATCTATATTTTTAAAGGAAACAGTTTCAAGGGATTAATATGGAAATTGATGAAGAACTCACCCTTAAAAAGATACAGATTTTTTTAGCATTTATGCGCTGCGGCAATTTATCTAAAACAGCGATAGAAATGGAGCTTAGTAATGTCAGTGTTCACAAAGCATTGCACTCTTTAGAAAGTGCTTTGCGTTGCCCACTTTTTAAAAATGAAGGACGTAATCTAATTCCGTTAAAAAGTGCCTATGTATTTGAAGAACGGGCGCAAAAAATCGTACAGGACATTTTTATAACCGTTAATAAAACGAGAGAAGCTGCTGGATTTGCGGCAAAAGTTTTACATTTAGGTTCTCTTTATTCTTTGACTGTCAAAACAATTCCAAATGTGATTAGTGGTCTTAAATTAAGACGTAGTGAGCTAGATATTCAACTGTTACTCAGCTCAAATCAAGATTTAGTTAAAAAGCTTAAAGCAACGGAACTTGATGCGATTATTGTGGCTTTAAATGAAACCACTCAAGATGATGACTTTGAAATTTTACCTATGTTTTCAGATGATATTTTTCTGGCGGTAAACAAAGATTCTAAATATGCAGAATTTAAAGACATTGATTTAAGTTTATTAAAAGAAGAGACTTTTCTGACATTAACCAAAGGCTTTGCGACCCATAACGATAGCGATATTATTTTTAAAAAAGCAGGTTTTTCTCCTAAAGTTGCTTTGCAAGTGAACGATATTTTTACCTTAATTAGTATGGTCAGTTCAGGCGTTGGTTTTGCCCTTTTACCGGGTCGTATTTCTGCGGTTTATGAAAGCTCAGTTAAGCTTATTCCCCTAAAACAGCAATATCATATGCAACAAGAAATTGGTTTGGTTTTCTTAAAAAGTAAAGAACGAGATCCAAACTTACTCGCACTGATTGCTGAGTGTCGTATGTTTGCTTCTAATTTTAAAAGATAAAAATAAGGGCCGTTGTTTTGTATAACAACAGCCCTTTTTATTTAAGCCGTGGATGCTTAGCCACCAACCAATGCTTTAACCGCAAAGAATAAAACTGTTGGTCCCATTAAACAGCCAAGTCCCGTATGGAACGTTGCTGTCAGTGCACCATAAGGTACTAAACGGCGATCTGTCGCGGCCAAGCCTGCTGATACACCACTGACAGTTCCAGCCAAGCCACCAAAAATCATGGCAGAGCGTGGATTATCGAGTCCCATAAATTTAGCAGTGAGCGGTGTTGAGACCATCACACAAATTGCTTTAACTAAACCGGTTGCAATCGATAAAGCCATTACTTCTGAGCTTGCACCAATCGCAGCACCCGTAACTGGTCCCACAATATAAGTCACCGCACCCGCACCGATTGTGGTAATACTCACTGCATCGCGATAGCCAAAAATCCACGCAAACATACAACCGACAATAAATGGCAAAATGGTTCCGAGAAATAAAGAGAAGGCACCAATAAACCCAGCTTTTTTCGCTTCAGTCGCTTGTACTTCAAATGCCGTTGCTACAATTGTAAAGTCACGTAGCATTGCACCGCCCATGAGCCCTACACCGGTGAAGAGTGCAAGATCGGTTATACCTTTTTCACCACCCGTCATTTTTCCGCCAAACCACGCCAAGATTAAACCAATCACAATTGCAATTGCTGAAGCATGCACTCGTCCATTGGTTAAATATTTAGATAACTTGGTCGACAACCACATAATTAAAGCAATTAAGGCGAAAGCTGTAATTAAACCTAAATGGGTTAAGTCTTTTAATAATAATTCAACCATGAACTTTGCCTCCAATGCTGTTTAATGTGGTGTCTTCTTCCTTCGGTAAAGGGGTTGCTTTGTTATAACGACTTAAACCCGCAATCGTGAGCGTACAAACGATAACTGAAACCACAGCGGCAAAGAGTGCCATATGTCCACTAGATAAAGCTGAAACCACGTTTTGCTGTGCTGCCATAGCAACAACAACAGGAATATACATGGTGCCCCAGAATGAAACGCCTTTTTCGGTTTCAACTGTCATAACACCACGTTTTTCCATCCATAACCGTATGCAAATGAGTAAAATCATGGCGATACCCACGCCACCTACATTGGACTTCACGCCCAATAAAATGCCCAACAGATCACCGACAATAACACCCACCAAGGTGCAAAGTGCGAGTAAACCAACTCCATATATAATCATGACAATCCCTCATATCCTTGGATCATTTATGCTTTTGTAAAATCAGATTCAAAAAGAAAAACTATTGTCCTGTTCTTTTTGCATTGCCATCTGAATGCTGTCTATGCGTGTTCCTTGAAAAGACAACACGGTTCCTTCTTTAAATGTTCGACGTGCAAGTGTAGTAAGCACCGTTCCCGGCAACGCTTCGATCTGCAACCTAACACCTCGCTCCCATGCAGCTTGAACGGTACTTTCCCAATCTACAGTTCGGCTCATATTAAAAGCCAAGTCATCCCTAATCTGTTCAGCCTTGCCTAAAGTGCGAGCCGTTGTACCACTTAAATATCGAATTTTAGGCTGCTTTAAAGTGAGTCCCTCCATAGACGCTGCAAGTTGCTCTGCTTGCTGACTTAATAATTCACAGTGCGATGGCACCGATACATCTAATTTTTTTGCCACCACGCCTTGTTGCTTTGCCAAAACAACAACTTGGTTCATAGCTTCAAAACTTCCTGAAATAACGATTTGGTTATGTGCATTAATATTTGCGACAAACACCTCAGGCGTTATTTCATAAATTTGTTTTACCCATGCTTCTACAGGTGCTCGATCTGTACCAATCAACGCAGTCATGCCATAGCCAATTGGATAGGCGTTTTGCATGAGTTCCCCTCGATAGGCAACTAAGCGAATAGCATCTTCATAGGCTAAGACCCCTGCGACAACTGCTGCCGACCATGCGCCAATCGATAGACCCGCGACATAATCAGGTTTTAAGTCTTCAGCAGCTAATAAAGCTGAACTTAATACCCCTGAAATGAGTAAACAAAGCTGTACTGAACGTGTCGATTGCAATGCGTCCGAACTATCCAGCATCAAGACATCTTCTTTGAGTGCATCCGATGCACGCTCAAGATGTTCTTTGACCAGAGCGCTTTGTGGTAGGTCGTGCAACATATTGCTTCGTTGCACACCTTGTCCCGGATATACCCAAATTGAAGCCATGATATCTATTCCCTAATTCCATGGGTTTTCTACTAAAACAGCACCATCTGCACGTTTCAGCAGAACTTTTCCGCTATTCCTAGCCCATTCTTTTAAAGCCAAACCACCCTGTGGCAGTTGTAGCTGTATATCCACATTCAGCCCCGCTTGCTGAAAAGTTTCGAGTAGCTCGACTGCTTGCTTTTTGGCAAAAGGCTGTTCAGCTCGAATCAACAAATCTATGTCACTTTGCTGAGTGACTGTTTTAATACTAGTTGCCAACTCAAACCCAAAACTTCCTGTATAGCCCCAACACCCTGAAAAGTTTTTCATGATGTTAGAAATGCTCTGCAAACGTTCTGCCAAATGCTCAAACTGCTGTGTATTAACGTGAGTCAGTGCTTCTGGCTTAAGTTGTCTGCTAATAGCAGATCTTGGCATTTGCGTGGCATATCGTTGATGGCGCAATTTTCCTCTTACACCCACAGCAACCTGATCTAGAGGAGTGATTTCCCGCCGAACCACAACAGGATCGCCTCGTAGTAACACCTCTTTCACCCAAAACGGAGCATCATCAGCCAAGCAGTCGGCTGTCATGCCCCACAGCAAATCATGGGCTTCGAGATCAAGTTTCATGACCATTGCTCACGCAATAATTCACGGACCTTTTTAGACATCTGACGGTTTTGGCCGTGAAGTCTTTGTTCCAGTCCTCTAGACTGCTCAGCATTAATTTCTTTAAATGCTCGAGCAACCACCTGTTTCGCTAACAACAGATCAGCACTTGTAGGTTGTTCAGGGTTTTCAACAGATAACAGTTCCGACAACAATCCAAGCGTTGCATAACTTTCGATGTCATAAGCCATTGGAGGAATGCTTGCAGCCAATTGCTCTAACTCATCAACCGACCGTTGGGTCACACGTGCAGCAGATTCTTTACCCATTGCATGCACCATAACACCTGAATCTTTTAAGGCAATAATACGATTGGCTTGGTAACCATGTGCTAAAAAAGCGCCTGACATCGACTTACCGACTAGTAAACTGACAATAGGATGGCCTGCCAATCTAGCTCTGGCATAGCTGTCTACTGCACCAGCTAAAGCTTGATGAATACCTAATAATTCTTCACGGCGACCATAGGCCTGACTAGGTACATCAACCAGACATAAAATGCCGCGTTTAGTCTCAGCATGCGCATCAGCTTGAATCACGTCATCTACAGCCTTTGCCAAGCTCCAACCTTCCAAAAGGCCAACTTCACCTTGTCTCGCTCGCGGGAACAAATTATTGCTGTCTTGAACAACGGCAATCACACGTACTGCTTGCTGATCAATCTGACCATCAGCCACCCAAACTGAAGCTGGAAAACCTTCAACTGTCTTAAAACCCTGTGTGAATGCTTTAAACCACTGTGCACCTCGCGTAGATGCTTTTAATGTATCAACTGCGATGTTCATACTTGTTCTCCTTGATACAAAGCCTGAACCTGTGCTGGAGCAATCTGCTCGGTAGTATCAACGTGTTGTAGCTGCGCTAAGTAGAATGAGTGATTTGAACTACGATGCTGATTGGGCACGCCTTGGGCTAAATAGTCGACCACTTGCTGACGAATTTTCTGGCGATCATCGTCTACATAAGCATCTGCCAAACCACTAGCGAAGCGCTGGTTGCCACCAGTTATGCTCCAAATAAATGGGCGATCTTTGGCGTTATATTCTTGTACGCCAGCTTCTTGTTCAATCACTTGCGGACCATTTAAGCCTAAACGTCCTTCTTGTGTCATTACAATATAGCTACATAGTCCAGCAGCAATCGACATGCCACCAAAGCACCCTACACTGCCTGCAACTACTGCAATCACGGGTTGATACTGTCGTAAGTTCACAATTGCAGCCTGAATTTCCGCGATTGCAGCCAAACCCAGATTTGCTTCTTGCAAGCGAACCCCACCAGTTTCTAGTAATAAGATTGCAGCCGTTGGAATACCTTTAAGATTGTCTTCAACCGCAAGCTCTAATGCACCGGCAATTTTGGCACCACCAACCTCGCCTAAGCTTCCACCCTGAAATAAGCCTTCAATGGAAATCAAAACTACTGGTCGTCCCTGAATAGATCCTTTTGTAATCACCACGCCATCATCTGCTTGCGGCACAATATTTTGCTTAAGCAACCAAGGTGACATTACACGTGCAAATGGATCGAGTAACTCGCGAAAAGTCCCTTCATCTAATAATGCTTTAGCACGCTCTCTTGCACTCAGCTCAATAAAATCTTGTTTATTTAACAAGCTCTCGATATCAGTCATGAGCAATCTCCTCCAAGGCTTGTTCCAGACGTAAGCGAACAACACCGGGGGTTGCACCAAAGTCATGAATATCAATATTGACGGCTGGTGGCATCTGCGCTGTAAAAATCCGTTCAAAAAGATTTTTCCAACGTGCAACACTACCATCCACCGAAGTCACCACCTGAATAGTGGTTTTTCCCGCCTCACCAGGTTCCATCAAAATTTCTAAATCACCTGAACCCACACATCCGACTAATGCTTTTTTTACAGGTGGCTCTGTCGCCAAAAACTCAAAATGAAGTGTTTCCATAATCAAAATCCTTCTTTATTTTTTAAAGATGACTGCTCAACACGATCTATAAACAATGTTGCTGCCAACAAATCGGCTGCTCCGCCAGCGGATGCCTTCATCCTAAGTAGGTCAATCTCTAACAAATGCAAAGCACGGCGGCCTTCTAGGCTTGAACTACCGCCCAAATCGAGCACTTGCTGGGCTCCTTGTTGCATACGCTTCAAACCAGATATTCCAGAGCGATAGAGCACACAGGTATCTGTCAAGTTAGTCATCATGGCAAGTAACGCATCTAAGCGAGCAAACTCTTCTTTCATCGGTTTACTACGACTTTGATAAAGTTGCTTTAAACCAAAATTCACAATGGTTGGAAAACCTTGTTGAGCCTGTTCTTTAGCACCTAAGACACCTAATTTTTTCTGTACTTGCTGACCATGACTCAAAGCCTGTTTGAGAATAAAACGGTCTTCAAGCTGGGCAATTTGACCTGCCAGCTGACACAACTCAACAGCCGATAAGTACTGTTGATTTGTGCGTGCAAGTGCCGCTGCCGTGACCATTAAACCCAAGGCCCAAATTGCACCTCGGTGTGTATTGACACCATTTGTTGCCAACATCATGACCTTTTCACCTTGTCGGCCAATTTCACCAATGTCTTCACGTAAGGCCTGACACACTGTTCCGTGCTGGATTGCTGCTTGCGCCATCGCTTCAAACATTGGGCGTAGACTTTTCGCAGAACGCTCCATTAATTCCAAAGTCAGGTCATCATGTGCACCGCTACCACGGCGATCAACCAAGGCTGGCTTTGGTGTCAGATTAACTTCATCAATTAAAGCCTCGACCGCCATGTTTGCCAAAAGCTGACTATGGCTAAGTGTTTGATATTTAACTTGAGCCATCATTACCAACTCCTGAATTTTGCAGGTGGTTGATATAACCCATCTGACCATGTCACCAAGTCGGCAATATTTTTTGCAGCTAAAAGTTCACGTGTTGCATCGGTACGGCGAATGCCTAAATCTTCAGGGAACACCACTAAACCTTCACGTCTTAAACGTGCTGTGGTTTTAGGATCTTGGCTTAAACCAATACTGGTCACTCCTGCCACGGCAGCAATCATCGCTTGACGCTCTTCTTGACTGCTTGCTTTATATAGATAAGCAATGCCTTCTTCGGTAAGTAAATGGGTCACATCATCGCCATAAATCATAATTGGTGCTAAAGGCAGACCAGCCGTTTTAGCAACATCAATCGCATCAAGACGATCCACAAAAGTCGGCTTACCACCTTCTTGAAAGGTTTCCACCATTTGCACAACTAGCTTTTTACCGCGGGCCAAATAGGTTTCTGTTTCATTGGCACCTTGCAAGCGCATATCTAGCCATGCAGGTGTGTCGTGGCGGCGTCCGCGCGGATCATGCCCCATGTTCGGTGCACCACCGAAACCAGCTAAACGGCCTTTGGTAACAGTCGAAGAATGCCCCATTCCATCAACTTGCAAAGTTGCACCAATAAATAGATCAACGGCGTACTGACCTGCAAGCTGACACATCATGCGGTTAGAACGCAGCGCCCCATCACGTCCTGTAAAGAAAACATCAGGACGAGCTGCAACATATTTTTCCATGCCGAGTTCGGTACCAAAGCAATGCACGCTTTCTACCCAACCTGTCTCAATGGCTGGAATTAAGGTTGGATGCGGGTTAAGAGTCCAGTTTCGGCAAATTTTTCCTTTTAAACCTAAAGACTCGCCATAGGTCGGTAAAATCAGTTCAATTGCCGCAGTATTAAAACCAATGCCATGGTTTAACGATTGCACATTATGCTTTTCATAAATTCCGCGAATTGCCATCATGGCCATAAGCACATGCACAGGCTTGATGTGTTTTGGGTCACGGGTAAATAACGGTTCAATATAAAAAGGCTGGTCTGCCACAACCACAAAATCAACCCAAGAGGCAGGAATATCGACACGTGGTAAATCAGAGACGTCATCGACCAGTTCATTCACTTGCACAATCACAATGCCGTCACTAAAAGCCGCAGGTTCAATGAGTGCAGGAGAATCTTCGGTACTTGGACCTGTATAGATATTCCCTTGGCGGTCTGCCATAAAACCGGCAGAAAGCACCACATTTGGAATAAGATCGACTACAAGGCGTGAATACAATTCAATATAGGTATGGATAGCACCAATTTCTAATAATCCATCTTCAATCAACTGGCTAATACGCAAACTTTGCGGGCCAGCAAAAGAGAAATCTAGCTTGCGTGCAATACCTTTTTCAAACAGATCAAGATGTTCTGAGCGTCCAACGCTTGGCATGATCATATGTAAATCATGCAAAACATCTGGATTGGTTTGTGCCAAAGATCGAGATAAGAAATCTGCTTGCTTTTGGTTATTCCCTTCGAGTACGACTCTGTCACCCGGTGTAATCAGGGTTTCTAAGACTTTAATAATGTCTTGAGTTGGAATGACAACTCCGTCGGTATATTGGCTTGCCATCTCCAGTTTTAGTTGTTTGGCATGACGCCGTTTTGTCCATAACCGTTCTTTATTCTGAACTGAGCCTTCCATGTATGCTTACCTATAGATCGCAGTTTTGTTCTGAATCTATAAAAACGCTTTATGGAATTTTGATCAATCAACCTACATCGGTAGTCATTAACCTGAGGTTAATGGTTGAAATAAAGAACAGCTATTGATGAACGAGTTTTCGGACTTTTAACCTAAGACTTATTTCTAACGCGGTTTGCTTAACAGCCATTCCAAGTTTTGACGAACTGCAGGCCATTCATGTTTTAAAATGCTATAAACATGAGTGTCCCGCAAAATATCATCTTTCACAATTTGATGGCTTCTGAGTACCCCATCGAGCTTTGCACCTAAACGTACAATTGCAGCTTGGCTTTGAACGTTTAAAGAAGATGTGCGTAACTCAACCGCAATACAGTCTAAAGACTCAAATGCATGAGCCAACAATAGCTTTTTACACTCAGTATTTACAGGCGTGCGCTGTGCAGATTTACGATACCAAGTCGAACCAATCTCCGCACGGCGATGTGCAGCTTCAATATGCATTAAGGTCGTCATACCCACCGCTTGCCCGGTTTTTCGGTCTTCAATATAAAATGGCAACATGCTTCCTGATTGTTGTAAACCAAGACGTCTTTCAATTTCAGCAGTCATCTGTTCAGGTCTTGGAACACGGGTATACCAAAGATTGTAGAGCTCACCATCGCAAACTGCTTCTGCTAGAGATTCAGCTTGAGTTACATCTAGCGGCTTTAAAATAACGTGTTCGCCTACCAACTCAACAGGTGTAGTCCAAGACATGTTTTTCTCCTTAATGAATACTAAAATTTTATATTTTCAAAACTATTTGTTTAACTCAGCCACACTGTACATAGCATCCGCTATAGTTTTATGACCAGATTTCGCTAGACCATCCGCCGCACCTAAAATATCTCGACGATCTTTGTTTTGCCCAAGTTTTGATTTTCCTTGAAGCTTGGTAATTTCAATTTCTATACCCACAATGGCTTTTAGCATGGGTTCTAGATAGTCTTTTGGTGCATCAGACATTTTCCATGGTTCAGGTTGAGATGCTTCATGTGTACGGGTTAAACGAGCCACAACACCTCGAACATAACGCTCATCATCTCGAATCGTCACTTTACCGTAAGCATGTACAACTCTATAGTTCCATGTTGGCACTTGTTTATGCTGTTCATGTTTGGATGGATACCAATTGGGGGAAATATAAGCATCCCCCGCCTGAAACACGACCAGCACTTCATCTCCATTTTTAATGTCCTGCCAGACAGGATTAATTCTAGATACATGCGCATGCAATATCCCAAAGTTCCCTTCATTTGTCTGTAACTCAAACGGAAGGTGATTTGCATCTAAACCATTGCTCCCATGACTAAAAAGCACACCAAACGGATGCTCCAAAATAAGAGAATGCAATACGTCCAAACGGTTTTCTACAAAATCATCAGGGATATACATGGCTAAGAACCTCATTGTAAATATCAGGGTTATTTATATTTTGTGTTTAAATTTTCTGGTTTATGTGGTTTATTAAAAAGAACCACTTTGTGTTTTTTTAAGTAGACCAGAATTATGGCAAGAATGGCAAAAGTTGTGGAACTTCCGTCTATTGCAAAGATTGATAAAAGCCAAGGAAAGATTAGTGCTCAGCTGACCCAAGCTTTACGCGAAGCTGTACAAAGTGGTGATTTACAACCAGGCGATCCGTTGCCTTCTTCACGTGAACTGGCTCAAACACTTGGGGTCGCTCGCGGAACGATTATCGAAGCTTACGATCAGCTTTTAGCTGAAGGTGTTTTTGACTCTGAAGCACGAACGGGCACCTATGTGTCTCATGCTTTAACTAAAAAAACTCTACTGCAACATTCTCAAAAAGAAACCCTACCTAGCTCAATCCCTTTGACTAAGTCGGCACGTTCTTATGCCCAAGTACTTAAAGAGTTTAAACCACTTCCCCATGTTCCATTTGCGGTGTCTGTCCCCGTCGGTCGGACCCAACCAAGTGATATCTGGCGCAAATTTGGTAATAAATATAGATCGCGGGGAGCAGGAGTTCCTTCAGGATATGGCGAGCCGCAAGGTGTGTTATCACTAAGAATTGCTATAGCAGACTACGTGCGTCGTTCACGCTCTGTACACTGCGATCCTGAACAAATCGTGATTACGCCCGGCATTCAACAAGCACTTTATATTTGCAGCCAGATTTTATTTGAAGCCAAAGATGAGGTATGGATTGAAGATCCAGCTTATCGTGGGACCACGGCCATTTTTGAGCATACCGTACAAAACATTGGTATGGTGCGTGTTCCAGTCGATGAAGAAGGTATTCAGGTTGAAGCTGGAATTAAACTGTCTCCGAATGCCCGTGCAGCTTTTGTAACCCCTTCTCATCAATATCCACTTGGCATGCCTATGAGCTTGGCAAGACGTACTGCATTATTAGCGTGGGCAAAGCAGCAAAATGCATGGATCATTGAAGATGACTATGACAGTGAACTCCGCTATAACGGTCAGCCATTTCCATCTTTACAAGGCATGGCACCAGATCAGGTGATTTATCTCGGAACGTTTAGCAAGGTTCTATTTCCATCTCTTAGACTTGGCTATGCAGTGTTGCCTAAAGAACTGGTGGCACCTTTTTGTGGACTCAGGGTGTTAATTGATAGACACCCGCCTACAGCCGACCAACATGTTTTGGCTGCTTTTATTCAAGAAGGCTATTTGGAGCGGCATATTCGACGTATTCGGAATGTTTACTCAGAAGTTCGAGAGCACATTATTAGTTTGATTGAAAAATACATACCTCAAGAACTGGCTTGGTTACAACCGGGCGATCAAGGCATGCATATGGTGTTATGGCTTGCTCAACACATTAATGACGTTGAAGTTGCAAGCACGGCAGTCAATGCAGGCATTGCCATTAAAGCAATTTCACCGACATTTTCAAAAGAACAGCAACGTTCAGGTTTAATTGTTGGCTTGGGTGACTTTGAACTCGAACTTATGGAACAAGCCATAAAAAAACTATCAAAAATCATTAAAAAACATGACAAGCCCACTTAGACAAAATCTACAATAGCAACCATAGATGAATAGCAAACGGGCCAATCAGCACCATTAAAATACCCGCAATCACCATGGTTAAACTTGCAATTACGCCCTCTTCACTATTGCGCTGCTGAGCTCGGACTGTACCAAAACCATGGGCTGCATTCCCAAAGGCTGCTCCATTTGCCACATTAGAACGAATTTTAGTAATCGCTAAAATTGCATCGCCACAAATCATTCCAACCAAACCGGTAATGACGGTGAATAATGAAACCAAAGCCGCCGAACCGTGAATATCTTCAGCTAAAATCATGGCAAATGGTGTTGAAATCGAACGTGCCATCAAACTGTTGGTGACTTCAGGACTAAAATGGAACCACTGTGCCATTTCATAGGCAGACATCACGCCCACACTCATTCCCACAATAATCGCGATAGATAAAACACCTAAGTTTTTACGGATTGTTTCCCGATAACGATAAATAGGTACAGCAAATGCGACCGTAGCTGGCCCTAATAAATTAACAATCCACTGCGTATCTTCTGAATAAGTTTGGTATGAAATTCCAAAAATCGTCATCAATATAATAGTAAGTACAGGCACACTAATTGCGGGTGACAACCAAAGTTTTGGATGCTTTTGATAGATTTTCTTTGCCACAACATAGGCTACCAAAGTCCAGATGAGGCAAAGAATTGACCAGATATTCATGTCGTCGTGCTCTTAGATATGCTTATGTTGAAGACGTTTCCGAGCCTGTAAATAAGCCTTCAAACGATTGTAAAAATGAATGGTCAAACACGTACTTAGCATGACTGAAATAGTCCCAACTGCAATGCTCAAGACAATTTGCCACCCTTCGGTCATAAACAGAGTTTTATACTGAACAATGGCAACCACAACAGGCACAAAAAACAGTAACAGCTCACCTAGAACAACAGTTGCTCCCATTGCCACCTGATCCATTTTGATAATTTTAAAGAACAGGCATAAAAGCAATAAAAACATACCTAAAATGCCTGCCGAAACAGGTACACCGAGTTTTTGATGTAAAAGATATCCCACCCACCAAAATCCAGCCAAAATCAGAATTTGTTTAACTAAAGATAAAAGTGAATGTGGTGTGGGTGTTCCAGAAGCAAATTCAGTACTCATTTTACGAAATTAAATGGTTAACTACACCATTATGCTACCTTGGTTAAATCTGCTAAATATGAATTATTCATGTTAATATTATTCCAAAATGGAATAATCTATTCTTTATTATGCTTTCTTTAAAATCATTACAGTGTTTCGTTACCTTGGTAAAAACAAAAAGCTTTACCCGTACTGCTGAAGAGTTGTATTTGACTCAACCGACGATTAGTAAAATCTTACAACAGCTCGAAGAGCAGCTTCAGGTACAGCTTTTAGTTAAACCGGATCATGGACGCAAAAGACAAATTGAATTAACTACAATTGGAGAGCGTATTTATCAACATGCTCTTGAACTTCTTCAGGCAGAACAAAACATCTTTCTTGAAATTGAAAACTATCAACAATTAAAAACAGGGACTTTAAAACTTGGCGTACCGCCTTTAGGTTCGCAGCTCCTAACGACTGCACTGTTTGATTATCATCAGCAATGGCCAGATATTGAATTGGCTTTTATGGAGGTTGGTTCGCGCGGTATTGAACAAGCTTTACTCAACAACGAACTAGACGTTGGCGTTTTATTACAGCCCTTTGATGAGCAAATTTTCAATAGCATTGAATTATGCAATTATCCTTTAATGGTACTTTTACGTCGCGATGCGACTTGGGCAACACGCAAAAAAATAAATCTAGAAGAACTACAACATCAGTCGTTTTTAATGTTTCCAGAAAACTTCTCTCTAAATAGTATTATTCTCGATGCTTGTAAACAGCGAGGGTTTTATCCCTCTATCGCTTGCCGTACCAGTCAATGGCACCTCTTGGCAGATATGGTTTTACAACGTATGGGAATTGCGCTTCTCCCTCAATACTATACCGACATGCTGGACCCGACTTTATTTGCAGCAGTACCACTAGAAAAACCAAATATTCAATGGCACTTAGTCATGGCTTGGAAGAAGAACCATCCCGTCTCGCCTGCCGTACAAGCTTGGCTTAGCATTGTCCGCCAACATTTTCAGCACATTAAGCCCTAACTTTAAATACTGAAATAGCATGATTCAAAACTGATAAAGCTTTTCCACAAAAAAGTTACCCAATGTTTGATAAGCTCACTTAGACTAGATCCCATCCGTTTTATGACATGGACAATAACAATGAATAATGAACATTTTAAACTGTACACAGATTCACAATTTCTAAGTCCCTATGCCTTTACAGTTTTTGTCGGGCTACATGAAAAACAAATTCCATTTGAAATAGCGACCATCAACTTAGGCCAACAAGACCAGTTTGAGAAATCTTTTGTAGCAAAGTCATTAACAGCCAAAGTCCCTGTACTTGAGCATAATGATTTTGCCTTATCAGAATCTTCTTCCATTTTAGAATATCTAGAAGAGCTCTATCCAAATACACCAATTTATCCAACAGATATTCAGGCACGTGCAAGAGCTCGACAAATTCAGGCATGGCTCAGATCAGACTTAGTGGCATTAAGAACTGAACGTCCAACTGATGTTATTTTTATTGAACCCACATCTACCCCACTTTCAGAAGAAGGTCAAAAGGCAGCCGAGAAACTGTTTTTTGTTGCAGAAAAACTTCTAGCGCCTCATGCCGAATTTCTTTTTGGTTCATGGAGCATTGTGGATGCTGAATTTGCTCTTATGTTGCAACGCCTTATTCAAAATGGTGATGGCGTACCACAGCGTTTAAAAACCTATGCATTACAGCAATGGCAACGTCCGAGCGTACAAAAATGGCTTGCCTTGCGACATAACTAATCCCTTATATTTACACCAAACATGAGATAAAAAAATGAGTGATTCAAACTATATTCCTCCACAAGTTTGGCAATGGACTGGAGAAAAAACCGATTTAAACCAGCCCACTTCAGGCGCTCGATACGAACACACACTCCCTGTTGGGAAACACCCGCTCCAACTCTATTCTTTAGCAACTCCTAATGGGCAAAAAGTCACTATTTTGCTTGAAGAGCTTTTAGAATTAGGGCATCAAGATGCTGAATACGATGCTTGGCTCATTAAAATTGGTGAAGGACAACAATTTGGCAGTGGCTTTGTAGAAGCTAACCCTAACTCTAAAATTCCGGCATTGGTTGACCATAGTCAAAATCCTCCATTAAGAGTTTTCGAGTCTGGCTCAATTTTGCTTTACTTGGCTGAAAAATTTAAAGCTTTCATTCCGACCCATATTGCTGCACGCACTGAATGTCTCAATTGGTTATTCTGGCAAATGGGTAGCGCGCCTTATTTAGGGGGTGGTTTTGGACATTTTTATGCCTATGCGCCCGTTAAAATTGAATATGCGATTAACCGCTTTGCGATGGAAACGAAACGTTTACTTGATGTGTTAGATCAGCATTTAGCAAAGCATGAATATATGGCAGGTTCTGAATATACCATCGCCGACATTGCCGCATTCCCTTGGTATGGTGGTCTTGTTAAAAACTGGGTCTATAACGGTGCGGAGTTTTTAGGTGTTGATGAATATAAAAATGTTCAACGCTGGGCAGATGCAATTCTGGCGCGCCCTGCTGTTCAGCGTGGACGAATGGTCAACCGAACTTTTGGCGATTTAGCTACGCAGTTACATGAACGTCATGATGCAAGTGATTTTGAGACTAAAACGCAAGATAAACTTTAATCGTTATTTTTACAATAAAACCCACTTTTGCTTAAACAGTGGGTTTTATTAGTCTTCAATATTAAAAAATTATTTAACCTATTGATGTAATGAAAGTCCCTTAATTGCCTTATCAACTGCTTTTTTAGGTCCTCTTAACGCTACCCCGACCAAATTTAATTGATTTGCATCGTCGGCCAAAAAAGCCGCTCGATTATCCTCATCATTTCCTGTAGAAAACATGGCGTGTACATATGGAATAATCGTTAGATCTTGCTCAATTGCTTTACGATGCGCTTTTTGTAGTCCTGATAAATTACCCTCAAATACCAACATCGGTTGCCCTAGCATATTGCCGTACTCATAACCATTTGCATCGATATAAGGTTTACCCAACATTTCAGGTACAGCCGAGGCAATCCCCGTTGCCAAAAAAGCCACAACATTTAGCCTTTGCCAAGTCGCAAGATCATTACGGACAATCAACGCAATTTTTGTGTCGAACATAAACCTCTATCCTGAATCATTTATCTCAAGTTAGTCATCATGCCTAATCCAGATTTTTCTCGTCTTGTACGTTTGTGCAAGCGCAATCACAAACGTACAAGACCCTAAATTTACGAGTCAGTATGCTGGGTTGTTTTTGATTCAGTAGATGCGTTATGGAAATCTTTCTTTATACCTTAAGTGTGATGTATAGCCCCGGCCCAGTAAATTTCATGGGTTTGAATGCGGGACTTACAGGACAGTTCAAAAAAACCATTTATTTTTTTATGGGTGTCGGCTGTGCGATGCTGATGTTATTCATGATTTTTGGATACGCAGGCGCCGCAATTATTCCACAAAAAGCCCTGCACTATATTGCCTTGCTCGGCGCATGTTATACATTCTATCTTGCGTTTCAGATGCTAAAGGCGGATATCGATATTAATGATGAAGCCACTGAAATTCAGACACTTTCTTTCTGGAATGGCTTTTGGATACAAACATTAAATCCAAAAGGGATTTTGGTTATTTTGCCTGTTACAACAATTATGTATCCAACAGCACATATCATTGGTGTTCAAATCTTCTTAGTATCGTTGCTCATTTCGATTGGTGCAGCAGGTGCACCCTGTCTTTATTCGTGGGCTGGTGCAGTGTTAGGCAAAAAAATTAAAAATAAAATTTGGTTTAATCGCTTAAATAAAACTATGGCAATGATGCTAATCATTTCTGGCATATTTATGCTTTACGATTTCTTGAAAGGCATGAATCTAATTTAAGATAAAGTCTATGTCAGTCTAAACAGGCTGACTTTTAAATAACCGGTTTAGGAAGATAACTTATTGATCATCCGCCATCTGGCTGGAGTCAATCCAAATGCTTTTAGAAAATGACGAGTCATGTGACTCTGATCAAAAAATCCTGCAATTAAGGAAGCTTGAGTCAATGACTCTCCATATATTAGACAAGACTTCACAACCTCTAACCTACGCATGGTCATATATCGATGTGGACTTGTACCAAATAGCAGTCGAAAGTCGCGTGAAAGACTCCAACGGTCACGCCCAATATTTTTTTCAATATCATCTAAAGAAATATTTTCAAATAAAGATGCATGTATAAACTCTCTGGCACGTTCCGCTGCGACATAGTCATAAGAGTGAGAAGTTCGCTGTTTTTTATCAGAAATTTCGTAAAGAGTCGTGGCTAAATCATATAAAGCATCTTGCTTTTCTAAAGGATCGATATGCTGGTCTATCCCTTGCAATAAAACATCTGTTGCCTTAAATAAACGGGGGTCCCGACTTAAGCCATTTTCAAAAAATGGTAGAGGCTTACCCTTCATAATTTCCTGTAGGGTTGCAGGCTCTACGTACACCATCCGATATCTAAAACCATCTCGCGTACCGGACTCTCCATCATGTTTTTCATCAGGATGTAAAACCATGGTCATTCCTGGCAAGCTATGTTTCATCTCGCCACGATAATGAAAACTTTGAACACCAGTTAATGTTCGACCAATTGCAAATGTATCATGGCGATGCGATTCGTAAGCATGATCGGTAAAAAAGGCTTCAATTCGTTCTAGGCTATTAGGGTCAGAATTTCTAACAATCCAATCATTTGCATTTGGTAATTCAATCACATATTCACCAAAATTTTATATGTGCTAAGAGCATTCTGCCTATCTATTTACGCTATTATTCACTTGAAAATAGCCTGTATATAACTCACTTAACCAAGCAACAAATGCTCGCACGCGTGGTGATAGCTGCCGATGCTGTGGGTATAAAGCAGAAACTGACATGGTTGGGCTTTTCCCTTCAGGTAAAACCTCGATCAGTCGCCCATCTTTTAATTCATCAGCTACATGGTAACGCGGTACCTGAATTAAACCAGCTCCACGTAAAGCACATAATACATAGTTTTCGGCATCATTTACTGCTATCCAGCTTTTCAAAAAATAATCTTGTTTTTTGCCATTCACCATCAATTCAAATGGATAGTTTCGCCCTCCTGATGTCGAGAAGAAATTAACGCAATAATGTGATAACAAATCCTCTGATTGCTGAGGCCTTCCATATTTATTTAAATAGTCAGGGCTCGCACAAATCACTTGTGGCATATCTGCCAAATGTCGAACAATTAAAGTCGAATCATCCAAACGCCCTGCTCGCACCACACAGTCTATCCCTTCTCTAATAAGATCAACTAAGCGATCACCAGTACTCACGACTAATTCAATATCAGGGTACTGCTCATGAAATTGATCAATATGCGGTAAAACAATTTTAGTCGCATGTGCACCAGATAAATCAATACGTAATAAGCCACGTGGCTGTGCAACGACATTGCGCAAAGAAGATTCGGCATCATCGAGCTCAGATAATATTTGTGTACAACGTTCATAAAATGCCTGTCCATCGAGTGATGGCCTGACATGCCGTGTAGTCCGCTCTAGTAAACGGCACTGTAAATTATTTTCTAACTCTTTAATGGCATTGCTAGCTGTAGCACGTGGAATATTCAGTTGATCGGCTGCCTGACTAAAACTCCCCAGCTCTACTATGCGGGTAAAAAGTTGCAAAGTATCAAATTTATCCATCGTGCTCTCTTTTGGCCAAACTTATTATTAATGTATATGGAATTATCTTATCCAATAATGGGACTTTATCCCATATTTCTACATTATTAAACTAAGCCATACTTACTCGAACAGGCTACTTAAAAATGAATATTTCCAAAAAAACAGCTCTTGTCACTGGTGCATCACGTGGTATTGGTCGTGCTATTGCTGAACGTTTGGCTCAAGATGGTTTTTATGTCGTGATTAATTATGCTGGCAATGCGACGCATGCCCAAGCAACTGTAGACCATATTATTCAGCAAGGTGGTCAAGCGTCTGCCATTCAAGCGGATGTTGCAAATGAACATGAGGTGAGTCTTTTATTTCAGGAGGCAAAAGCCATTAATGGTCAATTAAACGTAGTCGTTCATAGCGCAGGTATTATGCCTATGGCAAAAATTACACCTGAAAGCCTGCCAGATTTTGACAAAGTGATTCATACCAATTTACGTGGTGCATTTTTAATATTGGCTCATGCAGCCGAAACAGTGCCGGATGGTGGCCGAATTATTACGCTTTCAACCAGTGTGATTGCTAAATCTTTTCCTTCATATGGCCCCTATATTGCATCCAAAGCGGGGGTAGAAGGCTTGGTACATGTGTTAGCAAATGAGTTACGCGGCCGAAATATTACTGTAAATGCAGTTGCACCTGGCCCGACAGGTACTGACCTTTTTTACAATGGAAAAACTGACGAGCAGGTTTCGGCTATTGCAAAACTCTCCCCATTGGAAAGAATCGGGACACCTGAAGAAATTGCCAGTGTAGTTGCCATGCTAGCTGGCCCAGATGGACGTTGGGTAAATTCACAAGTCATTCGAGTAAATGGTGGATTTGCTTAATTTTTAAAACCGTGTGGATTATTTTAATTCACATGGTTTTTACTAACTATTAAAAATATTATTCCATCAATTTTATTTAAAATACTTTATAAGATTAATTAATACTGATTTATAAAAAATATCTACCTTTCTTATTTATCAAAAAAATATATATAAATAGATATTCCTTATTTTTGCTTATATTCAAATCAGCGTAAATTCAACAATAACAATCTAGATAGAAGATAAAGGATATTTTTAATGAATGCCAAATTAAATACAGAAAACCATTCTGGTTTTATTTCATCGGGTTCAAATACATCCTTGTCAAACGAAGAGATTCTTTCTAAAGCAAAACAATATGCCCAAGACCATGAGCTTAATTTTAGTGGAAGTTTATCACCCACTGATGCATGGCATCTCGTACAACAAGGACAAGCAGTTTTAGTTGATGTACGTACTAACGAAGAGCGCAAATTTGTAGGATATGTTCCTGAAAGTATTCATGTTGCATGGGCAACTGGCACCTCTTTCAATCGTAATCCACGTTTTTTAAAAGAACTCGAAACCAAGACGGGTAAAGATAAAACCATTCTTTTGTTATGTCGTAGCGGAAACCGCTCCGCATTAGCAGCCGAAGCTGCATTTAATGCGGGTTTTGAGCACATTTATAACGTTCTTGAAGGCTTTGAAGGTGACTTAGATGACAAACAGCAGCGTAATCAAAAAAATGGCTGGCGTATTCATCAACTCCCTTGGCAACAAGACTAAAACTTCAACACATTTTCAGTGAATCAAGGAAAGCTTGTGACTCAATGGAACATTAATGCTGTTGTACAGGGTTTACAACAAGCAAGGCATGACTGGCGTCAGCAACAGCACAGAATCAAAGAATTTGGGGGCCGTGAACTTCCATCTAAAGAAGCTTTGAAAGCTATTTTAGATGATCTCTGCGGGATTTTATTTCCAATGCGTTTAGGCCCTGCCGACTTACGTCAGGAAACTGAAGATTCTTATATTGCCTATACTTTAAATCGGGTACTCACAGCCTTACATGCTCAAGTACAACTGGCTTTAAATTATGAAGCAAAGCGTCATTTGGGTCATTCAAGCACAGCCCAACAGCCACAAGAGCTTGCCCAAAATATTGTTCAAGATTTTGCTAATACCTTGCCTTCTATACGTCGTCTTTTAGATGGCGATGTGCGTGCGGCCTACGAAGGTGATCCAGCAGCACATAGTGTGGATGAGGTATTACTCTGCTATCCAGGCATATTTGCGATTATTCATCACCGAATTGCACATCAGTTATATGCCCAAGTGCCTCTGCTGTCTCGCATTATTTCTGAGTTAGCCCACTCTGCAACGGGAATTGATATTCATCCGGGTGCACAAATCGGTAAAGGATTTTTTATAGATCATGGTACTGGCGTAGTGATTGGTGAAACCAGTGTCATTGGGGAGCGTGTCCGTATTTATCAGGCCGTGACACTTGGGGCAAAACGCTTTGAAACCAATGATGATGGTGCTTTGAAAAAAGATTATACACGCCATCCAATTGTTGAAGATGACGTTGTGATCTATGCAGGTGCCACTATTTTAGGCCGTATCACCATTGGTCGAGGGTCCATTATTGGGGGAAATGTCTGGCTGACACATAGTATTGCTGCAGGTAGCCAGATTTTACAGTCACCAAATGAGTCTTATCAAAAAAATCATATTCCCGGTTAAAAATATAGATGTGAAATAAATAGATAAGGAGACAAATAAATAGTAAGAGCTGAATTAAATTACTTTAATGCTTATTTCTCATTTAAATATATTTTTATTTTAAAGATAGATTTTTAATTAATAAGCCACCTATTCAAAGTTTATAAAACCTTTTTTATTTTTTTAAAACCAGAACTAATTCTAGTTTATAGCAACACTAGAGTTTTTATTTTTTGATTTTACCAAGCCACTGTAATAAGGAAAAATGATTCATGGCGAAAAATACTGATAAAGCCCAACTTGCGCTTGGGGACCATGCGGCCCGCCAACTGGCCAATGCAACCAAGACAGCTCCTCAACTTTCTACGATTACTCCCCGATGGCTGACTCACTTACTTCAATGGCTTCCTGTTGAAGCAGGTATTTATCGCCTAAACCGTGTAAATAATACCGATGATATTCAAGTGGCTTGCACACAACGTGATGAAGCAACTTTACCCCAAACTTTTGTTGATTATGATCCACAGCCACGCGAATACTTTTTGAATGGTGTATCGACTGTTCTGGATGTACATACACGTGTTGCTGACCTTTACAGTAGTCCACATGACCAAATTAAAGAACAGCTCCGTTTAACCATTGAAACCATTAAAGAACGTCAAGAAAGTGAGCTCATCAATAACCCTGAATATGGCTTATTGGCGAGTGTGACAGATGATCAACGTATCTCGACTTTAAATGGCCCACCAACTCCAGATGATTTAGATGATTTATTACGTAAAGTCTGGAAAGAACCAGGGTTTTTCCTAGCACATCCAGATGCAATTGCAGCATTTGGCCGTGAATGTACACGTCGTGGTGTACCGCCTCCAACAGTGAGTTTATTCGGTTCGCAATTTATTACATGGCGCGGAATTCCCCTCATTCCATCTAATAAAATTCCGGTAGAAGATGGTAAAACTAAAATCTTACTGCTTCGTGTCGGTGAAAAACGTCAAGGTATTGTCGGCTTATTCCAACCGGGGCTTGCAGGTGAACAATCGCCGGGGCTTTCAGTGCGTTTTATGGGCATTAACCGTAACGCGATTGCATCTTATCTCATCTCGTTATATTGCTCGCTAGCAGTACTGACTGATGATGCGTTGGCAGTATTAGATGATGTGGAGGTGGACAAATATCATGACTACCCAGTTAACTACAAGTAATCTGCAAGGTAGTCCAAAAGGGTCGGAAGTGACTGGTGTTAACCCACCACCAGCCAACTTCCCTGATGAGTCCACCATTGCTCGTCTTGCTAATGAGTTTTTTTCAGCATTGCCAAGTTCAAGCAGTTCAGCTTCTCCATCGGGCCTTAACTTGGATTTACCTGTAGGTACACCTCCACATCCACCACAACCGGGTGAACCATTTTCTGCTCTTAGTGGTCGTGCACCGAATATCGCCTTTCAGAAAAGTCTTAATCCGGAATATCCTGAGCATATTCCTAACTTACCAGACTATCCTGAACGTCGGATTGTCTCTTCTGCGCCTGTGGTTGGTGGTGCAAATTTACCTCGTCCACCATTTGAGCCACATTTGCCACAAGCTGTTCATAGTGAGCCGAATGTGCCACGTATTGAACCAAACTTACCGACAGGTGCTGGTGAATCACCTTATTATTTTTTAAATGATTTTTCTGCTCCAAATGCAGCAGAACCTTCTGTTACTGGTGTTGAAGATAACTATTCAATTGCGCAGTCTTTTCAGTTGCCGCATGGCGACCAGCTAAAGTCTTTACTCATTGAAGATCGTTTTGCAGCTGATACACCAGCAAAAACCTCACCAAGCTCTGGATTTTATTTCTTAGACTTACCAAAAAGCGGGCAAAGTTATAGTCACTATCAACCATCTCAACCTACCTTTGTAGCAAGTAGTGCTCAGCCACTTGATGTACATGCCATTCGTCGTGATTTTCCAATCTTGCAGGAACGCGTCAATGGTCGCCCGCTAGTCTGGCTTGACAATGCCGCTACTACGCAAAAACCACAGCGCGTGATTGATCGAATTGCTTATTTTTATCAGCATGAAAATTCAAACATTCACCGTGCTGCACATGAGTTAGCAGCTCGTGCGACCGATGCCTATGAACATGCGCGAAATGTAGTTGCCCGATTTATTGGTGCGCCCTCTTCCAAAGAAATTATTTTTGTTCGAGGAACCACTGAAGGCATTAACCTAATTGCAAAAACATGGGGCGAACAAAATATTGGTGAAGGTGATGAAATTATTGTTTCTCACTTGGAGCACCATGCCAATATTGTACCGTGGTATCAACTCACTAAAAAAACTGGAGCAAAATTACGAGTCATTCCTGTTGATGACACAGGTCAAATTATTTTAGAAGAGCTGCCAAAACTGATTAATGAACGCACTAAACTGCTGTCTATTACTCAAGTGTCTAATGCGTTGGGAACAGTTACCCCTGTTGCTGAAGTGATTAAAATTGCTCATGCCAAAGGTGTACGTGTATTGGTTGATGGCGCTCAATCTGTTTCGCATATACCAACCGATGTTCAAGCCCTCGATGCAGACTTTTTTGTGTTCTCTGGGCATAAAGTGTTTGGTCCAACAGGCATTGGTGCAGTCTATGCGAAACCAGAACTGCTAGACACCATGCCAGTTTGGGAAGGTGGCGGCAACATGATTCAGGACGTTACCTTCGAACAGGTAGTTTACCAACCTGCACCCAACAAGTTTGAAGCTGGAACTGGAAACATTGCCGATGCAGTCGGTTTAGGTGCAGCACTTGAATATGTAGAAAGTCTAGGTATTCATAACATTGCTCGCTATGAACATGATTTGCTTGAATATGGTCAAAATGCGCTCAGCAGTGTGTCAGGTTTACGCCTCATCGGAACTGCTCACAATAAAGCCAGTGTGATGTCCTTTACCTTACAAGGCTATTCAACTGAACAGGTCGGTAAGGCTTTAAACCAACATGGTATTGCCGTACGTTCTGGTCATCACTGTGCACAACCAATTTTACGTCGTTTTGGTGTGGAACAAACCGTGCGTCCGTCTTTGGCTTTTTATAACACGACTGAAGAAATTGATTTATTGGTATCGGTATTACATCAACTGACGCGTAATAGGCGTAGTAATTAAATCTATTTCTAGATTAGAAAAGAAAAGACTGCTTTTGAGCGGTCTTTTTTATAAATAACTTGCCAGTATTAGTAAATCCAGCCGAAGGCTATTGAAGAAATTAAAGCTTTAAACGATAAAACTCTGTCGTGCTATCTAAGAGCTTGTGAATAGCTTTAAGTTGAACTAAAAGTCATTAGTGGTTATCAGGGCGGAGTCTTATTATTTGAAATTCGATTTCTAGGTTAGCCTTCGGCTCGAGCTAAGAGTCATCTACAGCCTGCCCATAATTTATAAAAATAATGTTTTTGCAACATTTCCTGATAGATGAAAACAGTGAACAGGTTCTGTAGATGACAAAGTTTTTTGGTTACTTTTTCCAAAAAAAGTAACAGAATTAGCTACGTTCTTCTGATGTATAAACGGTAAGACTCCGTCGCGACAGTCCATCCACTTATAAAGCAAACTAACTTAAACAAACAATCCCCAAATCAATCTCAATGCAATTCCAATTAACAACAGCCCCATCACCCTCTCAAAATAAACACCAAACTCCAAAAATCGTTTACGTACTATTGGATGAGCAAACATTACACTCACGACCATAAACCAGATCGCATTAACCATACACATCCATACGCCATAAAAGATCTGAACTTTCATGGGGGTTGTTACACTCACAATCGTAGTGAAAATCGCCAGAAAAAAGATGGTGGCTTTCGGGTTAAGCGCATTAGTTAAAAAGCCCATGGAAAAAGATTTAAATAAGCTCGGAGCAACTGAATCTGCTTGGTCATTAATCTCAATATTAGTATTCGGCTGACTACGCAAACACTGCCATCCTAAATAAAGCAAATAAGCTGCTCCCGCTGTTCGGATGAGTGACATCAGCCATTCGCTTTGTTGAATTAAAAAGCCAATGCCAACAAGCGTATAAAACACATGAACCGAAATTCCAACACCAATACCAATCGCGGTCATACACCCTATTAAGTAGCCATAACGTACACTTTGTCTTACCGTAATCACAAAATCTGGTCCCGGTAAAATGACTGCCATAAAGTGAATGAGTGCCAGTGTTAAAAACTCATGCCCATACAACTGCCACATTTATTCAGCCTCCTTGGCAACGCTATAGCTAACACTAAGCTTTCCTTTCTTAATCTGATAGGACTGAATTTCTATAAAACCAATATCCCCCAACGCTGCAACATGAGTCCCGCCACAGGGAAATGCAGAAAACTCACCAAAACCGATTTCACGAAAACCATCTGCGTGTTGCTGAAGATTGGCTGGTAAATTAGCCTGAATATATTGTAAACAATGCTGTTCAAGCATTTGAGCATCTAACTGCTGAGCTGTGTCCAAAGCAATGAACTGAACTCGTGCATCATGTGGCCAGTGTTGTGCTTTTACAGCTTGCCAGCCAAATAGCTGCATTACATGTCCAAGCAAATGTCCCGCTGAATGTAAACGGCTATGATAACGACGTCCTGCTTCATCCACTTGTGCAAAAGCCACTCCCAACTCAACAGGTTGTGTGCAGTAATGAATAATTTCCCCTTGTTCAATCGCCACATGCGCTACATCAACTTCTGCGATTTTGCCCGTATCACTCGGTTGACCGCCACCTTGAGGATGAAATGGGGTTGCCGATAAATGCACGGCAAAACGCCCATCTTCACAAGGATTACACGCTAGAACTTCAACCTCAGCGGCAAGAGCACCTGTTAAATACAATGCTTGCGTCATATTTTTCTACATCTACTTTAAGATGAAAAAGATTGTATTGCGATTTCTTAAACGCGATAATCCACTCTAAATCCAAATAACTTTTGCCTCATGAGCACAAATCAAAGTTTAGTTCTGTTAAATGAAATGGCGACTTTCGTGAAAGTGGTCGAGTCAGGGAGTTTTTCTGAAACGGCTCGACAACTCGGTACTACACCCTCTGCGATAAGCCGTGCGATTGCTCGCTTAGAACGTGCTTTGGGAACACGCTTACTTTATCGAACCACACGAAAGCTTCGTTTGAGTGAAAGTGGTCAACAGGTCTATCAACGTTGTTTAGATATGGTCAATGCGGCACAGGCAGTGATGGAAAGTTCAGGCCAATTTCATGTCGAACCGCAAGGAATCATTCGCCTGAGTGTTCCAAAAGCCGTTGGACATTTTATGATTCATCCACATTTACCTGAGTTTTTAGAACGCTATCCCAAAATTGATATTCAAATGCTTTTAGAAGACCGTTATGTTGACTTAATTGATGATGAAGTTGATTTAGCGCTTCGAATTACGGAGCAACCCTCTGGCGGCCTGATGGGACGAAAACTCATTGATATCGATCACTTGATTTGTGCTACACCTGAATATTTGGAAAAACATGGCATACCAACCCATCCTCATGATTTAAAGCAGCATGAATGTATCTATTTGGGTGAACAAATCAGTGATTCAAAATGGAAATTTCAACAAGGGAATAAATCGATTAATGTTGCTGTGCGGGGCCGCTATGCTGCAAATCATACAGGTGTACGTTTAAGCGCAGCCCTACAGCATTTAGGAGTAGCCAGCTTACCCTACTTTGTTGCGCGCCATGCTTTACAACAACAGACTTTGGTTCAAGTTTTACCCGACTGGGATTTTAAGACCTATTACAGTGGAGGCTTGTGGTTACTCTATCCGCCAACACGCCATGTACCACCGAAATTAAGTGTGTTTATTCAATATTTGGCAGATAAATTGGCAGCCGAGCCGACTTTATTTAAGTTCAAATAATATAGAATCAAGGAATTAACACGATGGAATCCTGCCTTTCTATCTCTAAAGCAATCAGCTAATTCTGTTACTTTTTTGAAAAAAGTAACCAAAAAACTTTGTCATCTACAGAACCTGACCACTGTTTGCATCTATAAAAAATATTGCAAAAAATTATCTTTATAAATTATGGGCAGGCTGTAGATGAATCCTAGCTCAAGCAAATACTATCTAGAGTCCTAGTCATTAGAGGCTGTGATTACGACTACTCAACCAATAAATCTTTTGGATTAATCGTATCGCCATAGACTGGTTTCAAAGTCTTTTCATAAGCTTGATGAATTACGCCTTCTTTTGCCAATTTCTCTAAATCTTGGTTCAACCAGTCCAATAACTCTTTATCGCCTTTTTTCACTGCTGGTGCAATTAAGTCTTGCTCACCTAAATTGGTAATGCCAACAGTGTAATTTGGATTTCCTTTAGCCCAAGCTAAAACCAGCAAGTTATCATGTGCTAAAGCAGCACCGCGGCCATCTTTTAAAGCATCAAAGGTTTCAGTGTTCTGTTCATACTTTTGCAGTTTAATTTCAGGATGAGTCTTAGTGAAGAATGAATCAGCCGTCGTGCCTTTGTTCACCAACAAAGTTTTATCTTTAAGTTGAGCAATATCTGTAATTGGATGAGTTTTAGGAGACACCACACCCAAAGCAACTTTTAAATAAGGCTTAGCAAAATCGACTACTTCTTTACGTTCTGGTGTAACTGTAAAGTTTGCAAAAATAATATCTACTTTATTGGCTTTTAAATATTCGACACGGTTTGCAGCTTCAGTTAAAACAAACTCTACTTTGTTTTCATCACCCAACAAGTCTTTAGCAACATGCTTGGCAATCTCTACATCGAAGCCCTGATTTTTACCTTGAGCATCTAAATATCCAAACGGCGGTTTATCGCTAAATACACCAATGCGCACGACACCATTCTTTTTAATCTGCTCAATACTCGACACAGTTTGAGTACTGTCAGCTGTTTTTTCATTAGATTGCGTGCCTTTATCACATGCAACCAAACCTAAACTCAGCAAAGATGCAGCGAGGACATGCTTTATATTTTGTAAAGTTAGTGTTGTCATTATTTCACCCTATCGTTCTTGTAAAAGTCTTATTTAAAATCACAGTGCCTACTTTTAGACACTGCTCTAGCGATATCGAAAATTATTGGCCTACATCTAAAAACACATTAGGATTAACCGATTCACCATAAATTGGTTTTAAGGTTTCATCATAAATTTTCTTAATTTCACCGCTTGTTCTTAGCTGCTTGATTTCAGTATTGAGCCAATTCAATAATTGGGTATTGCCCTTTTTCACTGCTGGTGCAATAAACTCTTGATCACCAATAGACTGGATACCCGCCACATAACTTGGATTCTTCGCAGCCCACGCCAAAGCATAAGTACTATCTTGTGAAATTGCGTCACCACGACCATCAGTCAAGGCTTTGAACGCATCCGAATTTCTTTCAAACTTCAGTAAATTCACTTTCGGATAGTGCTTAGTAAAATAGGTATCTGAACTGGTGCCTTTATTTACAATTAACGTTTTACCTTCCAATTGAGCAATGTCAGTAATTGGTTTGGCTTTAGGAGAGACAATACCGAAAGCACCTTTTAAATAAGGCTCGGCAAAATCTACAACCTCCTTACGTTCAGGCGTTACTGTAAATGTCGCAAACACAACATCGGCACGATTTGATTTTAAAAACTCCACCCGATTTGAAGCCTCAGTCACAATAAACTCAACTTGCTTTTCATCACCGAGCAGATCTTTAGTAACTCGTTTTGCTAAGGCCACATCAAAGCCCTGATTATTGCCAGCACTGTCTACATAACCAAACGGCGGATCATCAGCAAAAACGGCAACTCGCAACACCCCATTTTTTTTGACTTGCTCTAAAGACTGGTCTTCTTGACTATTACTTGCTTGCTCAGTTGATGGCGTTTTACTACATGCCGTTAATAACACCCCAGCAACAGCAATGCTGCTTAATATTTTTATTGAATTACGTTTAAACATTCACTTCCTCATGATTCAAATAATAAAAGACTTAATACGACAAGATATTTAAAAAGGTTTTAGCTCGTTCTGTTTTCGGCTGTTCAAAAAATTCTTCAGGTGGCGCCTGTTCAATAATTTTGCCCTTATCCATAAAAATAATGCGGTCGGCAACCTTACGTGCAAAGGACATTTCATGAGTCACAATCAACATGGTCATCCCCTCATTGGCTAGTTTTAAAACAACATCCAGCACTTCCCTGACCATTTCCGGATCAAGCGCAGCTGTAATTTCATCGAGCAAAATGACTTTAGGTTGCATCACCAGTGAACGAACAATGGCGATACGCTGTTTTTGTCCACCAGAAAGTTGTCGTGGATAATCGAGTTTTCGCTCAAAGAGTCCTACTCGCTTTAACAACTCATCTGCAACTTGTTCAGCTTCATCACGGCGGCGTTTTTGCACTTTGAGTGGTCCGAGCAAAATATTGTCAATCACATTCATATGCCCAAACAGCTCATAGTTTTGAAAAACCATGCCAATTTTTTGACGGGCATTAGTCCAGTCCACATCTTTACCCAAAACACCTGAACCAGTTAAACGGATTTCACCACCTTGAATCGGTTCTAATCCATTAATACAGCGCAGTAAGGTACTTTTACCGCAGCCCGATGGGCCTAAAATTACAACCACTTCTCCTTGTTCTACATCTAGATCAATGCCCTGTAAAATATGACTTTGTGCAAATGATTTCTGTAATTGTTGTATCGATAACAAAGGCATAATTACTCCCAGACCTTTTCTAGATGTGCCGCCAAACGAGATAAGGGATAGCAAATCAGAAAATACAAAATAAAAATAAAGCCATAAATCCAAAGCGAGGCGCTCGGCACAGTCAGAAGCGAATTTTCAATAATTTGCTGGCCCACCTTAATGACCTCAACCACACCAATCAGAACTGCCAAAGAGCTGGTTTTCACCATTCGGGTAAATAAATTAATTGCGCCTGGTGTTACTCGTTTTAGACTTTGCGGAAAAATAACGTAGACCAATGCTTGAACATGAGTCAGTCCCAACGCATAGGCCGAATCGCGTTGATGTTGATCGATCGAGGTAACTGCCGCCCGAACCAAATCGCCCATTTCAGCCGTACCCCATAAAACAAACACGACAACACACACCCACATCGCAGAAAACTGCCAGTTAAACCATGTCGCAAAGCCGAAATAAAAAACAAACAGCAAAACTAAAATTGGAATGATTCGAATCGCTTCTAAATACAGGCGGCACAACGCTTTAACCGCTATGTTTTTAGAAGTCATAATGACACCTAAAACGGTGCCTAAAATTGCAGAAAAAAATACCGAAATAAACGCAATTTTTACGGTTGCCCACAGTCCCCACATTAAACGTTCGAGATGACTTGCCTGAAATAAATAATCAAGTTCCATGGCTCACCTTCCGACTTCTGTATTCCAGATAACTGGTTAAAATAGACACAGGCAATAAAATAATCAGATAAGCCATGATTAATAAGAACAAAGCTTCTGTTGTTTTATAATCCATGCCAATTAAGTCTTTGGTGACAAAAAGCAGTTCAACGACAGCAATGGCACTTACGACCGAACTTTCTTTAATTAAAAATAGACAATTTGCTCCAATTGCTGGAATTGAAATAGCAAGTGCTTGAGGAAAAATGACATATCTAAAAATTTGAATCGGTTGCAGACCGATACTTTTTGCAGAATCAATCTGGCCTTTTGCAACAGACTGTAGCCCCGCTCGAAAAGCTTCTGCCATATAGCTTCCGCCTAAAAATGTGAGTCCAATCACACCACAAGCAAAACCATCGATTTTGATGCCAAGTTTGGGCAAACCGTAATACAAAAAGAATAGTTGAATTAATAAAGGGGTATTTCGAGATAACTCAATATAGAACTGGGCAATTCTATTTAGTACCCGCACGCGATATGTGATTAAAATGCTGCAAATCAGTCCTACAATAATGGCCAAAATAATGCTGATGATTGAAATTTTCAGCGTGGTCAAAGTTGCAGAGAAAAATTGCGGCAACACACTATGGATATACTGCCAGTTCAAGGAAAATTCCAAAAATAATATTAAAACGTTATAAATATTTAGCTTTAATCAGCCATTAAATATTTGTGTACCGAGTTTATTTTTTTCCCAATTGGTCTAAAACTATTTTTATTAGATAAGCTTTTCTATAAGTTTGATAAATTCGATTTGGCAATCGAAAGCATTCAAATTAGTTGATTACAACCGCTTAAAACATGTTCATCACAGTCCATATCTAATAAAAACCAATAAAAAAATCGGACATCAACGCCCGATTTTCATGAAACAACTTTCAGTCTATTGCTTATTTTCTAAGGACATCACCAATGCTTGGATCTTTATCAAATACTGATTTTGCATAAGGGCAAAGCGGAATCACTTTCACATCTTTCTCGCGAACAAAAGCAACTAAAGCATCAAGTAATTGTCGACCTACGCCTTGTCCCCGATAATTTTCATTCACATCTGTGGCATCAATAATCAGCATATTTTCGCCTGCCCATGTATAAGTCATTTCACCTGCCACGGTTTCACCATCAAGTAAACTAAAGCTACCGTGTTTTGTATCATCTTTTTGTTGAATATTCACAATAAATTCCTCTTCTTACGACTCATATTTATTTAAAAATGACTTTGTATATCTTGAACTATAAGAACAAATCTAAGTGTTAAAAAATAGCCTGTTTTTAGCAGCGAGTCTGTATGCTTTTTAAAGACAATTCATGCATAAAACTCATAATTCTATTCGTAATTCTAGGCCTAATCCTTTCAAACCCTTGCTGATAAGCTCTGCAACCAGATTTGTTCATTTCTTTTATGAACATTTAACGGTTTTAAAGTCGGAACTTTTATGTCTTCTTTTCATCAAATTGAGCAAGATACACATGAGAATAGCACACCTGCATGGGGTGCTGTATTTGTAATGTCACTATGCTGTGCAGTATTAATTGCCTCAGAGTTCATGCCCGTAAGTTTACTCACACCAATATCTTCAGATTTAAATATGAGTGAAGGCCAAGTCGGTCAGGCGATCGCAATTTCAGGCATTTTTGCTGTGGTAACCAGCTTAACTATTAGCCGTGTATTTAAGACATGGGATCGCCGTCATATCATGCTGTTACTTACCTTACTCATGATCGTTTCTGGCATGCTGATTACATTTGCTCACTCTGCTGCTTTATTCATGGTGGGTCGTGCAATTTTAGGTGTAGTGATTGGTGGTTTTTGGGCCATGTCGACTTCGATTGTGATGAGACTTGTACCTCCTTTAGCTGTATCCAAAGCACTTGGTCTATTAAATGGCGGCAATGCTCTAGCAACCACAATAGCCGCACCTTTAGGCAGCTTTTTAGGTTCAATCATTGGCTGGCGTGGCGCTTTTTTCTGTATCGTTCCTATCGCGATAATTGCGCTTGTATGGCAATTTAAAAGTATGCCCGCTCTTCCAGCAGTTATGTCTGCTGAAAAGTCAAAAAATCCCTTTGGACTACTGAAACGTCCGATCGTGTTTTATGGCATGACAGGGATTTTATTGTTATTTATGGGGCAATTTGCGCTATTTACCTACTTACGCCCATTTCTAGAAACCGTCAGTCATGTCGATGCGGCCATGTTATCCATTTTATTACTCATATTAGGTATCGCGGGTTTAGTTGGCACATTCGTGATTAGTTTTATTCTTCATCAACATGTCTATCGCTACCTCATCCTTATTCCTTTAATGATGGCAAGCATTGCTTATGCCTTCGTACTTGGTGGTCAGCATTTGTGGTTGGTCGCAATATTAATGGGATTATGGGGATTCGTTGGAACTTCGGCACCTGTCGCATGGAACACATGGCTTGCCCAAACACTACATCAAGATACTGAGGTTGGTGGCGGTTTGATGGTCGCAATTATTCAGTTTGCGATTACTTTAGGTGCAACTTTAGGCGGCTTGTTATATGACTCACAAGGCTATAGTGCTACGTTTTATATGAGCGCCATTGTGCTGTTATTCGGTGCTATTACTGCTTTTATTACTTGGCGAAGTGCTATTCACGCAACACATCAATAACCAACCTTAACGCAGGCGAAAGCTGTCTACGATGTGGATAGTACAGGTGGTATCCGGGAAACTGGATACTGTACTCTTCCAATACCTGAACAAGTTTGCCTTGATCGAGATCTTGCTGGATCAGTTCTTGCGGAATGTAAGCCAATCCAAATCCAGCTCTAACCGCCTCGACAATATCGTAGCTTTCATTAAATATCCATTGTCCTTGGATTTTGATTTTTGTTTCTTGCCCATCCTTCAAAAATTCCCATGCATACACACTGCCTTGGGTTGTTAAACGAAAGCCAATACATTGATGATTGATTAAATCTTTGGGGGTTGTGGGAATTCCATATTTCTCAAAATATTGTGGCGTTGCAATCACCGCCATTTTGACATCTGCGCTAATACGTACCGCAATCATGCCATCTGCTACACGACTTCCAAAGCGAACTCCTGCATCAAATCGTTCCGCAACAATATCCACCATACCGCTATTGGCAGCTAGCTCAACTTGTACATCAGGATAATCACCAGCAATCTTTTCAAGTTTTGGAATCAGCACTTCCCGTATCGCATGGCTACTGGCATTAATACGAACCGTACCAGCGGGCTGATCCCGAAATGATGTTAAAAGTGATAATTCATTATCAATCTGGTCAAAGCTGGCGCTAATGGTTTGCTTTAATCTTTCACCCGCGGCTGTCGGTGAAACGCTTCGTGTGGTTCGGGTCAGAAGTAGCATCCCTAAACGTTCTTCTAAACCGCGAATGGTATGGCTTAGCGCGGACTGCGAAATTCCCATTTTTCCTGCGGCCTTCGTAAAACTCCCTTCTCGAGCCACCATTAAAAAAGCATAAAGATCATTATAGTTTTCTTTGTTTATCATCTGCTTTTGTCTCTTTTCACGGTTTAATTTAATTATAAATGATAAAACTATTTATGAATATTGCTCATAAGTCCATGTTTGTTTTTTAGGCTAATCATTATAAAGAGGATTTATTAAACTCTATATCAAGCAGTGATCATCAAGATTTAGATGAGCTCAAGCATAAAAAGTACCTGATTTTATTATTGTCAAAAATTAATAAATTCAGCTCATACCTTTACGCTAGAAATTGAATAACTTCACTGCATTTAAGTGCTTTCTCTTAAAGAAATGAGGTTCTTCGATATGGCTACTCAGAAGTTTTTTCTCGCTTTACTCAGCATCTTTTTCTCATTTTCAGCCATATCTATCTCTTATGCAACAAGGCCTACGGGCAACAATCAACAAAGGTTATCGATGATGAAAATCCGTATTGATATTGAGGGATCAAAGCAATCGCTATTTGCAACATTACCCATGACACCGACTGTTCAAGATTTTGCCAAGCAGCTTCCGTTGACATTAAACCTTAAAGATTATGACTCTACTGAAAAAATAGCCGACCTACCCACCAAGCTAACTATACAAAATGCACCCAATGGCTATGCAGGAAAAGCTGGTGATCTTACCTATTACGCCCCTTGGGGTAATCTGGCTTTTTTCTATAAAGACTCAACTGTTGGGTACGCAAATGGTCTTATTTTGCTTGGGAAAATTGAGGCTATTCTCCAAGAGTTCAAGCAAAAACAACCCATCAAAATTTCAATTTCCCAAATGAAATAAGCATGAGCAAATTCACCCATTCAAATTATTTAAATTGAGGCATCCATGACTACATCTCCCTTGTTTAAAAAGCTTAAAACCCATACGGCGGCTGCGATTTGCGCTGCAACAATTGGTTTATTCTCCTCAACCTCAGGTATGGCAGCAGACATGACTAACGGCGCAAATAACTTTTATCAAAGTCAGCAAGTGACTATTCAGAAAGTCACTTTTAAAAATCAATACAACATGGATATAGTCAGTAATCTGGTTATTCCCAAGAACTTAAATAAAAAACTAAAAGCCCCCGCTATTGTAATTGGTCACCCAATGGGAGCCGTGAAAGAACAAAGCTCTATGCTTTATGCACAGAAATTGGCTGAACAAGGTTTTATAACATTGGCAATTGATCAATCATTTTGGGGTGAAAGCGCGGGCCAACCCAGAAATGTAGTTGCACCTGACATTTACGCAGAAGCATTTAGTGCGGCTGTAGATTATTTAGGAACACAATCCTTTATTAACCGTGAACGTATTGGCGTACTCGGCATTTGCGGAAGTGGAAGTTTCGTTATTAGCGCAGCAAAAATTGACCCTCGTATGAAGGCCATTGCCACTGTCAGCATGTATGATATGGGAGCTGCAAACCGTAATGGCTTACGTCACTCACAAACCTTAGAGCAAAGAAAGCAAATTATTGCTGAAGCGGCTGCGCAACGTTATGTCGAGTTCACAGGCGGTGAAATAAAATATACCAGCGGGACTACGCATGAGTTAACGGCAGATACACATCCTCTTCAACGTGAATTTTATGACTTTTATCGCACCCCACGCGGAGAATATACGCCAAAAAGTTCATCAAAAGAGCTTACAACCCACCCAACGCTCACAAGTAATGTCAAATTTTTAAACTTCTATCCATTTAACGATATCGAAACCATCTCACCACGCCCAATGCTATTTATTACAGGTGATCAGGCTCATTCAAAAGAGTTTAGTGAAGAAGCTTATAAACTCGCAGGCCAACCTAAAGAACTTTACTATGTTAAAGGTGCGGGACATGTTGATTTATACGATCGTGTCGATCTCATTCCATTTGATAAATTAACTAGTTTCTTTAAACAAAACTTGAAATAAGAGGCATGATAGAGGCTCAACACGGGCCTCTATTTATTTAATGAAACTCTTGCACCAGACTATTAATATGCGCCACAGCCGCAGTTCGATTTTCAACGCAAAGCTTTTCAAAAACATGTTCTAAATGTTTGTTTACCGTCCGCGGGCTCAGCTCCAAAATTTCCGCAATATCTTTATTGGTTTTACCTAACAATAACCAGTGCATGACTTCTGCTTCACGCTGAGTCAACTGTGGGCAATATTTTAAGATATCAGCGACGTCTAATGCAGGCGTAGAAGTCTTGATCTGTATAAGATAATTTTTCGCCACACTGGTACCGGATTGCCATGGCGTGAGTAATAAAAGTTGTAATTGCTGAGATGGCGTTGAATAAGAACAGCTTGTTAATTTTTTTGGGTCTTTTTCATGTTCCAAGTCTGAAAACCAAGCTTTTAAACCTGCCTCAAAGCCCTCTAGTTCAGGCAAATATTGATTCAACAAATCACTGGCTTTTTGGGTTTTCCAAACAATTTTACCTTGAACATCTAGAGCAAGAATGGCAGTTTCAGTTGCATCAATCACTTGTTTTTGTTGCTGCAATAGTTTGGCATGTGCCAAATGTGTTTTTACCCTTGCCAGTACTTCTTCAATATTCAGTGGCTTTGTTACATAGTCCACCCCACCGACCTGAAAACCACGCACAATATGCTCTGTCTCCGACAAACCTGTCATAAAAATGACGGGAATAAACTGGGTAATTGGACTCGCTTTAAGCTGTATACAACTTTCAAAACCGTCCATATGTGGCATATTGCCATCGAGCAAAATCATATCTGGTAAGCATCGATGTGCGATTTCAATTGCGCTTAATCCATCTGTCGTAACAAGCACACGATACCCTGCCTGATCCAGACTTTCATGTAGCAAGCCCAGATTTTCCGGCACATCATCCACAATCAGAATAACAGCCTGCTCAGTTGTTGAAGCCTGCTGAAAAGAAACATGTTGCGTACTCATTGCTTATCCTGAATTAATCGTTGGGCATGTTTTAAATCAAACTTTTGAATAGCTTGCTCAAGCTGTTCCCATAACTCGTCATGCTCCGGAAAATCTTGACGACAATGCGTTAAAGCATGTTGAATGCCTCGAATATAGCCTTGTCCAATCAAATCATTTAACTGCTGCAAGGCTTGAGTTAAATCTTGTGGGCCATTATTTTCTAGTTGTCTTGTTGGTGTATAAACAGTGACTTTTTCTTGCTTATACGTCTTTATATGAAGTGCTTGAACCTCATTATTTTCTTCGGTTAATGTTGACCTAGAATCAGCCCACACCAGCCCTAACTTATCTCCAATTTTACTCAGCAACAAATTGAGGTCGATTGGTTTTAGCATAAAGTCTTCACTTAACACTGCATCTTGTGGATTGACTTCACGCTCACCTGCATTGGCTGAAATAATTAAGATCGGCACATTGGTAATATTATTTTGACGTAATAACCGTGCAGTTTCCCAGCCGCCCATCAAGGGCATATTCAAATCCATTAAAATCAGGTTAGGCTGAAAAATAGGTACGCGCCTTAAACAGTCAATGCCCGACTCGGCTTCTTCAATCATAAATCCTAAAGGTTTTAGAAAATTGGCGACTAAGCCGCGGTCAACCGCTTCATTATCGACAACCAAAATTCGTTTTCGCTCGCCTTGATAGCCCGTAATCTGATTGGAATAGACATTAGAAATTGGATGAACCACTTCTTTTGAAGGTAAATAAAACTTAATTTTAAACTGTGAACCCTCATTGAGCTGGCTACTCACAGATAGCTGCCCGCCAAGTAAATCTACCAATAATTTTACAATCGGCAGACCCAGACCTGTTCCAGTAAAGCCACCCTGAACCACATTGCTGCCTCGTTCAAACGGATTAAATATTCGCTCTAAATCCGCTTCGGCAATGCCGCAGCCCGTATCTCTAATTTCAAAATATGCCGTTTGAAAACGGTACTCGACTTTCAAAGTAATTGTGCCGCTCGTCGTAAACTTTAAAGCATTGCCCAGCAAGTTAATGAGCACTTGCTCTAAGCGCTTTTTGTCGGTACGGACATAGTGCGGCAGGTTATCTCCAATTTCATAAATAAACTGTAAATTCTTCTGTTCAAACTGTGGCTGAAACATTTGAATAATCTGTTCTATAAAATTGGGGAAATTGACATCCACTACATTTAAAGAAATTTTGCCTGTCTCAATTCGTGCTAAATCCAGTAAACCGTCAATCAGTGAAGTTAAATGCTGCCCACTACGGCTAATTACCCCAAGCGCCATTTTCCCCTGTTCCGAAAGCTGCTCTTGTTTTTGAAGTAATTGGCTATAGCCCAAAATACTATTTAAAGGTGTTCGTAACTCGTGGCTAATGCCAATGACATAACGGCTTTTTGCATCATTTGCCCGTTCTGCTGAAATTCTGGCATCTTGCAAGTCTTTTGAAGTGACTTCATGCGCTGCAATTTCATCAATCAATAATGCCGTTTGTTGATGTGTTTCAATTTCAGCATTACGGCGGCTTTCATCGTTTAGCACTAACCACCATGCCGCAACGCTCATCAATAAAAATAAGATGGTGTAAATTTTGACAAACAGCGTAAATAGCTGAGGAACAGCTGCTGCATTAATTGTTTCTAAATAGGTTTTTTCTTGGATATAAACTAGACTCAAACTCACCGCCAAAACAATAGACAGCCCTAAAGTCAGTAATAAATATAAACTGACCCGACTGTTTAGACGACTGGCCCAGCGTTCTGGTAGATAGTGCCAGATGGCTTTTTTAAGTTGCACCGACCAACGCGCATCGGGTTTACACAAATCGTGACAGCGTGCTTCGAGTGAACAACATAAAGAACAAATCGTACCATTATAGGCTGGGCAACCCGCCATATCAGCCAGTTCATAGTCCCTCTCGCACACCACACAGTTTGCAACTGAAGCTGCTTGAATTTTTTCAGGCTGGCGTGCAATGTAATATTTGCCTTTGGTTAAGTAAGCAATGATAGGAACACATAACATCGCACTTCCCAGCGCAATAAAACTCGCCAAGCCTTTCGCCATTAATCCGAAAAAGCCCAAATAGCTAAGCATCGATAGCACTGAAGCAATCAGTAAGGCACCCACACCTACAGGGTTAATGTCATATAAATAAGCACGGCGAAATTCAATTCCTTTCGGACTTAAACCCAAAGGTTTACAAATAATTAAATCAGCAACAACAGCGCCAATCCATGCCAAAGCGATATTGCTATATAGCCCCAAAATGCGCTCGACCGCATGGCTAATGCCCATTTCCATCAAAACAATGGCAATGAAAACGTTAAAAAGAAGCCAGACAATTCGCCCCGGATGGCTATGAGTCAAACGGGCAAAAAAGTTTGACCATGCCAATGAGCCCGCATAGGCATTGGTCATATTAATTTTAATTTGTGCCAAGCAAACCAGTGCTAAAGTCAGGATTAAAGCAAGCTGAGGATTTGGAATAAATTGTTGATAGGCAATCCAATACAGATACGTCGGATTGTCTAGTTCAGAGACAGGAATTAACAGCTGAAAGGCTAAAACCATCAGCAGCATGCCCATCAAAACTTTTAGAAATCCAAAAATAATCCAAGATGGACCACCTAAAAAAACAGCAAAACGCCACGCGGTTCTATTTTTTTCTTGTTGCGGTAAAAAGCGTAAATAGTCAGCTTGCTCACCAATTTGGATCACAAATGAAAAAATAAGGGTGCACGCCGCACCAAAGTAATACAGATTAAAATCGGTCGAGTTTGAAACCGCACCAACAAAATGCAGACTACTACTTAAAATTTGTGGCTGTTTCCAAAGTACAAAAAACCACGGTAACAACAGCAACAAGAGCCAGATTGGCTGAGTGATTGCCTGAACTTTATTAATAAAACCAATACCTTTGACCACTAAAGGCAAAATCACCAATGCAGAAATTAAGTAACCAACAACTTGTGGAATGCCAAGGGCAAGCTCAAGTGCCATCGCCATAATTGCGGCTTCAAATGCAAGTAAAATAAAGGTAAAGCTGGCATAAATCAGAGAAGTAATGGTCGAGCCAATATAGCCAAAACCTGCACCACGGGTGAGCAAATCGACATCTACATTATATTTTGCAGCGTAGTAACTAATCGGCCAACTGGTTAAAAATATGATGGTACATACGACTATTGCCGCCCACAACGCGTTGCTAAAGCCATACTGCCAAAGCATGGTCGCCCCAATGGCTTCCATAGCCAAGAAGCTAACTGTCGAAATTGCGGTATTTGTAACGGTCCAAGGCGACCATTTACGTACTGAGGTGGGCGCATAACGGAGCGCATAATCTTCGATACTTTCATCTGCCACCCAAATATTATATTCACGGCGCGTTTTGATCACACGTTGTGGCGCTTGTTGGGGGCGTGAAGAATCTGGCATAACACTCATGTTTGGCATGTGGCTGGTATTAAACCCAGCAATCCTTATGCCAAAAGTCATTTATCATGGCGATTTTCTCGAATACGCACATATACGCAAAATAACGTATTTCCAATTTTCATCAAAAATCACACACTCAAATTCATCAAAAAACAATGATCAATATTTGTGTTGATTGACCGAAAATGATTGGGAGATTGATGTTATGAGTGTATCTGAACATCCAAATCTGGACACTGTGCAAGGTACAGATTCACAAAAAGCAGTGAATGAAACCTTAGAAGATTATACTTTACGTTATGCTCCTCATAGCTTTCGGCGCTGGAGTCCCAAAGTTGTTGCTATTACTGCACTTGGTGGTATTGCCTATCTTGCTGACTTTTCTATTGGCGCCAGTATTGGTATGTCTTATGGAACAACCAATGCGGTTTTCTCCATTTTATTTGCAGCAATTATTATCTTCTTAACTGGTATTCCTCTTGCCTACTACGCGGCACGCTATAACATCGACCTCGACTTGATTACCCGTGGCGCAGGTTTCGGTTACATCGGATCAGTCCTCACCAGTATCATTTTCGCCAGTTTCACATTTATTTTCTTTGCCCTTGAAGGTTCAATCATGGCGCAAGGCTTATTACTCGGTTTAGGTATTCCGCTTTGGGCAGGCTACCTCATCTCAACCGTTATGGTGATTCCGCTGGTGATTTACGGCATGAAAGCCTTGAGTAAATTACAAGTATGGACAACTCCGCTTTGGCTCATTCTCATGATTGGTCCTGTGGCCTATTTGATTTACCAAGAACCCACCTTAGTCAGCCAGTTTGCTACTTTTACAGGTAAAGAAGGTTTTGCGACTGTAGATATGGCAGCCATCATGTTAGGTGCTGGTATATGCCTATCTTTGATTATGCAAATTGGTGAGCAAATTGACTATTTACGCTTCATGCCAGCTAAAACAAAAGAAAATAGCAAAGCATGGTGGGCAGCCGTAATTTCAGCAGGTCCAGGTTGGGTAATTTTAGGGGCAATCAAACAAATTATTGGAGCATTTTTAGGTTTCTACTTATTAACAAAATTACCAGGTGTAAACAGTACTGAGCCTGTTCAACAATTTAATGCAGCGTTTCATGACATGCTTCCGGGCTGGGCTGCTCTAACACTTGCGGTTATTTTGGTGGTCATTTCTCAAATTAAAATTAACGTGACCAATGCTTACTCTGGCTCCCTTGCTTGGACAAGTGCCTATACTCGTATTAGCAAGCATTATCCGGGTCGTATTGTCTTTGTGATGGTGAACTTGGCAATTGCCCTTGCATTAATGGAAGGCAACATGTTTGCAGTACTGGGTAAAATCTTAGGGTTCTATTCAAACTTTGCGATTGCATGGGTTGTGGTCGTTGCAACAGACATTTCAATCAACAAATATGTTTTAAAGCTTTCACCAAAAGAACCAGAATATCGTCACGACATGCTCTACAACGTAAACCCTGTCGGTATGGTTGCATTCCTTGTATCAGCAGGACTATCGATTGCCGCATTCTTCGGATTACTTGGTAGCTTCTTGGCTCCTTACTCACCGCTTATCGCGCTTGTACTTGCCTTTGTATTAACACCAATCATGGGTTTATTAACCAAAGGAAAATACTACATCAAGTCACATGATGACGGCATTAAAGAACCACGTTTTGACGCTGAAGGTACACCAGTTGCAACAGTTTACCACTGCCGTGTATGTGAAGAAGGTTACGAGCGTCCAGATATTATGTTCTCTCATAAACATAACGGTACGATCTGCTCTTTGTGTAAAACACTAGATACCTAAATATCCTGAAGACTAAAAAAGAAGCTTTTTAAAGCTTCTTTTTTTATCCCTAAAGATTTTAGCCAATCGGAAATAAACGTTCAGGCACGACATCTTTCATCACAATGGTTGAGATGAGCCGCTGTACGCTCGGAATAGCCGATAACTTTTCATCATATAGCCGTTGAAAAGCGGGTAAATCTTTTGCAACCACATGCAGCAAATAGTCTGGCTCACCAAATAAGCGCTGGGCCTGAATGATTTGCGGAATATCAATCACGGCATTTTCAAACTTCTCAACTGCCTGCTTATCACCTTCTTTAAGCGTAATAAAAACAATCGCTGAAAACTCAAATCCCACTAAATTCGGGTCGAGTTCTGCCCGATAGCCTTTGATGGCTCCTGACTCTTCTAAAGCCTTCACTCGCCTATGACATGGTGAAATGCTTAAGCCTACTTTTTCTGCCAATTCAGTAATAGATAATCGGCCATTTAACTGCAATTCAGCAAGAATCTTTTTATCTGTGCGATCCATTTAGAAAAATTTACCCCAAATGAGTGTGATATGAGCAAACATTTAAAAGCACATTCTAAATACATGAGCATATTATTTTCAACAAGTTCGAATGAATAGGAATTTTTTCTAAAACACCGAGCGAAACCTTTGGAAAATAGTTTGCCGAGATAAGCATATGGCTTTTAACATTTTTATCGCATTTTGGAGTGTCTCCATTCTTTTTATTATTACCCCAGGGGCAGACTGGGCGTATGCCATCTCGGCAGGAATTAAAGGCAAAGTCGTCGTACCCGCTGTTGCAGGTATGCTATTTGGGCACTTTATTACGATTTTATTGGTCGCGGCTGGTGTTGGTCTGCTTGTAGCAAATAACCCGACGGCTCTGATGATTCTTACTGTTGCGGGTTCTGCTTATTTATTATGGATGGGAATAAATTTATTACTTACCCCTCCTACTCCAAATCAGTCTGAGTCTGAAAAAGCGCAATCATGGTTGAGCTGGGCAACAAAAGGCGTTTATGTGAGTGGCTTAAACCCGAAAGTTTTTTTACTCTTTTTAGCTTTGCTTCCTCAATTTATTGACACCACTGCCTCATGGTCAGTGACGACGCAAATTGTTGCTTTTGGTGTTGTCCACATGATTAGCTGCGCCATTATTTACTTAATGGTAGGTTATGGTTCACAAGCTATTCTTAAAACCAGACCACAAGCAGCACGTTTAGTAGGCCGTTTTTCAGGTGGTCTTATGGTAATCATCGCCACATGTTTATTGATTGAGCAAATTTAAAAATATTACTTAGCTTAGAGTTACTGGTCCCTATTTCGGATCAGTAACTAAAACCATAAAATATGAAAGCAACGCCTTATCTCATTCGTTTGAGGTTATAAGTCACGACTCCCCAAATGACCAGTTCTTGCCCTTCTTCAATATAAATATTTTGATAATCGGAGTTTTCTGCTTTTAGCCAAATTTTAGGTGGGTGGTAATTATTATCAATCATTAAGCGCTTAACAGTGAAATCATTGTCGATGAGTGCAATTACGATATCCCCAGATTTAGCTGGAAGACTACGGTCCACAATAAGCGGATCATCAATATCAATTCCAGCGTCTAGCATTGACAAAGAATTTGCTTTGACAATAAACGTGGCATTTTCATTTCTAATTAAATATTCATTTAAATCGAGTGCTTGCTCAATATCATCTTGCGCTGGCGACGGAAAACCCGCAGCAACACGTTCAGTAGCTAAAGGAATATGGTAAATTTTATCGTTATTTGCATGGACCTGTTGAACCTTCAATTTTGAGCTAAAATCTGTCCGGTTGTCGGTTTTGACATTATTCAGTAACCAATTTTTGATAAAGTTCACTTGAGATTCTGGAACACGAATCACTTTTGTGGGTTCATTGAACTGTGCTTTACGACCGGCATTTTCTCGGACGCCGCCATGCTCAAATTCTTTTTTCTTTGACATATCGCCCCCATTTCACCGTTCAAATCCTATGCAGACAATGTAACTTGAAAAAGTTACATTTTCAAGTTGACGAAACTTTTTTTTTGCATAACAATAAATCCCATGATCAGATTTTAATCCATTTTGCTTTTAACAGGGATGTTTAAACTAAAATGGCAATTTGAAGAAAATCACAACCTGTTGCGAAATAGTCTTTATCACTGACTGTTTTCTGATTTTTATCAAATGAGATTCTGAGCACTTAACATTCTGGTTAATTCAGTTTTTGGTATGGAGACATGCGAAATGAAAAATCAACGTGATGCAGTTTTAGGTTATGCAAATGAGCAACATGCCTACTATATTCGCCTGATTGAAAATGATGCGGTATTAGGCGAAAGCTATGGAATTTTCTGTGAAAATCCGGAAAGTGAAGCAGCTGAAAGTATTATGACGACGTTATTTTTAAAAAAATCTTTTTGGTTAAACGGTTCTGAGTACATTGATATTGTAAAAGGACTACAACTGCTCCCACAGTAAAGTAAATATAAATTAAAGAACAAAGGAGGCAAAAGCCTCCTTTGTTTTTAAAGCGCGATGCTTAAGAGGTAATCCGTCCAGAGGCATCGCGCTTTTGATTACGAGAGTTTTGACCACGGACATTATAATCATCGTCACGACTGCGGCCACGATATAAAAAAGCCCTGAAAGCTTTAACCTTCAAGGCTTTTACTTTAAGCAGGAACGTGCTGAGCTATTTGCTCTCGAGACCAAACACGGTGGGCTTTAAGCAAGTTTTTAAGTTTCTCTGATACATGTTTGAAGTTATCTTCAATTAAAGTACCTTCGTCTGCCACTAGACCTAACGGTTCAAGTAGGTCAGATTTATTACCTAAAAATACGATTGGTTTTAAATGCTTATAGGCTTCTAGTATGTAATGACGAGTTACACCATCTTGTATCACGGCATTTAAATTATCGCCATCTGGAATAATCACTGCATCATAAGCAATGGATGGTTCTGCCATTTGCATGCCATCAGCTGCAATAACTTTGTCTTGATGATCTTTAACTGGTGCTAGATTCGGTGCCAATAAATGAACAATAGCCCCTTCCTTAATTGCCCAGTTTTTAATGGTTTCTAATGCATCAGACTTCACCAAATTATGGATGAGTACAGCTATTTTTCGGCCTTTAATATCGGCTGGCGGGAAAGCAAGCATGGATAACTTAGCCGATTTTTCAACGGCTTGAGGCTTAAAATCGAGGCTAAGATCAGGTACTTCTATACCTAAATTTTCACCCACTTGACGTGCTAAATCGAGGTCGATATTCGCCAAAATTTGTTGGACCTGACGTTCACGAATATATTTTCTTTTTACCTTACTGAGTTCAAAGGTATACGCATCGACCACATGTTTTTGCTCATGAGGTGCAAGGCTCTTGTAATAAAGACGAGGCTGAGAAAAATGATCGGAAAAAGATTCACTTCTTTCACGAATCTTTTGACCACTCACTCTCTCATAGTAACTTTCAAATCCACCATTTTCTGCCGCTGGAGGTGTCTCAACCGGCCAGTTCCCATCAATTGAATTTGGTTGATAAGAAGCTTGCCCTTTATGAATTGTATGTTGATGGATACCATCGCGTTGATTGTTATGGAATGGGCATACAGGTTTATTAATTGGTATTTGATGGAAATTCGGTCCGCCTAAACGACTTAACTGTGTATCGGTATATGAAAATAGTCGTGCCTGTAATAGTGGATCATTCGTAAAATCAATACCTGGCACAATATGCCCTGGACAGAAAGCAACCTGCTCTGTTTCAGCAAAGAAATTATCAACATTTCGATTTAAAACAAATCGGCCAATAGGTGTGACAGGAACTAATTCTTCAGGAATAATTTTTGTTGGGTCAAGTAAGTCGAAATCGAACTTCATTTCATCTTCTTCTGCGACAATTTGCACCCCTAATTCCCATTCAGGATATACGCCTTGCTCAATGGCTTCGTAAAGATCACGACGATGGAAATCAGGATCTTTACCTGCAAGTTTTTGTGCCTCATCCCAAACCAGAGCGCTTAAGCCTTGTTTCGGGGTCCAGTGAAACTTAACAAAATGAGCTTTACCTTCAGCATTAATTAAACGGAAGGTGTGCACACCAAAGCCTTGAATTGAACGTAAATTACGAGGAATAGCACGATCAGACATGGCCCAAATCACAGCATGTGCTGACTCTGGTACTAAAGACACAAAGTCCCAAAATGTATCATGGGCGCTCCCTCCAGTAGGCATTTCAGTATCTGGTTCAGGTTTTACGGCATGTACAAAGTCAGGGAACTTAATACCATCTTGTACAAAGAAAACCGGAGCATTGTTGCCGACCAAATCGAAGTTACCTTCTTGCGTATAAAATTTAATAGCAAATCCACGAATATCACGAACGGTGTCAGCTGAACCACGTGGCCCTTGTACAGTCGAGAAACGTACAAAAACTGGCGTTTGAATGCTTGGGTCCGTCAAAAAACCTGCTTTTGTTAAGCGTTCGTTGCCTTCATATGCCTGAAAATAACCGTGAGCTCCTACGCCACGAGCATGCACAATACGCTCTGGAATTCGTTCATGGTCAAAATGGGTGATCTTTTCTCGTAAGATAAAATCTTCTAATAGTGTTGATCCGCGCGTTCCTGCTTTTAGACTATTTTGGTTATCAGCAATTTTAACCCCCTGATTCGTGGTTAAAGCCTGATTTGTAGCATCATCTCTGACTGTGTCTAACTGTTCAGTTTTTTGAGTAGTATTGGCCTTATTTGGCTCATCAGCGCCAGCCATTTCACTTGTTTTATTTGTTAATTTACCATTATCAGTCATGTTCATTACCTATGTTTTAAAGTTAAACGTGGGGTGAAGTAAAAAACTTAAAGAACTAGTTTTTATTAAAAGAACTTAAATATGGGAAAAGCAGCTCAACATATTTGCGTGTGCTCCAAAGCCCAATACTTTTATGATGTGAATCTGGCCCCAAAAACGGAGTCAGTTTGCATATTTTTATGGCAAGATCATGTGATTTCTGCACACGGTCTTGTAATGCATCAAGCTCGCCATCAGAGATATAGCTAAATAAATAATCTTGAATACGCTGGCTAGTATTTAATGCTCTGCTATATGCCAAGAAATTAGAAGAATGATCATTGCCCGCAATCCAGTCATGAATGATCTGACGCTCTACAGGGTTAAATACCCCATACATTTTTCCATTCTCATCATTAATTAATCTCCAGAAAACACTCTGTTCAGGGTCAGCATTAAATTTAATCCACTTATTTTCAATTAAATGAGATACCAGCCCCTCAACATCGTCTGGGTTAGATAACCATTGATTAATCGTTTTGCACCCGAAATCTCTAGTTTCGTTATGAATTAACTGCCCAACCAATGCCTTTCTCTTTAAAATTTTAAGAACAAAATCTTCAAGATTTAAATTTTTTATAATACTAGAAGAGCCTACGCCATGATTGTTTAGCGCAAAACCACGTTTTAATTTACTTAGAAAAAGTTCTTTATCTCTATATTTATCATAAATATTTTCTATAACTTTAATCGCTTTATTTGCATGTCCATTATCAATGTTATCAATGGTAATGTGGAGATTGAAGTACTTAGAATCGATGCCAAGCTCTGCAAGCTCATAATTGCTAATAAGTAGATGAAGTGGCAGTTGCTCATAGCCTAAATTAAAGCCCACAATCTCTGGAATAAACTCAGGTGGAGCATAACCAAGCGCCAACTGAATCACAGCATTATGGTAATATTCATCTGCTAAAAGCAGCTCAAAGCTATCGAGTCCCAAACTACGTAGCAAGTCATCATATATACATACATGATTTGCCTTAGGCTCACCTAACCCAAGCTCTTCCAAATAGGTAATAATAAGATCGTGGAAAACTGGGTCATTCCAATAGTGAACACAACTATATAGCCATGCACCATCTACTTTTTTGGTTGGAGAAACTTTAATTAAAAATTCAAACGCCTGACCGACATTATTAAAGTACTCTCTCTCACCTCCGCTTTGTCTGCGGTTTAAATAAGACTGAAATACCTCACAATTTTCTTTATTATTGTTCTCACACCATGCTTTAACCATATTTATATTTGAAGGGAAATCAATTTCATTTTGATCTATTTTATCTATTTCTTTAGTTAGAAAATCTCTTGCTTTCTTTTCTTTTTCAAAACTAGAAATATCAGGATCAAGGAAAAAAACAAATAATTCGTAATAGTTCTGTTGATTATCTTGCAATAGGTCTAATAATCTTTCTTTCACTACAACAGGCATTTCTATTCTCCTTTTGTGAGATATAAAATACCATACTTTACTCATCCTATAATCCCAGCTTCTCTTTGTTATATTGCGTTATTAAAAACAATTGTTTTTTTATAAACTTTTTAAATTCAGGCACATAACCTATAACACAAAGTTACATTCTCATCTTTAGAATAACTTAACTGTCTGTTTTTATAAAAAATATATAAATTTTAAATTTTGATTACATTTGAGTTACCTTTAAAATTATAAAGATTAAAAAGTTAACAAAAAATAATTTAAAATAATTCTATAAATAACTTAAAAACATAGCTAAGGATAGAAAAATGTTTAACTCATGTTGCAAATTATTAGCAGAAGAAAAAATTAAAATTGCATTTTTTGAAAGTGCCTCTGCGGGCTATTTAGCTTATCGCTTTTCTTTAAGCCCCTATTCCGGCGATATTTTTATTGGAAGCTTAGTCAGTTATGACTTACGTGTTAAAGAAAATACACTTCATATTTCTTCTGAACTTATTGAAAAACATACACCTGAGTCCATGCCGGTCACCATAGAGATGATCACAAAAGGCAAAGAACTTATAAAGGCAGATCTTTATGTTGCTTGCACAGGATTATTAAAAAAAGGGGGATCAGAAACAAAAGAAAAACCTGTAGGTACCTTCTTTTATTCTATTTATTATAAAAATAATTTTTATAATTTCCGTCGTATATTTAAGGGCCTTCCTTACTTTAAACTTAGACAACTTGTTTATTACATTACTCAAGATATAGAATTCATAATATTAGATAATAAAAAATAGAATCTCACCAATAAAAAATAACAAATACATATTTAGAAATGATCATAGTGTTTCTTTAACACCAATGTACTTAAATGTAATTTTATCGATCTTCATATTAATTATGTTTATTGATAAAAACTTCATTATATAAAAATCAAGGTTTTAATTAATTTCTAAAGTTACAGTTAAATATAGGGTAACACCCTTAGGCTACACATTTAAAATTTTCATGTTTAAATAAACCTATCTGAAGCTCTCAGATAAAACACACATCATAAATGATATGAGGTAATTAAAGATGAGCACTACTAATAATCAAAGCAATCAACGCGATAATCAACAGCAACAACAGCAGCAAAACGATTCGCGCAATAACCAACAGCAGCCAAATGGCAACCAACAGCAAAAAGATCAACAGCAACAAAACAATCAGCAACAACAGCAAAATGATAACCGCCGCCCACAACAAGGCTCTAATCAAAAAGATCCAAGTCAACAAAACCCAAATAACAATAATCAGCAACGTTAATTCATTGCCGATTTAATTGTCATTTGATGCGGTCATTCATTTTATTTAGGAAGGTGCCTTCACCTTCCTAAATTCAACATAAGCATAAAATTTAATAATAGATGAGGAAAAACTGATGACAGATCAAAATAGCGATCACGCACGACTGCCAGCCGGCGACCATAACTATTCTGATACCTATTGGCGCGAAAGTTATGTTACTCGTCCTTATTATCAAGAAGCTCAACTTACTACTCCAGATCTAGATTATGATCGAGATTTCTCGACAGCCTATGAATTAGGTCATCGTGCCCGTACCGAATCTAAAGAAGGTGCTCAATTTGAAGATGTCGAAGGTAACCTTCAACAAAAATGGGAAGAGCTGAAAGCTGAATCCCGCTTAAAATGGGAACATGCTAAACAGGCAATTAAAGATGCATGGAACGATAGATAGTATTTGTAGTGTAGTATCTTCTATTTATTAATTTAAAAATATGAGCTTATTTCCTATTGGCCCTCGGAAATAAGCTCTTTTTATAGCATCTTATTTAACTATCTTTTTTCTTAAAATATTCAATAATTTCTTCCCCGTTATTTACTGGATTTTGCATTGATGAGTAATTATCTTCGTAATCATATGAAGATAAAGTAACCTTAGCTCGGATTGGCGGTAATTTTTCTTGTCCGCCCGTTGTAATCCGCTCAATAAAACTCGCAAGCCACAATACAAACTCTTGAGTATTCTTACTCTGCGGAATAATACTTAAATCCAATTTAATTTTAGATTCCTGTAGAGGTTTAATAAGTAATTCAGCAAAATCAATATAATTGTATAAAAGCTTAAGCTTTGTCCCCTTAAGCTCATGTCTGAGTTCAATCATCAAATTGTTAAGATCTTCCATATGGTCATCTGTAAAACCTTTTTTTTCTTTAACATTTTGATATATTTTCTCAGCTATTCTTAAGTACTGGGGCATATCCTTACCTTTATAAAACTGCCATGACTACAATGAATTTAGGATGAATATAAGTAATTTATTGTGTTTATTTTATTAATTTTTTGAAACTATAACTCATTATAGAAACACTTCAGTAACAACAAATTCGAAGAAAGATAATAACCTACTAATTTACTGATTAATTTTGTATTTTCATATAATTATCTTTTTTATTATGTTACATATTTTATAGAAAATAACGATAAGAAAACTCACCTAAAAGTGAGCTTTCTTAGAAAAAATAGTTATGAATTTTTATCAATTTGGTGAGCGGTGGTTGGGTCATTAGCACCATGATTTTCATCATCTCTTGAATTTCTATCTTGGCAAGCGCTCATGCCCATTGCAATTGCAACGACCATACTCACTGCACAAAAAATTCTTAACATTGAAGTCACCCTTATGAATTTTAAGATGTCGGCTTATAAATAACATTATCTTCTGTTGACCTACCGCTGTGGTTCTCTTAACTTTTGTAGGTTATGCAAGCTTTTGTAAAATCAAAATTAAATAAATGATTAAAAAATACCATTCTTGCAATTGATATTTTAATTAAATTTTGGCACTAGCTAATTATTTAAGATTGCCATATTCATAAAAATAAAATTGCTCATCCTTTCTGAGTTTGTGCCTTATTAAGCCAATGATTACAAACAATATATAAATAAACAATTAATAAATCTTTGATATATAAACATTAAAACTCCATTGTAGAAATTAGGTTTAATAATTATTCAATTGTTTAAATTCTAAATAACTTGTTATTTTATTAATGAAAATTTAAAAATATTAATATTTGTTTATATAAACCAATCTTTTATTTTTGCAATTGACCCGCTTTAAGGCTCAGCTTATGATGCTCCGGCTGACCTATTTTGTCAGTCGGTTTTAGCAGATCGTCTACCTAAGTGCACTAAAAACATGTTTTTGGTGTGGAGCCCCTCGTGCCTTTGACGGAGGAACGGGAGTGGGACACCTTCGGGTGTGCTGGTTTCTTAGGTATCAGTCTGCTAACCCTCTTTCGTTTCACCACCATAATTAATAGCAGTGATTGGGCACAACTTCTTTTATCAAGGAGTCTCTAATGACTATTATTTTATATCATTTTATTTTTATTACTCTTCATTATCTTATTGTTCAGCTTAAAACACGTTTAAAGAATTCTTCCCATCTTTTTACCTATCCCTACTTTTATCTTTTTAGGGAAAAGATCTCAATATTTAACGCCAGTTAAAGATGAGCGCATCTATAAGCACAACTTAACGATAACAACAACCAACGAAGAGCAATAATGATGTTTTTTTCATATCGTATTGTTTTAGTGTGCACTCTATTAATAATTGCTATAAGTTTATTAGGGTGCAGACCTATCAGTAAAAACGAATTCAATACTCATTGTGTGTGGTCAGGTCATGCGCTCTCACAATGCAATTGTATTTATAACGCTTTAGAAGAACATTATTCGCCACAATTTGTAGAAGATCTAGAAAAAGTAAGCTTACAAAATATTGATGCGAACATGAACTTTGTGGAAACAATGAATGAAACAATTCACCAGTGTCAGTTAAGTGCCAGAAAGAACTCAATTAACTGATATTTGCATGTTCCACCAAGAAATCTAGAAAGACCCTTACACGTTTAGGAACATATTTATCATGCCCGATCCAGACAGCATGAAATTCTTCAGAAGCATTAACATTCCAGTCTTCAAGAATTTTAATTAACTGCTTTTGTTCTAGCGCTTTTCGAACTTGAAATTCATTGAGTTGTGCAATGCCTGCATCGGCAAGTGCTAACTGCAAAATCGCTTCTCCATGATTTACTCTTAAAACCTGAGTAGGTACGAGCGTGATTTCTTGATTCTCTTTTTTAAATAACCATGTCTTATTCTGGCGCTGATAACTTACGTCTAAAAGCTGATGTTCATAGAGTTCTTCTGGATGCTGTGGACAACCACACTGTGTAATATATCTAGGTGAACATACATAATGTTTATGAGTGCTCCCCAATGAGCGAGCCACCAAATTTGAGCTTTTTAAAGGTCCTGTCCGAATCGCGACATCAATTCTTTGCTCAACTAAATTAATGACTTCATCACTTAAGTGAGCCTCTAATTCAATTTGTGGATAGCGCTGATTAAATAAAGAAATGCACGGCAACAAAAAATGGGTCCAATATGAAAGACTGGTATGTATTCTTATTCGTCCTTTAGGTGTGTGATTTGCAGTAACAGATTGTTCAAGCTCATCTAGCTCACTGAGTATTTGAAGACCTTGTTCATAGAACTGACAGCCTTCACTTGTGAGCTGAAACTGGCGTGTTGAACGATTCAGTAATCGAACTCCAAGTCGTTTTTCGAGCCGAGCAATTAATTTACTGACAGCAGACGGCGTCATGTCGCATGCTCTCGCTACTGCTGAAAAGCTTCCTAATTCGACCACCCGAATAAAAATTGCCAGCTCGCCAGATCGATTAATATCAAAATATGACATAACGAAATCTATTTATGAATCTGATTCACAAATCTTATTCCGCTTAGACCGCTATAACAAGCCAATAATTTGTTTCAAGATGACTCTAATTCGTTTTAAGGATTCATGAGATGAAACTTTATAAATCTACCCTTTTCTCTTTAGTTTTATTGTCTACCGTAGCGCAAGCAGAAGTACAAAAAAGCCAATGGATTACCAGTTGGTCAGCGAGCCCACAAAAGGTCTGGAATAAAGATTTTGTTTTCCCAACACATATTCCCGAGCAAATATCCAATCAAACGATCAGACAAGTTAGTCAAATTAGTTTGGGTGGTGAAGCAGTTAGACTGGTTTTCACCAACCAATATGGTGAACAGCCGCTTTACATTGATAAAACCACCGTAGGTTTAGTTAATTCAAAAAGTCTAAAATCTACGAGTGCTTATCCAGTTTACTTCTCAGGCAAGCTCAAAGCACAAATTTTACCGGGTAAACAATTGATTAGTGATCCAATTCATCTCTCTGTTCCTAATCATGCACAATTAATAGTAAATAGTTTTATTCAAAAGCCAACGACATTTAAAACTTTTCATTGGGATGCTAAACAAACCAGTTGGCTGATTACGGGTAACCAGACAGCAAATTTAAATACTCCTACCGATGCTAAAACAACCACTGCAAGATTATTACTCTCTGCGATAGAGGTAAAACCAAAGCATAAAGCTCATGTTGTTGCGGTCATTGGAGACTCAATTACCGATGGTGCCACTGCAACTCTAGATGCAAACACGAGATGGACCGACTTTTTAGCTAAGCGTTTATCACCACATCAAGTAGCTGTGATTAATAGCGGAATTTCAGGAAATAGACTACTCACAGACGGTATGGGCGACAGTGCTTTAGAGCGCTTGAAAAAAGAAGTGTTTCAATATTCTGGGGTGAAAACGTTAATTGTTCTGGTGGGTATTAATGATATTTCATGGCCGGGTACTGCTTTTGCTCCTAAACAAGAAATACCGTCTTTTGAAGCATTAACTCAAGGGTATCAACGTGTCGTAGATGAAGCACATAAACAAGGCATTCAAGTAATTGGGGCAACCTTACCTCCATTTTCGGGTGCTTTACCCAATACCCCTTTAGATAACTACTACCAACCGAACAAAGATCAATTACGGAAAAAAATTAATGCTTGGATAAGAACCAGTCAGACATTTGATGGAGTACTTGATCTTGATCAAGGTTTAAAAGATTCAAAACATCCCGATCGATTAAACCCGATTTATGACTCAGGTGATCACTTACATCCAAATGATAAAGGTAATCAACAAATGGCAAATCTGGTTCATTTAAACCAGTTACTGAAGAAATAAAATTTACAGATACAGGTAGGAATGATTTCCCTACCTGTATCAATATCGATTAGTTACCTTCTAATTCAGCAGTAAGTTTTGGCGTAATAGTTTGTTTTTCAACTGCATGTCGTCTCAGCATCATGACTGCTAAAAAAGCAAGAATTGCAGGAATTGCGATCATCACGAAATTCATTTTATGTGGTAACTGGAGGCCTAATAACATGCCAGTTAAGATTGGTCCCACAATTGCTCCAATTCGACCAACACCGGAAGCACAGCCAATTCCAGTAGAACGCACACTTAATGGATAATATTGAGCAACGTAACTATAAAGAAGAATTGAGGTACCAATCGTTGCTGCTCCTGCCACAGTCACCAAACCATATAAAACATAGGCTGGTGAGTTAAAGCCTAAACCGATTAATGCTAGAACACCCGCCAGCAGCATTCCCATAATTACAGGTTTTAAATGGAATCTATCAGAAAGAATACCACCACCGATTGAACCGATCATTGCGCCGACATTTAGAGCAAACAAGAATAAAATACTCTTTCCGAGTGAATAGCCTGCGGCAAGCATGAGTTTTGGTAACCAGCTGCTTAAGGCATACACCATGAGTAAGCACATAAAGAACACTAACCAGAACATGAGTGTATTGAATGCGCGGCCTTGTTGAAATAATCCTTTTACAGAACTGCCTGTTGGAACATTATCGTCATTAAGCACTAACTGCGTATTGATCGTTAGGCTTTGTTGAGGTGAAATTTTTTGAATAATGCGCTGTGCTTGTTCAGTTTTACCAGTTTTAACCAAAAAAGTTAAAGACTCCGGTAAAAACTTCCATATAACAGGCAACAAAAATAAAGGAATGCCTGCAATCAGGAACATAATTTGCCACCCCTGACTTTCAACCAAATAACTACCAATTAATGCTGAAAGAATCCCCCCAATCGCATATCCACTAAACATGGTACCTACTAAGGTGCTGCGTATACGTTTAGGTGCATATTCTGATGTGAGTGCAACTAAATTTGGCATTACCCCACCAATGCCTAGTCCCGCTAAGAATCGAAGCACCCCAAACTCAAGTGGACTTGATGCGAAAGCACCTAAAAAAGTAAAACCACTAAAAAGAGCGACACAAATTAAAATCACATTTTTACGGCCTATTTTGTCTGCCAAAGTTCCAAAGAACATTGCCCCAAACATCATTCCGCATAGTGCTGTACTTGCTAACATTCCCGCCTGTACAGCCGTCAATGACCACTCTTGCATCAGCAAAGGCAGCACTACACCATAAATAACCAGATCATACCCATCAAAGATAATAATTAATAAACACCAAAGTAAAATACTCCAGTGATAAGGTCTAAATTTGGCCTGATCAATAATTTCATTTACATTTAATTTAGATGTTGTCATTTACCCACCTCCTCTGTGAGATAAATTCATATTCAATTTTTTAAAACGACATATTGCACCCTAAAGAAAAAACAGATTATTCAAGGTCTTATTGAATTAATTAAAAATCGTAACTCGCCATCATGTTGAAGCGGTTATCCGTCCCGTTACGCCCATCAAAAGTTTCTCGTTCGCCATAAACATATTCGACGCCCAAAGTAATTGGTTTATAAGGGTTATAAAGTGCATTTACCCAGCCCTGCCAAAGCTCTTTGTTTTGAGTTGTGTTATTGCGTTGTAATTGGGCAAAACGGTTATCATCTTTGGCTTTCATATAGCCATAAGCTAAGGTTGAACGAATTTGTGGCGTAAACTGATGGGTTATACCTAATGAAACTGTGTCAAATTCATTGCTATGCATATTGTTTTGATCATCTATTGCATAGCCGCTGTTACTCCATAGTAGGAAACGTCCATCTCCCTTGACATGGTAATAATCGGCTTTGAGTAATGTATCTGGCGTAATCTGATATTTCCCCCCTAGGCCTACACCCCAAGCCACTTCTTCATCATTGTTGGTTCTCTTTTCAGCCACAAAACTACGACCTGATAGCATCGAGCCATTGGCGAATTTATGATTTAAGCGCCCTACCAAGGCTGGTAAACGCATTTTGTTATCAGGGTCTGATGTAGCCGTATATTTCGGGTCTTCAACCGATATTGCAAAACTCGTATTTGCACTTAAGTTGTCGCTATAGCGAACTAGCGGAGATCTTAATAAGGCGCTCCCAACAAATGTACCTGCATCAATTGTTTCTGGATAATATTCAGGTGCAATAAATGTCGACCACGTTTGACCGATAAGCCATTTATCAAAAGTTAAATAAGCATGGCGTATACGGAACTGATCACGAGTGGCTGCTCCAAAGAAGTCCATTTCCAGTTTTCCGCCCACATCACCCACGGCTGTTGGAGTTTTAAAATTCAACCCAAAGCGTGTCACATTAACTGTGCTGTGCAACTGATCTTTTTGAGCAGATTCTTCTGGCGTATTTTCGAGTGGAACACCGCTAATATTGTTATACATGGTAGATGCGCCCTTCATTTGATAAGAAGCATCTGCCCGTATATATCCATAGAGGTTAAATTCTGCACCAGACTTAGTTAACCCTTGCTGTATTGGCTGCGCAGCTTGAGGAGTTGCAGAAGTTGCTAGTTCAACTCGTCCTTGCGATAAAGATTTTTGAGCTTGTAGCATAGCCCGCAGCTCTTTCACCTCTTGTCGAAGTTGTTCTATTTCAGGATCTGTTGTTTGAGCTGCAAAGGCAGAAGACACAAACAGGGTCACAGAAACCGCCAATAGGCTTTTTTGAACCGTTGTATTTAAAGCATTTATCATAAAACTTTCCTTTTTTGATCTTTAAATAGGCTTAAAGATCTCGACATCCTTTTTGTTATGTACCTATTTAGATAGGTCCTTGAAAATTTGACTTTCTTTCTCAAGAAAGACCTTCCATCATATTTTTTAGACAAAACCTCCCTAAAGCGGCATTAGGGCCACTTTTTAATTTGTTTTAAGTAAAGCGAGTTCTTCTATTTTTTTTCAGTTTTCATATTCTCTTCCTCATTGAGAATATTTAGGTGTTAAGACAACATTCCTATGTCTCTACTGGCATTATTTTTTTGCAATAAAACCCTGATAAGTCAGAACCTGTGCATAAGACTGCACGCTTTCAAAGCCACTCTTTTGCAAAAGTTTTATATAACCTTCTGTGGTCAGGCTAAAAAAGTCTTGAGCCATACGCTCTAACATTTTTTGGCATTGCTCCTCAGTTAAGCCTTGAGCCAAACATAAATAACGTAATGCTTGAAGCTGCTGAGGATTTATACACGTCATTAAATCGTAGGTGAGCAAGACAGCATTTTCTTTTAAGCGATCATAAATACCTTTAAAGAACGCAGGTTTTATATCATCAGCAATAAAATGCGCCACAAGAATAGACAGTGCAGCATCAAAGCAATTTTCAAGAGGCAAAGCTGAAGTCTCCCCATGTACAAAGGTGACTTGTGAAGATTTACCTAAAAGTTCAACCTGTTCTTGGGCTTTTTGAAGCATCGTTAAAGATGGATCAACTGCTGTAAATTTCCAGTTCGGATGTCTTTTAAGTAAATATTCAAGTTCATAACCCGTGCCACATCCCACAATTAATATGTGAGAGTTTGGTTTCAACACTGATTGCAAAATGGCATCCACCTGTTGATGGATCACTTCATAACCCGGAATTAATTTACGGATATGTTCATCATAACCATCGACTACTTTTGGGCTATTAAAGTCTTTTGCCATTTTGTTTTATCCTCTATTTAAACTGCCTTTCAATTTATAGTTTGCTGCACTTTGACTGGGCTTTTGGCTTCTTTAGTCAAAGACATTTCCTGTTAAATTAAGCTCAGCACGCATAATTTCTTGTAACTTAAACTTTTGGGCTTTCCCAGAAGCAGTCATTGGAAATTCATTAAAGAATCGAACATAGCGCGGCACTTTATTATGGGAAATATGCTCTTTACAGAATTGACGGATGCTATTTTCATCAATTTGATGATGTTCATGCAAAATAATACAAGCACAGAGTTCTTCGCCATATCTCGCATCTGGCAGGCCTATTACCTGTACATCGCTCACATCGGGATGGGTGTATAGAAAGTCTTCAATTTCTTTTGGAAAGAGATTTTCCCCACCACGAATCACGACATCTTTAATACGACCTTTAATTTTAATAAAACCATCTTGGTCCATTTCTGCAATATCACCCGTATGCATCCAGCCAGCCGAATCAATCACTTCACGGGTCTTTTCTTCTTCGCCCCAATAGCCAGCCATCACTGAATAACCACGAACACATAGCTCGCCTAAAGTCCCTTGCTGAACAATCTGACCTTCTAAATCGACAATTTTAATTTCAACATGCGGATGAACATGGCCAACTGTACTTACTCGTTTATCAATTGAATCGTTTACCGAGCTTTGTACACTGACTGGCGAGGTTTCAGTCATGCCATAACAAATCGTGATTTCAGACATATGCATCCGGTCTATAACCCGTTGCATAATTTCACGTGGACAAGGACTACCAGCCATGATGCCCGTTCTTAAGCTCGACAGATCAAACTCATTAAATTGTTCATGTTCTAAAGTTGCAATAAACATGGTTGGTACGCCATATGCTGCCGTACAACGTTCTTGATGAATGGCTTTTAAAGTTTCTAAAGGATTAAATACGGCCGATGGATAGACCATCGTTGCTCCATGTGTAACACATGCTAAATTCCCCATCACCATGCCAAAACAATGAAACAACGGCACAGAAATACATACTTTATCTTGAGGCGTTAAACGAATGCCTTCGCCAACAAAATAGCCATTATTTAAAATATTATGGTGGGTCAACATGGTCCCTTTTGGGTTACCCGTTGTACCTGAGGTAAATTGGATATTAATGGTTTCATCAAACTGATGCTGCTTGGTTAACTGTTTTAATTGTTCAAGCTGCTCGGAGTTTGGTGTTGTAACTAAATCACTAAAACGATGAATACCCGTATGTTGCTGATCATCAATTTTAATCACGAATTTTAAATGTGGCAGTCGTTCTGAACTGAGCACTTTACCTGGACTGTTGGTTAACTCAGGGGCAATTTTAGTCAGCAACTCTTGGTAATCAGTCGTTTTGAATTGAGAAGCTATAATCAATCCTTTGCATGAGACTTTATTCAACACATATTCAAGTTCATGGCTTTTATAAGCTGTATTTAGATTAACTAAAATAATCCCTGCTTTAAAAGCTGCAAATTGGGTAACCGTCCATTCCACACAGTTAGGCGACCAGATGGCTAACCGATCTCCTTTTTTTAATCCCAATTTTAAAAGGCTACAAGCAAAAGCATTTACTTCATCCTGTAAAGCTTTATAGGTTAACCGTCTGTTTTGATGAAAACTGACAATTGCTTCCTTTTCTGCATATTGCCGACAGGCCTGATCAAATTGTTCACCAATGGTCATACCCAATAAGGGCTGTGTGCTTGGTCCCGAGGCGTAGCTTAACCGTTCTTGTTGCATTGAATCATTCTCCTTGATTCTTTTAATTCTCTTCTTACCTGATCTAATTGTTGTTACTGCAACTACTTTTCCAAACCGCCTACTTTGTAATGTTTATCCTTTATATGCCCTATTTCTTCTGCACAGCATCTACACAAAAGTCAGCAATCTGTTTTGAAAAATAGTCTTTGTGCGCATGATCAAAATTTGTATTTTGAGCTGGGTCTAGGGGTTCAACCACCACATAGGTCATAGCGCCGACAACACAAAGTGCTGCTGTGTTTAAATCATCCAAGACAAACTCACCACTTGCATTTCCATCCGCAAGTATTTTTTTAATACTTTGTTTAATCAATTGCTTCACACGAAAACGCTCATGTTCAACCGTTGAATCGACGGGTTCAAACATGAGTGAATATGCAAGCTGGGGACTATTGAGTGCCCGTTTTACAAAGGTTGCCACAGCCTTATGTAATTTCTGTTTTGCCGATAAGTCACTTTCGGTAATCGAATCAATCACCAATAGTTCTGTATTAATGGCCTCAGATAAAACCTCAATCAGCACTTGGCTTTTATTATCGAAGTAGCGATAAACCAGACCACTTGATACACCCGCTTGCTCTGCAATTGTTTGTATTTGTGCGTCTTTAAACCCTCCCTCTGAAATTAATTTTCTGGCTGAACTCAAAATCGACTTACGATTTTGCTCCATCCGCTCTTGCATTAAAGATGATCGTTTATAGCTCATAATTTATTCTCTAACAAATAAAATGAATTGTAAATCATTTTATGAATTCGTATTCACTTTTTTAAAAAATCATTGTATGGTACTTATCAAATACCCACAAAATATTTTATGGACAACAAATATAACCAATAGGATGAAAATATCATGAACCTCCGCAGCTTGAATTTCGGTCTAGATGAAACTTTAATTGCGCTTCAAGATTCAGTGGCCGCATTTTGTGCAAAGGAAATTGCACCAATTGCCCAACAAGTTGATCAAGACAATAAATTCCCTGCACATCTCTGGAAAAAATTCGGAGATATGGGCCTTTTAGGTATGACCGTCTCTGAAGAATATGGCGGTGCCAATATGGGTTATTTAGCTCATATTATTGCCATGCAAGAAATTTCTCGTGCTTCGGCAGCTATTGGCCTATCTTATGGTGCTCATTCTAATTTATGTGTAAACCAAATTAATCGAAACGGTAACGAGCAGCAAAAGCAGAAATATTTACCCAAACTGATTTCTGGTGAATATGTAGGTGCCCTCGCCATGTCTGAACCAAATGCCGGTTCTGATGTGGTCAGCATGAAATTACGTGCAGAACAAAAAGGCGATCATTTCGTTTTAAATGGTTCAAAAATGTGGATCACCAACGGCGGTGATGCAGATGTACTCGTGGTCTATGCAAAAACTGACCCTAAAGCTGGTGCGAAAGGCATGACTGCTTTTTTAGTTGAAAAAGGCATGAAAGGCTTCAGTCACGGCAACCACTTAGACAAACTTGGTATGCGTGGCTCTAACACTTACCCACTGTTTTTTGACAATGTGGAAGTGCCTGCTGAAAACATACTTGGTGGCGTGGGTAATGGTACAAAAGTACTTATGAGTGGTTTGGACTATGAACGTGCAGTTTTAAGTGCCGGACCTTTAGGAATTATGGATGCTTGTTTAGATGTGGTGATTCCTTACTTACATCAACGTGAACAGTTTGGTCAAGCCTTAGGTGAGTTCCAGCTTATGCAAGGCAAACTTGCCGATATGTATTCAACTTGGTTGGCATGTAAAGCATTAGTTTATGCGGTTGGCGCTGCCTGTGACAAAGCCGACCATGACCGCAGCCTACGTAAAGATGCGGCAAGTGCCATTTTATATTCCGCTGAAAAAGCAACATGGATGGCAGGCGAAGCAATCCAAACTCTAGGCGGTAATGGTTACATCAATGAATTCCCTGCTGGTCGTTTATGGCGTGATGCAAAACTTTATGAAATTGGTGCCGGAACTTCTGAAATTCGCCGTATGCTCATTGGTCGCGAACTCTTCAATGAAACCAAATAATAATTATAAATAAGGACGCATCTTATGAACCAATTACAAAGCAAGATTAATGTTCGAAGTGAAGACTTCAAAACAAACCAGCAAGCCATGCAAACATTGGTCACAGATCTAAAACAAGTTGCCCAACGTATTGCTTTAGGTGGTGGTGAAAATGCCCGTCAAAAACATTTGGCTCGAGGTAAACTTTTACCCCGTGAACGTATTGATCAACTGGTTGATGTCGGAACGGCATTTTTAGAAATTGGTCAATTGGCAGCGTACAACGTTTATGAAGATGATGTTCCAGCTGCGGGTGTAATTGCAGGTATTGGTCAGGTCAATGGTGTGACTTGCATGATCGTTGCCAACGATGCAACGGTTAAAGGTGGAACGTATTATCCACTTACGGTTAAAAAACATTTACGCGCCCAAGAAATTGCCGAACAAAATCACTTGCCTTGTATTTATTTGGTGGACTCAGGCGGTGCTTATTTACCAATGCAAGATGAAGTTTTCCCAGATCGCGATCACTTCGGGCGTATTTTCTATAATCAGGCACGTATGTCGAGCCTAGGTATTGCCCAAATTGCTGTCGTGATGGGTAGCTGTACCGCAGGTGGTGCCTATGTACCTGCCATGTCTGATGAAACGATTATTGTACGTAATCAAGGTACGATTTTCTTAGGCGGTCCTCCTCTTGTAAAAGCTGCAACTGGTGAAGTGGTGAGCAGTGAAGACTTAGGTGGTGGTGATGTACACACACGTCTTTCAGGTGTAGCTGACCATTTAGCCGAAAATGATGAACATGCGATTGCCATAGCGCGTAACATTGTTGCCAACCTCAATAAAAAGCCAAATGATTTAAATAAACAAGTTGATGAACCATTGTTTGATGCATCGGAACTCTATGGTGTAGTACCAAGTGATGCACGTAAGCCTTTTGATATTCGTGAAGTGATTGCACGCATTGCAGATGGTTCTCGTTTTGATGAGTTTAAAGCACGTTTCGGCTCAACACTCATTACTGGTTTTGCTTCGCTTTATGGTATGCCAGTCGGGATTATTGCCAATAACGGGATTTTATTTTCAGAGTCGGCACAAAAAGGTGCGCACTTTATTGAGTTATGCACACAGCGCAATATTCCATTGTTATTTTTGCAAAACATTACGGGCTTTATGGTCGGTCGCCAGTATGAAAATGAAGGGATTGCAAAAAATGGTGCCAAACTGGTCATGGCAGTTGCAACCGCAAATGTACCAAAACTCACCTTGATTATTGGTGGTTCGTTTGGTGCGGGTAACTACGGTATGTGCGGACGCGCTTATTCACCACGCTTTTTATGGACTTGGCCGAACTCCCGTATTTCAGTGATGGGCGGCGAACAAGCAGCCAGCGTACTTTCAACTTTGAAACGTGATCAGATTGAGCAAAAAGGTGCCGAGTGGTCAGCTCAACAAGAAGATGAGTTTAAACAACCCATTCGTGAACAATACGAACGCCAAGGCCATCCGTACTATGCTTCTGCCCGCCTTTGGGATGACGGTGTAATTGACCCAGCTCAAACACGTCAAGTACTTGGTTTAAGCCTTGCTGCTGCCATGAATGCTCCAATCCAGCCAACCAAATTTGGCGTGTTCCGCATGTAAGAGGTGTATATGAGCTATCAATTTTTACAACTCGAACAACAAGGTCAGGTTGCCTATGTTTGGTTGAACCGCCCTGAATTGCACAATGCTTTTAATACCACAGTGATTGAAGAACTACATGCTTGCTTTAAGCAAATTAATACACGTGACGATATTCGTGTTGTAGTTTTAGCTGGCCGTGGCAAAAGCTTTTCGGCCGGTGCTGACCTAAATTGGATGAAACAGGCAGGTCAGGCATCTTCAGCAGAAAATGAAGCGGATGCTCTAAAACTCGCACAAATGTTAGATGCACTTGCAACATTGAGACAACCGACTATCGCCCGCGTTCATGGCATTGCCTTTGGTGGTGGTATGGGCTTGGCATCGGCTTGTGACATTTGCATTGCCAGCACTGATGCCAAGTTTGCAACTTCTGAAGTGCGTTTAGGCCTTGCGCCCTCTACCATTAGTCCCTATGTGATTCGTGCGATTGGTGCAAGACAAGCCTCTCGTTACTTCTTAACTGCTGAACGTATTTCAGCACGTGACGCCAAACAAATTGGCTTGGCACATGAAGTCGCAGATGCGGAAGACTTAGACAGAAAAGTTCAAGAAATTATTGATGCTCTATTACTTGGTGGCCCCCACGCTCAGGCTGCATCAAAACAACTCATTCAAATGGTGAGCAACCAGACCATGAGCAATGACTTGCTACAACAGACGGCGCATCATATTGCTCAAGTTCGCCAAAGTAGCGAGGCAAAAGAAGGTCTGAGTGCCTTTTTAAATAAACAACAGCCTGCTTGGGTTTCTAACTCGAATAACAACAATTAAGGACGATCATCATGTTTGAAAAGATTTTAATTGCGAACCGTGGTGAAATTGCCTGCCGCGTAATTCGTACTGCCAAAAAATTAGGTATCGCAACAGTTGCTGTTTATTCAGACGCAGACGCAAATGCACAACATGTCAAACTTGCAGATGAAGCGGTTTATATTGGTCAGTCGCCTGCGACTCAAAGTTATTTACAAGCTGACCGCATTATTCAAGCTGCCCTTGATACAGGTAGCCAAGCGATCCATCCAGGCTACGGCTTTTTATCAGAAAATGACCAGTTTGCACTTGCTTGCCAACAACACAATATTTGCTTTATTGGCCCGCCAGTCGATGCCATTTTAGCTATGGGTTTAAAAGCCACGTCTAAAGCTTTAATGGAAAAAGCAGGCGTCCCTTTAACACCGGGTTATCACGGAACCAACCAAGATGCCGACTTTTTAAAACAACAGGCAGACCAAATTGGCTATCCAGTTTTAATCAAAGCAAGTGCCGGCGGCGGTGGTAAAGGCATGAGTCTGGTTGAGCGCAGTGAAGATTTTCTACATGCCTTAGCCTCATGTAAGCGCGAAGCTAAATCAAGTTTTGGTAACGATGATGTCTTGATTGAACGCTATGTGATTCAACCGCGTCACATCGAAGTACAAGTGTTTGGCGATACACATGGCAACTATGTGCACTTGTTTGAACGCGATTGTTCGGTACAACGCCGCCACCAAAAAGTGCTAGAAGAAGCCCCTGCTCCACAAATGCCAAGTGAGAAGCTCGATGCGATGCGCCAAGCTGCTATTGATGCTGCACGTGCAGTAGACTATGTCGGTGCTGGAACCGTTGAGTTTATTGTGGAACAAGACGGTACGGCGTATTTCATGGAAATGAATACCCGTCTACAAGTCGAACACCCTGTTACCGAAATGATTACAGGTGAAGACTTGGTTGAATGGCAACTTCGTGTAGCTTATGGCGAACCATTACCTAAACTACAAAACGAATTGCAAATTCACGGCCACGCGCTCGAAGCACGTATTTACGCCGAAGAACCAGAAAAAGGCTTTTTACCTGCCATTGGTAAAATTGACTATCTACACTACCCAACTCAAAACCAATATGTACGTGTAGACAGCGGTATTGTTGAAGGCGATGAAATCACAACCTATTACGACCCGATGATAGCTAAACTGATCGTATGGGGTAAAAACCGTGAAGCTGCACTCATTCAAATGCAACATGCGTTAAGCCAATTCCATGTCGATGGCTTAGGCAATAACATTGCCTTTCTTGAAAAGATTGTTCGCAGCGACTCGTTCAAACAAGCCAAACTTGATACCAACCTGATTCAACGCGAACAAAACTTCTTGTTTAGTCCCGAAGATATCAAGCCAGAACTTGTGGTAGCAGCAGCATTTATTGAGTTTTTAAGTAAACTCGAAAACAATCGCTCAAGCCAAAAACAGCTTTGGCAGGCTCAGCCACTTTGGCGTTTAAATATTGCCTATCAGCACAGCATTAAACTGAACTATTTAAACCAAAATATTCAGATCAAATTTGCATCATCTGAGCATGGTTTCACCGCAGAATATAACGGACAAAGCTACCCGATTTCAGGTCAATTAATTGATGCACATACAGCCTCTGTTCAAATTGGTGGGACTAAGCAAAAGCTGTCTTTCAACCAAAATCAGCAAGGCATTACCTTGTTCCAAAATGGGCAAAGCTATAAGTTTGCTTATATTCGCCAAGACTTTAATCAGGTAGATCACCAAGCCGATGAAGGTCACTTAAAAGCCCCAATGCCAGGTGTAGTTACCCAAGTGCTGGTGAGTGCAAATCATAGCGTGAAAAAAGACGATATTTTAATGACGCTTGAAGCAATGAAAATGGAATACACCATTCGTGCTCCTAAAGACGGCGTGATTGTAGACTCCTATTTCCAAGTCGGTGATCAAGTTAAAGCTGGCGATGAGCTTGTGGAATTTCAGCCTGCTCAGGAGGAAGTTGCATGAGTGAGTTTGTCAAAATCGTAGAGGTCGGCCCCAGAGATGGCCTCCAAAATGAAAAGCAGGCTTTAATAGTCGAACAACGCTTAAACTTTATTAATGACTTAATAAATGCGGGCCTAAAATCGATTGAAGTGGGGTCATGCGTTTCGGCAAAATGGGTGCCGCAAATGGCTCAAAGTGATGAGCTGTTTAAGCTGTTACCCCAGACCACAGATGTACAATTTAGCCTGCTCACTCCCAATATCAAAGGTTTTGAAACTGCCCAATCAGTGGGATGCAAAGAGGTTGCGGTGTTTACCGCAGCTTCTGAAAGCTTTACCCGTAAAAATATTAACTGCTCTATCGATGAAAGCTTTGAAAAATTTAGCGATGTCATGAGCGCAGCGAAAGCACATAACATACGTGTGCGCGGCTATGTCTCTTGTATTGTCGATTGCCCTTATGAAGGCGCAATTGCACCTGAGCAAGTGGTGAAAGTTGTGAAACGGCTCTATGACATGGGCTGCTATGAGGTGTCTTTAGGTGAAACTATTGGTACCGCAACACCAGATCGCGTTCAAAAGGTTTGGCAAGCCTGCCTTGCTGAACTCGACAGTAAAGTTTTAGCTGGGCATTTCCACAACACCTATGGCATGGCAATTGCCAATATTTATCAGTCCCTACAGCAAGGCATTCGTGTTTTTGACTCGTCCCTTGCTGGACTTGGCGGCTGCCCATACGCCAAAGGTGCCTCTGGTAATGTATCGACCGAAGACCTGTTTTATTTGCTGTCACACATGGGATTTGAAACTGGGATTGACTTAGAAAAGTTAATGCAAGCCAGCCAAAATATTAGCAATGTATTAAACCGAAAAAGCTTGTCGAATTATGCAAATGCCTATTGGCAGACAAAGTGTGCGTAGTAATAAATAAAATAACTCAGCATCTGGTATAAGGCTTAATCTATTAGGCTGAGTACCAGATCATTGCGTCTAGTCTTTATCTCATTCTGATCAGGAATTGGGACTAAATCCCTCATGCAATTTATTTAAAATCTATCATTCATCTATGTATTAAATGCCTCTCTCAACAGAAGCATTCTCTACCCTATTTTTATTCTAATCCGTATTATTGTTCATCCTTTTTTTATCTTAGTCCTTAAAAAATTTATGTCATTATTTATAAAAATAAGATGCATCCATTTCAATTCTTGGCGAAATATATTCTTCCACCCAATCCAACCATGCACGTGTTTTGGCATCAATAAAATGGCGTGAAGGCAATAAGGTATATACCCCAATATCGGGCGAACGCCACTCTGGCAAAATATGACATAATCTTCCATTCTGAACTGCATCTAAAGCCGAAAACATTGGCAATAACGCCACGCCCATATCTTGTTGCACCACATCTAATAATAACTCTGGGTTATCTGCAATGAGTTGCCCACCAATATCAATTTGGTAAGACTCACCCTTTGCATTTAACAAGTGCCAATCTGGCGTAATAGACGGGTTTACTAAGCGTAAACAAGCATGATTTTTTAAATCTTCTGGTGACTCAGGTTTTCCATGTTTTTCTAGGTACGCAGGTGAAGCACATAAAACAGAAAAAATAGTGCCAATTCGGCGAGCAACAAAGCGGGAATCTGTTAAAGACTCAGTGAGATAGAGACTGACATCTACCCCTTTCGCCAACAGGTCCGGAACGTACTGCGATGTCGTATATTCCACCGTTAACTCGGGATAATTTTTGCAAAACTCGGCCATGACTGGAAAAACATAGTGATGCCCAAAGCTTCCCATGCTTAATACACGTAAACGCCCTTTCGGTTTAGATGCCGTTCCTGTTACTTCTGATTCTGCTTCATCCACTATTGAAATGACTTGGCGACAGCGCTCTGCATAAGTCGCACCAATATCGGTCAGAGCCTGCTGGCGCGTTGAGCGTTGTATTAATTTTGTACCTAAGCGTGTTTCTAGCTCGCTGATAAGACGTGAAACCTGTGCTGTGGTCAGATCCATCTGCTCAGCTGCTGCTGTGAAACTCCCGCTATCAATCACTTTCAGGAATGCATGCATCGCATGCAATAGTCCACCATCGAGATTTTTGCGCATAACGTAAATATGTTTTCCTAAATTACGGATTGTTGCACCAGTTTAGATCAACCACAATGACTAAATGTACATACATTGGCACTAATTCTTTTTAAGAAGAGGAACCGATCTTTTTTTATTTCGTATGTCACTTGCTCCAAATATTCAACTGGATGTTGAAAAAAGAAAGTAGTCCGAGCTACTAAAAATTCTAAGGAGATATAAATGAACATAGCTACAAAAGTCACTCCAAATATTATTGCAACAAAGGATGTGTCACTTGAAGATAAATATATAAGTGATAACGGTACAGCATATATGACCGGCATTCAGGCACTCGTTCGGTTGCCTCTTGCACAAACTCGCCGTGACGCGATGAATGGTTATCATACTGCTGGTTTTATTTCTGGTTATCGCGGTTCTCCTGTTGGTAACTATGATAGTTTCCTTTGGCAAGTTCAAGGATTACTTAAATCCCATAATGTTGTATTTCAACCTGGTGTAAACGAAGACTTGGCTGCTACCGCAATCTGGGGTACCCAACAAGTTAATCTTTCAGGCCAAGGCAAATATGATGGAGTGTCTTCATGGTGGTATGGTAAAGGTCCGGGTGTTGACCGTTCAGGTGATGTACTCCGCCATGCTAACTTAGCTGGTACCTCTGAACGTGGTGGTGTGGTTGCCTTATTTGGCGATGACCACTCATGTAAATCTTCTACAATTCCTCACCAGTCTGAACATGTCATGATTGGTTGTGGTATTCCAATTTTCTACCCAACATCCGTTCAACAAATTTTAGACTTTGGTGTTCACGCCATTGCTGTCTCACGTTTTTCTGGCCTATGGTCTTCAATGAAGCTAGTCAGTGAAATTGTAGAAACTTCTGCTTCAGTTCATGTTGATCTAGACCGAGTTACTCCGGTTATACCGGAAGATGTCAATTTCCCTGCCGACGGCGTTAATATTCGTTGGCCAGATCATGGCATCCAGCAAGAAGAACGTCTTTATAAATATCGCTTACCTGCTGTTTTGGCCTATGCACGCGCGAATAAAATCAACACTGTTACATGGCCTTGTGAGAATGCCCGTGTTGGTATTGCAGCAAGTGGTAAAGGTTATTTAGATACGATTGAAGCCTTACGCATTTTAGGTATTGAAGATGAAACTGCCCAACAGCTTGGGCTACGTGTTTATCAAGTTGGTCTCATTTGGCCTTTAGAACCTCAAGGCGTTCGTGAATTTGCCGAAGGTTTGCAAGAACTGATCGTTATTGAAGAAAAACGTCCAATTATTGAAGCACAAATTAAAGATGAGCTGTATTCACTTCCTGATGGCAAACGCCCACATGTGATTGGTAAAGCCACAGATGGTAAAGGTGAATGGAGTACTTCTATTGAGGAAGCACCACTCATTGGTCACTATGAGTACCAGCCTGAACCTATTGCAAAAATGCTAGCTGCTCGCTTCTTAAAACTAGATATTCCAGAAAGCTTAAAAGTACAAATCCAAAGCAGAATCGACTTACTGCTAAAAGCAGAACAAGAATCAAAACGTGTCATTGATCTTGCAGAACGTAAACCGTATTTCTGTAGTGGTTGCCCGCATAACTCATCAACCGTAGTCCCAGAAGGTAGCCGCGCTCTTGGTGGTATCGGTTGTCATTATATTGCTGTTTCACTGGACCGCGGTACCGAAACGTTCTCTCAAATGGGTGGTGAAGGTGTAAGTTGGGTGGGTGCATCACCATTTACCAATGAAAAACACATTTTTGCTAACCTTGGTGATGGAACTTACTTCCACTCAGGTTACTTAGCAATTCGTCAATCTATCGCTGCAAAAACTAATATTACCTACAAAATCCTCTACAACGATGCGGTCGCTATGACAGGTGGTCAACATGTAGATGGACATTTGAGCGTTGCACAATTAACTCGTCAGCTCGATGCCGAAGGTATTAAAAAACAAGTTATTGTCACTGATGAAGTTAAACTATTAAACGAAGAAGACGGCATTGCACCGGGTGTAGAAATTCGCCACCGCAATGAACTCGACGCAGTTCAACGTGAGTTACGTGAAGTTTCAGGTGTGACCGCTTTAATTTATGTACAAACCTGTGCCAGTGAAAAACGCCGTCGCCGTAAACGTGATGCCTACCCTGACCCAGCTGAGCGTTTATACATTAACAGTGATATTTGCGAAGGCTGTGGCGACTGTTCGAAAAAATCAAACTGTTTATCTATTGAGCCAGTAGAGACAGCTTTAGGTACTAAGCGTCAAATTAACCAAAGTAGCTGTAATAAAGACTTCACTTGTGCTGAAGGGTTCTGCCCAAGTTTTGTGACTGTTCATACACGTGATATGAAACGTCCTGCGAAATTTGAAGGAATTGGCGCAGGTTGGCCGACATCACCAATCCTTCCTCAGTTATATGATGTTCCAAGTCGTATTATGGTCGGTGGTATTGGTGGTACAGGTGTTGTGACTATTGGCGCACTCCTTGGTATGGCGGCTCACCTAGAAGGCAAAGCGACACGTGTTATGGACATGGCTGGACTTGCACAAAAAGGTGGTACGGTTTATTCATACGTACAACTTGCAGCAAGTGATGAGCAAATTTCTTCTACTAAAATTCCAGCAGGACAATGTGAATTACTGATTGGTGCCGATGCCGTAGTTGCTGGTGGTAGTGCCGCACTTTCTCGCTTAAGAGATGATGCTTTGGTTATTGTGAATGAAGACAGCACCCCGACTTCTGAATTTATTAAATCTCGTGACTGGTATGCACCTATTACTGATTTAATTGATCGTCTTCGTGGTCATGTTCGTCAAGGTCAATTGGTTTCATTACCAGCAGCTCGCATTGCAACACAACTATTGGGCGATGCAATCTATACCAACCAGTTATTACTCGGTATGGCATGGCAGTCTGGCCGCATTCCGCTCTTACGTGAAAGCATTGAAAAAGCAATTCGCTTAAATGGTACTGCTGTTGAAAAGAACATCGAAGCTTTCCGCGTGGGTTGTCACCTTGCAAGTGACTCAACTTTAGCTGCACGTTTACTTGCAGCAATGCCAAAAACTAAAACGCCGCAAACGTTGGCTGAACTTGTTGAAGACCGCTCTGCTCGTCTGACAGACTATTGGAATGACGCTTATGCAACTAAATACCGTACGCTGGTAGAACTGGCTGCTAAAAAGTTACCAGAAGAATTAACTGGTACGATTGCAACCCAGCTTTATAGAGTCATGGCGTATAAAGATGAATATGAAGTTGCACGTCTGTTAACAGGCAAAAGCTTTAAAGAATCGGTTGAAACACAGTTCGGTAAAGGCCTACGTTTAACTTACCATCTTGCTCCACCAGCGTTACTGGGTGGTCTGCAAAATGTTCGTAAACGTGCATTTGGTTACTGGATGCGCTTCCCAATGATGATGCTTGCTCGCCTACAATGGCTTCGTGAAACTTTCCTTGACCCGTTTGCGCGCCAAGAAGAGCGTCAACACGAACAAGCATGGCGTGACCGTTACATCGCTTTTGTTGAAGCACTGGTTGAAGCGCCAGAAAATCATAACTTGGCTGTTGCTGAACAAATTGCAAAATTACCAGCAGAAGTTCGTGGTTATGGACATATCAAAATGAAAGCAATGGACGCTGCAAAAGTGCGTTGGGATGAACTTACACCAACGCTGATTAAAGTTCGTAGCTAATAAATTGCTTAAACTTTAAATCTCAAAATAAAAAGTCATCCTCAGGGATGACTTTTTTATGGGTTCAAATATTTATTTGGTCATCTTACGTAAAGTCAAAATCTGCTCGCTTCGTCCAAATGGGCCATAGGCATCATGTAAAACCGCGCTTGTTAAGCCAATGCCATCCGATCCATATTGCTGAACAGTTTCCAAACCTAACCATTTACCTTGCGGATAACGATGCATGTGAATTTGCAAATCAAGATTTGGAAAGCCCCACGTAAACTCACCTTCTTGTCTTGGTACAATTCCGTTTGCGGTATCTACCATTCCAATTAAATGTGCAAAATCTGTGGTCGGCTGCCCTTCAACCATTTCTTTATCATTATTTAACCAAACGATACCTTTGCCCGCGCGATGCTGATTGTCAGTTTTCGTCTCTAGAGTCTGAATAAAACCACCCGGCCATCTTTTCATACCCTTCCACTGTGTAAACGTATGGGGATGATGAACTGGCTGATCTTCAAGACCAGCAATAGCAGAACTGTCTTGAGTACACATTCGCCATGCTCTGGCAACAATACAGGTTTTACCTTGTGCTTGCATTTCAGCTTCTATTAGCTCAATGGTTTTTCCGGCACGAATCACTTGCGTCTTAATTGTAAATTCACCAAAGGCAATAAGACCGAAGATATCAAAACTAATTCGACCAATTCGCATATCTTGTCGTGGTGAAAACTGCTCTAACTCCGCTGCGATAACTCCACTTGCAGGCGCCATATGCTGTTCATGAGGGTTCCAAGCACCTTGTGCATGAACAGTTGAGCAATAATGAGCAATGACTTCACCTTGAGGACCAATTGTTCTATTCAGTAATTGATAATAAGCATTCATGATTTTCTTTCCTTAGTCCTTATCGAACATCAATATTTAATGAAAGTTCACGTTTTAATGCTTATATTAGTGATCTATTCCTTTGGCTAAATTGGTTTTTCCTACCAAAAACTCATGAGTCTAAAGTTACAAATTTAATCAATGGGTAAAATTCCACATAAAAATCTCACCCATTGATTCTCAAAAACTACTATTTGCTAGAATGCAAAATCCTCTTGGTCAAGTTCCATGACAGATTCAGCCCCTGACTCAATTGCGGCTGCATAGCTTTGTGTACGATGCAAAAGTTTTTGATAGAAAAACTTAGCTGTGCTTAGCTTCGCTTTATAAAAAGCTTCCTCTTGTGTACCTAATGCCAATTTTTCATGGGCAACTTGAGCCATTCGAGCCCAAAGATAGGCAAACACGACGTAACTAGAAAAATAAAGATAATCTACAGAGGCCGCGCCAATTTCTTCTGGATTGTGCTTCGCTTTTTCGGCAATTGTTTTAGTGAGCGATAACCATTGTTGCTTAAGTTCACCTAATTTTTCTAAATAAGGTTTCAGTGCAACATTTGCTTGATGTTGAAGAATGAATTGATCAATTAAATCCGTCATATTCTTTAAGAGCTTGCCTTCTGAATTTAAAACTTTACGTGCAAGCAAATCTAAAGACTGGATTTCGGTTGTTCCCTCATACAATGTTGAAATGCGTGCATCGCGTACAATTTGCTCCATTCCATGCTCAACAATAAATCCATGCCCACCAAACACCTGAACACCATGTTTTGCAGACTCATTACCAGACTCAGTTAAAAACGCTTTAGCAATAGGCGTTAAAAAAGCCAGTAGATTATCAGACTGATTTTGCTGCTCTTGATCGGATGAACTTTCAACAATGTCTACATGTTGAGCTAGAAAATAAGCCAGCGCACGTCCACCTTCAGCAAATGCTTTTTGTGTCATTAACATTGAGCGCACGGCAGGATGCACAATAATCGGATCGGCATTCTTTTCTGGATATTTTGGACCAGATAATGAACGCATTGCGAGCCGCTCTTTTGCATAACTTAATGCACCCTGAAATGAAATTTCTGAAGCAGCAAGCCCTTGTACTGCCGTGCCAATACGTGCCGTATTCATAAAGGTAAACATACAATTAAGCCCACGATTTTCCGGACCAATCAAATAACCTTGAGCACCATCAAAATTAAGAACACAGGTGGCATTTCCGTGAATTCCCATTTTATGTTCAATGGCACTACAGACGACCTGATTGCGATCTTGCAAATTACCTTCATCATCTACATTAAATTTAGGCACGATAAACAAAGAAATACCTTTTGTGCCTGCGGGTGCCTGAGGTAGTCGAGCTAAAACAATATGAATAATATTTTCAGAAAGATCGTGTTCACCTGCCGATATAAAAATCTTTTCCCCAGTAATTGAGTAACTACCATCCGGATTTGGTTCAGCCTTAGTTCTAATTAAACCGAGGTCCGAGCCCGCATGTGATTCGGTTAAACACATGGTTCCAGTCCAGATTCCACTAATTAACTTGGTTAAAAACTGCTGCTTTTGCTGTTCTGTTCCGTGGTGTTCAATTGTTCTCATCGCACCATGAGATAACCCTTGATACATTGCCCAAGCCCAGTTAGAACCACACAACATTTCGGAAATCGCAATACGTAATAGAGTTGGTAAACCCTGCCCACCATATTCAGGGTCGGCAGTTAGAGAGGTAAACCCAAGTTCGGCATATTTTTGGTAGGCTTCTTTAAAACCTTTCGGTGTAGTCACTACGCCTTGATTTAAATGGCACCCTTCTTGATCGCCATTTTGATTAATAGGTGCCAATTCATTTTCACAGAAATCTGCTGCTGCCTCTAAATATTGATCAATTAATTCTCGATTTACGCTTTCCTGATATTTACTTAAACGTTGGTAGTTCTCTTCAGTTTGAAGCATTTCATGCAGAACAAATTGCATATCACGTAATGGAGCTTTATATAAAGGCATAGTTTTTCCCTTTCACTTCACTGCCCGTTTCATGCAGGCAGATATAGTTTTTTCCTTAAATAGACTTTTATTATTTCAACATTATCAAAATATCAAAAAATTTCTTATAGCAAAACTAATTTTCACTATTTTAATAAAATTTAACATGTAAAAACATCCATTAAATATTTAATATGTTGTATTTAAATATTTTTATTAAATATATAGGTATAAAATTAGAAAACTGACCTCTATTTTAATTTTGTACTGCAAAATATTATTCCGTAAAAAATCAATTTATAGTATTGTGATTACATTGCTTAATCATCCAAGGACGATTTATGAATAGCCCGAAATACACAGGTCTTGAATTTTTAACAGCTTTAAGAAATGGCGAAGTTTCTCCATCGCCTATGGCTCATACCATCCCCATGCAATTAGTAGAAGTTTCCGAAGGTAAAGCCACTTATAAAGTTACACCTAGACAAGAACATCGAAACATACAAGGCGGTGTACACGGCGGCTTTTGTGCCACAGCTTTAGATACTGCTACAGGAAGTGCTGCGCATACCCTGCTCGAACATGGAGTGGGTTATGGGACTATTGATTTGAATGTAAAAATGATTCGTCCTATGCAAGTTGATACGTCTTACTACGCAAAGGCCGAGTTGATTAATGCGGGGCGCAATATTATTAGCACCGAAGGTAAAATTGTGGATGAAAATGGAAAAGTATATGCTTTTGCCACAGCCACATTAATGATTATTCGAAAATAAAAGTCGTGTTAAGCTCCTCCTTCTGGAGCTTTTTCTTGTTTTTCGATTTTGTTCATTTCATAAAAATCTAAGCGATCAATCATAAAACTCACAATGGCTAGACTTATACCTAAGGTGACACAGGCTTCCCATCCCCAGTGTTTCCATGCATAAACTGCAATAAAAGAACCCAAGGCAGCTCCACCAAAATAGAGCGTCATATAAATTGAGTTAATGCGGGAACGAGCCTGCGCGGAAATTCGATAAACCAGATTTTGGTTGAGTACATGAAATGCCGATAGCCCGAAGTAAGCCATAATCACGCCAACCGCATAGGCCACTAAAGATTGCTGTGCAAAAAATAGTGGTATCCATGCAGTAATTAATAAGACCATGCTAACCAATGCAACTTTATTCTCAAGTCCCGCTGCAATTTTCTTCCCCGCCCATGGTGTGGCAAACACACCTGCTAACCCGACAATTCCAAATAAACCAATTTGGAAATCATTAAAATGATATGGAGCATTGGCTAAAAGGAATGTCATGGTTGTAAAAATAAGTGCCAAAATACCAAAACCAATTCCACCAGCAAAACCACGGCGAAGCAGATGAGGTTGATTTACCGCTAATGAAAATAATGAACTGTAAATTTGTAGAATATTGAGTTGATGAGATTTACGTGCTACCGGTAATTTTGACCACATGACCCAAGCAAAAACCAGAATGACGATTCCACTAATTAAATAAACGGCATGCCAAGACCAAACTGTAGAAAGTAAACCCGCAATAGAGCGTGCCAATAAAATTCCCAAAAACAAACCACTCATGAGAGTCCCAACAACTTGCGGGCTTTTTTTCGGTCCTGCCAAACCTGCAGCAAATGGAACCAAAACTTGAGTTGCAATAGAAAAGAATGTCGCTAAAAAGGTAAAGCCATATAAGACCGGTAAAGTTTGGCTAAAAGAAAGCCCCACTTGTGCAAGCCCCGTACAACACATGAGCAAACAAATATAACTACGCTTTTCAAAGAAATCACCGAGTGGAACCAATAGAAACAGGCCAACCGCATAAGACAATTGTCCAATCACAATGGTTAAAGCCACTTGCTCGGCATTAGCCTGCAAGGCTTTGGCAATTGAATAAATTAAAGGCTGGTTATAATAGTTCGAGCCTGCACAAATTCCGCATGTCATCGCCATGATAAAAATAAAGCTTTTTGACAAAATATTCTCTGCATCGGGTCGAACTATTTTTTCCATTTTTAATTACGCCCTATTTTAAAATTTATACATCGACACAAAGTTTACGCGTGACACATCGGCTGTTCTGCCATCAAAGACTTCACGTTTACCTTGATGGTATTCCATGCCGATATCCATTTGTTCAATAGGTGAATAAAAGACGTTAGCAGCATAGTCGGTTAAACGCTTATTGGCATCGGGATTAAGTTTTGCATAAGCCGTGTCGTCATCATAATCAAACACTGAAGCCGATAAGTTTGCACGCCATTGTTCATTAAATTTATATGAATAACCAATATTTACGCTATTGAGTTTATTCATAACTAAATCTGTTTTGTCTTCATTTAAAGAGAAATCACCCGCTGCATTTAAACTTGTTGAATTTGCCAAGCCGCTTTGCGTGGTATACGGCATAAATTTTTGATCACCAACAATATATTGATAATTAGCCTGTACCGATTGCTGTGGCGTTAATTGGTATTTTAACCCGCCGCCTGCGCCCCAACTTACTTTCTTCACTGTTGCGGTGGCTACATCTGCTGACTTCTCGTTAATAAAACCTTGAGCAAGTGCAGTTAAAGGCCCTTGTTTAAAGCTATAGCGTCCCGTTAATGATGGAAAAGCCGAGACTCTGGAACCTGTATATTCTAGAGCCACTTTTAAATCATTATTGACATCAATTTTCCAGTCATAGCGAATTTGAGGTGTCCGTGTATAAGAGGTTCCAACAAATTGCGTGTAATCGACGGCTTCTGTACGTGTTTCCATGTTGGACATGAGTGACCATGTTTGACCAAAGGTCCAATCTTTATAAGTGAAAAATGCATGGCGAATACGGAATTTACCGTCCCCTGTTCCCATGTTAGAGCTATCAAAGAAATCGGCTTCAATATTTCCCGTCACTGCTTTATTTGGGCTATTAAAATAAACACCTAGCCTGCTTGCATTAATCATGGCATCAGAACGGGCATGATTAGAACGTTTATCACTCTCAAAAGGTGTTCGGTACAAACTGCTGGTTGTTCTTCCCCCCGAATCAGGTGAAGATTTAAAATCGACCGCCGCATCAATACGGGCAATACCATAAACCTTAACATTATCAGTCCACGTCACCCATGACGGAGCAATGGGTTTAGCAGGTTCAATTGGTTTATTTTTTTCGATGTTCTCTTCAATTTTTACCTGTTTGACCTGTAAATTATTTTGAGTTTGTTTTTGAGCTGCGAGTTCTGCTTTTAACTTTTGTAGCTCAGTTTCTAGCAAATTAATTCGCTGTTCTGTTGTATCTGAAGAATTTGCAAAAATAGTCCCTGAAGCCGCAGCGCAAGCAGCAGCTAAAATTAATTTTTTCATCTTTTAATCCTTAAAGAAGCTTTTTTCCATGTGTATAAATTAGGCTACACGTGCATCTATCAACTCACAGTCTGTGACTGCCTGTAATTCATTGAAAGTTAAGCCTTCCACCATTTCCTTGACATAGGCTTTTCGGTCTTTGAGTTCAATAATGCATAAATCGGTATAAATACGGTTTACACACTGCTCACCAGTCATTGGATATGTAAGTTCCTTTACAATTTTGGACTCACCTTTTTTGGTGACATGTTCCATATAGACATAAATCGTTTTAGCGCCAACTGCCAAATCCATGGCACCACCAACTGCCGGTACATCATCTGCTTTACCGGTATGCCAGTTTGCCAAGTCTCCATTTACAGCAACTTGAAATGCACCAATCACGCAAATATCTAAATGGCCACCACGCATAATGTCAAACGAGTCACCGTGATGCATAAAGCACCCACCATCTAATAAAGTGACAAGTTCTTTTCCAGCATTGACTAAATCTTGGTCTTCTTCGCCTGGTTGTGGCGGTGGACCAAAAGCCAAAACACCATTTTCCGAATGTAAAAAGATTTCTTTGTCTTTTGGCAAAAATTTGGCAACGTTAGTAGGCAGGCCAATACCTAAATTGACGTACGAACCTTCTGGAATGTCATTAGCAATGAGTTTGGCAATATCTTCACGAGAACGTTTTTGAACTGACATTAGATATCTCCTACTTTTACAACGTGCTGAACAAAAATTCCCGGTGTAATAATGCACTCTGGGTCAAGTGTTCCTAGCTCTACGGTGTCATTAACTTGAACAATCGTATTTTTTGCGGCTTTTGCCATAATGGGGCCAAAATTACGGGCCGCTTTGCGATAAGTTAAATTACCCCAACGGTCCGCCTTATCTGCATAAATCAGAGCAAAATCAGCTTCAAGTGGATATTCAAGTACATAATTTTTGCCATTAATAGTTCGCGTTTCTTTACCCTCGGCAACTTTGGTGCCATAGCCAGTTGGAGTAAAAACAGCTCCTAATCCTGCACCTGCTGCTTGAATACGGCATGCCAAATTCCCTTGTGGAACCAGCTCTAGCTCGATTTTTCCCGCACGATATAAGTCTTGAAAAACAGTTGATCCAGCAGATTTCGGAAATGAACAAATCATTTTTTTAACACAACCAGCAATAATCAGATTTGTTAAACCACGATCACCCGAAGCTGCATTGTTATTTACAATGGTGAGTTCTTTTTTTCCTAAATCAATTAAGGCTTCAATTAATTCAGCAGGTTGCCCCGTAACACCAAACCCGCCTGTCATGATGGTTGCTCCATCAGGAATAGCTTTTAAGATTGGTTCAATGTCACTGGTGATTTTATTTATCATCTCACTTGTCCCTTTTCATCCTTAATTTAAGGTGACAGATTGATCTGTCACTCTGCCTTTTGCGGGTTAAATAATCGGTCTTTAATGAATAACAATGGAATCACACCGCAGATAAAATAAGCAGCTGCCATCACCAATAGCCCTAAACCAATAGAACCACTTTGCGATAAATAACCAATTGTAAGTGGAGAGAAAATCGACAGAACCTTGCCAATATTATAGGCACCACCAACCGCAGAACCACGAATCGAAGTCGGGAAGCTTTCAGTCATATAGGTGGCATTAATGGCGTATGGAATGCCATACAAGAAACCGAAGAACAGCATCATCCATAAAATATTAGTGGGTGTATTTAAATAGACAATGACAGGAATAAATAAGGCTGTACCAATGGTTCCAAATGCAAACACAGCACGGCGACCCAATTTATCCGCAACAATCCCTGCAATCACTTTGGCAAACATCATAATCAGGAAAGTACCGACCATATACATCGCCATTTCTTTAAACTTGATGCCAAGATCGGACTCTAAATAAGCTGGTAACCAGTTACTTACGCCGTAATAACCAAACTGTAAAGCGCCTGTACTAATAATCCAAAGAACAAACATGGTGCCATGTTTTTTATCTTTTAAAATTTCAAGATAAGGATTCTGACGTTTTTTAGGATGAGAACTTTGAGCCACTTCTACAGCTTTTAATTGACGAGCTTTTTTCCATGATTCAGGTTCAGGTACACAAAAGTGCATCAAAATCGACAACACCACAGGGGTAATTGCAATCCAGTACAGGAAACGCCAGCCGTGTTCAGGAATAATATGACCTGCTAACAAGGTCGCAAGTAATGATCCTAAGGTATAACCCGTCATCAAGGTTGCCAATACCGTGGTACGATGTTTAGTCGGAACCATTTCTGACATTAAAATATTACAGGCAATATATAATGCACCCAGCCCCATCGAACCAAAGACACGTACAATGGCAAACTGCATATAAGAATCAGTAAAACCAAGCGCACATGTTAAAACTGAAGAATAAGCAATAAAAAACACAATAATGCGAACCCGTCCAAAACGGTCACATGCCCAACCACCAATCAGGCCACCAATTGCTGAACCTAAAAGTGTTAAACTTCCTAAAGTACCTGCCTGCACACCCGTTAAATGAAACTCTGCTTTAAGACTAGTAAGGCTCAATGCCAAAAAACCTAAATCGGCCCCATCACATAACAATGTTAAAAAAGCGAATATAAATGCTGTAATCCAAATCTTTTTTGGTGTCTGGATAGCTTCACTGCTAGCCGTATTCTGCGTAATTGTTTCTGTTGTCATGTCCATATCCTCAGAAGGAACATGAGGCATCCGATGCCTCATGGCATTTAATTTTTTATTAGGCTGTAGCTTCCCTAATCATGTTTTTGGCAATAATAATTTGTTGAACTTGCGTGGTTCCTTCATATAAACGGAACAAACGCACATCACGATAAAAACGTTCAATGGCATATTCGCTGATATAACCTGCCCCACCGTGAATTTGTACGCAGCGATCTGCCACTCGACCACACATTTCGGTCGCAAACATTTTTGCGCAAGACGCTTCGGTGCTAATGTTTTCGCCATTGTCACGGCGGCGAGCTGCATCTAGAACCATACATTTAGCAGCGTAAATCTCGGCTTTTGAGTCGGCGAGCATGGCTTGAATAAGCTGGAAGTTCGCAATAGGTTGACCGAACTGTTTGCGCTCAATTGCATAGTGAAGTGCGTCATTTAACATGCGCTCAGAAACACCCACGCTATATGCACCAATGTGCAAACGCCCTTTATCTAGAACTTTCATGGCAGTTTTAAAACCAACACCTTCTACACCGCCAATAAGTGCAGATGCAGGTACACGGCAATTTTCAAAAATAACATCACACGTGTGCGATCCTTTTTGCCCCATTTTTTGGTCAATTTTTCCCAAAGTAATGCCCGGTGTGTTCGCTTCTACTAAAAAAGCTGAAATACCGCCCGACCCTTTAATTTCAGGATTAGTTCGTGCCATTACCGTAAAAGTTGCAGCATGCGGTGCATTGGTAATAAAACGCTTAGTACCATTTAGAACGTAAAAATCACCATCTTTTACTGCACTGGTTTTTAAAGAGGCTGCATCCGACCCTGACTCAGGTTCAGTTAAACAAAATGAACCTATAATTTCGCCACTTGCATAACGTGGTAAATATTTTTGCTTTTGCTCTTCTGTGCCATCAATCAAAATCGCGCTTGAGCCAATTCCATTATTGGTACCAATTAAAGAACGGAAAGCTGGTGAGGTTTGCCCAAGTTCAAATGCGACTCTTACCTCTTCTTCCATGGTGATGCCTAAGCCACCATATTCTTCTGGAATTGTGAGTCCGAACAAACCAAGCTCACGCATTTGCTGCACAATGTCATCCGGAATTTTATCTTTCTCTACCACTTCGTTTTCACGAGGGATCAATTCATTTTTTACAAAATCTCGAATTGTTGAAAGTAATTGTTCCAACATCCCTTCATCACGGATCATCTGTGATCTCCCTTCTTATGTATTTTCATCGTACCCATCAGCCAATTCCAGCTTGTCTGGCTACCATGTTTTAAATCTTGTTTACTGCGGATTTGTTTCATAGTACGAGAACGAAAACACAAATTTCAAGCTTTTTTGAAAATTAATTTCGTTTAACGAAATTTAAAAACATACCAATACACAATATCAATCACTTAGGTTCTTTAAGGGATCACAATTGCTCTATTAGATTAAATAATACTTGAAATAAATTCCAAAATAAGCATCATAAAAGGAATATAGTTTTGATATGCGAAACAAGGAATGCGAAAATGAGCAAAGAAATAGGGAATAATTTCGTAAAAGTTGATTACACCATTCAAAAAATAGCGATTGTAAAAATTAACCGCCCAGAAGTTAAAAATGCCTTAAACGGTGAAGTTCGTAAGCAATTAGCTCAAATTTTTTCCGAATTAAGTTTTAACGATGAGATCAATGCCGTTGTACTCACTGGCGGAGATGAAGTTTTTGCTGCAGGTGCAGATTTAAAAGAAATGGCAACAGCAACTTCAACAGAAATGCTATTACGTCACACTGAACGTTATTGGAATGCAATTGCCCAGTGTCCTAAACCAGTGATTGCGGCTGTAAATGGCTATGCGTTAGGTGGTGGTTGTGAATTGGCGATGCATGCCGACATTATTATTGCCGGTAAAAGTGCAGTTTTTGGACAACCAGAAATTAAAGTTGGTTTAATGCCAGGTGCTGGTGGCACACAACGTTTATTTCGTGCCGTCGGTAAATTTCATGCTATGCGTATGATTATGACAGGTGCCATGGTGAAGGCTGAAGAAGCTTATATCATTGGGCTTGTTTCACAAGTGACAGAAGACGACCAAACCATTCCCACCGCTATTCAAATGGCGCAAAGCCTAGCAAAAATGCCACCTATCGCCTTGCAGCAAATTAAAGAAGTTGCACTCATGAGTGAAGATGTTCCATTAAATGCTGGCTTAACCCTAGAGCGAAAAGCCTTCCAACTGCTGTTCTCTACCGAAGATAAAAATGAAGGTGTGCAAGCTTTTATTGAAAAACGCAAACCGTCTTATCAAGGCAAATAATTTAAATCAATAAGAACAAAGGAATGGAAATGGCTAAAAAAGTATTTATTAGTGCAGGTGGTTCAGGGATTGGACGATACATCGCTGAGGCATTTTTAAACAATGATGATGAAGTTTTCATTTGTGATATCAATGCTCAAAGTCTAGAACAGTTTCAGAAAGATTTTCCAAAGCTGCATATATATGCATGTGATTTAGCAGAGCCTGAGCAAATTAAGCTGATGTTTGCCGAAGCGATCAAAAAACTTGGCTATATTGATGTTTTAGTGAACAACACAGGCATTTCAGGCCCAACCGTTGCAGCAGATGAACTAAGTTTTGATGACTGGAATACGGTTATTAATTTGAATCTGAATAGCACTTTTTTAATTACTCAATTAGCGATTCCCTTGTTAAAGCAATCAGGCGCCGGTGTCATTATTAATATGTCATCAATTGCAGGTCGCTTAGGCTATCCATATCGTTTGGCGTATTCCACCTCAAAATGGGGTCTCATTGGTTTTACCAAAACGCTTTCTATGGAACTCGGTGCAGATAATATTCGAGTTAACGCTATTCTTCCGGGTGCTGTTGATGGTGAGCGTGTGCAGCGCGTTTTACAGGCCCGCGCCGATGTAGCCCATAACTCACTTGAACAAGTCACACAAAATGCACTTAAAAATCAGTCACTCAAATATTTTGTAAATCCGAAACATATCGCAGATTTATGCCTATTTTTAGCCTCAGAGAGTGGGCGTTCTATTTCAGGCCAGATCTTACCAATTGATGGTGATAAACAATGCTTAAGCTAAATCACCAACCTTTATTTATCCGCTTAATTTCAAATACAGATCAATAATCAGGATGATCGACATGACTTATGATATTAAAAGCATGGCTGTGATTGGTGTAGGTATTATGGGCAGTGGTATTGCTCAAATTGCTGCACAATCAGGACATACCACTTATTTATATGATGCTAAAGTAGGTGCAGCAGAACAAGCAAAAGAACAACTTGCTGCTACATTTCAAAAGTTAGTCGACAAAAATAAAATTACGGCTGAACAAGCAGCATCGGCAAATAGTCATTTAATTGTTGCACAACAAATTGAAGATTTAAAAGATTGCGACTTGATTATTGAAGCCATTGTTGAACGTCTGGATATCAAACAAAGTTTGATGCAACAACTTGAAGAGGTTGTTTCTGAAAATACCATCCTAGCTTCCAACACATCTTCTCTTTCTATCACAGCAATTGCTGCAAACTGTAAAAAACCTGAACGCGTGGTGGGCTACCATTTCTTTAACCCTGTTCCACTCATGAAAGTTGTTGAGGTCATTCGGGGCTTAAAAACCGATCCACTTATTATCGACACTTTAAATAGCTTGTCTCGTGCATTCGGCCACCGCCCTGTAGTTGCTAAGGACACACCAGGATTTATTATTAATCATGCTGGACGAGCTTACGGAACTGAAGCTTTAAAAATTTTAAATGAAAATGTCTGCGACATTAGTGAAATTGACCGAATTCTACGTGACGGCGTTGGTTTTAGAATGGGGCCCTTCGAGCTAATGGATTTAACAGGGCTTGACGTCTCTCATCCTGTCATGGAATCGATTTACCATCAATATTATGAAGAAGCCCGTTACAAACCTAACCCTTTAACCAAACAAATGTTGGAGGCAAAACAACTCGGACGCAAGGTTAATCAAGGTTTTTATAATTATGAAACTGGTTCAAAAACAGGTGAACAACCTGCCAAGTTTGTAGACCGTTTAGCGCAATATCCAAAAGTTTGGGTAGCAGCAGATTTCTCTGAAGATAAAAAGCAGCTTGAAGATTATTTAACTCAGCAAAATATTGCCTTAGATACTGGCTCTGCACCGCAATCAGATAGTTTATGTTTACTCGCTTGTTACGGCGAAGACACAACTCAAGCAGCTATACGCCTAGGTGTTAATCCCGAGCAAGCAGTTGCTATAGACATGTTATATGGCATTGCAAAACATCGCACATTAATGCCTTCACTTGTTACCAAAGCTGACTACCGTCAGGCAGCTCACTCTATTTTCAATTTAGATGGAAATACGCTCAGCATGATTGCTGAAAGTATCGGGTTCGTTGCTCAGCGTGTTCTAGCCATGGTCATTAATTTAGGCTGCGATATTGCCCAGCAAAATATTGCAACAGTAGATGATATTAATGCGGCAGTACGTCTTGGTCTAGGCTATCCATTTGGCCCAATTGAGTGGGGTGATCACGTCGGTCGTCAAAAAATCTTACTCATTCTCAACCGTATAACAGCACTTACCCATGACCCGCGCTATCGCCCTAGCCCATGGTTACAACGTCGCGTCGCGCTTAATTTATCTCTCACTTTTACTCATGAGTCTTGAAAAGGAACTTCTCAATGTTAAATGCTTATATTTATGATGGTTTACGTAGCCCAATTGGTCGCCATGCAGGTGAACTTGCCTCAATTCGTCCAGATGATTTAGCTGCAACGGTTATTCAAAAGTTACTTGAAAAAACTGGTGTTCCGGGTGCTGATATTGAAGATGTAATTTTAGGTGATACCAACCAAGCAGGTGAAGATAGCCGTAATGTTGCGAGAAACGCGCTTTTACTTGCAGGTTTACCTGTCACTGTACCGGGCCAAACTGTAAACCGTTTATGTGCCAGTGGTTTAGGTGCTGTGATTGACTCTGCGCGTGCTATTACTTGTGGTGAAGGCGAGTTATATATTGCAGGTGGCGTAGAAAGTATGTCTCGCGCACCTTTTGTGATGGGTAAAGCTGAAAGCGCTTATAGCCGTGATGCGAAAATCTATGACACTACGATTGGTTCTCGTTTTCCAAATAAAAAAATTATTGCTCAGTACGGCGGTCATTCAATGCCTGAAACGGGCGATAATGTTGCTGCCGACTTTGGTATTACACGAGAGCAAGCCGATTTATTTGCGGCTCAGTCACAAGCCAAATATCAAAAAGCCAAAGAAGAAGGTTTCTTTGCGGGTGAAATCACCCCAATTGAGGTTTTCCAAGGCAAAAAACTACCTCCAAAACTGGTTTCTGAAGATGAACACCCTCGCCCAAGCTCGACTGTTGAAGCACTTACGAAATTAAAACCATTGTTTGAAGGTGGTGTAGTGACTGCTGGGAACGCTTCAGGTATTAATGACGGCGCTGCGGCACTCCTGATTGGTTCAGAAGCCGCAGGTCAAAAATATGGCTTAAAGCCTATGGCAAAAATATTTTCAGCAGCAGCAGCGGGTATTGAACCCCGTATTATGGGGGCTGGCCCTATCGAAGCTATTAAAAAAGCAGTTGCACGTGCAGGGCTGACTTTAGATGACATGGATATTATTGAAATTAATGAAGCTTTTGCCTCACAAGTGTTGTCTTGCTTAAAAGGCTTAAATGTTGATTTTAATGATCCGCGCGTAAATCCAAATGGCGGTGCAATTGCTATTGGTCATCCACTTGGTGCTTCTGGTGCCCGTCTTGCCTTAACTGTGGCACGCGAACTCATTCGTCGTAAAAAGAAATATGCTGTCGTAAGCCTATGTATTGGTGTGGGTCAAGGCCTCGCTATGGTGATTGAAAACGTTTCATAATTACCAAACCAGATATCCATTCATCACAACAGCGCAGTGATGAATGGATTTATTTTGCAGAGCGAAATATAATAGCAAAACTTTGCTTTATTATATTTGAGGATCGAATGTCTCAGAATTCAAAAACTGAACAACCAATAAATTTTGATGAGATACGCCTAGATCCTATTTCACATATTCATCGGGAAAATAACCCTCAATTTATCGCTTCCTTAGCGCGTGGCTTAGAACTTTTACGCTGCTTTTCTGCAAATAATCAGGTGCTTGGAAATCAAGAACTGGCAAAAATGACAGGTTTACCAAAACCGACTATTGCACGTATTACCAATACCCTTGTGTCATTAGGTTATTTAAAACAATTGCCTAACTCGACCAAATATACCCTAGACATTGGTGTTTTATCTTTAGGATATGCAGCATTGTCGAATATTTCTATCCGTACTATTGCTCATCAATATATGGAAGAGATGAGTCAACATGTGCAAGCGCCTGTGGCAATGGCAACACGTGACCGACTCAATATGGTGTATATCGATGTGGTACAAATTGAAACTGCATTAAATATGCGCCGTCCAATTGGCTCAACTTTGCCACTTCATAGTAGTTCAATGGGAAGAGCATGCTTAGCGGCGACTCCTGAACGTGAACGTAATTTTTTACTTGATGCGCTTAAACAAAAGAACGCTGAAAACTGGCCTGCCATCAAACGCTCTTTAGAACGAGCTTTCCGAGATTATCAAGATTACGGATATTGTTTGTCTTTAGGTGAATGGCATAAAGAAGTGAACTCGGTCGCTGTACCATTAGTCAGCTCTAAACACGGTCTTTATGTCTTTAACTGTGGTGCGCCAAGTTTCCATTTAAATCCGGAAAAACTTGAAGGTGAAATTGGACCACGTTTAATCCATATGGTGCACAATATTCAAGATGCTTTGAATGAAACGCACTAACAACCGTACTTAGAAAAGTAATGGTTGTGATGATTAAAGTTCCTCTTTCATTATGACAATAGGCATGATGAAAAACGCACTCTATACCCCAACCATTATTTTAATGGCTATTGCAGCAGGCATCTGTACTGGCGGAAATTATTTTAGCCAACCACTCATTCATTCGATTAGTTTAAGCTTAAATTTAACCGAAACCACCACGGCATGGGTGCCTACTTTAGCCCAGATTACCTATGCTTGTGGCTTACTCTTTTTAATGCCATTAGGCGACATTTTAGAAAAGCGCAAACTGCTCTTCATCTTTATGTTACTGGCTGCAAGTGGATTAATTATTAGTGGTTTTTCACACAATATTTATCTGCTCTTATTAGGTACAATCATTACTGGTCTATTTTCCAGTTCAGCCCAGCTTCTATTACCCCTTGCTGCAAGTCTGGTTCCCATTCAACAAAGTGGTCGTGTTGTTGGTTTTTTACTGAGTGGTCTCATGATGGGAGTTTTACTCGCTCGCTCCCTATCAGGGTTAATGTCTACGCTTTTTGCATGGAATGTAATTTATCTGGTCAGTGGCTTTTTATTATTGGTTATCGCCATTATTTTGCACCGTAGTATTGGATTGTTCCCACCCACCAAGTCTGAAAACTATGCAAAAACCATCCGCTCACTTCCACAAATTTTTATCCAAAATCGACGTTTAAGAACCAGAACTTATATTGGTGGTTTTACATTTGCTTGCGTGAGCTTAACCTTTACCACCATGTCATTACTTTTGGCGCCCGCTCCCTATTTTTTTAGTGACTTTACGATTGGTCTTTTCGGTTTTGTTGGCGTTTTAGGAACTTTCGTTGCCAATTTTTCAGGCAAATTTATTGACCAAGGGTATATCCACAAAATTTCAATTTATTGCGGCGTAGGGCTTATTCTAAGCTGGATTCTTTTTTCACTTTTACCCTACCATTTCATTTTTTATATTATTGCCTTACTCATTCTATACGCTTCACTTTCCGCAGTTCATGTCACCAATCAAAGTATTGTATTTAAGCTTAATCAAGAATTACGTTCGCGTTTTAATGCGATTTATATGACGGGTTATTTTGCTGGCGGCGCTTTAGGCACCACAGCTGGAAGCTATGCTTGGAAACATTTTGGTTGGACGGGTGTCTGTATCTTAGGCTTAATTTTTGCCGTCTTGTGTCTTTATTATTGTATCGCTGATGCAAAAGATCAGCACAACTAGTAAGCTTGTGCTGATCTTAAACGAATAACTTTCAATAATTTCGTAATAAACGTTATGAGCTAAAGTTAAATTTTATAAAAGCCCTAATAAACGTCCACGAATAATATCTTCTGCATCTTTGACAATACGGCTGACCAATTCATCACAGGTCGGAATATCATGAATTAAACTTGCAACTAGCCCACATGACCATGCTCCAGCATTTACATCGCCATCTATCATGACTTTAGGATAAACCCCTGCAACCTCTTCAATAATATCTTCAAATTTAATGTTGTCGCCAAGCGCTTTTTCTTTCGCTACAATTTTTTCGACGGCCACATTATTCAGCACGCGCTCGGTGTTGCGTAAAGCTCGCATAATTAAACGGGTATCTCTTTCAGTTGCATTCAGAATTGCCTGTTTCACATTTGCATGTACAGGAGCTTCCTGAGTTGCAATAAAACGTGTTCCCATATTAATTCCATCTGCCCCCATGGCTAAAGCTGCCGCGAGTGAGCGTCCATCCGCCATCCCGCCTGAAGCAACAAATGGAATTTCTAAGGCATCGGCTGCTAAAGGCAATAGAATCATATTCGGTACATCATCTTCACCAGGGTGCCCACCACACTCAAAACCATCTACAGAAACTGCATCACATCCAATTTGCTGGGCTTTTAGGCTATGTCGAACAGAGGTACATTTATGAATAACTTTAATGCCAGCAGCCTTTAAATAAGGCATGACCTGTTCCGGATTACGACCCGCTGTTTCTACAACCTTTACTCCGCCCTTAATAATTGCTTCTACAAAACCCGGATAATCAGGTGTATTTACTGTCGGCAAGAAAGTTAAATTTACGCCAAAAGGTTTATCAGTCATTTCTCGACAGCGCGCAATTTCTTTTGCTAAATTTTCAGGCGTTCTTTGCGTCAGGCCAGTAATAATGCCTAATCCACCTGCATTTGAAACCGCAGCGGCAAGCTCCGCAAAACCGACATAATGCATACCACCTTGAATAATCGGGTGCTCGATTTCAAATAATTCTGTAATTTTGGTCTTCATCTTATTTCCACTCACTTTTTATCTACCTAGCTTCTGATTTCCTTAGCATGTCTAGGTACTTTATTACCAATAAATCCTGTAAATATTTTAAACTTACAAAGTTTAAAATTTCACAATACAAAATTACATACCACAATATAAAACAAATTAATTGATAACGGAATTTATTTTCGATAGGATCATCTTATTAAATTAAAGTTTTAACTTCAAATCTGTCTAAGAATATTTGGTTTGAATCAACAATAAAGCAAATATTTTTCAAATAGTTAAATAAAAGGAATGAATGATGCAGCAGGATGGTAAGAGTCAAAATAAATTGACAGTAGGTGTGATTAAGCAACATTTAGATAAAAATATACTCACACTAACAATGAGCAATCCCACCAAAAAGAATGCGATTAATTATGAAATGTATTCTGCACTCAGTCAGGCATTAGATGAGGCAGCAATCAATGAAGAAGTTCATGTTGTTATACTCACAGGCGAAGGCTCTGCATTTACCAGTGGCAATGATGTAAATGCATTCGAAACGCGTAATACAACCAGTACCGAACCACCCTCTTCGATTGTTTTCTTAAAAAGCTTGGCAACTTTTCCAAAACCAATTATTGCTAAAGTAAATGGTGTGGCTATTGGTATTGGCAGCACAATGCTTTTACATTGTGACCTCGTGTATGCAAGTCAAAACTCTATTTTCCAATTCCCATTTGTGAATTTAGGGCTAGTACCTGAAGCGGGTTCAAGTTACATCTTGCCAAGATTATTAGGTTTCGCTCGGGCTTCTGAAATTATTTTACTCGGTGAAAAATTCTCGGCAGGCCAAGCAAAAAATTATGGTTTAGTGAATGAAATATTTGAAGCAAACGAGCTTGATCAATTTGTTCAAGATATGGCAATCAAATTAGCTCACAAACCAAGCCAAGCATTACAACTGAGTAAAAAGTTGCTAAGAGATATGCCAATCGATGATCTATTAAATCGTATTGATCATGAGTCGACTATTTTCTCGCATTGTTTACAGGGTTCCGAGTTTAAAGAAGCCCTAAGCGCCTTCAAAGAAAAAAGAAAACCGAATTTTCATAAGCACGTCATTTGAAATACAACTTATGAAAAGGGCCAGCAATCAATATCTTTGCTGGCCTTTTTTAATTTCTTAATTCAGTACAATCAACTAATCTCAGTACGAATGTTATTCACCATATGTAAGAGACGTGGTGCAATATCTTCTTCAAGTTTTTCTCGGTTCATAATAAAGCTTGGACCGCCACAGTTGAACACCAGTAAACCATGTTGTTCATGAATCAGTGGAACTGCAACTGAGTTTACATCTTTATGCCATTCGCCAATTGAAAAACAATATCCAAAATCTTGGTAGTCTTTAAAAGCTTTGTCTAAATCACGATTAATCTTGATCCAGTCTTCTTTGTGCTTGGCACGAATGGCATCAAGCAAAAACTCTCTTTCATCTTCAGGCATTGCTGCCAAACACGCACGTCCCATCGAACTTAAATGAATCGGTAAATAGGTTCCGACCTGACGGCGCATGGTCATATTGCCTTTACCTTGTACTACGTCAAGATAAATCATATTGAGTCGATCACGTGTTGCCATTGCAACCGCAGCGCCAGCATAGTCTGCCAGATTTTTCATATATGGATGAGCAATAGAACGAATCGATACGTTAGAAAGCATCGAGTAACCAAAGGCAAGAACCCCAACTGAAAGTTGAAATTTGCTCGAATTGGGGACTTGTTTGATATAACCCAAACGAGACAAAGTGTGCGTTAGACGAGTAATGGTTGGCTTAGGTAAACCCGTCATTTGTGCGAGTTCTTGGTTTCCTAAATGCTGATGTTTTGGGGTAAAACAGCGTAATAGCTCTAAACCACGGGCTAATGCAGTAATAAATTGACGATCATTTTCATCCTGCATGTCTTGAATCGGATGTAATAATTCATGTCTTAAAGGCGCTAATAATTTTTCTGTTTGCTCTGCATCTACTGCATCATTCATATCTATACCAATCCACATTTTGTTTCGCACTGCGAAAATTATAATCTATTTTTTCTATAAATAGCAAAAAAGCAAACGTCCTAGTCTGCATCTAAAATATAACTTGATTTAAACCATTCAAGCGAAAGGCTAAATATTTTATTTTCTAATTTTAACCCTTCGCTTTCAGGCCAGCTTATGCAATCACGCCTTTTTTCTTAAGCTCATCTAATTTTTCCAGAGAAACGATTCGACCTAAAACCACTTGCGTATGTTCACCCAATAAAGGAGGAGCTGTTTTGTACTCAACAGGTGTTCTTGAAAGTTTGATTGGTGAACCAATGACCTTCAGTTTTTCACGTTGCGGGTGATTCATCTCGACCAACATTTCTCGGGCAATCACTTGTGGCTCTTGAAAAGCTTGTTCCAAGTTATTGATTACACCTACCGGAACTTTAGCAGCATAAATCGCATCTACCCATTCATCTGCTGTTTTAGTTAAGAAATGGTTTGATAAAATTTCGATAATTTCATCACGGTGTTTAATTCGGTCTGCATTTCGGGCAAAACGCGCATCATTGGGTAAATCGGGTAAACCAATACTTCTACAGAGCTGAATAAACTGAGTGTCATTTCCACATGCAATAATGAAATCACGGTCAGAAGCTTTGAACACTTGATAAGGCACAATATTGGCGTGCGCATTGCCATAACGCTTAGGGATATTACCCGATGAAAGATAATTCATTCCCTGATTTGCCATGGTCGCAATTTGGACATCAAGTAAGGCCATATCAATGTATTGACCTAAACCTGTTACATGACGGTTAAGTAAAGCAGCTTGTATGGCAATTGTAGAATAAAGTCCAGTCGCTAAATCAGAAAAAGCCACTCCTACTTTTTGAGGACCACCACCCGGTAAATCATCGCGCTCACCCGTGACCGACATCAGTCCGCCCATTCCCTGAATAATAAAGTCATAACCGGGTTCTTCAGCTCTCGGGCCATTTTGACCAAAACCTGTAATCGAGCAATAAACCAATTTCGGGTTAATTGTAGATAAAGACTCATAATCTAGGCCATATTTTTTCAAAGAACCCGCTTTATAGTTCTCAATCACCACATCTGTGTCTTGAATTAAAGCTTTAATCAATTCTTGACCATCAGGGCTGGCAATATCGATGGCAACTGATAGTTTATTGCGGTTTGTAGACTGATAATAAGCCGCTTCTTGAGTATCAAGTCCAGAGTCATCTTTCATCCAAGGTGGTCCCCAAGAACGGGTATCGTCACCTACTTTGGGTCTTTCAATTTTGATGACCTCTGCACCTAAATCGGCCAGCGTCTGTCCACACCAAGGCCCAGCCAATACCCGACTTAAGTCAAGCACCCGAATTCCATTTAAAGCACCCATCTTCATCCCACTCTATCTGGTGACTCATTTCCTATAGGAAAACTTATCCACTTAAAATTTCGCATAGCGATATATATTTTTAATATACACACCTCATTTTAAAAATCAAACTTTAATTTTCCACTAAAAATGATGATTTTTTATAAGAAAATATAGCTTAAATAAATCAATAAATTAGCTTATTATAAATCAATAACAATATATCGCATTGCGAAATTAATTTTCAAAATATATTGTTTTGCATCCATCCTTTGATTACTATCGCTTCAAATATTGATGATTTTACGAACATCACATTGATGTTCTTAGCATGTAGTAAAAGGATGAGACTATGATTCGAGATCAGGAAACCTTAAATCAACTTGTTGATATGATTCGACAATTTGTTGAAGGTGTATTAATTCCTCATGAGAATGAAGTCGCTGAAACGGATGAAATTCCTCAAGATATCGTTGAGCAAATGAAAGCGCTGGGCTTATTTGGTTTAACCATTCCTGAAGAGTACGAAGGCCTTGGACTTACAATGGAAGAAGAAGTCTATGTTGCTTTTGAATTAGGACGGACCTCTCCTGCTTTTCGTTCGCTTATTGGTACCAATAATGGCATTGGTTCAAGTGGTCTCATTATTGACGGTACAGAAACGCAAAAATCATTTTTCTTGCCACGTTTAGCTCGCGGTGAAGTAATCAGTTCTTTTTGCTTAACTGAACCAGATGCGGGTTCTGATGCTGCATCTTTAAAGACGAGTGCAGTAAAAGACGGCGACTTTTATATTTTAAATGGCACCAAACGCTTTATTACCAATGCTCCTCATGCTGGCGTATTTACAGTCATGGCACGCACAAGCTCTGATATTAAGGGTGCTGGTGGTATTTCTGCTTTTATTGTCGACAGTCAAACACCGGGTATTTCTCTTGGCAAACGCGATAAAAAAATGGGGCAAAAAGGCGCTCACACTTGTGATGTGATTTTTGAAAATTGTCGTATTCCTGCTTCAGCACTCATTGGTGGAGTTGAAGGCGTTGGCTTTAAGACTGCCATGAAAGTTTTAGACAGGGGCCGCTTGCATATCGCTGCATTGAGTGTTGGCGCCGCGACAAGAATGCTAGACGATTCTTTAAAGTATGCCATCGAACGTAAGCAATTTGGGCAACCCATTGCCGAATTCCAACTCATTCAAGCCATGCTTGCCGATTCAAAAGCTGAGATTTATGCAGCCAAATGCATGGTGTTAGACGCTGCACGCCTACGTGATGCAGGACAAAACGTAAGTACCGAGGCCTCATGCGCAAAAATGTTTGCAACCGAAATGTGTGGTCGAGTTGCAGATCGCTGCGTACAGATCCATGGCGGTGCAGGTTACATCAGTGAATATGCGATTGAACGTTTTTATCGAGATGTTCGCTTGTTCCGCCTCTATGAAGGAACTACCCAAATTCAACAAATGATTATTGCCCGAAACATGATTCGCGCTGCGTCTTAATCAATTTTAAGCACTTTCAAACGACTTGAAGTGCTTTCAATCAAATGTAGGTAATGGATTATGGCTACAAATTACAAAGAAGGTCTTTCACGCATACAACCACATACGTGGAAAATCGCATTTATTTTTGCCTTTCTGGCACTATTGGTTGATGGTGCAGATTTGATGCTGCTGTCTTATAGCTTAAATAGTATTAAGGCAGATTTTGGATTAAGTTCAGTACAAGCAGGCATGCTCGGCAGTTTTACTTTAGCAGGTATGGCTGTTGGTGGAATTTTTGGCGGTTGGGCATGCGATAAATTTGGTCGCGTCCGCATTGTTGTTATTTCTATTTTAATTTTCTCACTCCTCACCTGTGGCTTAGGTTTTACTCAGAGCTTTCTTCAATTCGGTATTTTAAGATTTTTTGCCTCACTTGGACTTGGCTCGCTCTACATTGCGTGTAATACCTTGATGGCTGAATATGTCCCGACACGTTACCGCACAACAGTACTCGGAACTTTACAAGCGGGTTGGACAGTTGGATATATTGTTGCAACATTACTTGCAGGTTGGATTATTCCAGATCATGGCTGGCGCATGCTATTTTATGTTGCGATTATTCCGGTCATTATTGCTGTTCTCATGCATATTCTTGTACCTGAACCAGAAGCATGGCAAAAGTCACGACTTCAACAACCTGTTACAACGCAAAACACTCCGAAAACATCGGCATTTAAACTTATTTTCCAAGATAAACAGAACCGTAATATGTTTATCCTTTGGGCATTAACCGCAGGTTTCTTACAGTTTGGTTATTATGGGGTAAACAACTGGATGCCTTCTTACCTAGAAAGTGAGTTAGGTATGAAGTTTAAAGAAATGACTGCCTATATGGTCGGTACTTATACCGCCATGATTTTAGGTAAAGTCCTTGCCGGCATGATGGCAGACAAACTAGGTCGTCGTTTTACCTATGCCTTTGGTGCCATTGGTACTGCTATTTTCCTACCTCTAATTGTTTTTTATAACTCTCCAAGCAATATTTTATATTTACTCGTTACCTTCGGTTTCCTATACGGTATTCCTTACGGCGTAAATGCAACCTATATGACTGAAAGTTTTGCGACAGCCATCCGCGGTACAGCAATTGGCGGCGCTTATAATGTTGGTCGTCTTGGAGCAGCCCTTGCACCTGCCACAATTGGCTTCTTAGCGTCTGGTGGTTCTATTGGTTTAGGTTTTGTCGTAATGGGAGCTGCCTACCTGATTTGTGGTGTGATCCCCGCTCTATTCATTAAAGAAAAATTATATGACCCACAAAAGTCGTAAAGAGATCTATCACATAGGTTATGTGCCTATATGGTGATGGTTCTAACGGTCTAAACATGTGTTTTAAACCGTTAGAAGGAAATAAGGAATCTACTCCGCAAGGTTGCTCCTTATTTCCAAACATGTAGAGTTTATCTACTCTTCATTTTAATTTTTTAGGTAAGCTTAGTTCCCAAGGGAGCTAAGCTTAAAAAGAAGGTTCTTTCATTATCTAGAAAATCAACTTGCATGCTTAAAACTATCAATTTGCTTAATCTCATACGGTAAACCGACATAGTTTTCAGCCAATGTCGTTCTACCTGCAATCGACCCAAGTACATAACTTAGTTCGGCTTGTTTAATCTTATGATCAAACTCACTTTCAGTTTCAAAGCGATGTAATAAATGAGTCATCCACCAAGAAAAACGCTCTGCTTTCCATACACGTTGTAGGCATTTCTCTGAGTATTCATCAATACCCTGTTCAGAACCCTCAACATAATATTCAACAAGCGCACTTGATAAATAAGCAATATCGGAAGCCGCGAGATTTAGGCCTTTTGCTCCTGTCGGTGGAACAATATGTGCAGCATCACCTGCTAAAAATAGTTTTCCGAAACGCATTGGCTCAGTCACAAAGCTACGTAACGGCGCAATACTTTTTTCAATAGAAGCCCCAGTCACTAGCTTTTCACGGCTTTCAGGGTCTAGGCGGTTTTTTAACTCATCCCAGAACTTTTCATCCGACCAGTCTTCTACATGATCGGTTAAAGGGACTTGTAAATAATAACGGCTACGCGTTTCAGAACGCATACTGCATAAAGCAAATCCACGTTCTGACTGTACGTAAATCAATTCATCGGCTACAGGTGGAACATCTGCCAACACCCCTAACCAGCCAAACGGATAAACTTTTTCAAAAGTCTTAATTTTATCTTCGGGTACGCTGGCACGACAGACACCATGATAGCCATCACAACCTGCTATAAAGTCACACTCAATTTGAAAAGCTTTACCTTGGTACTCAAACTCAACTTTTGGTGCAGTGTAGAAATCTTTAACCTGTACATTTTGAGCTTCATAAAATGAAGTCAGTTTCTCTGCTTCACGCGCAGTCATCAGGTCTTTAGTCACTTCGGTTTGACCATATACGGTCACTTGTTTTCCACCTGTTAGTGCCGCCAAATCAACCCGATGTTTTACACCATTGGTTAAGATTTCAATGCCTGAATGCGGTAATCCTTTGTCTTTTAAATTTTGGTCAACGCCTGCTTGTTTAAGTAAGTCGACCGAAACTTGCTCTAAAATTCCTGCACGGATCCTTGAAGCCACATATTCAGCACTACGTTGCTCAACAATAATATGGTCGATCCCAGCTTTATATAGAAGTTGCCCAAGCAATAACCCTGCTGGTCCAGAACCAATAATTGCAACCTGTGTCTTTAAAATATCCATAACTTCATCCTTGTTTCATCCTGACTTTTAAAGTACTGGCTTTAAGTTTTGTGCACTATGTATCCAAGACGAAAATAACCGTTTATCATTTAGTTTGTCCGAATAGCGGACAGAAACACCCCAAATAACAGGAATGAAAGGATGCCTTCTCTCGATGCTTTTTTAGAACACCCGAACTCGCATGAGAAAATTCGTCAAGAAGACTACATTGCAGGGTTAGCAAAAGGCTTAGCTTTACTGGAAGCTTTTGGAACAGATCGGCAACGGCTCAATGTGACTCAAGTGGCCGAGCGAACTGGCATTAGTCGCACGGCGGCAAGACGTTATCTAAAAACTTTAAAATACTTAGGCTATTTAGAAACAGATGAACATTACTTTTGGCTCACTCATCGTGTGCTGCGCTTTTCAAGTTCTTATTTAAGCTCTGCTCACCTACCCAAAGTTGCTCAATCATTTTTAAATCTTTTGTGTGCGCAGACATCTCTTACTTTTTCGATTGTGGTGCTGGACGATAACGAAGTTGTGCCGATTGCCCGTAGTTATTTACCGCAGCAAGATAATTTACGTGTGAGCCCTTATGGCATGCATTTAGGAAATCGACTCCCTGCCCATGCAACTTCCACAGGTAAAGTGTTACTTGCAGCATTGTCTGAAGAAGCTCAGCACACATGGGTAAAAACCTATGGCTTAAAACGCTTAACCCCTTTTACCATTGTAGATGAGTCAAAGTTTTTTGAAGTGCTTAAGGGCATTTCGTTATCGGATTATTGTCTTTCTAAAGAAGAACATGAGCTTGGTGTGATTGCGATTGCAGTGCCTGTTTTTAATGCACAAGGTCAAGCGGTGGCAGCGCTTAACTGCATGTCTCAAACCAACCGTGTACAAGAAGATTATTTAGTTCAGCAAATTTTGCCATTGCTGCGGAACACGGCAAATGAACTCAGAAATGTGATTTAAATAGACATAGAAACTCTTGTCATCAATTAGAGGTACAAGAGTTTCAACTCATAATTTTAAATGGCGAATTCTTTAACTCGCTAGTCTGCCAGAACTAATGAAAGAACGAATACGAGCCAATTGAGCAGCTAAACAATATTGAAAAAATTACTTACAGCAATTTTAGGCATTGATTCGACGAGGAAGATTTTGTTCAATAGACATGGCTTTTTTCCAGCTTTCTAAGTTTTCTAGACTTTTTACATATTGTTCAATATTAAGATATTTTGATCGAATATTTAAAGAATTAATTAGTCCATAGACTACGAAACCAATCATAAAATCTGCACCCGTTAAGCAATTGTCTACTAAGAATTTTTTGCCTACTAATTGTTGATCTAAATATGAGAATACTTTATCAAACTCAGCATGCGCATATTGATCCAAGAACTTTAATTGAGTGCCACTTTTTAGCTCAATCGAATTAAAAATATTTAATAAATATGGAACCATAGCCGAACTTTCTGAAAAATGAATCCATTGTAAATAATCAAGATAACTGTCTGAATCTTTCGCGGGCATAAGTTGAGGAGCAAACTTTTCAATCAAAATTTCTACAATAGCACCAGATTCAGCAATTACTTTTCCATCGAGCTCTATCACAGGTGATTTTCCTAAAGGATGAATGTTTTTTAATTCTTGAGGTGCAAGATTTGTAGTTTTATCTCGAAAATAACTTTTTAATTCATAAGGTTGATTAATTTCTTCAAGTAACCACAGAATGCGAAATGAGCGTGAAGCATTTAAATGATGAAGAATAATAGACATTAATTTTCTCTTTTAAACTAGAAGGTCAACAAAGTGAGGCCTCACTATATAGACTCATAGACGACCGGTCTAATATTTTTTGTTATCAGCCCGGCATTTGTCTGATTAAGTAATAAAGTAAATGTGTTAAAAACATAAAAAAACCACATCCGTAGATATGGTGACAAATTGGCTTTTAATTTTATCGACTGTCTAGCGCATTCTGAGGCCTCAAATTACATCAACTACCTAAACTACGCAAAAAACAATCCAGTACCTTTTCCCGATCGATTGCCCCATCTGAACTTAAAAGCTGAATAATTGCGCCTTCAATCATATATAAAAATAGCTTTGCATCTTGAAAAGTCGCATCGGTTTTAAGTGCTCTAAGCTGACTATAGATTTCATTAAGCAGCCATGTTCTATATTTAATTGCAACTTGATAAGCGTTTGGATAGGTCAGTTTCGTTTCAAAAATGGCTTTAAATAGTAAGTAGTAAAGCCCCTCTACATCGGTATGTAAGAAATAAAGTTTTTTAAGTTTGTCCTTCACGCTTGTGCCTTGGTCGTACTCAGCAATTGAAACCACTTTTTCTTTTAAGCGCTCTTTTTGCACGATCAAGCAGATTTCAATAAACCGCTCTTTAGAGTGAAAGTAGTTATAAAAAGTCCCTTTTGGAATTCTGCACTCTTTCAGAATTTTATCGACCCCAACGGTATGAAATCCGTAATGGTGAAACAAATAAATAGACGTATTAACGACTTGTATAGCACGGGAGGAAAGCACTAAATTTGGCATAGTTTTACCGTTATAAATTCTTGTTGTTTCTAAATGAGATACTTTTTTGGGAGAAAAAAAGGCATAGCAAAGCCGTAAAGACTGTGCGTGGCACATCTCAAGTTTGTTATTGCTAAGTTTTAAGTAAAAAGACTTAAAGCCTGAAAACCTTAAGGCAATCAAGCTGCTTTATTTTTTAAGCTGTGTCGTTATAGCTTTTGGCATCGAGAGCCAAGAAATAATGGATGTGCAAAGCCAACTCCTTTTTATTGGGAGTTCTGCCGACATTAAAATTATGGTGGCAGAACGAGAAAGGGTTCGCGGACTGGTTTCGACTCCAGCACACCCAAAGGTGTCCCTCTCCCGTCCTACCGCTACGGGAGGAGACGAGGAGTTTTCACATAAGACTATTCCTCAGAAGAAATAATCCTGATGTGGTCGAAAAAATCGGTCCGCGACGACCGACTGGCAATGTGGCCAGCAGGCAAAGGATAAGCTTCACATTTATTGCAGTCAAGCACGCAAACTGCCATTTGATTTAAATTAAATCATTAAAAAAGTAAGGCTAAATAATGGAGGAGTTATTGTTAAGTGGGGGTTATAAAATATTTATATAAAGCTAAACGTCTATTATTCGAAATGAATTATCTTTTCCGTTAATATAAAGAATAGTTTTTTTCAAAAAAACCATCTAGAGTGATTTTAAATTTCTTGAATTTTTAAAATTAAAAATACTGCTTACTAATATATAAATCTGATCAATGGCTATTAATTAGTCATGAATCACATTTAACATCTTATAGCAATTTATCCAACACTAAAGGTTCGACTCTATTTTATAGAGCCATATTAAAAATAGGCCACTAGATTTTAATGGCCCACTCTAAAATAATTATGGTTGTGTTGTTTGATTATGGCTATTTAGCGAAGTAGCAGCCTTGATGGCTTCACTCATTAACTCTTTGACAGCGCCTTGGTCTAAATGTCCTGCTCCTGCTTCCATGCAGATATGAAATAAAGCAACATTCAAGAAAGAGGTATTCACATTATCACGACCACTAAGTTTGGTAAGGCTTTCAATAGTTTTTAATGTTTGAGTAAGTTCCGCTCCACTCAACTTTCCTGTCAGTTCACCAAGCTTGGCTGTTAAAGCATTTTCTACACTACGAGATTTCGCTACATCTGCGTTAACAATACAAGCGGATGGCACTCCTAGTCCATTTGCTGGATTTTTAAATACATATGCAGCATTACTGTCAGTTGTCCAAGCGTAAATTTTATCTGGTTGCTTTTGGCTTTCCACTGGATTTAATGACACAAAGCTTATAGATGGCTTATTAGGCCCATATTTAAGTTCCCAAAAAGATGTACAGCCTGATGTCGCAGCGATCGCGATAATGCAAAATAGCTCACCAAATAATTTCCTATTTAAAGTATTTAATTGATACATAAGAAATATCCTTATATAACGTCAATTATTACAAACTCTTAAATAAAGAATTGTAATTATTGAGAACACTTTTTAAGCTGATTAATACCGCCAAACTCTTTTAATACAACAGCACCTTTTTGTTGAATGTTGTTGTACCAAGTCTGAGTTTCAGCTATTGGTGGCACTACAGTCTGAGGAAAGACAACTGTCAGCACTGGGTCATCAATACGAGATTTAGCTCGACTAACGTCATTGCGTATTTTAATGGGGTTACTTCCTAAATCCTCATGTAACTTAATTGATGCTTCACCTAATCCACCTCCATCTCCAAATACACCGAATGCATATTTATTTGTTTTCGCACGATAAACTAAAGCTACTGTTCCTGGTTTTATACTGTATTTCTTAACGAATTGTGAATTAAGTACAACATAAGGAATTTTTGTAGCGTCAACAAAACGTCGTTGAGTTTCTTTTGGTGTATTAGGAATCGTTACCGACGTTTGGCTTATATAGGCTTTTTTAGGAAATGGATCACCATCTTTTTGAATTAATGGTTTATTTTTTTTATCAGTCATAAAACCAAATATAGCTACTTGGCTATAATCATTGGTTTTCTGCGCACGTGCCCACGCAGCGTTACATTTTTCTTGCCAATTATTTGGATTTGATTTTGGTGTAATTCTTTTTCCATTCTCTAGAGCAACTACACCATCACATGTATAAGATAGCCCTTTTCCATCTACAAAATAAGAATTGGGTGCACCATCAGCATCGATATTCAATACGCTTGACTTGAATAGAACAGCACTACCGACACTCCAAGGTTGCCCAGAACCAGACGAATTACCACAGGTCATGTCTTTTGCTGTAGTCAGTGTTGATAAACAAGTAATCGTAATTATCACAAAACTTTTATTCATTTCTATGTACTCCATATATTTATTATAAAATACTCATTATGCCCCCTTATCTTTATTCTTTTTTAAATTATATACCCATAAAACTAAAACAATTAAAAAAAATTAATATAAAAAAACTATTAAAAATTTTAAATTCCAAAAGACTAATTAAATTAACTAAAAAACCACCACATTAAAATCTAAAAAACAAACAAGATCCAACTTACCCCTTATAGATTATTAAGATTCGTGAAAATAGCCATTAAACACTATCTTGTTTAATCTGATAGTTTGAAGAACTAAAGTCCTTATAGCTAAGGCGGTCTTCTATTTCTAATGTTAAAAGCTGAACTTCTTGCATTGAATTTAAACATCGCTGCGCAAGTTTAATTCAGGCTCGCCCTGCTTAATGTTTAAAATGAGATGGGGTCACCTCGTCCCCATCTCACTTTTTTAGCACTCAATTGCATTAACAGCGAGGCCACCTTTTGAAGTCTCTTTATATTTCTCAGACATATCTCTGCCAGTTTCCTTCATGGTCTGGATAACTTTATCGAGCGTCACAAAATGCTCGCCCTCATCATGAAGTGCCATTTGTGCTGCATTAATGGCTTTTACTGCTGCAATTGCATTTCGTTCAATGCAAGGAACCTGAACCAAACCACCAATCGGGTCACACGTTAAACCTAAGTTATGTTCAAGCCCGATTTCAGCTGCATGCTCTACTTGTTCAGGTGAAGCACCTAAAATCTCGGCTAAACCTGCCGAAGCCATCGCACACGCCGAGCCGACTTCGCCCTGACATCCCACTTCTGCACCAGAAATAGACGCATTGAGTTTACATAAAATCCCAACTGCCGCCGCACTTAGAAAAAAACGAACCACTTTGTCTTCTGAAAAGTCTTTAGAAAAAGTCACATAATAATATAAAACTGCCGGAATAATTCCTGCCGCACCATTTGTGGGAGCTGTCACCACTCGACCACCAGCAGCATTTTCTTCATTTACGGCTAATGCAAATAAATTGACCCATTCCATGGCATGAAAAGTCGTTACAATCAGGTTTGAATTTTTCTTATTCAATAATTTATCGTGAATTTTTTTGGCCCGACGTTTTACGTTTAATCCACCCGGTAATATTCCTTCATTAATTAATCCATTATGAATGCACTGCTGCATCACTTTCCATATATCCATAATCTTGGCGCGAATCTCACTTTCACTGCGCCAGCTTTTCTCGTTTTCAAGCATTAACTCACTTATCGATAAATGATGCGTTTTACACAATTTTAAAAGTTCTGCTGCACTATGAAATGGATATGGAACCTTAATTTCACCAGTCTCAGACTGGGTTTGTGTTAATTGCTTTTGAGTAACAATAAAACCACCACCAATCGAGTAATACGTTTCAGCATATAAAATTTCTTCCGCCTCGTTATAAGCAATCAGTTCCATTGCATTTGGGTGATGAGGCAAAGATTCATCTAAAAAAAGCAAATCACCCTTATAGTTAAAAGAAATACTCTTTTGCTTATCGAGCTGGATCGTTTTATTTTCAAGAACATCTTCAATCAAACTTGTACTTACTTGAGTATCGATATGTTCAGGATCAAAACCCATTAATCCTAAAAGAATAGCTTTATCTGTCGCATGACCAACACCAGTTGCTGCAAGCGAACCGTATAACTTAATCTGAACTCGAAACGTCGTTTGTAGATCATTTTGCTTAACTAAATCATCCACAAAACTACAAGCTGCTCGCATTGGCCCAACCGTATGGGAGCTAGATGGGCCTACACCAATTTTAAAAAGATCAAATACACTTATAAACACAGGGATCCTACCTTCAATTCATTATTATTCGTATGTTCGTCATTATTGTGTCCTTTCGGATAACTCTAAAATTATCATTAAGCCGAGTACAAATCACGAATAACTATTGGTTAGCAGCGCAAAAAGACAACGTTTGAACAATCAACATCGATCGGTTTAATCAAAAATATAAATTGTGGAGCTTTTATCCCCTAATAGATATTCTAGAAATAGTCTTTAAATAAGCACGCCAATTTGTATAAATAAAAAACCACAAATATTAGCCATTAGTCGCACCTCTCTATTTTTATTCATTTTTGCTGGTAAAGTGTTTTACATGGTTTGATACAACCTACTTAACTCAGATGCATAATTCACCTGTTACCGCATCTGATGTTTTTCAGCCTCTAGTCCGCTAGAGGCTTTTTTTATTATTGATTTAAAGCCTGATATATTAAATTTATAGAAATAATGAAAGAGAAGAAAAATGAGTCGAATTTTAAAATTAAGTATTCTAAGTTTTCCGGTTTTATTCTTGAGTGGCTGTATTGGTTGTTATAACCCAACAGGTTGTAACCGTGATGATTCGCCTTATTTCTATACGACCCAAATAACTCAAGCCAAAGGTGTAACTGTTCCAGTTGGAACAAAACTGGTTTATAAATCTCAAAAGTCAAAACAGAAAAATGAACAAACTGCTCCACTTAAAGAAGAAAATATAACCTCGATAAAACTACCAAAAGATACTGCTATTCTTTGGGGAGGAATGCCCACCAATCATCTGCTTCAATTTGCTAATTCGGAAATGCAGGGATTTACCGCCTACCGAGCCCAAGAAGTTCCTGCCGTATATTCCAATCAATTTTTAAAACTCTGGAAAGAATGTGATAGTGATTTAGATATCTCTATCAAAAATAAAAATGACTGGAGTTTTAACCCAGCAAATATGAAAATTATTGGATGCGGAATTAACTATCAAGAAAGAGCTTCATACAACACCAACAATTCAAGCCAAGATAAAGTTGATATTTTTCTAATCAACATTAACAAGGCTTTACAACAACTACCTCAACAAAAAGAATATCCAGTCATTCACTATTCCCAAAATTAAAGTCGTAAAAAAGCCCGCATTTCAGCAGGCTTTTTTATTTCAAAATTCGGTCTATTAGCTTTTAATTAAAAAGTTAGCCACATGTTGCATTCGTAATTTTTTTAGAAGCTGGATCAATGGTGACTGTAACTCGGTTAGTACGATAATCCATAGTCATCGGTTGACCCGGAGCAACTTTACGCACAATTTCTGATTGAGTCTTTTGTTTAATTTGATCATCAGTAAGGCCAGATTGCCCCACTAATTTTTGAGCTTCTTCTGCTACACAGTTCGCTTGATTGTCACGGAATAATTTCCATTCTTCTACAACTTGGCCATTTGGTAAATGACAATAGCCGACCTGACCATTTGCTTCATTTCTAATTTCTAATTTTCCACCTTGTTCAACACAATATTGGCTAGCTGGATTTGGTGAACCAATTTTTGGTGGAGTCGGATCTTTATGTTGTACAGACGAGCAAGCCGTTAATGAAACAAGTGCCAAGCCAAGAAAGAGAATTTTTTTCATAATTTTTTGCTTCTTACTAAAAAAACTAAAGATATCAAAAAATTTCATATTCCATGTCACTTCTTTACAATAAAAAACTCACTTGAATGTTCTAACAAAATAAATTTAATTTATTGGAAATTAAGATATTCCCAATTAAAAGCAATTTTTGAAATATTCTATTCAGGTCTTTCTAAAATTCGTGGCCCCGATCCTTCTTGTCCTAAAATATCTTCAGGATTTCTTAATGGACATTGCTCTAATGATAAACAGCCGCAGCCAATGCACCAGTCCATTTCATCTCTTAAGCGAGTTAATTTTTGAATTCGATCATCCAGATTTCCTCGCCAATGACTCGATAGATCCTTCCATTGCTTGGCTGTTAATTTACTACCTACAGGATACTGACTTAAAGCCTCTTTAATTTCATTTAAAGGAATACCCACTCTTTGAGCGACTTTAATAATCGCAATATATCTTAAAATAATTAAGGGATACCGACGTTGATTACCATTTGTTCTTATACTTTTTATAAGCCCTTTCGCTTCATAAAAATGTAGGGTCGAAACAGGAACTCCACTCCTTTTTGCAACTTCACCCACAGTCAAAACTCGACTAGAGTCAGCTTTTTTATTTTCACTCATCATGATTGACCTTAACTTTACTTGAGGTTTATAAGAGAGCGCTTTTATTTTGTCAAATAAATAACATAGATTTTCTTATACACTATGAGCTACCCCCCAAGGTATAGGTCTTATCTGTAAAAGCTGATGACAAAATGGATCTGATAATTAATTCAATCTATAAAATAACTTGCTGTCATTTAAATTTAAGACATTAGTTTTGTAGAGTAAACGAACATCCACAAATCCAAAACATGTTGTAAACGAAAGGCATGGGTGCACCTAATGGATAGACTTTTATCTGCTCGATCTTATAAGTTTTTTTACGTGACTCAATGTGTAATATATTATCGTAACGGGCAACCACAACTCCCTTTTTATATAATTTTTTCCTTTCATTCTTTGCGTCAAATTTATATACCAAAAAGTAAACTTTTTCTCCTACACCGATCTTTGAATGATTAACCATAATGTAACCATTACAATACTTACATTGCCAATCTTCCATATCTCAAATTATCACACGCTTAAATTAAAAAAACACACTGAATTTTATAGTATAGATTTATTAAAGATATAAATCTAAAAAAATATTTTAATTGAAAAAATAAGGTTTATTTGTGACACATATCACAATAAAAAATTCAAATTATATTCAGATACATCAATCACTTATCAAAAATATTTAAGGTTTATTATTTTTAAATATATAAAACCCATCCATAATTTATTTAATTATATAGTATATTTAGCAATAACTTTAAATTTAATTATAAATCTAGCCTCAATATATAACATGACATTTATTTAATTATTTACATTCAATTTAACCTTAAATATAACAATAGATTTTTTTAAAATATTAAATTAATTTCACAGTAAAATTGAAAATAATTCATTTCACATTATACAAATAATAAATATATAATTAATGGCATTACAATTTAATTTTTTTATTATGTCAACTCAACGTTTAAAATTAGAACTCCCTTCTGGACACGATCAACTATTACTTCACTCTTGTTGTGCTCCTTGTTCAGGAGAAGTTATGGAAGCATTAATCGACTCAGAAATTAAATTTTCAATATTTTTTTATAATCCTAATATTCATCCAGTAAAAGAATATTTAATCCGCAAAGAAGAAAATATTCGTTTTGCAGAAAAGCATAATATTCCATTTATCGATGCAGACTATGACACTGACAACTGGTTTGCCCGAGCAAAAGGGATGGAAGATGAACCTGAACGTGGCATTCGTTGTACCATGTGTTTTGATATGAGATTTGAACGAACTGCCCTTTACGCACATGAACACGGCTTTAGTCTCATCAGTAGTTCGTTAGGAATTTCTCGTTGGAAAAATATGGCGCAAATCAATGACTGCGGAATTCGCGCTGCTGCTCACTATCCTGAAATTCAGTACTGGGACTATAACTGGCGTAAAAATGGTGGCTCAAGCCGTATGATTGAAATCAGTAAACGAGAAGAATTTTATCAGCAAGAATATTGTGGCTGTGTATATTCTTTACGAGATACTAACCGCTGGCGTATGGGTAATGGGCGTGATCGTATTAAACTAGGTGTTAAGTTTTACAGTAATGCCATGGAAGAAGATTAATTTTTACTTCTCTTAAAAAATTAATTAATTTGTTCTTAGCTATATTTATTTTTTATAAAAAAAGAGCCACATCTGGAGAATGTGGCTAAAAGGTGTACTAAATAAGCTTTGATGTAGTTAGATTAATTGTGCTAGCTTAAAATAATATTAATTAAAATTAATTTTTAAAAATTTTAATAGCATTCCTATTTTCATATAACCAATTGATCGTCATAAAAATTTGCATTCAAGTATTTGAATAATGATTAAATTTATGTAAATAGCATAACTTAGGCTATTATTTAGCTTTTAAATATTGTGCAATTTTTTGAATGTTTTCAATAATTTCATTAGGTGTGTGGGCTGCATAGCCAATAAGTACAGCGGCCTTCTTGTTTGGCATCTGACAATATCTTGATAACGGCTGAACAGCTAAGTTTAGAGCTGAGCACTGATCAATAAATTCTTGCTCTGTCCACGCACCTTTTAACCAGCACACTGCATGAATACCTGAATCGGTTGGTTGAACATCGAGCACATCGGAAAGATGCTCATCAATAGCTTTAATCAATGCTTGTTGACGCTCATGGCATGCTTTTCTAACTTTACGCACGTGCCGAGCATAGAGGCCTTTTTGTATAAATAGAGACAAAGCCACCTGCTCTAAATAAGAACTTCGAACATCCGTATAATATTTGGCCGCACTAAACGTTTCGATCAATGCTTCAGGTACAACCATGAATCCTAACCGAAACTCAGGAAACATCATTTTGGTAAAAGTGCCAGAGTAAATAACTCTTTGCTGCTGATCTAAGCCTTGTAAAGCTTGAATGGGGTGTGTGCCATAGCGAAACTCACTATTATAATCATCTTCAAAAATCCATTTCCCTTGTTGGCATGCCCAATCGAGTAACGCAAAACGGCGAGCTAAACTTAAAGTTCCACCTACAGGAAACTGATGTGAGGGTGCGGTATAAACAAGTTTGCTTTTTGAATAATGATCTGTAATGTCAGAGATTCGCATTCCCTCTTCATCACTCTCGATCAAATTTACTTTCGCACCAAAACTTCTAAAAATATTAAAAGCTGCGTCGTAGCCTGGTTCATCTAGGCACACCTCATCATTTACTTGAAGTAAAGCGTAGCCAGCTAAATGAATTGCCTGCTGCGTCCCATTTACAATAATGATTTGCTGTTCATTGCAGTTCAGACCTCGGGTGGAACGGACATACTCACAGATTGCCTGACGCAATGGTAAATAGCCCCGCGAGTCGTGAAATTGACCCAGTTGATAATAAGATTGTCGCCAAGCTTTTGTTAATAATTTCCCCCAAAGCTGATGAGGAAATAAATCAATACAGCCCACTCCCACATGGAACATTTTTTTCTTTTGACTTGACCATGACTGTTCTCGCCATGAAGTTAATAAACCTTCAAAATTCGGATTAATATTTAAGGATTGGGGCTTTTTTTCAACACATGAATTTAGGTCTTGCTGAATACCAATTAATTGATCTGGAATCACTTCGGCAACGTAGGTACCTGAACTTGGCTTAGTAAATAAATAGCCCTCATCAAGTAACCGTTCAAGAGCAGCTAACACAGAGTTTCGTGAAATCGACATCATCTCTGCTAAAGCACGACTTGAGGGTAATTTTGTTCCAGCACTAAGTCTTCCATCTAAAATAGCATCACGCAAAGCAGAATATAGTCCATCTTTAATCTGGCCCTTTGGCAAAATCAAATGTGGAAAAGATGCAGAAATCGAAGTTGCCATAACAAACTGGTACTGTAGAAAATATCAAAAGTGTATCTTATAAAAATACCACTATCAAAACTACACTCTTGTTTTCGACTTTCTAGAACTTTAAAACAGAGTGTAATTATTATGCAAAATCAAGATATTCAGATTGTCCCTATTCAGCAGCAGGACTATTCGCAATGGGAAAAATATTGGCTTGCTTATCAAAATTTCTATCAGGTAAATTTACCCCTTCATGTTACTAAAGTGACTTGGGAGCGCTTTTTCGATGAAAATGAACCCGTTTATTGTGCTGTTGCCAAACAAGGCGAGCAAGTTTTAGGAATTGTGCATTATGTTATTCATCGTTCAACATGGGCAGAGAATAATTATTGTTATTTAGAAGACCTGTTTGTTTCACCTGAAGTCCGTGGCCAACACATTGGTAAGCAACTCATTGAATATGTACAAAAGCAGGCAATTGAGCATAACTGTGACCGTTTATATTGGCACACTCAAGAAATCAATCACACAGCTCAAAAACTTTATGACTGGATTGCACAAAAACCAGGAATAATTGAATATCGTATGCCTTTAATGTAAATCAATTGAAAACACCAAAAGCTGTAGTAATTCTTTTGGTGTTTTATCTTAAATAAACTTTATTTAAGACCAACATAGCTCCCTGCTTACACCTTAGCGAATGAGCTTGATGACTTTGTCATTAATGATGGTGCATTGATTAAACTCTGCAAAGCGCTTGATCTCTTGCTCTAATTCAAAAAAGAAAAGCTCTTTATCCTTGATTGTTTTTTCTAGATGTAGACTAATAACTTCTAACTCTTTTACTGTCCGATGTGCTTTGCAATCTATGCGGCCCACTAGCTCATCTTGATAAAGAATAGGTAAGCAAAAATAACCAAATACCCGTTTGGCCGCTGGCACATAGCATTCGATCCGATAATCAAATTCAAATAAAGAGGTTAAGCGGTCACGATGAATCAGCGAGTTATCAAAAGGCGAAAGTATTTTTAATCCAAAATCAGTATTCACGTTTTGTTCTATTGCAGTTACATCGACATATAGAGTTTGCCCATCGTCAAGTTTAATTGCTGATACTACACCTGCGTCGATCTGCTCCTTCAGCACGACACTCATCGTTTCTTTTAAGTCTTTTCCCTTTAAATGAACCAATTGCTTCCATGTAAATGCACCATGTGCTCGAAGCGTAGTATTAAATAAATACTGCGCATATTCATGAAGCGTAGGCATACTTAAATCAATATTTTCAGGTAAGCAGCGTTCGGTCAAATCATAGAATTTTTCCATTCCATTACGCTCACAGATCATCAGATCCCCCTGCATATATAACTGCTCAAAAGCACGGCGACCTGGACCTGTATTCCACCAATTTCCCAAACTCTTTTTATTATTCTTATCAATATCGCGTAGTCGAATTCTACCTTCTGCACGAACGCGGGCTAAGATCTCATTCATGAGATGTTGATCACCTCTATTGAAATAACGGCTTTCCCCTTGCCTGACCGACATCATGGCAGGCAGTGCATAACGGTAGTCTTTCATAGGAAGATAAGACGCCGCATGATACCAATATTCAAAAATCTGACGCTCTCGAACCAAATTATTTAAATGACTTAAATCATAATCAGGCACTCGACTCCACAATATATGGTGATGAGCTCGCTCAACGACTGATATGGTATCAATCTGCACATAACCCAAATGCTCAATAACCTGTAAAGTCCCATCCACACCTTTTGCAAACGGGCTAATCTTTCCTAAGCCTTGATTAAATAGAGCCAAACGTTTTAAAGATGAAGTCATAGAAATCAAATATTGTTGTATTCATTTAGAAGCGGAAAAATTTCAGTTTTATCCTATCACTATTTTATAATTTACTTGTGATTTAGCATCAGTAATTCTTTATAAAAGAATCTCGGCCAACTCAACATTTTACAAACTCGCCTTAAAATAACTTTTAGGTGCCAATCTAATCACTAAAATAACAACCAATATCACACTGGCTAAATGAAAAAGCCATCCTGCTTTGTAAGCTCCCGTAAGATCATGCAAAATTGCAATAATCCATGGCGGGATTGCAGCCAGTAAAAAACCACCACCTTGCATCAGTGCAGATAAAGCACCTGCATGAATTGGTTCATCAAAATAGTCCAATGCGACTATAAGCATTAATGCAAAGCATCCTCCCAAGCCAACGCCTAAACAAATTACCCAAAGAATAGAGGCAAACTCAGGCATAAAAGCAATTCCTGAAAAGCCGATCATTTGCATCGCTAACGTAAACCATAGCCATGGACGTCGGTCTTTATATTTCCTAGCTAAAATAGGCAAAATGAGCGCTGAAGCTGCTTGGCTCAAGGCCAGAAAAGCAAGTAATTTTCCACTTTGTGCTGCGCTCCAGCCCTGATCTTGAAAAGAAGGCGCTAACCAAGCTACGACTGATGAGTAGCCACCATTTACAAGTCCGAAGCACATCATTAATAACCATGTTCGAGGTTGATTTAACAACTTTCTTACAGGCACACGATGAATGGATAAGCTAACTTTTGTAGGTAAAAAAGCCAGCGCTAATATAAATGCAAATAAAGCTGGAATTGCAAAAAAAGCAAGTCCAACAGACCATAAACCCGTTATATTTGAAACTACAGGCGCTAACCATGCACCTAATGCTCCGCCTCCCATAAGCATGGCTGAGTAAAGACCCATCATCGGACCAATATGTTGGCTAAATTCTCGTTTAATCATGCCGGGAAATGCCGCTTGTATCATCGCGACTCCAAATCCAATTACTATGGCACTAAGAATTAATCCTTCGGCAGTAGGAAAGAAAAATCGGAAAGCACATCCCGCACAAATGGTCAGCAATGCACCAAGAATAGCGCTTCGTTCGCCGATAAAGTTTTGCAATATTGGCCCAACAAATGCAACGATTCCCATAAACATCATCGGTAGTAAAGTGAGTAGTGCTACCCCTTGTAAGCTTAAGCCAGTGGCTGTTCGAATATTGGCAATCAATGGCCCAATACTTGTTATAAAAGGTCTTAAATTAAGGCCAACCAAAGCCACTGTCACAATGAGGATGGGACGGGTCAAAAAAACGCCAGACTGCTTCATTATTCTGAGCCTGAATGATTGGCTTGATAATTCTTCCAATACGCATAAAGATCAGTGCGGTTTTCAACTCTGATCGGTATATATTGGATTTTCATTGATTGCTCAGCAAACGGTTTCGCAAGCTCAATATATATTTCAGCTGTAGACAGACCAAATGATGTCCCGTCTTGATTAGAATAAGCATAGCTAACCGACTTTATACCGGCTAAACGCATTGCAGCCATACACATTGGGCATGGATGTCCACTTGCATACACAGAACAGCCTTCTAGGTTGGCAGATCCTAAAACTTGACTGGCTGCACGAATCGCCAGTAATTCAGCATGTGCTGTTGGATCATTCGTTGTCAGAATCTGATTTACGCCTGAAGCAATAATTTCTCCATTCTTTACAATCACAGCGCCAAATGGTCTGCCACCTTTTTCAATATTGTTATAGGCAAGCTCAATCGCTTTACGTAAAAACTGTTCACCTTTTTCCATCACATACTCTCACTTTCTATTTTGCATCAGCTGCCAGAAGTCTTTTTTCAATTTCTCGGTATCCTCGTGAACGCGCATGTTGTAAGGGTGTAGGTGTAATCCTGTCTTTATCTGCCAAGTTCGGATCAGCACCTGCTTTTAATAAAAGCTCTACAATGTGTTGATATTTGGGTTCTCCATTTCCCAAAATGATGGCCTCAAGCAATGCCGTCCACCCCAAATTATTGATATGATTAACATCTACACCAGCGGCAATTAATGTACGAACTGTTTCAACATGGCCTCGTTCCGCTGCTGGAATGAGTGCAGTCCCACCGTAACGGTTAATACTTTTTAAATCGGCACCATGCATGAGGGTCATTCTTAGAATTTTTAAATATCCCTGTGCACCAGCATATAAATATGGACTGTCTTGAATATTATCTTTTGCATTTACATCAGCGCCAGCCTCTATCAGCACATGAGCAGCATGTACATTATTTGCTCTTGTTGCGACCATCAAAGCAGTTGAACCAGTTTCATCTCGCTCATCAATTAAAGCTTTTTGAGATAAAATCTGCTTAATAGATTGAGTGTCATTATTTATAGCTGCTAGATGTAAAGGATACTCACCCATTGCATTTGTCATATTTGTAAAACCCAAAGTCCCCAGCGCGACGATCAGATTCATCCATAACAGTGACTTACGCATGGTGGCCTCCCAATAAAAAATTATGGCAAAACATTTTGCAATTAGAATAAGCTTCACCAAAAGTATTTGGAAATTAAATTATTTAATCGATACTATTAAGATTATGAATACTTATTTCATCAACTTTTAAGCGTGGCAGTACCTAATAATGTTTGATCCTCGCCTTTTACGTGCTTTCGTCACTATTTTTCAAACTGGCAGTTTTACAGCAGCTGCCGATCAATTACACCTGACTCAATCAACAATTAGTCAGCAGTTAGCTCGTCTTGAGGAATCTGTCGGTCATGCGCTTATAGATCGAACAACACGGCCTTTTAAATTGACGGTGTCTGGAGAATATCTCATTGGTTATGCGCAAAGAATTTTGACCCTTCAACAGGAAGCTGAAGCGCTACTTAAAGATCCAGCAGGAAGCATTCCTATCCGCATTGGTTTACCAGAAGATATGATGAGTCCCGCAATGGCTGAAGTTTTTGGTATATTTGCCAAAGAGCATCGTTCCATTCGTTTAGACGTAACCTCTGGCTTGAGTCGCAACTTAACAGAACGTTATCGGAATGGTGAATTCGATATTATTATTGTCAAAGAACCTGCGGCCAGTGCTGATCACCACGCTACATTCCCAGAAGAAATGGCATGGTTTGAAAGTCAGAATTCAACAACTACATGGTCTGATCCGATGAGTTTAGTGACCTTTCCTCAAGGCGGACTTTATCGAGATGAGATGTTCGCAACGTTAGAGCGTGAACGGCGTCGTTGGTATATTGCCTTTACGGGTAGTAGTCTAGAAAGCGTGTTAGTCAGTGTTGAAACTGGCTTAGGATTATCTTTATTGCCTGTGGCGACAACCCGTGGACGTCAAGTACGTCGATATGATTCATTAGGGACTGTCCCCCCTATGGTCGTTTCAATTTATACATGGGAAAAAGCTGGGATCATTTCGCAGCTTGTAGACAAGATGACAACAGTTCTACAAGAACGTTTTCAATCATCAATAAGTGTTTAACTTACATCATTCAAACTTTCAGCAATCAGTTTTTCTGCCATTTCCTGTGTCTTTCTTAAGCCCGGCATACGGAATTCAGTATGTCCATAATCTTGGATAGATTTCCAACGTCCGCCCCACGTGAGACCAACCGATTCAGCAACTTGTCCATATAAACGATAACCTTGCATAGCCCACGGGTCTCTTTCAGAAATAACCACTTTTCCATTTCGTTTAAAGGCTACATCTGCCGCCAAACCAAATTGATGGTAACTCTGATACCCTTTTGCTCTGGTCGTATTCGGATTACCTGCCAGCATATTCTGACGAGTAGGACTACGATATCCCTCTAATAAAACCAACTCATAGCCATATTGTTCTTTCATGATTTTAAAAACCATAAGTAAACGCTGCTTATAGCGTGGGTTCATTTTGTTCCATTTACGATCCACTAGACTGGTATCTAAAATAGCTCGCCCATCGAAACTCGCATTATCAATAGGTGAAGAATTAATAGCGCCACTATTTTGAGAGGAATATTGTTGCTCTAATTGGGTGGCCTCTACAATCGCAGCTTCAATTAAGCTTTCATCCACTTCTGGTGGTGGCGATAGGATTTCACCATTCAAAAGTGCATAAATTTGAGGATCTGTTTTTTTGAGATATTCAGCTTCAATTCGAGTTGAGCTAATAGGCCGAGTAAAAGCAAATACTAAAATACTGGCAAACAAGAAAAAGCCTGCAATGACAATCCACCACTGTTGTAAATGCCAATGGGATTGTAGCTTTTCAGGCGCAGCTGCCTGATTCATTGTTTGAGCAAATTGTCTAACTTGATTAAGCTGTTTACGACCTTGCGGCAGTAATGACAAAACAAAATCTTTGCTTCTACTCCTTAGCTCATAAGACATTAAAAACGCTAAACCAATTGCCAAGCATGTAAAGCAAAAGAAAATGAGAAAAATCATCATCAGTTCATTAATTCACGGCAAATGGACTTCGTGTAATTTTAATATCTACCGATGCCTTAGGTGGTTCAACCTCAGCTTCTGGTTCGGCTGGAGCTTTATTCTCAACAACGGGTTTAGTCTGCGCTACTTGTTGCGGTTTACTCACTGTTTTTTGTTGAGCAGGCTGAACTTTCGGTTGGGTCACTTTAGATACCGTACCTGTTTGTAGTTGAGGCAAAACCTGAACTTTCTTTTCACCAGTGAGCTGTTCGTCAAATGGAGAAACTCGCTGTTGATTGACAGTAGCAGGCTTATGCGGAACAGGTTTAAAGATACTACTTAATTCATTATCTTTAGGTTGTTCAAAGCCATCACGGCTCATTGAATCTGTTTCATTGTCTTGACTTACAGCAACCTGATTTTGTTCATCAGAAGAGTGAACCGTTTCTTGATTTAAAGTCTGTTCTTCTGTTGATTTACTCTCAATTGCTGCTGATTCTGACGAATGCGGTTGAGACAAGAACAGGAATAGCGAGATGCTTACAAACACCCCGGCAATAACACCAATGACAATATAAAGTATTGGTGATTTCGGCTTTTTTTTATTCGACTGTAAAACTCGAATAGAAGTTGGTTTTTCCTGAGCCATTTCGTACCATCATCAAGGTAAATAAATTGTAATATGTGCTTGCTCTTGAGGAGCAGAAATCACATTTTGATAATTAGATAATGCTTTATCATTTTGATTGTTCAACATAAATCTTAGTCCTGCAAAGGTAAGTAATGCAAAAATCAATAAAAAGATCAAAATCCAGAAGAACGGTACTTCACGATGAATAATATTTCGGATCTGATCAGGAATTGCCGAGAACGGCGAAAATGCGAGCTTTTTCCCCTTCAAATAGTCAATTTCATCACCCACTCGTGATACTAAATGGTTGAGACTTTCTGTTGACTCAATTCGGTACTTGCCCTGAAAACCTAATAACAGGCAGTAATGAAATACTTCTAAAGCAGCTAGACGTTCTTTTCCACGGCTACGTAATTGCTCCAATATTTCAAAGAAGCGATAACCAGCTAATTGAGAACCAAACAAGCTCAATTGCAATGGACTAATTAACCAAGCATTTTGCAAATTAAAATAACTCGCGTCTTGTTGCGTTACGATAGTTTCATCAATCAAAGCACAAAATGCATATTTAGCATCATGAATATCATCAGCTGAAAATTGCAACTTTTTGGCTTGTTGCTCAAATTGATTAAGTAAATTTAAGATTTTTTCACGAAACCGCTGTGCATCTGCCGGCACATACTGATTTCGAATCAAAAAAACCAAATAAAACCCATCATGCAATAAATCAATAAGATTGATTGCCTGTAGTTTTGCTTGAGACTGGCTATTATTGCTCCCGCCTGTTCCAATTTGCCCATCATCAAATAAAGAAGGAGCACCTGTGGATTGTGACATTTTTCTCTCCTTTATCGTTAAGCGTTCATGACCGCAATCAGTTCAATACTGATATCTTGGAAACCAGCCGGAACATAAATACAAATCGTCTCTGAATCTAACATGCGTTGGTATAGCTCGTGATGTGGTTCAATTTCAAAATAGCTCACACCAGAGCGCACAGGGATAGCAGTTGGAACTTGAATTAAGTGATGCAATGGAATTGCAGGCAATGCAGCAACCACACGTTGCTCGACATCTAAAGTGCTACCAATCTTGAATCGTAAAGGTACGATCTGGATCAACTCATGTGTCTGCATTGCGCTACTTGATACTGCAATATAAAGTCGAGTGTCTCGAGTAATCTTATCGGTCTCAAGACTTCCCACCCAATATGAAGGACGAATTTCTTTAAGTGCAATGCTGATGTAACGACTCGAAATAATCGTATCAAGTAAATCACGTAAAATCGTATCTAACTGCGAAAAACTTTCTTGTAAATTATGGTGTTTATAGGCAGGTAATTGATCGACATCATAGGCCGTCGAGAAAGTTAATAATGAACCTGCTAAACGCAATAATTCAAAGAACAAACGCTCTGGATGAATTTGTGGATATTGCACAAAATGATTAAGACCAGCATGAGCTGTATTTAATGCATTCACTAACCAGAACGAAACAATATCACCTGAACGGAATTCAATTAACTTCTGTTCATTTTCTCTGTTATTCGTTTGAATCGTCTTAATTTTTGCCTTAATAACGTTCAGTGTTCTTTTTAAATTTGAAATGAGTGTTTCAGATGCATCCACATGCAAAATTGGTGGAATAAACTTTCGATCAATTTCGAAAGCACCTGAGCTTTGACGCTTAATTTTTCCAATAGGCAGATATAAGAAACCATCTAAATTATGGTCAGGATTACTATGTACATCTAATAGTTTAAAAACAGCACGACGGCGTAACAAACTAATATCTGCTTCGGTTGCATTAGTGAATAGATCATGTGTTTCAACAAGGTGAGATTGATATCTGCCCTTTTGCGCTTGGTTTTGATCAATTAGATTTTGCTTATTTGCTTGTAAAAGCGGCAATGCTAAATAGATTAGCATCTCACCACGTAAATTAAGATCATCTAATAAAATTGGTTCAGGTAATAGATCATATGCCGGTGCCTGATAAATTTCTCCGTCTTGCCAGATCATCTCTACAGACTCAAGAGCAAGAATATGTGTGCTCAATTGAGCCTCATCGAAATTTAATTTCTGAATACCATATGAAAAAGGTACAACCGCTCGAACCGTATGATTCAACCGTTGTTCATGGTAGGTATCTTGAATTTGGAAATGTTGAGGTCTTAAAAATAAACCTTCGCCCCACAGGACTTTTTCAGCTTTAAACATATGTCTTTACCAATATTTATTCGTATTCATTTTTAGGCTGCACACCTAACATTTCCTGAACCATTTGCAATGGATGCTCATCTTTAATGACTTGTGCTAGCCATTCATGTAACGGCATTTGACTCCATTTAATGGTTTTTTGAAGCATATAACTCACAGGGCTATGAGGCTCATTTGCTTGAAAGTAATCCGCGATTTCTTGCAGCACTTTCATTGCTTGCTCACGATTCGCCAAGTGTGTTTGAGCTTGAGGCTGAAAAGCAAGCTGATCTGAAACAACTTGTACAGGCACTTGATTTTCCATAGATGAGCTCGTGATGACTGTCGCCTGCTCTTGGGTTGGCGCAAGCCCAGTACCAAAAGCTTCTGCTTTATAAATCTTGCGTAATGTGCTGTGAATGGTTTCAAATGCTGAATCAATTGCACCAAAACTCGGCGAATCTAGTCCCATTAAATGATCAAGGGTTTGCTTTAAAACATCCCATTCAGTTAAGACTGAACTAAAATCTTGATAATTAGAATATTGAAAAGTTTTAGACGTATTAAAAATAGCTTGATCGAATTGTTCTAACTCCGATGGTCCCGACTGACTATCGTAATCTTCAGTTTGTTTACGGCGAACATTTTCGTGATAAAGAAAATTATCGTAATCAAGCAAATTATAATAAGGAGCTGTATTGGTTAAAGAAACTTTCTTTAACAACATCGGAAGTTGATTAATTAAACCCTGTAATAAACCAATGCGCTGATCTAAATCATCATCTTCAATAACAGGGTGAATTTCCTGCCAGTATTGATTCAACATGGTATGACTTAAAGTTAAACCTTTAGCCATACCATCAAAACCATAAAGATGAGTCCAAGCTTCTAAGAGCCAAGTTAATAGACGAATATCTTTTGTATTCTCTTTTAGCAAAACGCTCGTTTTATTTGATACAAAGTCCCAATCGGCTTGTTTACGCTCAGCAACCCAATCACCTTGATCTAGCAATAGATCATCTTGTGTCTTCGCTTTTTTTATTTCATGAAATTCATTAGAAAACGAAAAGTCGTCACCACAAGGCAAACTATCACTAATGGGTTCAAGTAGTTCAGAAATATCAATATTCATCTAATTTTAGCTCTATTCAATTTTAAACTTCTGACTTCAACTTTTTACTCGTCCTTTTTTTAGCAGCTTTTGCAACTGGATCTAGTAAATATTGAATTTCGTCATCTTTAGCATCAATCATGATAATTTTTGGCAATTTTTGCTCTGCCAAAGCCACCAAAATTTCTGTGGCTAATGCAGGTAACACCGTAGAATTTAAAATATTATCGACATTACGTGCACCACTATCGACTTCTGTACAGCGGCTTAAGAGCAACTCTACCAAATCATCAGAATATTGGACTTGTGTACCATATTGTTTCTCAATTCTTGCTGTGATCTTGCCTAGCTTATGTTTAATGATTCGTACGAGTAAATCATCATGCAATGGGAAATATGGCACCACTCTCATGCGACCTAAAAATGCAGGCTTGAATTGCTTGTATAAACTTGGTTTTAAATGGTCAATCAACTCTTCAGCTGTAGGCCATTCTTCTACAGGCGTATTTAAGCACGCTTGCATAATCGCGCTTGAGCCAGCATTTGAAGTCAACAAAATAGTGGTGTTTTTAAAGTCAATTACTCGCCCTTCACCATCTTCTAACGTACCTTTATCGAATACTTGATAGAACAGTTCCTGAACATCACTATGTGCTTTTTCAATTTCATCAAGCAACACAACACTGTAAGGGTTACGGCGAACAGCTTCTGTTAAAACACCGCCTTGACCATATCCCACATATCCAGGAGGTGCACCTTTAAGTGAAGATACAGTGTGTGCCTCTTGGTATTCCGACATATTAATGGTGATTAAATGCTGCTCACCACCATATAATTCATTTGCCAAAGTTAGTGCAGTTTCAGTTTTACCTACACCACTTGGCCCAACCAAAAGAAATACACCTTGTGGCTTATTCGGATCTTCAAGTCTTGCTTTTGAAGTTTTAATGCCCTGAACTAATTGTGTAAGTGCATAATCTTGCCCCATTACACGTTCGCCCAATTTATCTTCAAGCGTTAATATTTGTTTAATTTCATCATTAACCATTTTTCCAACAGGAATACCGGTCCAATCAGAAATAATTTCATTAATGATTTGAGAATTTACTCTTTCAAATACTAATGGTTGCTGGCCTTGAATATCAGCAAGATCTTTACGCAGTAGATTGATCTGGTCATAAGCTTCAGATTCATTAGAATGATTCTGTGTTTCTAATTCCTGAATTTTATGAACAAGTTCTAATTCTTTTTGCCACTGCTCTTGGGTTTCATGAATCTCTTTTTGCAAAGATTCTAAATTGACTTTTAAAATTTCCAATCGTTCATGATGAATTGGAATCTGACGATGCTCATTTTCTAAAATTTGCTGTTCAAGCTTTAAGTTATGCTCTTGAGCCTTTAACTGGTCAAGCTTTACCGGTTGTGCATTTTGAGTCAAAGCCACACGTGCTGCTGCTGTATCAAGCACACTCACTGCTTTATCCGGAAGTTGACGACCACTAATATATCGATGTGAAGAATGAACCGCCGTAACAATCGCCTCATCATCAATTTGTAGATTAAAGTGCTGCTGCATAACAGGAATCATTGCCCGTAACATATCTACCGCAACATCTTCAGTTGGCTCTTCTACTTTTACCACCTGAAAACGTCGACTCAATGCAGCATCTTTTTCAAAATATTGTTTGTATTCAGCCCATGTTGTTGCAGCAATCGTGCGCAACTCACCACGTGCAAGTGCCGGTTTTAAAAGATTCGCAGCATCATTTTGCCCTGCTTGCCCACCTGCACCAATTAAGGTATGCGCTTCATCAATAAATAAAATAATAGGATGAGCAGAAGCTTGAACTTCTTGAATCACTTGTTTTAAACGATTTTCAAACTCGCCTTTAACACTTGCGCCAGCCTGTAACAGCCCCATATCCAGCACATGTAAATGGACATTTTTTAGGGCGTTAGGCACTAAACCTTGAGCAATCTTTAAGGCTAAACCTTCGACCACCGCTGTTTTACCAACCCCTGGTTCTCCAGTTAAGATCGGGTTATTTTGGCGTCTACGCATTAAAATATCGAGCATTAATCGAATTTCATATTCACGACCAATAACTGGGTCTATACCGCCTTGTTTAGCTTTTTCAGTTAGATTAATCGTATATTGATCAAGCGCAGGAGTTTTAGCGACTTTGGTATTTGCTACAGTGGCTTCTGTTGGCTCAGCTTCACCCGAAAGTGTTTTTGTTTCATCTTGTTGTTCAACACTCTTCTCACAAATTTCAAGAAACTTATGTTTCATTGAATCAATTGGTAAAAGATCAAATAAACTCGAAGCTCGAGTGGCAATTTGATATAAATCAGGTGCAGTTAATAATGCAACTAATAAATGACCACTACGCATGACTGGATTTTGCTCAGCCGAAGCCAATAACCAAGCTTGTTCGAACAAACGAACGATTGATTTAGCAAAAATAGGAGTTCGATTATTACCTTTCGGTAATTGAGATATTGTCTCTTTTAAATCATCAGCTAAAGCTTCAGGTGAAATTTTATATTTCTTTAATAAAATTTTTAAATCATTCTCTAAAGATTGATTAAGTAGCTCTAAAAATAAATGTTCAATTTCAATTTCGTAATTTTGTTGAATAACACAAGCATTAGCCGATTTTTCTAAAGCAGTACGCGCAACTGTAGAAAGTTTTGTAATTAAAATTTTTAAATTACTCATCATTACTCTCAATATTTTTAAATAATTTAATGCTTAAAATCATAATGTCTGTATATTAACAAAATTCAGCTTTATCAGACAAACTACTCATCATTTCAAGCGTTAATATGTTCTAGTAGATATTTATATCTATATAAAAATATCTCTACCTTTATCCTTGATTAACCAAACTCTGTTTTGGTAATAATTTACAACCGCATGATAATGAATCATTTACGCGCGCTCCAGATTTTCCCATAACAAGCATATTCGGATCACCCGATACAATCGTAGAAACCGTTTTGTGTAACGGACAAGTTGCCTTGTCTCCTACACACGCAATTGCAATTCCATCAATTAAAAACGTACTATTACCAGAAATGACTTGCCCTCCACCAGTTGTTGGGCATCCAATTGTAATGTAAGGGCTAGCCATGTTCTTCTCCTTATATTTATAGAACAGTAAACTCAATTCGACGGTTTTTCTTTCTTCCTTCTGGAGAAGTATTATCTGCGACTGGTTTAGAAGAACCTAAACCTTCCGCAGATAAATGGTCTGCCGGAATACTCTTACTAATCAAATAATTTTTCACTGCCAATGCTCGATCTTGGCTAAGTTTTAAGTTTTTAGTCGCATCGCCAGAACTATCTGTATGTCCTACGATTTTGACTTTTTTACCGCCTACTTTATTTAAAGCAACAGCCATCTCATCTAGAATTTTTTGACCGGCATCAGTTAACACTGCACTGCCAGATTCAAACTCAATAATTCGATTTTTAAGTGCATCATCAATAATTTTCTGTTCAGCTTGATTGACTGATAACTGTGAATACAGTTGATAAGGAGGCTGAACTAACCCTTGAAATGACTGAATGGTAGGTTGAATATCTGCTGGATTCAGCATTTTTCCACTCAACTCAAACCGAGTACCATTTACGCTTAATTTCCCTTGTGAGACTTTTTTAAGATCCGGCGTAATGACTCGTGTAACAGAATCACTCCATCCATTTGGAGCAGCTACGGGTCTAACTTGTATTTTATCTACAACCTGATCTGCGCCATAAACAGACTGCATTTTTAATAAGATAGCCTGCTTACTGGCTTCATTAGGAACTACACCTTCTACAACAATGGGCTGAGCCAAAGCATAATTAGCTACGGCATAGATAAGACAGCCTTTTATGAGCTGTGAAAGTTTAGTTTGATATTGTTGATTCATTATTATTCACCCAAAAAAGTCTGTCTAAATAGTTTTAAGCCTTGATTTAAACTTAATTGGCGTTGGCATAATGATTGTTCTAGCGTAGCTAAACCAGCATTCTGCTCCAAATAAGTATCAATCCACTGAGCTTCTATTAAAGAAACCCAGTGTTTACTATCCATATTCTGAGTAAAAATATCGCTAAGGGCTAAAATATCAGCACCCTGAAAACCAAAGAATAATACGGGCTGCTCTCGATGTAACAAGCCGATGAGTACCTCAGTATTATGCTCCTTTAAAAAGCGACAAATAATACTGACCCAAAAAGCAGCTATTTCATAACTATAAGCAGGATTATTAATAGGCAAAATCAGGACTTTATTTAACCGACTAGTTCCATTTTGTAAAATTGGCTGTAGTAATAATCCCAGCCCAATCATACTTTGCGCTAATTCATAAATACTTAACTTCATTAACTGAGCAAATGAGTGCATCGTATGATTTTCATAAAAGCCTACACATTCTCGTTCAGTTAAAACCTGAATTTGATTTTGTAAGTGACCTAATTTTCCAAGTAACAAATCTGAATCTTTAATGCCTTTTAAAGCGCGATTGTTTTGAAATAAATCAACAAGCACATGTTTATAGCTATATGGTGCATATAACAAATTATCATACGGCAAATCAATTTCTAATAAATGGCTCAGCACCATTGGAAAAGATCGACCTGAACTATCTTCACTTGCGAGTAAGTTCGCAACCAAAAACATATTTTCTTTCGGGTTGGCAATGAAGAAATCCAGTGAAGGCAAGGTGCTATAAGCTTCTTTAAAGCTGCCCGATTGCATCGCATATTCCAATGCTTCAGTAATCCACTGATCAAGCAACTGTATTAGAGCATTCTGACCTTTTGTTTTTAAAAAGTCGCCTCGTGCAGGACTTTTGCCGTAATACAAAGGAGTTGTTTTTAATGTTTGCATTATTGCTCCTCCTTTCGCATAGAGGTTATTTTCCATGTCATGGTTTAACTCCCGCAGAAGGCTGAGCGAGTGCTGCAACAGGATTTTCTGTTTTTACTGGAGCCACTTGAGCTGGCGCCTGCTGAGCAGACACCACTCGAGCTGCTTTATCGGCAGTGACTTTATCAACCAGTTGCATACCTGCATAACCACGGCTTGAACCAATGCTGCCTGAATTACTGCTGATTAGACGGAAATTCATTTTTACAAATATTGATGGGTCTGTCTTACTACGCCAAAGCATTTCAAATCCACCATTTTGTTCTTTACGTTGAGCACTATCAATTAAACGGTTAATACCATATTCACCTGGCTCATCAAAAATCGTGTGCGTTTGACCTTGTAAATCTACTGCAGTAATACGAGCACCTGGAATACTGCCTTGATTTGGCCAAATAAAGTTAACCCACTGCTGCACACCATTTTCATAAGTCATACGCTGACCATCAATATCAACGGTATATGAAAGCAATTGTGGATTTGGAATTGGGTAGAACTGGAAGTTCGATTGGTTGGTTGCTGGTGCTGCTGGAGCTTGAGCATTCAACTCACCTGTTGCCATACCATTCGCTGGAGTAACGTATCTTTGGAAATTCATGACGAATTGAGGATTTAAACTAATTCCTAAATCTTTCCATGTTTTAGACGTTAACGTATAACCACGACGGATCACAAATGGATCAAGACTTTCTTTTACAAAACGTGAAATACTACCGTTCTCACCCAAGATTTGACCAATTTCACTACTTGTCGCCTGCAAAGAAGCTGATGAGTTAAATGGATATTTCTTAGCAAGATTTGCTGTAAATGGTTGATAAGCTTGCATTACCCACAATTTATTAATTTCGTCTTGTGTCGGTGTAATTAAACTTTCAAAAGCCTGCGTAAGTGGACTAACTACCAATTTTTGTAGTAATCGCTGATCAATTTCATTGAAACCAACCGCCATTTTTTCATCTACAATTTTTTGCGTCTGGTTAAATACAGAAGTTTGCTCATTAAGGGTTTGCTTGACTAATGTCATCGCATTAGGCCCAACTTCACCTGCATTCTTAAGCTCGTTAAACTTGCTACGAACTAGAGCTAAATTTGTCATATATTCATCAAGCAATGATTTACCTTGTTGATCATCGCGTTTGCGAACCAACTGATAGAACATTTGATATTCTTGAGAAATAGCACCCTGAGCATTAGTTGCCACTTGATTGGCAACCTTATCATCATGATTTAAAACTTTACGTTTAAACCACGCAACAAATCCTTTTTGTGGAGCCGCGAGCTCTGCTTGCACAACTGGATTATCCCAGTTTGTTTCGATTGCCACTCTTTCAATTAAAGTACGAATTGGAGAGTTCTGCGGCTCACCTAAAACATCAATATTTTTTACTTGCTGAGCAAATTGGCCAGCTTTAGCATAATGAATACCACTTAGGAATTTTCTCCATTCCGCAATATATTCTTGCTTATAGAGTGCCGTCAGTTGCTTTCTAATTTGTTCAGGGCTGCCTGAGAAAGTTAAATCATCAGATTGACGGCTATTTAGCACCCAATCTTTACTATCTGTTGGCTTATCTGCCGCTTCTTCAATCGCCTTTTCTACATAGTCATTCCATGCTTTTTGGGTAAATACACCAGGCAATGCATAACTACCCAATACAACATTTTTATTTGCCTCACCCACAATTTGACTGACAGTCAGCGCAGGGAAACGTACCGCAGCACGCATTTTTATTTCGTTATAAACCCGATCACGCGCAGGCATTCCTCTTACAACTGAAAGCAACACTTGACGTGTTTGATCAACAATTTGCGAATCTGCATCTAAAATTGGGAATTGTTTGTCATTTGCCAAAGTCATTGCATATGACAAGATCTGTTCAGCTTCCTGAATCATATCTGCACGTGGCATTTGGCCCTTATTTGCATCTAACCAAGAACGCCAGAAACGCGTAACCTGATCGCTTAAATGACTTGCATCCATGTATTGTGGATTACTCATCATTAAATATGCTTTTAATGCATTGTAAGCATCTTGAGGATTTGTGTCTGAAGGTTCCAAATATTGTTGAGACTGAACGGTTTGTTTAATCTCAACATTCGTATGATTGGCTTTTAATGTTGCTTCATTATTTTTTACGCGTTGCAAATATTGAGCAATATTTTGCTGTGTCGGTGTTAAGACAATTTGCTTAACGCCTTTTAAATATTCCGCTTTTAGTTTTTCACGAAGTTCGTTGCCCTGATATAAACCAAAACTAAACTTAAGTGGTCTATTTTCATCAAACTCATCTAACTGCTGTAGACGTCTTTGAAGAATAAGTAAAGCTTCTAACTGGGTTGATAATTGCTGGCCTGAAGATTTTTCTAATTGAACAACCTTATTTAAATCTGCTTGAACTTCACCAATCAATTGCTGGTTATTGCGATATGACCAAACCCAGACACCAAGAATAATTGAAACACCTGCTAAAGCGCCAATAAATGCAATGTAACGCTGACGTTTTCTGCCAGCATTTACATGCTGCTTAACAAGATCTTTATCTTTTAAAATAACATCTGAAAATAGACCATTTAAGAAATAACCGTGGTTAGGCGTAATTTTTGAATGATCTTTTAAATCACTTTGAGCAATTTGAGTAAGCTGGAATTCTTGTGCAATTTGCTCAGTCATTGGACTTTCAATGACACCTTCCTGCAAAGCACTAGTGAAGTAGAACCCACGGAAAACAGGTTGAAATTGATATGGATTATCTTCAAAAAGTGTCGCAATAAAGCTCTTTAAAGCTGGTTTTAATGTTTTAAATTCTAATGGGAAAGTCATTACACTTGGAGAGATATTCTGCGAATGGCGGCGACTTAAATGAGTCGAACTTACCCCTTTTAAACCATCGTAAAGAATATTGTAATGTTTCTCGAACAAATCTACGGCATTGTGCGAAGAACTCTGTTCATAAGGAAGAGTCGCGCCCCAAGCTTGGTTATATTCCTGAGCTTCATAAAACTCAAAAAATTCTGTAAAACCCGCAATCAAATCCATCTTCGAAAAGACTAAATAGACAGGAACAACGACTTCTAAACGCTCAGTTAAATCTTGAATACGAGCACGTAGATTTTTAGCAAGCTTTAAAGAGTTTTCAGGACTTTGACTAATCAGCTCAGCAATACTAACAATCAGAATTAAACCATTGACCGGAGCTTTAGAACGGTTCTTTTTTAAAATATTTAAGAAACCTAGCCACTCAGAATGATCTTCGCTATAAACAGAATAACGACCAGCTGTATCAAGTAAAATACCTTCTGTAGAGAAAAACCAGTCACAATTTCGAGTACCGCTTAACCCAGCTGATACCATTTTTTGATGCGTTTCTTCAAAAGGAAACTTTAAACCAGAGTTATAAATAGCTGAACTTTTACCTGCAGCGGGGTTACCAATAACCATATACCAAGGAAGCTCATAGAGTGCAGCATTCCCTTTTTTATCACCCAACTTAGATTTACGAATCAGTTGAATTGATTCTTTCATTTGTTGATTAACAAGCTGAAGCTCTTCTTTATCTTTATTTTTCCCGTACTCAGCTTGATTATCTTTTTCAATCGCTTCAGCTAACTCTTCACCTTGAGCCGCATGTTTTCTTCGTTGAATAAGCCAATAGATACCATAAACAATAAGACCCAAAGCATAGGCAGTCGCTAAAGCCCAGAATATATGACGGGGAATTGAAGTATATGAAGACATCAATGCCACGAACAATGACAAGGCGATAATTGCTTTAGGATTCGTGATGTACTGCCACAAGTAGCCTAAAATTGTATGCATTCTATTCTCGTTCTAAGTCCAAAGTTTAAATTAGTTATTCAACACCATCACATCATCTTCTGAATTTTCGGTGACATGCTGCACAAACGTATGTGCTGACACCGTATTTTCACCAAAGACGAAAGGAATGATATGTTCAGGAAAATGCATACTCAGCATAAAGCCATAAATATCAGCTAAATGTTGGGTATGCCCTAATGAAGATTTCACATAAATATAGTGATGCGGTTCTACAGGTGTTTTAAGAAAGTGTTGCTGCAATTTCTTCGAAACTTTTATATCCGTCTGATCTGACAATATCAGAACATAAGGTTCCTCACCCTCATGCTGAGGTAAATCATTAAATTCAAAATTATTAAAAAGCTTCGCTGTATCTTGTTGGCCCACAACCACTTTCAGTGCTTTAGTAGGCTCTAATTCTTGAATTTTTACTAAAGGATCTGCGAGTAAACAACTTGCTGCAAATTCAGCAGGAATATAATCTTTAATCATCCAAGATTTTTCATCGACTAGATCTTGATCAACTTCTGAATCGGCGACGACTAAAAAGAACATCTCATGCTCTCTTTTATGAATACCTTTTAATAGGTGTATCAACTCTTGATAAGCTAATTGCTCTCCAAAAAAATGATATTCAATATGAACCTTTTGCGGAGCAATACCAATCTCAGCAAAGAACTCTAAAATTAATTCATTACTTTGATCATCATTCCAGATATGTAGTAAATCCTCCGAAAGAAGGATATGTAAATTTAAACGATTTAAACGGTAAACTTCGACTACAGGCATTTCAACATCATCATATTCAGACTCGGGATCAACCCATGCCGGATGCATATGATATTCACGAGATTGTTGCGACTCATAAAATAAAGTCGAACGTTTTAAATGCTCTGCAAGAAGATATAAATTTTCTATATTTTGTTCTAGTTGCTGTTTTATTAATGACATCATACGAACTTGTCGTGGAGATGAGTAATCACTCTCCTCATGATTGTCTTCATCCAAGTCTTTAATACGATAAGATAATAGAGGCAACCCGTAAGAATTTAACAGTTGATCATCTAACTCTGGGCTTTTGAAGTTTTGTAGCTGCTCAATAATTGATTCATTCTCACCTAATGCATGTACTGCAAAAGCAGAGTAAATATTAAAATCTAACTGTTCGAGTGGTGCGTCAATTACAGTGGTTTGTTTTTGATTAGCATCATCTTTATTTTGATTTATAGATTGTTCTTTTTTATCTTTGTAAGTTTTATAGGCACTATAAATTAACCAAGGCGATAAGATCACCAATGTAATAATTGCTGGCAATAATAAGAAATAAAGGAAAAAGTCACCTTTATCAGGGTTATATTGAACGTCACGCCAGTAGAAAATAATAATTCCACTAACCACTGAAAAAATAGCAATAAATGAGAGTAATATTTTTTTAATCATATTCTCTCTCCAATAAGGCTATAGCAAGTTTCATGACTATGTACTTTTGGTTGTCGTGATATGAGAAAAGAACCCTGCCCTAAACCATTCTGGTTATTCTTAGTTAGACAAATAGGTTGTATTTCTGACTCATCCAATACGAGTCGAAGATCTATCGATAAAGTTGGACTACACCAAGTTTCTACAATTTTTTTTAATTTTAAACTCAACTCTTGATTTGGGAGGAAATTTAAATATTGCTGACGCTTTAGTGGCCCGATCTGAATTTCAATTTTTCCATCAATTTGCTGAATGGTTTCCCCACAAAACGTATTAATACCAAGTAAGCTCGGCTGACTTCCACCTAAAGTCGTTAATTGATCACTCGCTAACTTAAAAGATTCTTGTATAAACTCTTTAATCGTAATTTCATGCTTAAAAATACAGGACAGCATCGTTTTTAATGCATGAACTGTATTATTCTGGCCCTGCATTAATCCAGAAAACTCTGCAAAATAGTCATCAAGCTCTGTTTGCTGATGTTGGGAGCGCACATAGCCATTCAACGCATGCAGAATATCTAAATAATCGTTTTTATACTCAGTCTCATATCGAATCGGTAAATTATATGTAATGCTGGACTCTACATATTGAGCAGTAAGCTTATGGTTAAATAAGCTCAGAAACTCTTTAGTTTCAGCTCTTTGCTGACGTGGGGCCTGTTTAATCTTATTCGTATATGTATAAGGTAAAGCACCTTGTATGCCAGTAAGACCAACGATTAAATTCGTGATATAAACCCTTTCATCCGATAATTCTAAATTTTCAATTTCAGTAGCAGGGAAATTTAAATTAAAGGATGTCTCAAACTTGAAATGATCACTCCAAGATGAACCAACCGCACGACTTGAATCGTGCCTTAATAGACGTGTTGCTTGAATAAATTCAAAAGACTTTGGCTTGTTAAACAGCTCAGCTGTTATAGAAGAGTCTTGCCACCAACGTTCTGACTGCATTGGTATAACTCCTGCTGAGATGAATAATCCTTAACAACCAAATCAACAAAACTATTAATTTGAACCTTTAAATTAAAAACACGACTTAACAATTGGCTAAAAATGTATAGGCTATGCCCTCTGAATACAGATGAATCAATTTGCAACTCGGCCTTCACGCCCCTTACAAACATTGGGAATGGTTTACCATCTACCAGTTTGTGAGTAAGTGAAAATTCAAGATGTTTAATTGATTCAATAATTAGATAATTTTCTTTTGATAACGGTAAGTTATATAAAGCAAGTAACTCTTTAATATGAGATACGGCATCACCTTTCATTAAAGCCAAACTATTTAATGAAAGGTGTGAAATGACTCGCCACTGCTCACTCTGGCTTTGTCCAAATTGATAAGGTTTAGTCGGTCTTTTTAAAACAATGGCACGTCTGGCCAGACTACTATCATTTAAGTTCAATATATTATTAGACTGCCCTAATGCTTCATGTGGTAAGTCACGATTTGAACATAATAATTTTGTACTAATAAAATCTGAACGTGTTGAAGAAGGATTTAAATTTTTAGAAATAATTGAATATCCCATTTCGACGAAATTGGGCTGTAACTTTTGATAGTTTACTGAATAGAAAAAGCGGGCCTTGTCCGCATGGTAGTGGCTCATCGCAAAAAAAGGCAGCACCGGAACATAGCTTTCTTCGTGACTGGTTTTTTCACGCACCATATTCATTTCAGTAATTGAATAGACTTGATAAAACTCAGGATGATGTGCATCTGTAATTAATGGATATTCTAATTGCTTGTGTACGATTTTTTGAGGTTCAGCATATTTTTCAAATAAATTAATGACTGGTGTAGTAAACAATTTAAAATTAGCGACATTTAATTCAGAATAATTTCGAACTACGGCTTGATCATTTAAATTTAATTTAAAATGGATAAGCAGTTCAAAATCACTCTCTTCTAGAGATAGATTCTTTAAAAAGTCTAAATCTAGCTTAAGATAATTGAATTTTTCAGGAAAACAGAAATACTCCATGAGCAAACGATACGCATGATGAGTATGCTGATCGAGTGGTAATAAACTTTCTTGTTCTAAAAAACCAGTTAGCTCAAATGGATTTTTATCCAGCGCTACAACTTTCTGCCCTATTCTGATGGCAAAAGTTGTTCCCTTCTTAAAAATACTGTCCAGTACTTGAAGCGGAAAATTAGAAATTGCATCTAAATAAATAGGAAGTTTTTCATTTACTAAACATAAATGAGCATGATTAAAAATTTCAAACTTAAAACTTAAAGTCGCATTTTGACTTAAATGCATATGTGCACTAGGTGTACTTTTAAACTCTAGCGCTTGCAAACTTATCGGGAGTAATTTGATTTCTTGCGTGGTATTAAACTCACACTGAACACCTTTAAAACTGCGAGACTTCAAGACTGTGTGTGCAGGAACAATATGTGCTTCTGTGAGCTGTTTGATTTTATTTATATCTTCGAAACTTACCACCGAACAAGCAGGAAAGTGACGTAAGTATTGAGGAAACATCACCTCAAATAAAGAACGTGTAAATACTTCATAACTATCAGCAAGTTTTTTATCAATGCGAGCAGCAATTAATGAAAACGCCTGTATGAGACGCTCAATATGCGGATCATCAATCTGCTCTTGATTTAACGATAACCGCTGAGCAATTTTCGGATATTTTTGGGCAAATTCTCGAGATTGCTGACCAAATTCTTGTAGTTGTTTTTCGTAAAACGGTAAAAGCTCTTCTATCACAACACACCCACTACGCTTAGGTTCTCGCCGAAATTACATATTGTTGCGTTGTCGGTTTTAGCAATGCATCAAAAACGACAGGTTCATACAGTGGATGAATATTTAGATATGCTTGAATACTTAAACACAAAGCCCCCATATTATGCCCATCCAACAACATTTCTACCCTTATTTGTCTTAATCTGGGCTCATGAGCTGCAATTGATTGTTCAATTGATTGGCAAATCTTGTCTCGATCTAGCGGATTGGCTGTAGAAAGCCCCACAAAATCAATAATCCCGAACTGAAGTATAGATTTTTTAACTAGCGGATAATCATCGACCACGTGGTCCAATTTAGCGACCCGACTATTTAGCAAGTCTTCTAAATCTTTCGCTACCGATTCTCTTAATTGCTGAATAGAAAGACCTTTTGCATAATCTTCACTTTCAGGAATTAAACGATCAAACAGAGTTGAACGAAATCCGTATGGATAAAGCCGATCTAAATTCATTCGAGTTCACAACAAGCATGCTTAAAGACAGCAGAGGCTAACTTTATGTCAACCTCCACCAAATATTCACTTAAATAATTATGCTGCGTAAGAAGCAGTATTATTAGAAAGTGACCATTTCTTAGTAACAGCACCTTTAGCAGTACCGTTAATATCTTGTTGGTTATATGTCCACTCAACAGCTGCGTATTTCAAACCAAACGCTTCAGTTGGAACACCTTCTTCGTTAACTGTTGGAGTTACACTAGAAACAAGAACATGCTTCAATTTAATTTGTAAGTACTTGATGCGTTTGTCGCCATTCGCACGATAAAAATCAATTTGTACTTCATCAAATGTATAACCAGCTGAACATGCTTCCCATAATTTCGGGCTAGTTGCATCTAGGTCTTTAATAAAAAGCATATCTGAATGTTCAACACGTTCAGCAGTATGACCACCAACACTACTTGAAGTAGCAGATTTAGGTTGACGAATGTTGTGAGACCAAGAGTTAACTTCTAACCAGCCTTTGTGCTCAGAATCACGAGACTCGCCATCAACTTTATACTTACCGCGAAACTCAACGTATATATCTTTCATTTAGAACTTTCCTATTTTTAATTTAAAGTTATTCTTTCGCTGACCTTTATTAATTTGAGGACTGAGGTAACTCAGTAACAAGTCGTAAAGAAACTGACAACTCATCCAGCTGGAAATGTGGTCGTAAGAAAACCACAGATTTGTAGTGACCTGGTTGAGCAGGATCTTCTACAACTTTTACAGACGCTTCACGTAGAGGGTATTGAGCTTTCGCTTCTTGGGAAGCACCGTCGTCAAGCAATACATACTGTGACAACCACTCATTTAAAAATGCTTCAACATTTCCAGCAGAAGCAAAACTACCCACTTTATCTCGCATCATTGCTTTTAAATAATGAGCAATACGTGAAACGGCCATGATGTACTGAATTTGACTTGATAAAGCAGAGTTTGCATTTGCCGTATCATTGTCATATTTTTTAGGTTTTTGAGTTGATTGCGCGCCAAAGAAAGCAGCGTAATCGGTATTTTTACAATGTACTAAAGGAATAAAGCCCAAATCGCTTAGTTCTTTTTCGCGGCGGTCAGTAATCGCAATTTCTGTAGGGCACTTGAATACCACTTCGCCATCTTGTGTTTTAAACGTATGAACTGGCAAGCCTTCTACTAAACCACCACCCTCAACACCACGAATTGCAGCACACCAACCATGCATATCAAATGCATTTGTTAAACGCGTACCAAAAGCATAAGCAGCATTCATCCACAAATATTCGTTGTGGTTTGCACCTGAAACATCTTCAGCAAAGTTAAACCCTTCTGTAGCTGTTCCTTCTTTTGGATGGTAAGGAAGACGACCAAGCACATGCGGCAATGTTAATGCGACATAACGAGAGTCTTCACTGTCACGGAATGAACGCCATTGAACATATTCAGCCGTTTCGAAGATTTTTGAAACATCTCTAGGGCGATCAATATCTGTAAATGACTCAAGACCCAAAATGCTTGGGCTCGCAGCTGAAACAAATGGTGCGTGAGCTGCTGCTGCTACATGAGAGATTTGCTCAAGCAAATACATATCAGAAGGCGTACGGTCAAACTCAAAATCGCCAATGAGTGCTGAATATGGCGCACCACCAAAAGACCCATACTCTTCTTCATAGATTTTTTTGAATAAAGTGCTTTGATCAAAGTCTGTAGCACCTTGAAAATCTTTTACCAACTCTTTTTTAGTCGTATTTAACATACGAATTTTAATGAGCGGATTAGATGGTGTTTCTTGACAGAAGTAGTAAAGACCACGCCAAGTTGACTCAATCTTTTGGAATTGCTCATTGTGCATGATCTGACTTAATTGATTTGAAATCAGTGCATCAATTTCGGCAATACGCTTATCAATTGATAAAGTCATATTTTCAGAGACTGTAATTGTTCCTGCCATTACTTCTTTGGCAAGTTCGCCGATTAAGCTTTTCGCACGCGAATGTTCTTCTTCATTTCGGGCAATACGGCTTTCTTCAACAATCGAGTCTAAAAGATTAACTTGTTCATTTTCAACAAGTGACATTGCTGCGGATTGAGTATTATTCATGATCAGCCTCCGCACTTAATTTACGGATCTGATCAGTACTCTTAAGCACTTCATCAAGTAAGTCTTCTAAACGCTCACTGTTCGAAATCTTATTTCTCAAATCAGTTAAACGCTCACGTGCTTCAACCAGTTTCTTTAATGGATCAACTTGTTGAACAACATTTTCTGGGCGAAAATCTTCCATTGACTTAAATGTTAAATCAACTGCAATTCTCCCGCCCTCTTCAGTCAGCGTATTATCTACCTGAAAAGCTGCTCTTGGAGACAATGACTCCATAACTTCATCAATATTATCTAAGTCGACATTGATGAATTTTTTATCTTTTAATTTTGTACGTTCAAGCTCAGATGCTGCCGAAAAATCACCCATCACACCAACAACAAATGGTAGTTCCTTCGCTTCTTTTGCATCACCAATTTCAACATCATATGTAAGCTGAACACGTGGAGGTCGAATTCGCTGAAGCTTCTTTTGTACGCTTTCTCTCTTAGCCATAAGATTCTATTCCTGATTATTTAATTAAAGGGTCAAAAGGCGAACTTTTTGATTTATTAACATTGGCTACAGGGGCAGTTTTTTGTTTAACCGCAGTTGCTTTTGCTGGAGTTGCTACTCGTTTAGTTGCTGTTCTGGAAGTAGTAACTCTGTTACGTGTTACAGTTTGTTTTTTATAACTTCTTCGTTCGTTATCAACTGAACCACCTTCTGTTGCAGCCTTAACATTTGAAGTATCAGGCGCAGGCATTGAAGTATGAATATTTTCAATTAACTGTTTAGCGGGTGGGTACGTTACATCATTGCTTAAATAACGCATTTCCTGACTTCGCATTTGCTGCAATGAGTTATTTGCAATGCTTACACCAGATAAAAATAAAACATCTGTTATTAATGAACCGCGTATATTTTGACTTTGCAGTTGACTAGCCAAATTCAAAGCCTTAACTGGTTGATTGGTTTGATAAAAACGCATGGCTGCTTTAGCTAATAAATCATTTTTTTGAGTCGTATTATCACTATCACAAACTTGCTTAAAAATATTCAATAGCTCAGGATCATTTTGGCCTTCTGCTAACGGATTCTTTTTAATACAACTTTTTTTAAGTTTTACAGGCTCTAGTTCTGCTGCTTGAGCACCTGATAGACCGATAATGTTTCCAGTCAGAAAAAGTATCAAAATACTTCGTTTCAACACAACTTTCATTCCTCTGTTTTCTTATTTATTCAAGGCTTTACTGAAAAGTTAATATTGAGAAAACATTAAAAAATCAGACTATAAACCTTATATTCAAAAAATTTATGCGCAGTTTATCATATAAACGAACATATTTTATATAAAAATCATATCAACTTAAACTAAACGTAAATAGTTAAGATGGTTATAAAATATAGCTTAATAAAGTTATTCTTATAAAAATATAATATTGTTATTTTTTGTAATTAAAAATAAGGTGTTGATTTTCATAAAATAAATAAAAATAAAAACTGAATGAAAAATTTATTTAAATATCATTCATTTAGTTTTTTTGAAACATTTGCTTAACAATATTTAAGTTTATATTAACTACAAGGTGCTTCTATTTGGTTACGAACAAACCATCAAAACTTATAGTAAAAAAGTTCACTACAAAAAACCATAAAACTTGTCAAGACTAATCTGTCTATCTATTATACTTTTTTAAATAAATTTAGTTTCCATGATAAAGGTTAAAAAGTACCACTCCCACCCCTAGCATGCTTTTTCAATATATTTTCATCAAAAATCTAGAAGAAAAAAATTAAGTTTGTTTTTGTAAACATAAGGTAAAGAATTATAAATTCCCCTTTTGACTATCAAAAAGGTGTTCAATCTATACTTCAATTATAAAATATCTTAGTTCTTTTTAATTTTTTATAAACCATAATGATTATTCACTGATTTGAATAACAAAACCGCTATTTATATCTTTTACATCTCTTACTAAAATAGTTTTATCAATATTCAACCTAATGATTTCCAACAAAATGATGAAACAGAATATAGCTGTTGTTTTATTTTCAAGCCTTGCTTTAAGCGCGTGTGCTAAATCAACAAATAATACACAGCAAATAAAAACCCCAACGACCAACCAAAATCTCTCATCAGAACAACAAAAGAAGTTGCAACAACTACTCGATAAAACAAAAAAGAATCTTGTAGAGATTAAAGGTGGTACTTTTATGATGGGGGATTTTGGTGAGCAAAAAAGCCCAGATAAATTACCATATGATAGTGATGCACATAGCAAACCTTTACACAAAGTCACTTTAGATACTTATGCATTAAGTGCAACAAAAGCGACGTATGCTGATTTCGATATATATACCGATGTTACTGGACAGCAAAAAATTGGAAAGTTTGATAAGTTCTCAATAAGTGAGCGGGTTCCCACTGCGGCAGCTGGTATCAATTGGCAACAAGCCCAAAATTATTGCCAATGGCTAGGAAAACAACTTAATTTAAAAATGGATTTACCTACTGAAGCACAATGGGAATATGCAGCAAGAAATCGTGGACAATACATTCTTTACCCTACAAACAACGGTAAAATTGATATTGGTAGAAATGTTTGGAGTTTCAAACAAAGACAAGAACTAATAACAAAATATAAAGCTGATGAGAAAATACCAGAATTGCAACAATTTCCAGCTACCCCTTTAGGACTATATGACATGATTACCGATAATTATGAGTGGATGCTTGATTGGTATGACCCACAGTATTATAGTAAATCTCCTGAAAAAAACCCGAAAGGGCCTGCAAAAGGAGCTCTTAAAGTTGTACGAAGTGCAGAACCATCTGATGGACAGAATTTACAAATGTTTGGTGGATTTACCTTTAGTCGCCATGCCATCCATCCTGTAGAAGATCCCAAATTATCAAATGATCCTGATATTAAAAAATATAACATAGACTTAAATCGATTTAATTCTGTTCGATGTGCGGTTAATTATTAGCAATTTGATCAAGCAAATATATAATTAAACTTTATATATTTGCTTATCCACTATTTCCTTATCTTCATCAAAAGGCGCCAAAATATTCAGGTTACTCATCATTAGAGTAACCTCTTCTGAATCACTCCTCATTGCTTTTATCTAAAGTTGTCTGAAAATAGTAAAATAGGGAAAATAAGAAAAATTTATTACAGACACGTCTTGAAATGATTACTCTTTAAAGAAGTTATATTATTTCTATGCCTAAATAACAAACCCTCTATTTATATCTCTTATGTCTCTCACTAAAATAATCACATCACCACTCAACTACATGATTTTTAAATAAGATGATTAAACAAAATTTAGCCATCATTCTACTTTCGAGCATTACGTTAACTGCCTGTGCAAAATCAACAAATAATACAGAGCAACCACAAACATTTACGACTAAACAAAATCTCTCATCAGAGCAACAAAAGAAGCTGCAACAACTACTTGATAAAACGAAAAAGAATCTTGTAGAGATTAAAGGTGGTACTTTTATGATGGGGGATTTTGGTGAGCAAAAAAGCCCAGACAAATTACCCTACGATAGTGACGCAGATAGTAAGCCTTTACACAAAGTTACTTTAGACAATTATGCATTAAGCGCAACAAAAGCAACTTATGCCGATTTTGATGTATATACTGAAGTTACTGGGCAGGAAAAAGTTGAGAAATTTGATGAGTTATCAATTCAAGATCGAATTCCTAATTCAGCAATAGGAGTAAATTGGCAGCAAGCCCGAAATTATTGCCAATGGTTAGGGAAACAACTTAATTTAAAAATGGATTTACCCACTGAGGCTCAATGGGAATATGCTGCACGAAATCGCGGACAATATATTCTTTATCCTACAGACAATGGTAAAATTGATATCGGTAGAAATGTTTGGAGTTTCGAACAACGTCAAAATCAACAAAATAAATTAAATGCGTTTAGAAATATTCCTGAGTTATTAAAGTTTCCTGCAACTTCTTTAGGTCTTCATGACATGATTACTGATAATTATGAGTGGATGCTAGACTGGTATGATCCACAGTATTACAGTAAATCTCCTGAAAAAAACCCTCAAGGTCCTACAAAAGGTACTCTCAAAGTTGTACGTAGTTCAATTCCTTCTGAGGGAGAGACTCTACAAATGTTTGGAGGCTTCACTTTCAGCAGACATGCTATTCATCCTGTAGAAGACCCTAAAACTGCTCAAGATGAATTAACCAAAAAACATCATCTTGACTTAAATCAAAATAATTCTGTCAGATGCGCAGTTAATTAAACTTATTTATTATGAAACATATAATACAATTATACATTATATGTTTCATACTTATCCGTATTATCTTGATCAAAAGGTGATAAAACATCTAAATTACTTGCTATTAGTGTTATATCCTCTGCATCTTCCCATACACCTTGCTGTATTTCTAGTTGTTTAAATCGACTATCATCCTGATTTTTTACCAACATATAATTCAAAGAACCTGCTATTTTTTTTGCTCCTTTACGATATTTTAAATAATCCTGAAGCCATGCATTAATTTGGGTACCTTGATATTCGATACCAGAATTTAAACACCGTATTACATCTTCTGCATACTTTTCATCACTCCCATAATTAAGAAAGCGAATAATATCTCCCTCTACCTTACCTAACTGACTTTCTGTAAGTTTTTTACCTTGTGGATGGATATGTTGAATCGTATTCTCCCATTCTTCAGTAGAAATACATGTCTTTAAGATATTAATCACTGCTGTTTTTCGCGTTGGAAAAAACTCAACTTTCATATCCATGAAAGCAATATTAAGATCAAAAATAGGAGTGGTTAGATCAGTCCAATGTGATACTGCGTACAGGAGAATTCCTTTAGTTTCAGGAGTGGCATAAAGTAATTCTTTTTTTCCAGCACTCGAGTTAAGATTTTTAGCAGTATTTAAACGACCTTGATCAATATCAATTCTATTAATCCATTGGTTATAAATTAGAGATAATTCTTTTACACTTTTTGTTAAGGCATGATTATCTCCAATACACAATGCAAGGATGCGAGAAGCTAACAAAAAAGCCGTTTCATTTATATATAGAAGTGTTTTAAAGCCGGCATGAGCAACTTGTGACTTAACAAAACCAAGATAACTTAAAAAATGCTCTGTTCCTACAACAAATGAAGCAACCCCTTTTGCTCCCACGCCCCAACATAAATGAGCTGCTACCAATATTTTAAAATTACCTGACCGTGGGTCATAACCAATTTGAAATTGGCCTTGCGCACCTGCTCCCATACTAACTCCCCCCCCAGCTGCAGCTGAAGCGATTGCCACAAACTCACCCTCACCACTACCATCACCTTTAGGCTTAAACCACTCTATAGCCCCTTTAAGTAAACCTTGTATTTGAGCTCCAGCAAATGCATTAATACCAATATTTCCCTGATTCTGTGCATTTTCCTGATTATCACCAATTATTTTCAAACTTCCTTGCGCAGGTTGAAACATAGGCTTTTTATTACGATCTACCATCTGACTCATTGATCTTTCTGTTGGTCTTACCGCAGCCTTTATGACCTGAGTTGTGCCTTGATAAGAAATATCAACGGATAGATTACCAGCGATCCCTAAATTTGCTCCTGAAAAACCAGATATCTCAGCCCCAATTAAAAAACGGATTGTTCCTAAATCATAGTTATCATATTCAAGTTTCCAGCCTGTTTCACAAGGATAAAATTTACGCCACTCTTTCACTCCTTCAAATAATGTCCATTTAGTCGACATATCTCCAGAAGCCTTAATACTTACACCTTTCGGCGCAGCACTTATTGAACCTTCACCACTTGCCCCTGCGACCATGCGCATCCATTGTGCTTCTTGGGTAACTGTAATATCTCTACTATTTTTGTATTCTTCTGCAATTTCCCCACCCAAACCTCCTATTAGGTTATAAACAGCTTTCTCATCACTTCCAACACTCCCTTTTGCTGTCAAAAGTTGCTGCGAAAGTTTTTCGAAACTACTACGGATTTGTGCAGGTTGTTGTACTGTATATTGATTCGCGGTTACATCTACACTTGTCTGAGGGTTCCTACGCTTTGCTTTTAACTCCTCATATTCAGTAACTTTTAAATAACGTCGTTTTAAATTATATTTAGATGCTTGTTCGTTTGTTTTACCCGTGCTCTCAACTACCCAGACTTCTCTTAAATCAGCTCTTTGCTTAAATTCACCATTAATCTTTTCAATTGCTTTTTCCTGATTTATATTTAAACGCTTTTCCAATTCTTTAATTTCTTCTAAATCACGACTTTGGATTGCTTGTGTTAGATCCTTATTAGATTTATGAACTTCCTTCACTGCATCAGATAATATCTTGGTTTTTTTATCAAATTCAGCATAGACTGCGGGCGGTAAAACAAGCACTTCATTCGTGCAAGGGTTAATCACAATAGGTGGTTTTTGTCTTGCACCCATATTTTCCTTATGATTAATATCAGGCTGAGTTACCGCTGTTGAAGTAGGAAAAATAATTTGATAAATAACTTGTTTATCTACACAAGTTATTGGCTCATACCATTCACTATTTTTTTTTGTGGTTCCTAAAGTATATGTAACTCTACTATTCAAATACGTATAAGCTAATTGAGTATACCCTTTTCTATCAGGTGGGCCAGGCTTCAAATTAACTAAGGGTTTACTCTGATCTTGAGCAAAAATTTGATAATCTACAATTGGAATCCCATTTCCTGCACTATCAATAAATCTATATAAAGCATAGTTTTTAAACTTAAGATATTTTGTTTTTTTTACGACATGAGTATTCTTTTTTTTATATTCCTCATAAGACATATTAATTCTTTCATTTAATTCTTCTGCTAAATCCAAAGGAAAAGTTGGTTGTATTTTTGACAAGTTAAAAAAGTTTTTTTGTTTAACTGATTTAGCATTTTTTCTTAGCTCTTCCAAATCTTTATTTGCTTTTCTCTGCTTGAGTTCATACTGAGCTTTTGTTAAGAAAAAAGCATTTTGATTAAGGCTTATGGCATTTACTTCAACTATATTGCTTCCTTCAGCCAAAATAGGCTTTATAGTCTTCTTAGGGCTGAAAATAGTTTCATGCCCCTCAACAAAAATATGCAATTTTCCATTTTGATTTAATGAAATTGGTTTTGTTTGTCCTTTTGGGTTTGTAGCACCCTTATAAGTCTCTTTCGTCCCATCTTCACAGAAAAAGATTATGCTGTATTTTACATTTGGTAATTCTTTATTTCTTTGATTATAGAAAACTATTGTATATTCAAAAGTAGTATAAGGATTCATTATATCTCTAACCTTTTGCCGCTAGTTTATATTTAGAAGCATTTTCATCACTAATATGAATAGAAATTTGTTCTGAGCCATCAGTTTCAAATCTTTGAGTTAAACCTTGGGCATTAGTTCGCCCCTTTTGCCGGCTACCATCCATTCTAAAAGCAATATACTCTACATTTTTCGCTGGCTTTCCATCTAAATCAGTAATTTCAAAAGTCAAATAATAAGGTTTATTTTCCTGCTTTTTAGGAGGAGTAACTTGTTCTCCCCCCATAAACAAATGCTGACCAGCTTTCACCTCAAGCTTACCGCCTGTAACAGGGAAAATGCCTGAACCATTCAACTTAACTTGAGATCCATTTGCGGTCAGATTAATTTCAGTTGGGCTAGTAATATAAACCGTATCTTCAGTTGAAGTAATTTGCACACCTTTTCGAGCAATGACATCTAAGCCATCACCTTGGGCCTGAATTTCTACTTTGCCTTGACCAGCAAAAAGTCGAGCTCCTTCTTGGGCTGCAAATAGACTAATTTTTTGACTCGCATGGCTCACTATATTCTTTTGTGTACTGATATTAATGCTATCTCCAGCACTTTGAGTGAGCTGACCATTTGCACTGAGGTGTATATCCTCATTACTACTTACAGCAATACTTTTTGGAGATGCCAACACCATTACCGCTGATTGAAACTCAGCAGCCTTTTTAGAGTCTTCTTGTTGGAGAACTTCAATAAAGGACTGAATATTTTCAAGCACATCTAGTGGATCAGTTTGCTGATTTTTAGCAACTTCACTGAGTGCTTTGGCATTATTGAAGCCACCTTCGATTTGTTGTTTGGCCTCATTTGCATCAAGATGTACGCCTTGAGCCTGGTCCTGTTTATAGGTACTGATGAGTAAACCACTGCCTGCTCTTACCGCACCCCACTGATCTGTTCTTAGCTCAAAGCCTTCACCACGACCATCGCTTGTCGCGCTGTCTTTTGGATGGCTTAAGTTACCCAAGTTTAGTTGACTTGCGACATGGCTGCTTTGCAGCTGGGTACTGATTTGCCCTGTGGTGTCATCAAAACGTAGCTGGTTAAAACCTTTACCATCGACCTCTTCGGAACGGATACCACTGAGTTTCTTGGTATCGGGTAGCTGACCTTTCTGATCGAATTTCGTTGGATGCCGTTCGGCTTCGTGAATACGGCCCACCACAAATGGACGGTCAATATTGCCGTCAAAGAAGTCGATCACCACGATCTCACCCACACGTGGTAAGAAGCGTGCACCGTAACCAACGCCAGCCCATGGGGTTAGTACATCCACCCAAGCCGAGTCAGTGTCATTATTGTTGCTTCCTGCTCCGCCATCATGGTTATGGTCGTCACCACGGGTAAATAAGAAACGGACTTTAATGCGCCCCCACTGGTCAACATGGATGCTTTCGCCTTCCAAGCCTACCACTCTAGCGCGCTGTGGATAAGCCGCAGGTCGGTGTTCTAACGGATGATATTCAGGAACAGTTTTAATATTTCTACGGGACAAAATGAGTTCATTACCTTGACGCTCAGTCTGGTCGTTTAGCCCTGAATGATTGTTTTGCCATTGGCTTTGACTAAAAAGTTGGCTGATTTGCTGTTGTAAATCTTTAGGCAAATTATTTTGTAAATAGAAGCTTTTACCAATAATCAGAAATTCTTTGTCTGAGCCACTATGTATATCTATTTCTGGATGTTCATTCAATTCAAGCCAATAGCCAACTTGCGTATCACGTACCGTAGTTTGTGCACGGAAATATTTCGATTGAGACGCATAATAATCAGATAGATTTTGATTGAGTTTTTCTAGCTGCTGGTGACCCGATGCGGTGGCTTGGTCTTCCCCATTTAAGTCTTGCATCCAAGCAGGACTGACATGCCATGCATGTTCTAGACTTAAACTCGCATTATCCTGATTAGCACTATGACTATGCTTTGACTGAACACTGCCCATGCCTTCTTCTTGACTTAAGGCATCAGCCTGCCAGCGTTGTACATGCACGGCTGTAGATTGCAAGCTTCGAGTTGGCACAAGGCTTGTCATACTGTCTTGTTGTTCAACAGCGCTACTACGGTGATAACGGATATTTCTTCGGTCTAATGCTAAATATGATTCATTATTATCAATTAAACGTAACTTTTGTGATTGAATCTCATCCGAGCTATTAGTGGCAAACAACTGAGCTTCATCAATTAACCAGTTAATACCTTCACTACGCCAAAGTCGGGTTAAAAACTCATAATCCGTTTCGTTACTTTGCATGACAAAAGGTCTAACATCGTAGTCTTGGCTTAGGTTTTTTAAATCCAAAGTTAAGCTAGACGTAAACAACGGGCTTTTGTTCTGCCACTCAGTAAATAGAATTTCAGTAATGTCCCGTACACTTTTATTCATAAATACACGGCTATTTCGGCGTTTATGCCATAGCGCGGTCGGGTCTTGTAGTTTCAATTTATACAATGTTAATGAACCATCACTCTGCCCCTGACTGGCTTCTGTAATAATTCCTGTAGTTCTAAATAGCTGCCCCTGATCAGTTACTTGATCGACTGCAACCTGACAACCAATAAATTGTTTTAATGAAATATGCGCATTGGTAGAAAGACAAAATAAATCGGCGGTCAGTCCTTCATTTAGCTGATGCTGCCCTTCAATACTTTGTAAAAAGACTTGAGTATTCAACGATGGATTAGAAAACTGAACGTGAAGCACGCGTTTTTGCGAGCTGATACCCAAATCTTCTAGAATTCTATGTATATGAGATAACATCTTTTTATGAAAATTTTGTCAGGATTGGCATTATTTTATAAAATACAGAAACATCTGTCTATTTTGTAAAGAAAAACTTAACCATATGAATACACGAATGAATGAGAATGCTATTCGTGATAAATATAAAAAAGTGAATTAACAACTTACGCTATTAGTTCACTTTTAAAAGTTGTTAATATTTTAGTATTCTAAGAAATTCATTTTTAATTTAAATTTATTAATAGTATCCACAAATTTTTGACTTACTACATAGATATAAGGTTTATCCGTATCTCTAGCAATAAAAAAGTCATCTGTTACAAGATCTTTTTTTATGAAGTCATCTTCATCTAATAAATTGTTTTTTCTCTTAATATACATAGCATAAATATCTACCTCTTCACTCTTCATATAGCAATTATAGAAATCACTCTCATCTTCAAGAATTTCTTTCATTTCATTAAAAAATCTTTTTGAAAATAGTAAAATTCCAGAAGATGAATAATAAAAATCAGTCTCTAATATCTCATTTAATTGATCAGAAAAAATATTATCATAATCTAAATTTATTCTAGGATTTTTTAAAAAATTATCACTTAAATCAAATTTAAAATAATCAACGATAATTTCTTGCTTTCCTTTCAAATCAAAAGAAAAATCTCTATCAATATACTCAGATGGATAAATTGTATAAAAGCTCACAAAACCTACAAGTTAGTTAAAAAAGTTATGAATATTTCAACTATATATTAAAATACACCTAAGAATTATTTAAGTTCTAAAAGCATTAGCCAGACTAATACTTTTAAAACTTTATCTATTAATTACTTAAAAATTCAATTTTGATTTTTTCAAAATTTTCAACGGGAATGACTACTTTAAAACTTCCTATAACTTTAAAAAAAATTTTAAATTTACTTTCTCTCAAACCATATCCACTGCTATTACCTTCTCTCACGTCATACATAAAATCACCAAAATCTATAGAAGGAATATAAACTCCATTTTTTACATTTAGTGTGTCTTTTATATTTTCAATAGATAAAAAGCATATACCATCACTTTTACTCGAAAAACTACTAAAAAAGTTTTGAAAAGGAAAAGTGATACGAATAATTTTATCAAGATAATCATGAGCTATAGTCAACGTAATTTCATCTTGATCACAACTCAAATCCAATAACTTTGAATCATCACTATTTTCAATTATTTCCAATAAATTCATATATTTAAATAATAATCTATATAACCTATTTCTAATTAACTTACGCTCCTGTCATTTATTGTTGGTAAAAAAGAATAACCTTTTGCATATATTTCAAAGCAGTGATCATATGTCCATAAAAGATAGAGATTCAAGCCATTCTGGTCATAATTTGTATAGTCTAAATTTGAATTGGATTTATGAGAATAAATATGCTCAAAATCATCATATTGAAACATTTTAAAATTATTAACATTTGTAAAAACAACTGATAACAACTCAGACGTTTTAAAACTTTTACCCTTTTCATCTTTCTTAATTTGACTAAATGTTAAATCAACTTCCAAATTATTGCCCTGTGGGTTAAATTTAAACCCATTTAACCAAAAATCAGTGCGAGATGAAAGAATCCCAAACTTTGTGTGAATTGGTAAAAAATTTAATTGTGACATATAGTTTTTCCTGCATCATTTGTAGAGAATCGACGTAAAGTGGCTTCTTGCTGTATTTCTTCAGGAGTAGCCCATCGTGTATTTACGCCAGTTTTTGACTGTTTTGCAGCGGCTAACCGTCTATTGTCGAGTGAATATACCATATTGCTTTTGGCACCTTGTTCCAATAACTTTGCTTGGACATTCTGTGGAAGATCTTTAAACCTCACCAATCTAATCGGTTCGACTTTGGCAGCATAAGAGGGATCTGCTGCCAATCTATGGGCCAGACCATTCACATTACCTCCATCTCCAAAACATGGGCTATAGCCATTTTGGCTATATCGAATTGTCTTAGGTGATTTTATTCGTTCTAATCCCAAAGGATCAACCCAAACGACGGGATTCGGTGCATAAGCATAAATATTAGATCCCCCCAACAAACCAATCGGGTCTTTACTAATAAACCGCCCTACATACGGCGAATAATAACGATAACGGTTGTAATGAAGCCCTGTTTCACCATCAAAATACTGACCTTGGAAACGGATGTTATTGCTAATAATTTCTGAATTTTCAAAGAAATCCAACTTAGCTTGTTCTACCTTACACTCACCCCAAGCTTTATATTGAGCTTTCCAGACGATGGCACCTGTTTGGTTACTCATTTCTTGTGGTGTGCCTAAATGATCGCAGTGATAGAACCATACATCATCAAAACCTTGGCTTTGTTTTACTGTATTCCACAATGGGTCTTTATAAATGCTATACGATTTTTCCGTCCAATCTTGCGTGTGATGTAGCTCAATTGAGTGACGATAAGCCGCTTGCAACAAAGGCACAAAACTATCTTTTTCGTAGAAATAGTGTTTAGTTATATCAGCGCTAGATTCATAAGCTAAAGTATCACCATCCCAACCATAAATAATGTTCTGCTCTTGCCCTGTATGGTGATGCTTACTTCTTTTTTGAATACGTCGGCCTAAAGCATCGTAGCGATATTCTGCCGTGTATTGATTGTTTCGACTACGAACAAGACGTCCCAACACATCCCACTCAAGATTTAAATCACCTTGTGATGACTTTTGTCGAATCAGTTGTCCAAAAGCATCATATTGATATTGTTGGTCAAGATATTCCTGCACGACATTATTAACTAAGCGGTTATAGCCAAGACCTTTTTCAGTGGCAGTATGCTGTGAGGATTGCTCTTTGGTAGTGTTATATCGATCTAAAATATTACTTGCTGGGTCAAAATTAAAAGTCTCTTTCCCAAGTTTACTAGTTGCCTCTAATAAACGCCCAACAGGATCATATTTATAGTGAATGGCTCCACGACGAGTATCCTTAATGAGCGTTAACTCACCTGTTTTATCGTAATGATATAAGCGTTCAATCAATTGATTGGTATGCTGGATGGCATTATTTTGAGTTTGGGCCTGGTAACCTTTGTCATGCCCATTCAACATTAACTGCTGAGTTAAACGTCCGACTTCATCATAACGTTGTTGCTGGCTAAGACCATTTGCATAGTGTCGTAATGTCTCTCTATGTAAATCATCACGCTCAAAACTAACGACATCTTCCCCATTTAAAGCCATACCATAGACATGTCCACTTCCATAAGTGAGCCAATCTATTTTCTGTCCATCTGGTCGGATGGTTTTGGTTCGATTATTTAATTCATCATAGACATGTTTCCACACAGCAGTTTTCTGTGTCACAACGTCTTGATGATGCTCTTTTATTAAATTGCCTGCGGCATCATAAATCCACTGTAAGTTAGTTTCAGCATTTTTAGCCTGAACTAGATTACCTAAGCCATCATAAGAAAATTCTTCTGTTTGTTTTTCTTCAAGCTCTTGCCCTTGATAGCCATATCCTACTGTACGTTGTTCTAAACGTCCCATGCTGTCAAAAATAAATTGCTGAATACGGTCTTTAGGCGCAGCACGATCTTTGAAATCTTGACCATAGGCAGAAGCGACCTCAATGCTACTAGTTAAACGACCATTATATTCATCGTACGTATAAGCAGTTTCTTTGCCATCAAAATCAATTTCTTTTACTAATCGCCCCGCAGCATCATAGACAAACTCATAACTTGCGCCATTTTCATTAATTAAACGTTTTAAGCGACTTAAACGGTCCCATTGATATTTTAAAGTTTGATTTAATGGGTCAATACGCTTAGTAATTAAACCAGCTGCATCATATTCATAACGAGTCTGTTGCCCTTTAGGGTCAATATGAACTAATAAACGACCTTCTTCGTCATGAATAAAATGCTCTTCAGCCCCATCAGCATGTTTAATTTTTTCGAGCTGTCCAAAAGCATTCAGCGGTAACCCTTTTGCTATAGGCTGTCTTGGTTCAGCAATTAATTCCGTATAGAAATATTCAACTTTTTGCTTTAAAGCATTTTCAATAAATTTGACGCGCCCGCGATCATCATAGTGCCAGTGAGTTTCTTTACCCGAACAATCCGTATACGTAACCAAGTTGCCTTGATCATCATATTTAAGTGTCTTCTTACCGCCTTTCGCATCTTTAATGGAAGTTACCAAACCCATTGCATTATAGGCATAGACTGTTTCACGCTTCAGCGGATCAATCTCTTTAATTATATTTCCCGAAACATCGTACTCTTTAAACCAACGCCCCTGTTCAGCATCAACAAAACCGGTCAGATTATCTTTTTCGTCGTATTCATAATAGAAGGTTGAGCCATCGGCCTGAACCATACTTAAAACATTGCCACGTTCGTCATAGGTATATGATGTTTCTGTTCCATCTGTGGCAATATGCGATGTTATATTTTTTGCTTGGTCTCTAAAGAACCATTCTTGCAAATTATCTGGATAAATAATTCGATAGGTATAACCCGTAATACCATAATAGTATTCAGTCACGTTACCATCGATATCCATGACTGAAGTTACTCGAACGTTTTCATCCCATTCTAATTTAGTAGCGGAACTATAGTCATCGGCCCATTCTTCAATCGCTTTTGAGCTAGGTAAAACCCCATCCCACTTTAAGTTCATTCCTCTTTGAGTAAGATCAGTATAACGAGTCAATAAGTGAGCTTGGTATTGATAATCATAAGAAGCAGCAAACTCATTGGTTGCCTTAATTAAATCGCCTTGCTCGTTATATTGATATGCTGATAGTTGTCTCAGAAGTTGACCATCTTCAACCAACCAAGCTGCAACAACTTTTTGCACATCATTAATTTGTAATGCTACATGCGCCAAAGTTTGTTGTTGCTGTTTAAATATAATGTCGGATAGATAGCTATCACCATTTTCTAATTCATAGTCATAACGTAGTCCAATACTAAATCCATGTTGACGTTCTATGGAGACTAAACGAAACTCATTTTTATATTTTTGATAGAAGCGAGTTTCTGAAACACCATATGAAACTGCTCTAATTTCAGGTGAGACAACTGTATAAGTAAAAGTTTCCACTTCATCATAGTAACTCTGCCCAACTTTTAGCTCTGGTAAACAAACAGGACGGCCATCGCTACCAATATATTCCCAGCCCTCTTGCTCAATCGGTTCTTTAGGTTCATTAATGTTGTAACTAGAACAACGAGCAATCTTGGTTGTAAAAGGTGTAATCCACCGCGCTCCGAAAATCGATTGATCATACTGATATAAGTTCGATACGTACGTTCTCGAAAATTGCTCTATTAGTAACGGGTGAATTTGTGCATCGGTATGGTTTAAAAACTCAGTACCCATGGCAAAGGTAATCGATCGTTTAGTCGCACCACCTTTACAGTTTTTACATGCATTCGCATTATGAGTCGCAGTATGTTCTGTATTCGCCTTTTCTAATTTATTATTTTTCTTATCATGTTTGACTTGTGTAGTTTGAGTTGGCTTAACTTGAGCTGGTTTCTTTTTCCTGAATTTAGAAGCACTCATTCTCAATACATCAAATAGCCACCCAATTGTTTGCGGCTGCGCTGCATTTCCCAAGCCTTTAATTTTAGTATTGGCAGTGATACCAATTTTATTAATCGTTGCGCCTACATTTAATATCGGCTGCTTTAAATGTGCTGGAACTAAAGCAGTAACAACTTTAGCATTGGAGTTTGCTCCTGTTTTAATAAGAGCCTTCCCCCAGTTTTCGGTCATGTAAACTAAATTTTTTCCAGCTCGCGTTAAGTCGCCACTTTTTATTCCTTTAATAACACCGGCAGCTTGCTGTTGAGCGCGGTTTGTATTTGAGCCTGCATTTGTAAATACTTGGCCTTTTGTTACAACTCGAACAATTCCGCCATTAATTTGTGTCGTTGCATTTTGGACAGTTCCACCACAAGTGGCTAAAATTGAATTTAGTTTGTTTAACCCAGTTTTGCAGAATTTTTCTATGTCCCCTGCAACCTGATCGTTTAAATGGTTAGAGATCACCACAATAACTGCTTCACCTAAAGCAGCTTTACCCACACGTTTAACTTCTTGACGAACTAGAAACAGGGCTGGACGAGCAGAAGTACGGATTGCTGTTGTTCCCGGAATAGGCGCAACCCCAATAAGGTCGATACCCATTGTGGTCCAATCCATAATATCGGCATTTTGAAAACCTTTATCATAGATATAGCAAATGTCGGAAACCACATCGATGGCAGCCATCACGTTTCCAATAATTGGAATTGTCCCCATTACACTTGCGACCAAGTCTAATGTCACAATTTGATGCGTATGACTTTTTAACCAATTATCTATTTTTTGTTTTGAATGGCTAACATCTTTAATAGCAACTTCTGATAACGGCTTAACAACTTCTGTTTTTCCAGACATTTAATTTCTCTACGAATTCTTTTTAAAAGGGCTTTGCAAATATTGAGGAAGCGCGTTAGTAACCAAACTACCGCTATCAACAGAACTTAATTTGCTGAAGTCATTTATTTTTTGAATTGATGCAAGATCAATATTGTTCCCTATTTTTTGGCCTACTTCTGAAATGGGTAAAAAGCTTTTCACTTGATCAGTCACTAATCCCTTCGCCTCTGTTTTTAACATTGGCATTAAAGCCTTTGCCCCTTCAGATTTTATGCTTTGTGCAGTTTGAATATTTTTCATAATATTCGCAGGATTGGTTAATTGTTTAGATAATTCACCAAGTTTGGACTGGGCTGTTTTACTCATTTGCGCAATTAATGAATCTGATTGCTCATTATCCACATCATTCTTATTTGGCCACTCAACTGGGCGTTTAAAATCACTTGCTGTATCCCAAGGATCACGGTGGTCTGGCTCAAAGAAGACTTTCACTGCACCTGTCGCTAAGCCGGAAACTCTTGCGAATCCTTTATCATCCAACTTGCCAGTGACTTCTTTTCCTAAGTTGTCGACAACTGTATAACTTCCACCTTTAACAAACTCACCATGTGAATAGTCATGTAAAAGCTCGAGCACACCCTGCCCACGTTTAGGCGGAGGTGGTAGTGAAGAACTAAAATTCGCACTTCCTCCCCCCATAAACAAATGCTGTCCAGCTTTCACCTCAAACTTACCACCAGTGACAGGGAAAATTCCCGAGCCATTAATCTTGAGTTGAGATCCACCCGCCGTGATAACGATTTCTTTAGAAGCACTAATTTCAATTTTGTCTTCTGTTGAAATAATCTGAACAGCTTTACGGGCAATTAAATCTGCTCCATCGCCTTGTGCTTGTATCTCAACTTTGCCTTTGCCTGCGTACAGCCTTGCCCCTTCTTGCGCTGCGAAAAGGCTGATTTTATTTTGGGCATGCGCAATCAGGTTCTTTTGTGTAGACAGGCTAATGCTGTCTCCAGCAGTTTGGCTTAACTGAGCATCTGCGCTGAGGTGAATGTCTTCATTACTGGCTAGAGCAATACTGTTAGGTGCAGTTAATATCATCAAGGCTTGTTTAAAAGCAGCAGCTTTGTCTTGATCTTTTTCTTCAATTTGCTCTATGAAGGTTTTTAAGTTCTCAAGAACTTCTAATGGATCAGTTTGTTGATTTTTGGCAACTTCACTGAGTGCCTTGGCATTGTTGAGGCCGCCTTCGATTTGTTGTTTGGCCTCATTTGCATCAAGATGTACGCCTTGAGCTTGGTCTTGTTTGTGGGTGCTGATGAGTAAACCACTTCCAGCTCTTACCGCACCCCACTGGTCAGTTCTCAGCTCAAAGCCTTCTCCACGACCGTCACTTTCGGCTTTATCTTTTGGATGACTTAAGTTACCGAGGTTAAGCTGACTAGCTGCATGGCTGCTTTGTAGCTGGGCACTGATTTGTCCTGTAGTGTCATCAAAACGTAGTTGGTTAAAGCCTTTACCATCGACTTCTTCTGAGCGGATGCCGCTCAGTTTTTTAGTGTCAGGTAACTGGCCTTTTTGGTCGAATTGGGTTGGGTGACGTTCAGCTTCGTGAATACGCCCCACCACAAAAGGTCGGTCAATGTTGCCGTCAAAAAAGTCGATCACCACGATCTCGCCCACGCGTGGCAAGAAACGGGCACCATAACCTGCACCTGCCCACGGGGTGAGTACATCTACCCAAGCCGAATCGGTGTCATTATTGTTACTTCCGGCACCACCGTCATGGTTATGGTCATCAGTTCGGGTAAACAGGAAACGAACCTTAATGCGTCCCCACTGGTCGACATGAATGCTTTCACCCTCTAATCCCACCACTCTAGCGCGCTGCGGGTAAGCAGCTGGTCGGTGTTCTAGCGGGCTATACTCAGGCACAGCTTTTATGTTACGTCGAACGACATTGAGTTCAGCAAAGTGGCGCTGCTCAGGGTTTTGCGTGTCGAGTTGGGCAGCTTTAAGCTTGTCTTTTGGTAATAGGTGCTCAAGTTGCTGTTGTAATTCTTTCGGTAAGTTATTCTGGTTGTAGTAGTGCTTGCTTAAGATTAAGAACTCTTTATCAGCACTGTCGTGTCGTTCAAGTTCAGGGTGGTCATTCAGTTCAAACCAGTAACCCACCTGTGCATCACGGACGTTACCTGAAACGGTAAATTGTTTAGAACTCAGGTGATGGTAAGCATTGATGTGCTGGTTAAGCTGTTCAATCTGACTATTACCTGATGCTGTAGCTTGGTCTTCACCGTTTAAGTCTTGCATCCAAGCGGGGCTGACCTGCCATGCATCTTCAAGATTCAGGCTGGCATTGTCATAGTGTTCGCTGTGCTTTTGCGTGCCCTGTACGCTACCGCTACCTTCTTCTTGTTGTAGGGCATCGGCTTGCCAGCGTTGCACATGAACCGAAGTTGGTTGTAAGCGGCGCTCAGCTTTAACTTGGGTAATGGTATCGAACTGTTCTGTAGCACTACTACGCTGGTAGCGGAGGCTACGGCGTTCAAGGGCCTGATAATTTTGGTTATCGTCAATTAAACGTAATACTTGTGGCTGGATGGCAGCATTCGGGTCAGCGACCAAAAGCTGCGACTCATCGACTAACCAGTTAATGCCTTCACTACGCCACAGACGAGTTAAAAAGTCATAATCGCTTTCGTTTGACTGCATCACAAATGGACGCACATCGTAGTCTTTAGTTAAGCCTGCAGTATCGAGCGTTAAGCTTGAAGCAAATAGCGGACTTTTACCCTGCCATTCTTTAAACAGAATTTCGCTAATATCCCGTACGCTTTTATTCATAAACACACGGCTGTTGCGACGTTTATGCCAGAGTGCAGTTGGGTCTTTTAAGGTCAGGTTATAAATAGTAAGTGAGCCGTCGCTTTGCCCTTGGCTCGCTTCGGTAATAATGCCTGTGGTTCTAAAGAACTGGCCCATGTCAGTGACTTGATCAATAGCAACCTGACAGCCAATAAATTGTTTTAATGCAATATGTGCGTTCGTCGATAGACACAGTAGCTCAGCAACGCTGCCCTGATTGAGCGTATGTTCGCCTTCAATGCGTTGCAAGAAGACTTGATTGTTTAATAATGGGTTGGAAAATTGCACATGAAGTACACGATTCTGTGCAACCAAACCTAAACTATCTAAAATTTGAAATATTTTATTGGACATCATTATTATAAAACTGAGTCATAATCAGCGCTATTTTATAAAAAACAGACAGAATTGTCTATTTATATAAAATAGCTTATCGTTCATAACTTACATATTTTTTAGTTTATCTAAAAGAAAGACGGGCCACCAAAAAATCTATAAATGCCCGAGTTTTGGCCGGTAAAGAAGTACTAGGGTAAAGTAATTGAATATTTTGTAACGGTAATGAGAAATCAGGAAATAACCGAATTAAGCGGTTTTGTTGAATATCTTCATCAACTAACCATGCAGGACAAATCGCAATACCTAATGATGAAAGAGCCATTTGATGAATTGCTGTTACCGAATTTGACTCATACTGACTTCGAATAAAAGGTAATGAATATTGCTCCCCTAAACTATTTTGCAAAATATATTGCGAATCTTGCCAATTTAATAAGGTGTGACCAATCCACGGAACATCTGCCAAATCAGATATATTTTCTACAGGATGGTTTTGTATAAATTGCGGAGTAGCAACAATGTAAATTGGATATTCTCCGATTTTTCGAGTTTTTAGAGATGAATTCTTTAAATTTCCTAGCCGTATAACAAGGTCTAATTTTTCAGTGACAAAATCATCGAGAGATGAATTAAACGAATACTGTATGCGTAAATGTGGATAAAGCCGACAAAACTCAGGAATTAAAGGCAGAATAAAACGTTGACCAAATTCATTGGTTGATGAAAAACGTAAAGTGCCTGTAATGCTTGTGCCTAAATGTTGGCTTCGCTCAAAAGCCTCATCAATCTGAAGTTGGATTTGTTTAAAATCTTGATAAAAATGCTGACCTATTTCAGTTAATGCAATATTACGGGTGTTTCGAATTAAGAGGCTTGTATTTAACTGCTTTTCTAATTGTTTTATATCAATACTGACCATTGATCGGCTCAGTCCCAAAATTTCAGCAGCCTTAGTAAAAGATCCAGAATCGACAACTTGTAAAAAACTAGTAATTTGCTTGAGATTTTTTTGCACAATTCAGCCGATTGTTTGAAATTATTAAACAATGATTTTACTTTGGCTGCATCGACAATAAAAGAGCCGAATCTTACCCTGCCTGCACGGAGGTAGGTATGTCTTATCGATATAAAATAGCAACGGTGTTTTTACTTGGGTTCTTTATTGATTGCATTAACATTTTTATGTCAGCAATTGCTTTACCTAATATTGCATCATCATTTTCAGTTAGCCAATCCATAGTCGCATGGGTAACAAATGCGTATATTCTCGGCTTGATTTTAATCATGCCCATGAGTTTATGGTTAGCCACCAAGTTAGGAAACCAAAAGTTATTATGTTATTCAATGCTGTTATTTTCTATAAGCATTTGCTTTATTGGCTTTAGTGAATCGATTTATAGCTTAATTTTTTGGCGTTTTATTCAAGGTATCGCTGGAGGTTTATTAATTCCCGTAGGCCAAGCACTCGTATATGCCTTATTTCCCAATCAAGAACGCCAACGCATTTCTACAATGATTATGGCAATTGCCTTAATTGCACCCGCATTTTCACCTGCCCTTGGTGGTGTGATTATTGATTCATTGAGTTGGCGATGGGTATTCTTATCTAACCTTCCTTTTTCATTGCTGGCAGCAGTTCTGGCATGGTTATGGATTAAAAAAACAGAGAATGTATCGAGTGAGAAACCAGACATAAAAGGCTTGGTTATTTTTAATATCAGCCTGTTATGTTTATTACTCTCCTTTTCATTTTATAGTGATTACCATAACGCCTTATTCGCTATAATGAGTTTTCTAATTTCAGTCGGAATGCTTATTTTTTATATTCGACATGCGAAAAAAATTTCCCATCCTGTTCTTAATCTTCAGTTATTAAAAAATAAAAATTTACGCAATGCATTTATTGTCTATTACGCCGTTCCGGGTATTTTTACAGGCGTTAATTTACTCAATATTTTTAATTTACAGCTTAATTTCGGCTTTAATGCAAAACAAACTGGTTTATTTATGTTGCTCTATGCAGCAGGTGCACTGGTGGCAATGATCAGCGGTGGCCTACTCTATCAACGGTTAGGAAAGAAATATTTACTTATTATTGGCATTACCCTTCATAGCCTTGGAATCTTTTTCTTATTTTTTATTTCAAACACTAGCCCCATCAGCTTTTTAGTATTCGCCTATTTAGTGATGGGTATGGGAGGCGGCTTAAGCGCCAATACTGCCCAAATTAGCTCACTGATTGATTTTTCAGGCCAGGATTTATTACAAGGAAGTGTGCTCTGGAATATTAATCGACAAGTTTCATTTAGTGTCGGTACTGTTGTTCTCATTTCAATATATAACCTTATGTCTGGCTCAAGTGATCTGCTTCGCTATCAACATACTTTTTTAATTGCAGCATTCCTCTGCTTACTTTCACTCATTCCCATTTTAAAGGAGAAAAACTATGTCTAACCAAATGGATCAAGCCATTCAAAGCGTGATTGACCTACACATTTTGATCGAAAATGTATTTACAGGCCAAAATGCAGAACAGCGTCTTAAACCGCTTTTAGATAGTTTTGATCAGAATTTTAAGATGGTCACGGTTCAAGGACACAGTATTAGTTTCGCCGAAGTGAATAGTTTATTTAGCCAAAATGTTGGAAAAAAGCCTTCTTTAAAAATCAATATTCTTAAAAGCACAGCTTTATACGAATTTGAAAATTATTGTTGGGTGCAATATCAGGAACATCAGCAAACGAGTGAAACCGAGACAGTACGGACTTCTACAGCCTGCATTAAAGTAGAAGGCGGAAAATGTTATTGGACTTATTTGCATGAAACTTTAGTTCCACTCCAAAACTAAAAACTAAGTCATATCACTCACCTTAAAGATGGCACTTATTTTGCTTAACAATATTACGTTTTATGAAAATCGTAATACTGATCAAAATGGGGAGCTCTCGATATGGGTTATGTTGCAAAGGAATTTACGCGAAAGAACAAGCTGATTCTCAGTATTTGTTCTTTCGTTATTCCAATATGTCTTTGGTGCGCAATCAGTTACTTACCTTTTGTTTGGCATCCTCAAGTACAAATCACGAGTTCGGGAAGTGTTTCTTACTTACAAGTAGGAAGTCGCATTGATAAAAATGTGTTCTATCTCGAAGCACAAAATGCAGTCAATCGAGATTCTGCACCACCACAAGGTATTTTAGTCAATCCGATTTATTTACCCGCTCCTCATGCAGTCGCTCAGGCTTTAGTCACTGCATTTACTACCCCACCAGAACAACCCGACTCGCCTTGGTTTCATCAGAGTTTATGGCACAGTATCAAACTGGTATTTTCAGCCTTTTTTATCTCTTCACTTATCGGGATTCCACTGGGTATTTTGTGTGGTTTTTCTAAGCGCATATCATTGTTAACAGAGCCTTTTGTCGAGTTTTTCCGTTACTTGCCTGCACCAGCGTTTGGTGCACTTGCAGTGGCAATTTTAGGAATTAATGATGCGCCTAAAATCGCAATTATTGTGATTGGTACCCTCTTTCAGCAAATTCTCATTATTGGCAATACCACCCGAATGGTAGATCGAAGCTTAATTGAAGCTGGCTATACCCTTGGCACCAATAAGCTCAAAAGTTTATTCCATGTAGTGATTCCTGCTGCCTTACCTGATATTTACCGTGACTTACGTGTGCTATTGGGCTGGGCTTGGACCTATTTAATTGTTTCAGAGTTGATTGGTACAACCTCGGGTATTACGTGGTTTATTACTCAACAGGCGCGCTATCAAAATTTTGACAATGTATATGCAGCCATTCTGATTATTGGGGTGATTGGTCTGGTGTGTGATTGGGTATTAATGAAGTTAGGTGAGCGGATGTTCTCTTGGAAAGTAGGAGCAAAGTAATGAATGATTCAACATTTAACGCGCATGAATACTTTCAAAAGATTTATGAACGCCCTGTTATTTTAGAAGCTAAACAGCTCAGCCAAGTCTTTAAACATGGTCAAACTGAACGTACGGTTTTAAATAAACTCAATTTGAAAATTCACAAAAGAGAATTTATTTGTGTGATTGGTCCTTCTGGCTGCGGTAAATCGACACTGAGCCGTGTCATTGCGGGTTTAGACCCATACCATAGCGGAGAAATTTTAGTAGACGACGAATGCATTACAGGCCCATGTCCTGAACGCGGCATGGTGTTTCAGGGTTATACCCTGTTCCCATGGAAAACTGTAAAAGAAAACGTGATGTTTGGTCCGCAAATGCGCGGCGCTAGTCAAATGACAGCAGAGGCGCAAGCCCGTGAATGGATCAATATTATTGGTTTAGAAAAATATGAGAATCAGTATCCACATCAACTTTCTGGTGGCATGAAACAACGCGTTGCGATTGCTAGAGCACTGGTTAATCAACCTAAAATTTTACTGATGGATGAACCTTTTGGTGCGCTCGACCCGCACACACGTCAAAAAATGCAAAAGCATTTAATGGATTTATGGCAAAACATTGATATCACCATTATTTTTGTGACCCATGACATGGATGAAGCCATTTTACTGGCAGACCGAATTGTGGCACTCAAAGCCAATCCCGGTGAAATTAAGGAAATTATTGAAGTTAATTTACCTCGTCCACGCTCACTGGACTTAATGAGTACACCTGAGTTTAAACAGCTCCGTTCACGGGTTGATTATTTAGTTCACGCTGACGAAGATGAACTTGACCCAGCTTTACAAGATTTACCAAAAATACCGCGTATGACTCAGGTCAGTACGGAAAAATAAGAAAGACATTAAAAAGCCCAAGTTGAACTTGGGCTTTTTAATTGATTTGGTTTATTTGAGTTGTTCTACCAGTGTTGGGTAAATCAGCCCATCTACATTTTGTTCGGTTTTATAAATACCATTTTCAACGTTGAATTTATTGACGTGATAAGTAGAGCCATAAATTGAGTCAAAGCCTTCAGATTTAACAAATACTTTTTTATTAGCATTGATATCTAATAGATGCGTCCCGCTGACCATCAACTCATATTGTTTCGGGTCAACCCCTGAACGATTGGCCATGATTTTAACCGCATCGGCATGGGTTGCAGGATCATTAATATATTTAACCGTTTTGTCCCACACCTGAATGATTTTTTTCCATTCTTCTTGATGAGCAGTTAAATGGCTCATATTGACAGTCAGGGTGTCATAAATTAAACCCGGCTTATCCTTAGAGGTATAGATAATTTTAGAACCTGCCACTGCTTTTAATGCCTGACCCGCAACAGGTTGCCAAACAGCAATCGCAGAAATATCTGGGCTATTGAACACTTGAGGTAATTGGTTCGTCGCTGAATTTACCAGCTTCACCTCATTCGCTTTAATGTTATGGTCAGTTAAAGCTGTTGCTAGTAAAAGATGGTCAACCAAGCCTTTTTCAACGCCGATTGATTTTCCTTTTAAGTCTTGAATGGTATTAATATCCTCTTTAGCAATAATGACATCATTACCCGCAGAATAATCTGTTGCCATGATCATCATGCCTTGAGTACCACCCGAAGCGGTTACCAAGTTATCGCCATTGGTGACCAAAACGCCATCAAGCTGATTTGCCGAAAAAGCTGAAAGCGAAGCCGAATAATCAAACCATTTAAATTCTACATTTAGCCCTGCTTCTTTAAACCAGCCTTTTTCAATAGCCACTTGCCAAGCTACCCAGCCCGGCCAATCACTATAGCCAATGGTAATTGGTTTTGTATTTGTAGCCGCCTGAGAGTCTTGTTTGGCCTCGGGCACTTTAGCCGTATTGTCACACCCCCCCAATACAACTGCCGATAAAATAGATACGGATAAAAACGCTTTTTTAATCATATAGAAACTTCCCCAACATTTTTACTAACAACACTTTGAGCGGTTTGATTGAGTGACTGTATATAGGTTCGCCAGCCTCCAAAATGGCTAATATCGGTTGCATCTTGAATGGCATAAGCTTCACAAATAAAGCCTTTGACCCATGTTCCATCTTTTAATTTGAGGTTGCCAATACCAAGCGGTGCAGGCACTTCAGCCACAATGGCCCCAAAATTTGCTAATGGAACATCCCAAACTTCAACTTCAATAGAAGTACCTGTCGCATCACATTGCAGCCCCGGTTTTGGTGGCGTGGTATTTTTTAAAGCAAAGAGCTTATAAGTATCTGCAGTCTGGGTTTTCTTGAGCAAAGTGGCATTGCGACGAGTGAGCTGAAAATTAAGTGGCATACCTGTTAAGTGAGCTCCGACGACAGCAAGCTGCACTGAATGATTCGATTGGATGTCTATACCTTTTTGATAATGTTGAGTTGATTTACCTAAACTCAGCGGTGTTTCGGTTTGCCAGAGTTGTGCAAAATTGGCGAGTGCCTGATCGTGCCAAGCTGGTGCAATAAAAGTTACCCCACTTGGTAGGCCGTCTTCACGCAGTACATTTGGTAAGGCTGAAGCAGAAAGATCTGCAAAATTAACAAAGTTGGTATAGGCCCCCATGTGCGCATTTTTAGTTAACGGATCGGCTTCAACTTCTGCAATGGTGTAAATGGTTGGTGCTGTTGGGACCATCAAGGCATCAAAAGGCTGTAATGCCAAATTAATTTTTCGCGCTAGTACCGCGCGGTTATACTCCGCTTGTAGTGCATCAGTTGCCTTGAATTTATCTGCCTGAGAAATAATCTGGGCAATAACTGGATGGGCTTTGTCACGTGTTGTCATGCGTTCAACGGCGACTGTTCTTTCCGCTACCCATGCATCATTATAAAGTGCAGCAGCAAGCTCATTAAACACGCTGAAATCTATACTCTCAACTTCATAGCCCAGTTTTTTTACGCGCTCAATTGCAACTAAAAAGGCTTTTTCAGATTCAAGATCACCATAAAATTCAAGCTGAGCAGGAATGGCAATTTTTCGTTTAGAAAACTGAGTTGGTACATTGGCTGGATGTATTCGTGAATATTCATCTGTTTCATCATAGCCCTGCATTAAACTGGCAACTGTCCAAGCGTCATCAATATGCAGTGCAAAAATAGAAATGACATCAATGGTCCGACATGCAGGAATTAAACCTGTAGTAGAAAACCAGCCCTTCGTGGGCTTCAGGCCAACAATATTATTATGGCCCGCAGGTACACGGCCTGACCCTGCCGTGTCGGTACCCAAACTAAAAGGCACAATACCGTTAGCAACTACTACCGATGAACCTGAGCTTGAACCGCCGCTAATATATTCGGGCTTAAAACTATTTTTTACTGCACCGTAGGGAGAACGAACGCCAACCAGTCCAGTCGCAAACTGATCTAAGTTGGTTTTGCCCACCACAATCGCCCCTGCTTTTTTCAACTTGGCAACTACAGTGGCATCTTGCTTAGCTAAATATTGAACCTCTTTACAGGCAGCAGTGGTGTGAAAGCCAGCGACATCAATATTATCTTTAACTGCAAATGGCACACCGTATAGAGGTAGGTCAGCAATATTCTGGTCTTTTAAAACATCAATTTGTGCCTGAATCTGGTTATTCGAAGCAACTTCAATCCACGCATGGTCATCATTTTTAATTTCTGCAACATAGGTAATCAAATCTTTAAGATGGATTTGCCCGTTTTGATATGCTGTTTTCCAGTCTTGGATGGTCCATAAATTTTTCAACACGCTACTCCTCATTTAGTCATTTTGCTGTATAGGCGGCATGACGGCATCCATCAGTTCTAAATGCCCTTTGATCACCCCTTTAAGCACAATAAATTGCTGGCTAATTTGTCTGAGCTCAGAACTCGCGCCCTGCATTAACATGACTTGCAATATCTTTTGTTGGTCAAGTTGAATATGAAGTGAACTAATCACTTGGGCTAAAAACTGTTGTTGTAAATCAACCAACTGATTCCGTAGGGTCATTTGGCTAGCGTCATAAAGTAGCGTCAACGTGCCTACCATGACTTCATTGGCCTGCGCCTGCTCTGCAATTAGGTGTTTATTAATCATGTCAACAATGGCTTGCGAGCGACTTTCATAGTTCTGCTCGACAATTTTTTGGTCGAGTGCGTTAAGTGTCGTTTCAGGCACGGTAATACTGATTCGAGCTAACTTTTGTTTTGCCACAGTCTTATCCTTTTGTTTTAGTCGGATAATTGTTTTGTTTGATATATACGCCTGCACGTACGCTGAGCAATTCGACTAAAAAGGCTTTTAAAGTTTGCTTTGGTTGAGCCACGGGTTTTACATCGTTCATATCGCACCTCTAGCTTGGTATTACCAAATTCAGTTTTTGTATTACTGATAAGAGATGCAGAAAATGTGCCAGTTTTTAAACGTGGTTTTGATGGATTGGGCGGGTATTTATGAGTGATTTTTGGGCAAAAAAAGCCCCATGCACAGGGATGGGGCTAATTTGTGTGAGTAATAAAAAAACTTTGATATTAAGTAAATCACAATAAGTTGAGCTTTGATTTTGACTCTTCAGATAGATTAATCAAACTATGCGCCCATACATATAACGAATCTAAAACAGGCCTAAACGTCTTTCCAAACTCTGTCATTTCATAGACAACTTTGATCGGTGCTTTTTCACCATAAACAGTTCGAGATATTAAGCCACTCTGTTCTAATTGCTTGAGTTGAAGACTTAATGTCATTTCAGTAATTGTAGGAATGAGTTGCTTGATTTCATTAAAGCGTTTCGGCTTATCTTTTAAATAATACAAAATCACGCATTTCCATTTTCCACCAACCAAGTCCATAGCCATACTGATATGACATGGATAAGTTTTTCCATTTACCGTGACTTCACATGTATTTTCAGTATTTGCCATTTTTAAACGCTACCTATCAACTTTGATAGTTATTGTACGCCAATACTATAAAAATTATAGTGGCTATTATTTTTATAGTTTAAAGGCACTCTCATGGCTTTACTTATTTTGGCTCATCCCTACTACGCTCAATCAATTGCAAATAAAGCAATTGTAGAGGAGCTTGTTAAAACCTATCCTGACCTCGAAGTACGAGATATTTTCCAGCTCTATCCGGACTATCAAATTGATGTCAGTGCTGAACAAGAAGCCTTGTTACGTCACGACACGATCATTCTGCAATATCCAATGTTCTGGTTTAATATGCCGGCAATTTTGAAATTATGGTTTGATGAAGTTTTTACTTATCAGTTTGCGTATGGTTCTCAAGGCGACAAATTAAAAGACAAAAAAGTCATTATTAGTATGACGGTCGGGCAAAAAGAAGCCGATATGGTGAACGACCGAGAAAACTTAGCCGATAGCTTTTTAAAAGCGGTTCAATATTCAATTCAATATACGCAAATGCAGTTAAGCGCCACTTACTTGCTTTATGACGTATCACCTTTATCAGGCAATCCAGAGTCGAAAATTAAATTAGAAGCGGTTGAACATGGTCATAAAGTATTAAAGCATTTGACCGAAGCATAAGGTTTAAAGAGAGCATCGATATAGATGCTCTCTTTTGGTTTAAGCGACAGGTGCCAAGGTAAATAGCACTTGCCCCGTTTTTACGGTTTGCCCTTTTTCAATGGTAATGGTTTCTACCTTCATGCGTTCGGGTGCAATAATTGGAATTTCAATTTTCATTGCCTCAATCACCGCAAGGGTTTCACCTTCTTCAACAATATCTCCCGATGCACATTCAATTTTCCAGATTGATCCCGGCATATGCGACTCAACTGCACAGCCCCCTTCAGGAATAACTACGGTTTCACCTTCATCAACAGCATCTAGGCTTTCAGAGATATATTCTTGCAAACCCGCTTCGTGCCAACGGCGTCGTTCAGCCTCAAAATTGGCTTGTTGCGTATCTTTAAAGGCTTGAATGCTGTCTTGATGTGTTTTTAAAAACTCGTTGTACTCTTTTAAATTGAGCACGCCATCTTCAATGCGAAGTTGCAGACGGCCTGCCTTAAAGTCTTCACGCATTTGCAGAAGTTCAGTCTCAGAAACTTCATAAAACTTAACTTGGTCAAAAAAACGCAGTAGCCACGGTTTGCCATCTTCGAAGTCGGCATTTTTACGGTAACGGCTCCACATTTGGGTAGTACGGCCAACAAACTGGTAGCCACCCGGCCCTTCCATACCATACACACACATATAGGCACCACCGATACCCACGGCATTTTCAGGTGTCCAAGTTCGCGCAGGGTTATATTTTGTAGTGACTAACCGTTGGCGTGGGTCGAGTGGTGTCGCAACTGGCGCGCCCAAATACACATCGCCTAAACCCATCACTAAATAGTTTGCGCTATAGACCACATCTTTAACTGCTTGCTTGGAAGCTAAACCATTAATACGGCGAATAAAGTCGACGTTATCTGGGCACCACGGTGCATCTGGCCGAACAATTTGCGTATAGCGCTCAGTTGCAAGTTGAGTCTGCGAATCTTCCCAAGCTAAAGGCAAATAGACAGTCCGTGAAGAAACCTGCATATTTTGAATGTCGGGTAACTCGGCTTCTGCTTGTTGAAGTTTCTGTAAAAGCTCAAGTTGATCGAGCTGGATTGAATCAAAATGAATTTGTAGTGAACGAATGCCCGGTGTTAGGTCAATAATGCCCTGAATGTTTTGATCTTTGACCCATTGCATGAGTGCATGAATACGGAAGCGTAAATTCAGATCGAGTACCAACTCGCCATATTCCACCAACAAATAGCTATTTCCAGCTGGTCGATAGGTCACACTTGGTAAGTCGGCTTCACCCTCTAAAGTTGCTAAAACTGCATCTTTTAGAGTATCGGGTTCTGCTTGAATGGCTGGATTAAAATCAATGTGAGTTATATTAGTCGAGATTAAGCTTTGATGATATTGTTGATCAAGTGCTTTCGCTTGCGCATAACTCACAGGCACAAATTTGACTTTATCGCCTGCTTTAAGTTGCCCGATTTTCCAAAGTTCGGAATGAATGACTACCGCGGGACATACAAAGCCGCCTAAGCTCGGACCATCCGGACCCAAAATAATTGGCATATCTCCCGTAAAATCAATTGCCCCAATGGCATAAGCATTGTCGTGAATATTGGATGGATGTAAGCCTGCCTCACCGCCGTCTTCACGTGCCCACTCAGGTTTTGGGCCAATTAAACGAATGCCTGTACGGCTTGAGTTATAGTGAATTTCAAACTCGTTGGCAAAGAAGGTATCAATATCTTGTTTGGTGAAAAAATCTGGCGAGCCATGTGGCCCATACATCACTGCAATTTCCCAGTTTTGGGTAAAGCTAGGAATTTGCGCTTGAGCCAATGCAGTGGTCGATTGAACAGAATATTCAGTAATCGGTAGCATATCGCCAATTAATAAATTACGGCCTGCGTGCCCACCAAATTGCCCCAAAGTAAAAGTCGCCTGTGACCCTAAATAGTCAGGAACATCGAAACCACCTTTAATGCCAATATAGCTGCGGCAACCTGAACGAATGAGGCCACATTTTAAAATCTGGCCTTTTTTTACATTGATGGTTTGCCACATCGGCACAACTTCACCATCAAGTTTTGAAGGCATATCACCGCCCGTAATCACAATTTGGCTGTCGCAGTGAAACTTTAAGGTCGGCCCTTGTAAGGTGCATTCAAGCCCTGCCGTATTTGGTTCATTGGCTAGAAGATGGTTTGCCACCGTTAAACTGAGTGGATCGATAGCACCTGATGGCGGCACCCCGACATCCCAATAACCTAGTCGCCCTGTTACGTCTTGAATGGCAGTTTGAATACCAGACTGCAACACCTCAATTTTTTGAGTTTTCCATTCAAATGTATTTAAAAATCGGGTGGTTTGAGTACCTAACGCAAACACATCGCAAGCAATAATGTTTTGTAAATATTCCAGATTGGTTTCGATGCCAGCCACTTGCGTGTTGGCAAGACTAGCACTCATTGCCTGTATGGCTTGCTCTCGGGTTGCAGCAGTCACAATAATTTTGGCAATCATCGGGTCATAAAAAGACGACACCGTTGAACCTGTTTCTACCCATGTTTCGACTCGTGCTTGTGGGTCAAATTTAACATGCGTGAGTAAGCCCGCACTGGGTTGGAACTGTTTAATTGGGTCTTCGGCATAAAGACGAACTTGAATGGAGTGTCCTGTTGGCTCTAACTTTTCAGTCGGTGCTGACCAGTCACCGCTTGCCAAAGTAACCATCCACTCGACCAAGTCGACACCAAAGACCTGTTCGGTCACGCCGTGCTCGACTTGCAAACGCGTGTTGACCTCTAAGAAATAAAACTCTTGGGTTTCAGTGTCCATTACAAACTCAACTGTGCCTGCCGAGCGATAGTTCACCGACTGCATGAGTTGAATCGCAACTTTTTGCAGGTAGTCACGTTGCTGTTCATTTAAGTGTGGTGCAGGTGTTTCTTCAATCACCTTCTGATTACGGCGTTGCACCGAACAATCACGCTCACCCAAGGCTAAAACTTGCCCTTTCCCATCACCAAAAATTTGCACTTCGATGTGGCGTGCATGTTGTACAAATTTCTCTAAGTACAAACCCGCATCTTTAAAATTGACCTGCGCTAAATAAGACACAGTTTGATAGGCATCTTTTAATTCTGTTTCATTCCAGACCAAACGCATGCCAATACCACCGCCACCCGCGGTACTTTTCAGCATGACTGGATAACCAATACGGGCCGCTTCGGTCAAAGCTTCCGCTTCATCGGCAAGTAGTGAACTGCCCGGAAGTAAAGGCACTTTGCTTTTAATAGCCAGCTCACGTGCAGTATGTTTTAAACCAAAATCGAGCATTTGGCTTGAAGTTGGCCCAATAAACGCAATGCCTTGGCTTTCACACAGATCACAAAACTCAGCATTTTCAGACAAAAAACCATAACCGGGATGAATGGCTTCTGCCCCCGACTGTTTTGCAACCTCAAGGATTTTTTCAATATTTAAATAGCTTTGATGGGCAGGTGCAGCGCCAATTAAAAAGGCTTCATCGGCTAAAGTAACATGTAACGAATCACGGTCGGCTTCAGAGTAAACCGCAACTGAAGCAATACCGAGTTTTTTAAGGGTACGAATTACGCGACAGGCAATTGCACCACGGTTGGCAATCAGAACTTTTTTAAACATGCTTACACCCCTTCCGCTTCACGGACAACCAGTTGAATTTTGGTTGGGTTATAGGCATTACATGGGTTGTTCAGCTGCGGACAATTGGAAATTAAAACAATCAAATCGATTTCTGCCCGAACTTCGACATATTTACCCGGTCCTGAAATTCCATCATCAAATTTAAGCTGACCGTCTGGCGTAACAGGCACATTCATAAAAAAGTTAATGTTTGGACCAATATGACGGACATTTAAGCCATGCTTTTTTGCAATTGGGTGTTTTGCCAAGGCATACATAAAATTATTACGGCAACTATGCATTGGGTACGTTTCATGTGCATAGCGAACTGTATTACTTTCACATGAACAGGCACCACCAATCGTGTCATGGCGACCACAGTTATCATCATGAATAACCGCAATTGGACGGCCAAAGTTACTGTAGAGCTTAGTGCCCTTTTCTAAATAAATGTGTTGGTTGATCGCCAAAGTATCCATTGCGCTATAACGCTCAGTTGGGTTTTCGGCACTCATAAACAAAGTATCGACCGCTTGGTTTCCCTCAAGATCAATAATTCGAAAATATTGGCCCTTTTTAACCTCACACATCCACGCTTCACCCGCAGGACAAACTTCATTTAAAACTGCTTTTTCAAATGATTGTAAAACTGTCATGATGCTTCTCCTGATTTAAATATTGCTAAGTGCGTAGTAGCGGGCTGTGTTTTGAAACGCACGCTGATTTTGCGAACATGCATCACGACAAATATCGCTATCTGTTAAGGAATTGGCTTTAAATAAACTGAGTTGAATATCGGCAGGTTGATAGCTTGAGCTGGTGTCTAAACCATGCGGTGCAGCAGATAAAAATAGCAGGCAGTCCATTTCAAAACGCAGCTCAATGGTTTGATCGGTGTTGTCAGAACTAACATATGACAAAGCGCCGCTTTCATCTGCCGCAACTTTAGAAAATAGATTAACGGCGGCATTCAGATCTTGGCTTGCAAGTCCGTATTTGCACATTTCAATGAGTAAGCTGTCTAAGCCATTTTGGTACATATCATTGCGGGCATCTTGAAATGTACAAGTACCGAATTGCTTTTCAATCTGTTCGGGTCGGCTTGGGCCACAGAGTGCATCGTTCCAACCATGATCATCATGAACAATTGAAGCCATGACACGGCCAAGGTCTGAATAGAGCACATTTGAAGCTTTTAAATAGGCAGTATGTTGCCCTTTTAAACTGTCGGGCATGTTAAAACGTTCAAGCACATCGGCAGCATTTACACAAAACAAAGAAACGTTTGCTTGCGCGCCAAGTGATTTAAACCTAAGAATAGTTCCCTTTTGAATACGACCCGACCAGTGATGTCCTCCGGGTAAAAGTTCGGTCCAAATCGCCTGATTGTTATGATAATTTGCAGTGTTCATAGCTACTCCTGTCGGATAGTTTTAGACTTCCTCCCGGGCTTTTATCCCTCCGTGTAGTTCGCTAGGAACCGTGAACTCTCGGTCCAGTCATACTGTAAGTATCGGAACCCTAGATCACTTTTGATTGTTTATGACTATGCAAAGGACATGCCAGCTTAGTATTACGTTTTTGGTTAAAAGTAATACTAAACTTGGGCAATTTGAGTGCGATTTAAAATACAAAGTAAAAAGCTGCACTAAAAATTGTGCATTTCAAAGCATCAATGCCGCAGTAATTGCCTCTATAGAGATTTGAGTAATAATTAATGAATGCACAGCAATTTTAATTAGGAATGTTTTTCTTATTGATCTAACAAAAAGCCAATCATCTCAGCAATAAAATGATTGGCTCTGTCGTAAAGATTAGGCTTAATCTAACTTGAGTTGCTGTCTGAGCTTTAAAATATCCACCAATCCTTTATCTCTGGTTTGGTATAAATCGATATCTTCATATTGTGTTAACAGCTGGTTGGTTTCTGCTTCCAATAGCTCGGTTGTCTCGTCTGAATGTTGAAATGCGTGCATATCATTCCACCATTCTGTCATTGGTGGGCCTAAATGATGGATCGCCTCTTTAAAGCCCTTTTGGTTTGCAAGCTGCATATTAATATAGGGGCCAAATAGCGCCCATCTTAAACCCGGCCCACTGGTAATCGCCACATCGACATCTTCGGCAGAGCACACGCCTTGTTCAACCAGTGAAAAGGCTTCTCGCCATAGCGCAGCCTGCAAGCGGTTTGCCACATGCCCTTTGATTTCTTTATTTAAAACGATTGGGTTCTTACCTAATTGCTTATAGAACTCAGAAGCTTGTTTCAAAACTTGTGGAGACGTCAAATTACCACCAACGATCTCGACCAAAGGTAAAAGATGAGGCGGATTAAAAGGATGGCCTAGTAAAATACGTTCAGGATGTTGGGCCTCTTTTTGAAAATCAGACACTTTTAAGCCCGACGAACTTGAAGCAATAATGGTGTGTTGAGGGCAATATGAGGTGATTTCTTGATATAACTGTTGTTTTAAATCCAGACGTTCAGGGGCATTTTCTTGAATAAAATCAGCTTCTGAAACTGCATCTTTTAAGTGATTAGAAATTTCCAGATTAAGTAATACATCTTGTAGAGAATGGCTATGCTCAGAGTTTCCATCCAAAGCCAATAAATCATTTAAATTTGCATATATTCTTTTTTTAAAAATCGCTTCATCTATAGGATATGGGTCATAAACCTTAACTTTAAATCCTTTATATAAAAATAAGGCGGTCCAACTTGCTCCAATTACACCTGCACCTACCACACCAACCGTTTTAATAACTTCCATATTTTCCTCGTCACAATGTTATTTTATTCGAAATTTCTTTACCCAATTTTATGCTTAAACAAACATAGCAGATTCAACCAATCAATAAATTTAATTGTTTATATTTTATATAATTTGTCCTATATTCCCTATCTTGAAAATTTATTCCTTTCATTAGTACAACTCAATCTTTTACCATTTTTTAACCGTTATTTACTGAATTTTATGTCAAAAAATCTAGCAACATTGATTGGTCTAAGCGCCATTCTCATGTGGGCATCTATGGTGGGCTTAATGAAACAAGTCAGTGCCGCCATTGGACCTGAGCTAGGTGTTACGCTTATTTATTCTTTAAGTGCGCTACTGTTGCTTGCCATTTTCAAAGTTCCAGACTTTAAGCAGATTTCTAAAAAATATTTAATATTGGGTACAGTCCTGTTCGTTGCTTACGAGCTGTGTTTTTCATTTGCGATTGCTTACTCTCAAAGCCCTCAACAAGCAATTGAAGTCAGCATTGTTAACTATCTGTGGCCGAGTTTAACGGTTTTGGCTTTTGTTATTTTTAAGGAATTAAAGTTTAATTTTCTTATTATTCTCGGCTTACTTATTTCAATTTCCGGCATTATTTTTATTCAAACTGGAAACGGTGATTTTAGTCTAAGTAGCATTGTTGATAATTTTCATAGCAACCCACTGAGCTATATTTTGGCATTTGTAGGTGCCATTATTTGGGCTTTTTACTGTGTACTCACCAAAAAAATGAGTAATGGGCAAAACCCGATCTCTATTTTCTTTGTTTGTGTTGCACTCACACTATGGCTCAAGCTACTTGTCTCTGGGCAATTCGCCATTCCTTCAATGGATATTCCAACAGTAATCACCCTTTTAGTTGCATCTGCTGCAATTGGCTTTGGCTATGCGGCATGGAACATTGGCATCATTCATGGAAACATTACCATGCTTGTGGTTGCCTCTTATTTCACTCCTATTATTTCATCTATTTTGGCGATGTTTGTTTTACAAACTCAATTGTCCTTAAGCTTTTGGCAAGGAACAGCCATGGTTACGGCTGGTTCATTTATTTGCTGGATTTCAACCAACTGGTCTGTGATTCAACCTTTCCTCAAAAAAATTACGAAATAAAAAACCGTAACGAGCAGAATTAAAACGAGTCACAATTACTCGTTATTTCACCGTAGTACTGTAAAAGCTATCAATAGCATCAACCATTTGAGATAAACCCGGTTGCTCTAATGGGTAATGCCCTGCATTTTCCAATATTACGGTTTTTACAGGTACCTTCTGAATACGGCTAAGAAATGGTGTACTTAAATCAAGTGGGGTCCAACGGTCTTTTTCCGGTTGAGTTAATAAGACTGGGCACACATCAAACTCTTCAGGCGTCACTTCAGGTTTGTAATGTATATATGAGTCTAAAAATGTGAGTGAAACCGAGTTACCAGCCGAGGTTTTATCTTTCATAAAAGCCTTTAAAGCATCTTTATTATTCACCAAGGTACTCATTTTACTTGCCCAGCTCATTGGAATCCGCATTGAGGCCAGAGGTGTTTTTGCAGTCAAATGCGCAATTGGTGTCCCTACTCGACTCATAAATAAGTTACTTGCTACAGTGTCTGTAACCTTCTGACTACTTGTGTCAAGAAAGGTCATTCCTACAATTGCTTTCACTTTTTTATTCTTTGCCGCAACGTGATACGTCAGCATTCCACCTGCGCTTAAACCATAAAGCACAATTGGACGACTATCTTTTGCTATTTCAATATCAATTAAATCACTACCAGCCTGCACCCAATCGTTATAGCTAATAACCTTGCCTTTGCTAACTTGAGTGACACCATAGCCCGGCATATCGACTGCAATTGTTTCATATCCCCGATCAGCCAATGGTTTACCTAAAATCATCGACATTTGTCGACCATTCGTACCTACACCATGAAATAAAATCACTTTAATTTTTGCATTTGGATTTCTATAAGTATCTAAATGGACGTTATTACCATTCCAAGCCCACCATTCTTCTTTTGGTAACTGGTCTTTAGGAATATGAAATTCTTGAGGAAGAAATTGTTCAATTTGTTGCCAAGCAGCTTGATTTTGATAACCCATTGCCGAATCTCCTGATTTTATTTCTTTAGCGGCAGATGCACTTGTGACACAGACTACGAGGCCTATTACACTCAGTTTACGTATTAAATACCGCATAACACCTGCGGGCTTTGTTGGCTGAACAGCATTCATTTTTGTTGTACTCGTTCTTATCCCAAGCATAGATATTAGGCGTTTAAATTTTAATTACCATGTTAGGTTAAAACAGATGTTTTAGTATTTAGGTCAATTGATAAATTCAGGCTCTGATTGCTAAAGACTCAAAACTCCGACGGATTAGAATTCCCCCATTGCCCAAAGCGTGCTAATATCCAAATTCTGACAATCACCCATGTCAAAATTATTTTTAGAGGGAATAAGATGTTAAAAACTCAAAAAATCAACATCGTACAAGAATTTGATGCACCTGTAGACAAAGTCTTTGCAACCTTGAGTGAGCATGAAAACCTAAGCAAACTTTTCGCTCCTGCTAAAGTCACTCGTATTAGTAACGGAAAAGACGCTCGTAATGGTGTTGGCTCTGCTCGTAAAATGTCTATTCCATTTACACCTTCATTTGTTGAAACTAATTTAATCTACAAAGAAAATGAACTCATCGAATATGCCATTACCAGCGGCATTAGCCCAATTAAAGGTCACCGTGGTGTAATGAAGTTTATTGATTTGGGAAACAACCGTACTCGATTGGATTACACCATTAGCTTTAAAGGTCGAGTGCCTTTTATTGGCCCTATCATTAAAGCAGCTTTAGAAAATGGCGTAAGCCGCGGACTTAAAAAACTTAAGTTTTAATCGCTAACTTAAAAAGTAAAAGGCCCGATCTAGGGCTTTTTATTTGTCCACAAAAACAAAAGCTGACGCGTTAAAGTCAGCTTAATACCACAGTGTGAGAAAATTGCTTAAATAGTTATTGTTCGTGGCAATCTTCTATCTATTTTCTTTTTCTAACATTAATTTACACCTTGGTTATGACTGTTTGATTAAAAAGAAATCAGAAATACCAAATAAAATGCAAATTAATTCACTCTTAATAAAATAAATGTAATTCAATTAACATTTATTAAAAATGATGTATATCAACCATATCTTTAGAAATTTTCTAAAATTTAGTATGCTGAAAATAACTTACTAATTAATAGAAAATAAGCAATACAATGGAACATCAGAGTTTGTTGAAGGAATTAAATTTGCTTATTGAATATTATTCCAAAAGAACAGATTGTCCACCTACCAGAATTCGTATAGGTTACAGAGCCTATGCCAAACTCATGCAGAATCCAAAATTTGCTGATGAAGTAACAAACTCTGCTTTAGATCCAAATAAACGTAAATATAAAAAGATGAAAATCAAAGTCACAAAAGATGACGATCAACTAGAGCTCGAATAAATAAAAAGCCCAATGACGGGCTTTTTACTTTTAGAATGTGTGTGGATTTAGAGCTAAGAGAGCATTATTAAAAAATAATCTAATAACTTGTCTCGCTCATCTACACTGTTTTTACTTAAAAGCTGAACCATTGCCCCATCAATCACAAACAAGAACATGTGGGCGTCTTTCATTGAAGCCGTAGTTTTGATAGTTAAAAGTAGTTTATAAATTTCGTTGATTAGCCAAGTTCTATATTCAATCATCACGCTATAGGCTTTTGGGTAGAGCTTTTCAATTTCAAAAATTGCTTTAAAGGGTAAATGATAAAAGCCATTTAAGTCGGCATGTAAAAGGTAAATCTGCTTGAGTTTATCAAGCACCATTTGCTCTTTGTATGAATTAAGAATGGAAAATACTTTTACTTTGAGCGCATCTTTTTGAAAAGTCAGACACATCTCGATCAGCCGTTCTTTTGAGTGAAAGTCATTATAGAAAGTAGCTTTGGGAATTTTGGCTTCCGCAATAATTCGGTCAACACCGACCTTATGAAAGCCATCCTGATTAAATAAATCTTTTGCTGCGTGAAGCACGCGCAGCGCTCTAAATGAAGATTCTAAATTTTTCATGTATACCGCTTAAAATAATTTTTTGTTGTATCTAAAAGAGATAGAAATGCCGTCACTCTTAAAATGAGTGTTAAAAAACAGGCATGAATAAGCAGCACAAAACTGTGCCCTAAACTATCTCGGATTTATTGTTGCTATGATTTTTTAGTCGTAACGATCTAAGGCCGTAAAAACCTAGAGTCGGTTAAACCGTTTTAAAGACTGTTCAAGCGGTATGAATAGAGAGAGTTTGGCAAAGGCCAAAAATTGAGAAGAATTAGTACGCATAGCGGACTCCTTTGTTAACAAAAGAAATCCTACCGATCACTGCTAAATGATGGTGGCAGGACGAAAGAGGGTTAGCAGACTGGCAACAAAGAAACCAGCACACCCGAAGGTGTCCCCCTTCCGCCCTACCGTAGAGAAAAAGGGGGCGAACGAGATCACGATACACAAAACTAGGTTTCGAATATCGTCTTTGTTAAATAGGGTCTGCTAAAACCCGCTAGCAATGTAGGCCAGCCCGCAAAGGATAGTATTCGCTTTTGTTGTCGTCAAGCGCAGAAAATATAGTTTGTATTAAGTTCGAGCGGTTGGGTAATAAAAAGCTATTACGGTTTGGATTATGAAATATTGCAAATAATAAACATGATTATTTATTCTTTTCTTAATATGATATATAAAACTATTTTATAGAAGTTCTTCATAAAATAGTTTTATCTAACTAGAACACTTTAGACATAGAAATTTTAGATATTGAGGGAATTTAATGTTAATTTTTGAAGATGAATCTGACATATATTTATACCATTATACTAAAGCATCCACAGCGATAGATTACATTTTAAAAAACAAAAACTTACAACTAGGAAGTATGCTTAACACAAATGATCCAAAGGAATCAAAAAATTGGCTTTTTGAATTAGGTACCAATGAAAATGCTGATTTAGATAAATATGATCTGTTTGACACTTCATCAAAGGTAGATTTTATTATTAAGTCTTCGACTTATATGCTTTGTTTCACCAAAGATAAGGAATTAACAGGTGATCATATTCAAGATATAACTAAAAGAGGATATGGCCATTCAAGGATGTGGGCACAATATGCAGCAAACCATACGGGAATATGTTTAATCTTTGAGAAAAAACTTTTAGAAAAATCATTCATTGCAACGTTTAATAGTTATACATATTTTGCGCAAGATGTAAAATATATAGATCGTTTTATTGGGGAAAGGGATTCTGCTTATATTGTTAATGTTGATTATTTAGAAAAATTGGGTTTAGAAGACTATGCTTTGGCCCATGCGGAAACTTATAAAAATAGGCTTTTTTTTGAAAAATTAGAAGATTGGAAAAATGAAAATGAGTATAGGTTAATTCTTCAAGGATATAAAAATGAGCAACTCTTATTTCCATATGAACATTCTCTAAAAGGTATCGTTTTCGGGGCGAGCTGTTCAGAAGCAGATATACAGAATATAGTGGATCTTACTCACAATATGGGAATAGAATACGTTCAATTAAAATGGCGTAATTGCAGTCCATGGTATGATTTTAGAAAAGTTTTTGTAAAATCATACCATTTATAAAAAATTAAAGATCACCTAATTGAAGAAAAATCCAATCAGGCCTTTTGTTATAACCCCCGCACTAATCCATCAACTTTTTACGGCGATACAACCCGCAATTTACAGTAAAGATATAATTCTATAGTTTTAAGAATCATGTACATCTTCATTTTTTGATAATTTGTTTGGCTGCCCGCAATGAGAGCATTGTTTTCTGAAGATTAAACTTAGCCCATTACTAAAAGAACCTAGATCATTTATAAAAAAATCATGTTTACACCAAGGACATATATCGTTAGCTAGCAGCTTAAACATCAAAAATAATATGATAGGAATCATGGTTATCGGAAAATAAATAGATAAGTACTTTTCATCTACTCTTGCTAGCATCAATACAACAATAACAACTGATGGAATTAATAATACTGAGAGTACAAAGTTTCTACGTAAACGCATTAATCGCAAGTATTTCTGCATTTTCTCATCGGCAAATTGCTTTTCCATTTATATTCCTAATTATTTTTTAATTCGAGGGTCACTAGGACCAAATTGGCAGGTATCTTTTTGATAATCCCATGCACCTCCAGAGTCAGCACATGCATCCTTCTTGGCAGCATTATCAAAGAATTTATTTGCGATAAACTCGATTACACCGAGCAAGATAACAAAAATTAGAAATAGGACAATAAGCCATTTAAGTATTTTTAATATTTTTTTTATTATTTTCATTTCAATCACCAGATACAGATAGAATAGTTTATCAATTACTTAAAACTTATTTTAACTACCTAACATAAGCAATAAAAGACCTACCAATATTCCAACAAAATATGACCTACAAAAATGCAGCCTATTTTTATCAAAATAAAATGGTTTTTAATTTACGCATTAGCATCTATTAAATTTTAAATAACTATTCTTCAAATAGTGATAAAGCATCTTTATTGCCATTTTCTGCTGCTTTTCTTAGCCACTTTTCGGCTAATTCATTATTTTGTTGTACGCCTTCACCTTTATAGTACATCATCCCTACAGTAAATTGTGCTTCGTCATTTTCCTGTTGAGCAGCTTTGCTATACCATTCAAACGCTTTTTTATAATCTTGATTTACACCTTTCCCAAAAGCATATACCGCCCCCAAGTTATTTTGTGCTTTTTCATTTCCTTGCTCAGCAGCTTTGCAATACAACTCAAAGGCTTTTTTATCACTTAGCTCTACACCCTTACCTTGTGCATAAAGTGCTGCAAGATTATTTTGCGCATCGGCATAATTTTGTGCAGCAGCTTTGCTATACCAATCAAATGCTTTTTTATAATCTTGGGTTATTCCATAGCCTTCTTCATAAAGTATGCCCAAAGAGTATTTAGCTTCGGCATTATCTTGTGCAGCAGCTTTGCTAAACCACTCAAAGGCTTTCTTATAGTTTTTAACTCCACCATCACCATTTGCATAATATGCACCTAAATTACTCTGTGCTTTTACTTCCCCTTGTTCAGCAGCTTTACTATACCAGTCAAATGCTTTTTTATAATTTTGCTCTACCCCTTGTCCAAGAGCATACATTGCTCCTAAATTATTCTGTGCTTCTGCATTTCCTTGATTAGCAGCTTTGCTATACCATTCAAAGGCCTTTTTATAATCTTGAGGAACAACTTCTCCCTCTACATATAATTCACCAAGTTTTGCTTGAGCTCCTGCATCACCTCTTTCTGCTAAACGCGAAATATCTTTAAAATCTAGTTGATGGCTACAAGCTAATAAGTTGATTGCTACGAAAATAATGCCGATTTTTTGAAGTTTTTTTCTTAAAATAAAAAACATAATAAATATTAAATTGGTTGTGATGAGAAATATATTGAATGAATTTTAGCATAAATTCTCAAACATAAAATAAAGTGCTTATACTGGTATTCAATCAACTGACATACTCTTAGTTATAATAATTTTAGTAGTATGAATATAATATCAATCAGTTTGATAGTTATGGATACAGCGCTTAGATAATCCAAATAAAATGAGCTGATTGAACCAAAGCCCAATCAGGTCAAATCACATGTTCAAATCTTAATTAATACTACCAATAATGGTTTCTGCATGGCAGGTCGCGCCCTTCTCTGCCTCAATCTGAATAACGCCGCTGCGATGTGCAAGTACCTGCACTTCCATTTTCATGGCTTCCATAATGGCAACCACTTGCCCTTCTGTCACTTGCTCACCATTTTCAACTTTCCAAGCGCTAATCACCCCATTAATTGGGGCAAGTAAATGCTCTGCACTCACTTCTGGCTCGGCTGTTTGTGCTTGAACTGCGGTTGCAGGGCCTTGTGCAAACATGCCCGCTGGTAAACCTAAGCGGTGTAACTTGCCATCAATTTCAATGTAGCTGAGCAACATCGGTTGTTGATGGTTTGGAATACCACGTTTGGTTGGCTTTAACTCTTGTTTAAAGTCATTTTCGATCCAACGGGTGTGTACATTAAACTCATCGGTAAAGTCAGGTTCATTGAGTACCGCACGATGAAAGTCTAAAACCGAAGCTACACCTTCAATTTTAAATTGCTTTAAAGCACGTTTAGCACGAGCAATTGCAACTTCACGAGTTGGACCAGTCACAATCAGTTTTGCCATGAGTGAGTCAAAATGACTTGATACTAATGAACCAGTGCGAACGCCTGTGTCGACTCGCACACCGTTACCAAATGGCGCTTCAAATAAACTCAGTACACCAAACGCCGGAATAAATCCGCGAGCTGGATCTTCGGCATTAATACGAAACTCAATCGCATGGCCTTGGGCTTTTGGTGTTTCTTTAATGGAAAGTGCTTGGCCTTGCGCAACACGAATTTGCTCAACCACCAAATCGACTTTTGAGGTTTCTTCGGTCACTGGGTGCTCAACTTGCAAACGCGTATTTACTTCTAAAAATGAAAGCTTGCCATCGCGGCTTAGTAAGTATTCAACTGTACCTGCACCCACATAATTTGCTGCCTGACAAATGTCTTTTGCCGAGGTTAAAATTTGCTGGTAAATCTCGTCGTTAATAAATGGCGCTGGTGCTTCTTCGACTAATTTTTGGTTGCGGCGTTGCAACGAGCAATCACGTGTGCCTAGTACCACAATGTTGCCATGTTGGTCGGCAATCACTTGTGCTTCTACATGACGCGGTTTATCTAAATATTGCTCGACAAAACATTCACCACGGCCAAAGGCAGCTTTTGCCTCTCGTACTGCCGACTCATAAAGTTCTTTCACTTCTTCGAGTTTCCAAGCGACTTTTAAGCCACGGCCACCACCACCAAACGCAGCTTTAATGGCAATCGGCAAACCAAATTGTTTGGCAAACTCTAAAGCTTCATCTGCATTGTTGAGTGGGTCTTGAGTACCCTGAACCAATGGCGCACCTACCGAAGCGGCAATTTTACGCGCTTCGATTTTATCGCCCAGTTTTTCAATCGCACTTGGTGATGGCCCTACCCATTTTAAGCCTGCATCAATCACGGCTTGGGCAAATTCGGCACGTTCAGATAAAAAGCCATACCCCGGATGTACCATGGTCGCTTTCGATTTTTTGGCAACTTCGATAATGGCAGGAATATTTAAATAGGTTTCGCTTGCGGTAGCACCAGCCAAGCCCCATGCTTCGTCTGCAAGTTCGACATGCATGCTGCCAATGTCATCATCTGCATATAACGCGACTGATGAAATTCCCATATCACGGCAAGCATGAATAATACGAACGGCAATTTCACCACGGTTAGCAATCAATAATTTTTCTGTATTCATCATTCATTCTCAAAATCTGTAAATTCGGCAATTTTTTTAAATTTGATGCGGCAACCTGCTGGTATCTGCGCCACAAAATCCCAATGGTGTTTAGCAACAGCGCCAATGACCGGATATCCGCCCGTTAAAGGGTGATCATTCATAAACAAAACTGGCTGACCGCTCGGTGGAATCTGTAAAGCACCAATGCATGTGCCTTCACTTTCCAGTTCATGGGTAATTTTGCGAGTTAAAGGCTGCTCACCTGAAAGTCTTAACCCAACGCGGTTGCTTTCATTGGTCACAAGCCACTCTTGCTGACACAGCAGTTCAATACTGTCTAGTTCGAACCAATCTGTGCGTGGTCCCATCACAATATCTAGCTCAACCACTTCGCCAGCTTTTGGCAAATCGAACTTGCCTACTTCATTTACACTAATGTTGACTGCCTTCACCTGTCCTAGATAAATCGTATCTCCAAGCTTTAAAGGCTCTGGCCCCAACACTGCCAAGCTGTCAAATGAGGCACTATTCAGAACTGGTTCAACGTCTATACCACCTCGAACTGCTAAATAATTTCGAAGCCCTGCTGTCGGTGGCTGAATTTGAAATTCATCGCCTTCATCCAAATCAATTGGTTGATAGCTTGCAAAATCTGAGGTTTGACCATCAGCAAATTTCACACGAATGGTTGAAATGGCACCTGCAACCGCAATAACGCCCGCATGCTGCATTTTGGCTTTTAGGCCGCCATTTAAAACTTCAATTACGGGTATTTCGATTGGGTTACCAACAACACGGTTAGCACTGTGCATGGCCGACAAATCCATTGCACCTGCAACACCAACGCCAATATTGGTCTGGTTTAAGCGTCCTTCGTCTTGAATGAGCATCTGTAAACTCGGTGCCGTCACCGTAAACAGTGGCGTAGATTGTTTAGGCTCAACCGTACGAGTAATCTGCTGCGGTACATTTACGGTCGTTGGGCGATGCGTAACATCTTCAAAATGTACGGTCATGCCCGGTAACAACAGTGCAGGGTTTTTACGCTCTAAATCCCACATTTTTTCCGATGTTGTGCCAATAAGCTGCCAACCACCCGGACTGTCTTTTGGGTAAATACCAGAGTATTTTCCAGCCAAACCCAAAGAGCCTGAGGGTATTTTTTTACGCGGAACCGTTAAACGTGGAATATCGCTAAAAGGCTGATCGGGACTGCTCATATAAGCGAAGCCCGGCGCAAAACCAATAAAAGCGACATTCCACACGCTTTCGTGATGTTTTCTAATCACATCGGCAACAGATAATCCTTGTAACTCTGCAACCTGAGCAAGGTCTTCGCCATCGTAACGAATCGGCACAATCACTTCTTGTCCGCTACGCTCAAACGCTGAATCAATCTTGAGGCTCTGAATTGAAGCAACCAGCGTTTTAAAATTGGTTTCGATCTCGTTAAAAAAAACCAAAATTGTTTTTGCAGCGGGGACTAAATCTTTAATTCCATTCAATTGCGTATTTTGCAATTTATTGTATAACGCCAAAGTTTCCTCTAAGCTCGCAAGCTCAATCAGAAAACAATCGGTGTTTACCGATAAAAAACGCATTTGCTTATCCTTTTAATTCTTCTTTAGTCCAATTAGCCAATCCAAGCGCGGTCAGGAATGTCAGTAATAAACATGTAGCCCGGTGCATGGCTAATGGCAAAAGGAATTTTCGAGTTCATGACTGCCGCTTGCGGTGTTACACCACAAGCCCAAAACACTGGAATTTCACCCGCTTCAATGCGAGAAGTATCACCAAAGTCAGGTTTATTTACATCCTGAATCCCTAAGTTTTCAGGGTGCCCAATATGTACAGGCGCACCATGGACACTTGGCATACGCGCGGTAATTTTTACAGCTTCACTAATTTGATGAGATGGGATTGGTCGCATTGAAACCACCATGTTTCCTGAAATACGGCCTGCTGGCTGGCACTGAATATTGCTCAGATACATCGGTACATTGGTGTCATCATGAATATGGCGAACTTCAATACCCGCTTCTTGCAAAGCCGTTTCAAACGAAAAACTACAACCAATTAAGAACGTGACCAAAGTAGGATGAGCGTTATAAATCTCGCTTGCATCAGTCACTTCATCGACCATTTCGCCATCTTTCCAAATGCGATAACGTGGAAAATCGGTTCGGATGTCTGAGTCTGCCGCAAGCTTGGTTGCATAGATGCCTTCTTCGAGCACATCAAGCACTGGACAACTTTGCGGGTTGCGATGTGCGTAAAGAAGGAAATCATAAGCCCATTCTTTTGGCACCGAAATCATGTTGACCTGTGTCATGCCCGCAGCCATGCCTGCCGTCGGTTTATCAAAACCAGCACGGATTTTTAAACGCGCATCTAAAGCGGCTTCAAGTTGAGCTGGGTCGACTTTAATATCCTTATACATTGTGCTCATCCTTATGCTTTGTTTACAAACGGGCGGATTTCAATATTGTTTTTTACAAGCTCGGCTTTAATGGCTGCCGACATTTCTAAAGCACCATCGGTGTCGCCATGTAGGCAAATGGTGTCGGCTTGAATTGGGGTAAATACACCGTCAATTGACTCAACTCCACCATTTTTAAGCATTGAAACCACTCGGCTGGCAACAAATGCCGAGTCATGTAAAACCGCTCCTTCTAGACGGCGAGACACCAGTGAACCATCGCTGTTATATGCGCGGTCTGCAAATGCCTCAGACACGACTTTTAAACCAGCCGCACGCGCCTGCTCTACCAAGTTTGACCCTGCCAAAGCGACTAAAACCAGTTCAGGGTTATACATTTTAATCGCATCAATCACTGCTGCCGCCTGAGCTTGGTCATGGGCAATGGTGTTGTAGAGCGCGCCATGCGGTTTAACGTATTGCACTTTTGAGCCTGCTACTTTAGCCAAACCATCGAGTGCGGAAATTTGGTAAAGCACATCGGCAATTAGTTCATCACGCGACAAATCCATATTACGGCGGCCAAAACCAACTAAGTCTGGATAAGAAACATGAGCGCCAATGGTCACGCCAAGTTCAACGGCTTTACGAACTGTTTTTAAAATGCCGAGCGGATCACCTGCATGAAAGCCACATGCAATGTTGGCACTGGTCACGACAGGTAAAATCTGGTCATCATTGCCCATTTTCCATGAGCCAAAACTTTCACCTAAATCACTATTTAAATCTACAAACATGGCATCATTCCTTTATTACTTAACAAAGTCTGGCTTAAAGCTTAGTCAAATAGTTGAACACTGTCGTAAACGACATATAGCCCATCCACCACGTCAACAGACATGTTAATCCACCCAAAATAAGTAACCATTTTGGATAGTTATAATTACCCATTAAATCTTTACGGCACGCAGCAACATACACAAAAATTGTAAGACCAATTGGCAACACCAAACCGTTAAAACCACCCACAAAAATGAGTAGACCTGCTGGAGTTGCGCCTAATAACACATAGAGCAATAAAGCCAATGCGATAAAAGTAATGGTCGTATAGTTGTTTTGTTTTGGTGTTAAGTTCTTTTTAAACACGTTAAAGAATGACACTGAGGTATATGCTGCGCCAATGGTGCTACTAATGCCGGCTGCCCAGAAAATTAAACCAAACAATTTAAAACCAAATGTACCCGCTGCATATTGGAATGCTTGAGCTGCCGGATTGGCATCATGGCTGGCTAAATCAATATTTGCCCCGCTCACCACCACACCTAAAAATGCTAAAAACAGCACATAGCGCATGATACCGACAACAATAATGCCCTTGGTTGCAGCTTTAGCAACTTCATCAATATTTTCAGGGCCAACCGCGCCTTTATCGAGTAAACGATGGGCACCCGCATAGCAGATATAACCACCAACTGTACCGCCAACAATGGTCGTAATAATGGCGAAGTCGATCTGATCTGGAGCAAAAGTTTGATGTACTGCTTGTCCAACTGGTGGCATCACAATCACGGCAACAATAATAATCAGGAGAATTTTAAGCAATCCCAATACGATCATGCTTTTATCCATGGCAAGCGTTGCTTTTCTTGATGCAAAAATCAAAATAGCTAAAGCACCACTTAAAATACCGCCCCATTTTGTGTCTAGACCAAAAAGCGCATTTAGACCTAATGCAGCACCTGCAATGTTACCAATACTAAAGAAAAAACCACCTAGGATGACCAGAAAAGCCAGTAAATAACCACTGCCGGGAATTGCTTTATTGGCAATATCCGATGCACGCATTTGAGTGAGGGTTACCACTCGCCAAATATTTTGTTGAACAACATAATCAATCAGAATGGAAACTAAAATGGCAAAGCCAAATGCCGCACCTAACTTCACTGTAAATACAGCAGTTTGGGTTAAAAAGCCGGGCCCCATTGCAGAGGTCGCCATCATAAAGATCGAGGCAACTATGGCCCATTGGCGATCTGATAAAAAAGAAGATTTCAGTAAAGACATATTAATGCGTTCCTCATCCATTTGAGCTTAACAACGCTATTTTCAAGTTGAACCAAGAACATCATTTTCCCAAACAATATTCTTTAATCCTTTTAAATGACAAAGATTCCCTGTTCCCCAATCAACACAATCGGTGATCAAATCTTGTATCTAAAATAAAAACATAGCTCATCCCTACGGACAATAAGACTTTTTACATAAAATTAAAAACACAAATACATGATTTTAAAAGATTTAATGTTTATTAAAAAATCAGGATAAGCTTTACTTATCGAACTGCATAAGCTGCTTTTATGGCTTTCACAGTCAAACAGCTATTCTGGAACAAAAAATTTATCTAGAAAAATAACGAGAACTTTTTATTTTTGGATTCTTTCATTGAGACTTTTCATGGCGCTCGTCGATACTTTAACAGCGACCTCTGTCAATTTCTCTTTCAAGGCAACGTCATTCCCATGAATATAGATAGAGGTAAAATGAAATGTCTTTAACTGAATGGGGGTATTTAATATTTCTAGTCGACCATCAGTAATTTCTTTTAACGCCGTTAAGGTCGGCACAACAGCAATACCTAGGCCCTGTTCGGCTAAACGCAATAAAGTTGCTAATGAATAACTGGTAATTGAAAGTGGTTCATCAATGCCTTGCTCTTTCATTCTGGCTTTTAATTCTTTATAGGGATAGGTAATTTTGGGGTAAGTTAAAATGGTATGAGACATAAGAGCTTTAAAAGACATTTGAGCTACACAGCCTTTAAATGAAGGTGAAGCCAAGAAACTCAGCTCAAAGTCACACAATGCCTGTTCAATACATTCAAAAGCTAACGTTGGCCCAAGCAAAAAGGCCATGTCCAAGTCCCCTGTCCGAACGCCTTCTTGTAAATTAGGTGTTAGATCGACCACAATTTCGACTGAAACTTTTGGGAATTCTTGTTGAACTTTTTCGATGTATTCGACCAACCACGTATAAACGATTGTTTCGGAAACACCTAAACGAATTGTTCCCGTCAGGTGCTGGTTTTCGGTAAGCTCTGCGACAAGGTCTGTTTCCAACCGCATAAACTTTTCAGCATATTTAAATAACGTGATGCCTTTGTGAGTCAGTTTAAATTTTCGCAAGCTTCGGTCTAAAACTTTAAAACCTAATTCATTTTCAAGAGATGTGATTTTTTGAGATATCGCAGGTTGGGTTGTTTGCAATTTAGTTGCAGCCTTATTGAAGCTATTTAAAGTCACAACCCAATAAAAAGCTTCCAGATTCTTTAAATTCACGTTATATCCCACATTAGAAATCCCTCTACTTTTATAGTATGGAATTTCTTAGCATGATTAGGCTAGCCATTTATGTATTTTTATTTGAGTTCGGCTTATTTCACTCTCACAAAAATAATATCTAGATCCTTTTTAGGAACAAACTTGGTTTTAGTCATCTGAAATTGAGTTGGACTAATCTTTTTAACTTGACCATCCCAGCAAAATGAAACCAGCTCATCTTTATCACGCTCAATGGTTAACTTAAAGTTTTCAATTGGCTTTGCCCAATTTGCACCAGTTGTCAAAATATAACCCAAGGCACTAAACGGGGAATTTTGGGCGCTGGCTTTTTTTAAGCCCTGCTTAAATTGTTTATCCATACAAAATTGCTGGTTATATTCATCTGGGTATAAAGCAACTGAACCTCCTACCAAGGGTTTATATTCATGGTGAATTTTAGTCAAACTATTGGCTTTAAAAGTTTGCTTCCAACTATAGATCACTTGAGATGACCATGGGATGACATCATCTTTTTTAAAATTGGCTAAGATTTTTTGTATGTTCGGCTTCTTACATTGTTTTAGCTTATCTACATAATATTCATAATCATAGTTGTCTCGAACCCATGGGTTGAGCATGTCTTTTTCACTAAAACCGCATTGCTTAAACCCATCCGTGGCATCAATCAGAGGCGATTTTTCATCTTTTTGAATAAACGTTCTGACATGCATTTCCGGTTTTATATTTTTGCCATCAACCACAATCTTAAAACTTTTTAGAAGTTCTTCTGTATGGGCAAAATCAGACTCAAAGAAATTATCAATACGCGGTAGCGGAAATAAAATGGTTTCAGTGACCTCTTTATTGCTTAGGTTTTTATAGAGGTAATCAACTTTAATTAGTTTTTTACTAATAAATAGATCTTCGCTTTGCATGGCAATCTGCGAATTTTTTAGATATTGAATTCCCCCCGTACCGACATAGCCCGTAGAATCATTGGCTACGCTATAGGTCGATAGTTGAATCAATACAGTAAAAGTCATTACAAGCTTTTTCATTTTAAAGCGCTCTATGTCATTTTCTAATTATGGAATATCAATCTAAGATAAATCATATTATATATTTCACCCACAAAAAACCGTCTAAAGACGGTTCGTTCATACATTTAAAATCTAATTCCTTTTAATGATAATTTAGTTTCTGCCTTATCATCCTTTTTTGCACACTAATTTTTCCAATAAAATTGGTTAGCCATAAAATGCATTCATCCCGATGTTCAAAATGAGGAATCAAACTTAAATCAATTTTTATATCTCTATCTGCCAAAGGCAAACTCAAGCAATATTCAAAGTCGATAGAGTTGTACTTTAATTTGAGATCTTTTTCTTCGGCCTGCTTTTTGATTTCCGCCATAATTCGATTGAGGTTAACAATCAAGTTATTTGAAACTTGATTATTTTCATAAATACGTTCATATACATTTTCAGCAACGTCTATGTATTTAATTAACTCGGCATTTTCATTCATATTATTTATATTCCCCTTTTTTTAAAGATTATGAACAGCTAAATGTTTAATTGCGTTACTTGACACGTTGCTTATGTGAAAAATGTATATTTCTATTTACCACGAAATACGACTAAGTTTCTGTTATTTATATAAAAACACTGCATAGCTGAACATTTACATACATTTAATGTTTTTTAAAATCTGAGTTTAGACAAGTTTAAAAGTTAGTTATGAGCAGATTCAAGACAAAAAAAACCGCCCCAGAAGGCGGTCGCTGAAGTTAAACCAGCAGTATATAGAAGTATGGTGGACGTCACTTCTATATTCTTTTATGAAGGAGTTTTATTGTTTTTACTAAAATCCTCAGATTTAAAATAATTGATAATCATGTCAGCATGCTCTTCTTTTTGAGGAGCTACAGATACAGGAAATGCATCTTTCGACATCTTAAAACCTGGCGGAAGAAATTGTGAAATTGGCGGCAATTTAGGTTTTCCACCTTCCGTAATTCGCTCAATAAAACCAGCTAACCAAAGAAGATACTCTCCTTCATTTGCAAATTTTGGCATGACACTCAAGTCAATTTGAACTTTGCACTCACTTAAAGGTTTGGTTAAGTTCTCTTCAAAATCTATATAGTTGAACTTGAGCTTAAACTCAGTTCCCTTGATTGCTTTTCGAATCTGACTAATTAAACAGTTAAGATTCTGAGTAATGTCATCAGTGAATAAGCTATCTTTTTTAATATTTTTATAAACCTTTTCGGCTACAGCTAGATACTTTGGCATTAACCTCTCTCTCCGTACTATTGTTATAAAGTGCTGATCTAAGAATCTTTTATGACTTTGATTATGCTCAAAGAAGTGTAAGTAAAGGTAATCTTATTGGTGTAGTTTGTAAGTAATTGGTGCCTTATGTAAATCGCACCAAAAAAACACATAAAAAAATTATGGTTTTGATAACTCATCCACAAAATGAATGGTTGAATAGAGATAATTAGAAACATTTACTTTCATATTATTTTTTACCAAATGGTAAAATTAATATGTCTTCATCTGTTTATCTCTACGCACTAAACCCAAAACAGCTCTACGTACTCTTATTTCTTCTTCAGAAAAAGGCAAATGTTCTATGAGTTCGTGAATTGGGAGAGAATTATTTTCTATCAAGAAACAGTCTTGTTCTGTTGTCCAATTAGAAATGGTTGATTTAGTTTGTTTTAGATATCGCTTCATATTTCCTAACAGATTTGTTTGCAATCACAATAAGCCTGTCTATAGAGCAAGCTTGCACCTTAGATTTTGTGGTGATGTGATTATAACAGTCTGTAGATTAGATGTTCAGTTGATCTTGTCGCTTATCTTCATTGTCTCTACCAAATAGTTTTTTTGATATTTTAAGTGCATAGAATTTCATTTAGTAAATTTAGTTAAAAGTGCAAGAACCAAGAAGACCGCTAAAATAATACAAACAATGAGCATAATTAAATTCTAATAAAAGTATTGTGAAAATTATAAATAATGAAATCAAAAAAACCACATTTAGACGAACTTCCGTCTAACTTCAATGGTGAGATCTAATGAATATTCGGAATTACTGGATATAGATACGGATGAAATGGATATTTTTCATCATTGATAAAAATAACAATAAATCTTGAACACATACGAATATCCAAAACTTATGGAGCATGCCAAAACTTCTTTGTTTCACAATAATTTTAAAATCAATTTCAAGGATATATATGAATAAAATAGATGTGAACACTATCGTAGATAGAGAAAAATTAGCTCCCCTCCAATGGGTAGTCTTTGTTTTAGGTTTCTTAGTATTTTACTGTGATGGACTTGATACTGGAATCATAGGTTTTATAGCACCACCTTTGTTAGATGAGTGGCAAATTTCAAAGGCCGAATTAGCTCCTGTATTTGGTGCGGCTTTAATCGGTATGAGTATTGGCGCCTTAATATCAGGTATTTTTGCAGATAAGTTCGGCCGAAAGAAAATTATGATTATCAGCATGCTAATCTTATCTATATTTACAATAATCTCTGCTTACTCGACCGATACAGCAGAACTCATTATCTATAGATTTATCACTGGACTTGGGTTAGGTGCGACGATGCCTAATGTAAGTACAATCGTTTCAGAATATATGCCTAAAAAGCATCGAGCTTTTCTCACAGGTTTAGCTGGTTGTGGATTTCTAATGGGAGTATCTTCTGGAGGATTCCTTTCGGCTTATCTATTAAAAATTTTTAGTTGGTCTGAATTATTAATTATTATTGGTTTGATACCTGCATTACTTACCTTTGTACTCATTTTTACCCTCCCTGAATCCACACAATTCCTTATTATTAATAACCAAAAGAATAAAGCACTTTTAATTTTAGAAAAAATACATGGTAAAAAAATTGATAAAGAGCTTGTCTTATCTATAGCTGAAAAGGAAGTTGTTGAACAGAATAATCCACTTAAAGATATTTTTAGCAAATACTTATTTGGTTCATTAATGTTATGGCTTTGCTCTTTTATGAGTTTATTAGTGTTTTATCTTTTTACAAGCTGGATGCCTACAATTTTAAAAACTGTTGGTTTTGATCTACAACAATTAAGTCTTATGTCTACTTTATTCCCATTTGGGGGCGTGATTGGAGCCATAATCATGTGTAGATTTATGGATAGATTAAATCCAACCAAAGTGATTACTTCTTCATATTTCTCGGCATTCTTATTATTCATTCTTCTTAGCTTTACGCATACAAACATTGTCCTATTTTCAATTCTGATCTTTATGATTGGAGGTCTATTAGCAGGTGCCCAAACAGCATTATTTCCATTAGCTACTCTCTTTTATCCTGCGAACTGTAGAGGCTCTGGCGTTTCTTGGATGCATGGAATAAGCCGTATTGGAGCAATTTTAGGATCATTATTAGGTTCTTTAATTTTTACTTTGAATCTAGATTTGAGTTCAATTTTCTTAAGTTTAGCCATACCTACTTTTATTGCTTTTATTTGTTTAGCACTTAAATGGTATCGGGAAATAAATATCTCTAAGCAAAAATTTAAGGTCATCAGTACTGATTAATTATTATCCTTTAATTAAATAAATTGTTATCGAGGTTTAAATGACAGATCTATTCTTTTCAAATCTTCAAGAAAGAGAAATTCAATATAACGCCAGAAATTCAGTGGATGATTTTGATTCTTGTATGAAGGAATATGCACGACTTGCTCAGAAATCCAAAGATGCTATTACAGGCTTATATAATCTAGAGTACGGCTTAGCTAGAAGAGAAACCTTAGATATTTTCCCCGCAAAGAAACAACCTTCTCCGATTTTCATCTATATTCATGGTGGTTATTGGCGTGCACAAAGTAAAGATGATGCTTGCTCTATGGCTGAAAATTTTGTCGCACATGGAATAGCCGTATCCACAATTGAATATAGCCTTTGCCCTCACGCATCGCTTTTTGAAATTGTGCGAGAAGTAAGAACAGCGATTGCGTGGATTTACCAGAATGCTAAAACTTATGGCATAGACCCTGAACAAATATATATAGGGGGTAGTTCTGCTGGGGGGCATTTAGTTGCTATGCTTTGGAGTGATCGTTGGCAAGAAGAATTTAACTTGCCTAAAAATGTGATTAAGGGGGTCCTTGGCTTAAGTGGGCTTTATAATTTATTACCTTTATGTGATACCAACATTAATGAATGGCTTAAACTTAGTCCAGAACAAGCAACTGAACTCAGTCCTTATAAAAATTTACCATTACCAGAAAATGCCGCACCACTTCTACTCAGTGTAGGAGAGCTAGAGACACAAGGTTTCCATAATCAAACCAATTTTTTCTACTCTATATGCAAAGAAAAAGGATTAAACGTTTCATTACTAAAAGATGAAGGACATAATCATTTTGACATTGTGAATACCCTTGCCGACAAAGATAGTATGTTATTTAAAAATATATTAGAACTTATTCATAAATAATGTCTGAGTCATTACATAGTCAATTGATATAGAGTTATACAGTATTAAAAAAGCCCACACACTGTGGGCTTCCTACTCATTATTTTGCGGCATTCACACCAACAATAAACTGACTACAATTAGAGCCTTCTGATGCGTTACCTAATTGCTTTTCAGAGAATTTGAATTTGGATGCAACAGATTCATAATCTTTTTTAAGGCTTTGACCTGTTAACTCACCTAACTCTTTCACTTGTTCAGGTTTCAAGATCCCATGTTCAACCGCTTGGTTTACCATGACACAGGCTGTGGTCATGGCGCCATAACGAGCAGCAGTTTTAGAGTAGCCTAGAGTGCCGATTACTCCACCAACAATTAAGCCAATAATTACCGCTAAAGTTACGTGCATTTTATTCATTTTTTAAATACCTAAAAATCTAACCATAAAGAGGAACACTTCAAAAGGTTGTGCTCAAGCCCAATTAAGATAAATGTATTTATCTGATATCAAAAGTTAGAATCTGTCAGATTTATTGATAGATTCAGATATTTCTAAATCATCAAGGTAAAAATGATTTTGTTAGAAATACAAATCCGACAGAGAAAAATGCATTATCGTGATGAGAGATTTGATTGCCATAACTTGCATTGAATTGAGCAAAGTCATTATAGACCATGTATCGAAAACCTGTCTGGTAAAAGGAGTCGTTTCGGTCATTACCATATACTTCGGCAGTGAGCGTTAAAGGATGAGTAAGTTGTGTTTCGGTTCCAATTCCCCACGTGGTCTGGTTTTTATGCGTGGTATTTTCGCGTAACCAACCCATATTGGCATGGATTAAAAATTTATCATCGAAAGTAGAAATACTTAATGGAAGGTTAACAGTCCAATCTTTTTTTGAAGAATCTTTGGTATTTATTTGAGTTCCAAAAGAAAAACCAACTCCCCAATCATTGGTTTCTAAAGGCTTTAATAAGGTTTTACCTTGTAAGGTTGCATAGCTGACGTGCTCAGTATCATCGCTTACTCTTCCCAGCCCTACAGCAAATTCAAAATTACCACCAAAATTACAGGCAGGCATTGCCCAATATTCTTTGTTGTCAGGATTATGCTGCATCCATGTTTCTAATTGGCATGTTTTTGGAGAAACAAGAGCTGCATCGTCAACAACCATAGGTCTTCCACTATGGCTAGCGTTAGATAAAGCCAATAAGCAGAAACCAAAAATAAGTGAGCGTTTCTTTAAAATAAATACCATTGGCATTACTCCCATAAGTTATGGAGCATATGCAAGTACTGCAACCTGTCATGAATAAATCATAGGTTAATAGTAGAAATGAAAAGATGAAAATAAAAAAACCTCTTCTTGCATCCACAAAAAGAGGTCTGTAAGGACTTCAGTGGATACTTAGACTATTACCGATCGACTACTGTCACTCGAGCAAGTACTCACATTGAAGCTCCTAAAAATTAGTTGGGCGGATTCTAAAATTACCTTTGTTAAATATCAAGTTAAAATTTCGTGACATGCTAAGCTATAAAACCTGCTTATTTTTGCTCAGTAAGATACTGAGTTACCGCATTAAAAAATAAACTTTTTTCATTATCAAGCTCAGCGGATGGCATTGCAGTTTCCCATGTACTCCACTGCATCATAACAATCTTGTCTTTAGGGTTAATGGCTAACATCTGCCCAAAAATACCCAGTCCCCAGAAAGTTTCATCAGAATTTTGAGTCGTTAATGGCGAACCTTTTTTAGCATGTGAGTTCCACCATTGAAAACCATATATGCCTTTTGGGTAGTTTTCTGAGGCAGAGCCTTTCGCTTGATTCCATTTAGTCGCTTGGGCTGTCCAACCATCGGGTAACATCTTGTCTCCATTAGAAACACGTCCGTCATTCAATATAAATTGTCCGAAACGCGCATAATCACGTAAAGTTGCATTAAACCCATGGCCACCCATATCAACTTGATTGCGGGTATAAGACTGCCAAACACCTTCTCGCTCCATGCCTACCCGTTTCCAGACGTTATCTTCTAGGTATTTAGCAATATTCTCATGTGTTGCAGCTTCTAAGACTTTACCCACCAGATATGCCCCACCTGTGCTATATGACCATACCGTTCCTGGTTCATATTTCGCTTTCAGTTTTTTTACATTTTTATAGACACAAGCATCTGGATCGTTAGCTGCCTCACAATAGGTCATTTTTGCAAAATCTGAATTTGGATCTTTATAGTTTTCATTCCATTCAACGCCTGATGTGTGTTGTAAAAGCTGTTTTAAGGATACTTTCTCCCAAGCCGTTCCTTTCAAATCAGGTAAATATTGAATGATTGGATCATCTATCGATTTGATTTTACCTTGTTGAATAGCAACACCTATGAGCGTTGCCACAATAGACTTTGCCACTGAACGAGAAGTCCATAGAGTCGTCTCATTATTGCCTTGTCCATAATATTCATAAGCAATTTTGCCATCTTTTAATACAATCAGACCTGCAACACTTTGACTTTTTAAATAATCATTTAAATTATAGTTTTTCCCATCTACCGAGTAATGGATATCCTTATTTTTAATACTGCTCTTTAGCTTTGGTAGCGCAAGTATGTTTTTCTTATCAGGGTGAAAAACACTGCCATCATAACTACGGAATGTATTTCGAAAGCCCACCACCCTTTGTTGTTGTGTCCATGCCAACATATCATGTGGATCAGGTAATTTTTTATCTACGGTCGTTGGGCAGTCCTTTAGTTCCAACTGCTGACAGCTATATTCAGCACAGGCCACACTACTGACTAAAAGACTCGTGAACAGTAAGCTAATTTTTGTAATCTTCATCTCTTTTTTCCCTTAGTAGAGCTTAATTTGAGTAACTAAACCGACAATCATATTGCTGTTGAAGGTTTTTCCTGTAGAACGGTAGTAGTTATCTGGATTCCAGATGTATTGTACGAATGGGCTTAGAGTCAGACGTTTGTAATTAATATCGGTATCTAAAGAAAGAAAAGAGGTTGTTTTATTATTATTACCATTAATTTTTTCTGTTATTAAAACATAGTCATCATTGAGTTGAGACTGACCAAACTTCACGCCTAAATGATTTTTTCCTTGATTTATTTTGTAGCTTAACCCGAGTTCCCAATAATTTTTATAAGGTTGGTTTTTCTCATCAATATATGAGTAAGCACCAAATACAGTTGGAATATTCTGATTATTAAAATCATGATTAAATCTAAAATTTAAACCATCTGTACCATTATATTTTTCTTGAGTATATGCATTACGATATTCAGAATTATTATAAAAATATAACAACTCTGCTTTACTATTTTTATCTTTATATCCCATACCATACACTTGGCTGTAACCTAGTTGGTGATGAAATGAGAAATCTAATCCTTTTTTCTTATAGACATAATCATCTGTGTTGACTTCAAAAACGCCAGCATGCATATAGATATGGTCTGATAAATTATATTTGGCATAGCCGCCCCAATACGCATAGTTAGTCGGTAATGAACCCATTGCCCCTTTAATCGGGTCAGTACACAACAGGATATTTTGACAATTGTTATAGAGGAAATACCGTCTTAGGTTGGTACGCCCAACGGAAGTGTATAATTTCTTATCACTCCAATACTTATCCCAAGTCAGCAAACTGAGTTGGGATGAAGCCAAATCATTGGCAGCAATTGCTCCACCAATATAACTTCCTACGCCTCCAAACCAATTATTTGAGGTATTTAGCTGTGCATCATCATTTAAACCATTAAATACATATTGTGCTTTTAAAACCCCAAAATCCTGACTTTCATTCGCCAATTTAATTTCAGTATTTAAAAACAAACCTGCTGAATTAGTAAAATTGTCATCTACAGCACTTTCTTGGCTATACATCGCTAAATCAATAAAATTAGCTGTGAACTTAAAATTATCTTTTAGACTAACTTCTGCATTTGCACTCATACTATATAAAAGCACGAGTGTACCTATACATCCTTGTTTAGATATATACATAGAATCCTTTCCTTTAAATATAATTAATCAGTTTCCTAGTTTTATATTTTTATAATTAAAAACTTGGCATAATGATTATTTTTAGCTCAATTTAATATTTATTAATCCTGATAGCTTTTAAATCTCCTTCACTACAAATCAATAAATTATATTTAATAAATTTAGATAATTTGGAGCTTAATTATTTATTACAGCCCCATTTGATAAATCTGATTTCAACATATTTATATTGACCTGACTTGTGCACTAATGACATCAACCTTGTCTAAAAATGACATATCATCTTTAAATGCTGACGCTATTAAAAAATTACCCAACCCCCACCAAGAAGTACTCAAGTAACCGCTCTCTTTCATCTGGTTTGTTAGGGTCTAAAAGTTGAACCATTGCTCCATCAATCACAAACAAAAACATGTGGGCATCGGATTTTGAAGCATTTGGATTGGTGGTTAAAAGCAAATTATAGATTTCATTGATGAACCAGTTTCGATAGTCAATGACGACCTGATATGCCTTTGGATGTGTTTTCGAAATTTCAAAAATAGCTTTAAACGGCAAATGATAAAGCCCGTCTAGGTCAGCATGTAAAAAGTAAATCTTGCGCAGTTTTTCAAGTAACGTTAAGTCTTTCTGAACATAGATGATTGAAATTACTTCTTGTTTAAGTCCATCTTTTTGAAATGTTAGGCTCATTTCAATCAGCCTTTCTTTTGAGTGAAAGTAATTATAAAAAGTCGCTTTGGGAATTTTTGCCGACTCGATAATTCGGTCAACCCCGACGTTATGAAAGCCATATTTATTAAAGAGAAATCTTGAAGTGTGAAGCACGCTTAATGCACGAAATGGAAGATCTGAATGTGGCATAGTTTTACCGTTTTAAAATAAATTCTTGTTGTATATAAATGAGATAAAAAAGGCATAGCAAAGCCATAAAGACTGTGCTTGGCACATCTCAAGTTTTATTGTTGCTAAGTTTTAGACGTAATGATTTAAAGTCTGATAAGCCTAACGGCGATCAAAATGCTTTAAAAATTTTAAGTTGTGTCGTTATAGCTTTTGACAAAGGCTGCCAAGAAATGATGAATGTGCAAAGCCAACTCCTTTTTATTTGGAGTTCTGCCAGACATTAAAATTATGGTGGCAGAACGAAAGGGGTTCGCAGACTGGTCAAACGAGGCCAGCACACCCGAAGGTGTCCCCCTCCGTTCCACCATAGAGGGGGCACGAGGGCTCAACACTAAAAGTATGAAACTTTTAATGCTCGTTTGATTCGGTCTGCGACAACCGACTGGCAATGTAGGCCAGCAGGCAAAGAATAGTATTCAACCCTCTTTCAGTCAAGCACACGAAATGACAATCGTATTAAAATAGATCATTAAAAAGTAAGGATAAATAATTGAGTTTCACTTACGCTTTCATATAATTATTGATTGTATAGTCGTGCAAATTAAAAAATCCCTCACATGAGAGATTTCCTATAATCAATTCTGTTTGATAGGCTCAAGCAGATCGCGAATATTTTTAGTTATCATTCAGATCCATCTAGTCTAGCCTGACGAGTTTCCGTTAATTCTGCATGGAGTTTATTATATTCTTCACGTGTGATATGGCCTGTCACTAATAACGTGCGTAATGTGCCATAAAGAAAACCAATATCATAACCCAAAGCATAATCGCTAACTTTATCTTCTTTAGATGAATTTCTAAGACTTTCAATACCTTGATTTAACCAATCTAAAGCATCTTGTGTAGAGTATTCCATAATTCATAAATCTTTATTAACAAGCCCAAATATTAATAATGATCTATCTAATAAAGCAAATTTTTATCTTTAGAGTTATAGAACAAAAACAATTAAATAAATTGGATTTAGTTTTTATTGTGTATTTGCTCAACGCGCGCGAAAATTTATCTTATGACACCGTAAACTTAACGCTATCTAAGAGAAAGGAATATGTAAGTTTTAGCTAAACCCATATTCTTTAGCTCGCCAAACTACAATGAATGTAATAAATAACAATATTAAGAGGACTAGAGGAAAAGTGCTCACTCCAAAATTACTCAGTAAAAAGCCACCGATAATTCCCCCGCCAGCAATCGCGATATTCCAAACCGTAACTAACATGGATTGAGCAATATCAGCCATATCATTTGTCGTTTCCGCCAAAGCCGTTTGAAACAATGTCGCAGCACCACCAAACGCCCCCCCCCAAATCCCGATTGCCACATAAACGGGAACCGTGTGATTACCCATGACTGCCAGTAAAAGAGCGGAAAAGCCAAATAATATTATGCTACTGAGCGTTAATAGGCGTGAGTATTGGTCAATCAGCAGTCCTGTAATAAAGATACTGAATAATGATAAACAGCCGAATATCAGTAAAATAATGTCCGTATTTTTAGCTAAATTAGCAATTGTTAAAAACGGAGCTATGTAGGTATATAAAATATTATGAGCAAGCACAAAGCTTAAAACAGTAAATAATATGGGTCTGACACCGGGTAAAATGAACACCCGTTTTAAGGATATGCGTTTATCTGTAGTCTGCCCCTCAAAGTCAGGTAATGTGAAGCTTCCCCATACCACTAAAAGTATCGCAAAAATACTCATAACACCAAAAGCCATTCGCCAACCGAACAATTGACCAAGATAGGTACCTGCTGGCACACCTAGTGACAAAGCCAATGGTGTTCCTAACATTGCTATTGCTATCGCACGTCCTTTTAAGTGTTCTGGCGCCATTCGCGTTGCATATCCAGCGAGCAAGGCCCAAAGCAAGCCTGCTGAAACACCTGCCAAAAATCGAGCAACCATTGTTAAAAGATAACTGGTAGATAACGTTGTAATTAAATTCGTCAAAGCAAAACCTGCTAGAGCAATTAATAACAAGGGTTTACGTCGAATACTTTGGGTAGCATTCGTTAATGGAATGGCTGTTAATAAAGACCCAATCGCATACATGGTGATTGTTTGTCCCGTTAAGGATTCAGATATATTTAATCCCAAAGCTAATTGAGGTAATAACCCCGCAGGTAAAGCTTCTGTCAAGATCGTAACAAACGCTCCCATAGCGAGAATGAGTAAGGGAACGATTGGCAACCGATCATTTGAAATTGAGCTGCTCATTCGACTACTCCTATCGCTTTATAAACTGCATCACGTAGGTCTGTAACAAACTTTCCAGACATGCCTTCATAAAGCGTGTTTGTAAATGCGATCACGCTCAGATTATGTTTTTTATCGACAAACCATGAATGACCGTAGGCTCCTCCCCAACGCCATGTTCCTTCTGACTCTGGTGATAGTGCTTGCTGAGCGTTTCTGAGTACTGAAAATCCGAGACCAAAACCAAAGCCCGGTGCATTTGGTAACTCATAACCACCCGTTTGATCTCTTGTCATTTCATCAATTAATTCATGGGGTAAAAATAATGAGTCTTCCTGACGAAGAGCTTCTAATAAGCTAAAAAAATCCTCAACGGTTCCAGCCATTCCAGCGCCACCAGAGAAAAATGCTTGCGAATTAAAAATACGGCGAGGACTAAAATTAATTCCGACACATTCTTCAAATGGTGAAACAACCTCTTCTTCTAATAAAACATGAGGTTCAGGACTATCACTCACATAAGCAGTTGCTACATGTTGGTTATCTGATACAGCGAAACCAGTCTTGTTCATTTTCAATCGATCAGTGACTAATTCTTTAACTGCTTGATCTAAAGGCTTGCCATATACTTTTTCAATTAATGCACCTAATACATCGGTTGCCAAAGAATATCCCCACTCTTTCCCTGGTTCATAGAGTAAAGGTACTGTAGCGATTCGACCTACGTTCTCTTCTAAACTAATAGTAGATGAATCCATGCCATCAGATACATCTGCCTGTGAATATGCACCATTATCATCTGGTTCAAGAAATCGATAGCCCAAGCCTGCCGTATGACTAAGAATTTGACGTAAAGTAATTGGAACAAACTTTCCATTTTCTAATTTAGGCTGAAAATATGGCAATTGGTGGTGAATCGACTCATCTAAATTCAGTTTATTTTGAGCAACTAAAACTAAAGCAGCTGTTGAAACAATGACCTTACTCACTGACGCTAAGCGAAAGACAGTGTCCATAGTCATGGATATTGATCGCTCTCGATCAGATAGTCCTAATGCTTCACGGTGTATAACTTTCCCATGTTGAGCCACAATAACCACAGCCCCTACTAACTGGTTATTATCTATAGCTTTTTGAACAATATTTTGAACTAGGCTTAAAGAGGTCGATGGTGCGGTAGCACTTGATTCAGACGCTTTGGAAATCATATTAAAAACTTCTTTTCATATTCGAGATTTATATATTAGGAAGACTCCTATTAAAGAAAAAGTCGGGTATAGTTCCTTGTTATACGGAAGTTTTGTTCCGCAATAAGGAGAAAAGAATGGATAGCCTGAATGGGTTTACCGTATTCGTTAAAATCGCTGAGACTGGAAGTATTGTTGCAGCGGGGCGTTCATTAGGAATTTCAGCTTCTGCCGTTGGTAAGAGCTTGATTCGCCTTGAAGAAAAGATTGGTGTGCGACTTTTTCATCGTAATACACGTAGTATTAATCTGACGGCTGAAGGAATATTATTTTTAGAGCGTAGTCGACGCATACTGGCTGAAATTGAAGCAGCAGAGATGGAATTATCGCAAGCGATAAAGTCTCCACAAGGACGACTACGTGTGAGTTTACCCTTAGTGAGTTCTCTGATATTACCTGTACTCGGTGACTTTATGCAGGAATATCCAGAAATAGAATTAGATCTGGATTTTACAGACCGATTGGTTGACGTAATTGAAGAAGGATTTGATGCTGTTGTTCGTACAGGTACTCCAACAGATTCACGCTTAAAAGCCTTAAAACTAGGGACTTTTAGACAATTACTGGTTGCCTCTCCAGCATATTTAGCTCAACGTGGAACTCCGATAGTACCTGCTGATTTATTAGAACACTCTTGTTTACATTATCGATTTTCTCATAGCGGCAAGCTTGAGAAATGGCCCTTAAAAACAACCGAAAACGAACCAGACTTACAACTTCCAATATCGATGATTTGTAATAATATTGAGACACGAGTTTGTTTTGCGCTGAAAGGTCGAGGAATTGCTTGTTTGCCAGACTTTTCTGTCAAAGACTTATTGCGTACCAATCAACTAGTTCAAGTATTACCCGAGTTTACAGATAGAACAGGCGTATTTAATGTTCTTTGGCCAGCAAGTAAGCATCCGTCTCCGAAAGTTCGAGAATTTGTTAATTTCTTGTCTCAACGTATGTTTGAAAAATAAAGAGCTTGTTAAAATTTAGATTATAAAATATTTACATCAGAAATCATAAATTAGACAAAATAATCGTAAATTCAATTAACTACATAAATATTAATTTCATAACTAATAAATTAATAAAGCTCATTACAGCGGGTGTAAATATGTAAGTTTATTCCATCCCATTTATACAAGTATATTCATTTATCAGGGTATTTCTTCTTCAATTGGTTTACGGACATATGGTATAAATTCTTTTTTTATTGCTCCAAATAATTGAAAATTTTGCTTAGCGATCTTTAAGCTAATACCATTTGCTCCCCCCTTATAATCAGGATCTTCATTCTGAACATTATCATCTTCCCAAAAACAAACTGCACAGATTTCAAAAGAACTATCGAGTAAATCATCAAATGTAAGATAACCACAACATGGACATGCGTAAGACACTATTTTCACCTATCTTGTCTATTCCAATAAATTATATCATCAGTAGGTTTAAACATATTTTATGGATAGCTCATGAATTATAGTGCTTTATTTTTACCATTCAAGACTAAAACTTTTTTATAGTTATTATTAGTGAGAGTTTACTTATTATTTAGCTCTAATATGAATAATATATTTTTGATAACAATTAAATTTAATTGATTTATATAAGGATCATTATGAGTCTGCTTGAAGTGAGCATTTCTACTCAAAGGCTTAATCTAAAACCATTTACGGCAGAAGATGCAGATGAAATTTACAACTGTATTACGCCTACCCTGACACGCTATATGGCTTGGGATCCTCAACCAAGACATGAGTTCGATCAAACTTGGAATGATTGGTTAAAAAACTTCAAAGCTGGATCTGAAATTATATTTGTTATAAGAGAAGCCCATACTCAAATATTTATAGGCCTGGTTGGCCTACATCGTATTCAAACTAGTAACCCAGAGTTAGGCATATGGGTACGCGAAGATTACCATTTTCATGGTTATGGAAGAGAAGCTGTATCAGCAGTCGCTAAATGGGCAGTCGACTTTGTTAAGCCTGACTATTTTATTTATCCAGTCGCTGAAGAGAACTATCCAAGTCGAAAAATTGCAGAATCTCTAGGGGGTAAAGTAGTTTCAAAATCTACAGGTCCAAAATACGAATTTGTAACCTATGAGATTCCTGTTAGCTTTTAATGCTATAAAAAATTATATAAACATATATTAATCAAAAAACTATCAATTTCTTAAAAGATACAACTTGCAAAAAATCACCTGCGGCAATATTTTAGAGTAATTGCTCTAAAATGAGATCTACTAATGAAAACTATAAGAATTGGTTCATATAACTGGATGCAAGCTACAAATGGTCAGCTTAGCTTTAAAGAGAAAATTAAGTTAATTCAAAAAATTATGCTGCCAAGTATTATGGCCTCTATAAAAATAAATTACTTTCGATTCAAAACTTCCAACGATTTTGATATGAATCAGATCGTAATACCAGATACTCAAATGGTTAAAGTCGCACTTGATGAACTAGAAGCAAAAGCAAATATATCTATCTACAATCATTCATGGCGGACCTACTTCTGGGGAGCTGCCTTAGGCAATATACAAAAACAGCAATTTGACCATGAATCACTTTTAATAGCCTCACTTTTTCATGATATTGGATTAACTGAGCAACATATTCATAGTAAAGGTTGTAACTGTTTTACCTATGAGAGCGCTAAACAATTTGAGCTAAAGGCTAAAGAACATAGCTTTGATGAGAAGAAAAGTGAAGTTATTAGAGATGCCATCTGCTTACATATGAATGGCTATATAGATCATTCTGACCCAGCTGAAATTACTCTATTACAGCAAGGCGCATCCTGTGATGTGATTAGTGACGGTCTCTATAGACTCCCCGTCTCTTTTAGAAATGAAATTTTAGAAAAATACCCTAGAAAACAATTTAATAAAAAATTTATTGAGCTTATTGATTTAGAGAGAAAAAGTGTTCCAAATTCACGGACGGGTTTATTATCTGACCTTGGTTTACCACTCATGATTAAGTCAAATACATTTAAAGAGTAATAATCTTTTTACTTTTACGTTTCCGATATTGTGAAGGAGTTTCACCAGTCCAATATTTGAATGCTCTAGAAAAAGCTGAAGGCTCAGAGAAGCCTAGCAAGTAAACCACCTCATCACTTTTTAACTGTGTGTTTTCTAACAAATCTCGTGCAAGCTTTTGACGGTATTCATTTAATACTTTTTCATAGCTCGTACCAATTTCTTTTAAGTCAGTTCTTAAGGCTTTTGAAGTGATATTGAGTGTTTTAGCAATATCATCTATTTTAAAATTTCCTGATTTTAGTTGATCTTGAAGAGTATTTTCGATTTTAAAAACCAGTTCATGCTTTTCTATCTGAGTTAAAGATTCTTCAATAATAGTCTCATGGATTTTATTTAATGTTTTATTAGCCGCCACAGAAGAGTCATTTAGAATACCGGCATTAAACTTGATACACCCTTCAGGCATATTGAAATATACAGGACATCCCCAGATCTCTTGATATCGCTTTGCATCCGCACCTTCACGATAAGTCAGCCACACTTCTAAAGGCTTAAATTTTTCATTAGAAACATGTTTTAAATATGCTAATAAAACTGAGATCGCACATTCTAAATAGTGCCGAATAGAATGCTCTAAACCAATCAAGTAAGCATCCTCTCCTTTTACCTCAAGCTTTAAAACATCAAATGCACTGGTAAATAGATGATAATATTTTATTGCTGTATTTAAACCTTGACCGAAAGTAGCACTACTTAAGAATACATATTCAAATAAATCGCCACGTAGTACAGGCATTCGCCCGCCTACGACTAACCCAATATCTTTATTACCACTGACCTTTTCAGCAGCAGCCCAAAATTTCTCTTGAATACGATTGTCATATCTTACGTTTTTATCTGGGATATTCAGTGCATGCTCTAAAAAATTAACACTTGAGAAGATAGCATCCGTATCTAATCCCATGTCTTTCATTGTTAAATAAGTTAGCCAAGGAAAGATGCCCGCATCACTACGAATTTTTGATTCTTTTATAGACATGCTCACAATTACAAACTCAATCGAAAACAAAGCAATAGCTGAGTAAAATACCATCTAAGTAAGTTAACAATAAAGTTTTTATTCAGTATGAACCGTAAGTTTTCAGCTCTTATACATGTAAATGTAATTTTCAAAAACGCCCCGACCCGATGTAAAAAGCAGAGCGTATTGAAGACAAGTGCTTGATTAAATTTTAAGATTATTTCGGGTCTATGTATTCAATATAGGCTCTACCTTCTATTGGTTTCCCTTTAAATAGCCCAGTATATTGGTAACTTCCCGCATAGCCTCCTGCCATACCATACTTAAAGTCACGGTTAGTAATACCATCGATTTTAATGAGAAGATTTCCATGTTCATCATCCACTTGCCAACTAAATTTATGTGGTAAACGCATACTAATTCCATCTGGCGTCGTAACTCTTTCAGGCTCATATTCATGAACAATAGATTTAAAACCACGAGAATAAATTCCGCCATGGTCATCTAGAGAGCGCACATAGACTCTACTTTGCAACGTTAAACCTAATGGACCAAACGAATCCACAAATAGGACTTGGGTTTTTTCATCAATATTTAAAATTTGATAGGTAAAAAAGTTAATGGGAAGTTTGACACTAATTCCACGAGCATATTCGTAAGTACATAAACCCTTAATTTCTGTTTTTACACCCGCTTGCTCTACATATCCTTCGTACTCACACAGCAAAGCCCAATGGTCATATAAACCACCCACAAGATTCGTGAAGTGTGCAATTTTATCTGTTGCACGAAGCTTTAAATCAAAATTAAAGTTGTGGCCTTCACGGTGAGCATGAAATTCGGGATATGTTCCTTCAATCGTCACATCATTGCCAAACTTTAAATAGCTACCATTAGTCACTAGTGTGCAATCTTTTTCTACACTATAGCCATTAAAGTGATCAGGGGTTCCAGTAGCTGTACCGATTAAAACGTTAGCCGTATCTACATCACTTGTCTTGATTAAATGTTGATTTCGAAATAGCTTAACTTGAGGTTGACCCACAACCACAATAATATTTAGGAAATTAAAAGGTTCAGGTAAATTTGGAATCATAATTCCATAGTGAACACAGGTATATTTTCCTTGAGGCGTACTCAATGACGTATCTGGATTGAAAGGCATACTATTTATTAAACCCGAACGATCAATATTATTTGCAATTTTAGCTGGCAATGAAAAACGCATATGTCCCTTCCCTCACAATAATGATCAGCCATTTTTGATGTCAAAAGGGCTGTACCTGTAAAACACTTCCTAGAGGAATAGTAATTTCATTTTTTCTTTTTTTTTTGACATTGCTGTACTCAACCACAATCACACTATGTCAATTTTTTAATACACTAAAATTCTAACTCTCTTCAAATCCCTAACTGTTTGAACGAAAGTTTGGTATGAAAAATATGAATTACCTGAGAAAGTTTTTCTTGTGAATATCCCGCGCTATCTGCCCCATTCCATTTTCAGAAATGTAATCACCATGTTCTCCAAAAATCTGCATACCATATTTAGCGGACTCTCCACCTAACTCAGTCATAAATGCTTTTCCTCATTAAATCATTATTAAAAAGGGCCTCTACATATAGTTAGGAAGTTCTAACTTCAGTTATCATATAAAACTGCCTCTGTAGAGACAGTTTTATATTGAGAAAATTTAAGTATTTTCTTTAATAAAACTGAGCAAATGATTCGCAAAAACTTCAGGTTGCTCTTCGGGAATAAAATGTCCACAATTTTCAATCTTAATCCCTTGAACAATATTCTTAGAAAAGTTTTTTAATGGTGTAGCCATATCAGGTATGGAACCTTGATCAGAGCTGACTGCTAATAAAGGCATTGATAATTTGGCATTTTGCATATGCCGTTTATTCTGAAGAGCCGACTGGTCTACGGAACGATAGAACTGCATTGCCGCTCTAAAGCTTCCAGACTTAGAGAAAATTCTTAGATATTCTTGCATATCTTTTTCTTCAAAAATAAAAGGATTTGCTGCTTTCTTCCTTAAAAACCAATCTAAATATATAGCTTCTTTACCTTGAATTAGATTTTCAGCAAGGTCAGGAACCATATGAAATGAGAAGTGCCAAGTTTTCCATGCCTTATCAAGTGTTACAGGTAATGCTTCAGGAAGTGTTACTCCTGGAATACCTGCATCTAACAAACATAAGGATTGGACTGTTTCTGGAAAATTATTAGCAAAAGAAAAAGCTACCCATGCACCAATATCATGACCTACAAGATGAAATCTTTTAATTTCTAATGAATCTAAGAGTTTTTTGAGTCTTAAGGAAATGCTATTAGTATCATAACCATCAACAGGATAGTCAGTATCTCCCTGTCCGGGAAGATCAACAGCAATTACTGAGTAATCTTCAGCAAGAAGAGGGATTACCTTACGCCATGCATAACTACTTTGTGGAAATCCAGCTAACAAAAGAATTGTATCTGAACTAGCGTTATTCACAGTAGTTAAGTACTGATAGCGTATCCCATCAGCAATAGCAAAATTACGATTTAATATATTCATAGCTACTCTCCAAGGTTTATTTAGGAAACAATCATTTCCCAAATTATCAAATTTTTTAAGTGAACAACTTCATAATTAATGAAATTATAGAATCATTAGGACTTGTAGATGATGTTTTTCCTGCGACTCTAATTCCTAACACCAGACAAAGTAAGAGTGAAGCAGCTTGATCAACATTCAACTCCTGATTAATAGAGCCGTCAGCTTTACCCTCTTCAATAAGTTTTTTGATATTTGATAAATTTTTATTTAAAGCAAATTCTATTGCTCTAGTTAATTCATGATTTAGTACTTCGATTTCAATCGCACTACCAACAACAAGACATCCCTTTTTACCTTCTAACTCTTTAACAGAATCAATATAAAAATTTAATAAGTTCTGAATCTTTTCATAACCTGTATTTACATGGCTTAAATATTCATTTAATTCTTTTTTTCGTAGCAGAAGATAACGATTAAATACCTGATAAAAAAGATTATGTTTATCACCAAATGCCTTATAAATACTACCCACTGTTAAATTCATAGCTTTACTTAGGTCAGATATACTTGTTGCATGGAATCCCTGACAACGGAATACATCCATTGCTTTATCTAAGGCATTATCAAGATCAAATTCTCTTGGCCTTCCTCTACTCGTATTTTCTACATTCACTGATTAGTCACCACATAGGAAACAAACATTTCCTATATAGTAGAGTAAGTTCAAATCAAAAACCATAAAATTGGAAATTAATTTTTTCAAATAATGGCAATCTATGTATCTTAAAGTAATAAAGACAAAGTATTTTGCCGTGTCTTCCAATATTAACTACTCTCTTAATTTTATTGATTGTAAAAATAATTTAAGCTTAAAAACTATGGTATTCCCATCTACATAGCTTTTACGAGTTTATTAATTAAAAAACATGATTAATTTCATAAATTTAAGATGGATTTATGCTTTCTAATTTTGGCATTATAAATTTTTGGACTTATTTGTTGGGTGTAACGTTAATAATACTCGCTCCCGGTCCTGAAACGATGTTCGTCATTAAGACAAGTATTAAAAGCGGAGTAAGAAAAGGGTTCGCGGCAATTCTATCCATTGTTCTGAGTGATGTATTATTAGTATTCATGGCTTGGGGCGGTCTTGCGGCTGTAATTAGCTCTACTCCCTTTTTATTTAACACAATAAAATATGCTGGAGCAGCGTATCTCTTTTATTTAGGTGTGCAAACACTTTATTCTCTTATAAAACCAAAAGTAAAAAATGAAATAGAAGAAACAGAATTAAAAGATGATAGTGGGATAATAGGACAAGGAATGCTGGTAACTCTCCTCAATCCGAAAACACTTCTATTTCATATTTCCTTTTTTTCCCAATTCATTAATATTCATGCTCCACACATATGGATAGCCTTTATAATACTCACTACCGTAATGCTTACAATCACATTGATTTATCTTAGTTTTTTAGTATTTTGCGGTGCATATTTAGTTAGCCGTTTAAAAGGAAATAGAATACTTTCTATTTTGGGAAATATGCTTATTGGTTTTTTCTTCATAGGTTTTGCTGCAAAATTATTATATTCAAGCTATTGATATAGTTCCTACTCCATCTTAAAGCAAAGTTCTCTTAGCTCTTTGCAAAACTAATTCCATCATATTTAGAATTCTTTCAAAGCACCACAAATCAAACAACTACAAATTAATCAATAATTTATAACATATTGATCTAGATTTTTTAATGCAAAATGAATCACCTGAGAAAGCTCTTCTGGTGAATATCCATCTCTTGCTTGAACAGATAATCCATGAAGAACAAGTGCGTAATACTGCCCCAGCGTTTCAGGATTTGCTTCAGCCACTAATTGACCGTCTGATTTTGCCTGAACAAATCGATCGACCAGACTCTGCCCTCGTGCAATACGTTGTGCTTTCATCCAATCCAAAACAGCTTGGTTTTCTTCGCCTAGCACACTCGCTGCGGACACAACCATACATCCATACGAATGGTTGGCTTGCGTGTAAAGCGCTAGTGCATCTTGAAATAATTGGCTGATGGCATCTTTAATATTTTTTTGCTTTAAAGCGTTTAAGGCAAAGTTACCTTCATTTTTTTCGTAGTGATTTACGGCCTCTCTAAACAAAGCCTCTTTCGAGCCAAATGCTTTATAAATTCGAGCTGAGGCAATCCCTAAAACTTCAACTAAATCTGACATGGATGTACCTTCATAGCCATGAAGCCAGAAAAAATCTCTCGCCTTTACGAGGGCTTCTTCTCGATCAAACTCTCTTGGTCTGCCAGCCATAATGACACTTCATCAAATTTATTACGTCTTTTTATTATTATTCGAAAAAAATATTTTCACAAATAAATCAATGAGATTTATTCAAAATACTTTCGTTTTGTTTTGATTTTCCAATAAAAAGTTGTTTTTATCCAAAATTAAGCCTATTGTTTGTCGATCGACAACTAATTAGGTTTTATTATGAAAACCATCAAAGGCCCTAGTATTCATCTTGCTCAATTCAGCGATGATGTTTTTCCTTTTAACCGTCTAGAAGATATTGCTGCTTGGGTATCAAGCCAAGGCTTTGAAGCGGTACAGCTTCCTGCTTGGGATAAGCGCTTATTTGATGTCAATTTGGCAGCAGAAAGCCAAGATTATTGTGATGAAATATTAGGTACTTTAAACAATCATGGCTTAAAAATTAGTGAGTTAACAACACACATCTTTGGGCAGTTAATGGCTGTGCATCCTGCTTATGACTCAATGTGCGATAACTTTGCTCCATCTCATTTACATGGTAATTCATCAGCTAGAACCGAGTGGGCAAAACAACAAATGCTCGCTTCAATTCAGGCATCTGCCCGCTTAGGTCTCAAAGATATGGGGACATTTTCTGGTTCGCTGGCATGGCCTTACGTATTTCCATTTCCTCAAAGACCATCAGGGCTTATCGAAACGGCTTTTGATGAATTAGCACGTCGTTGGCTTCCTATTTTGAATGCTTGTGATGAACAAGACGTAAACCTTTGCTATGAAATTCACCCCGGTGAAGATTTGCATGACGGCATTACATTTGAAATGTTTTTAGAGCGAACTCACAACCACCCACGTTGCCATATTCTTTTTGACCCAAGCCATTTTGTTTTGCAGCAACTGAACTATGTGGAATATATCGATATCTATAAAGATTTCATTCGCATGTTCCATGTTAAAGATGCCGAATTTAATCCAACAGGCCGCCAAGGAATGTACAGCGGCTATCAAAGCTGGGGAAATCGAGCGGGTCGATTCCGTTCTACGGGTGATGGGCAAGTTGACTTTAAAGCGATTTTTTCCAAGTTAGCGCATTACGACTACGAAGGCTGGGCAACGTTGGAGTGGGAATGCTGCCTAAAAAATAAGGATGATGGTGCGCGCGAAGGTGCCGAGTTTATTAAGCAAAATATTATTCATGTCACCGATAAAGTGTTTGATGACTTTGCTGCTGCCCCTGTGAATCAGACTCAAATTAATCAGTTATTAGGTATTTAAGGAATCGTAAGAGAACTCAACATGAAAACTCAATTATTCAATGAAAACTCGCATAACGAATTCCACCATCATTACACTCACATCGAAAGTAAAAAATTACACTATGTCACCTTAGGGGAAGGTCCAGCTGTATTGCTTATTCCAGGCTGGCCGCAAACATGGTACGCGTGGCACAAAGTCATGGTTGAATTGGCGAAACAGGGTTATCAAGCAATCGCTATTGATTTACCCGGAACAGGAAATTCAGCTCCACTTGAGGGAAGTTATGATACGGGGCGTATTGCTAAAATTTTATCGATGCTCATGACTCAACTTGCATATCCAACTTATTCGGTTGTTGGTCATGATATTGGGATGTGGGTTGCCTATGCGCTTGCATCCGACTTTCCTAAGTCAGTGACTCGTCTTGCGGTAACAGAAGCTGTGATTCCCGGTTTAGCACCCGCACCTCCTATTTTTGTTGAGCCGAGTGAAAATATCTTTCTTTGGCACTTCATGTTTAACCAAACCCTAGATTTACCTGAAGCTTTAATCGCGGGCCGTGAAGATACTTATTTAAATTATATGTTTGATAAATGGTCGTGGCACAAAGATAAAGTTGCGACTGAAACTTATATTGAAGCCTATAAAATTCCGGGTCGTTTAACGGCAGGTTTTAATTATTACCGCTCTATTCCAGAGACCATACGTCAAAATAAAATTAGAGAAACTAAAAGTTTAGAAATGCCAGTTTTAGCCATAGGCGCTGAACATGCCACAGATAATGCGCCTTATGAAACCATGAAAAAGGTTTCACCTCATTTAACCAGTGCGATTGTAAAAGACTGCGGTCATTTCATTATGGAAGAACAGTCAGAAACATTTAGTACTCTCATTTTAGATTTTTTACAGCAGGAAAAAAGCCATGCCTCTACTTGCTGAAATTGAAAACTGGCTTAAATCCAGACCAATCGCACAAGCCGTAAACTCGTTGCAAGAGCTAAGGGAACAAGTAAATAAAGACATTATTGATCAGCAAGGCATTCAACATGATGCAAGCTATCAGCAAAGTTTTTATGTGGCTGTGTCAGATGGTGCCGAAATTGAAGTGCGTGTTTATGTTCCCCATTCATTAGAAAACACTGAACAACGACCTGCTTTAGTTTTTGCTCATGGTGGAGGCTGGTGTCTGGGAAGTTTAGACGCATGGGACCGCTCGTGTCGGTTATTAGCAGAATCCACTCAACTGGTTGTGTTTTCTGTGGACTATCGATTGGCTCCAGAGTTTAAGTTTCCAACACCTTTAAATGATTTTTTTACGGCATTTCGCTATATCAGCGAAAATGCTTCACTGTTTGGAATTGATCCAAACCGTATGGCGGTAGGTGGAGATAGTGCAGGCGCAAATATAGCTGCCGCCTCATGTCTCATGGCAAAACAACATCCAGAAATTAAGGTGAGCCATCAACTTCTTTTCTACCCAGCCTTAGATGCCACGATGAGTAGTAATTCTTATAGCCAATACGCCGAAGGTTATGGTTTGGACTCATCTACAATGGTTTATTGCTGGGATCAATATGTGCCGCATGAAAGTGAAAAACAGAATGAACTTGTAAGCCCGTTACTTGCTCAGTCTTTAGAGGGGCTACCGGATGCGACCATTTTTATTTGTGAATATGATCCCGTTCGGGATGATGGTGAAAGATATGCTCAAAAACTGTGGGATGCCGGTATTCAGGTGAACTTTCATTTGTTAGACGGAATGATTCATGGCGCGATTCACATGCTGGCAATTAGTCCCGAGAAAGTAAAATCTATCTATAGCAAAATTCGTATGTAGATATATTTTTCCATTATTCAAACATGTTGCTTAGTCGGGCCACTCTTCAAAATTGTTTAATTACACTTCTGGAGTGGCCCAATTAAATTTTAACTATGGATGTCGGTTATCTCAGTTACGCTTATGACACCGTGAACTTAACGCTATTATTTTGATAGATTGGCGTAATATCCTTGCCATTCAGTGTCACTTTTTTGTAGGTGCCTTGGACTTTCTTAGCTGATAACACCGTATACGTTCCTGCCGCTAAATTGTCTTTTGTGACGAGCTGCAATGTTCCATTTAAAGTCAGGGTATTTGCCACTTGAACTGCTGGAAGTACATTCGATTTTAAAGTGATGTTGAATGTCGTTCCTGCAAGCTGAGTTAAATGACCCGCAATGTTAACTGTTTTAGCTGAGTTGGTTTTTAAGGTGCTATTTTCATGCATATAAATATCGCCTTGGCCTGCCCCATGTTCAGACAATATTTCTAAACCACCCTGCTTTAAATCAATACCACCAGTAAAGGAGTTATTACCAGTCAGTGCTAAAGTTCCCGTGCCTAATTTGGTGAGTTTCCCAGCACCCGTAATATCATTACTCCATTGGTCATATTGGCTAAAGCCACCTAAACTGGCATTCATAGTCAGATTAACATCACCATCAAAACTGCCATAACCTGCGCCCGCTCTAAACAGATTTAAGCGACCATAACCCTCAACGTCATCCATGACAGGATACCCCGAAGCAAGCGCAGTCGATTTTAGTACTACACGGCGCTGATTGGCCGTTAAATAAGGAAGTCGAGTTTCCAGTAAAACCTCTGCGCCTTTAGGCACCGTGGCTATTTTTGTTTTATCGCCAATTTGGTTAAAACCATAGGTCATCCAGTGATTCACCTGTTGTTTTAATTTTTCAAGATCGGCAAAATGGTCATTAGTGTCATAAGGTGTTTTAGCCAAACTATAAAACGATTCAAACGTTGAGCTATTGGTTTCTTTCATAAGCTGTGTTTGCGCTTGAAGATACGCTTCTTTTCGTTGCTCTACAGTCATAGCATTTAAGTTTGCAACATCTGCTGCAATGGACTGAAGACGTCCACCAATCACGTCCATGGCTGAATGCATTCCCGCAATAATACGTGAATCACCCAAATCTAAACCACGAGCGATAATTTCTTGATAACGCTGAGGCACTAAATAAGCCATTGCAATTGCATTTCGGCCAGCTTCGGCTGTGTGCCCACTTGGGAAACCACCGTCCGTTGTTGGCGTACTACTTTTTGCAGGTTCTAAACTCGGTACAACAATAACTTCTGAACTCCAGCGCCACGGGCGAGCATATTTATAAAAACGCTTTGCTGACTCTGTCGAAGAGTTATTTCCCATCGCTTGAACAAATTCAACGACTTTTCCAAAGTTGGCATTTCCATCAACTGTCGTCAGTCCACTATTATTGCCTTTGTCATCATATTTTACTTGTGCGGCATCGGCTGGTACTGAATTGATTGTGGTGGTCTGCCCAGTAAGCTTTCTCCATGGATCAGTCAATGCTCCCATCCCTGTCGTGACACTATAGCTTTTTCCACGTCTATCATCTAAATAGGCACGAATAGCTTCTTCTTCTGTACGTTTATGGGTGGTCTGAATTGAATAATTAATATTGTAGTTCAATACATCTGCATTCTTTTTTGTACCGTCCGTACTGTCACCCGGTAAACCTGTCCAGTTTGATGCGACTACTGCCGGAAAGCCGTCTTTTGCCTCCGCAGATTGGCCTGCATCTACAAATAAACTTGAGGGTGTCCATACATCTAAAAAGCCACTCAGCACACGTACACCTGCATTTGTTTCAACCGTTGCATACCGCGCATCACCACGTTGATTGGTCATCCATGAATCTACAATGGTGGTGATATTTGATGGTACAGGAGCGGTATCTTCATATCCTACGCCCTTTGGCGCTGCTGGTATTTCTTGATTTGCTGCAGAATTATCATCAGAAGAGTTACTGTCATTACAACCCGTAAAAAAGACCGAACAAGAGATAAGCGAAAGTAAAAGTGTATTTATTTTAAAGCTAGACATGATGTGACCCGTTTAATAAATATTCGTATCTTTCATCATTAATGTTTAGCTGTTATTACATATCGCTAGTTAGTTTAAATTTATTCTAAATAATATCTTTGCAGTTTTATAGGTCGTAACTGCTCATAAGCAAATGAATGAGGAAATTCTTTAAAGACAAGGATATCTAGGTTCAGAGGACGCAATTGTGAAACATTCTAGGTGATACTATACTCATACTCAGGAACACCATGTTTGGTATGGGCTGATTCGGCTATCGATATAGAATTATAAGAGTACAACCACTCTAATTAGAACTATCAAAAACGATTAAAGGTGCTCTCTATCACACTATCAACAATATACATATAAGGTGTATTTCACATGAATAACTTACAATATTTTGAGCTAAAAAGTGCCAGATCAATTTTATTATTACTTGCACGTGTACTGCTAGTTGCTCTTTTTCTCATCTCAGGTATACCAAAATTGATTGGGTTTGAGGGCACTGTGGGTTACATGCAATCATTACATACCCCTGTCCCTGTTCTTGCAGCCGCTATTGCTGTAGCAATGGAAGTAGGTGGTTCTCTTCTTATTGTGCTTGGCTTCTTTACCCGTCCAGTTGCTTTAATTTTTGCTTTATACACACTAGGAACTGCAATCATCGGCCATGCGTATTGGAATATGACAGGTGATGCCGTTCATCCTAATATGATTAATTTTTACAAAAATATAAGCATTATAGGTGGATTCATTTTATTAGCGTTCACTGGTCCTGGAACTATCTCTTTGGATAAAAAGTAATATCCTTTAGTTTCCAGTTAATTTAAAAAGCATTGGGCTAAACGCAATAAACAAACATAACGAAGTTAAGAAAAAAGAGAGCTCAAGCTCTCTTTTTATTTAAAGACCTAATACAACATAAGAAGAACATCAAAAATTATTCAGATGCGGTAATTGTTCAAGAAAATCTTTTAAAGGCATTGGACGTCCCCATAAATAGCCTTGAAACTCCGTACAGCCATTGTTTTTAAAAGTGCTAAATTGTTCAGCGGTTTCTATTCCTTCTACTAAAACACGAAGGTTCAAATCTAATCCAATTTTAATAATACCGGTAACTAATTTATTACTACGTTTATCATCCAAAGCTGCTTGTACAAAGCTACGATCAATCTTGATTTGTCTAATGGGCATCTTCTGTAAATAGCTTAAAGATGAATACCCCGTACCAAAATCATCAAGAGAAAGCTGAATCCCTTGTTTAGATAAAATATGCATTTTTTCAATCATGCTTACACAATTCGTTAAAGCAATATTTTCAGTGATTTCTAATATGAGTCGAGATGGATTTATCTCATACTGCTGAATCAGCCCGATCACACTCTGCTCAAAGTTTGGTTGCATGAAATGATCAGCACTAATATTGATTGAAAGTGTAAGATTTTTGGTCTCGTCTTTTTTACTCCAATCTTTTAAAACTTTACAGGCTTGAGCCAATACCCACTCCCCAATCTCTGGCATTAACCCAAAAGTTTCGGCCGCGGGAATAAAATCTTTTGTGGGAACATAACCTAAAACAGGATGATGCCATCGTAATAAAGCTTCTGCGCCAATTAGTGTTTCAGAAGCATTGATTTGCGGTTGATAAAAAAGCTCAAATTGTTCTTTAGCCAGTGCTAAACGTAGGTCTTGCACCATGGTATTTTCTGTTTGTATCTCTAATTGCATGGTGTAAATTGAAATACAAATCATGAGGGTAGCAACACATGTCGCTATCCATCCACCATGGTCACGAATATCTTCGGGCAAAGGTATAGCGCTATCAAGATTAAAAGAGCTGCCACTAAAAAATATAAAGCACCCGATCGATAATAGAATTAAAACGATTTGTAAAAAGCTTGGATTTCTACGGTAATTTAAATACCCCAATATCGCCCCAGCAGGTAAAAACAATTGAGCCACCTGCGGACGGTCACTTGTAGCTACATCAAAAAATAAGCAAAAAATCACTGGAAAAACAAGCAAAACGACTTGAGATAAAAGAATGCCCGCTGAAACACGGTTTATATAAATGAGAAAAAGGCTAAATATGGAGATCAGTGTAAAAAAGATGTCCATCCCAACAATCAGCCACATTTGTGCAAATGCGAAATATATGGTCCAAAACAAGCAAAAAATAATGCAAATAAAGATATTCGCTTTTGCTGCGATTGTAAGCTGCTGATCCTTTACGGCGCGGTAATTTTTCTGACGTTTTTTAAAGTAAGATGAAGCTATCATAAATAAATCAACCGTAAAATATTTCTTCATAGACCCCCATCTTGCTCATTGATTTTCCTTTTCAATATTCACCAATAAAACTTCATGTTTTATTCCCTTGTTCTTTATATGATTCGTCTTGAGATCGGTGTTGTTTTAATTGTGGTGGTACAGTCCAGTTGTTTAATTGAATGATGTTGCTTTTTCAATCACCCTATAATTTTAAAGTATTATTCTCTAACGATACATGCCTCAGCGACGAAGGTACAGGCTTTAAATAGTGAAAAATTAGAACATTACCATTTTTAGAATATATCGTTTCAATGATTGATATTAATAATAATTATCATTACTATTTAAGAATATCTTAAATGTTTGTTTAATTGTGCTACTCATTACCAATTTGTGGGCTCCTCTGCTATGAACCTGAATGTAGATAAACAAGTATGGTTTAGCCAAATTTACCGTTCTCAGCAAACCACGCTCTTGTCATGGTTTAAACATAAACTTCAGCATCATCATCAATCTGAAGACCTGAGTCAGGAAGTGTTTTATCGTGCTTTAAAAAGTGAATATTGTTTTAAACAAATTAAAGAGCCACAAGCATGGCTAATGGGAATCGCCAAGCATGTCATGATTGATTATTGGCGGCGTCAGCATATTGAAAGTCTCTATCTCGATGCCCTACAACATCTTCCAGAAGAATATTACCCCTCTGCCGAACATGAAGTTTATATTCAAGAAACCTTGTATCAGGTTCATTTAATATTAGAAAAGCTCCCCACCCGAACGGCTCAAGTGTTTTTGATGTCTCAACTAGATGGCATGACTTACCGAGAAATTAGTGAAAAAATCAATATTTCTGAGGCCACTGTAAAAAGAGATATGAAACAAGCTTTTTTAGCATGTATAGACCTCTATAATTAAACCCGTTAAACGCGCTTAAATTGCTACCCTATGTCAGATATTACGAAAATCCCTCATCATGTTTTAGATGCAGCCGCAGATTGGTTGGTACTTTTGAATTCAGGGGAAATGACAGCGTTACAGCAGCAACAGTTTGAGCAATGGAAAGCTGAAAAAAAAGAACATCAACTAGCACTCCAGCAAATGGAAAAATTTAGCCACGGCTTAACAAACCTTGCAGGTAACTTCCCTTCCCAAGCTTTGGTTCAGTCTAATCAAAAATTTAATCTCGCCGCAAAACGCAATATGCTGTTAAGCCTTTCAGGTTTAGTCATCGTTGGCTTGTCTGCCTATTGCATACCTTGGGAAAAATGGCAGTCCGACTACCACACCCAAGTGGGCGAAATTAAGAAAGTGCTATTAAAAGATGGTTCACAACTGATTATGGCAAGTAATTGCTATGTCGATGTGAATTTCACGCAAGAGACACGTCAGATAAAGCTGATTGATGGTGAAATCTATATTGAGACAGCAAAAGATCCTCAGCATCGGCCGTTTATTGTGGAAACTAAGAATGGTTCAGTAGAAGCACTAGGTACTCAATTTACAGTTAGGCAAGAAAGTAGCGAACAAACAAAAGTTAAAGTCTATAAGCACGCGGTAGCAATTGAACCAGAGAACTCGTCTAAACGGCAGATATTAAAACAAGGTCAGCGTGCTTTTTTTGATGAAAAATATATTTCAAAATCACTCCCGCTCGATAATGATCAGCCTTACTGGACACAACAACTTTTAGTGGTAGATCAGTGGCCGCTACAAAAAGTGTTGGATGAACTATTCCGTTATAAAAAAGGAACCTATAGCCTCGACCCAGAATTGAAAAATATTAAGATTTCTGGCGTGTTTTCTCTAAAAAATCCTCAGCAAAGCTTAGAAACTTTGGCGTATAGCCATCAACTTGAACTGACCTATTACAGTCCTTATCTGTTAAATATTAAAAAAAGATAAAAAAACATGACCCTTTTTTTGATCTGGTTCGACTAATAGAGAAATACACTCTCTGTCGAGAAGACCACATGAAGGATTATCAAGCAAAAAGTAAATTGGCTTTGGCTATACGTGCAGTGCTGTGGAGTACGCCATTGGTGGTCACGGCGCTTACCACAACCTCTGCTTACGCTGCACAAACTTATAGTATTTCAATTAATCAAAGCACCCTTGATCAGGCCATTAAGCAACTTGCGATTCAAACAGGTACGACCATTAGCTACGATAATGCCAGCCTTTCAAAAACAAAAAACAAAGCGCTTAAAGGGAATTACGCTGTTGACGATGCTTTAAGCCTGCTATTACAAAATCAGCCATTTGAAGCAGTTAAAGTCAACAATGGCGGCTATAGCATTCGAGTGAAGTCTTCTCCTGCTCCGATTGAAGCCAAAGTCTTTCAGTTGGAAACGATTAAAACCAAAGCAAATAACAATAATGAATTTGATACGGCGAATGGTGAAACGGGTACGGCTCATTTAGCAACAATTCACATTAATGCAGATCATGGTGAAAACCTAACAACCGAAGGTTCTGGTTTATATACGGCGAAAGCCACCACGGCTTCTACAGGCTTAGCTTTAAGTTTGAAAGAAACACCTCAACTGGTCAGTGTAATCACCAACCAACAAATGAAAGATCAAAACCTGACACAATTAACCGATGTTGTCAGTCAGGCGGCAGGACTCTCTATTAAACAAGGCGGAAATATTGGTAGTGATAATTCCCCTATTTACGCTCGCGGTAAAGAAGTAGATAGTTATTTACTCGATGGCGTGAAGCTCATGAGTTCATATTCAAGTATTTTCCAAAGTCAGGACATGGCTTTATTTGACCGTGTAGAGGTTGTGCGAGGTGCAAATGGCTTAATGACGGGTGCTGGAAGTGCAAGCGCAAGTATTAATCTGGTCCGCAAAAAACCATTACAGGACTTTAAAGCTTCGGTGAGTGCTGACATTGGTTCTTGGGATTCTTACCGTACCGATATTGATGTTTCTACACCGCTTAATGAATCAGGAAGTATTCGTGGTCGTACCCTGTTTGCCTACCAAAAATCAGACTCTTATATCGACCGTTACAACGAAGAGCGTAAAGTGGCTTATGCCGTAGTAGAAGCCGATTTAACCGACCAAACCAAAGGTAGTTTAGGTGTTAGTTACCAACAAATTGACATGACTGGCGTTGCTAGAGGTGGCTTACCAAGCTTTTATACCGACGGGAGTTTAATCGACTGGTCACGTTCAGATTCAGCCGCAGCAAGTTGGACGGGTTCTGACCGTTCTACTACATCTTACTTTGCAGATATTGAACACAAGTTAAATGACCGCTGGAAATTAAAAGGTGTGGTGTCTAGAACCATTACAGACTCAGACGAAATTGTGGGTTATACCTACTCAAGTCAAGGGATTGATAAAGCCACAGGTAGCGGAGCGATGTTGTATGCAACCCGTTGGGATTATCGCCCAACTCAAGATTTATTTAATTTAACCTTAAACGGTTCATTTGATTTGTTTAATCAAACTCATGATGTAGTACTCGGCACAACCTACACAAAAAGTAAAAATAAACGCCCTACCTATTCGGGCTGGAATAACACAGTTGACGATAAAATGACATGGGATGGAACTCTAAACGATATTTTTGCTTGGGATGGTAGTACACCTAACCGCCCCGAAACAAAAATAGATGGTTGGTACAGTGGAGATGATCGTAGCCAATCTATTTTTGGTGCCATTCGTCTTAAAGCAACCGATAATCTTGCGGTCATTTTAGGCACACGTGTAGAAGACTGGGAGCGCGTAACGGGTAACCATTCAGATGCTAACAATAAGACTACCTATACAACACAAGAAGAAAGCGGCAAAGTCATTCCATATGTCGGTGTTACCTATGATTTCACTGACAACTGGACTGCGTATGCAAGCTACACCAATATTTTTTCACCGCAAGATAAGAAAGCCGTTACAGGCGAATACATAGACCCATTAATAGGTAATAGTACCGAGCTGGGTATTAAGGGTGAATTTTTTGATAATCAGTTAAATGTCGGAGCTGCTATTTATCAAACTAAAGAGGACAATACTGCTGTCGCGTTAACCGATGTATTTGCCCCAGATGGTTCTCAAGCATATCGAACAGAATCTGGCACTGAAAGCCGCGGCTTCGAAATTGAAGCGACAGGTAAGTTGACTGATTTATGGCAAGTTTCAACAAGCTTTAGCCGTAACTTATCAAAAGATAGCCAAGACAACCGATTAAATACAGGTGTACCAAATAACACAGCTAAACTATTTACCACCTATACCCTACCTTATCTTGATGAAGCCCTCACCATTGGCGGCGGTGTTCGTTGGCAAAGTGAAATTTATGAAAAAAATGCAGTCTCTGCAACGGGTAGATTCACTCAAGAAAGTTACGCTTTAGTCGACTTAATGGCACGTTATAAAGTGAACAATAATCTTATGCTCAATTTTAATGTTAATAACTTATTTAATGAGAAATACCATTTAGCGACGACAAATAGCTATTACGGCGCTCCAACCAATTTTCGAGTGGGCGTGAAATATGAGTGGTAAATAGATCAGTCGACTTCTAATAACCTTACTTCAGAGGCAAATAACGTTCTTCTGGAGTAAGGTTAAATCGGCTTAATAAGCTGGACTAGAATATTTTCGACTAAGCTCAGGCTATAATATTAGACATGCTCTATTATTTTATTTAATTCTCATATGAAGAATGCATTTTCTGACAACAATCAAATTAGACAAGTTTCTAGTTTCCCTGAACTTATAAGTACAAAGTTTCAAGGAGAGGCAAATGCGATGTGTTGGCACAGAAATTTGGTTGGTGACTTTAAAGAAATTGTGAATAAACTTCATTTAAAAGAAAATATTACAGAAGTTTCCGTTGAAGACCTTTTAGCGCTACAGCTTTCAGAACAAGGCAATTTGGCAAGGAAAACTATTTTAGAAGATATCGAGCAGTTAACTGAATTTGGTGCATCGCCAGTACTTAACTTACTTAAACATTATGAGCGCGATGAAGAGCTAGATTTCATTTCAACAGACGTATATTCATTTCATGTTGATCGCTCCCCAATTGAAACCGACACCTTTTTATGTACTTATCACGGCGCTGCTAGCGATATTGTGCCCAATGATCAGGTTGAACAAAAAGTTTTAATCCCAGAAATTAGAAACAAGCTCAAAGAATTACATGATGGCCCAGATGCTGAATTTGAAGCTTTCTTGGCAGAGTATTTTTTTGATTTACATTATCAACCTAAACTTAACGCCCAACCTGTAAATTTAGGCACAGGACATTTGTGGCGTTTGGCTGTAGACCATCCTACACAGCAGGTTTTACCTTGTGTTCATAGGGCACCTATTGAAAAGGATGGCGAGTATCGGTTGCTACTGATTTGTTAAGTGTTTCAGTGGTTCTTATATTCATCATTATTTTTTCTATTGTTAATATATGACATTCACACGAACCCAATCCTCATACTTGGTTGCCTGAACATTGGTACTTGATGTAATTGCCCCATGAATAGGAATAATTTCTTTCATTCCTGTCGCAATTCCTGAACGTATTTTACTTCCCGATCCTCCCCAAATTTGGGTATGACCAGCATCTTGATAGAGTACATATGCAACAGATGCTGTGCTTGCAGCAGATTTAAGTTCAAAGTTATTGTCTGAAGTTACCGCCAATTGATACGGTGTATTTTGACTACATTGGACAGATACATCCGTTCTTGCACCAGCAACTGGCTGAGAGCGAACAACTGAACCAAAATCTAAATTTCCTTGGGTGGAAACTTCACATGTTTCTACAATGGTTAAACTGACCTTTAATGCTGTAGATGTATTTCCAGCATCTGCACTATTTATTATCAGCATTCCCATAAGAGAAAATAAGGCGTATTTAATGACTTTCATTTCTTCTCCTTATATTTTCGTTCTAATATCTATTCATCTTTATATTGTTATTTCTCTGTTCTTACTAAAGAAACAGTTTTCAGGATGGTTTAGTTATAAAACTTAATATTGCGGACTGTCAATCCATACTAAACAAATGATTTTCATATTATTTTTCAGAATTTGTGATGAATTACACGCAATCCAACCAATTTAAAAAGTAGTTGATGTTTTCATTTCCCTTAAACACATATTTTGTCATCATTTATCACAATGTATACCAGTCTACTCCCTCCTAATTCTAAAGATTATTAATAATCTGATCATCAGCTTTTGAGACCACATTTAATGATTATGTCCATTATCGCAATTGCATAAAAAAAACGATCAAAATAATATTACGCGAAATAGATTATAACTTTACATATTATTTATCTTATTGATTCAATATAAAGAAGATTGTGAAGTTAAATTTAAAATGAATCATTCTGGCGATTAAAGCCACCCATTTTTAATTAGAGAAACTATTGATATGAAAAAATATTTATTATTACTTTTACTCAGCTTTTATTCGATTCATTCATTTGCTTCAGACAAACTACATGGCAGTGTTTGGAAAACAATTGATGATGCAACCAATGAACCCAGAGCACTGGTAAAATTTAGCGAAGATAAAAATGGTAACCTCTCTGCTAACATCGAAAAAATACTCGTTCCGAGTGAAGCCAATAAATGTACGATGTGTGAAGGTACCTACAAAAATAAATCTTTAATTGGTTTAACCATTGTCAAAAATTTAAAAAGTGTAGGTCAAAATAAATATGACAAAGGATCTATCCTCGACCCACAGTCAGATAAGACTTATAAATTTAATGCAACAGTATCACCAGATGGGCAAAAACTTACCGCTCGTGGATACATTGGTATTTCTGCAATTGGACGGAACCAAACATGGTATCGAATTAAATAAGCTTCGAGGTCTTTAAAAGACTTTGTTTATAAATTGCATGGTTTTTTGACGTAATCCTTTATCTCAAGAGCCATGCAATTTTTTGAATATTCTTAGGTTAATTAATAAGTTTAATCATGTACTAAACCTATAAGTAAATAGTTTTAAAAAGTTCTTATTTTTTCATGCACCAATTTTAACTAAAAGGACAACTATCAAGTTTAAGTGATAAATAATGCTTTTTTATTCATAAATATAAACTCATCTTTGCATATATCCATTCCACTTTTTCATATTTTTATTAATCATAAATTTTCACTAAGATCGAGTAAATTTCGAAAATTACTGGAAATATAATGTTGTTTGCAACACATTTTCACTTTAAAAATGCGGTCTTATCATTAGGGGTTCTCAGCTTTGCACTTTTAACGGGTTGTGGAAATAATTCACAGCAAAATAATGAAACTAAGGTAGAAGCTTCTCAAACTGCGTCTGCTGCTGAACTTCCAAAAGAAGTACGGTTTGCTTGGGGCGGCGGCCCACGAGTTTGGGTTCTTGGTAAAGCTGATGGAGATTTTGAAAAAGCTTTAGGTACAAAAATTAAGTGGGTTGAATTTGCTTCGGGTGCAGATGTAATTAATTACTTCGCCGCAAACGAAATTGATATTGCTCGTTTTGGTTCAAGCCCAGCTGTTGCTGGTATCACTCGTGGACTACCAATTGAAATCATTGGTTTGGAAGGTCTAATTTCTGGTGCAGAACGTTTAATCGTCCGTCCTGACATTAAAAACCTGCAAGATCTGGTAGGTAAAAAAGTTGCCTTCCCCGCAAACTCCACTGCGCAATATGCTTTAGAACAGGCCCTTGCATTAAATAAAATTGATAAATCAAAAATCAAATTAATCCCACTTAAGCCTGCTGAAATTGTTTCTGCATGGACACGTGGTGATATTGATGCAGCCTATGTTTGGGGACCATTTACTCAGCAGCTAGAAAAAGAAGGCGGTAAAGAAATTTATCGTACAACGACGCTAAATGAAAAAGGCATTTTGGTTTACAACAACTTTGCTGTCCGTAAAGAGTTTGCAGAAAAACACCCTGATCTTGTAATTAAATTCTTGAAAGCTTACCAAGAACAAGTTGATGAATATAAACAAGATCCTAAAGCTGCTTCCCAAAAAATTTCTAAATATTTAAGCCTTCCATATGATCAAGTCGAAACCACACTTGCTGGTATTGAGTATATTCCTCTGAAAGATCAAGCCACTGAAAAATATTTAGGTGCGACACCAAACGATGAAAACTCTGGCTTAGCTAAAGCAACTCAAGATATTGCTAAATTCTTAGTCAATATTGGCGAGTTGAAACAATCAGATGTTCCAAAGAGTTATGCGCCTAATATCGACAGTAAATACCTTATTGAAGCGACAAAATAAGGTTATGAGATGATTCAGTTGAACCCGTTTAAAATAAAAGTGATTAGTACATTATCGCTAATCACTTTTGTGATTATTTGGCAGCTTGTGTGTACATTTAAACTTGTCTCACCAATTTTGTTGCCCTCTCCTCTACAGATTTTAGATACCGTTTTAGATTTATTTAAAAACGGTTACCGTGATGCTCCTTTTTACCAACACATTTTAGTAAGTACGGCGCGTGCATTCTTTGCATTCTTCGTTGCAATCATTATTGGTGTGCCTTTGGGATTATTAATGGGTCGTAGCCCTGTACTTAATGCCGTTTTAGATCCATTTGTACAATTCTTACGCCCTATTCCCAAAATTGCTCTCATTCCATTAGTTGTTGTGTGGCTAGGGATTGGCGAGGAATCTAAGTTTTTCCTTATTTTTATTGCGACTTTGCTTAGTGTCATTGTGGGTGCAACAGCTGCAAGCCAAAACGTTCCATATGGTTTGATTCAAGCAGCACAAACGATGGGCCTAAGAAAAACAGCAATCTTATTTCGTGTCATTTTACCCTCTTCGCTTCCTGAGATTTTCACCACCATTCGTTTATCTATTGGCATTGGTTGGACATCATTAATTGCAGCGGAAATGGTTGCAGCAACTTCTGGTTTAGGCTGGATGATTATTAATGCCGGCTCTTATTTGCGTACAGATGTTGTGATTGTCGGAATTATTTTACTTGGAACAATTGGCTTTATTTTAGATTGGCTCATTGTGAAAGCACAGCAAAAATGGGCCCCTTGGACAGGAAAAGCATAATGACTCAACCATTTATTGAGCTAAATAATGTTCAGAAAATATTTAAACAAAACAAAACGGAAAATACGGTCTTAGAAGATATTAATCTGAAAATTCCTGAAGGTCAGTTTGTTTGCTTACTTGGGCCTTCTGGCTGTGGTAAATCAACTATTTTGAACTTACTTGCTGGTTTTGAAAAACCAACTTTAGGTGACATTTATGTAGATGGTCAAACCATCTCAGCACCGGGCGTTGACCGAGCTGTTGTATTTCAACAGGCTCAGTTATTTCCTTGGCTCACAGTAAAAGAAAATATTCAATTTCCACTTAAGCAATCAAAAGCTGAAGCTAAATATATTGCTGAGCAAACTGAATACTATTTAGAAAAAACGGGCTTGAAGAAATTCGAAAATCATCGAATTTGGCAAATCTCAGGTGGTATGAAGCAACGTGTTGCCCTTGCCCGTGCGTGGGTTATGAAGCCAAAGATTTTATTGATGGATGAACCTTTTGGGGCTTTAGATGCTCAAACACGTATTTTGATGCAGGAAACACTGACTCAGCTTTGGCAAGACAATAAAACTACCGTTTTATTTGTTACTCACGATATTGATGAATCTCTACTTTTAGCAGATCGCATTATTTTAATGGCAGGCCATCCTGGGCGTATTGCTGAAGATATTCAAGTGAATTTACCCCGTGCGCGCAGCATTGAAAATATTGCGCCACAGCAAGAATTTATTGAAACCAAAAAACATATTTTAGAAATTATGCGCAAAGAAGTAAGTCGCATGATTGATTACATACATTAAATTTTTAGGACATTATTATGTTATTAAGTCATTTGCCGCGTGTTCAACTTGTTCATGCACCTACTCCTCTAGAGTTTTTACCCAATTTAACTAAAACGTTAAATGGTCCCCAGATTTACATCAAACGAGACGATGCTACAGGGCTGGCTACAGGCGGTAATAAAACCCGCAAATTAGAATTTTTAATTGGTGATGCACTTGCAAAAGGTGCAACCCATGTACTCACTCAAGGTGCAACTCAATCTAACCATGTTCGCCAAACGATTGCGGCAGCAAATAAATTTGGCTTAAAAGCATCTGTTTTACTCGAACAACGCGTTAGTGATGGTACAGATGAATATTACAATAACGGAAACTTATTGTTGGACGAGATTTTAGGTGCAACATCAATTGAAGTTGTTGCGGGTGGCACAGACATGGTTGCGGCTTTAGAAGCCAAAGCAAAAGAATTAGAACTACAAGGTGATCGCCCGTATATTATTCCGGGTGGTGGCTCAAACGCTATTGGTGCTTTAGGTTATGTATCAACAGCAATTGAATTAATCAACCAACTTAACCAGATTCAACTCGCTCCGACTCATCTTGTACATGCAACAGGTAGCACGGGTACTCAAGCTGGCCTCTTAGTGGGTATTGCGGCAACTCACTCAAACTTACCAGTACTCGGTATTAGTGTTCGTGCTGAAAAATCTAAACAAGAAGAAAATGTTTATAAACTTACTCGCGCAACTTTAGAGCATCTTGGTTTAAGCGCAGATCTTATTGCCCGTGAAAAAGTGATTGCAAATAGTGACTATGTTGGCGATGGCTATGGTATTCCAACTGATAGCATGGTTGAAGCAGTTGAACTTCTGGCTCAAACTGAAGGTATTTTGCTTGACCCTGTTTACTCGGGTAAAGGTTTTGCGGGCTTAGTCGACCTCATTCGTCAAGGTCATTTCACTAAAGATGACAAAGTGATCTTCCTTCATACAGGCGGTGCCGTAGGCTTATTCGGTTATCGTAAAACCTTCTCTAAAAAAGATGCATACCGTTTGTAAGATGACTGAATTTTCACAACTCCCCATCCTTGGAATTTTGGGTGGTATGGGACCGGGCGCTGCTGTTGATTTTCAACAGCGTCTGCTCGATGCAAGCCCTGCCACTAAAGATCAGGAACATATTCCAACAATCGCTTGGAATCATGGTGGTATTCCTGACCGACAACTTGCACTTAAAAACTTAGGTGAAAGCCCTTTAAATGCAATGATACATGGACTAAAAATTTTAGAGCGTAGTGGCGTTTCTAAAATCGCAATTCCATGTAATACCGCGCACTTCTGGCATTCTGACTTACAGCAACATACCCATATTGAAATCTTAAATATGGTTGAAATTACGGTGCAACAGATTTTAAAGAACTATCAATCTGGTGATAAGGTTGGAATATTGGCAACTAAAGGTGCCCTTTCTACTCAGTTGTATCAACTTGAGTTAAGCAAGCATAACATCCCTTTTGTCATTAATTCAGATGAAGAGATAGAACAGGAATTTATGCCAGCTGTTTATGCTGTAAAACGCAATGAATCGGCTAAAGCGGGTAGCGTTTTTCAAGAATTAAGCCAAAGACTCATAGATAAAGGTGCTGGTTCGATTATTTTAGCTTGTACAGAAATTCCGATTGGGTTACATGCAATCCAATCTCCAATTTTAGATGTGAGCTTTGATACCACACAAATTTTGGCGGATGCTTGTGTAAATTGGTTTTATCGAAATACGCAACTCTAAAATGATGTTCTCCAAATCTAAAAAGCTGAATAATTGGTCGGAACCAAACGTGGTATCGAATTAAATAAGCTTTGAGGTCTTTAAAAAACTTTATTTATAAATTGCATGGTTTTTTGACTTAATCTGTTATCTCAAGAGCCATGCAATTTTTTCCAAATCTTCTAAATATTCTTAACACTTTTTAAAATATTCTCGAGGTGTTACACCAAAAGCCTTTTTGAATGCATGGCTAAAATGTGAAAAATCAGTAAAACCATAATCTAAAGCTACTTCAGAAATGCTAGCCACCCGACCACTTTTTAGTGCATCACGACTTGCTATTAAACGTTCAGACCAAATGACTGACATGACTGTCTTTTGATGTCTTGCAAATGCCCTACTCAATGTTCGTGTTGATACACAATGTGTCTGTGCAATCTTTTCTAAGTTAAGTTCAGGATTTTGTAAATTTCTTAAAATAAAACTCATCGCTTTACTATATAAATCCCGCTCAATATTTACCTTAGCAATATCCTGTACTTCTAAACTTAATACCAATAATTCTAAAGCTGATTTAGCAAAGCGTTCAGCAAAATCTATGTTGGAAAAATCAAATGCTTGATCTACTGATTGACGTAGCATCTCACGCAAAGGAATAATTCCAGGCCGAGTTTCATCCAAAACTTGAGCAGTTAAATGTTCAATATTAGGCACACGATTGATTAATAAATAACGAGGAATTCGGATTAAGTGATTTTTGTTTCCTGCTAAATTGAACTGAAAGGTTTGTGCAGCATCGTATAGCATGAGGCTATTATTTCGGTATTGTGTTGTTCTGCCACCTTGGGCTAATTGTCCACAACCATTTTCCATAAATCCAAGCCACAAATCATCATTTGGACCAAACCGTAGATGCTTTTCAGTGCGTTCCCAAAAGTGCATAGTTGATGAAATAGTGCATATATCTATCAAACCAAGATGACGTACACTCAATTCACCATTAAACGTTTTTTCATCTTCAGGTTTGCTTTGAGCTGGAATACAGTGCCGTAAGACAACATCGTTCCAATATTCGAAACGTTCAGATGCATTTATATCTTGAGTTGAATAATGAATCGGATTTAATGACTGATAATGATTCATGGCAATTTAATCCCTTATACGACTACGCAAGATGTCAAAAAATATGGTCTTGCTTTTATCAAGCAACTTTCATACCACTACTCTTCTGTTATCTCTGTGCACAGTTAAAGTCTTTTCCATAAGACCCGTTTGTTTTATTCATCTACTTATACTTTTTTACATGCTGATGGAGCAATCCTGCAATATCAACAGCTCACTATAAATTAAACGATATATTTTTTTTGATCAAATTAAAACCTGTCTTTTTTAAACAAGCGATTGTCCATTCTGACCAAGTTTCGTTTTATGCCTTGCGTAATATCAATATAACAACGGTGCTCCCCCAACATAAATAACCGTTAAAGCAACGCCTAATTTTTTGATTAAGGCAATACGAATTTTGCGATTGAAACACTGCAATAAGAGATGTAGGAGAAAGGAAATGGAATCAGCAATCGACAAACATCTAAAATGTCCTCGCACACTGAGCCGCCGAATTCATGATGAATATGCCCCCCCATTTGCCATGTGGGTAGCTCGGGCTGATGCAGATCTTCAGCAGGTTGTGATGGCTTATTTAGGTATACAGTTTAAACCTGACCAAAAAGCTGCGGCTGTAAAAGCGATGCAGCACATCGTAAAAAGTTTTGGTTTAGAAAACGGACCATTAAACCACGATATAACACATCATACTGATAATCAGAACTATGAAAATTATATTGTAGTGGGTTACTGGCGTGATCCCGCTGCCTACTGTCAATGGGCACGTTTAGCAGAGGTCAATGACTGGTGGAATTCAGATGAACGTCTAAATGATGGCATCGGTTATTTTCGTGAAATTGTTTCGCCACTGGCTGAACAATTTGAAACCTTATATGCATTTAAAGAAGATTTGCCTGGTGTAGGCGCGGTCATGGATCGTATCAGTGATGATATTCAAGAACATGGATATTGGGGATCTGCACGAGAGCGCTTTCCGGTTTCACAGACAGATCGCATGTTAGCTAATGGTGAATTAACTATACTTTCAGGCGATCCTCAAAAAGGTGGGCGTGTCGTTGTACAGGGCCATGACAATATTACGTTAATCCGCTCTGGTCAGGACTGGGTCAATGCAGATGAACAAGAAAGAGCATTATATTTTAATGAAATGCTTCCTTCATTGCAGGATGGCATGGATTTCCTTCGCGATGAAGGTCAATCTGTAGGATGCTATAGCAACCGTTTTGTTCGGAATGTTGATCTTGACGGTAACTTACTTGATATCGCTTATGATATAGGTTATTGGCGCTCATTAGATAAACTAGAACGCTGGGCAGAATCACATCCCACACATCTCAGAATTTTTACCACTTTTTTCAAAGTTGTTACCGGCTTACAAAACTTGCGTCTTTATCATGAAGTTTCAGTCAGTGATGCCAAACATCAAATATTTGAATACATCAATTGCCACTCCCAAACAGGCATGATGCGGGACGCACAGACCACCTAAATAACCCTAAAAATTATTTTATTTCACAAAAATACAGGCACAGTCTGACTGTGCTCATGGCTGGTTATTGCCTAAAGGAAATGCAAATGAATTCAAAATATTATAAATATTACATGATGTTAATAGCCCTACTGGCTGCATATGCTGAAACACATGGGGCTGAAGTTATGCCAGGTGACTATGAGCAAGCTCTCGGTGGCCTAACTCTCGGTGCAATATATTATCAACATGCCACGACCGATGCACTTTATAGCAATGGTTCAACTGCCGCAAAAGATATGAAAGTCGAATCAAACATAGGAATCGCAAGGATGATCCATGTATTCGAACTCAGCGATCGCGTCACAATTGAGCCACAGTTCTTATTACCCTTTGGTCGCGTTGAAGGCAAAGACAATGCCAGCGGACTTGGGAGCACCTCTGGTATAGGAGATCTTGTTTTAACCGCTCCTGTCCGCTATCGCTTAAATGATGCTAAAGATGTTCTTGCAGGAACGCTTTATATTAATGCTCCGACCGGAGATTACGACAATGATAAACCGTTAAATTTGGGGAGTAATCGCTGGAAACTCGATCTACAGGGTGCATATGTTAAGCATTTCACACCAAACTGGGCATTAGATCTGGTGGGTGATGTGGTGTTTTACACCAATAACGATAATTACGGAGCAAATTCTGACACCCTTAAACAGGATATCTCGTTTGAAACACAAATCATGGGACGCTATATGCCAAATGCCACAACCTCTCTAGGATTAGGCATCGGGCATAACTGGGGTGGTGAAACCAAAATCAATAATGTTTCACAGGATGACTCAACCGAAACCACCAACATTCGCTTTGCTATTAGCAAATTTATGACGCCTAAAGACCAGTTCGTCGTGCAGCTGGGACGTGATCTTTCAGTGGAAAATGGTCTGAAAGAAGATTTCCGTTTGAACTTGCGTTATTTACGTATTTTTTAAAAGTTAGCCCCTATTAGGATAACTGCTCATGTTGTCCTTTTCGAACAAATGTCTGGCGCTTTAAATCAAGTTTTCAAGAAAAGAACAGACTAATTTAAAACATATCTTCAGTCAGAATAATAAGTGACGGGTAAAAAATTATGGCAATTCAAAGACCAACTATCGACGATTTAAAACAGATTGCAAACAACCTGCACATGCAGTTGACTGACGCAGAAGCCGAGGAATATCTAAGTGTTATGCAGGCTAATTTTGATGCATACGATTTGATTGATGAACTGGCTGATGAAATTCCAGAAGTTCATTACCCACGTACTGAACCTTATCGTCCTGACGTAACCGAAAATCATCTCAATGCATGGTATTACAAAACTGAAGTTAAAGGTGCACCCACTGGAAAACTCTCAGGAAAAACCGTTGCTCTGAAAGATAATGTCTCACTTGCTCACGTTCCAATGATGAATGGTTCATCCACATTGGAAGGTTTCATACCCGATTATGATGCCACTGTCGTGACTCGTATGCTTGATGAGGGTGCTACGATTTTAGGTAAAGCGACTTGTGAACATTTCTGTTTATCAGGTGGCAGCCATACCTCAGACCCTGCCCCAGTACACAACCCATATCGTCACGGCTATTGTGCAGGTGGTTCATCATCTGGGAGTGCTGCACTTGTTTCAAACGGCGATGTTGATTTAGCAATTGCCTGTGATCAAGGCGGTTCAATCCGTATTCCGGCTGCTTTTTGTGGTGTTTATGGGATGAAACCCACCCATGGACTGGTTCCATATAGCGGGATTATGCCTATTGAAAATACCATTGATCATGCAGGACCAATAAGCCGCTCGGTTCAAGATAATGCGCTACTGCTTGAAGTCATCGCAGGCATCGATGGGCTGGATCCACGTCAATATGCTGTTCATGTTGAAAACTACACAAGTTATTTAGATCGTGGTGTGAAGGGTTTAAAAATCGGTGTTGTTAAGGAAGGCTTTGCTCTACCCAATATGGACAAAAGAGTGGCAGAAAAAGTTCGCCAAGCCGCAGCGGAGTTTGAAAAACTCGGTGCAATTGTTGAAGAAATCTCTTTGCCTGAACATCAACTGGCAGGTGCATTATGGACACCGATCGGCTGTGAAGGCCTGACTGCACAAATGATGCATGGGAATGGCATGGGCTTCAATTGGGAAGGCTTATACGATGTCAAACTACTCGATAAACATAAAGACTGGAGTCAAAAAGCCGATCAACTTTCTCCCACATTAAAGGTCTGTATGTTTGTGGGCGAATACGGTATTCGGAACTATTCCGGTCGTTACTATGCTAAAGCACAAAATATTGTACGACGTGCCCGTGCAGGTTATGACCGGAAATTGGCTGAATACGATCTGTTATTAATGCCAACTCTACCTATTGTTGCCCAACCTCTGCCCGACTCAGATTGCTCATTAACTGAATATATTACCCGTGCATTTGAAATGATTGGAAATACAGCACCACAAGATATTACAGGCCATCCAGCGATGAGTGTGCCATGCGGTCTCGTAGATGATCTACCTGTTGGCATGATGCTCATCGGACGTCACTTTAACGAAGGCACGATTTATCAAGCAGCAGCAGCTTTTGAAGCAGCCGTTGACTGGAAAACTTTTTAAGCAAAATCAAAACGTTCATTCAATCAAACCATTTCTTCATGAATATGGTTCGTTGACACTCATCTCTACCAAGGAGTATTACACGTGAGTACATCTGTTTCTAAAACATCAAACTCCACCCCAGGCGAGAGAGCATGGGCATTACACAAAGTGCTGAGTAATAAAGGATTAATACCAGAAGGATTTATCGAAGGTTTAACTGATCTGCTTGCCAATAAATTTGATCCGGCTAACGGCGCTCATGTAGTGGCTAAAGCGTGGACTGACCCAGCCTATCGCGAGCTGTTATTAAGTAATGGTACGGCAGCCTGTGAAATGTTTGGTTATACCGGCCCACAGGGAGAATATATTGTTGCCCTTGAAGATACACCAACAATCAAAAATGTGATTGTTTGCAGCCTTTGTTCTTGCACTAACTGGCCAGTGTTGGGCTTACCACCGGAATGGTACAAAAGCTTTGAATTTCGGGCACGATTAGTGCGTGAAGGTCGCACGGTACTAAAAGAACTGGGCACCGAATTACCCGAAGATATCAAAATTAAAGTATGGGATACCTCTGCCGAAACACGTTATCTGGTATTACCAATGCGTCCTGAAGGAACTGAGCATATGACTGAAGAAGAACTTCAAAAGCTCATCACCAAGGACGTACTTATTGGTGTTGCCTTACCAAAATTGCCTTAGTTTTTAGTAACGCTTTATCAACTATATAGTGGAGTAATGATAATGGATGGTTTTCATGATTTAGGTGGTATGCAAGGTTTTGGCCCAATTGATCACCAAATTAATAGCAAGAGTTACAAACCTGTATTTAAAAAAGACTGGGAACACCTCGCCTACACATTAATGTTTTTAGGTGCAGGACATCTCAATAAATTTAATATTGATCAGATTCGTCATGCTGTTGAGCGTATTGGTTTACGGCAACATGTTGGGACTGAATACTACGAGCGTTATGTGATTGCAACAGCCACTTTGCTTACAGAGACTGGTGTGATTACGCAAGAAGAACTAGATGAAGCTTTAGGTTCTCATTTTCAACTCGCTACCCCAAATCATTCAAATGGCCGCGCAGCAATTTCAGGACGTCCACCATTTGAAGTTGGAGACCGAGTTACTGTCCGCGATGAATCTATTTCCGGTCATATTCGTGTACCTGCTTATGTAAGAGGAAAAACAGGTGTTGTCCTTCACCGCACCACAGAAAAATGGCCATTTCCAGATGCTGCGGGTCATGGTCATGCAGATGCATTACCGCAACCCACTTATCATGTGGAATTTACAACACAGGAATTATGGGGAGATGCAACTCTTGAAGGTTCTGTAGTCGTTGATTTATTTGAAAGCTATTTGGACAAAGCTCAGGCCTCTTCTTAACCTGATTTTCTATATTCATTATCACGAACTGATGAGATCCTACATGACAGCAATATCATTAAAATCAGAATTTGAACTTAATTCCTCTCGTATTCCTGTGACTGTTTTATCTGGCTTTTTAGGTTCAGGCAAAACCACCCTACTCAACTATATTCTGAATCATCAGCAGAATATGAAAGTAGCAGTAATCGTCAATGATATGAGTGAAATTAATATTGATGTTGAAGATGTGCGTCGTCATGTAGATCTCAGTCGTGGTACTGATCAATTGATTGAAATGAGCAACGGATGTATCTGTTGCACCTTAAGGGCCGATTTACTCGAACAAATTAGTACAATCGCACGCAAAGCAGAGTTTGACTATATTTTAATTGAATCAACAGGTATTTCAGAGCCCATGCCTGTTGCCGAAACTTTTGCTTTTCTTGATCAAAATGGTTTTAGCTTAAGTGAGCTGGCCCGTTTAGATACTTTGGTCACTGTAGTAAATGGCGAAAACTTTGCTCAAATGATTCAATCAAATGACAAAGTAGAGACAGCTCATCAAGATGAACAGTTACCGACAACACGCCCTCTATCGGATCTTTTGATCGAACAAGTTGAATACGCAAATGTTATTCTAGTCAGTCGTGTTGATGTGATTGGACAAGAACAATACGATCAATTGCAATCACTACTCACTGAACTGAACCCAGCAGCAGAAATTTTTCCCATGTCCTTTGGTGAAATTGATCTCGAAAAAATTCTAAATACTCATAAATTCAATTTGCCTGATTTGGTGAAGTCCCCAGGATGGATGAAACATATGGATCCGAATGAGAATATTCATTCTGAATCTGAAAATTATGGTATTTCTTCATGGGTATATAGTGAGCGCCTTCCCTTTCATCCTCAACGTTTTCAAAAGTTTTTACAGCAAGCGTGGAGTAATGGTGCTTTATTACGGTGTAAAGGCTACATCTGGTTTGCCAACAGTTATCAAGATATTGCCATGCTGGTGCAAACAGGCAATCAATTTGCATGGGAATATGTAGGCAAATGGTGGAATTTTATTGATCAGGCTGACTGGCCTCAGGATGCCTATCGTCGTAATAGTATTTTTGAAAAATGGGACCAACGTACAGGCGACTGTCGACAGGAAATTGTTTTTATCGGTCAAAATATTGATTGGGAACAACTTCAGCAGCAACTTGATCAATGTTTATTAACATTAGATGAAATCGAAGACGGACCTGACGTTTGGACAAATTATTGATGTTTAATCTAAATTGTTGGACGTAAACTGGTTATTCCTATCCCGAGAAATCCTCTGATGAGTCCCTTGCTCACATTTAACCAATCACAGTAATCACGCCACAAAATTATTTTTCCATTTTCAACTTTAAATGTACCGCATACCCAAAATCCAGCATGGAATGGTCCAATATTCACAATATCGGTACGCTCAGTGAGGACCACGTTCCCTTTAGCAACAATTTGATGATTTTTAACTTGTAATTTTCTTGTGCGGCTAAGCGCAAGCTTTATTAGACCAGCGACCCTTTTTCCACCTTTAAATGTCGGTAAAGAAACATTGGTATAAAGGATGTCGGGATGGAGCAATTCACTGATCGTGACATGATCTTGTTCCACTAGTGCGTTTAGAAATCGTTCAACGATTTCTTCAGATTGCGCTTGAATATTATTTACATCAGCACTTAAGGTTGGTTTCATTTCAGGTCCTGTTCTAAAAATTTAAATTTTGAGGTCTAAACGCTTTTGCCAAAGGTTTTCTAACGTTTTGGTATCGTGGTCAAAAGGATGAAAATCTGGTCGGTAATAATCTAAAAAATCTTTAACGGTTTGTAGTGTCAGTAATCCTTGACTACCGACTGCTTTTTTAAAAAATTTAGCGATGCCATTTAAAGAAAGTACTTGATCTGCTTTGAGTAATCTTCGTGTGTTATTTGCAATTAAGAACAGTAAAATGCTTCCTGCAAATGTCATATAAAAAATACGTGATAAATATCCCCCGCCTGATGCGACATAAGCATCAAAAAATACTGCTTTATGTTCGTTTTCTTCAACTGCATGCCATAGCCATAACTCAGCAACTGGACCTACTAAACGATTATTCCAGTTATCATTACGCAAGAGTTCGGCACCTAAGGTTGCCGTGATATGTTCAATCGCGCAACCAACCGACATGATATGCATAGTTGGTAATATTTTTTGCATTAGGGCATACAAGGCTTTAACTTCATTCTGTAGCTCATTGATATTGATTTGCTGTTCATCTGCATAACGGTTAAATGCCAAATGCTCTTTAGCATGCATCGCTTCTTGTCCAATAAAAGCACTTATTTCCGCTTGAAGCGCAGGATCATCAATTTTGTCCCGAATATTTCTCAAAGCCTCAATCAGCATCAATTCTCCTTGGGGAAAAATAGCTGACATTGCATTCATCAAATGTGTGAAATAAGCGTCATTATCAAACCAATAGCGCGTTGAGCTGGTGAAATCAAAACTTAATCGTCTGACTGGAAAAGAAGCTTTCAAACGATGTGCTATGGAAGATGGTTTAGGTTTAATGGCTTCAAGCGTAGACATAATTATTCCAATTACAAAAGTACCAATTAGTTCTTTTGTAGATTGCTTTATATTTCTAGTCAATAGTTATTTTTCATCCAATTGAAATTCATATATTTATTTCAAGGGCTCAATGTTTTAAAAAAACAATCTTGAGCCAAAAAGCGGTTAGTGATAGTTTTAGCAAGATTTCAAATTTTAGAAGAATTAGTGTGGAAAAACTCTCTGGCGCTTACGATACTCAAGCAGCGGGCTTACCCAGAGGTCGTACTAGCCTGTTAACCGAAGAAACACGTGAAAAGCAGCGCCGACGTTTGGTTAAAGCAGCCATCAGTGCATTTGCAGAAAAAGGGTTTGCTGCCACAACCATTACAGACATCGTAAAAAGAGCACGAGTATCGAAGCAGGCCTTTTATGAAATATTTGAAAATAAAGAAGATTGTTTTCTAGCAGCGGATGATTTAGGTAGAAAAGCTTTATTTGAGCAAGTTCTCTCTGATATTAAACTTGAAGGTATTCATGCGGATCAATGGATTAGATCCTCTGTCCGCGCCTATTTACAACTATGTAATAGTGAACAAGACTTCACCAAGGCTTGGGCAATCGAGTTCCCAAATGCAGGAAGTCGCTGTCTGGAACAACGTAATTTGTTTTTCGCAGAGTTAGGGAAAAGACTGAAATCTATACATAACGTCATTAAAATGAATCACCCCGAACAATGGGTAAGTGTCCCTGATTTATTTTATGATGCAGCTATTGGCGGCGCTTATGAAATTATTTTTCGCTATATTTGTCAAAACAAGTTTACTGAATTATTAGATCTCGAAGATGATCTCGTTAAATTCATTCAGTTTTCTATTGGATATAAACAAGTCGAAACCGATATTAGCAAATGACTGACATGACAGTTATTTAATTTCTACTATAACTACTCTTAAAGGTCACAGAAGATTACTTCGATATTCCCTACACCTTATTCAATCCCGCCAAAAAACAATCCAGCACCTTTTCCCGATCAATTGCCCCATCTGAGCTTAAAAGCTGAATAATGCCCCCTTCAATCATATATAAAAATAGCTTAGCGTCTTGAAAGGTAACATCGGTTTTTAGTTTTATAAGCTGGCTATAAATTTCATTGATGAGCCACGTTCTATATTTAATGGCAACTTGATAGGCGTTTGGATAGGTCAGTTTCGTTTCAAAAATTGCTTTAAATAATAGATAGTACAGCCCCTCCAAATCAGTATGTAAAAAATACAGTTTCTTGAGTTTATCCATCGCACCCGCATCAAGACCGTACTCAGCAATTGAAACTACTTTTTCTTTTAAACGTTCTTTTTGTACGATCAAACAGATTTCAACAAACCGTTCCTTAGAGTGAAAGTAGTTATAAAAAGTCGCTTTGGGAATTTCAGACTCTTGCACGATTCTATCGACCCCAACAGTGTGAAATCCACGGTCGTGAAATAAATGAATCGACTTATTTATGACTTGTAAGGCACGTGTAGAAAGTACTAAATTTGGCATAGTTTTACCGTTATAAATTCTTGTTGTTTCTAAATGAGATACTTTTTTGGGAGAAAAAAAGGCATAGCAAAGCCGTAAAGACTGTGCGTGGCACATCTCAAGTTTTGTTGTTCAAATAAGTTTTTTGAGCCGTAATGACTCAAAGCCTGAAAACCTTAGGGCGATCAAGCTGCTTTAAATTTTTAAGTTGTGTCGTTATAGCTTTTGGCATTGAGAGCCAAGAAATAATGGATGTGCAAAGCCAACTCCTTTTTATTGGGAGTTCTGCCGACATTAAAATTATGGTGGCAGAACGAAAGGGGGTTAGCAGACTGGCCGAAAAAACCCAGCACACCCGAAGGTGTCCCCCTCCCGTTCCGCCGCAGAGGGGGCACGAGGGTTCGTCACTAAAAGATTGCTCTTTTAATGCTTTTCGGAACGGTCTGCTAAAACCGACTGGCAATGTGGCCAGCAGGCAAAGGATAGTGTCCAACCCTTTTGCAGTCAAGCACACAAAATGACATTTGATTTAAATTAGATCATTAAAAAGTAAGAATAAATAATGAGTGAGTTATTGTTAAATTGGGGTTTATAAAGGGATAAATAAAACAGCCTAGTGAGAATATTTTTTTAAGCGGAATATACACAGGTGCTGTGTATATTGCCGATTTGAACCAAGAAAATAATTTACAGTTAAATTTATTTTTTCATAGGGAGTAGTAAAACAGGGTCTTCAATATCGTAACCAGTTTCTTCTGGAACCCCCAGATATTTAACGACAACTAACCTCTTATTTTGTTTAGGTACGCTATAATTTTGGGAAATTTTTATTGCTTTGGTGTAATGAACAGCAACATGGGTCTTACTTTTTAAAGACGGCGATTTTACAACATATTCTGTTTTATATTGGGTGATCTTTCCTGAAGGATCGAACCAAGCCGATACTTGATTCTGATGAGTTTTTAATATTTGAATTTTTACAGTCTTACTCTTACTTACTAGCAAAGGGGTTAAATTCTTTTTAATTTTATTTAGAGCCTTATTAAACGCTGTACTATCTTGATCATAATCAATTTTATGAGTTTTTGGATTGATATAAAGAGATTTAACTTCAATAAGTTTATCAGGCGATTTACTATTTAATAGATAATAATATAATTGTGGTAGACGTCCTCGACCATCTTCATAATGTCTTAATACATAAAGTTTTTTCTCTTTTTCCAGATAACCCAATACTTCAATCTTTTGTCCCCCACTGACAGTTGCATAACTATGTGCGGATAACGTAAAAACAGCACTAAAACTTAGAATTTTTAGAAACTTCATTAACTGATATCCTTGTGATTTTTTAGCTATCTTATATACATATTAACCAGATTAAAATTACACTTCAGTAAGTGATACTTGCTGTTTTTTCTATTCTTTTGTACAGAAGCACTCTCACTAATGACTACTTATTGATCTTATATTCCGATGCTGTACTCGATAGTTGTGCAATAGCCTATTTACCACACTCTTTGGTGAAACCTACTTTAGAAGAGAAAAAATTAGTAAGTTTATTGGAACAACACGCGGTTACCTTGCCTCCTTTTTATTTGTTTTATACCAGCCATAGATTGATGTCACCTGCTTTTAGAATTGTTAAAGATACCTTGAGTGAAATATAAAAAAAGTCCTCATTAGAGGACTTTTTATTTATAAATTATCGTTTTTTTAGAGGGTAAAATTAGTTAACGAGTATAGAGTGGATCTTCCTCAACAAAAAACACTTCACCTGATGAAGGTAGAATCCATTGATAGGTTCCTTCTATTTTTTGCATTTTTTCTTTTAAAATATTATATATGGCTACAAGATCATGTTTTTCATCATATTCTCCTATATAGCCAAGCGCCTTTTCCTCATGAAAATCTCTAAACATTTTATGCATTTTTACTGCTCTCAGTTCCATATCTTTTCTCCTTTTTATTATCACTACAATTAATTATGATCTTTTTTTATTTCCAATACTAAAAAATATGTACCAAAATATATCTTATGAAACTATCAACCTAATATTTATTGCAGTTTAATATTTATCAAACCTAAACTTTTCCATATCGTATGGTATGTCTAGCTTTACGCTCCATTGAGTTGATTCTTCACTCATTATAACTGCATCAACTTCAAAAGCATCTCTCTCACTAAAACCTTTTATTTTTAAAAAATTAACAAAACTAGAAGAGTTTATTTTATTAAGATACCCTACTCTTAAAGTATCTATATACACTGCGATTTTATTTGTTTCTTTTTCGAGGCATATTACAGCATTTTTAAAGACCTTAAATCTACCACCATTTTGGTTGCCGACTAAAGTTATCAATTCTTCTTGATATAAAATTACAATTATTTCATGTTCAAAAAAGTTTTTATTCTCTGTAAATATTTTACCAGCTATTTTTAGGGTGCTTTCGGGAAGCTCAAGATTAACTTTAGAAAAAACTTTAAATAAAATATAAGAAAAAACAAATAAAATAAAAACTATCAGAATAAAATACATATTAAAAATATTCCTCTTAATTTTATAAATTGGCAAAAAGAATGGTTATTCTTTCTACCAACCAATTTTTTAAGAAAAAATATAATTATCTATATTATGATTTTTTCTCATTTTTATCATTTTCATTCAATTTTTCTACATCATTTTGATCAGGAGTTTTAGGCTCAAACTCTTTACCATCTTGTTGTTGCTGTTGTTGCTCTTTTGATTTGTCTTGATCGCTTTTAACTTGGTCCTGAGACATTAGAGTCTCTCCTATTTAATGTTGTGCAGATGATTATCTAACACTTAGTTAACATAGGCCCTTTATCTTTATATAGATACAACGCAAGTGTATCTGAATGTAATACCGTTGTTTATTATCAAAATAATATAGATATTTTAACTCTCCCTACCAAATAAATATTTTAAATCTCTATATTTTCTATTATTTTAAATTTTATTAAATTTACTTTCACTTCTCAAATACAAATTTAACCCACAAAAACAACACCCTAAAACTCCCACACTCTTTAATGTAGACATGAATATTAAAGTTTTACTACCCTCTATAAATAACATAAATTTAAAATATTAATTGATTCCCACCATTAATTTAAATTTCACCATTTAAATCAACACATAAGATATCTTTTAAAAATTATTTCGATATTAAAATATATAAAGGAACATATCTCTACATACCACCCCTATAAATACCGCAATGTAACTCAGTTAAAGGTATACGATTAAGCTTCACTACTCTTATTAAGAAGTTTAAAATGTCTGACTTCAAAGACTTTTCAAAAAAAGCAACTCAAAACCAGAATGACTCCGACCCAAAACCAAATGAGGATAAAGTTGAAAAACCAGCGCAGCCATCTGAATCAGAAGATTCTTCACCAATTAAAAATAATGAAGAAAAAATAAATAAAAAGATTTAATTAATATGAAAGAAGTCCAATATTTTTGGACTTCTTTCATATTAATTTTATATAAATAAATTATTTTAATTTAGGTAACTAAAAATCTCGTATTTAGTATTAATTCAACTCTTTTTTGTGCCTCATACAAGCCAAGCTCTTCACTTATCCAAAACGAATGAAGCTGCCCATCTAAATGAAAATACTCTTTATTATATTGAGAACCATGATCAGAATAATGGTTGTCTACTTTGAAATAAGTTTGATCATCCTTTCTTTTTTGACCATCAAGTATGCCGCCAATACAAATATCCATTTTAATACCAATTATTAATCGAATTTGACTATAACACACATAGACCAGTTGCTCGAAAAAGAGTTGTTACCAGTAATTTTTCCATTATTTATCAGGACATTATGATTTTAGCGTATCTGCTTAAATTTACAGGTAATAAAAAATAAATTGTATGCCTAGAATATTTTAATAAGCAATATCAGTGTTTAATTTTCTAAATTTCATATCATTCCTAAATAACCCTTCTTTGATTAGCTAAATCTCTATATGCTGCAATGCACCACTTACAGAAAATTATTCGAATGGCCGAACAGACCCTACTACAAGAGCTTAACTCGCGTATCGAATATTACTCTACAAGAACTGACTATCCGCTACGCAGAATTTTGATAGGTTACCGAGCATACGCAAAATTAATGTTATGCGCCTCTTTCTCAGATGAGGTCATAAATTCTGCAATTGATCCCAATAAACGTAAATATAAAAAGTTAAAAATTAAAATAACTAAAGATGATAATCAGCTTGATCTTGAATGAATCAATCAAAGCGGTTCATCCATTCCTGCTTTTAGACAATTGATGTCATGGGGTTAAAAAGCACAATTCTAAAATATAAACTTTTCAACTTTCGAAATGCTTAGAAAAAAAAGAGGCCGAAACCTCCTTATTCTTATTACAATAAAAATCAGTCATCAATTGGCGAACGCTTGCTTAGGAATGTCTTTCACCAAATGGTGACGCTTACGTAACCCCGAAAAAATATGCTCTCAGACCAACATCGACTGCTGAGCAGAGATACCCGCGATTGCGCCCTGCGATGATGCTGCGGTAACTGAGGCCATGAGCGGATTAGCGAGATCACCAGCGGCATAGATACCAGGCATACTGGTTTCACGACGTTCATCAACCTTAATAGCTATACCGAAAGGTGTATCGACCGTGGCAAGACCCAATGTTTCGTGTAAACCTGCGGAAGGCTTAGTGTCTGGATGTGCAAATAGAATATCAACCATGACATTTTGATGCTTATCAAGGCATACCGTTGCCCTGCGCCCTTCGTTATGGACAATTTCGGTAATCTGACCTTCTACCACATTTACATTACGGCGTTCGAGATCTGCCAGAACATCAGCAGAAATCTCATGACCATTGGTGAAGACTGTTAATGTACTCGTCCAATCATGATATAGACGTACATAATTGTGAGACTTTGGACCAGACCAGACGAGTCCCCAATGTTGTTCAGCAACTTCAAAGCCATCGCAATAAGGGCAAGGCACGATGGATGCGCCCCAATTTTCAGCAAAACCAGAAATATTAGGCATCTGGTCGACAACACCATAGCTTAAGATAAGACGGCGTGCGCCCATAGTTTTGCCATCGCTAGTAAGAACAGAAAAGTTATCGATAGAACCAGAGATGCTTTCGGCCCGAGCATTGACTAACTGAATCGTTGGGTAGCGTTCTAGCTGCCGACGTGCTTCAGCTAAGATTTCTAGCGGCGGTTTATGGTCATGTCCAAGCAGCCCATGAGAATGACCAGCAAAGCGATTGCGTGGCAGCCCCGTGTCAAGAACAGTGACCTTACGACGGGCACGGCCGAGTTGCAATGCAGCGGCAAGACCAGCAAAGCTGCCTCCTATAATAATGACGTCATCCATAGTGATAGGCTCCTAATTTAAATCAAGAAGTTAGCTGATGCCTGAAGTTCAATACCCTGCTCAGCTATTTACTTGTAACAGGCAATTAATACACTTCGATATTGCAGAGAAAGTCACCCATCACTGTACTGACCAACCGAATAACATTGCGTTAGATATGCAGGAGGAAATCTAGGTCTAAAGGACATCGCTGAGATCTAATCACTGACTTGCACATTTTGGATACTTCATGGTATCGTAATTCAGAAATTAAGATACTGTCAAGGACTATAATTATTGTGAGCGAGAAAAAAAGAAGTCAGCGCGGTCGACCAGTCAATCAAGCATTAGCTCAAACGATAGTGGATGCTGCGTATGAACTTTTTGTCGAATTGGGTTTTCAAGCAGCAACATTGGACAAAGTTGCCCAGAAAGCAAAGATATCGAAGCTTAGTATCTATCGACATTTCGAAAATAAAGAAGCCCTTTTCAGCGCAGCAATATTGGATCGGTGCCAACAGTTTGCACCACAAACTCTTTTTGAAGGACTCCAAGGTTCGGCCGAAGAACAGCTCATGGCGGTGGGATCATCTCTACTGCGTACTTTATTAAGCCCAGACGTTCGTAGTGTCGAGGCTATGATCGTAGCCGATAAGACAAACCAAAAGACATTAAGCAAGCTCCATTATGAAGCTGGCCCTACCCATGTCATCACCCAACTTGAGGCCATGCTATGTCAGTTGCATACCAAAGCGCTTCTGAACGTGCCTAATCCTCGTCAATCTGCTCGAATGTTTGCCGCGCTTTTCAAAGGATGTGATCTGTTAATGATTGCGCGTTTTGATGAAGCAAGAGCAACGGACGACCATGAAATCGAATCCTATTGTCGATCGGCTGTCAAAATGTTCATCACGGCTCATGGTGGCAACGACAAGACGGGTTAATACGCCTTGCCGTTGCAAATAACACCTTATCTTTAGCACCATTCATATAGCGAACATCAGCCTATAGGCCCTTATTTAGGTATATGTCTTAAACGAACCCTATAAAAAAACAATCCAACACCTTTTCTCTCTCATCCATTTGATTTGAGTCTAAAAGCTGAATAATTGTGCCCTCAATCATATATAAAAACAGTTTGGCGTCTTGAAAAGTCGCATCGGTTTTTAGTTTTATAAGTTGGCTATAGATTTCATTAATCAGCCATGTTCTATATTTAATCGCAACTTGATAGGTGTTTGGATAGATCAGTTTCGTTTCAAAAATGGCTTTAAATAATAAAAAGTACAGTCCCTCTACATCGGTATGTAAAAAATAAAGCTTTTTGAGTTTATTGGTCGCGTTTGTGTCTTGGTCGTACTCAGCAATTGAAACCACTTTTTCTTTTAAACGCTCTTTTTGTACGATCAAACAGATTTCAATAAACCGCTCCTTTGAGTGAAAGTAGTTATAAAAAGTCCCTTTTGGAATATTTGACTCTTTCACAATTCTGTCGATTCCAACCGTATGAAAGCCGTGATGGTGAAATAAATCAATCGACTTATTGATAACTTGTATGGCACGGGAAGAAAGCACTAAATTTGGCATCGTTTTACCGTTATAAATTCTTGTTGTTTCTAAATGAGATGCTTTTTTGGGAGAAAAAAAGCATAGCAAAGCCCGTTAAGACTGTGCTTGGCACATCTCAAGTTTGTTATTGCTAAGTTTTAAATAAAAAAGACTTTAAGCCTGAAAACCTTAGGGCATTCAAGCTGCTTTAATTTTTAAGCTGTGTCGTTATAGCTTTTGGCATTGAGAGCCAAGAAATAATGGATGTGCAAAGCCAACTCCTTTTTATTGGGAGTTCTGCCGACATTAAAATTATGGTGGCAGAACGAAGGGGGTTCGCGGACTGGCCTTAAGACTCCAGCACACCCAAGGGTGTCCCCCTCCGTTCCACCATAGAGGGGGCACGAGGGTGTACACACTAAAAGTATAAAACCTTTAATGCTCCTAAGGGACGGTCCGCGACGACCGACTGGCAATGTAGGCCAGCAGGCAAAGGATAAGCTTCACATTTATTGCAGTCAAGCACACAAAATGCCATTTGTTTTAAATTAAATCATTAGAAAAGTAAGGCTAAATAATGAGGGAGTTATTGTTAAGTGGGGGTTATAGAGGGAGATAAAAAAACAGCCTTGGGAGGCTGTTTAGAAATAGTATGAATTTTTAAAATTATAAAATAACTATAAAATGATTACTTATTTAACAACCTCTATTTCTTTCATTTCCACAGTTCTAGTTCTATAACTTTTTTTCCCATCTTGATCCTCATGGGTAATTAATAATGAATCTGTACTATTGGCTTCTAATAAATACCATTTTCTTTTTTCTTCTTTTAAAATTACTTCTGGAAGTATTTTAGCCATTTGCGATTTAACTTGATTTGCAGCATCATATCCCAAAACTATTGGTGTAATTGCTATTCCTGTAACACAAATTAATGGGGCTAAAAATTTTACTCCTTGAGCTACTACTTTTTTAAACCAAAGAAAATAATTATTTTTTATACTATATTGATTCCCCCCCCATAATACTATTTTTTTATGAAAAAAATAAATACTAGAAAATCCAACATTTAAACCAATATAAGTTATATAATTTTTATATTTTAGAGGAATACTATCCGAATAAACTCCAAAAATACTCACCACCTGCATAATAATATATATTATAAATGCATAAAAAAATAAATAAACTAGATCTTTTATCTCAGAAATTAAATTAATTTTAAAAACTTTATCAAAGAAAAAACTCAAAATTATACTCATTGAGCTTACAGCCAATAATGTCAATGAAGATAATATAATTTGTTGTGGTGATAAAATAGCCATATACCACTCTACATTAAGAACATTATAAAAAGTTAACTTAAAAAAAATCACATATATAAAAGCCACAATTAGCCCTAGACTAAGTAGACTATTAAAATCCAACCCATATTTATCATTTAATTTTTTTAACATTTTAAAGACCAAAAAAAAATATTGAAAAATTATAATTCTCCAATCTCCAAATATGAAGTTTTATTTTTTTAATTTAATAAGATCAGTGTTCTAAAATCATAGGAACTACCTACTAATAGATATATTTACCCTATTTAAATTGTTTAATTTAATCTTTCAATATCTAAAACCACTATTTCAATTTGACCAGTTTTTGCTGCTTGGCTACTTTCAATCAACATTGCCTTTAGCTGTTCAGCAGTAGTAGGAATAAGTTTTCCCTTACCTCGGCTTTTTAACTTCTTATTATCAGTCCTTGGACCAAACCATAGCACAAGATAGATGCCTCTACCCTCAGCACGCCAGTCTTGTACATATAGTTTATTGAGCTGATTATCCGCACCTGTCCACAATTCAGGATGCCATTGCCCTTTTACTTCAATTGGCAAACGTAATTGCCCTACAGTGCATCCTATATCAGCTTCTTTATCATCAGCTTCATGAACTTCCACTTCATAAACTACTTCGTTACTTCCTTGTCGGAGCAATCCTACTAAATGATCTCGACAGCGCTCTTCTTTATATGGTTTAGCATTATCATCATAAAAACCACGCCAAGATTCTGCATCATCACTTCGGATTTTAGCTTGAACTATAGCTAGTTCTTCTAGAATAAAAGCTTGTAAATCAGAGATGGACTGAGGTGGTAAATCTTCTGAAATCGCTTTAATTTGTTCAATTGTAGGAGGAGTATATAAACTCTCAACTCGTATTTGCTTTTGTTCATACTGTAAAGTTTTAATAAAATCTGTATAACTATCTTGCTCTGCCTTCTTTAGTCTCTCTAATGCTCTACAGGCTTCATCACTAGGATTTTTAGCTATCTGGCCAATAATCCCTTTAAGAAAATCAGTTGCATCCCAAGGTTGCCTATTACCCGAAAACCCGCCCCTAGGGTAGCCTACATTAGGATAAGTAGTCCGAAATGTAGTCATTATCCATTCCAATAAATTAACTTTTAATTGAAGGTTTGTTTTATTTAGCCTATCTCTAATAGTCCAAATAAAATCAGGGTCACTTAATATATTCTCAAATTGTTTAACCGTTTTTTCAAAATCTAAAATTAAACCAATAGTAATCCAATTTCTCTGCTGATCAATATTGTCAACTTTTATACGTTGCCATAAATTTTGTTTTATAAAGTCTATTTCACCGTTATTGAGCAAACTATTTACTATTTCCAATTCTGGATCAATAGGAATAAGTGGAAATTTATCCATCCATCGTTTAGCTAAATCAATATTGAATTTTTTATACTTCGCACCATTCAGAATGTTAGCTAAACCTTGAATATGAGTAAATCTGCTTTGAAATAGGGGTTCATAAAATAATTGTAGTGCTTCTTCTAAACGTCCACGTCTTATCAACTCATTTTCAATTTCTTCGTATACTTCCGGAATTTTCACATCTTGGTCATATCGATGATTCATTAATATAAAATAACCAGCAAATAAACGCTCATCAGGTAAATCATATAAGCCAATATTTTTTCGAACACGCTCTACCAATGCCGCAATGAGGATAAAGCATTCATTATAAATCCTACCTTCTTTTCTAATTTCCAGAATATCTTCAACCTTTACTTTGGGGGTACTATTCGTCAGAAAGTTTTCAAACCCTTCCATACAAATATTTGTTATTTCATCCCCTAGCCACGCTGCAATACTTTGGTGAGGTACATTTTTACTATCAATATCATTTAATCTTTTTAAGTATGCTTTTGCAGGATTCAGAAGCAGCTTATAGTTACCTTTACGCAATAACTCACTATTTTCATGATAAAATTTCTGTTCTTTAGCTTGAAGTTCTTTCTGCTTCTTTTCTAGCTCTTGTTTAACTAAATTATTTTTAATTTCCCAATCTTCTAATTCTCTAATAAAAATTTGCTCTAACCATATTTTATCTTGTACGTTCCCTCTCGTAAAAGGCAGTGCTACATTACGAACCTTTTGACCACTCTCACCATCATGTTTTACTAACTGAACAATGTCTTTCCAACGCTTATCCCTAGGATTAGCTAAGAACATATTTTCTAATAATAAAATAACATCGTTTTCATTCGGTATAAGACCTAATGATGCTTGAGAAAGATTTCGAGCTCGTTGCCCTATAAGGTTTTCATTAGTATGTTCAAGAAGTACAAAGTTCTGTATTTTTTGCCTTAATAAATCATTGGTTCGAAAAAAGTTTTCTAATTCTTTTATTTTTTCATTATTGTAACCGTAGCTATAATCAAATACTTCAAGCCATCCCCATAATTTTTCAATTAAAATTGATTTAAAATTAAGAACTCTTAATATTAAATGAGAAAGAAGATTCTTTATTTCATATCTTTCATCATGTTGAAATTTTTTTTCTTCTGATTTTAAATATTCTACAAAAGTATCAAGAAAATTTTCTATTTGACTATCAGGTAGATCAATTTCGATGAACCAAAGTGGTCCCGAAACAGTTTCTTCAGTTTTTAAGTATAAAAAAGCTAAAGTGGCTATTAGTTTACTATCAATTTTGTTATATCCAATATCTTGTAGTAACTCTAAAGCTAGTCGAAATGATGATTCATCATTAAATTTAGAGAGACTAAGATAAATTTCTTTCCAATCAATTAGTTGCTTTTGAATTGATAATGCTTCACCAGCAGCTTTACGAATCGCATACTCTATCTCAGTCTCTAAAACTAACTTCTTTAAAACTTCAATGAAATAAGCTGGTAATTGAAACGACTGAATAGATTCAAGTAAAAAAATTCTAAATATAAAAGAAATTTCATAATTTAAAAGAATATCTTTAATTTGGCTTAAAATAACTGGTGTAGTGAAAGCCCGAATCTGATAGCTATTTCGTTTATAAAACCTAGGATTATTTTCTGCTAAGTTTTCTATACTAGACAATAAAACTTTAGCTTGTTCTACTGAAAGATTATCGACATCCCCATATTCTAATATTCCGATTGGATCGAATTTAATAACTTCGAAAGCTAAATTATGGTCCATAATTAACCATGCATGTATACCACGTAGATTAGCAGGAACAAGCTCATATGCATGAAAAAAAGATAGAAGACGTTTTCTTTTACGTCTCGTATTTGCTTGTTTAATTAGCCATTTAGCACCTAAAAATTCTCCTATCCTACGATGTAGATAGGTAAAGCGTTCAACACCATTAGCTTTAAATAAGCGAGAACCAATTACATTTTCAATGTACTGCCCTTGTGTAAGACTTTTTATTTCACTTATTGGTAATTCCCCATCATCAATTTTGTGTAGAGGCTTTCTAGTAATAGCTTCATTTGCTGACAATATTAAACTTCCAAAAGCAGCTCCAGCTACTTCAAGTTCAGTTTCTTTAGATAGTTGTCTTTCTATCTTCTGTTCAGAATGTTCAATTCTTAGTAAATTAACTGCTTCGTCAAACAGTTGAGTTAATGTCTCAGGTAGTTGAGTGGATCTAGCAACTTCTGAAATCAAATTTAATGTTTGTGGATTACCCAATAGCCCTTCTAAGCCGAGGTTCACAAAATGATCCACAACTTTCAACGCTTGCTCATTTCCTATTTTTTCACTTAAGAAATCATTCATATCACTTTGAGAGAAAGGATTTAAATGAAGTTCTAATGGTTCAATATTATATTGTTCTTTAATTGCTACTAAACCAGTAGCACTACGCCAATCTGCTACACGACATGACAAAACAAACTGTGGATAATCAAGTTCTCCTAATTTTTGCAAAATTAAATCGATACCATCGCCATCCTTAGATGAACCCCACTCATCTAATGCATCGATTACAAGAATTTTTTTATTATTTAGCAAAGTATTAGGTTTGTGACGACGAAGTAACTGTCGAGCAGTACAATATGCAAAATTCTCTAAACTTCCTAACCACTCAAGCAGGCAAGATTTTCCCATACCTGCCTCCCCTAGAATAACTAAAGAGTTATCTATATTTGGTAAATCTTCTTGAGTTAATTGCACATACTCTTTTTCATCTTGATACCATAAAGTCCGTTTAATCATTTATCTTTTGAGCACCTAATTTTTGGCATATCTTGTAAGAAAAATCTAATCATATACTAGATAAAAACAAAAGCACCTATCATTGACTGTGGATTCAGCTATTTAGAATAAAACTAAATTAAATTTTCAATCAAATAAAATGATTAAACCTCACAAAAAAATAGTCTATCGATGACAGACTATTTTTATAAACTATTAATCTTCTATTTTTTTTACTATAACTTTAAGATTCTGTCCACTTCCTTCCATAATTGAAAAATAATTATTTGCGTGTAATCTAGTTTTTTTATCCTTATCAATCTTCGGGTAATTATATAAATACTGATAATCTACATAATAAGCAACATATCGAATAGATGGATAAAATGAAGATTGGTGGTTAATAATAAATTGAAACACTCCCATCAATAATAGACTATTAATAGCAAAAACTAAAAAATGCAAAAAAACCCCATGATCAATATTACTTTTATAAGTAACATTAGCTTTACCTAGTATTACTAAAAATGGATGAATAAAAACATATAGATAGTTCTTTAAAATTATCAACATCAAATATAAAAAAATCCCTAAATAAATTATAAAAAAAATAATAAATGTAAATACTATTGCTGCTGGAATATAACAAAGAAGTACTAATAAGTGTAAGGTAAGACTAAAATCTTCAGCTGGCAAACCAAAACTTTGTACAACTAAGTCCTGAGCGTGAACATTTGAAAACCACAATATAAAAAAGTTAACAATACTAAATACAAATATATAAAACGGTTTTCCTTTTATTTTATTCTTATAAAAATCAATTGCCCATATTATAAAACCTACCTCAATAATAAAAATACCAGCTATTAAAATCACTTGTGAATAAATTAATTTATGACACAAAACATATATTATTAATAACATCATACCTAATAAGTAACTCTTATAATATTTTTTTTGCTTCAATTTATTTAACGAAAAATCCACACCAACCTCACACACTTTCATAAAAATAAAATCAATAAGTTAAAAAAGCCAACTCACAACCACCTTAAGATACCAAGTTATTATAATATATTTTATATTGATAGATTTTTAATTTATTTTAAACAATGAGGGCTATACTCAATATTTAATAACCAATACTATTTTATTTAGTCTTGTCATTTCAGTTTTATAATAAAATTAATTCTTCATACAACTTATATCAAAAATTTAATAATGATAAATTTCTTGAGTTGAATGCACTCCGATATGTAGCATACGGTTTAATATGCTAATTTTAGTCAACCTCTTATGTAATATTTAAAACTATGGAAAGAAACGAATACCAAGAAGATAAATATAGAAAGTTCATTTATTCGAGTAAAAGACGTATTCAGCGAAGAGTTCTACAACTAGAAAAAGTTACGGCTGAGGCCATTCATAACTATATTCAGCTCAACTACAAAGATGAATGGTTTGAAAGCAACTTTTCAATTTTAAGTTGTTGGAAATTCTCTAAAAAAGACTTTGATAACACAGACAAATTTTGGTGTGATGCCATTTATTTCGAAAACTTTCATATAGAAAATGAACGAGTATTTACTTTTAATGGACACGCGTGGATTGGCTTGGTAAGCAATGTTGGATCAGAATGGAAAGTTCCAGTCTCAGGCAAATTTTGTATAAGTTCGAATGGGAAAACTGTAAAAAGCTATACCTTAACTTTTTACAATGAAAGTCAGGAATTAGTTTTATCAAAACGGAATTAATATGAGCATTTTTCTGATCCGACATGCTGAAAGTGAAGCCAATATTAATGGAAAAACACTTTTACATGCTTCAATTGCTTTAAGTGAAAATGGGCATAAACAAGCTCAAGCACTCTGCTCAAAACTGCCCGAGATTGATCATGTGATTGTGTCTCAATATTTGCGTACACATCAAACCGCCCTTCCACTCTTAGAAAAATATAATCTCAATTTTGAAGTAGATGAACATTTGCATGAGTTTAGCTATTTGTCTGAGCGTAAATGCGCCAATACCAATATGGATGACCGTAAAGCTTGGGTAAATGCCTATTGGGAGAAAATGGATTATCAGCATAAAGATGCCGATGATGCAGAGTCTTTTGAAGATCTATATATGCGGGTTCAAGCTTTCCATGAGAAGTTAAAGGTATTGACTAAAACTTATGCCCAAAAGAATTTGGCTGTGTTTAGTCATGGACAGTTTTTACAGCTTTTGATAATGCAAATACAACAACCTCAACCAATTTCAAAAGATTTAATGCGGCAATTTAGATACAATCTGGTTTATCAACCAATTAGAAATACTCAGATTTTTACTTATTGAACTGAAGTGCATTCATAAAGGTTGCACGGACTATTCACTTAACGGAATTAACGTATGCCTTAATCATTTTGGCTATAAGTTGAGTAACTGATAAGTTCTGCTCTGAATCTAACGACCTCATAAACGCATCTTACGGCGCAAGCCTATAACATGTAGATGTAAACAAAGCGACCCTATTATTCAAACCGTCTGTTATCACCACTTCATAATGCGCGAATTTTTTACTACTTCCGACCTTGGTTGCTGTTGCAAATAAAACCCTATCTTTCGCACCGCTCATATAGCGAATATCAGCCTGTAGGCCAGTATATGGCGCATCCCCTGCATTACAAGCCATCGCAAAAGCAATATCGGCTAAAGAAAATATGACGCCGCCATGCACGCCACCCAATGCATTCATGTGCTCGTCTTTCACATTAAGCTGACAACGCGCTTGATCAAAACTGCGATGCAGCACTTGAACACCTAATAGCTCTGCGAATTGATCAACCGCAGTATTTTCCATTATTTGCACAGACGTCTCCCTACTCGTGCGAGTATTCCTTAAGTGTTATGAACTCATGGGTATTGAAATCGACTGATTAAAAGCCGTTAAACACTATCTTGTTTAATCTGATAGTTTGAAGAATTAAAGTCCTTATAGGTCAGGCGGTCATCCAACTCTGAGCTTAAAGGCTGAACTTCTTGCATTGAGTTTAAGCAGCGCTGTGCAAGTTCAATGTACTCTTGCGTGCCTCTAGTTTTCCACTTTTTTTCTTGTTCTGATAAATCACGTGCCACCTTGGCAGGACTACCCATTACCAATACATTTGCCGGAATTATATCTTTGGTTTTAACCAAACTATTTGCACCAATAATGGTGTTTTCACCAATTTCAGCATAGTCCAAAATTACGCTGTTCATGCCGACCAAAACATTTTTTCCAATACGGCAACCATGTAAAGTTGTGCCATGCCCAATGTGCCCCATTTCTTCAACTAACGTCACACTTTGCGGAAAACCATGTACGGTGCAGCTATCTTGTATATTGGCATTTTGCTTAATATGAATACGACCAAAATCGGCACGCAATGAAGCAAATGGCCCCACATATACGCCCGCTTCAATAATCACATCACCAATTAAAACAGCGGTTGGGTGTACAAAAGCCTCTGGACTTACGACTGGAATAACACCGTCAATACTATAACAAGGCATGATTTAACCTCTCATTTGTCGCAACCAAACCTCCGAAACGGCGCCAATAATGTGCTGTGGCATTTGGCATAGGCCCTTCTGCTGTTGCAGCAACAGACAAGAAGTATTCATCGGCAGGTTCAAATACTTTTTTATAAATGTTCATTGATAATGTTCGTGCACTAATTGCAGGCCAATCAGTTGGTAACAATTCAAGCGGTAATGCAGGGTCTTTCAATAAAATCCGTCGATAATAATGAATCAGCAAAGTTCGAATTTGGAAGGCTTGAACAGGTTCGAGTTGTTCGTTTTCCTGCATCAGCAACACGCCAATTTCTCTAAAAATATCGAGAAACTGTAAATATCTTTGGCGTAATTCATCGATTGGCCAGTTGGTTCTGAGCATGCGACCAATGGTATCGACCGAATTATTAAAGAGCTGCAAGGTTTCGGCTTTAAACACCACCACTTGCTCACTCATATTTAAGTCAACCAACAACCGTTGCAGTTCAATACGGTTACAACCCGGATAGGCCATTAAGTTTGTCGAAATATTGGCAAACCCTAACCATTCGAGTTCTTTCTTTAGCAACGCTTTATTTTCAGTGTCGAGGCTAGACATCAAAATAAGATCCCAATAATGGTCCCACTCTTTCATCTGGTCGTTATAAATACGTTGCTCGGCTTGCAAATACGTCGAACGGCTTGAATCGGTAATGCGATAAAAACTGGTTCTGCCGATTTTGTCTGAACATAACCAATCATTTTTAACTAAACGAAAAACAGAAGTTCTTACAGCACGGTCATTAAAACCAAATAGCTCTAATAACTGAATCAGGCTTGCAAGACTAATGTTTCCACCCCGATGAAGTACTGAATCTCCAAAAATTGTCGAAATAAGCGAAGTTCCACTTAAGGTCTCATTCTTTACAACAGAATCAATTATTTGCTGTATTTTTGCACTCATACTCATGTCTTGGCGTTTAGTTTCAGGGTATAGATTCTATACCCTGAATGATCTTGATGTTAAGCAATCTGACGCATATCGATTACCCGCTTTGCCTTACCTTCCGAACGAGGTAAGGTCGCTTCTGTAACAACTTCTACAGTAACGCTAATCCCAATCATGGTTTTAATGCGTTTCATCAACTCCTGAGCAAGTTGATTGGCCTGTATAGTACAGTTATGACACATCTCTGTACGAATATGCAAAGTATCCATATGTCCTTTTTTAGTCACCAAAATTTCATAATTTGGAACTAAATGCGGAACTTGCAAAATTTGCTCTTCAATTTGAGTTGGGAAAACATTCACGCCGCGAATAATGAGCATGTCATCACTACGGCCCACAATTTTATCCATCTTACGCATCGCCAGATTTTCTCCCGCTAACAAACGGGTCAAATCACGGGTACGGTAACGAATAATCGGTAAGCCTTCTTTGGTAATGGTGGTAAAAACTAACTCGCCAAGTTCGCCATCTTTACAGACTTCACCCGTTTCAGGGTTAATAATTTCTGGATAGAAATGATCTTCCCAAATGGTTAATCCCTCGCCCTCGCCTAGGCATTGCATGGCAACACCCGGTCCCATCACCTCAGACAAACCATAAATATCGAGTGCTTTAATATTGAGGCGTTCTTCAATTTCACGGCGCAGTTCGTTGGTCCACGGCTCGGCACCAAAAATACCGACTTTTAAAGAAGTATTACGTGCAGTACCAAATTGTTGTTCCAGCTTTTCAATAATACTTACGCAATATGATGGCGTAACCATAATTGCAGTAGGTTTAAAGTCTTGAATGAGCTGAACTTGCTTTTCAGTTTGCCCGCCAGACATTGGAATAACGGTTGCACCTAAACGCTCAGCGCCATAATGTGCACCGAGGCCACCTGTAAACAGTCCATAGCCATAAGCGACCTGAATCATATCTTTAGCAGTTAAACCTGCCATGCGTAAGCAACGCGCAACGATATCTGACCAAGTGTTAATATCTTTTTGGGTATAACCCACTACAGTCGGTTTACCCGTTGTGCCTGATGAAGCATGTAAACGCACAATTTGCTCTTGCGGTACGGCAAACATTCCAAACGGATAGTTGTCTCTTAAATCCTGTTTGGTGGTAAATGGAAACTTTGCCAGATCGTCTAAAGTCACGAAGTCATCAGGATGTACACCTGCTTCATCGAACTTTTTCTTATACACCGGACTATTTTCATATACAAAAGTCAGGGTTTGTTTTAACCGTTTAGTTTGCAGCTCTCTAAGCTCTGCAAGTGTTAATTGCTCAACATTATCCGTTGTAAGGCTGTCCATCGCCTCTCTCCTCATTATGTAATTTTAAAAACCGTCTGAATTAATTTAAGTTTTCCAAAATCAGTGCGACGCCTTGTCCAACACCTACACACATCGTGCACAGTGCATAGCGTCCACCTCGTTTTTTTAGCTCACGTGTTGCCGTAATGACTAAGCGTGTACCACTCATACCGAGCGGATGTCCGAGTGCAATCGCACCGCCATTTGGGTTCACGCGTTCATCGTCATCTTTTAGACCAAGTTCACGCATACAAGCTAAAGATTGGGCTGCGAATGCTTCGTTCAGTTCAATCACATCCATCTGATCTAGCGTTAAACCTGTCTGCTTTAAAATTTTCTGTACCGCTGGAACAGGACCTATACCCATATATTTGGGTTCAACACCCGCACTTGCAATGCCAATTACTCGTGCTAAAGGTTTTAAACCATGTGCATCTGCAAATCCACGGTTAGTAATTAACACACATGCAGCACCGTCATTTACACCAGAGGCATTTCCGGCAGTCACCGATCCACCTTCTTTCTTAAAAGGCGCTTTTAGTTTTGCGAGTGCTTCAAGTGTCGTTTCACGCGGATGTTCATCACGGTTCACCACCACCACGTTTTTCTTACGGTCTACAATCTCGACAGGCAAAATCTCATCGTTAAAAAAACCGTTTTGTTGTGCCGCAGCCGTTTTTTGTTGGCTACGCAATGCAAAAGCATCTTGGTCTTCACGATTAATCTGGTATTTTTCAGCTACATTTTCGGCAGTTTCCGGCATGCTGTCTGTGCCGTATTGTGCTTTAAGTTGCTTATTTACAAAGCGCCAGCCAATGGTGGTGTCATAAATTTCAGGGGTTCGGCTAAACGCTTCAGTCGGTTTAGCTTGTACAAATGGCGCGCGGCTCATCGACTCAACACCACCTGCCAAAACGAACTGTGCTTCGCCTGCTTTAATTGAACGTGCCGCAAGGCCTACCGCATCTAAACCAGAGGCACATAAACGATTGACGGTCATCGCTGGGACTGTATCAGGTAAGCCAGCCAACAGTGTTGCCATACGTGCAACGTTACGGTTGTCTTCACCTGCCTGATTGGCACACCCTAAAAACACTTCGTCTACAGTATTCCACGGTAAGTTCTGGTGTTTATCTTTTAAATATTTGATGGGCAATGCAGCTAAATCATCTGCACGTACAGCACTTAGGGCACCTGCATATCGTCCAATTGGGGTACGAATAAAATCGCAAATTAAAACGTCTTCCATGTTGACTCCTGATTATGCAAATTCGGTCATATCACGTGAATATTGAGTAGCAATGTTTTGAGTTTTCGCTACATATTGCTTGAGGTAGATACTCGCGCGATATTTTTCCTCTCCATACAGTGCATATAAGTTATTTAAGGTTTGGAGCACATAAGCGCCGCCCATTTGTGTCAACCACTGGTAAGGACCTTTAGGATAATTCACTCCATATTTCATGGCATTATCAATATCTTCCAGACTCGCAACACCATGTAAACTTGCTTCGCAGGCTTCATTAATGAGTAAAGCGATGGTACGTAAGGTTAACAGTGCCGGATGGTCTTTAATCCACATCACGCTCATGCCAAATTGCGCAAAGTAAGCTTCAACTTTAGCTAGATCACTTGCTTCACAAAGCTCGTTATGACTGAGTACTAAAGCCTCTGCCTGCTCAAAATCATGGTGCCAATCCATTAAAACCACTTTACGGCTTAGGTAATGAATATTGGCTGATTCACCTTGGCTTAAACGTAAGTCGATATCATCAATTTGAAGAATATTGTCGTCGCTCGCAGATCCGCTTTTTAAACTTAAACGCGTTAAAAACGCAGGTAGCTGAGACCAAGCACCTTTGAGCTGAATATGTGCATCGACTGGTTTGGCAATCACAGCTTTAGGCTGAAATGTCTCGTACTGATTTTTTTCGTTATAGCGATAAAAGCCCTGTTTTGACTTACGGCCCCAAGCGCCCGCATCGACTAATTCTTTTTGAATCAGGCTTGGACGGTAGCGTGGCTCGTAAAAAAACTCTTGATAAACGCTTTGCGTTACCGAAAAGTTAACATCTTGCCCAATAAGGTCGGTAAGTTCACACGGTCCCATCGCAAAACCGCCACATTGCTTTAAGGCATAGTCTAGCTGGTCGTAGCTAGTGACTTGTTCTTGCAGTGCTCTAAAACCTTCTGCATAAAACGGACGTGCAATTCGGTTTACAATAAAACCAGGAGTCGACTTGGTGAGTACAGGAATTTTTTTCCAGCCGATCATCAAGTTTTTTAAAGCCAAACATAGGCTATTTGGTGTTTTTAAGCCTTGCACAATTTCGACCAGTTTCATCACTGGCGCAGGGTTAAAAAAATGTAAACCCACTACGCGCTCAGGGTGAGCAATGCCAGCCGAAATTGCAGTCACTGAAATTGAAGAGGTATTGCTTGCAAAAATGGTTTGCGCACTACAAATTTCAGCAAGTTGTTTAAATAAAGATTGTTTAACTTCTTTTTTCTCAACGACCGCTTCAATGACCAAGTCAGCATCACGTAGCGCTTCAACTTGATTAACCACAGTTAAACGCGCTAAGGCTTCATCAGCTTGCTGTTGTGTGAGCTTGCTCTTTTCAACCAGCTTTTTAAAAGTCTGCTCCAAGCCCTCAACGGCTTGTTGTGCTTTTTGAGCGTCCAGATCATATAAAATGGTCGAGTGTCCATTGACGATGGCTAACTGGGCAATGCCGATGCCCATGGTGCCAGAACCAATTACGGCAATTCGGGCGTGAGATAAGTCTAAATCTGTCATGCTTAGCGCCCTTTAAAATTTGGTTCACGTTTACTCATAAAGGCTTGTACACCTTCACGATAATCTTCCGAGCGTCCAGCAATACGTTGTAAGTCACGCTCTAATAGCACTTGCTCATCAAAGGTGTTATTGCTTGATTGATGAATTGCTTTTTTAATAAGAGATAAACCGAAAGTAGGCTGTTTCGCTAAACGTTCTGCAAGTTCCGTGACTTTTGTTTTAAGCTCGGCATCTTCTACAACATCCCAAATCATGCCCCATTCTTTTGCTGTTTCTGCTGGTAGCTTGTCACCTAACAAAGTCAGACCCATAGCACGCGCATGGCCTACAGCACGTGGTAAAAACCATGTACCCGCCGAGTCTGGAACTAAACCTAAGCGGCAAAATGCTTGTACAAAGTTTGCCGATTTAGCTGCAATCACCAAGTCACACGCCAACGCAATATTTGCCCCTGCGCCTGCTGCCACACCATTTACGGCGCAAATCACAGGCTTTGGCATATTTACAATCGCTTTAATGAGCGGGTTATAGTAAGTTTCAATGGAATATCCTAAATCTGGAGCTTCAGCATTTGGGTCTACTACACGATCACCTAAATCTTGGCCTGCGCAAAAGCCTCGGCCTTCGCCACTAATCACAACACAGCGAACATCCGGATTTTTGCTCCACAGGTTTAAAACCTCAGCAACTTCACGGTGCATATCGACGTTAAAGCTATTCAGTGCTTTTGGGCGGTTAAATGTCAGGTAGCCAACACCATTTTTTTCTTCAGCAATAATATTTTGATAGTCCATCACTCACCTCTAAACACTGGCTTTCTTTTCTCAAAAAAAGCATTAATCCCTTCGTTTCGATCTTTTGTAGCCGCCAGCCAGACAAAGTTTTGACGTTCAAACTTGAGTCCCTGACTTAAAGTCGTTTCATGAATACTTTTAATTGACTGTTTAATCACGCGAATCGCTAAAGGCGCTTGTTTCGCAATTTTGGCTGCAAGTTGAATAGCATATTCAACGGTTAATTCAGTCGGTACAACCTGACTGCAAATAGCATGTTGCTCTGCTTGTTTTGCCGAAATCATCTCACCTGTCATGGCCCAGCGCATGGTGAGTTGTTGCCCAACCAAGCGCGCCAAACGCTGTGTTCCGCCTGCACCCGGCAACATGCCAAGACCAATTTCAGGTAAAGCAAAACGGGCATTTTCACCACAAATCACCATATCTGAATGCAAAACCAACTCAAACCCAGCGCCTAAGGCATAGCCATTGACGGCGGTAATGAGCGGCTTACTAAAAGCATCAATTTTTTGCCAAAGCTTCGGACGAATATCGAGTTGCAAAGTGACAGCGTCCATAGCAGCCAACTCGCTAAGATCTGCCCCAGCCGCAAAACATTGAGCGTTACCCGTTAAAACCACCGCTTTGACTTGAGTATTATGTTCAGCTTTTTCGAGCAACTCGCATAAACATTGCAATGTTGCATTGTTTAAAGCATTTCTTTTTTCTGGACGGTTTAGTGTTAATAACAAAACACCGTCAGCTGCTGTGCTGGCTTTAATCAACTCTTGCATGAGAGGCCTCTATTCATCAAAACTCAAACGAACATTGGAGCCTTTTGGTAAGGTCTGGCAACTGAGTACATAGCCCCTTTCGACTTCATCTTTTTCAAGACTATAGTTAAGGAACATATCCACCTCACCAGAAACAACCTTACAACGACAGGTCGCACACACCCCACCTTTACAGGCATACGGTAAATCAGCACCCGCACGTAAAGCCGCATCAAGAATACTTTCATCATCCTGAGCCACAGAAACAATCAGCTCACGACCATCTAAAATGATGTTTACTTTTTCTTCTTTACGGTTTGCATCAGCTTCAGCGCTACGTTTACGAGCCTGCCCTGTATGGAAACGTTCAGTGTGAATTTTCTCTGCTGCAATCCCATAATTTGGCAAAGTGCTTTCTACAGCATTCATCATTTCGTCTGGACCACAGGCAAAAACATGGTCAAAACTCGTTTCAAGCACATCAAAATCAAAAAGTTGTTTTAGCTTTTCTGCATCAATACGACCATTCATCAATTCACTGTCGTTGAACTCACGAGAAAAAATATTGATGAGTTGAAAACGTTCTTTGAACTGATCTTTCAAATCCATAATTTGCTCGGCAAACATGGTTTGTTTCCATGAACGATTGCCATAAAGCAACGTAAATTTAGCTTCAGGTTGTTCAAACAAAACTTGCTTAACAATCGACAAAATTGGGGTAATACCACTGCCCGCAGCAACGCCTAAAAAGTTTTGTCCGCCAACCTTTGCTGCTTTTTGAAAAAACACGCCTTGTGGTGGCATCACTTCAAGCACATCACCTACTTTTAAATGGTCATTTGCCCAATGTGAAAATTGACCCTGATCAATTTTTTTAACCGCAATACTGATGTCTTCTTTGCCAGCATAGCTACAAATTGAATAACAACGGCGGATTTCACCAGCTTCAGTTAAATGGCGAATGGTTAAGTGTTGCCCCGGTTGAAATTGAAATTGTTCTTGTTGTTCAGGCACAACGTCAAATGCAATACAAATTGCCTGATCGGTTTGAGGCGTAATACTTTTTACTTTTAATGGTACAAATTGGCTCATGGCTGATTTCCTTATCTAAAGACTTAAATACATTTGAAGTAATCAAAAGGCTCAAGACAGTCCTGACATTTATAAAGTGCTTTACAGGCGGTAGAACTAAACTCTGTTAACAGTCGGGTATGTCGGCTTTTACAACGTGGACACTCTATGCCATCAATCAAATGAACATGCGTACCGCACTGATGTGCCAACCCTTCAGGTGGCGCAATGCCATAAACTTGCAATTTCTTTTTACCCGCCTCAGACATCCAGTCCGTGGTCCATGCTTCTGATAAATCGACCATCACTTTGACCGGTGTCAACGCTTCTGCGATAAATGCCTCAACAATTTGTGCTTTGAGCATATCTGTTGCTGGGCAACCGCTATATGTTGGCGTTAGACGAACTACAATTTCTTGTTGATCGTTAATGTCTACGCCCCGAATCATGCCTAAATCCACAACGGATAAAACCGGAATTTCAGGGTCACTTACCGTTTGTAGAACATCCCAACATTGGTCGATGCAATGACGAATCATGTGCATGGCTCACCTCCTTGTCTTACCAGGTCATGCCCGGATAAGTTCTTTGAATACTTTGCATTTCAGCCAACAAATAACCTAAATGCTCAGTATGCAATCCTTGTTTCGCACCGCGGCGGTAAGCTCCGTTCACAGCAACATTTAATTCAAAGCGCTTAAGCTCATCTGCAACGGTTTGGTTCCATTGTTCTTTTTCATTTGAAAAATCTGGAATCACACCTTGTGCGACCAATGCTTGTTCATCTGCATTAAGTTCAAATAACTCAGCAGTAAAACGCCATAAATTATTTAATCCGTCCTGTACACGTTGATGAGCTTCATCTGTGCTTAAGCTCAAACGTTCCATCCAGCTTGTAGAAAAACGAATGTGATACTTCACTTCTTTTAAAGATTTCACAGCAAGCGCACTTAGTTCAGGAAGTGAACTCTGCGTTAAAGCAGTAAATAAATGAAGATGGTAATGATCTATTAACCATTGGCGTACAATCGTTTGTGCGAAATCACCATTCGGTTGTTCGCATAACAATAAGTTTAGAAATTCACGCTCTGTACGGAAATACGCAAGCTGATCTTCATCACGTTGGTTTTCATCATATTGACCTGCCAAGGTCAGAAAGTTTCTTGCCTGACCTAACAAATCCAAACCGATATTTGCTAAAGCAATATCAATTTCAAGCTCAGGTGCATGTCCACACCACTCAGCTAAACGCTGAGATAAAATCAGTTGACTGTCGCCAATATGTAATAAGAATTTAGATAAAACTGAATGATTCATTTGCCATTCCCCTTACATATGCTCAATGCCATCTGGAATATGGTAAAAAGTCGGATGACGATAAACCTTATCTAGAGCAGGTTCGAAAAATTCAGCTTTTTCATCTGGCTGTGAAGACTTAATGAGTTCAGAACGAATCACCCAAATGCTAATTCCTTCATTACGACGTGTATAAACATCGCGTGCATGTTGAAGTGCGATTTCATCATCTGGTGCTCTTAAGCTACCCACATGACGATGGCTTAAGCCTTGTTTACTACGGACAAATACTTCGTAGAGTGACCAGTTGTTTTTATCTTCCATTTTGATTTCCTCAAATTTTTCCATAAATCTTGTTAAGCCACTTTGTTCGCTTCTAGCTGCTGTTTTTTAGCGTAGACCACTGCTGCATCACGAACCCATTTGCCGTTTTCCCATGCTTTACGGCGCGCTTCGATACGCTCGTGATTACATGGTCCACGTCCAGCAATCACTTCATTAAATTCGTGCCAGTCGATCTCGCCAAACTCATAGTGGCCTGTTTCTTCATTAAACTTTAAATCTGGATCTGGTACTTCCAAGCCAAGCTGCAACACTTGCGGTACGGTGTTATCGACAAACTTTTGACGTAATTCATCATTACCAAAGCGTTTGACTTTCCACGCCAGACTTTGTGCGCTATTTGGAGAATGCTCATCACTTGGGCCAAACATCATGAGTGCAGGCCACCAATAACGATTTACTGCATCTTGTGCCATTTGTTTTTGTTCTGGTGTACCGTTTGCCAAAGCCATCATCGCTTCAAAACCTTGACGTTGGTGGAAACTTTCTTCTTTACAAATACGTACCATTGCACGTGCATATGGCCCATACGAAGTACGGCAAAGCGCAACCTGATTCACAATCGCTGCCCCATCGACAAGCCAGCCAATCGCAGCAACATCTGCCCAAGTCAAAGTTGGATAGTTAAAGATTGATGAGTATTTCATTTTCCCATCAATCAACTTTTCCATCATGTCATCACGGTCAGCGCCTAAAGTTTCTGCCGCGCTGTACAAATACAAACCATGCCCAGCTTCATCTTGTACCTTCGCCAACAAAACCGCTTTACGTTTTAAAGTTGGCGCACGAGTAATCCAGTTCCCTTCAGGCAACATACCTACAATTTCAGAATGGCCATGTTGCCCGATTTGACGAATCAATGTTTTGCGATAGGCATCTGGCATTTCATCCTTAGCCTCGATCGTAATGTCATTGGCAATATTTTGTTCAAATTTCTGGTAGTTATTTTCCATTCTTTCATTCCCTGTAGGTATCACCCTTAAATCTATTTTTCGATACACTAAAAACAAAGTCAACCCATTTTTTAGTATCAAATTAAATCCACCAAACAAAAACACATTAAATAATTGAAATTAATAAAAATTAACCAATTGTAAAAAACTTTTTTACTTTTAAAAATCAAAATAAAGTTGACTTTTAGACAAATTAATCTGAAATTATGAATCATATTTTTGCAATTTTTATAATTGATGTATCACATAAAAAGGAGTTTGGTCATGCTTGAACAAGCACACCTAGAAGGAACCTCAACTGACACAGATTTTCAGCAGTCTGAGCATCAACTACCTCACCTTGCTTCTTATGTCTATGGAACATGGCATTCGACGAGTGAAGAACTACGTCCTGTTTACCATGCAATTACAGGTGAATCGATTTATGCCGTAAGTAGTCATGGCATTGATATGAAACGTGTTGTTCAATATGCCAAACAAAATGGTTCAGAATTGGCAAACTGGACATTCCACCAACGTGCCAATGCTTTAAAACAAATTGCTCAATATTTACTTGAGCGCAAGGAAGAGTTCTACAAACTTGCGTATGCAACAGGTGCAACTCGTAAAGATGCATGGATTGATATTGAAGGTGGTATCCAGACATTATTTGCTTATTCGAGTCTAGTTCGCCGTGAACTCAATGACGAAAAAATTATTACCGAAGACAGTTGGATTCAGTTATCTAAAAATGGCACTTTCGGTGCTAAGCACATTTTAAGTCCTAAAGCTGGTGTTGCAGTTCATATCAATGCTTTTAACTTCCCAATCTGGGGAATGCTGGAAAAGATTGCACCAACTCTACTTGCTGGTGTGCCATGTATTGTTAAACCTGCAACCGATGGCTCTCAATTAACTCAAGCTGTTGTAAAAGCCATTGAAGAAGCTCATGTGTTACCAAAAGGCTCACTACAACTAATTTGCGGTCAAACATATGACCTGTTAGAACAGTTAGGCCCACAAGACTGTGTCACGTTTACGGGTTCTGCCTACACTGGCCAAAAACTACGTAACCACCCTCATCTCAATAAATATTCGATTCCATTTAGCATGGAAGCCGACTCGGTAAACAGTGCAATTTTAAGCTTAGAGGCAAATGAAGAAACGATTGATTTGTTTGTGCGTGAAGTCTTCCGTGAAATGACCACAAAAGCAGGCCAAAAATGTACTGCAATTCGTCGTGCTTTCGTTCCTGAGAATTTATTAGCTACTGTGCAAGAGAAGCTCACTGCCAAACTTGCTAAAGTTGTGGTGGGTGACCCTCAAAAAGAAGAAACCACCATGGGTGCTTTAGCCAGCATTAAACAAAAACATGACGTTGCAGAAAAAGTTGCTGAACTCAGCAAAGATGCAAAAATTGTTTTTGGTGACAGTGATTCCTTTACATTTAATGCAGATCATCTTGAAAAAGGTGCTTTTTTCGCTCCAACTTTATTGTTATGCGAACAACCTTTGCAAGCGGCACATGTGCATACCACAGAAGCTTTCGGTCCAGTATGTACACTCATGCCATATCAAAACATTGAAGAGCTTGCCGACCTTGTTTCACGTGGTGAAGGTAGCTTAGTGGCTTCAGTCGTTAAAAATAACGATGAGAATATCGAACAGATTATTCAAAAAATTGCGCCTTGGCATGGACGTGTGCATGTACTCGATGCAGAGTCAGCAAAAGAAAGTACAGGACATGGTTCTCCACTTCCGCATTTAGTACACGGCGGACCTGGTCGTGCAGGTGGCGGTGAAGAGTTAGGTGGTATTCGTGCTGTTAAACACTATATGCAGCGCACAGCAATTCAAGGTTCTCCAAATAGCCTGACACAAATTACTCACTCGTGGACTGCTGGATCTAAGGTCAACGAAGACCGTGTACATCCATTTAAAAAGTCGTTTGATGAGTTAGTCATTGGTGAACGTTTATTAACGGCGCGTCGCACAGTAAGCGAAGCAGATATTGTTAACTTTGCTGGTTTAAGTGGTGATTACTTCTATGCGCATACCGACAAAATTGCAGCTGCCGAGTCTTTCTTTGGTGAACGCGTTGCGCACGGCTACTTTATTGTTTCTGCCGCAGCAGGTTTGTTTGTAGATGCAGCGCAAGGTCCAGTTATTGCCAATTACGGTATGGACAACTTACGCTTTGTTGAACCAGTTAAAATTGGTGACTCGATTCAGGTTGAATTAACCTGTAAGCAGAAAACACCTAAACCACAAAAAGACCCGTCTCAGCCTGCGCATGGGGTTGTGGTATGGGATATTAAAGTCAAAAACCAGCGTGGTGAACTTGTCGCAACCTACGACATTTTAACTTTAGTTGCTCGTGATTTATAAATAGAACTCAAACTGATGGATATTCAATTTATCCATCAGTTTTTTATTACATAGACGTTAAACTTACACCACAAGGCAAAAAACTACGTGCGGCTGGCGCTTATATTCCTGCATTATTCGCTACGATATGAAAATATTTAGATATAAAAAAATATCCAAGACAAAAGAATAATCAAAATTAAAAAATATTTATATTCAACAATCTTAATTAGCTATTTATTTCCTCGCTCATTTTAGGAATCTTTTTTGTCAATCAGTCTCAATTTGTTAAGATAGCAACCGTGAAAAATTAAGTTAAGTTCTCACACACTGTTAACTCAATATTGACACTAAAGAAGGTACACTACAAAGGTATACTTTTTTCTTAGATTAAGTCAGATTTACACAGAAGTTGTTAGAATTGGTTTGACAACCAAACTTTCAAAGTTAACTTATTTATTATTGATTTTTTAAGGGTTTAATACGCATGAATAGCGCTGAAATCATGGCTGACTTATCTTCTCATACACCTATGATGCAGCAATATCTCAAAGTCAAAACGGACTATCAACATGCGTTGCTGTTTTATCGTATGGGTGACTTTTATGAACTCTTCTTTGAAGATGCTCATTTAGCAGCCAAACTTTTAGGCATCACCTTAACCCATCGTGGTAAAGCGAGTGGGCGACCTATTCCAATGGCGGGTGTTCCCTATCACGCGGCAGAAGGTTATCTTGCACGTCTTGTCAAAGCTGGACGAACTGTAGCCATTTGCGAACAGGTTGGAGAAGTGACAGGTAAAGGTCCGGTTGATCGTAAAGTTGTTCGTATTCTTACTCCGGGTACGTTAACTGATGATGCATTACTCAGCAGTTATCAATCATCTAATCTGGTTTCATTATGCATCCATCAAAATCAGATTGGTTTTGCTTTACTCGACTTAAGTGCAGGCATTTTTAAAGTTCAACAACAAGATTACAAGCCAGAACAATTGCCTATCGAACTTGCGCGTTTAATGCCAAGTGAAATTTTGATTGATGAAGACTTGGTCGATACGAATATTATCGAACAAATTAAAAAGCACTTAGATTGTCCCGTTACCAAACGCCCGAATGTAGACTTCAATCAAAATAATGCACAAAAAACCTTATGTGACCAGTTTACGGTATCAACGCTTTCAGGTTTTGGTTTAGACCCATTGCCTTTAGCCAAAGCTGCTGCCGCTGCACTCATTCACTATGCAAAAGAAACACAAAAAACGGCATTACCACATATTCGCTCAATTCAACTTGAACAAAGCACAGACTTTATTGCGCTTGACCCAATCACACGTCGTAACTTAGAAATTATTGAACCATTATTTGAACACGGCACGTCATTATTCCAACTGGTAAATGATTGCCAAACTGCAATGGGTGGGCGTTTATTAAGCCGTACACTCATGCAACCGGTTCGTGATACCGCATTACTCGATGCTCGTTTAGATGCCATTGAGCAACTCATTCAGGGATATCATGAAAGCCCAGTCCGTTTAGTGCTTAAAGAAATTGGTGATATTGAGCGTGTACTTAGTCGTGTTGCCCTGGGCAGTGCGCGACCACGTGATTTAGTACAACTTCGTCATGCATGTGCACAAATTCCAGCTTTAAGAACGGCATTAACTCCAGTCATTCAAGCGAAAAAATCCAAACTATTAGTTCAACTTGATCAAGAACTTGGTGATTTTAAAGCGCTTCATCAACATTTGATGGCAGCCATTGTTGAAAATCCACCTGTATTACTTCGTGATGGCAATGTAATTGCAGAAGGATATGATGCTGACCTCGATGAATTACGTCAAATTCGCGATCACGCCGGTCAATTCCTCATTGATTTAGAAATTAAAGAGCGTGAACGTACTGGCATTAATACCCTTAAAATCGGTTATAACCGTGTAAGTGGTTACTACATCGAACTCACTCGTGCTCAAGCAGAGCAAGCTCCAGCTGACTATATTCGTCGCCAGACTTTAAAAAATGCTGAACGCTACATTACCCCTGAGTTAAAAAGTTTTGAAGATAAAGTTCTGTCGAGCGAGTCGCGCGCATTAACACGTGAAAAAGCACTATTTGAAGCTTTACTTGAAAACCTTCGCGAAAATATTGCTCATCTCCAAATGATGAGTTCAGCAATTGCTCAAATTGATGTGGTTGCTAACTTTGCTCATCAAGCACGCTTAAACAATTGGGCGCGTCCTGAATTTACCCCAGAAACTGGAATTAAAATTCAGGCAGGCCGTCACCCTGTAGTTGAAGCATTAAATAAAGCACCATTTACACCAAATGATACTTTTCTTGATAGCCAACATCGCATGGCAATCATTACTGGCCCAAACATGGGCGGTAAATCGACATTCATGCGTCAAACGGCATTAATTAGTTTATTGGCTTACTGTGGCAGTTATATTCCAGCCAAAGCAGCCAAACTCGGTCCAATCGATCGTATTTTCACTCGTATTGGCTCAGCCGACGATTTATCTACAGGCAAATCGACCTTTATGGTTGAAATGACGGAAACTTCACAAATTCTGCATCATGCGACGAATCAATCGCTTGTTTTGATGGATGAAGTTGGCCGCGGAACCAGTACCTATGATGGCTTGTCTTTAGCATGGGCATGCGTGGTTGATTTAACCAAACGCGTCAAATGTTTATGTCTATTTGCCACCCATTATTTCGAGTTAACCGAACTGGGTAGTGAAGCAGGAATTGATAACTATCATGTGACGGCGCAAGAGCTTAACGGCAACCTGATTTTATTGCATAAAGTTCAGCAAGGCCCTGCAAGTCAAAGCCATGGTTTACAGGTTGCAAAGTTAGCCGGTATTCCTGCCAATGTTATTAAAGAAGCGCAGAAGCGTTTACGCATTTTGGAAAAACAGCAGCAGCAACATCTACAAACCAGTTTTCAAAATGATTTGTTTGCTCCACCAGATGCAAACTCTGGTTCACAAATCATAGAAAAAGTTGTCGAGATCGAAGTTTCATCCCCTGCTCTAGATTTACTTAAGCAAATTGAAGTCGATAACTTATCGCCTCGTCAGGCGCTTGAACAACTCTATGAGCTGAAAGCTGCGCTGAAATCTTAATAAATCACTTCTGAATAAGCAGGCTTAGGTCTGCTTATTCACCTCGGAGAATAATATTTATATGATCTTAAGATCTTTGCAATATTCAGAAATCGATCTTATTTGGCAGCAAATTAGCCGCCGTGAATTAATTACTCAAAACTACATACAAAAACAACAACATCTAGACTTAGTTGATTGTTTTTTTGATGTACAACATTGGGACTCATATCATCTAGAAAATGACCCACCTAAACTGAAACAGCTCTATGAACAAGGTTCAATATTTATCGGCGCATTTGATGCTTCTGAAAAACTGATTGGTGTGAGCGTAGTCTCAAATCAACTTATAGCGGATTACCCTAACGCAAAGTTATTGCACTATTTCTATGTCGATGCAGACCAACAAGGTCAAGGCATTGGTGCTAAGCTTATGCAAGCCGCAAAAGAGTCCGCCAAGCAACTCGGTGCAAAACAACTGTATATTTCAGCAACCCCGAGTCAGCGCACTGTAGACTTCTATATGAAGCATGGTGCAGAACCTTTAAGTGCTCCAGATCAACAACTTTGGCAGCTCGAACCTGAAGATATTCATTTACTGTGTAAGGTTTAGCTCTAAATATTTGAAGATTTTCAGCAAAAAAAGCTGAAAATCAAAATTTGTAAAAGAAAAAATAAAAAGTTAAGGTATTTATTAAAATAGATGCCTTGACTTAAATGACATCTAAATAATTAAATAAAATAATTTTTAAGTTATTGTTTTATAAAATATATTATTATTTTAATTTTATAGACAAGCAGTTCATAAGACTGAAAGATTTGTTTGATTATCAACGTATTAACTTATCTTCATATGCATGAATAAAGAATATCAATAAAAGCAATTGTTTGTTTACCCCTTTTTTGCCTAAAATAAGCTATTCGAAATGAAACCATATTTTTTAGGTAGCTGTCGCCATGACCTTTGTTGTCACTGAAAATTGTATTAAATGTAAATACCAAGATTGCGTAGAAGTTTGTCCTGTTGACTGTTTCTACGAAGGTCCGAATTTCCTAGTGATCAATCCGGATGAATGTATTGACTGTGCATTATGTGAACCAGAGTGCCCGGCAAATGCAATTTTCTCTGAAGATGAGTTACCAGAAGGTCAAGAAGTATTTATTGAGCTCAATGCTGACCTTTCTCAAAAATGGCCTAACATTACTCAAATTGGTGATCAACCGGCTGACCGTGAAGAATGGAACGGCAAACCTGATAAATTACAATATCTTGAAAAGTAATTTCAAAAAAGATCAGCAACCGCTGATCTTTTTTTATACTCTATTCAAACATTTCATTGCAAATTCCTCGTAATTTGTGCACTGTTTTGCATTAAAATAGCCGCAATATTTATAAGTGCTTAATTTTTCTTATGCGGAAGTTTTTGCAGAGTATGGTGCCCTTATGCATAATCCCAGCGGTTATGGTAGGTTGTGTCAGCTCTCCCCAACACACAACAACAGGCAAAACCTCTCCAAGTGGTAAACGAATCTTTATTCCACAAGAGCGCGTTATTATCGAGCGCCCGATTCCCCCTAAAGTTGAGCCTACATCTTATCGAAGCTGGTTAGGTTCGGGTGAAAATTACGAACGTGTTCGTGAATATGAAAAATTCTTAACCCGAAATAATGTCGCGGGCATTGTGCCAAGTTTTGAGCTATTACGTTCAGCACGCGATTGGCAAAAATGTGGGCGCTCAGAATATGCTGTGCCTAATCGCGAACTTTGGGGAAATTCTTTATCGACCCTTCGCGTATTTAAATATTTAGTTGCGTCAAAAGTTCTAACAGACTTTGAAGTTACCTCTGTTTACCGAGATTTACCTTTAAATGAATGTGCTGGTGGCGCAAGCTCTTCTAAGCATTTATTTAACTCTGCAATTGATTTCCGTATTGGTCCTGAGTTCCCTCAAGCTCAAGATTATACATTTATTGAAAATACCAAATTTAAACTCTGTCAATTCTGGGCTCAGCATGGCCAAAGCTTAAATATGGGTATTGGTTTATATAGCTCCGGACAAATTCATATCGATACTCAAGGCTATCGTACTTGGGGACCTGATTTAACTCGAAGCAGTTCGATGTGTAACCTTTAAATTAAAAAACTCCTTTCAATCGAAAGGAGTTTTCACTTAAACCCATTACAAACGTTTGGCTAAAGAGATGAGTTTTGAGCGGTTTTTAAAGCCATGCTTTTTATAAAAATCTTCGGAAATAGATGCTCTTAACGTGTGCAGAACAATAGTTTCTATATTATTTTCTCTACACTTTCCTTCTATATACTTTAAAAGCTTAGAACCAACTCCTTTTCCCTGATATTGGGGATGAATAAAAAAATCATCTAGATAATAACGAAGCCCTTGTATAGTTGGGTGAATATGTCCCATTCCCACACCAATTAATTGGTTTCCCCATTTTGCACAAAAGCCAAAAGAAGATGAATATTGAAAATATCTCTCAAAATATTTTCTAATTGGTTCTAAATCATCAAACTGCTCATTCCATGGCTCATTACTAAAAGCTGAACAATAAACCTCAATACCCTCTTCAAAATCTACACTTGTGAAAGCACACAACGTAATTCTCATTTATACATCCCTAACTACACATTGATAAAAATAAGCAAGAAATGAACCTTTTTATACTCCTTGTTTAATTTGGGTTGGTAACTCAGAAAAAGTAATTTGCTCATTCAATAATCAACCAAAATTTCTTCAAACGAAGATTTTTGCACTCTAGGCATAAACGTTTAAAATACCCCTATCAACATATAGGTAAATTTGATTATGCAGCAGATGTGGACAGACATTGACGAATATATCGATTCACATTTAATTCCCGAAGACCCGCGACTCGAATATGCATTAAAAAATACCGATGAACACGGCTTCTCAAATCATCTTGCAGTAGCTCCTAACCAAGGAATGTTCTTGCAGATGCTTATTCAAATGAATAAATGCAAACGAGTTTTAGAGATTGGAACCTTTGCTGCATACAGTACAATTTGGTTAGGCCGTGCGTTACCTGAAGATGGTTATTTACTAACCATAGAAGGCCGTGACACTCACGCAGAAATGGCACAAAAAAATATCGACCATGCAAATCTTCCTGTAAAAGTTGAACTTAAAACTGGCCGTGCCGCAGATATTCTTTCTGAGATTGATCCTCAATCTATCGAGCCTTTTGATTTTATTTTCATTGATGCAGATAAACAGGGATATCCGGAATATTTAGAATTGAGCCTGAAATTTTCCAGATCAGGTACAATTATTGTGCTTGATAATGTGATTCGCGCAGGTGATATTTTAAATCCAGATAATAAAAAACCAAGTATTGAAGGCATCCGTGAAATGTTTAAAGCCCTCGAAAACCATCCACAAATCTTATCTTGTACAGCATTACAAACCGTTGGCTCAAAAGGCCATGATGGCTTCGCAATTGCAATTGTGAAATAATGGTTAAAAAATCGTCTTTTTTATTTTATTATTTATAATCAATAAATTACTTTTATTACAGTTGCTTTTCCATATAGTTATCCACAAGATTTGCGGATAACTATATGCAAATCTTATTATTTAGCTACTAGCAATGGTACAGTCGCGTTTCTGAATACGGTTGTTGCAATACTTCCCAAGAAGAACTGATGAATTTTGCTATGACTAAATGCACCTAGCACAATGATTTGAATACCATGTTCTTGTTGGTACTCTAAAATATTTTGTGCAACATCGCCATAGCGATATACGGTCACTACATCTATGCCCGCTTGTTTAAGGTAATGCTCAGGTTCATTAAGTACTTCTGGATGATCGCCGACATAAACCAAATGACATTGCAGTGTTCGTAATAGATCACTTTGAGCAATACGACGCATCATTTTTTGGCATGTCGGAGAATATTCATAGGCGAAAATAAATCGTGTCGGTATTTTAAAGTTTTCGCCAATGGTCAAAACAGTACAATTGGCCCCACGAATAAAGTTTTCTACATTACTTCCAATGGGTTTCTGTTTTTCGGCAGCTCTTTCCCCGACTCGACCTAAAATTACGATGTCATTTTCATGCAAGAGATTAAAACTTTGCTCTAAAAAATCACCTTTTTCTTGAATTTTTGAACATGTAATTCCATGTTTTTCTTGAATAAGATCAGAAATGTGACGAAGTAAATTATTGCTATAGTCTAAAGCGAGTTCACTTTGTTTTTGTTCCAGCTCAGCTAACTCTTTTAGCAGCATTGCATTGCTTTCAAAGCCAATTACTCCACTAATTTCACCAAGATGATAACTTGCAGGGTAATAGTCTAGAATTTGTAATAATACAAGTTCTCGTCCGGTTGCTTTAGCAACCCATGCTGCTGCATCGGCAATAGCATTAATACACGGTGATGAGTCAATACACGCAATAACACGGTTCATATCAGCCTCTCTTCTTCAGGTCTTTTGCCTTGGAGATTATTCTTAAAACTTAGCTTTAACTTAACATAGATAAAAATTGGTATGTTAAGGTTTATGTATAAAAATCAACTTTTTTGTTTAAAGATCAAACATTTTATTACATTCTTAAGACTGAATTATTCCCTTAAACGAATAAATTTTGCGGGGTTGCCACCTACAATATGGTACGGCTCCACATCTTTGGTCACCATACTATTCATGCCGACCACAGCATGCTTACTTATTTTAATACCATCTTTAATACCCACATGCGCACCTAACCAAACGTCTTGCTCAATTTCAATTCCTTTAGAGGTGACAGGTTGCTGGTAAAGTGGACGATCTAACTGCATACCATGATCAAATGCATATAAGTGGCAATATGCAGCAATACGGACCTGATCATGCAACTTTATGCCGGCTCGCCCCCCATCTAAAATACAATGATGATTTATCGCGACCTCATTACCTATTTCAAGGGGTCCATGCAAACTGCAATCTGCTGCAATAAAACAATTATCACCAATAATAATGTTTCGTCCTGGTTCAGCAAAAATATGAGCTAAGGGCGAGATAAAGCAGTTTTTACCAATCTCAACTGTTTCCATCTCCATCAAATAAGCTTGATATTCTTGCTGCCACTCTTCGGCCCAAGCACGATTTTTAGGTTTTAAAGTCCAATATAACCATGGCATATAATTTAAACGGTGCTTATGTTGTTCCCGATATTTAACTAAGGAATCAGTCATCAGTTAATTCATCCTCAATTTTTAATTCTTCACGACCACGCGTTACATCTCTGAGTTTTAAGGCGAGTGGTTCAATTTGATGTATTTGTAGTCTTGCTTCGATATCCACGCCCGTTGCAGTATAGGCTTCCTGATATTCAATTTGTTGTTGAGTAAGCTCATATTGAAATATGGCCCACTCATTAAAGTGGCAGGAAAAATAAATCTTTTTCTTTGCAATGAGTTCAATACGCTCAGCCAATAGCAAGCATTGCCCAGCACAACCACCATATGCTCTTACAAGGCCGCCAGTCCCTAGCTTTATTCCACCATACCAGCGGTTAACCATTACAATAATATTCGTCAGGTCATTCCCTTCAATGGTTGCCAAGATTGGACGCCCTGCTGTTCCTGAAGGTTCACCATCATCGTTAAAGCGAACATTATGGCCAATTTTCCATGCCCAGCATTGATGAGTTGTCGAGATATCTTTGTTTTGTTCTAAAAATTCTTTAACTTGCTGTTCATTTTCTACTGGTGCAGCGATAGCTTGAAATCTACTTTTTTTAATTTCTTCTTCAAACGTAATGGGTGATGCAATCGTAAAAGCCATAAATTAAATAAAGCATAATAAAAATCAAATTATAACGTGAATTTAATAGAATCAAACCCATAAAAAAAGCCCCGAATCTCGGGGCTTTTTTTATTATCTTTCTCGTAACGCTTCTTTGGCTTTATTAAATGGTTTAAGTAAGTAATCCAGTACTGTTTTTTCACCCGTACGAATATCTACCGTTGCCACCATACCCGGTGTAATACCGTATGCCTTACCTTCTTTATTATAAAGCTTGTCTGAATCGGTTCGAATATAAACACGATAATAGAACTGGTCTTGTTTAACTTCATCACGAATCGTATCTGGTGAAATAACCGTAACCTTACCTTTTAAACCACCATAAATTGAGTAGTCATAGGCAGTAATCTTAACCAGTGCTTCTTGTCCCGGACGAATAAATGCAATGTCACGCGGTAAAATACGCGCTTCAATGAGCAGCTGTTCATCAATCGGTACAATGGTCATCAACTTACCGTTTTGCGGAATAACACCGCCATGGGTAGTGACCGCAATTTCTTTTACAACACCACGTACCGGTGCTTTAAAAATAGCACGATCTAAGCTGTCAGTACGACCCAGTACGACTTGTTGCTGCGTTTCAATATCCGTATTGGCTTTCGATAACTCTTCACGAGCCTTTACGAAATATTGGTTCTGCGCATCATTCATTTTATTTCTAAGGTCGTTTGCTTCACGACGTAAACGTAAAACTTCAACCTCACTGGCCGCACCTTTAGCAACTAACGGTTCGGTCATTGCCAGCTCTTGTTGTACCAGTTGTAAAGCTTGTTTTAAGCCTGCAATGGTCTGTTCTAAATCTGCACGACGAGACCGATATAGCGCTGTTTCTTCATGTACAAGTTTTGGTTCTTTCAGCACAATTTCAGGAAAAACCAAGGGCGTACCGTTTACTTCTGCACGCAAACGTGAAGCTGTTGCCTGAGCAGAAATAAGCAAAGATCTTGATTCACCGACATTCGATGCAAAACGGGTTGGATCTAATTGCGCAAGAATTTCGCCTTTTTGAACAATATCGCCTTCTTGTACATTCAGCTTGGTTAAAATACCGCCTTCTAAAGACTGGATGACCTGCTCTTTAGACGATGGAACCACTTTACCTGTGCCTGTAGAAACTTCTTCAAGTTTAAATACCCATGCCCAGATAAAGAAAATAACTAAACCAATCCCCACAATCCAGATTACTAAACTGGCACGTGGTAACGGTGGTTCACTATAAGAGACATTCATTGAACGGGTGAGTTCTTGTTCTTGTTGTGGTTCGCTCATGAATTACCTCCTTGCACTTGTTTTTGTTGGGCTGTTGATTGATTAAGGACCTGATCTCTTGGACCATCCATCACGATTTTGCCTTCGTTAACGACAATGATACGGTCCACCAGCTCTAAAACAGCGCGGCGGTGAGTCGCAACCACCAAGGTCCGATGAGCCAGCCATCCTTTTAAATGATCAATCAGTTGTTTCTCTGCCACATCATCAATCGCTGCTGTCGGCTCATCCAGCAATAAAATGTTGGGTTGACGAATCAATAGACGGGCCAATAACAAGGCTTGTTTCTGCCCACCCGAGAAACCCACCCCACCTTCTAAAATCAGGTGATCGAGTCCTTCTTTTTTCTCTTGAACAAAAGGTAATGCACCTGTCACAACTAAAGCCCGAAGAATATCTTCATCTGTTGCAAGCGGTGCCCCCAAAGTGAGGTTCTCACGAATCGTACCGTAGAAAAGTTGTGCATTCTGGTTGAGTAAACCCATATCACGACGTACATCAGATGGGTCAATTAAAGAAAGATCCAGACCATCTAAATGCACTGCCCCTTGAACAGGGACCTGCATGCCAGATAGAAGCTGAAGTAGGGTCGATTTACCAGCACCATTGCGCCCCAGAATTGCAATTTTTTCACCAGCACGAATTTTTAAATGGCGAATTGCTAAACTTGGTTTCGGGTCTTCTTCTCCATATTGGAACAAGACATTTTTTAATTCGTAGTCGCCATTTAAAACTGCTTTATGTACCAGATGTGAACGGTCAGCTTGGTCGATCGGACGTTGCATGAGTTCATCCAGACTTTGTTTTGCAACCTTCGCCTGCTGTAAACGCCCCAATACACCCGTAATTTGTGCAATCGGTCCTAACATGCGTGACGATAAAATTGAACAGGCCACTAATGCACCCGTGGTCATTTCACCATCCATTACCGCAAAACATCCAACTAAAACCACAATTGCATAGGTTAAACCCTGAAGCATCTGAGTCCATGCCATTAAGGTCCCGACAATTTTACGCTGTCTCATACCAATATCGGCTGAAACCTCGTTCATGTGGTTCCACTGGTTTTGAAAACGCGATTCAGCACGCAATAACTTGATATCTTCAATACCCTGCACTGCTTCAACCAGAATGGCATTACGGATTGAAGATTCTCTCATGCCTTCTTGTGCCAATTGCGCTAGCTTCTTCTGTGCCAGAATACCCGGCAAAAGCATAAGCGGTACAACCAGCAACATCACCCAGAACAGCTTCCCGCCAATAATGGCGAAAATGGTCAGGAACAGGAAAAAGAATGGGAAATCGGCAATTGCACTAATGGTGGTAGAGGTTACCAGTTCACGAACACCTTCGAGCTCACGAATCTGCGAAATAAAACTACCGGTAGACTTTGAACGATCTTTATTTTTGATTCTTAAGGCATGGCCAAATACACGGTCAGAAACACGTAAGTCAGCACGTTTACCAATAATATCGGATAGATAGACTCGGGACACACGTAAGGTAAACTCAAAAATAGCAGCAATAAGCACACCACCAGCCAGAACCCATAAGGTTGGAACAGACTGTGAAGGCACAACACGGTCATAGACTTGCATTGAGAAAATAATGGTTGCCAGTGCCAAAATATTGGCAATGAGTGAGGCAAACATAATATCAACGTAGCGTTTCCAGTCTCTTAGAACAATTGACCAGAACCAGCTTGCTTCATAGGGTTTGATATATTCATCAATACGCGCATCGGGAATCGAGCTTTCAGGACGCAGGATATAGACATTCTTAATGGTATTTTTTAAGACATCTAGGCTTAAATTTTGAGAAAGTCCATGGTCTCCGCTAAACTGGATACTCACATTTCCTTGGGTATCGGCTTTATCAATAATACCAACCTGTCCGTCATAAAACTCGACCATAACAGGTAGCCGCCACGGATTCAGCAGCTCTAAAGAAAACGGTACTTTACGTAAATTTAGTCCAACCTGACGTGTAATGAGCTGTAAAACATCATCAAGGTTTTGATTCTGGTTCCAGTCAAGTTGTAAACGGATTCTTTCTTCTGAAGGCTCAATTCGATAATGTTTAGCAATCGTTAAGACCGCCTGTAACCAGGGCTGGTAATTTATTTTTGTCATCATGGTTGTACTTCGAACCCCTGAATTGAAATATTATTTAAGTCATAAGCTTGGCGGGAACGTCCTGTTGCCGAGATGTATTGCACAATACTGTTATAGATGTCATAACGTGCGGTTTCGAGTTCTGAATTGGCACTATGAATGGCCTGCTCTGCATTCAATAAGTCAACCAATGAACGTGTACCAAGTTTGTACTGCTCTTGATAAAGTTCACGTGTACGAACCGTAGTGGCTTGGCGATTGGTCAGTACCTGCATTTGGCGTTGTTTATTTTCAATTTGCTCACGGCTGGTTCTGATCTGGTCAAGAACATCCAGATAAACTGAATTAACTTTAGACTTTGCTGCTTCTTCTGCATAACTTGCCATTTTGACCTGAGAAGAAACGGCTCCACCTTGATAAAACTGACTGGTTGCTTCAAGCATGACCGAACTGTACAGACCGTCATCTTCATCATTGTTTGGGTTTCTGCCGTTAATGGCCTGACTCACAGAACCTTTTACCGCCAAAGTCGGATAACGACTCAGTCGGGTCTGTTCTTTTTGAGCTTTAGCTACTTCAACACCCGCTTGCGCCGCAATCATTTTTGGGATGGTATTGAATTCAGGTTCGCCATATAAATCGGACACTTTCACCAGATCATCTGAAATAATCCACCCTGTTCGAGAAACATCACCACCTAATAATGTTCTTAAGTGTTGCTGGTATTGTCTTAATAATGACTGCTGTGCGATCAAACTAGACTGGGCAGCTTGTAAATAGGACTGGGCTTGAATCGGATCGGCTTGACTGCTAATACCGGCATTTGCACGTAAATTGGCAATTTCCTGAATACGCTGAATACCCGCAATTTGCTGCTCGGCAATCTTATTTAATTGAAGATAGCGTTGAATATTGACAATCGACTGTGCAACATCAAGTGCAATATCATCAATGCTGACCAGCACATTGGCCTGCTCGACTTGTACTTTGGCCTTCTCAACCGACACACCTGATTTGACTTTGCCAAAATCAAAAAGCATTTGAGTCGCATTTAGAGTCAATAACTGCCGCCCACGTTCGCCACTACTCAAATCACCTGTCGTTATTCCACCTGAAAGCTGGGGATAATAACCAGCCTTGGCATAATCAATACCTGCATTTTGGCCAGCTAAAGTGGAGATGGCTTGGGAAATATCTGGGTTCCGCTGGATCGCGACTTTCACCGCTTCCTGCAAAGTCATTTTCCTTGATGGCAAATTTGAATAAGATGAAGCTGCTCGATCATTGAGTTGAACAGTCGGAAACTCCTGAACTCTAGAACGATCCAACTTAAAATTACTCAGCTCTTGCATCTTGGCAACTTTAAATTCATCACTACTTTTAGGGGCAAAAAGTTGTGATAAGTTGTCTTTTAGGGTGTGATATTGCTCACTGGGTTTAGCAGCATATATCACTACAGGTACATGCAACGAAGTTAAAAGCATCAACCCTTTCAGGAAAGCCGGCTTTTTACATGTCCTTTCTACTTTTCTTTGGTTATATCCAATCATGCTTGTCTTGTTGATCTTGTTTGTTATCGTTTAAAAGCTTTTACATTCTACATAGTTTTTTGCATAAAGAAGCATAATTACTTGAATAATTTACACATTACCTTTTCATCAACTGATCATTTTAAATTATTGTTTTTAATAAATAAATACAAAAAAACTAAAAAGAGGTATTGACCTCTTTTTAGACAAATAGATTAACCATTTTATTTAAACTGTAAAATCGTCACCTAAGTAAACTTTACGGACTTGTTCGTTATCCAGAATTTCTTGTGGTGTACCTTCGGCAATGACAGCCCCTTCACTGACAATATATGCACGTTCACAAATTGCCAGAGTTTCACGTACGTTATGGTCAGTAATGAGTACCCCGATACCACGATCTTTCAAAGTCTGAATGATATCTTTAATATCTCCAACCGAGATTGGGTCAACGCCGGCAAATGGCTCATCAAGTAACATAAATTTAGGATCAGCAGCCAATGCACGTGCAATTTCAGCACGGCGGCGTTCACCACCAGACACACTCATTCCCAATGAATCTTTAATATGACTGATTTTAAAGTCATTTAATAATTCAGTAAGACGTTGCTGGCGCTGTTGCTTATTTAAGTCTTTGCGTGTTTCTAAAATGGACATAATATTTTCAGCAATGGTCAGCTTTCTAAAAATAGAAGCTTCTTGCGGAAGATATCCGATTCCTTTACGTGCCCGTTCATGCATTGCCAAATCGGACATATCAAGATCATCAAGGTGAATTTCACCTTTATCCATACGTACTAGCCCTACAACCATATAGAAGCTTGTTGTTTTTCCTGCACCGTTAGGGCCAAGCAAACCAACAATCTGTCCACTTTGCATACTAAAAGATACGTCTTTGACGACCCAACGCTTACTATAGTTTTTTCCTAAGTGCTTAATACACAAAGTTTGGGGTTGTTGAAGAGCTTGTTGCATTAGTCACGCGCTCCTGGAAAGCTTTTTGAACTTGATGGTGGAATAATAATTTGCACACGATTTGACGATGAGCCTTGAGCTTCTACATCACCTTTGTTCATACTATATTTCAATGAGTTACCACGAATGCTTGAACCATCTTGATATAAATATGCACCACCATTCAATGTAATAATGCCCGTATCTGCATTATAAACAATGGTCTGTCCTTCACCACGTGCCACGCCCTTATCAGCACTTATTTGTTGCTGAAATTTAGACGGTCTACCCTTGGCAGTAATCGTTTGAATTTCACGTTTAGAGTTTAGCGTAGCAACAATTGAATCTGCTTGAAGCTTCATCGTGCCTTGCTCAATCACAACATTGCCAGTATAGGTCGTCAAACCAGTTTTTTCGTTATAAGTTGCGCGGTCTGCCACTAATGAAATTTGTTGATTACGGTCAGACGGTAACGCAAAAGTCGAAGCTGATGATAAAGCAACGAATGTAATGAGCGCAGCTTGTTTTAGGAAAGCTGAAGAACGTTTTAAATTAAGACTTTGGTGCATACTTTCCTCGAACATTAAAAAATTCGTACTGACCGTTATTTAAATTTGCTTTTAATCCTTTGCTAACAAAGTTGGCCTGTGGAGACTGAACAATCACTTGATGATCCGTTTCAATTTCTCTGGTCTTTGGATATCCAGTTAACTCATCGGTCTGAAATTCAATTTTCCCCTGTGGAGCAAGTTTAGTTGCCACCACATCACCCGATAATATAACTTTACTATTATCATCATAACCATTTGCCTGTTTCGCAAAGAACGTTGCATCAACTTTGCCATCTTTATACATAGACGCATTAAGTTGATCCAACTTTGATGTTTTTTGTTGCATATCCTGTTCAAGCTGACGAACTTCAGCACGAATATACAAATTGCCTTGATCATCAGTTTGAGTCAAATGGACGCCCTGCGCCGAATATGTCATATTCTTCGCAGAACCAATGTCTAGTTTTTTTGCTTTGCCACTATAGTAGTAATAACCACCACTTATAGCAGCAATCACTACAGCAACAATAGATAAAACTCTGGTATCCATGAGCAGGAATAGCCTACCTTTTTAAGTAATCTTATTATTAATGCGGTACTGCAAGATATTTTTCAAGAAGTTCTTGGTAAATGCCTTTTGCGATCAGCAACATATCACAGACTTCTCGTACAGCACCACGTCCACCCATCGACTGGGTAACTAAATGCGCACGGCGACGCACTTCTTCATGACCATTTGGCACAGTGACACTCATTCCTGCTATTGCAAAAGCAGATAAATCAGGCCAGTCATCGCCCATATATAAGCAATCAGAAGGCAGAATATTAAACTGTGAACAAGCTTCACGTAGCGCAGAACCTTTGTCTTCACGCCCTTGAAAAACCAGATCCACGCCTAAATCAGACATACGTTTTTCAACGATATTACTTTTTCGGCCTGTAATAATGATGATTTTCATGCCCGCTTGCTGCGCAAGTTTCATACCTAAACCATCACGAATATCAAACGACTTAATCTCATCGCCACTATTCGTTAAAGTTACAAAGCCATCACTCAAAATACCATCAACATCCAGAACCAATGCCTGTAAATGACGTGCTTGTTCTAACAATGCATAAGATGCCATTGATTAATTTACCCCTGCCTGAATAAGGTCATGCATACTAATTACACCAATCACTTTATTTTGGTCATCAACCACAACAAATTGACTAATTTTTTTCAGGTTAAGCTGTTGTAGAGCTTCTACCGCACGTGCTTCTTGAGAAATAGTTGACGGTTTTTTTGTCATTACTTCAGAAACAGGTAAATTCACATCGAAACCTTGCTGTTTATCAATTAAACGACGTAAGTCACCGTCGGTGAAAATACCAAGCAAATGTTCTTGTTCATCTACAATCGTGGTCAAGCCTAAACGCTTATTAGAAATTTCGTAAAGCACTTGATTCATTGGTGTATTTGGTGAAACTTTTGGCAATTCATCGCCAGTGTGCATCAGATGCTTTACATGTAAAAGTAAGCGTTTACCCAAAGCTCCTGCAGGATGCGAGCGAGCAAAATCATCTGCGGTAAAACCACGCGCTTCAAGTAAAGCAACAGCCAGCGCATCACCCAATACTAAAGTTGCTGTGGTGCTCGATGTCGGAGCTAACCCTAATGGGCACGCTTCGTCAGACTCACCTAAAGTTAAAGCGATGTCAGCATTTTGAGGCATTGGCCCTTTATCAGTACGGCTAATAGTAATAAGAGGTACACCAAGATGTTTGATGAGTGGCATCAACATCATGATTTCATCACTTTTTCCAGAGTTGGAAATCGCAATTAAAACATCACCACGAACCAGCATACCCAAATCACCATGCCCAGCTTCGCCTGGATGCATAAAGAAAGATGGTGTACCGGTTGAAGCAAAAGTCGCAGCCATTTTACGACCAATATGCCCTGACTTACCCATGCCAGTAATCACAACACGGCCTTTACACTGTAACAATATTTCACAAGCCTGACTAAAACTGTCATTAATTTGTGTTGCTAACACGTCTAAGGCTTGCTGTTCAATACGCAATGTTGCTAATGCGCTGCTTTGAAAATCTGTAGGATTGGGCATACGAGTTTGACTCAAAATAATTGATCTGATCTCTTATTTAAGATCGGTGATTTTAATCAAAAGATTTGGGGGGCATTCTAACATAACTCAATCATCTACACGTTTTTAAATGTATAGGATTTAATTAAACATGGAGAAAAAACTGGTTCTTATTTCAACTTATTTAAAGAACACTTACCAAAGAATCTTTTTTCCCCCATATTTATTACCAATCTATCTGAATATGCCGAATTTCTTTATCTGTATACGCAATAACATTTGCCTGACCCGATTTCCCTGACAAAGACATGCTCGAAACGTAATATTGAAAATTGGAACCAAGTTGTTGCCGAGCTAATTCTTTAGCCTTCTGTTCTGACTCTTTGCCTACAATAGTAAGCATTCCCAGCATAAATATCAAAAAAACAGAACCAAAGAAATAAGCTGAACTCTTTGTAGTTGCATACCCTGCTTCAGTAAATAATTTCAGCACTTCTGGAGTCGAAAGTTGACGATAGATCCATACAAGTAAAGAGAAAAATATCACTACAATAAAAAATGTAATTAGCGCAGATAATATATTGAGTTTAATTTGTATTTTTAATAAATCGAAAGGCATGATCAATATCATCCCAATAGCTCCTCCCACCAATATAATAGAGAAGAATAAACTGAACCATCTTGTTAATCGTGCAGTCTTTATACTACCTTTTAGAAGGAGAACTCCCACAATTACAGCAAATATATTAAATGATGATGAGTAACTAATCTTACTTATTATCGAGTAGATCATTAAAATAATATCTAGAACACCTATTGTAAGGAGCGCAATACCAGCTTTTTTAAAAGGGTTACTTGCATGATTCATATAAATTTTCTTATTCATTAAAAACTTTCAGCATCTTCACCTATAACGAATCATTTTTCAAATAACGATACTTATCTCAGCATCTTTTTTACTGATAACTTTATGAAATATGGTGTATACGTTATGATGGATAACGATTTTTTTAGAGTGTTTGAAAACCCTTATGCAACCGTTTGTTTTATATAACTCTGAGCAACGAAAAAAAGTTGAATTTGTACCTCGCAAAGAAGGTCACATCGATATGTACGTCTGCGGTATGACCGTTTACGATTACTGTCATATCGGGCATGCTCGAGTTATGGTTGCATTTGACTACATTATACGTTTCTTGCGTAGTCAAGGCTGGAATGTTCGCTATATTCGCAACATTACCGACATTGACGACAAAATTATTAAACGTGCGAATGAAAATGGTGAAACCATTCAGCAGCTCACCACTCGTTTCATTGATGCAATGAACGAAGATGCAGCAAATTTAGGCTGTGCTGCACCTGATGAAGCACCTAAAGCGACTGAATATATTGATCAGATGCAAAATATGATTGGCAATCTAGTAAATAAAGGTTCTGCTTATCCTGCTTCAAACGGCGATGTTTATTTTGAAGTCACTAAATTTGAGAAATATGGTCGCCTCTCTGGGCGTAAGCTTGATGATATGCAAGCAGGCGCAAGTGAGCGTGTTGACGTAGAAGTTGAAAAGAAACATCCGTTTGACTTTGTACTTTGGAAACATGCCAAAGAAAATGAACCGTCTTGGGCTTCGCCTTGGGGCAATGGTCGTCCGGGCTGGCACATTGAATGTTCAGCAATGTCGACTTGCTGCCTAGGCAACCATTTTGATATTCATGGTGGTGGTTCAGATTTAATGTTCCCACACCATGAAAATGAAATTGCGCAAAGTGAAGCATCAACTGGCGAACAATATGTAAACTACTGGATGCATGTTGGCTTCATTAACGTTGATGGTGAAAAGATGTCTAAGTCTTTAGGCAACTTCTTTACTATTCGTGACGTGATGGAGAAATTCCACCCTGAAGTGATTCGCTACTTTATTGTGTCTTCACACTATCGTAGTCCTGTGAACTTCTCTGATGTGGCATTGAAAGAAGCAAAAACTTCTTTAACTCGCTTCTATCATTCATTTAAAGCCTATCAACAAGTGTATGGTCAAACGACAACTGAAACGCTTGATCAAAGCTTTGTTGAACGCTTTAACAATGCAATGTGTGATGACTTCAACACTGCCGAAGCTATGGCTGTCTTGTTTGAACTCAACAAAGAGTTAAACCGTGCTGTAAAAGAAGAGCAAGCTGACCAAGCTGCTGTGCTTTATTCAACGTTACGTCACCTCACCAACATTTTAGGTTTGGTACAACACGATGTAGATGCTTTCTTAAAATCAGATATTGGACAAGAAGCTCTTACTTTGTCTGATGCTGAAATTAAAGATTTTATTCAACAACGTGTTGATGCGAAAAAAGCAAAAGATTTTGCTAAAGCAGACGGCATTCGCCAGTCTTTGCTCGACCAAGGTGTTGTATTAGAAGATACACGTCAAGGTACAGTTTGGCGTCGTGCTGATTAAATGTTCAATTAAATCACAAGAGTGTTGACACTTTAGTGAAACACTCTATAATGTGCTCACATTGCGGGAATAGCTCAGTTGGTAGAGCATAACCTTGCCAAGGTTGGGGTCGCGAGTTCGAGTCTCGTTTCCCGCTCCAAAATTTAAAAACCACCTAGTTCGAAAGAATTAGGTGGTTTTTTATTGTCTGGTAGTTAGCTAAAAAGTTAGATTGCTCCCACCCCTTCTTATAATTATCTTTAATCAAATTTGACGGGCTGCATTCTTTCAACAAAGGAACAGACGGAAAGCATCTTTACGATCCAAATGAAGTTATTCCTATCCTTGAAAATTTAAATAGGCAAAGGCATCAACGGCAGTCGAGACGAAAGAATTAATATGGGGCTTCTGCCCCTTTATTATTTCTTATAAAAAATAAATTCCATCAAAACCCCAAGTTTAATTAAATAAAATCACATATTAAAAAACAATGTTTTAATTAAAGTTATTCAATGTAAAAACCACTTATAAATTAATTTATTTACAATTTTATAATGATTTTATTTTTATATTTATATTAACTATTTAACATATCAATTCTTATATTTTATCAATTGGTAAAATATTTAGTTACACGCTTTAATATTTTATAAAAAAACTATATGTTAGGTTTTAGACTCATAATTGATTCCATTGTGAGACAAAAAATGTCATCTAAATACAAGAAATTTAAATTAAAAACCCTTTCAACCACTTTATTTATTGCATTTGCTTCGACTGGTGTATTTGCAGCAGATAGCAGTTCAAATCAACAAAAACCTGTAATGAATGTCGCTGAGACATTAGCATTTGATGCAAAACACTATGCAGCATCTTATGGAGTTACATTAGACGAAGCTATGCGACGATTACTTATTATGCATGGTACAGATAATCAAGTAGCAGGTTTAAGTGATAAATATAAAAATGTTATTTCTGGCCTATATTTTGATAATGGACCTGACTTTGGATTAAAAGTAAAAGTAGTTGGAAATAATAATTCTCAACAAGCTTTTAAATTAGAAAGAAAACCAGATACATCAGTTAAACTTTTAAAAAACAAAAATGTTCAAGAACGTATTCAAGTTAGAAAGCTGGCAAATTTAACTGAAACTGAAGTGGAATCAGCATATAGAGCTATCGAGCGGGGTGTAAGTGCCCCTATTTCCCTTATACAAGGCGCTTCAAATACTAAGCAACAACGAGTAAATCATCTTAATAAATCATTTGCTGCTGTTAAAAAGGCGTACCCTACTGTTGAAATGATTTTAGATAATGAGCAGACAGGAAATGCATTAGTCTATGTAAAATCTCTAAAACAAGTTGATAAACAAGCTCTCGAAAGAATACTCAACGTCAAAGTAGACTTATCTGAAATTCCTACTGGTATTCAACCAGCTAAATCTCGTGGTGGATCTTGGTTAGTAACTAATTCAGGTGCCAATTACTGTATGACAGGCTTTACTGCAAAAAGAATTTCAACTGGAGAGCTTGGTGTTATAACTGCAGGTCATTGTATCGTGCCATCTGTTCCATTGAATTATAAAGACAAAGATGGCACACAATATGCGATTTCACCTGTAGCAGGTATGTACCGTGACGATACTGGAATGGATCTTGCCTTCATGAAAGCTGGAACTACTACCGCTCAACAAGCAGTACCGGAGTTTTATGCTGACGCTACATCTCCTGCCCGAGCATTAACTGGTAAACGAAATAGAACAAGTACAGTAGCAAAAAGCGGAACGGTTAATGGATCGTATGTTTGTCACCTTGGACAAACTTCGCGTACAAATCCAGCATTGATGCAAAGTTGTGGCGAGGTAATATCAATTACAGGTGCGAATCATCATTCAGGTGGAAACACTTATGTAGTCGTTTCAAATACTCAAAGTGGAGCGGGAACAAATCATACATCTGGTTTAGGCACTTTACGTTGTGTTCGTGGTGATAGTGGTGGGCCTTGGTTTGCCTTAAATGTTGCATTTGGTATTCAATCTGCTTGTTCATGGAAAGATACAGGTGAAACAGTTACGAACACAGTCATATATACCAGTGTGGATTACTTGGCTGATATAGGAGCTCAACTTGTATATCAATAAAATATTGTTAGTAATGGCTTCCGTTGGACTACTTGTTGCATGTCAGCAGCAAGTATCAGGTAAGCAAGAAAATAATGATCAACTTAGATCAGTAAAAATCCCTGTCTATCAGTTCAATGGTATTTCCGCATCCGCAAGATTAACAGGCCCATTACAGCTAAAAGACGAATGTCTATATGTGAATGACGTGTTAATTGTTTTTCCTGAACGCTCTGCTGAATGGGATACTAAAAATCAAACTTTAACTTATAAAGGAGAGAAAATTGCCTTAGGTGAAGAATTAGATCTCGTTGGGGGTTCTGGTAAATACGCATTTGATAACCATGAAATTAAAAACTTAAGCGCTTCATGTGATCATAAAAGTATTTGGCTTGCTGGATAATTTAGCACTTTATAAAAGTGCATTTCATAAATTGGAATGCACTTTTTCTTTTATGGCGTAATTGTTAAACAAGTTACTCATCAAATCGCTCATTACCTCCGCTTTAATTGTAAAAAATCATTCGACACCACTCCGATACAATAAATACATAATCCATTTTTTATAACTATTGAAAGCTTGCCAAACTTGAAGTCATGTGCTCAAACTCATTTCTCGCTCTAAAATTAAAAAACCACCTAACTTAAAAAATTAGATGGTCTTTTTATTTGTGTCAGTTAACTATTTCCTACCGACACCCTCAAATATTTTTAGCCAATTCTTTTGCCAAACATTGCTCATGCCAAGTGGTTTGGAAGTTCTCGACAGCTTTTGACTTAATAAGAGGGTCTTCAAATAATTTTGAAGAATATGCAGATTTAATAAGCTCTTGATAAATTTGTTTGGCTTGTTCCTCTTCAAGATGATTCGCTATGTCATGTAGCTCTTTAGCTGGCACCTCATGTTGTCTAGCATCCATCACGCCACTTGCTGCTTTTTTTACAGTTTCGCAGTAATGAAGCTGCATTACTTCTGACGCTGCATAACATGGGATAGAAATTGCGCTGATAAAGAGGAATATAAATCTCATAGTCTCACCTTAATTTGACGCGCAAGGTTAACAACTAATTTCCCAAAATTTAAGTTAAGAAAGGTTAATTTTTCTTTTCTCCGCTTTTACAGTTGCAAAAGAATGGGATGGGGCGATTAATTTCATTTGATCTTTTGCACTTGAGTATCAGAAGCATTAAGCACTTTTCCATCTGCTCTGACTGGCGCCATAAATGGGATTTGCTGACCTGTTTTCTTATCAATTAACAAAGAATGGCGCTCACCACTTTCAAATAAGTTGTGCTCACCCCATTGTCGTAGAGCTACAACCACTGGAAACAAGCTCTCCCCTTTAGCGGTCAACACATATTCTTGATAGGCCGTACCATCTGAAGCATCTTGTAGTTCAAGAACACCAGCATCGACTAATTTTTTTAGACGATCAGAAAGAATATTACGTGCTACTCCTAAGCTGCGCTGAAAATCTCCAAAACGGCGCATTCCATCAAAAGCATCACGCACAATAAGCAATGACCACCGATCTCCTATGAGATTGACGCAGCGCGCAACAGGACAAGGTTCTTCTTTTAAAGCTGTAGAGTTCGCCATTGAGTTCCCTTACCAATAATCAGGAATAAAACATTTAGTTGCATTTTAAAACTAGGCAACCTAACATTCAACTAGTTTCATTTTAAAACTAGATTAAATGGATTTAGGACTATGAAAGCTTCTCTTGCGCCATCAAACACAGCCCTAGAAAATCATAGACAACTTTCAGGCATGCCTCGTGGCCTCATATTGCTGTTTGCTATTGCAAGTGGTGCAAGCGTAGCAAATGTCTATTATGCACAGCCTTTGCTCGACATATTGGCTAGGGACTTTAACATTAGTCATGCCGCCATCGGTGGTGTAGTTACAGCCACTCAAATTGGTTGTGCGCTGGCCCTCGTGTTTCTGGTGCCGTTGGGTGATTTTGTAAATCGGCGTCGATTAATGGCTATACAGTTACTGGCTTTAGTATCTGCATTGCTAGTTATTGCATTTGCTCATTCTGTTGTTGTTCTTTTGGCAGGAATGCTTGCGGTCGGTTTACTCGGGACAGCAATGACTCAAGGGCTTATTGCTTATGCAGCGAGTGCTGCGGCCCCACATGAGCAAGGACATGTCGTTGGCACTGCCCAAAGTGGTGTATTCATTGGTTTACTGCTTGCCCGAGTATTTTCAGGGGGAATCAGTGATGTAGCGGGTTGGCGTGGCGTGTATTTTTGTGCAGCCATCATCATGCTCATGATTGCGTTACCACTCTGGAGAAGACTTCCTCATTTAAAAGTTCAGCCCGTTTCAATGCACTACCCGCAACTTCTAGCCTCTATGGTAAAACTGCTTCGCCAAGAAAAATTGCTACAAGTGCGTGGTGTCTTAGCTTTACTCATGTTCGCGGCATTCAATATTTTTTGGAGCGCACTTGTATTACCGTTGAGTGAGCCACCTTATAGTTTTTCACATACGATTATTGGGTCCTTTGGTCTTGTTGGAGTCGTTGGTGCTCTCGCCGCTGCACGTGCTGGACAATGGGCCGACCGCGGATATGCTCAGCGCACAAGCTTGGCGGCACTGTTAATATTATTAATTGCATGGGGTCCACTTTCACTCATGGCGTACTCGCTCTGGGCACTTGTGATTGGCATCGTACTGCTAGACTTGGGTGGACAAGCTTTACATGTGACCAATCAGAGTATGATTTTTCGTACTCGTCCAGAAGCTCATAGCCGGCTTGTTGGCCTTTACATGCTGTTTTATGCAGTGGGTAGTGGTTGGGGGGCAATCAGTACCACAGCTACTTATGCCTATGCTGGCTGGCTTGGCGTGTGTGCTCTAGGTGCAGGTGTGAGTCTGTTGGCGCTATTATTTTGGTGGATGACACGTCATATTTTACCCGCAAACACAGACGAAAAAGATAACAATATATGAATTAGTAAAATATAATAAGATGAAATCTTCTCTAACAATCTAAATGTTGATATGCAACGTTAGTCCATTACTATCAAAAATACATGGAAGTCCCTATAGGAACAAAATTGGGTATTAATAATAAATTGATTTGCACAGTTGTATTGCTACTCCTTACGGGATGTCAGCGGCAAGAGGCGAACGAAGAAACGAGTGCAGTGAAACTACCTGTTTATCAGTTTAATGGTGTTTCAGCTTCAGCACGCTTAAAAGGAATATTGCAGCTAAAACAAGAGTGTCTTTATGTGAACGATATACTGGTTATCTTTCCGGAACACACCGCTCAGTGGGATTCTGAAAAAGAAAGTTTAAGTTATAAAGGTAAACATATCGCCATAGGCAGTGAATTAGATATTGCTGGGGGTTTAGGTGATTTTGAACAAGACAATTTACGCATTAAACATTTAAGCCCAATGTGTGATCATCAGAATATTTGGTTTGCTGGATAATCTACAGCGAAGGGTTCGAGTTCAATTTTCGCCCCCTCAACCGCTAAGTCTTAAACTGAATGAGTCAACTGATGATCAGATTTATATATTTTCCTGACAGGCAACCAGAAATAAATATAAATGAATAGCATAATCCAACCCAACAATACGTCTCCAATTAAATGTGGAGACTCATGTGCCATCACCAATCCCATAACAAACATTGCACCGAAATGAGCAATATTTGCAATCATGGTAAATTCAAAAAACATATAGTTTTTTAGAGGTTCATTGGCGGCTTTTAATAGAAACCAGCCCCATACCATATAGATGGCTGAGATCATCAACTCGTAATGCTCACCTCCCCCATGCAACTCTCCCCAGCGAATTAATCGAACAAGAAATTTACCCCATTCGAACTGAAGTAAAATTGCAGGAATATTTAAAAAGATGAAAAGCGCTGCACCTGCAAAAAATAGAAGAAAGCTAATTCCCATCAATTTTGCGACTAGACTAAATCTCGATATTTTTATCTGAAAAGCGGTCGACATAACTTATAACCTCATTGATATAAAACGTTAATTTATAATTTTAAGACGCACGTAATCGACGAGTTTTGAAAATCCCCAATCCTTTATCTTTTTCGTTTTCAATAATGACATTGCTCAGTTCACCGATTACTCTAGAATCAATCATCACGTTACCCATAATCAGAACTCCGACACCAGATTGCGACCAAGTTCGATATAGCTGAATCAGCTCTTTACTTGGTCGCCCATCTGTATGTGCCAGCCCTTCACTTAAAGCCGATTTAATAAGCCTATTCTTGAGTGTAAAACCATCTTTTAAAACAAATGGTGATGCCAGTTTTAATTCGGTTTCCATTTTAGACCTCCAGCTTTATTGTTTTTACGCAGTCAGCTTTTGAATATATTTACGAATAGGCATTGCGATTAAATCAGGATGGCTTGCAATTCCCCAGTGGCCCAATGGAATATCTGTACGTGTAAAAGATGAATTCACCCATCGATCTTGTTTGTCTACAATATGCTGAGGCACAAAACGATCTTTAGTCATTGATACAACATGTATCGGCACCGATGTATAACGTTTCTGTGCATTCAATAATGGCTTGAATAAATTTAGGCGATAAAAGCCCAAGCCATGTATTCCATTTTTCAGTTGGTTGGAATGAGCTGTAACTTTCTTACCTTCGAGTTGTGAAACGACTTGGGGCCAAACTTTTGCCAAGCCCAAATACCAGCTTAATTCAGGGATAAGGGGAACATTAAAAAACAGCATGTAACTCGAGGAAATCATTTGTTTGACAGCAGCGAACATTTTCATCGGATCTTTACTGTTTAGATTTTCTTTAAACCATATGCCCACATGGTCGATACTAGGCGCTAAAGCTGTATAACTTTTGATATAAGGTTTTAACTTGTCATCTAAAATAGCTTCCCACCCTTGTAATGCCCCTAAATCATGGCCAACTAGGTGTACAGGACGATCGGGACTTGTTTGTTCAATAACAGCTTTTAAATCAGAAATGAGATAGTCCATCTGATATCCCGCTTCAGATAAAGGAGCCCCAGATAAACCCGTACCTCGTACATCGTAAGTCACAATATGGAAATCTGATTTAAGTAATGAAGCTAGCTCATCCCAAATCTGTGCTTCGTCAGGATAGCCATGAATAAACACCAGTGTTTCATTATGATCCGCCGCTGTCCCCCATTCATATATTGATAAAGTGACATCAGCAGACTGAATATATCTTTGTTGTTTTTCAATATTTGTATTCATATTAACTCACCAATCCTTTTTGTATTTCTTCATAAAGTTTGACCGCTGGTGATCGATTTATATAATCCAATGCAAGCTCGGTTGAACCTTCATAGTAAGGATGATACGCAGGTTTAAAGAAGTTTTTAGCAATCGTGATAAACCACACAGGACTTGGTACTAACTCTTGAGAGCTTGCTTTAAACCATTCTTGCCAAAAACCTAGACGAGCTAAGCTTTGTTGAGATTTAGGTAAACTACGATCTACTGCTGCCAGCTCTTGGGTGCCTTTAATCATTAAATAAGTAAAAATTGGTGCAGTTAAACTCATGATCGCAGCACGTAATGCATAGTTTCCGCCTAAGTGCTCAAATAAATCGAAAGCAACCGTGCGATGTTCAACCTCTTCTGCACAGTGCCAAGTAAATAGATCACTTACTGCTGGGTCACAACCTTTTTCCTCCCAGTGAGCTTTCGTCAAAGTATATTGGCCTAATGCGCAAGTGTAATGTTCAGCAGCAGCGACAATACCAACACGGAACAATAACCAAGATTTTTGCATACGCTTTGGTAGAGCTTTGCCAAACGGCTTATCTGCAAGCATATAATCAAATAATTCCATTACACGTTCGTACTGTTTTTCAATATCAATCCCATAACGCTGTATATATTTTTCGATAGATTCTTTGTGCGCTTGCGCATGAATTGCCTCTTGGCGAATAAAAGTTTCTACATCTTTCTTTAATTTTTCATCGGTTATGAATGGTAGTGCCTTATTAAAAATGCGGCAGAAAAAGTACTCTCCTCGCACAAGTGTAAAACTGAAATGGTTTATAGCATGACTTCCTATTGGAGATTGTGGCATCCAATGTAGTGGTGACTCATTCCAATCAAAAGCGACGCGACGTGGAAATAAAGGCCATAAAGTTTTAGAAGCCATATCTTTGAATGCGTTTGGGTACATGTTCTTTTTCTCTTCCTCAAGATAACTACACACTAAGTTCCAAAAAGGAACTTGTTAATATCTTTAAAGGACAATTCCTGTGTCAGAACGGTCAAAAACTTAAATTAATCTTTAAAATAATAGCTAACAGAAAATTTCAGGAGTGAGAAAGATTAAAAAAGCCCCCCATATGGGAGCTTTTTCAAAAATAGTTTGAGGTCTATTATTTACAACTTAAAACTTAACTTGGATGAATTTCTGACGTTAATCTTTGCAAATCATGACCCGAAGGTGCCTGATAAACGCGTAGGCCAAATTCAGGAAGAATCGCAATTAAATGATCAAAAATATCAGACTGAATTGCTTCATATGAAACCCATGCAGTTGTATTGCTAAATGCATAAATTTCTAAAGGCAGCCCTTGGCTAGTCGGCTGTAATTGACGAACCATAATGGTTTGATTTTGAGCAATACCCTTATGTTGGCGCAAATAAAATTCTACATAAGCCCTAAATGTACCAATATTGGTTAAACGGCGTTTGTTATAACGAGATTGATTACTTAAATGTTTATTGAATTCTTCAATTTCAGAATTCTTTGCATCGAGATATTGATCTAATAATAAAAACTCTTTGAGCTTTTGTTGCTCTTCATCAGTCATAAAATGAACACTGCTTTGATCGAGAAAGAGTGAACGCTTCATTCGACGGCAACCTGAATTGCTCATGCCTCGCCAGTTTTTAAAAGTATCGGTAACGAGCTTATTGGTTGGAATGGTGGTATAGGTTTTATCAAAATTTTGAACCGTCACCGTATGCAACGAAATATCGATCACATCCCCATCTGCATTTAGTGACGGCATCTCAATCCAGTCGCCAATACGAACCATGTCATAAGATGCAATTTGTACACTGGCAACTAAAGACAAAATCGTGTTTTGGAAAACCAGCATTAATACTGCTGCCATCGCACCAAAACCTGCAAGTAAAGTGAACACATCCTTTTTAAGGAATGTTCCCAAAATCATCAGGCCACACACAACAAATAAGATTAATTTAACCAGTTGTAAGTAACCTTTAATCGGCTTATTTCTAGATTTTGGATTACGCTGATAGATAAGATTGAAGATATTTAACACTTCGCTGACTGTGAGTGCGAGTGTAAGAAAAATAAATGCTTGCGCCCCCATCTCCACAAAAGTAATAACCTTCTGAGTTAGATGAGGAACTGTTGCAATACCATTCATAATCACAACGGCAGGAACAATATTTGCAAATTTCTTTATGACGCTATGCTGAGCAAAAATAGATTGATTGGGTGATTTGAGCTTTGTGATTAAATGACGCACGCCCCGAACAATAATTCGTTTAGCAATAAAGTTTGCAAAAGCTGCAAATAAAATCAAAATAATGAGTGAAACCAACATCTCTAGCCATGGATAATGGCTTAACTCAACCCGAATATCTCGAAAAAAATTTAAAAAATCCAAACATCTACCCCTTAAAAATTTAATTCTAGAATTTTAAGGGCTAAAGCATTTGATAATAAGACTTGTTTACATATGTAGTCATAAATACAACAACTAAGTTATATACCCTGCCTTAATTTAATTAAGAATCTTTTAATTTTGGCTATTAACGATGAGGTCTTATCTGCATTACTGAAAACCTAAAGGTGCTTGCTGCTAAACAAAATCACGATCAATATAAAGTCGGTAGCAAAATAAAAATTAAATATGACTCACAGAACTTAAAGAATATTTCGATATTGGGCGAGGTTATGCTTTAAGTCATTAGAGATTATTTAAAAAGTAAGATAAGCCCTGAGGTGCGCGCCCATTTAGCCGACTACTCGTCGTTACTCGGACCAGATTACTCCAAGTAATATTGCAAGATAGACTTTTAATCTTTTCGATGAGGGAAATATCTTCATGGCAAGATATTGGCTCAAAACCACCTACCAGCAAGTAAACCTCTGTACTAAAACTTAGATTTGCCCCATGAATATGCGCGTGATCCATCTGATCTTTATAATGTGCCAAGTATTTCTGCCGTTTGGTTATAGATAGATGGCTCAAGTCATCTAAGGTCACAGTACCGCAAATTGCATCTGTTGGTTGATGCTGGATCTGATAGCGTAGCCAATCAGGACTAACCACAGTATCTGCATCCGTACATGCAATCCATGTCACGCCGCGCCCAATTAAATGACGAATACCTAAATCTCGTGCTTTTCCTACACATGCATAATGACACTCAATCCAATTAATCTGATGGCTTTGGACAATCAGCCGCGACTGGTCTGTACAGTTATCGAGTACAACAATCACTTCTACGTCATAACCGCTAATATTCTCTATAGCAACCTGAATCGATTGCAGACAGGCTGATAGATATTGCTCTTCATTATGTGCTGGAATGACGATACCTATTTTCATCTTAGTTTTTCCTGCTGTGCTAAAGAGGAAGTGTTCGCCGTCCAAAGATCAATCATAAAATCTGGATCGTTCAAGCTTAGATAATGATGAAATGGAAAATGTTGCTGAAAACTTTGATGGACTTGCTCGGCATTTAACTCAAAATCTTGAATTTCATGACGCCAATGGCAACATAGAATTTCGCCGTCGTCATTTAAACTATGCTTTAACTTTTCAATAAAATGATGCAATTCATCTGCCGACAAGTAATAGGCCATCTCACTAATTAAAATCAGATCAAATTTTTGAATCGAATAGTCCTCTGGTATTTTTCTATTCTCAACAACAACATGCTCAAACTCTTGTAAACGCTCGGAAGCTAATTGAACAGCGCACTCAGAGACGTCTATACACAGCAATTGCTCAGCTCTTTGGGCTAAATGAATACTTAAATGTCCATTTGAACAGCCCACCTCTAACACTTTTGGGTAGCGAGGTCTTGTGAGCAGCGCAAGACAAATTTGTCTTTTACGCGCCTCATACCAATGAGAGTCATAGCCCCATGGATCACTGTTATGACGATATAAATCTTCAAAGTACATGCGAGAATGAATCACTCAAATAGACCTCATAAGGCATTAAAAGACGATTAATTGTAGAGGGAGATAAAACTGCCATATTCCCCGTGGTTTCATCTGCTTCAAGTTGGGTTTTAAACTGCAAAATTGCTTGATGTTTTTGAGTTAACTGTTCTTCGGTCAAGTGGTACGCTTTTGCGCGCTGCCAATCAATTCGTGGGTCTAAAGGCTCAGCCCAATGCCAAGCCCAAATTAATACGTGTAAACAAAATATCTGCTTAGCGTCTGCATAAGCTTGCACAGTTTTACCTACGGCTTCATGGTCGGGGTGACCATCCAATGCATAACTACAAATGACAATATCGTTGGCTTGAACACTCTTTTCTAAATTCTGCCATAGTTGATGGGTTTGAAAAGGAATCTGTCCATCCTGTAAATCGAGTGCAATGCACTCAGCAGACTCTGCCACGCCTAAACAATTTAAGGCAGCCAAGCTTTCTTGCGGACGAAGAATATTGAGCTGATCTGGGGAATATTTTGTAGAGTTAGGATGGCTTTGAGTACCGTTACTCACAGCTAAAATTAGGATCTTACAATCCAGCGCGATGAGTTGTTGCATTAATCCGCCACAACCGAGCACTTCATCATCAGGATGTGGAGCGACAATGATGACCCTTTTAGAGCGAAATAACTCAAGATCTAAAGGTGCTAAAGGTTGTTCTTTAAATGCCTTTAACCATTGCTCTTTGGCCGTACCCTCACCAAAAATAATGCGATCTTCTACCAAAGGATGTTTTAAAGTTCCCATAAGCTTTGCTCCGATAAACAGAGTTCTGCAATTTGTTCATAGTCAAAAGCGGCATGACTTTGTCGGATGAACACAGGCAAGTCAGCCATGAGCTGAGCGAAAGTTGCATCTTCACAAAAAGGCCGAGCACCTAAGGCTTTCCCTACTCGCTCAACCACACTCAGACAACATTGTTCTGTTTGGGCACGTAATATCCGTATTTCTCGCTCATGACTCAACTGTGGCTTATGGTCAATCAATTCAGCAACGTATTGAAAATATTGCTTGGTGATCGCTAATTGCTGAGCTAACTCTCCTAAGTACAATTTCTTAAAGGAATTCGGATTTGCCTGACAACTTTCCTGCAAAAAGCTGACTAAACGCACAGCGGCACCGTACCAACAAGCCGCAACTCCAGCCGCACCATGCCAAAACCCTGGGCGTTCTAAATAACTGTTTGGCTGACCTATCAGCTTAACAAGCGTATTTTTAAAAATGACTCTGGCTGTTTGTGTGGCGTGCATCCCTACTGCATGCCAGTGGCTCAAATCGGTAGTAATTGATGAGTGATTTAAATTAACAATACAAAGCTGTGCTTGGCCTTGCTGGTCTTTATAACTCATTAAAGCTTTTTGAATAAACTCCGCACCGGTGCACCAAGGTTTTATGCCACTACAAAGATTATCTTTTATTTGCAATGGAGCTGGTCCACCGTCTGCTGCCCAGACAGCCCAAATCTGGTCATCTATTTCTTCTTGATACCCCAATTCATTTAAAATACTTAAGGCATCACAATGAGACTCAAATAGTTTAGCCAAACTTAAATCTGACCCAGCAATCTGAGCAAAAAGTTGCCACCGTTGATAGGTTTGGCCCGAAGCTGGATAAGGTAAATTTTTGGCTAAATTTACCAATTGAGAGAGTAAATCTATACGAAGCTTATTTTTATCTTCAGCTAAGGCAGATTCAAATTCACTCAACATACTCAATATCGTCATATTTATAGATATTTTAATATTCATTGCAAAAAATTATTTATAAGATTTGAGTTAAACATATCTAAAGACTTCTGTTTAAATAAACACCTTAATTGTAATAAAAAGATAATTATTATTAGATTTATATCTAATTATTTCATTGTTACTCAAATACATTCATTAAGTGAGTTTATAAACTGATCCTGTAAGGTTTATTAAAAATTCAACATTTAGCTCATTATTTAAAGTAATTTAGTTTCTACCGTTTTTCTATTTTCAAAGAAGAGGTCTAAAATGAGTACTTTAAATATTAATGATATTCAAAAACACGCAGATGTTATTGCTTCTTGCGGTACTAAAGTAGGAACAGTTGACCATCTCGACGGTGAAAACCAATTAAAGCTGACTCGAGACGAAAGTGGTCAACATCATCTCATTCCTACTGCGTGGATTGGGGAAGTCAAAGAAAACCAAGTCATACTCAATAAAAATTCAGAAGAAGTTAAAGATCAATGGCAAGCGATCTAGGCTTTTAAGCACGGCGAGTTACTGACCGTAAGCTTTATAATAAAAAGTTTTAGCTTATAAAAATGAATAGGCTTAAAGAATTTAAAGCCTAGATTATAAAAATGAAGGCTCCTTTTAATAAGGGGCCTTTTTTTATTGATCAAATCTCTCACCTAGACCTTTTTTATCTCTATAAGCCTTTTGTAAGATGTTTTTGTCCCTTAAGCACATGGTGATCTATTTTACTTAATGCTAAAAATTGTGCATTCGCATTAAATGAATAATTATGAATAGGGTGACGTATATGCTCACAGGGAATCATCAGCTTAAAGCTCGAAAAGTATATTTTGATTTTACGGAGTCATCTGTATGTTGGATGCCGAATGATCCGCTATGCTCACATGTAGCCAATGGGATTAATATGCTTTTGCCCGCTGGTGAATTTTGGTTTTGCCGAGTGTTTAATAAAACCCTTCCCTACATCACCGATGAAAAATTAAAACAAGAAGTAGTAGGCTTTGTCCGCCAAGAAGCGGCGCATGCACGTGCCCATGAAAAAGCTCAAGATTTTCTGCGTGAAAATGGCTACGACATTCAAGACCCACTCAACCGTGCGCATTTTGTTTTTAATATTTTATTGGGCGATAAACCCTTTGGTCTGCCGCTTGTAAAAGGTAAAAAACTTGAAGAATATTGGTTACTTTTCCGAGTAGGTGTGATTGCTGCAATTGAACACTTTACGGGAACTATTGGTCAGTGGACACTCGATAGCAAGTCTTGGGACAAAGCCGACCCTGCAATGGCAGATTTATTCCGTTGGCACCTTGCCGAAGAAGTTGAACACCGCTGTGTTGCTTACGATTTATTTGAACATCTATTAACAAACAAGTTGGGTTTTTATGTGTCGCGCCAAGTCATTATGGCGGCTATTTTCCCACTCTTTATTTACTTTCTTGCTGACTTTGCCCGTAGTCTGGGCAAGCAGGATTTAGAGCACGAAAACATTCAAAAATTGATGCGTCGTGGCTTCTTTAATTTCATTCGCGAGTTTGAAAAAACTGCTACTCGCTCAGACAACCTACCGACCATTAAATATTTATGGAAAGCGACATTAAGATGGGTTTCTCCAAAATTTAACCCAATCCATGAAGGTGACACCGAACAAGCTTTGGCTTATATGGCTCGTTCACCTGCGGTTCAATACTTTGAACAAATGGCACAGCATTCTGCAAAACCTGCGACATTAAGCTAAGCACTTATTTTATTTCAAATGAAAAGCCTCCTTAATTGGAGGCTTTTTGCTATTTAAGTTCTAGCAATTAGACAAAGTTTAAAAAGAAATAATCTAACAGCCGTACGCTTTCATCTACTCCATTTTTACCTAAAAGCTGAACCATTGCCCCATCAATCATAAATAAAAACATGTAAGCATCTTGGATTGAGGCCGTAGATTTTAAGGTTAAAAGCAATTTATAGATCTCACCAACAAACCAGTTTCTATAATCGACCACGACTTTGTAGGCGACCGGATAGAGCTTTTCAATTTCAAAAATTGCTTTAAAGGGTAAATGATAAAAACCATTTAAGTCGACATGTATAAAATAAATCTCCTTAAGTTTATCAAGCACCATTTGTTCACGGTAAGAATTAGAAATTGAAAATACCTTATCTTTTAGCGCGTCTTTTTGAAAAGTCAGACACATCTCGATGAGTCGTGCTTTTGAGTGAAAGTCATTATAAAAAGTAGCCTTGGCAACTTTAGCCTCAATAATAATTTGGTCGACACCCACCTTGTGAAAGCCATATTGATTAAATAAGTCTTTTGCTGTGTGAAGCACTCTGAGTGCTCTAAATGAAGATTCTAAATTTGGCATAAATATACTGCTTAAAATAATTTTTTGTTGTATATAAATGAGATAGAAATGCCCTCACTCTTAAAATGAGTGCTAAAAACAGGCATAGAGAAGCCACACAAAAACGGTGTGCTCGCCTATCTCGGGTTTATTGTTGCTATGATTTTTTAGTCGTAACGATTCTAAAGGCGTAGAAAACCTAAAGTCGGTTAAACCGTTTTAAAGACCAGCTGGGCGGTATAGATAGAGAGAGTTTGGCAAAAGCCAATAAATGAGAAGAAATAGTACGCATGAGCGGACTCCTTGTGTGTAAAGGAGTTCTACCAGATCACTGTCAAATGATTATGGTGGTAGAACGAGAGAAGGTTGACAGACTGACACACAAGAATCAGCACGCACAAGGCGTCCCTCCCTCGCCCTACCGCTACGAAGGGGGACGAACGAGTTCGCCACCAAAAAGAGAACTTTTTGATGTCTTGTGTGTTATATCGATCTGTCAAAATCGACTGGCGATGTAGGCCAGCACGCAAAGCATAATCGGAGGGGTTTAGAGTGTCAATGTGATATTGGATAGAAAATAATTGAATAAATATTATTTTTCATTGGATTAGAATATTTAATTACTTCATTAGAAATTCATTATTTAGTAAAAATAATAGAACGAGAAAGGGTTGACAGACTGATAGCCCAAAGCTCAGCACGCATTAAGCGTCCCTCTCTCATCCTGAAACGAAGAATAATAAGAGTGATTTTAAGTGTCAATGTGATATTCGGTGAATTCTTAAAGTTTATTATCTGGTTTAATTGGCAAATTATATGTGGTGATACACCGATAAAATGAATAATTAAATCCATCTTATCGGCTTGCTAGAAAAGGTTTTTAAAACCTTATTTTATTTTTTAATATAGTTTGGAAACTCTTTTAAAACCGTACTACATAATTGGCCTTTCATATCTCCTCTCTTGCGTGCTTCAAATTGGTCCATACCTAATCTCATGACTTCTTTACCGTATTTATCGCCCAACTCATGTTTAGTACATTTTTCTGCTTCATGAATTAATTCTTGTGAAGCATAGTGATAATTACAATCAAGTTGAGCACGGCTTAAAAAACCATGTAGCTCTACTGCTTTCTCGCAGTGTGTTTGCCCTACAAGACTTTTAGGTTCTTGACCAGCATAAATTGATGTTCCTACCAATAAAGTGAAAACCGTTACTAAAATATTACGCATTATTTCCCCGACAAAGTTATTAAAAGTATTAGTGGTAATGTTGCGGGCGTATTAAATAATAATTATTTATAAGTGTCTATTAATAAAAAGGAAATTAAATAAATCTCCTTCTCTTTGAATACTTAATCACCTTATTAAAATTGTGTGATTAAGTTTTATCAAATAAATGATATTAGATTTGTTTTATGCCCATCTTTAATCAAAGCTATAAACATCATCCAGACAATTTTTTTTAAAATATATTCGATTCATTAAATCATGGTAATAGAACGAAGGCGAGTTGACAGACTGATACAAAAGAATCAGTACGCATAGAGCGTCCCACCTTCGTCCTACCACAGTAGAATAATAAGAGATAAGTTAGGAGTCAATGTGATAATCAAACTGACAACACATTAAATATCAAAAACATATTCCCTTAAAACCCTAATTTCTTAAAGACAAAATAACCTACATGGCTTTCAAAACTACCGTCATTTTGAATTTTGAAATACTTCTTAACGAGGTCAGATGAACCTTCCTGCAAATAACGTAAAGTTTTGATTTGATCTTCAGGGGTTTTCATACGCTGTACCCAACTGTCAAAGTCTAACAAGAGCGTTTGTTTGTCTAAGCCAACCAAATCAAAGCCAGCATCTTCGATAAAATAAACCCACTCTTTCACACTATAGTTTCGTACATGACTCGGGTCTCGAATCGTTTCGATCGTCTGTAAAAACGTGTCTAATATAGGCGAGCTAGAACTAATAATGTCTACAAAAATAACAATGCCGTCAGGCTTAAGAACACGGTTTACTTCTTTCATAGCGCTAGGAACATGCTGCCAGTGATGAGCTGAATATCGGCTAATCACTACATCAAATTGATGATCACTAAAAGGCATATCTTCAGCAATGCCCTGCTGCACAAAGATGTTTTTTAATTTGCGTTGGCTGGCAGCTTTAGACACAGTGTCTAACATTTCATGAGATAAATCGTAAGCAAAAACAAGGTCTGCATGCGGAGCAACATTATAAGAGACATGGCCACCACCACAGCCTAAATCAAGAACTACAGCCTTTTCAATTTTCTGAATTTCATTAATAAATTTATTAAATTCAATTCCTTCAGAATGAGCTTGGCTATTCAAATAGTCGAGGGACTTATTTTGATATTGTTTTTGATTTATATCATGCTGGGTGATCATAACCTTGCTTCCTTCTATGCAATGAAATCACCATAAAGGAAAAGTTAGATAAAAAATAATGATTAGTTTTTCTTCAATTGATAAATAAAAGTTATTATTTAATTTGTTTTAATACACTATGACGATTAATAAAAATAGATTTAAAAATTTATAAGAAATCCGCAAAGAGCACTGTTTAGTCACCCTTACTGAAACAGTGCTCTTTGCTCCATCACAACCCCTATCCAGAAAGGTTCAATGCATAGAAATAGTGTATGTACCTTTAGCTCAAAATGTTTCCTGTATTTTTTGGTTTTTTTAAATGATGGCAGCATAAAAATGAAGTATATTTAATTTTATCAGAAGATTCTTCTTTGGTTTATATTTTGAACAGAACAGAATACACACTAGATCATATAGATCGGAAAATTTTATCTGCCTTACGTGGCAATGGTCGTTTAACCGTTGCTCAATTAGCTGAAGAAGTCGGTCTTTCATCTTCGCCATGCTGGACACGGCTAAAACGTCTGGAAACTTTAAAAATTATTGAAGGCTATACGGTAAACGTAAACCCTAAAGCGATTGGCATTCATGAGGTATTTTTTATTGAAATTACTTTAGAGCGCCATGATGATGAAATGTTAGAGAATTTCAGCGAAGCATTAGCAGATATACCCGAAGTTGTGGAAGCTCATCTGGTTACAGGTGACTATGATTATTTGGTGAAAGTAGCCGTAAAAGATGCGGAGCATTACGAACGTTTTTTACGGAAAAAGCTCTATTCAATTAAAGGTATTCGACACACACGCTCAACCTTTGCCCTACGCCCGCTTAAGTCTGCCAATACAGCCGATTTAATGTTAATTGAATAAAAGATGTAGCGTCTATAGCACATCGACTTAAAATATTGATTCTAAAATCTTTATTAACTTAAGCGGCTTAGACCATAACAGATTTAGACTCTGTTATATTTTTTTTAAAAAATTCTGTATCTATGATTACAGCCTCCTCATCTCCATAATAAAATTAATCTGAATTGGAGGCATCGCCATGAACATTTTGAAGAAAAAAAATAAGGCCAGTTTTGTATTCTTTATTATTACTCTCTACTCTTTTATTGGGTTTGGCTTAGGTTTCATTATTTGGGAATACTTTTTAAAGGCCTAGTTTGCTAAAGAAGAGTTAACCAATCTCAGAAATAATTTCTGAAGTAATTTCTTTGCTACGATGATATGCGGCCTTCATGGCTAAACGTATATCATCCGAGACATTGCCTAAATCGAACATGCGTAAAGCAGATTCAGTAATCCCGTTCGCCAAAGTAACTTTTCCACATAAATCCGCAGGTGGAACATTGGTTTTACGGATCATTTCAACTGCACCAGTAGCGGCTTGAAGTGCTAAATCTAAGGCAAACTGTTTGTCGAGGCCTAATGAAACGCCCGTCTTAATCATGCTATCTAAAATATAAAAAAAGTAAGCCGGCCCTGAACCCGATAATGCAATAATTGCATCAGTTTGTGTTTCCGAAGCTGCCCAGAAAGTCTGTCCCGTTGCAGAGTACAGCATTTCGATGACATCTTTATCGAGCTGGTCCATTTGCTCAGAAGCAATGAGTACGTGAGTACCCGTATGCGTAAGCACAGGAGGATTTGAAATTACGCGAACAACTTTTTTTGCGCCAGTAATCGTTGATAATTTTGCAATATCAATCCCAGCCATCATAGAAATAATAACTTTACGTGATAAATACTTTTTAAATGGTTCAAGCGTTTCTTTTAAGTTTTTAGGCTCCAATAATAAAATAACAATATCTGCTTTTTTTAAACCATTTTCCTTTTCCTTTTGCTTTAACATATTTTCATCGTTATTTTTTTTCTCTTCGATAAGATGGATCTTTTCTTTTTTGAATCCTTTTAAAACCAAGCCTCCTATTAATGCTAACGCCAAATTACTACTACCAACAAAACAAATATGAGGTTGTACTTCATTTAACATTTAAAATATTTTCCTTTCTTAGGGGGTATTATAGTAATTAATATTATCTATAATTTAATTATAAGTATTGAGTTAATGAAAGGCTATCTTAATAAAGAACCCACTCAAATAAACTATATTAAAGTGGGTTTTGTTTTATTTGCGCAATAAATAAAACAACTTTAGCTTAAGCCTAATGTATAACTATTTATAGCAAATTCCACACAGGAATTGTTAAAGTCTGTAATTATCATTATAAAATTGTACACCATTTTAATAGCTTATAAAGAGTATGAAATTGTTAGGTTTTCTAAACAAAAAATGGAGGAATAGAAGCCCCTACTTTTCCATGAAACAATTGCTAATGCTTTTATCATTCAAAAACATTCATACTCATATTTATTAATTAAAAAAGCAGCTAATTAGCTTCTTCTTTCTTCTTTAAAATTCTCTCAGCTTTGCTTATAGCTTGTGTTAAATCAATATCTTCACAAACCCAAAAAGTAAAAATTTTTCCAAACAAGTGGAAGTGCTGTTTAATATATTTAGAACTATGATCTGAATAATGCTCTTCAACCTTAAAGAAATCATTATTGTTTTCTATTTTTTGACCGTCAAAAATACCGCCGATACAAATGTCCATTTTAATACCATACACCTAATTAGTTATATTATAACATTAACTTTAAAAAACCTTTTATAAGAGTATTTTTATACTTCTTTTTTTCAATATAAGTTGAATTAAAACTTATAAAAAACCCACAAAATATAAAGTGGGCTTTTTTAACTCTAATAAAATGCTTTAGACTCAAATATATTTTATTTAAATAATATATTCAAATCAATTAAACACTCTATTTATTTATGAGTTTTGAACAATCACAATATTTGAAGCTTGTGGGCCTTTTTTACCCTGCACTACAGTAAACTCAACACGTTGACCTTCCAAGAGAACTTTAAAACCAGGTGTTTGAATATCGGTAAAATGAGCAAAAATATCTTTACCTTCATCAGTCACAATAAAACCAAAACCTTTAGTTTCATTGAACCATTTTACTGTACCAGTAGTAGTAGACATATGTTATATCCTAAATCTTAAAATATTATAACTTATTATTGGGGAAACCAATTTAACTAAAAAATAGACGTCGAAATTTAAATATCTGCAAAAACCGAAGGATTATAAATAAAACTGCGCAAATAGAAATTTATGATGACAAGAATATTTTGTTAGTTATGCTCGATAATACACGCTTCAGAAGCATTTGCAATCGATATTCAAAATAATTAAATCAAGAAAAATTCTATGCCTCTCACCCTTCGTCTTTCATATTGATTTAATTAGGATTCCTTTCAATTAAAAGTCAAATTTTGTTTCATTTTAATCGAAAGATGTACATCTGCTCTTTCCCCATAAGCCCATCAATAAAACTTCTTTTCACCCGCTGGGCGCGTCTTAAAACGTCGATGGAACCACATGTATTGTGTAGGTGCGATGCGAATTTGATTCTCGATAATTTTATTTACTCTTTCAGCATCACTAACTTCACATCCACTTGGAAAATTCTCTAATTTAGGTTCAACGAGAACATGATATTGAGGATTTCTAATATTGCCAGTTCTGTAAAAGTATAAAGGAACTGCTGCTGCTTTTGAGATATCCATAAGCCTGCGGTGAGCTGTGACAGTGGCTGCTTGTACCCCGAAAAATGATGCCATTACACCTTGCTTTAAGCCAAAATCCTGATCTGGGCTATACCATATGGCATGACCATGTTTAAGGTTTTGGATAAGTCCACGCATGTTGTCTCGAGCAATCTGGTTTTTATACACTCTTGCACGGCTACGATGAATCAGAAAATCTAAAAAGGGATTGTTTTGAGGTCGGTAAACCACGTCCATGTTAAAAAATAAAGTACAAGCGGCTCCGCCTGCATCTAAAAGGGTGCTATGAGTGCCTAGTAAAAGTACGCCGTGTTCCTGATTGTTGGTTAAATTCTCTAATCCATCTATATGAACACGGCTTTTAAACCAGTTTGGACTATACCAAGCATTTAAAGCCTCAAATACACCCGTTAAAGTATCAACAAAAACCTGTTTGGCTTTCACTTCAATTTGCATAGGTGTTTTTTCAGGAAAGCATGCTTCTAAATTACGTAGTGTTGTTTTTCTTCTTGAACCTAAAGATTTCCATGCTATTTTTGAAAGAAAATCGGCTAGACGCCATTGAATAGCCCAAGGTAACATCGCAAATAACATTAAAATAAAAGCTAAAACCCATAGACCCCAATATTTAAACGATAAAAAGGAAAATCGAAATTCGCCAGATTTAAACTGCCGTTCTTTTTTCGTCATACTGTATATTTCTTGAGGTATAGACTTAGCATACTAACACGCCTACTTGTCGGGGTTGTATGTTTATGTTGCAATAACTGCTATGCTTTTAAATACATTATCTATTTATATAAATGCATATTTTATTTCGAAACTTTCAAATTTTAATATTTAATTTATTTATTTTAAATATACATAACCTTCTGTATACATAAATTATTTTCTCATTTAAAGTAATCGCATAATTTTGTCTCAATTGATAAATAGGATATATCAGCGTGAGCGGTCTTTTAGTTTTTATAACAATTGCATTTCTTACCCTATTAAGCCCCGGCCCCGGTGTTTTATTTACTGTCACAAATTCAATCAACTATGGTGTTAGAACCGCTTTATTCGGTATTAGCGGCTTAATTATTGGTATGTTTGTAATTGCTGTAATTTCCGCCAGTGGTGTAGGTCTTATTATTACGAGTAACCCTACTATTTTTACGGCTTTAAAATTTATTGGTGCATTTTATTTAATGTATCTCGGATATAAAAACTTAAGTAAAAAAACTCCATCGCAAGATTTAATCCCTGATCAGGAAAGTGATAAAAATGTAAGTAAATCAAAACTATTTTATCAAGGCTTACTCGCATCTTTGCTTAACCCAAAAACAATCGTATTTTTTATTGCTCTCTTCCCTCAATTTATCGATATAAAGAAAGAAATTTTAAATCAGTTTTTAGTTCTATCTTTAACCTTTTGTTTGATTGGTTTTTTAATTCATTTGGTCTATGCAAATTTCTCTTCAATTTTTAAAGAAAAGATGTTGGCTGGAAATAATTTTTCGATACTCAATAAAATCAGTGGGGCTATTTTCTTTCTTCTTGCGATCTTACTCATCGCACAATAAATCATTAATTTAAGAATGATGCTTTAAAAGTCTTAACTCATTTTAGACTTTTAAAGCATTTCGATGATTCAGCATATTTTTATCTAATTACAGTTTTTAAAACGATACCCTGTTTAAAATCCAACCATAAAAGAAGTCTTCATAATTTGGGTTCTTCTTTGTAATTTCGATATAGTGCTGCCCTTGCATAATATTTAAAACACGTACTAATACTGTTTCTCCTTCTTTATGACGTCTGTTCAAATAACTCCTAAGAGCTTGAAAAGTGAGAGGCCCATACTGACCATCTAAAGCAAGATCTGACCAGCCTTCTTTTCCGTGCTTATTCAGCAAATTTAAAGCACGCTGCAACAAGGGTCTTGCAAAATTGACACCACAATTGACGCCTGTATCAAATAACTCTTCTGCAATAACCGGGCTAATCTCATTGATCTGGTCAAATTGGGGTTCAAACCAATATTGTTTCTTATAAATAGATTTGGCCACAGCTAATGGTAAATCTTGCATATTGCCTTGATAGCCTTGTGATCGAGCAACTGCTTCTGTAATGCCAAATTTAGTGGCATGTCCCGGGTCTGATGGATGGTTAACGTACCCACCTTCTCTGTTTATGATTACTTCTAAGTACTGGTCGATATTCATTTTATTTTACCCATATGATTGAAACTGTTTTTAGCTATTTTGCAGATCATCTTTCGCTTTTTTTAAGTCTTTCATGACTTCCACAATCGTTTTACCTTCTTGTTTATTGATGAAGTTAAATATCCATCTCACAATAGCCCAACCAGGCAAACCGCATATGAAGAAGAATCCACATAGTGTGATCATTCCCCAAATATCCGATACCCATTCATGTAAATTCCATTTCATGATAATAAATGAACCACCTGTTAAGCTTGAAACCACTGTACAGATCAGGCCAACAATCCATTCTTGCGGAGAGCGAGGGAAACGCATCATTAACACGACTGCGACAACTAAGCTGACTGCTAAAGCCACCATAATTGCGATGCTATAAAAATTTAAAAATGTGGCTAATCCACTTGTTGGAACTGTTTTCATAATCTTGTCCTGCTTTAAAGGGTAAAACTTGAAAATCCATCACAATGACCAGCTTGTTGTTTTTCAGGTTTTATAAATTCCCTTAGTTTTCTTTATTACAGTCAATAAAAAACACTAACGCTTTAAAGCGGCGCTAAATTGCAAGACGAACTTACCCTTGACCCGCTTAATTTCAGGGCCCAAGAAGGAATGTTTGTGTGCTAAAGCTGCTTAGTGTGCACTGTTTAAGGCTTGTTCAATCAACTCAATCACGGTGATTGCACCTATCGCTTTTTGCATAGAGACTTGATCGTCAAATTCGAACGCTTCATCTTCAAGCTCACTTGCAATTTGCTTTGCCTCTTCAAGTGCCCTTTTTATTTTTTGTACCTTAAGTTTGTTTATATCTTTTGCAATTGTTGGGACATACCCTCCACGTTTTGCATTTTTAAGTTGTTTAGCTCTGTTCTGCATTGCTGTAGTCATTCACTATCTCCAACTCAACTTACTTCTTCAATAAGGCATCTTTATCGTTTGTTATTCTTGAAGTTTTGACGCATTCTTTGAGCAATATAGCTAAGCTATGGCTACAAATGTATGTTCGAAACGTTTCAACTGGTACAACAAACATATAGAACCAAACAATATGCGTTTAAAGCATTAATTTAAAAATAGATATTTCCTTTTTTGAAATTGTAAAAAAGTATTAAAGCTCTTAAGTTTAAGCCTTTTTCGGACTTTAATTTTTTGACCAAAAAGTTCAAATAAGGCTTTGCCGTATATCGGAAACTTTTGTTACGACTCACAATCTTTGTTAAATTCTTCATGTTCTTGATACCCTTTATCGACGAACATTAAGCCTGATCCACGGAATCGGGCTTTTTTTTATTCCAATTTTTGTTTTGATAGCCTATCTGCACATCATAATTGAGCTATCTCCCTTTTATTTTGCCTCCTATAAAAACAAAATAAATTTAGCTTTCATCTCAATACTTTGATAAGCCTATAAATAGTCACTGAATTACTATTTAAACTTTATCTATTCATCTTAAGACATAACTGATATTATAACTATAGTTATTATTAGTCAATAACTATAGTTGTTTTACTCGATATAACTTTAGTTATATATTTGTTATAAGTTTGCTGGTGTGACCATTATGGCTCTTAAAGACCGTTTAAAAGACTCTAGGCTTAAAGCGAAAAAAACTCAGGCTGAAGTAGCAGAAGCAGTCAAGATGTCTCAGCCTGCCTATCAAGCTTTAGAGTCAGGTAAAAATTTGAAATCTGCGTTTCTGCCATTAATTGCCCAATTTTTAGGTGTAGATGGTTATTGGCTAACGACTGGAAATACCGAAGATTCTTTTAGAGAAAGTGACGTGTTTAGCCCTACCGTTGTGAGTGCTGAAACCACCGATCAATATGCATGGATTGAAGTCGTAGAAGCTAGCTTTTCTTGTGGTACAGGTGAATCTATCGAGTTTCACTTCGATGCAATTAATGGAAAAATTCCTTTTCCAGCCTCATTTTTTAAAGAAAAACGGGTTGCTCAAGAGTGCATGCGTATTATTAAAGCTAAAGGCGATAGCATGACCGATTACATTAAAGATGGAGATTTAGTCGGCATTGATATCTCTCAGACTGAAGTCATTGATGGCGAGATTTATGCGGTTTACTTTGCAGGGGAAGGAATGATTAAGCAAATTTTTAAAGAAGCAGATGGTTCTTTAATTTTGCACAGTTTAAATGAAAAGTTTAGAGACCGACGTGTTACCGAAGAAAATGGAAAGAACTTTAAAGTCATGGGCCGTCAATTCTGGCGAGCAGGTTAATTGAGTTATAAATATAATTAAAAGAATAATTCTATCGATTTTATATACTTATCTTTTTTATAACTTTAATTATTTATAAATCGTATAGATATAAAAAAACCTATCTCCATTAAAGGGATAGGTTTTTTAGCTTTAGTACTAAACATTTTATTAGCAATACGTACTTAAACGATAAAGCTGGTTAAATGCAGCATAAAAGCTTTTACCATCTTGGTTCAACTCGATTTCTTCACCAGTTTGAAGTTGAATTTTCTTACCAACTTCGACCCAACGATAACCATCTTGAGAGTTTTGCTTACGTACGTGAGGAACCACTCTCACATTAATTTCATTGCCATTTACGGCTGTGGCAATTTGCCACTCATTTACTATATTCACAATCATTCACTCATCACTGAGCTCATGTGATTTAACGGTATTTAATTAGAACGCTAGATTTAAGGTATGGACAGTCAGTCTAGAATTTAATATTTAGCTTGATATAGGGTTATTTATAAGCTAATGCTTTTCATAATTTTTGCATTATGAAAAGTGGTACATCACAGAGCATAATATTTTGGTTGCGGGGGTCGGATTTGAACCAACGACCTTCGGGTTATGAGCCCGACGAGCTACCAGACTGCTCCACCCCGCAATTGGAAGTAAGCTTTATACGCTCATATATTTCATAAAGCAAACTTTATTTTTTAATCTGTTGTAATTCATCAGTTTTATCTTTTTTAATTAATTTTATATTTTGAATTAATTAGTGATGAACAACCTAAATTTAAATTTAATCTTTTGAATTGTTGTATTTATTTTAAACAGAACCCTAAATTCACAGACAGCAATTGCCTTGGTTGGATGGCTTTTATACTATCTAAGTTGGTCCTTTAATGTTTAGTTCGTATGTCTGAACCTCAGTTTTCCCTTAGTGAATATCTCGGCACAGTTCAGGAAGTCATACGTTTGGCTTTTGATGAACCAGTTTGGGTAAAAGCAGAGATTCGAAATTTAAATATTAAAGGCGGTCATTACTATTTAGAGCTTGCAGAAAAAGATGCAGAGACTGATAAGGTCATTGCAAGTTGTAAGGCCACAATCTGGAAATTTTCGGCAAGTAAAATTGTTTTAAAGTTTGAACGTGAAACTGGTATTGAGATTTCAAGTGACTTAAATGTTCTCATAAAAATTCGAGCACGTTTCGATCCTCAATATGGATTTTCAGTCAATATTGAAGAGATTGACTCAAGTTTTACCTTAGGCGAAATTGCTAAACGTTATCAGCAAATTATTGAACGACTCACTCAAGAAGGTTTAATTCATAAGAACAAACTCCTCCCGACTCCTTTTGATATTCAAAATGTTTTAGTCATTGCTCCTCAAAATGCTGCGGGCTTAGGTGACTTTAAAAAAGATGCCGACGCGCTAGAAAGAAATGGTGTTTGCCATTTTGTATATCACACCGCTACTTTTCAAGGAAATACAGCTGCAACTAGCTTAATAGAGTCTTTAGGTACAGGTTTAAGGCAATGGGCCAGCACATGTACATTTCCGCCAGACTTGATTGTGATTATTCGTGGCGGCGGATCTGTTAATGATTTAGCGTATTTGAATGATTATGAACTTGCAGCTCTGCTCTGCAAACGCACTGTACCCATTTGGGTCGGCATTGGTCATGAAAAAGACCGTACTATTCTTGATGAAATTGCCCATCGTTCATTTGACACACCAAGTAAAGTGATTGCTGGTATTCGTAACCATATTGTTGAACGCGTACAAGAAGCGGTAGATAGTCTGCAAACCATTAAGCTCCTTTCGCAGCATCAGATCACTACCTATCAAAGCAAGAATGACCAACTGCTTCAACACATTAAATCTTCAGCACAAAGTCAACTTAACTCGGGGCATCACCTGCTTGAGCAGATGAAAGAACGCATTCAGTTTAGTTCACAGCAACAAGTTAAATTTTCATTAGCCCAAATCGAATCTTTAATGAAAGAAGTCCTTTTGCAAAACCCGAAACAGGTTCAAGCCAAAGGGTATGCAATTGTTAGATCAGAAGGAAAAGCAATTCGTTCTATACATCAAATTTCAAGCTCTGCCATTGCCATTGAAATGCAAGATGGTGTGATTGAAGCCAACATTACACAGGTAGTTCCAAATGAAGAATAAAGAGTTAACATTTAAGGATGGCCATGACATTTTGAAGAAAAATGCCGAATTACTTGAATCTCAAGAAAGCCCAGATATTGATAATTTAATGAAAATTGTTGAAGAATCGATCACTGCCTATAAAGCTTGTAAATCACGCATAGAAGCAGTTCAACAAGCTTTAGATGAAACATTTAAAGAATAAAAAAAGCCCATTCCTACTTCTCATTGAAGGAATGGGCTTAGTGAAAACCACTTAGTCCTGAAATGTAAAAGTGTGGATTAGGTCACACTTTTACAAAAAGCATGGTCCCACAACAATTCCTGATATTCAATATTTTAATTGTATTCAATGGTTAATTTTGCTCTTATTTTCACCAGATTCTAGCTAAAAACTTTCTTACTAAAATCGTAATGAAATACAAATGTGTTCTAGGTGTTATTTTCAAAAATGAATCTAAAAATTATTCCTCGTTGAATGGCCCAATCAATTGATAAATTTTCCCGTCTTTAGGATTTTCATAGAGTAAATCCATATTGGGTAAAATAATGTCATCATCAATTTCAATATGTTCAACGCTTTTATGAAGTTCAAGGGCGTGGTCGTTCATGGGTCTAACTTTCGCCAAAGCAATCGTTTCCTGGTTAAACTGGTCCTTAATAATTACTTTTAATCTTTTCATAAAAATCTCCTAAAAATTAAAATTTTTAATACTAATAATGGGTTAAATCTAAAATGAGCTAATCGCTGAATAGCCGATTGGCATAGCAAAAAAAGTTAAAATAAATGCAGCCGTACGTTGTAAATTACGTTGGTTTAACCAAGTTATCTTGTTTGAAATTAATACGGTTCCAAAAGCAATCCATAAAAATGCAATGGGTGTAATTAATGATAAAAAAATAGCAATATGAATAAAATATACGTTAAGCACTTCCCATGCTGCATGTGGAAAAATAGCAGAAGCAAAGAGTAAAGCTTTAGGATTCAAAAGTGTTGCGACAAATAAAGCCTTAGGCGTAATAAGTGGGTTGTCTAATTTGATGTCATTTGTTGATGTTACCCAAAGTTTAAATGCAAGGTAGAGAATGAAAGTTGCACTTATTAACTTTAATAAGGCAGGAAGCCAAGGGATTAAATGTGAAACTGACTCAAGCAAAACGCCCCATGAAGTAATTGCAATGAGATAACCCATCACTTCAGCAGGAATAAGTTTAAGAGACTGCTTCACCCCTGCCTGTATTCCAGCCGAGGCTAACAATGTATTTGTGGGGCCTGGAGTCAACAAAATGGTGACCACTAGTCCAATAAACAGAAATGACACCATAGGCAACGAACTCTTTAATTATGCTAGGCGAAATATGTCAAAAATGAGCATCTATTGTCGACAAAATGGTTGTAACAAGAAATATTAAAATTAAATTATCTAATTTTAAAACAAATAATTAACTCAAACCGACTGTAAATTCACTTACGATTTAAATAATTTCAGATATGCAAAATAGATCACAGAAATAGAGAATAATGAGCTATTATTACAAGCCTCTACGACATTAACTTGAGAATTTTTTACTCAAAAAAACCTGCTGTTTTTTTAATATTTTGAACTTATATAACTGAGTAAATAGCAGCTTTTTGCCTCACTTGAAATTTTAAAATTGAACAATATATAAACAATTAGAAATCGTGATTTTACTGAATATGATGTCTGACTCCCCATCAATTCATTGATTGTCGCTTTCATCAAATAAATCAAATGATGGAGGATGCATGATGAATGCTTATGTTCGTCCTCATCCCTATGGTTTTAAATCTTACTTAGGTAAAAATCAGAAAACTGGCCTCTATGCTGTGCGACTCGGTTGGACGGTTTATGAAACGAATGGCAATGGTTCTGTGCTGTACATTGTCAAGAATGAAGATAAGATTCCATTGGATGTAGACAAGTTTAAAACTGATCGCCCCAAAATCTATGCTGCGCTTTTAAGTGAAGTGCAGTTTCAACGTAAAAAACAGTTAGCTATTGATCTGCAACAATCCAATATTCCTTCTTATGACCGCCAAGCCTACAAAAAGCGTCGTGGGTTTGTAGGGTCTTCATAAACTCTTTCATTCAACCCGATGTTAGATTTAAATATAGAAAAAGCACCCTCGGGTGCTTTTTCTTTTAACGACCAGTTGTAATTAATACGAACATACTCAGTATTAATGTGCTTAATGATCGTTTGCAATGGATGTGGACTTCATGCTCAGCTCCGTGAGCGTATTGATTAACGTTTTCCATTTCGTGTCCTTCAAAGTTCACATTCCTAATTTGCCTAATATTCACACAATAAGAAATTAGCCAAAAGTATTATATGCAATTAAATTTAACACAATCCTTAAATTTTATTGACACTTTTTATCATCAACAAATAAGCGCTTTTAAGCTAAAAACTGGATGTAACATTCTACTACGAGGTTAATTATGTATTGGGTATTTGTACCCCTTTTATCTCAAATGCCCATTGTTTAAAAAATGATCTATAAAATGGAAAAACATAACAATATTCCATTTTTTAATAAAGACTTTTGGAATAGGAGAATTCATATGCAAACCAATCAAGAAGCAAATAATTCATTATTTTGCCAAGCCTCTAGCTCAATTCAAGCCTGTGTAGAATGTATGATTGCTTGTAAGACCTGTGCAGCCGCCTGTTTGCAAGAAGAACATATGATGCGTGAGTGCATTAAACACTGTCTGACTTGTGTAGAAATCTGTCAGTTATGTACTTCTTTAGAGTTAAGGCATTCTGAGTTAGCTGAACAAGCGATGCCATTATGTGCCCATGCATGTCAACTTTGTGCAGCAGAATGCGGCAAACATGAACATGAGCACTGCCAAATTTGTGCTAAAGCATGCCTAGCTTGTGCTCAAGCGTGTCAAGCCTATCGTGCATAGTCGCGTAATGCATAAAGAAGTTTGTATAGCTGATTTATAGTCAGGCTATATATGGTAAGAAAATTTCTAAAAAACTTAATGACTTAAGATATTAAAAACTAATAATTTATCTTTTTTATTTAAGAGAGGTTAATAATAACTTTTCTTTAGGCATAAAAAAAACCCGCATCTTGGGGAAGAATGCAGGCTCTTAGATCTCCCACAACGACCATGAGTCCATTATTAAACTTGAACTTTAAACCGTTAAGTAAATGTACCTATAAATAAATTAAATTTCAATACAGAATAGTCTGTATGTTTAAAATATTTTATTATTTCTTCAGAGTTTTATTTGCTAAAGAAGAAACAGACAAAAGTAGATCCATAAAAACTTTATTTATGGCGTGATAATCCAATAAATAGCTTTTTACAGGCATTAAAAAAGCCCGTTTCACGGGCTTTTCTGCAACGGTGAGCAATCTAAGATTTGTGTCTATCCATCTCTTACATGCTCTTTGCTAGCTATATGTAAGGTCTTATCGTATCTTTTGCCCTGTCCCAAGTTTCCCTGTGGATCGAGGAGATATTACGATTACCTTAAGTACATATATAGCACATTTTTTGTTCACGGCTAGTCTTGTTCACGTTTTTTTACAAACAAGCCCTAGCCGATTAAATGACTATTTTTGGACGCCATCTGTTGCTTGTAGGTATTGTTGAGCATGATCACCAATAGTATGCCAAGAGGCCTTTGAAGCGACATAGGCATGAGAGCTAACTTGGGTAGATATTTCTTCATTAATGAGCCCCACCCTTAAACGCACCACGTCGGGTTTATCTAAACGTTCACTCCAGATAGGAGAACCACAAGTTTTACAGAACACTCTCTTTTTATTAGGCGATGCAAAATAAGCCTCTAACAGGTTTTCTCCCTGCACAATATTCAAATCACGTTTCTGTACTGGCGTAATAGCAGCAAAAGCAGCGCCTTGTGCTTTTTGGCATTGCGTACAATGACAAACCATGATGGGTTCTAATTCACCATTAATACTGAGTTGAATACCATTACAAAGACAAGAAGCTGTATAAGCCATGATTTTTCCTTTTTATTTTGATGAGTTTTAGCTTACACCCACACCTTTTTCAATGTGATCTAAAATGGCACAAGAAGCTTGTTGGTTACCACAGCAATCATCGGCTGATGCCTGCAAAATATTAACCATTTCTTGTAAATGTGCAATTTTTTGGTTGAGTTCAGCAATATGTTTTACGGTTAAGGCTTTCACCTCTGCACTATGCCGATCGGTATTTTTCCAAAGCGAAATCAGTTCTTTCATTTGTTCGGATGAAAAACCCAACTCTCTGGCATGTTTTAAGAAGTTTAAAGTCTTCAGGTCAGTTTCTGAGTAAATACGATAGCCCGAAGCTGAGCGCTGAGCTGCTTCAAGTAAACCGATTTCTTCATAGTAACGAATCATTTTTGCTGAAATACCAGACTGTTTAGATGCCTGACCGATATTCATCTCACACCTCAAATATTAAATTTGGTTTAAGACCTGAGTTTCTGATCTTAAACCAAAATATGATTTTCAGCACGCTTACTGTACTGGCGCATGAAAACGTTTTAAGCGTAATGCATTTCCTAAAACAAAGACTGAAGAAAGTGCCATCGCTCCTGCTGCAAACATAGGTGAAAGTAACACACCAAATGTTGGATATAACGCACCTGCCGCAATTGGAATAAGTGCAACGTTATATACAAATGCCCAGAACAAGTTTTGGCGTATGTTTCGCATGGTGGCTTTACTTAATGCAATTGCGTTCGGTACGCCTTTTAAACTACCTGACATCAGCACAACATCGGCAGCTTCAATCGCAACATCTGTTCCTGTACCAATGGCTAAGCCAACATCTGCTTGCGCCAAGGCTGGTGCATCGTTAATGCCATCACCTACAAAAGCCAAGCGACCATATTGTTTTTGCAGTTGGCGAACGGTGTCCACTTTACCTTCAGGTAAGACCTCTGCCACAACTTCATCAATATTAAGTTTTTTCGCAATCGCTTGCGCTGTATGGCGGTTGTCTCCTGTGATCATGGCAACTTTTAGACCTAACTGATGTAAGGCCTCAATCGCAGCATAGGTTGTTTCTTTAATTGGGTCCGCAACGGCAATAATTGCAGCAAGTTGCTGGTCGATAGCAACATAAAGCGGTGTTTTACCCTCTTCACCCAACTGTGCAGCAATCGCTTGGAATGCGCCAGTGTCTAAACCAAGTTGGTGCATATAACGATCTGCACCAATTTGTACTTTTTGACCTGACACTTCAGCTTCAATACCTGAACCTGTAATCGAGTTAAATGCTGTTACTGGTAATAAAGTTAGCCCCTCACTTTCTGCGGCTTGAACAATGGCTAGAGCAATTGGATGTTCAGATTTGGCTTCAACAGAGGCAACCAAAATAAGTACCTGATCACGTTCAAAATCTTGTTGCACATTAAAGTCTGTCAGTGTGGGTTTGCCTTCTGTGAGCGTTCCAGTTTTATCAACAGCAACCACCTGCGCTTCTTGTAAAAGCTGCAAAGCTTCACCTTTACGGAACAAGACACCTAACTCAGCACCACGTCCAGTACCGACCATAATAGAAGTTGGTGTTGCAAGTCCCATCGCACAAGGGCAAGCAATAATCAGTACTGCAACGGCGTTGACCAATCCAAAAGTTAACGCAGGTTCTGGCCCAAAGATAAACCAGACCATGAAAGTAATTGCAGCAATGAGCATTACCGCTGGCACAAACCACATCGTGACTTTATCGACCAAACCCTGAATCGGAAGTTTAGAACCTTGGGCTTGCTCAACCATGCGGATAATTTGTGAAAGTACAGACGAGCTACCCACTGCGGTTGCACGAATGTTTAGAGTACCGTTTTGGTTGACCGTGCCACCAACCACCTGATGTCCTACTATCTTTTCAACAGGAATAGGCTCACCCGTAATCATAGATTCATCAATATAGCTGTGTCCTTCAACTACTTCTCCATCGACAGGCACACGTTCACCCGGACGAATTTCTACAATGCTTCCACTGACCACTTCGGCAACAGCAACTTCCACCACTTGACCATCACGATGAATACGGGCAGTTTTCGGTTGCATACCGACTAAATGTTGAATGGCTTGTGAAGTACGTCCTTTGGCTTTGGCTTCGAAATATCGCCCAAGCAAAATTAAACTGACAATCACGGCAGCCGCTTCAAAGTAAACATTGACCGTGCCTTGAGGTAATACATGCGGCATGAAGGTTGCTACGACAGAGAAACTGTAGGCGGCCAAGGTTCCAACAGCCACCAGCGAGTTCATATCTGGTGCTAAACGCCATAAGGCTGGAATACCTTTTTGGTAAAAACGGCGACCAGGAAAAACCAAGACCAGTGTTGTCAAAACAAACTGTAAAAGCCAGCTATTGTATTGACCAATCGTGTGCATGACCCACATGTGAAAAGCCGGAATTAGATGAGAACCCATTTCCAAAATAAACACAGGTAAAGCCAACACAATCGAAATGATCAAATCTTTTTTTAGCTGATCTAACTCTGAAGCTTTTTTATCGAGTTGCTCATCTTGATTTTTTTCAGATGCTTTCGCCTCGTAACCTGCTTTTTTAACAGCACGAATCAGGTCTTCAACATTGACTGATGCATCTGCCTGAACCCAAGCCTGTTCTGTGGCTAAGTTAACTGTCGCTTCTTGAACGCCGTCTACTTTTTTCAGCGCTTTTTCAACACGTGCAACACAAGATGCGCAGGTCATACCCTCAATAGACAACTCCACTGGTGCCGCTTTTGGAACATCATAACCTGCCCTTTTAACTGCTTTGACTAATGCTTCACGCTGAATTGGTTGGTTTGAATATACAACGGCTTTTTCTGTTGCCAAATTAACGTTGGCAATTTCTATATTTTCAACTTTCTTAAGCGCTTTTTCGACACGTCCGACACAGGAGGCACAGGTCATACCTTCGATTGGTAGTGTTTCACTATATGCTGGCAATTTTGTGTTTTTTGAGTCCATCAAACACCTCTGCAAATGTGCAAAATTTAATATTCTGTATTGAGCATACAGATTCCCATCATGGGAAGGTCAAGCATATTTTTTAAAAAATTGGTCTTGACCTTACAATCATGACAAGGTTTAGACTTAGGGTTATCCAAACAAATATCTCGTTCTTGATGGAGTATGAATATGAAATTACTTATTGAAAATATGACGTGTGGTGGCTGTGCTCGTGGTGTGACAGCAACTATTCAAGATGTCGACCCAAATGCAAAAGTAGATGTAGACTTAGCGACAAAAATCGTAACTGTAGAAACCAGTGAAAGTATCGACAAAATTACCGAAGCGCTGGACGAAGATGGTTTCCCAGCTCAAGTCCAGTAAGAAGTTAGATAACGCATAGCTTCAGCTTTTGAGGCTATGCATTCGTCTTATTTAAAAATCGATACCATTTGAATCATCTATCGGGTTCTGATCAAGTGTAAAAACAGTACGCTGATATGGAATCCCTTCTAAGTCATAAACCTGATAAATACAATCAAATAAGAGTTGTAAGTCTTCACTTCTGTCCATTGCGCGTGCAGTAATAAAAATTGGACTAACCGCACCGTTATCTAAAATTGGTATGTAGTTTAGATGCGGAAAACGAATGGTATCGGCACTGGCAGGAATAATACATAAACCTTCTCCCGCTGCGACCAAGCCCAAAGCCAACTGAATTTCCCGTATCTCATGCATATTTTTTGGCACCAAACTATGCTCGGCAAAAATATTCAAAAGCTGGGTCGAAAAATTAGGTTTTGGTGAAGTGGGATACATAAACATTTTTTCATCAATTAGATCGGCTAGATATACCCCTTCCGTACGCTGAGCAATGGGATGACTCGTATGAGCAGCAACCACCAATCGCTCTTTACGCAACAGAATCCGTCTCACGGCAGGGTCACTAATTCTTAAGCGCCCAAACCCGACATCAATCCGACCTTCTTTTAATGCCTGTAGTTGCTCAGTCGTACTTAACTCCATCAGTTGAATATTCAAATGGGGTTGCTGTTGCCTAAATAAATAGATGATTCGCGGCAGTAAACCATAGAGCAAAGACCCCACAAAACCAATCGTTACGCTTCTTTCGATCAGACCAATCCGCTTGGTCATACTTTTTATTTCTTCAGCATTCGACAAAAGTTTAAGGGCGTGCTGATAAAAGAAATGTCCAGCTGGGGTTGTCTGTAAAGGACGGCTTCCTCGCTCAAACAGTTGAATTCCAAGCTCACTTTCCAGATTTTGGATCTGCCGGCTCAAAGGTGGTTGAGCAATAAATAGTTTTTCGGCTGCCTTTGTGAAGCTCTGCTCTTCAACAACAGCCACAAAATACCGTAAATGTCTTAGTTCCATAAGGCTTCCATACCTTTAAGATATAAAAAAATGCAAATTCAGTCTTAGACACAGTTTAACCATTCTTTTAAGGTATATACAAGCAACAAACCGATGAAGTGATGAATTGCTTTGTGAAAAGCCTTCTTGCCAATATTTAAGTGATTCATCTTCATCAATTCACGGTTAAACACCCAGCGCACTCATGCGCTTCATTGACAATATTAGGATATCAAGACCTTGTAGATCGTAGCTAAGGCCTTGGTGACTTCCACACTTTTGGAAAGTCGGAGAACGGACATGCCACGTATTCCTGTAATCAATACTAGCCATCTTGACCGTATTGATGAATTACTTGTCGATAACATCGATACAGGTGAATTTAAACTTCATCGCTCAGTGTTTACTGACGAAGCCCTATTTGACCTTGAAATGAAATACATCTTCGAAGGTAATTGGGTTTATTTAGCACACGAAAGCCAAATTCCAAATAATAATGACTACTACACCACTCACATTGGTCGTCAGCCGGTCATTATTGCCCGCAACCGTAACGGCGAATTGAATGCCATGATTAATGCGTGTTCACACCGCGGAGCACAACTTTGCCGTCACAAGCGTGGTAACAAAGCAACGTATACCTGCCCTTTCCATGGTTGGACGTTTAATAACTCAGGTAAATTACTTAAAGTTAAAGATCCAAGTGAAGCAGGCTACTCTGACTGTTTTAACCAAGAAGGCTCACACGACCTTAAAAAAGTGGCTCGTTTTGAGAACTACAAAGGCTTCTTGTTTGGCAGCTTAAATCCCGATGTTCCTTCACTTGAAGAATTCTTGGGTGAAACCACCAAAATCATCGACATGATTGTTGATCAGTCTGAACATGGCCTTGAGGTTTTACGTGGTTCATCTACCTATACCTATGAAGGCAACTGGAAACTCACTGCTGAAAATGGTGCCGATGGTTACCACGTTTCTGCTGTTCACTGGAACTACGCAGCAACGACTCAACACCGTAAAGAAACTCAAGCTGCCGATAACATCCGCGCGATGAGTGCAGGTTCTTGGGGTAAACAAGGCGGTGGCTCGTATGGCTTTGAAAATGGCCACATGTTGCTTTGGACACAATGGGCAAACCCAGAAGACCGTCCGAACTTCCCAAAAGCAGACGAATACACCGAAAAATACGGCGAAGCGATGTCGAAATGGATGATTGAGCGCTCACGTAACTTGTGTCTCTATCCAAACGTTTATTTAATGGATCAGTTCGGTTCGCAAATTCGTGTACTTCGCCCACTTTCTGTCAATAGAACCGAAGTCACCATTTACTGTATCGCGCCTAAAGGCGAAGCACCTGAAGCTCGTGCACGTCGTATCCGTCAATATGAAGATTTCTTTAATGCATCAGGTATGGCAACACCAGACGACTTAGAAGAATTTCGTGCTTGTCAGGCAGGCTACGCAGGTATTGCACTTGAATGGAATGACATGTGCCGTGGTTCAAAACACTGGATTTATGGACCAGATGATGCAGCAAACGAAATTGGTTTAAAACCAATGTTAAGTGGTATCAAAACTGAAGATGAAGGTCTTTATCTTGCCCAACATCAATATTGGTTAGAAACCATGAAACACGCGATTGCATCAGAGAAAGAAATTGCTGATCAGGGAGAAACAGCATGAGTACTCAAGACAAAGCAACTTTAGAAAATATTGCTCAGTTTCTCTATCGCGAAGCTCGCTTTTTAGATGATGAACAATGGGATGACTGGCTTGCATGCTATGCACCGGAAGCCTCTTTCTGGATGCCAGCTTGGGATGATGACGATAAATTAACTGAAGATCCTCAATCTGAAATTTCACTTATTTATTATCCAGACCGTCAAGGTTTAGAAGATCGTGTGTTCCGTATTAAAACTGAACGTTCGTCTGCAACCATGCCAGACACGCGCACAAGCCACAATATTGCCAACGTTGAAGTTGTAGAGCGCGACGGAGATAAAGTTACTGTTCGCTTTAACTGGAATACCTTGAGTTTCCGTTACAAGACAAATTACAGCTATTTCGGTATGTCACGTTATATGATTGATTTTTCAGGTGATCAACCAAAAATCTTGAGCAAGTATGTCGTTTTGAAAAATGACTACATCAATCAGGTGATTGATATTTATCACCTTTAAGACATACCCCCTCAGTTAAACGGACTGTTGGCTGAGGGTAAAAGTTTCAAATATTTTGTAGGATACATGCCATGTCAAACCACAATGTTGCACTTCAATTTGAAGATGGTGTTACACGTTTCATTAACGTAGCTCAAGGCGAAACCTTATCTGACGCAGCCTATCGACAAAAAATTAATATTCCTTTGGATTGCCGTGATGGTGCATGTGGAACTTGCCGCGCATTTTGCGAGTCAGGTCATTATGACATGCCAGAAGAAACCTATATTGAAGATGCATTAACACCAGAAGAAGCTGAACAAGGTTATATTCTTGCTTGCCAATGCCGCCCAACTTCAGACGCCGTATTCCAGATTCAAGCATCGTCAGATGTCTGCAAAACAGAAATTCATAGCTTCCAAGGCACATTAGCCCGCGTTGAGAACCTATCAGACTCAACCATCACATTTGATATTCAACTTGATGAAGGCCAGCCGGATATTCATTTCCTTGCAGGTCAGTATGTGAATGTTGCAATTCCAGAAACTGGCGAAACACGTTCATATTCATTTAGTTCAAAACCGGGCAACCGTTTAACTGGCTTTGTGGTACGTAACGTACCAAATGGCAAAATGAGTGAATTCTTAAGTAAGAACGCTCAAGCTGGTGACAAAATGACATTTACGGGTCCATTCGGTAGCTTCTATTTACGTAATGTAGCGCGTCCTGTGCTGATGCTCGCAGGCGGTACTGGCATTGCCCCATTTATGTCGATGTTACAAGTGCTTGAAGAGAAAGGTTCAGAACAGCCTGTTCGTTTAGTTTTTGGTGTCACCAATGACTTTGATTTGGTTGCTTTAGAAAAGCTTGATGAGTTACAGGCGAAGTTCTCATGGTTTGAATATCGAACTGTAGTTGCAAGCCCTGAGAGTACTCATGACCGTAAAGGCTATGTCACTGGTCATATTGAAAGTGAATGGTTAAACGGTGGCGACGTCGATGTTTATCTATGTGGTCCAGTACCAATGGTAGAAGCGGTACGTGGTTGGTTAGAGGCTGAAAATATCAAACCTGCTAATTTCTTGTTTGAAAAATTCTCTGCGAATTAACTTAGGGTGGAGAAGTTATCTATGTCAAACCGTCAAAGATTTACCGATAAAGTCGTGATTGTTACAGGTAGCGCCCAAGGTATTGGTCGTGGCGTGGCCCTGCAAGTCGCAGCTGAAGGCGGACAAGTCATCATGGCTGATCGCTCTGAATATATTGAAGAAGTTCTTAAAGAAATTCAGAGCACAGGTGGTGATGCCGTCACAATTAATGCTGACCTTGAAACTTATGCAGGTGCACAAGCGGTTGTTACAAAAGCTATTGAACATTATGGTCGGGTAGATATCCTGATTAATAATGTAGGTGGTGCGATCTGGATGAAACCTTTTGAGGAGTTTTCCGAAGAAGAGATCATTAAGGAAGTGAATCGTTCATTATTTCCAACGTTATGGTGCTGCCGAGCTGTGTTGCCCGCCATGATTAAGCAACAATCGGGTGTTATTGTAAATGTATCTTCAATTGCAACCCGTGGCATTAATCGTATTCCCTACTCGGCATCTAAAGGTGGTGTAAATGCTTTAACGGCATCGCTTGCTTTTGAACATGCCAAAGATGGGATCCGAGTCAATGCAGTTGCAACGGGTGGAACCGAAGCACCGCCTCGGAAAGTACCACGTAATGCCAACCCATTAAGTCAAAATGAAAAAGACTGGATGCAGCAAGTGGTTGATCAAACAATAGATCGAACATTTATGGGCCGTTATGGCACAATTCAAGAACAAGTGAATGCAATTTTATTTCTTGCATCAGACGAAGCATCGTATATGACTGGATCGGTTATTTCGGTCGGAGGAGGAGATCAGGGTTAACCCTGATCTTTTTATATGATTGGGTAAATAACATGATTTGCATGGAGGCAATCACACATGGCAACCCTGTTAAAGACATTAAAAAATGACTGGTCCATATCAGCAACAGTTGCTGGCTTTCTTGCGGTTTTAATTTCTTACTCAGGCCCACTGATTATTTTCTTTCAAGCTGCTCAGCGTGCCCATGTATCAACTGAGATGATGATTTCATGGATTTGGGGAATTTCAATTGGAGCCGCCGTTTCAGGCATTTATCTTTCAATTAAATATAAAACTCCGGTCATTACCGCATGGTCTGCACCGGGCACTGCCCTGTTAGTTACGCTATTTCCCAATGTTTCATTGAATGAAGCGGTAGCTGCTTATATTACTTCTGCCATTGTTATTTTTTTAATTGGCATTACAGGTTACTTCGACAAATTACTCAAGTGGATTCCGCAAGATGTCGCTGCGGGTATGATGGCAGGTATTCTTTTTCAGTTTGGTATTGGCCTATTTACCGCGTCTGACAGCATGCCTTTTATTGTTTTTTGCATGCTCATTGTCTTTTTAATTGCCAAACGTTTAATGCCGCGCTACACCATGATTTGGGTGTTAGGAGCCGGAGTTTTATTAAGCCTCATTTTAGGAAAAATGAATCCAGTTGATGTGAGTTTTAGTTTAGCTATCCCGCAGTGGATTAGCCCAGAATGGACATGGAACTCAACACTGAACCTCGCTGTTCCTCTTATTTTAGTCAGCTTAACTGGTCAATTTTTACCGGGTATGGCGATTATGAAACTCAGCGGTTACGACACGCCAGCCAAACCGATTATTAGCGTTACCAGTATTGCTTCTTTAGCTGTTGCTTGCGTAGGCGGTATTACCATTGTGCTTGCCTCAATTACCGCTGCTTTATGTATGGGCAAAGATGCACATGAACTGAAAGAAAAACGCTATATCGCAGGAATCGCCAATGGAATTTTTTATATTTTAGGAGGCTTATTTGCTGGCAGTATTGTCATGCTATTTAGCTTACTTCCTAAAGAGTTGGTTGCAGCACTGGCAGGATTAGCTTTGCTTGGTGCAATTGCCACAAATATTTCTGTCGCCATGAGAAATGATAGTCAACGTGATGCTGCACTTATTACCTTTTTAGCAACAACATCAGGCATGCATTTTCTTGGACTAAGCTCAGTTTTTTGGGGTATTTGCATTGGTGTAATCGCGCATTTCATTCTCACACCACGATCAACTTCAGCCACAAATTAAGTTTTTTATCTAAACACTCCAACCAAAATAAAGCCTTAAGCGCCAAGTCAGGATGCAAATAATTTGCTAATCCTGATTTGGCGATTTTTATTTAATATCAATTAAATTTCATTTTCAAAGGTCAATTTCTAAAATAATTAAATAATAGTATTTGGTCTCTTATCTCAATATTTTCATTTCAATTAATAATATAAATTTAGCTCTATTTTTATCAGTGATTCTTAGCAAGAAAATCAAGAATAAAACACCAATAAAAACATTGAAATTCTCACCATATAATATTTACAATCATTTAACACAGATAATAAAGCCCACCTCAAAACCTAAAATAAACTCATATTTTTCAAATAATTAAATTAATAAAAACACAATACCTTAAAGACATAAAGATATATCAATTAGGTTTTTGACTCTAACTCAATAACAAAATAGTTTATTAAAAAATAACGCGATACTTCACAAATTGGAGGTGAAGAAAATGGATACGAGCAAGGTTAATATTAATGAGCTAATTGACAAGGCCAGTTTTACTTCTTTTCATTGGAAAGTTTTAATCTGGTGCTTACTTATTATTATTTTTGATGGATATGATTTAGTCATTTATGGAGTAGCACTCCCTTTATTAATGCAACAATGGTCATTAACTGCGGTAGAAGCAGGTTTGCTGGCAAGCGCGGCTCTATTTGGCATGATGTTTGGTGCCATGATTTTCGGCACACTTTCGGACAAGCTCGGGCGTAAAAAAACCATCCTGATTTGTGTGACTTTATTTAGTGGATTTACCTTTATCGGTGCTTTTGCCAAAGGACCAACTGAATTTGCAATTTTGCGCTTTATTGCTGGCCTTGGTATTGGTGGCGTGATGCCAAACGTGGTCGCACTCATGACCGAATATGCGCCTAAAAAAATTCGTAGTACATTGGTCGCAATCATGTTTAGTGGTTACGCAATTGGTGGCATGACATCTGCCCTACTCGGTGCATGGCTCGTTAAGGATATGGGCTGGCAAATCATGTTTTTACTTGCAGGTATTCCACTGCTATTACTCCCACTGATCTGGAAGTTTTTACCAGAGTCTCTCGCATTTTTAGTGAAATCTAATCAGAGTGAACAGGCAAAAAGTATTGTCAGCAAAATTGCGCCTCAAACTCAGGTAAATGCCAATACAGAACTGGTGTTAAACGAAAGCACAACAACTGAAGCACCTGTCCATGCGCTTTTCCAACAAGGCCGTACCTTCAGCACATTTATGTTCTGGATTGCTTTCTTTATGTGCTTACTCATGGTGTACGCCTTAGGAAGCTGGTTACCTAAACTTATGCTGCAAGCTGGTTATTCGCTAGGTGCGAGCATGTTGTTCCTGTTTGCACTCAACATCGGTGGCATGGTTGGTGCTATTGGTGGCGGTGCTTTAGCAGATAGATTCCATTTAAAACCAGTCATTACCATCATGTTTATTGTGGGGTCAGCAGCTTTAATTTTACTTGGTATCAATAGTCCACAATTTATTTTATATAGCCTGATTGCCATTGCTGGTGCTGCCACAATTGGTTCACAAATCTTACTCTACACGTTTGTTGCACAGTTCTACCCGACAGCACTTCGTTCAACTGGCATGGGCTGGGCATCTGGAATTGGTCGTATTGGTGCAATTATCGGTCCAGTTTTAACTGGCGCCCTACTCACATTTGAGCTTCCTCACCAAATGAATTTCTTAGCGATTGCGATTCCAGGTGTGATTGCTGCACTTGCAATATTTATGGTCAATCTTAAAGCCTCTGTTGCTGCACAGACTCCATCAACATTTAACACTCAAAACACGCTTACCCAGCAGTAAACATACATGCGCCTAGGACTGGCGCATTTATCACGGAAATGGATTATGGAATTATTACATCGCTTTAAGCCACATGCTTTAACCTTTGCAACCTTAGTATTGATGTGTGGCAATTCATTCGCTGCAAATCCAAATCAGCAGGCTGAAGATGAATGGAAATTCACTTTAAAGAATGCCTATATTAATCGTAATTTTGATAATGATGCACTCAAAGATGCTGGCAGCTGGTCTCAGGCAGCATCATTATTTTATAAATCGAAAATGCATGACACTCCGCTGCAAATTGCAGACAAACCTATTACGATTGGTGCAGATGCTTCTGTTCAATACGCTGTTCGTTTAAGTTCAGACAAACATGTCGCAGATACAGTTTTGCCTTTTAATAAAGACACTCAGTCACAAGCATCAGACTTTTTAAAATACGGGGCGACATTAAAATTAGGTTATGACAAAACGCTTTTGAGTGTGGGTGAACTTTGGTTAGACTTACCTGTAACCGCTGTCGATGCCAGCCGACAATTGCTCGCTTCTTATTGGGGAACCAATTTAAAGTCGCAACTTTCAGATCAGCTTTATGCTGAAATTGGTCGAGTTGAAAAAGTGTCGCCACGAAATGAAGAGGACTTTAAAAAGTTTTCTTTTACGGCAAATGGAATTACCAAAGAATCTGATGGCTTAAATTATATAGATCTGCGCTATCAATTTACACCGTCACTCAAGGGCGAGTACTACTTTGGAAATTTAGAAGACCTCTATAACAAACACTATGTTGGGCTTGAACATAATTGGAAACAACCTAATTTCGCTCTTACTTCTAAGTTTAAATACTTCAATGCAAAAGATGATGGCAACACTTTTGATATCGATGCACAAAACATTGGAGTACTAGAAACGCTCAAAGTAAAAAACCATACCTTTGGTTTGGGATACCAACAAATTATGGGTGAGTCAGCTTACCCCCTACCAGATGGTTTCTTACCAGAAACGTATTTCATTAACTGGAATGCCACCGGTTTCTTTAAAGAAGACGAGAAGTCTTACCATGTCATGTATGGCTACGACTTTAAAGATTATGTGCCGGGTTTAAATGCGATGGTAAAATATGTGTATGGCCATGACTTTAAAGCAGCCAATGGTGAGAAAAACCACGAAACTGAGTCGAACGTGATTTTAAACTATGCGTTTCAGCAGCCGTTCTTAAAAGGCGTTGCCCTGCAATATATTCGTATTGATTACAATGTTAAACATGGCAATGACTTTGGTGAAGACCGATTGTTTGTAAACTACACCAAAAAGTTTTAATAACTTTTGATTCAATCTAAGCGAGCTATTTTGGCTCGCTTTTTATATTATTTCACTCATAAAAAAACGCTCTTACGAGCGTTTTTAATTAATCTGGCAACTTAAGCAACGTGCTTTTGTACAACAATCGAACCTACTGAATAGCCTGCGCCAAAAGATGAAATCACGCCATACTCGCCATCATTCACTTCGTGGCCTGTACGGTGTAAAGCAATAATAACGCCTGCTGAAGAGGTATTGGCAAATTCATCTAAAATAATTGGTGCGCGGCTTAAATCTGCCTCTTTACCAGCAACATATTTCAAGATTAATTCATTCATGTTGGCATTGGCTTGGTGTAACCAGAAACGTTTAATATCGTTTGCAGTTAACTGCATTTTTTCCAACTGCGCATTAATGATTTTTGCTACCAATGGACAAACATCTTTAAATACTTTGCGGCCATCTTGACGGAATAATTTGTCGTCAACTACAGCATCTTCGCTACGGTTTAAGAAGCCGAAGTTATTACGAATGTTATTTGAAAATTGAGTAAATAGATGAATATCTAAAATTTCAAAACCAGTTTTAGTGGTAGTCTCTTCAATAATAGAAGCAGTTGCAACATCACCAAAAATGAAGTGACAATCACGGTTACGATAATCTAGGTGACCAGAGGTAATCTCAACATTCACCAATAAAACACGGCGAGCGCCTGAACGAATTGCATCTGCCGCTTGTTTCAAACCAAAAGTAGCAGCTGAACATGCAACATTCATGTCATATGCATAACCTTGAATACCTAGCGCCGACTGGATTTCAATCGCGACTGCCGGATAAGCACGCTGCATGTTTGAACATGCCAAAATTACGACATCAATATCTTCTGCGGTCACGCCTGCATTTTCCATTGCTTGTTTAGCCGCAATAACACCCCATTCGGCCTGAAGAGACAGCTCATCATTTGAACGCTCAGACAAACGAGGGCGTAAACGAGTCGGATCAAGAATTCCTGATTTTTCGATTACGTAACGACTTTTAATACCAGAAGCTTTTTCAATAAATTCAGCACTTGAACCACGTAACTCTTCAAGTTCACCAGATGCAATTTTCTCTGCATTGTCTTGGTTATATTGTTCCACATAAGCATTTAAACTGACGGCCAGTTCTTCATTAGAAATGGTTTCTGTTGGATGAAATAGCCCAGTACCTGTAATACGAATGCCCATGTAAAACTCCTAAAAAAATGAAAAGGGTCTGTTAATCTTTCATTTATAAATTGCGTTGTTCGCTAAAAACAACATAAACAGACCCATATCTATTTTAACTGATTCCCAAACGATCCCATAACTTTTGCAGTCGAGTTGGTGAAATAGGCATCTTGGTTTTCATCGGTTGAGAAAATAAAGAAATGCGAAACTCTTCCAACATCAAATACAATTCTTTGATTTTAGGATCATTCTTCAATTTAAACACCTTGTCCATCCATGGATCGACATCGTCAATTGCTGCATGATCTCGCTGTAGATTATTGGGCAATCGGTCTAAACGCAATAGCAGCGCTTTCAAATAACGCGGGTATTCCTGCCAAAGATCGACAGGCTGGCAATAAACAAAATTGCCAAGTGACATTAAATCTAGCTGATCTTCAATATCATCAATACTTCGCCCAAATATCTCTGGATCAAGCACCAAAAGCTGACGGCGAATTTGCTGCCATTGAATATAAATCTCGCTCAATTGCTCAAGAGCCTGCTGACCATAACTCAAAAATTGCTTTTTGACCTGTTCGAGCAGTTTATTAAATTCATCTGCATTAATTGGCAGAGTCGTAATTGCCATTTGCAAGGTTGCATAGACCAACATCTGCTCAAGTTTAGCTTTATCACCCAAAGGTGAGTAAGCTAAAGCAAGCGGTTTTGAAATCTGCTTTTTCAACTGACGAACCAAGTCACCAAGTTGCATGTGTACCAGACGGATAATACCTTCACGATGGTGTTTAATGGCTTCAGCCTGATCATTAAAAGTCTGGATGACAATACCAGAATCATCTTTAGCATCAGTTTCAGCAAAAGCTTTGGTCGGCACTAAAGCCTGATATTGTTTCACAACAACACCTGTGACCTTGTGTGAAGCCTCAAAAGTAAAGTTGTCAGGGAAGTTTTTAAACTCACCTTTTTGCTGTTTTACTGGACGATGCGTTTCCACACGACAACGTGCTTTTAGCTCTGGCAGATCACGACCTTTCGCAATCAACTTACCTTTTTCATCAATGACTTTAATGAATGGCACCAAATATGGATCAATGCGTTCAAACGAGAAATCTTTGTCTGTAATTTGCTCGCCACGTAAGGCAAAAGCTAAATAACTAAAAATATGTTCACGTAAATGTACTGCATCAATACCCTGCATGAGCTTACGAGCTGTATCAGGAATAGGCACTACATTACGACGCTTGTCTTTAGGTAACGCTTTGAGTAAAGCCTCAATTAAGTCTTGGCGCCAGCCCGGAATTCCCCATGACCAAATATTTTCATCGACTTGAGGTAGTGCCTGAACAGGAATCTGAACAGTTGCGCCATCTTCGTCATGGCTTGGGTCAAAATGATATGTCGTCGCTAAACGTAGCTGCCCATTATGCAGATGATCTGGAAATTGCTGCGTAGTTGGTCGATCATTGAGCCAAAGCGCATCATCCTCAACGAATAAATAACGCGGATTATTTGCTTCTACCGTCGCTCGCCAGTCTTCAAAACTACGACGGCTTGCAATTTCTTCGGGAATTTTAGAGGCATAGAACTGATAAATTGTTTCTTCATCAACCACCAAATCACGGCGACGCAACTTATCTTCAACTCGCTCCACTTCTTCAAGTTTAAGTAAGTTGTGTTTTAAAAATGGTGGAACTGTACCCAAATTACCTGTAGTTAATGCATCACGTAAGAAAATCTCATGTGCAGCAGGCTGGTCAACTTTTTCAAAATTAATTAACCGTTTTGGTTCAATAATTAAACCAAATAAGGAAATTTGCGCATACGCATTTACGATCCCCGCTTTCTTAGACCAATGCGGTTCAAAATAGTGATATTTCAACAAGTCACGTGCAGCGAGCAAAATCCATTCAGGATCAATTTTGGCTAAAGTACGTAAATATACCTGCGATGTTTCGACCATCTCAAAAGCCATCACCCAAGAGGTATTGGTTTTGTGCAAAGTACTTGCTGGAAAAACTTTTGCCTTTTGCTGACGCACTGCCATAAAGGTATTGCGTTCATCTGTTTTATTGGCAATGAAAGAAAGTAACCCTGTCAGCAACGCACGATGCAAATTTTCATAATTTGCATCTTTTTCATTAAAACTGAGTTTTAAACCTTCTGCTAATTCAACTAATTGCTGATGCGTTTGTTTCCACTCACGTAAACGCAACCAACTTAAAAAATTCTCCTTAGCAAACTGACGTCGTTTATTTTCAGACATACTTGCTTCACCTTTAGGATTTAAAGTATCCCAAAGTTTCAAATAAAACAGAAAATCTGAATCTGCTTCTTTGAACAATGCATGCTTTTGGTCAGCCTGCATTTGTTTGTCTGCTGGGCGTTCACGAGGATCTTGAACCGCTAAAGCACTCACGACAATCAAGATTTCTTTGAGTACACCAAAATGCGCACCACCAATAATCATACGCGCTAAACGTGGGTCAATCGGCATACGTGCCATCATTTGCCCGACTTTGGTCAGCTCATTTTTCTTCTCATTCATTGCCCCTAACTCAATCAAGAGCTTTCGACCATCATTCACAAGACGGAAATCTGGCGGTTCAATAAAATCGAAGTTTTCTAACTCACCTAAGCCCAAACTTTGCATTTGCAAAATAACAGAAGCTAAGTTAGTTCGTTTAATTTCCGGTTCGGTAAATTCTGGACGGCTTAAAAAGTCTTCTTCGCTGTATAAACGAATACAGACACCAGCAGCAATACGACCGCAACGCCCTTTACGCTGATTGGCAGCGGCTTGGGAAATAGCTTCAATCGGTAAGCGTTGAACCCGTGATCGATAGTTATAACGAGAAATACGAGCAAAACCGCTATCGATCACATAGCGAATATTTGGAACAGTAAGCGCAGTTTCGGCCACGTTGGTCGCAATAATAATACGACGGCCTTTACCACCTGGACTGAAAATCTTTTGTTGTTCAGAAACAGCTAAGCGCGCATACAACGGTAAAATTTCCGTATGTCTTGGCCCGTACTTTTGCAAGGTTTCCTGCAATTCACGAATTTCTTGCTCTGTGCTTGAGAAAATCAGAATATCGGCATGTTCTGGGTGACCTTTTGCTTCCGCATCAGCAAAACATTCTTCAACCGCTTGTACCACTGCACGTGGTAGATTTTCTTCAAAATCATCAAACTCATCGTCGTCACTTCCGCCAATATTCATCTCTGAAATTGGACGATAAAGCACTTCAACTGGATAACTACGCCCTTCAACTTCAAAAATTGGTGCGTCATTAAAGTAATTACTAAAACGATTTACATCTAAAGTTGCAGAAGTCACGATGACTTTAAGGTCTGGGCGTTTTGGCAGTAACTGCTTTAAATAGCCCATAATAAAATCGATATTGAGTGAGCGTTCATGCGCCTCATCAATAATGATCGTGTCATATTTAGACAAGAAACGGTCATTGCCTAACTCGGCAAGTAAAATACCGTCGGTCATTAACCGGACAATCGAATCTTGCGAACCTTGTTCATTAAATCGGATTTTAAAACCAATCGACTCGCCAAGCTTTTCGCCGACTTCCTCAGCAATACGCTGCGACACACTACGTGCTGCTAAACGGCGTGGCTGTGTATGACCAATCATACCTGTTAAGCCACGACCGGCTAACATTGCAATTTGGGGAAGCTGAGTGGTTTTACCGGAACCTGTTTCACCTGCCACAATAATGACCTGATGCTTTTGAATTGCATCAATTAGGCGGTCAGCATATTGAGAAACCGGTAGTTCCTGATTTAGTTTAATTTCAGGTAAACGTGCAAAGCGCTGTCTTACTTTGGCATTAGATTGTTCAAATAATTTTTCAATCTCTGCTGTATTGGCTTTTTTATCTTTACGTAAACGATTTAAACGGTGACGATCTCTTGCCATCACCCACTGATCTATATTTAAACCATTCTGCACAAACAAACTTTCCTGAAAATACAACAATCCACTATTTTACGCTTTAATGTGCATAAGGTAAAACAATTGGTTTTTGATATATTTTTAATTTTTTTACATTTTACCCTTGAATTCTCACTAACGAGACTTCATGTTGTTAGGCAAGTTTCTTTTACTATACCTGTCATTTGATTTACATGTTTTTGCAGTCAAATCGAGTACAGTGTTTGGGGACTTAAAAATCGCAAATTTATCACTTATTCAATTTTCCGATTTTAGTCATGTAAAAATACTATTTCCCCAATAAAGAATTTTTATTTATTCTACATCTCGTAAACAAGTTTAAATATAAACCTCAATCATGGAGACAATGATGAGCTTGATTAATACTGAAGTTAAACCATTCCAAGCAACTGCTTACCACAACGGCCAATTTGTTGAAGTTAACGAAACTAACCTTAAAGGTAAGTGGTCTGTTGTATTCTTCTATCCAGCTGACTTCACTTTCGTTTGTCCAACTGAACTTGGTGACTTAGCAGACAACTACGCTGAATTCCAAAAACTTGGTGTTGAAATTTATGCTGTATCTACTGATACACACTTCACGCACAAAGCTTGGCACGACACTTCTGAAGAAATCAAAAAAATTCAATATCCATTAGTTGGTGATCCAACTTGGACTCTTTCTAAAAACTTCGACGTTCTTATCGAATCTGAAGGTTTAGCTGACCGTGGTACTTTCGTTATTGATCCAGAAGGTAAAATCCAAATCGTTGAACTTAACGCTGGTGGTATCGGCCGTGATGCGTCTGAACTTCTTCGTAAAGTAAAAGCTGCTCAATACGTTCACGCTCACCCAGGTGAAGTTTGCCCAGCTAAATGGAAAGAAGGCGAAGCAACTCTTGCTCCATCTATCGACTTAGTTGGTAAAATCTAATTTTTTAGATTAGACCAATACGTCTGAAACCACCCTTTTTAGGGTGGTTTTTTTATTGGTTATTTTTATAAATCGAAGCCCTACTCCACACCAAAATTTTATAGCTAATTTTTTACAATTCTTATACTTATAAATTTATAGCAACATTCATTTATGAATTGTCAGTCTGCTTAACTTAGAGTACTGTCAAATGATGAAACAAAAGAGTTTTTATATATGTACTAAAAGATCAAATAAAAGTAGGAGTAGTTATATGGAAAAATCTGTTGTTGTAACCTCTTGGAAATACGATGTTTCTTCACGCTATTTAAAAATTTTCTATAGCAATGGCTCAGGTGAGCTCTATCATCCCGTTCCAGAGTTTATCTACAATAATTTGCTACGTACAAATGATAAAACCGCATTTGTTCACAAATATCTTGAGTTTGATCTGCATTTTAAAAGGCTCTGTATTTCTGCTTAATCATAAAAAATCAGCCCGCTTGGGCTGATCTGTTTTATATCTTTCGACTATTTAAGCCGCGTCATTTTGCTCAATATATTTCTTTAACATTTTATCCTTCACATCCACATGCATATTAATTTTACTGAGGTCGCCCTTATAGTGCTCTACAACGCGATCATCCATAATTTTTGACCACCAAGATGGAATAAATGCAGGCAGAATCATTGCACCATAACCTGCTGGTAATTGCGGCGCATCTTCAAAGTGACGTAGGGTCTGAAAGCTGCGAGTTGGATTGGCATGATGATCTGAATGGCGTTGTAATTGATACAAGAACAGATTGGTCACCACATTATTATTGTTCCAGCTATGCTCTGGCAAAGTACGTTCATATTGGCCATTTTCTTTCTTTGCACGCTTTAAACCATAATGTTCAATATAATTCACCGATTCAAACAAAGTTACTGCATAAGCGGCTTGAGTAACTTGAAATGGGAGAGAACGCGTACCAAATTTCGTAAACATGGCTGCATGGTACACAGCAGACATCGCCCAGCCATGAATCAGCTCATTTTCCTTACAGAAAAAAGGCAATTTCTTACGTTCTAAACGATTCTTTTCAATTTCGATCGCCGATTTAAAGCTGCCAATCACGGTACGTGGTAAAAACTTCCAAAAGGTTTCACCAAATTGTGAAGATGCTGGGTCTTCAGGTGTCGCAACTCGACGGTGGTGTCCATAAGGGTGTTCAATTCGGAAATGGTTATAACCCGATGGCGCTAGAGCTAAATGCGATAAATAATGTTCAAGCTGTCCATTCTTGTGGCTAAGTTCATGGGCAGTATTAATAGCAATTCCATTGACCATTCCCACCAAAGTTCCCAGTAAAACCTGATCAGCAAGAGGTGTATTTTTACGACTGGCTAAATATGCCCCATAGATATTGGTCGCATATTGCAAAGGAATAAAAAGTTTAACAATACGAGCGTAATACGGATCAGCTTCTAAATCCGCGATTGCATCTAATGGTGGATTTTCTGTGTCTTCACCAATCAATTTATCCAATGCAGGAATAACACCATGAATAAATAATGGCCCAAATGAAGCGAAGAACTTTTTAGTTTTTTTAGGACCAAATTGATAGCCCGCTAGGCCACCCATTGCAATGGTCGGTACAGCCAAACCCAATAGCCATAAATGACGTTTTTTGTCCTTAAATGTTGTTGTCGCTTGCTCGACATCCAGTTGAGTATGCATATTCATTAGAGACTCCAATCAAACACAAAATGTTTTTCTTGAATTGATTGTGATCCTTCATAGCCCCTCTATATTATCATTTTAAGACTTGCTATTATCATTTTAAGACTTTACTGAGTTTTTCTTGTGCAGAAGCAACAGATCCCTGTTATTCCATCACGTTATTATTTACGGTTGATTGAAATTTTAATCAACACGCATCAATACAATAATGATTTGTTGGTGACATTGCAGCAAGAACTGGCAAAAACAGAATTGTTATCGATTCAACAAATTGAACAATTCATTGAGATGGGTTTGAGTCTGCCCAATACCCAAGACTTGGCCTTTGAACTCGGTAAAAATATAAAACTCAGCTCACATAGTCTAGTGGGCTATGCGCTAATGACCAGTCCTAATTTGGAACATGCACTTAGGCTGATTGCACAATATTTTAGACTGATTATGCCGAGTTTTAAGCTCAGTATTCAGTTTCCGACTAATCAGCAAAAGGTTGAACTATTATTCGAACCGATTTTGCAGATGAATAAGCAATGTTTGGCCTTTCATATTGAAGCGATTGCCGTGGCGTTTTACTACAGCCTGTTAGAATTGGCAGGTCAGCAATTACAACGCTACCAAGTGTATTTAAGTGTTCCAGAGCCGAGCTATCAAGAACGTTACGTATCCTTAGTGAAAGCCAATTTCCACTTTAACTATACGTGGCTTTCAGGTATACGCGTGGTAATTGATCAACAACAATTGGCACTACCCTTACCTTTAGCTGACGCGCATAGTTTAAAAATAGTTGAGCAACGCTGTCAGGAACAAATCCAAAAGATCTATCATCAAGGTGAAATTGTGGAATGGGTCAGCATGATGTTGCGACAAGCCAATCAAGTCCCCACCCTAATGGAGTGTGCCAAAGTATTAAACATTTCCACCAAAACCCTGCAACGCTATTTACAGCAACAAGGTGTTGAATTTCAAGCTTTAAAGCAGCAGATCAGCACTGAGCGTGCCATTGATTTATTAGAGAATTCTACCTTTACCATTACCCATATTGCCTATGAGCTGGGGTATTCCAATCCTGCCAATTTCACCCGTGCATTTAATAAAGTACAGGGCTGTAGTCCACAAGCTTATCGGCAAGAATATCTAAAGAAAGTGAACCTACTTCAGAACCACCATACATAAACCAGCGCCTACTGGCAAAATACTGCTCATAAAGTTTTGATCATTTTTAATCAGTTCCAGAAATGATTTTACTTCGGCAGCATGTGAAATGACGTTATCAATAATGAGTACGCCACCTTTTGGCTTGATCAGACGTTTTAAATCTGGCCAATAATTCTCGTAAGCATTGCGCTCAGCATCTAATAAAATAAAATCAAAGGTTTCCTGCGCTTCTTTTAAATAATCAGCTGCATCGCCTACCCAAAATTGAACGATTTCACTCAGCTCTAACTCAGCAACATGGCATTTCGCCTCAGCACTTCGCTTTGCATCAATTTCAACTGTAGTCACCTGCCCACCAGTTGCCTGAGCGGCTTCAGCTAGCCATAAAGTTGAGTAACCCGTTGACGTACCAATTTCTAAAATAGCTTTGGCTTGCTGCATGCGAATAAATTGCGACAGTAGTTTTGCAGACTCAGCCTCAATATTGCGATAACGCAGCAAGCGATCTGCCTGCTGGGCATCATGCCGTTTAAAGGTGTCATATAAATCTGCAACTCTTTGTAAGAAAAAAGTATTTGGCATATATTCACCCTTTAAACTCGTTATTTTATATGACAGTCGTTTGAGTTAAGTGCTTTGAATTAACTTAAACCGCGGTACGATACTTCCATCAGCCACTTGAACCGTTTCAGTAAACATATCTAGTGGACGCACCCAAGTCGAATAGTCACCATAAAGACACTGATAAACGACTAGCTCCTCTTCAGTCTCACTGTGTTTTGCCACAGAAAAAACTTGATAGAGATTACCTTTATAATGCTGATAAATGCCGCGTTGCAATGACATGAAAGTACCTTTTAATGTTATGACATAAAATCTTTACAGCCATATAACATATATAAATTTTTAAATACTTTCACTTTAAAAGATAAAAAAGAGTAATAAAGGACACTTAAAGACAAATTACCGCTTTAAATTATTGATATTGTTTATGAGTATCACGCTAAATTCAAAAAACCGATCAAATCTATAAAAACATACTGTTTTACCTATTTTATGTTTTAACGTACTATGCATCTATTGAAAGAATTTGGATGCATTGGAGTAAAAACAGATGTTAGATCAAAACATTAAAACTCAATTAAAAGCTTATTTAGAACGTTTAGAAAGTCCAATCGAATTAGTTGCTGCTTTGGATGAATCAGATAAAGCTGCTCAAATTAAAGAACTAGTTACCGAAATTGCTGAACTTTCTGACCAAGTAACTGCCCGTTTTGATGGCAACAATACACGTCGTCCAAGCTTTGGTGTGGCTAAAGCAGGTGAACAACCTCGTGTGTTCTTTGCTGGTTTACCGATGGGCCATGAGTTTACATCTTTGATCTTGGCACTGTTACAGGTGTCTGGCTATGCTCCTAAAGTGTCTGATGAAGTACTTAACCAGATTAAAGGTTTAAACCTCAAAGCTGATTTTGATGTATTTGTATCGCTAAGCTGTCATAACTGTCCGGACGTAGTACAGGCGCTTAACCTGATTGCGATTTATAATCCGAACACAACTGCAACCATGATCGATGGTTCATTCTTCCAAGACGAAGTTGAACAACGCAAAATCATGGCGGTTCCAATGGTGTTCCAAGACAATGAACACATTGGTCAAGGTCGTATGACGCTTGAAGAGATTGTGGCAAAACTCGACACCAACTCTGCTGAAAAAGATGCAGCGGCGCTTAATGCCAAAGATGCGTTTGATGTGTTAGTAATTGGTGGCGGACCTGCAGGTGCAACTGCTGCAATCTATGCAGCACGTAAAGGCATCAACACGGGTATCGTGGCTGAACGTTTTGGTGGTCAGGTCATGGATACCATGGACATTGAAAACTTCACTTCTGTGCAAAAGACTCAAGGTCCTAAATTTGCTGCTGAAATGGAAGCACATGTCCGTGAATACGAAGTTGATATCATGAATTTGCAACGTGTCAGCAAAATCGTTGGTGCAGATCAAACCACAAATGGTCTGGTTGAAGTTGAACTTGAAAATGGTGCAAAGCTTGAATCGAAAACAGTGATCCTTTCAACAGGTGCACGTTGGAGAGAAATGAATGTACCGGGTGAGCAAGAATACCGTACCCGTGGTGTCGCGTACTGCCCACACTGTGATGGCCCGTTGTTCAAAGGCAAACGTGTTGCCGTGATTGGTGGCGGTAACTCTGGTGTTGAAGCTGCAATTGACCTTGCGGGAATTGTTGAGCATGTGACTCTGGTTGAGTTCGACACCAAACTACGTGCTGACCAAGTCTTGCAAAACAAATTGCATAGCTTGCCAAACACCACTGTGATTATGAATGCCTTAAGTACTGAAGTATTAGGTGATGGTTCACAAGTGACAGGTCTTAAATATAAAGACCGTGCGACTGATCAAGAGCATGTAGTAGAGCTTGCAGGGATCTTTGTCCAGATTGGTTTATTGCCAAACACTGACTTCTTGAAAGACAGTGAGCTTGAATTAACCAATCGTGGCGAGATCATTGTAAATGACCGCAACGAGACTAATGTCAAAGGTGTGTTTGCTGCGGGTGACTGTACCACTGTGCCTTACAAACAAATCATTATTGCTACAGGTGAAGGCGCTAAAGCATCGCTTTCTGCATTTGATTACATTATCCGTTCTGGGCAATAAAATTTAGTCAAACCAGTACGATTTAACCCAAGCCTAGCATTACAAAATGCTAGGCTTTTTTAATATTAGCGTTACAACTCTTTAACAATTTTCGATCTTTATTAATCAGTTAGTTTATGTTTATATTTTAGACATCCATAATTTTGGATGCCATAAATTAGAAGGAAAAACACAATGAATAAATTACTTGTTGCTTTAGGTCTTGCTGCGACCGTTGCTCTTGTTGGATGTAATAAAGATAAAGCTCCAGAAACAGGTGCGACAACGGGTGAACACTTAGAAAATGCAGCTCAACAAGCAACTGCAGATATCAAATCTGCTGGTGACAAAGCTGCAGACGATATTGCTACTGCAACTGATAATGCTACTGCAAAAATCGATGCTGCAACTGACCATGCTGCTGATGCTACCGCTGAGGCTGCTGCAAAAACTGAAGCGACTGCTCGTAAAGCAACTGCTGATACAGCTCAAGCTGTTGAAAATACCGCTGCTGAAGTGAAAAAAGATGCTCAACACTAATTGTCTTTAATAAAAAAGCCCCTATTTATTAGGGGCTTTTTTTGGCTTTTAAAATCTTTTATGAAATTAAGCCTTCATCACGCATCGCAATTTGTACAGATTGACGCTCTGCTACTTTATTACGTAGTGCAATAATGTGTTTATATGGTGTTAAATCATGCTCAATTGAATTTGACCAATTTGTTAAAACAAATAGATAAGCATCTGCTGGGCCAAAATTATCATTTACTAAATAATCATAATCAGATTCAGCCAAATAATTATCGATATATTTTAAAAGACGATCAATTTCTGCATAAGCTTTGGTTTTTTCATCATTTGTTAATGGCGCCCCAAAGAAAACTGCATAAGCATCATGTAATTCAGAGTTCAAATACCCCAACCACTCTAATACTTTCGCACGGCCCATCCCAGATGGCGGAATTAAATCCTGCTTAGGGTCATGCTGAGCAAGAAACGGTAAAATCGCCACATTTTCAGTTAACATTAAACCCGGATTAATTTCTAAAGCAGGTACATATCCTTTTGGATTAATTTCGTAATAATCTGCACCTTTTTCTGTTTTATGAGTTTTTAAATTTACCCGTTCTAAGTCAAAATCAACATTAATTTCATTTAAAATAATATGTGCAGCTAAAGAACATGCGCCTGGCGAATAATATAATTTCATATCTGATCCTTGTTATCTCATATTAACGTTTTAAATTGCTTCTAGAAAACCTGCAAGGTTTGCACAATTCTTTAATTGTAAAAAAGCGTAAACTTATAAAATACTTACACCATCTAATATTCTTGAAAAAGTCATTCCTTGCAAGTTGTCTTGCGTGACGATTGTTTAAAATATGATAAAACACATTTGCGTCACGCAATTTTTCCGTTAATTACGCTTAAAAAGCTGGCTAAGCCAATTCATTAATTCAGTTAAGAAATCAAAAATACCATTTTTCTTATCATCGTCAGGGTGACTTGAGTCTTTTCCATTTAAATCTAGATCGACAATTACAGGGTCATGGTCTGAAGAACGATAGGCATCTTCACCATAGAACAATGCCTTTTGCTCATCCGTTTTATATTCTTCGTTGTAGTCTAAAAGCGTTGGCTCATCTGCATTGATATGCCATGCAAAGGTTCTGACTACTTTTGGATATAAAGCTGCATCAGCAATTGCATGGTCTAAATTACCTGCTCCACCATTACCATTGGCATCACTCGCAACACCAAAAACATAGCTATATGCCTGAGTGCCCTGACCTACCTTGGCATCATTAAGCAAAACTTTATAGTTCGCTTTTTCAAACGACAAAATAGGTTCTTCTTTTGCATAACTGTTCATGTCCCCGACAAGTAAAGCATTTTGCTCAGGCACTTGAGTTGGATTTTTCGCTAACCATTGCACAATTTGATCAACTGCTTTCACACGAGTTGGATTCCAGCAGCCTTGACCATCTTTTTGGTCTGAGTCAGTAGAGCTAGCATCAACCCCACTACAGCTTTTCGATTTCAAGTGATTTGGAATAACGGTAAACGTTTTATTACCGCGAACCGCTTGGAAACTTTGCGCCAATGTTGTTCGGTTCTTATCGCCCAAATCAAGTACAACAGGCTTGTTTAAAGGCTTAACACGCTTACTGTTATAAATAATAGCCACAGCAATTGCATCACCACCTAAACGGTCTAGATTTTCAGGAACCACATATTTCCAATCGCTACCTAAAGCTTTGGTCAAATGAGCAATAGCACTGTCTGGGCCATAACCGTTGTTGGCAATTTCCATCAAACCGTATACATCGGCATCAATCGCTTTGAGTGCACTCACAATTTTACGATGCTGTTTGTCAAACTCAGCTTGTGTGGTCGCACCACGCTCTGTTGGAAAACCTGTTGCGCCATTGTCATAGTTCAAAACATTAAATGAAGCTACACGAATGTGATTGGCATTTTTGGTAAGGACACTTTGACGCGGATTTGGTTGAGTAAGAACCTCAGGCTGATTGCGCCCAAGCACAGGTTGAACACGCCAACCATTAAAACGGTATTCTAAAATACCTTCAGCATTTTTAAGTTGATAACCCGAACGTAGCGTATTGGCAGCACTAAAATTGTTTGGTAACCATGGCGTACGGTTTTGGTTGTTATAACCATCATCAAAAATAATTTTTGATAATAAGTTTTTCTGAGCTAGAGCTTTAGCTTCTGGAGATAATGCTGGATATAAATTGGTTGGAATATATAAACGGCCTAAACTTAACGATAGTTCACCATAGCGACCATAATTGTAGTTCTCACTCACCGTTAAAGTCTGAGGTAATTTGACCAACATCCCTTGATAACGCTGCGGAGAGTTGGCCGAGCCACCAGTTAAGCTGGCAAACGGAAGTTCAAGGCTAACCGGCTGAACCTGATTTGCCATATTGCTATTACAAGTTTGAATATCTTGTTGTAATTGGTCTATCTGTAGCTGGTTTTGATAAGACGTTAAACGGCCACGTAAAATAACTTCATCGCCAACTTGCCCACCTTTGACAGTACTGCTATTTGGAATATAAACAAAAATTGCATTGCTGACATTTGCTCTAGCCTTCGTGTCTGGGGTCTGAACATAAAAACCAGAGAATCCATTGGCATAACGATAATCAGCTGTAATCACACCACGTACAGTATAAGTCTGGTCTTGAGTTGCTGCCTCCAAGTCAGCAATCGCTGTATCTGAACTTGAACAACTGACTGTTTCAACAGGAGGCTGAGTTGTAGAACCTGATAAATTTGAAAAGTCATTTCGGTTTGTCCAAATCGACCATGAATGGTCCAAATCAAATGCTGCGGTTGCATCAATACTTAAAGCTGGGTTTTCTGTTTCAATACGCTTAAAACTATTTCCTAAGCTTGAAACTGCTGTCCCCCATCCCGCTGCTGGGCGTTCACCAATACGACCAAAACGGTCTACAGATGTACCTTTATAAACAAGTACGACTGCATCATCACCATTAAAAGATAGTGCTGCCACCTGATTAACTTTACTTCCAAGCTCTGTTTGCAACTCAGAGCGGCCCACTAAAAACTTCTGTTTGCTCGCGAGTGTGCCTTGTAAACGAAAAGCCACTGTCTTCGCTGTTCCACCATTATTAAATTGTTGAATCTCATAATCGGCTAAATTAACTGTAGTGCCATCTGGATTATAAATTTCCAAGCCTTTTTTATTGCTGCTGCCATCAACATATTGACTAAACATGAGCTGTGCCTGAGCAACTGAGCTATATGAAAATGCACCTAATGCACTTAAAAAGACCGAAAGTGTTCTTAATTGAAAAGTTTTCATGAGTAAAAGTGTTCATATGAGTTTTAATTAGTCTCTTAGAGTAAATATTGATCATGACATCTACATGAAGAAAAACACCGAAACATTTGACTTGATCACCCGAAGACTTAAAATACCGCATTTGAATTTCAATATTGCCAAGGTTATGTCGATCGATCAGTTAGAAACGCAAATTGCAGACTTAGACAATTTGCCTGAACACCGTGAAATTGTGACGTTTATGCGTCGTTCAGCACCACTTAATACGTCTCAACGCACGGCATTAGAACAACATCGCGATTTAATTTTGGAATATCCTGTTGGCGACTTACGTCAACACTTCGAACACCCAGAGCGTCCATTAACTGTTGAAATCGGTTTTGGTATGGGTCGTTCGTTAGTACTTATGGCAAAAGCAAACCCTGAACGCAACTATGTGGGTATTGAAGTCCATGTGCCTGGTATTGCTCAATGCTTGTATGAAGCAGGTATAGCAGAAGTTAAAAACTTACGTGTACTTGATGCAGATGCAATTCAGGTTTTACGTGAAATGCCAGACAACAGCATTAACTGCGTACAACTTTACTTCCCAGACCCTTGGCAAAAAAAACGTCATTTCAAACGCCGTTTTGTTGCTCATGAGCGTATGCCATTGGTTGAACAAAAGCTTGAGCTTGGTGGTACGTTCCATGCTGCAACAGATTGGGAACCTTATGCTGAATGGATGCTAGATGTATTAGATAATCGTCCAGACCTTGAAAACTTGGCAGGTAAAGGCAACAGCTACCCACGTCCAGATTGGCGCCCAGTGACTAAGTTTGAACGCCGTGGTATTGAGTCTGGTCATAAAATTAATGACTTTATCTTTAAAAAGATTAAGTAAAGAGCGTATTATTTTTACTTAAAATTTATGGCATTAAGTTTTAATGACTTAGTGTCATAATTAATTATCTAAATCGCATTTTTTCAAAAACTTACTCTCTAAATCTAATAAAAAAGATATTCCATATTTATCTTCATTTAAATTATTATAAAGTTGAATAGGTAAATCTTTTTTGTATTCCATAAAACATGTAGCTAAACCAACAGCTATCGCTGCAACGCTATCAGTATCTCCTCCTAAATTAATACATGACTTTAGGAGCTCACTTAAAGAACTATGTTTCAATAAATATGTTAATGCAGCACTGACCGTATCATATGCATTTAAAGATACTCTATCTCTCCAATTATAATCCCAATTTCCATATTGCTCTGACTCTAGAAAACTCTCTAAATCATTAATAGAACCTTTTTGGCGAGTTCCAAAATAGGCAGCTAACGCGACAGCACAACTTGATTGAATTCCTATAGGTGAATCATGCGTAACTTGTGCTTGTAACTTTGCTAAAGCAATTACATCTTCTTTATTTTTTAGAAAGCCAATAGGAACTGAACGCATCGCAGCCCCATTTCTTTCACTTGTTGGTATTATTAATTCAAGTAACTCTTTGCTAGACTCCACTTTACTTAATAAATTAAAGAAACCTTCTGAATACCCTAATCTCACATCTCTTTTAAAGCATTCTATAAATTTTGAAGCTATATTTTCTTTATTCCACTCTCGATCTGATAGTATAAACTCCACTATCGCAATCGACATTTGAGTATCATCTGTATACTTGCCTAAAATATCGTATAACTCATGCTTGCTATATAATTCTAAATTATTAAGTGAAATAATCTTATCTTCGCTGCAAAATTCAAACCCTGCACCATAAGCATCTGCAATAGCAATTTCAGTCAACATCAGAATTAAGTCTCTTTACAATAAACATAGTGTTTTATTAAATTATCAAAAACCATGGATGCTGGCTCATTTGTTGCGCTTTCTTCAAGCCTTAAAACTTCCAAAAGTGCTGTTCTAAACTCACTGTCATTATCAAGCGATTCAAATAATTCCTGAGGTAAAAAATACTCAGGTGGATAGTAACCTATCTCGCAATTCGCTCTAAAGTTCGTTCTAAAGATTTGTCTTAATTTTGAGACTTTTTCTTCAAAAGATGAATCAGTAAATTCTTTAAAAAAATTTTCTCTACTTTTCTGAATAACTTTTAAGTTGGACTGAACATTCAAATATTTTTCATATGTGGATTGTGTTGGTAAAGAAGAATATCTTAAATTAAAAGATTTGAATATTTGTTGATCATTTCTAAAAACAGCACCGAATAAATATTCGGCCATTGTTCCTGCCTCAATACTTACAGTAGTTAACACTGTTAAATCATCAATTCTCTCTATAATTGCTTTTCCATTCTCTTGGTTATATCTTTTAAAGGGATCAATTCTTTCTAAAGTATGCAAATTAAAAAATGTATCACACATTTTCCCACTCCAACTCTCCTTTATAACAATCAAATTCTCCTCATGAATTACAATTAGTTCATCTAAAGACCGGAACGATTCTGGATAAAACATATCCAAAGATATTTCATCATCTAAATTATATCCTTCAATTAAAAATGCCATATTTATTTCTCCTTAATAATCAACTTTGTTACTCCATCATTATCTAATACCTTATATTTCGTACTAGATCTCATAACAAACTCAGATGCTGTAGGGGTTTGATTAATATATTGAGAAACATTTTAATCCATATCAATATCAAATAATTACGTATTAAATAAAATAAAAAAGCTGTGTTATAGAATTTATTTCCAGTCCCTTATTAATCCAAGTATTAAGTTGTCTAAAATTTTATATGCTAACTTATTCGTTAAAAGACAGAATCCTCATTCACTTCCAAAAAAACAAACACTACCACCCAATTAATGATTGCCAATCTAAGCGAATCTAGCTATTTATAGAAATTGGTACTTGCCACACTAAAAATTGCTAAGGACAACACATGTTAAAAATTTTAGGGCGCGATAACTCAATTAATGTTCGGAAAGTCTTATGGCTCTGTGAAGAATTAAATTTTGAATATGAAAGAGAAGATTGGGGTCGAGGCTTTCGCTCTGCGCAATCACCTGAATATTTGCAATTAAACCCAAATGGGCAAATTCCAGTTGTTATAGATGGCGATTTAGTTCTTTGGCAATCCAACAGTATTATCCGTTATCTCGCCAATGCTTACGATAAAGAACATCAGCTTTACCCTACTCCAGCGAAAGAAAGATTTTTTGTAGACCAGTGGCTTGATTGGCAAGCGATCGAATTGAATAACAGTTGGACTTATACCATTATGTCTCTGCTGAGACATTCACCAGATCATCAAGATCCAAACTTATTACAAGAAGGTATTGATAACTGGAATCGCCATATGCAGATTCTTGATCAACAACTTGCAAAAACTCAAGCCTATGTTGCAGGTTCACAATTTAGCTTAGCTGATATTCCAATTGGTTTGTCTGTACAACGCTGGAAGGCCACTCCTTTTGACCATCCAACGCTTAAGCATGTCGACCAATATTTTGAACTTTTAAATCAACGTGCGGGCTTTTTAAAATGGGGAAATAACGGCGAACCTTAATTTTTAAATAAGCTTTAAGCCGAGTGATGGCGCTTCACGATGCCATCACTTAAAAGTTGATAGACCTCTTTTAAATCATCTCGTTCTCCTTGAGCTAATAGGTTTTGATGCATGGTCAAGATGTTTTGATCACCACGCATTGCAGGCCCTGTTTGCATTTGCTTCGGATCATTTTCAGTGGCTTTTTTAGCTGTTTCTATAATTAAAGGATAAAGCAAACTAAAGTCCACCTGCTCTTTATCTACAATCTGCTTTGCCATATCAAAACAATAATTACTAAAATTGCAGGCAAACACTGCCGCCAAATGCAAAGTTAAACGCTGCTTTGATGTGTATTGATATACTCGATTACTTAGGCTATTTGCTAAATCTGAAAGTAGTTTCTGATCGACATCTGCTACTGCTTCAACAAACAACGGCGTTGCAGTCCAGTCAACATTTCTTTCAAGGCTAAATGTTTGTAATGGATAAAACACCCCTGCTTTTTCATGCACATGACTGATGACTTCAATATTAGTGCTACCAGAGGTGTGAACCATAAGAGTTTCAGCGAATAATTCATGAACCTGTTTTACAAGCTCAGCAATTGCACTATCTGAAACCGCTAGAATGATGAGGTCGGTCGATTGAAATTGCTGTAAAGACTGACATGCTTTTGCTTGAATTTTCTCTGCAAATTTTTGGGTTTTATCAAAATCACGTGCATAGACTTGTACGATGTTATGACCTTGAGCCAATAAAGCCTGTGCCAAATGAAAGGCAACTCGTCCACTTCCTATCAAACTGATTTTCATATTAACCCAACAATATTTATCTCTATAAAAAAAGCTTCTCAAAATGAGAAGCTTTTTTCAAATCAAAATGAATAAAATCAATAATTTTTCATAAATTATTTCATTATTGAGCTACTGAGAACTCGATGCGACGGTTTTTGAAACGTCCTTCATCAGTTGTATTTTCAGCAACTGGTTGATCAGAACCATGACCCTGTGCAACTAATTTAGAAGCATCTACACCTTTAGATGTTAAATAATCTACTACGGCTTGAGCACGGCGTTGAGACAAAGCTTTATTTGAAGCTGCATTACCAGTTGAGTCTGTATGGCCGCCAACATTTAATTTCACTCCAGACACTTTATTTAAAAGTGTTACAGCTTGATCAAGAATAGCTTTGTTATCCGCAGGGATGTCACTTGAACCACTCGCAAAATTAATAATTTGCAAGTTAAGCGCTTTCACCAAAGCATTTACATCGACATTGTTCGGGTCAATTGCTGTTAGAGCAATTTGTGATGCACTCAAACTATTGCTCACAGATTGTTCAGCTGTTACTGGTGCTGCGGCTACAACTTCAGTATGTGGCACCAATGCTTTTACTTTTGCAGTTAAAGCTTCTAATGCTGCCGCATCCCCCGCTTTCAAAGTAATTTTATCACCCACCCACTCTAAAGATGCATTTGGCACGCCTTTTAATGCACCAAGCACACCAGCAAGTGCATCTTTGTCTGTAAATGAAGCCGCATAAGTTTGGCTTGTATCCACATTACAATCTTGAGTTGTCGAAAAAACCTTTTTAACGTTTGTTTGTAGAGTTGCCAAGAAGCCTTGGTCGCCAATCCCAGCCTGACACTGACTCACTGCTCCTTTATCATCTGTACTTAAAGTTAAACTAGCAGGTGCAGCAGCGGCTTCAACACCACTTGCAGCCGACTGTTCTGGTGCTGGTACAGCTTCTTTATGCTGGCAAGAACGCCATAACCACGCAATAATAAGACCCAGAATAATTAGAGCAATAATGGGCAAAAATCCACGAGACTTACCTGTTTTTTCACTGGCTGCAGCTAATGGTGGAGCTGTTGAAGTTGAATGTGTAACCGAAGATAAGCCTGCACCAACACCTAAAGGTGCTAATAGACCCACTGCCCATGCAGGTAAATACGAACGAATTGTTTCTGCATGTTGACGTAAATAATTCACGATACTTTGCTGGTCATTTCCGGCAACATCTGAAATTGCATTAAGGCTGGGTTTAATCGCGCTGTTGAGTGTACTTTCAATTTCATTATTTGGTGCTGTGCCGCTTAAATGAGTAAGCACAGTATTCTTGATTTGATCATTATGAGAAAAAAGATCGGATAACGATGGAGCCAGACTATTTTTCAATTGTCCGATAAGATCAGGTTTAGCAGCTAATAATGAAAGTAAAATTGGATAAAACTTAGATAAAGCATTTGATTTTTCGCCTAGGTATCCATCCTGTTCATCTAATAATATTGAAGATACTTTTTCTTTAAGCAATTCTATAGGGTTTATCGACATTGGTTATTCTCCCGAATTTATACGTCGTAACCAGCAACTTTTGATTATTCAAATAGTTCTTCTTTGCTGATAGTTTTTTATTCTAATCTGCCTAGAATCTTTTATTGTTTTTTATATAATTTATATACAATTTTCCATCTAGTATTTACAAAACAGGTAGATCTTATTGATCTACCTGTTTATATTTTAAATTTACTTTAACTAAGTACTTTATCAGTTAGCAAAAGTTTGAAGCACTTTACCCGTTAGGTTTTGACCCAGTAATGGGGTATTTTTCCCTTGCGATAAAATTGTGTCTTTGCTTACTGTCCAGCTAAAAGCAGGATCTATCAATACCCATCCAGCTTCATTTTCCCAACGCGCGGTCATATTCGCAACCTGCGCTGGCACGCTGGTTACTTTAGCAACCCATTCTAGAGGTTCAAATAAACCTTCATTAATGAGTTGAATCCCTAACGATACGTAGGTATCAAAAGCTGTAATGCCCGGCTGAGTTTCAGCAAATGGCGCCATTTTTGCCGAACTGCTTAAAGGCTCATGGTGCGTACAAATTGCATCAATTACGCCTTCTTTTAAGCCTTGACGTAAAATTTCTTTATCTTGCTCAGAACGCAATGGTGGGCGAACGTGTGCAAGTGAATTGAAACCGTCTGTTAAGTGTTCAGTTAAATGTAACTGGTGCATTGCAACATCGGCAGTCACAGGTAAGCCTTTTGCTTTTGCAGCACGAATTAGGTCAACCGATGCACCACAAGACAACAAACCAAAGTGAGCTTTTACGCCAGTTGCTTCAATCATAAGCAAATATTTTGCAATCGCTACAGTTTCAGCAAGTGCCGGAATCATCGGCAGACCTTGGCGAGAAGCAATAAAACCTTCGTGTGTACATCCATCTTTAGCAATCTGCGGTTCTTCAGCATAGAACACAACCGTTAAGCCAAGACCTGCTGCATATTCTAAGGTACGAATAACAACATCATCATTTTCAAAAGCAGCGTTGGCATTTGAAACAGCAGTACAACCGCCCTTTTTCAGGCCAGCCATATTTGCAGGTTGTTTACCATTTAAGCCTTGAGTTTGAGCACCAATAATATGCATGTGAATGCCACCATCAAGCCATGCCTTTTCAATCAAGCCATGAATGAGGGCACCGTTGTCTTGTACAATCGGCTTTGAGTCAGGTGGAGTAATGACATGCAAAATGCCATTAGCACGTGCCGCCTTCCCTTCAGATTTAAGCGTCCCGTGCTGCTGTTGACCAGGTTCACGCAAACGCGCGCACAAATCAACCATGGTTGGCATTAACCATTTGCCTTGACCATCAAGTGTCTGTTCAACTTGTTCTACGGGAGCAACTAGCTTGCCATTTTGAATATATACAGTTTGTACGTTGTCTGTTTTCTGGATTGGGTTTAACACACGTACATTTTCAATTTTTACAATACTCATGTGATCCATTCCTTACAACGTAATCGCTTCAATTAAGCCTTGTTCTTGGAATTGGCCTTGCATTGACAACGCCAACACAGCCATACGAACTGCAATACCGTTGGTTACTTGTTTCAGAATAACCGACTGGTCTCCATCTGCCACACTTGAATCAATTTCTACACCACGATTCATTGGTCCCGGATGCATCACGATACAATCAGGTTTAGCCAAACCAAGACGTTCTTTGTTTAAGCCATACATTCTGTAAAATTCAGACTGTGAAGATAATGCTGGAGAGTCAATACGCTCATTTTGAATACGTAGAGCAATAATCACATCACAATCTGCGATCCCTGCATCCATGTTATTAAACAAGCGGACATGTTCGCCATATTCGGAAAAGCCCACTGGTAATAATGTATTCGGTGCAATCACACGAATATCTTTACATCCTAGTGTTTGTAATGCTGCAACATCCGAACGTGCTACACGAGAATGTTTAATGTCACCAATAATGGCAACACTCAACTCTTCAAACGGTTTTTTTGTTTCACGGCGAATGGTAAGCATATCGAGCATCGCTTGCGTTGGATGGGCATGACGTCCATCCCCTGCATTAATAATCGCGACCTTTGGACACACATCTTTAGCAATGAAATGTGCAGCGCCCGAAGATGAATGGCGTACAACAAAAATATCCGCAGCCATTGCTTCAAGGTTCCAAAGCGTATCTCGTAGCGTTTCACCTTTTGATGTACTTGAACGTGCAATATCAATATTCAGTACATTGGCAGACAAGCGTTTTGCTGCTGCTTCAAAAGTAGTACGGGTACGGGTGGAATTTTCAAAGAAAAGATTCATAACCGTCAATCCCTCTAAGAGCGGACGGTTAATTAAATTATTATTATCATCTAAAAAGCTTTGTGCGGTATCTAAAATCTTAGTGAGGTTTTCTTTTGAAAGTCCCTCAATCGTTAAAAAATGTTTTAAATTTCCGTCTTGATTGAGCTGAACCTGGCTCGGTTGATGCAACGCTGCAATATGCATAATGGATTCCTATGGGTCGAATCGCGAAAACGTGCATAGTGTAGCTGAATTCCGCTCTTTTCGCAGAAGAACTTTACAGAATAAGGCCCTAAATTGACCAGAAAATTTAGGACCGTGATCTGGACTATCTTAATGCACCTATATAATGGTGTGGAACTTGTGCTCGATAAATGTCTTCGGCGGTAATTTCTGAACCTTCATCGACTTTAACATCAGCAAGTTTTTCTTTTTGAGAAGACTCGGGTATTGCATCAACCAACGATCTTAATCGTTCAACGCATCGTTTTAATTCGTCATCCTCTGTTTCTAACGCTACCGTAATTACATATTTTGCATAATCTTTATTTTGAATCACGTACATTGCATCTATTACCCGCCCAGTCACCCTACGCATACGTACATATATTTGTGTAGCCACAGAGAAAGCATCTGCATTAGTGATAAAACCATTCCCAATCATGTCTTTCATTTATAACGCCCCCATCCATTAAAATTATAAAAATGGTTAAAAACCGACTATGTCTGTTAAATAAATAACCATCGATAGTATTGGTCTAGCAAAATACATACCAATTTCAAGATATTACTCATTAAAAATCAGTTTATTGGTTGCTAAATGATAGGTTGCAATAATTTAAAAACCTTTAGACATCAAAATACGTTAAACTTTGCGTCGTTAATATTTATATGTTTTGGTCAATCGAGTTTATGAATACCTCTTTACGTTTAAACCACTATTGGATTACTTGTGCTGATGGTTTAGAACCCCTCTTACAAGAAGAAATAGAACAACTTGGCACCAAAGTGACAGAACGTAAAGCAGGACGTTTAATCATTGAAGGAACGCTTGAACAAGCTTACCGCATTTGTATGTGGTCGCGTCTCGCTTCTCGTGTTTTACTTCCTATTCATACTTATGAACTTGAATTTACGCATGATGCACGTGATGTAGCAGAAGAGCTCTATGAAGGCGCGATGAGCTTTGACTGGTCACTTATTTTTGCACCACAAAGTACTTTCGCAATCCGCTTACATGCTGAACGTGAAATCATGGTCAATTCGCAATTTGCTACTCTGCGTGTAAAAGATGGCGTTGTTGATTCATTTATGGAAGCTGTAGGCCGCCGCCCTAGCATTGACACCAAACAACCAGAAATTACGATATATGCTTTGGCAGGTAAAACTGAACATACCTATTGTTTAGACTTGTCTGGTGACTCGCTACATAAACGTGGCTACCGTCGTTTTATGACGGATGCACCAATTAAAGAAAACCTTGCTGCGGCAATTTTACAAAAAGCTCAGCTCAAACAGCGTAACCCAGAAATTATACTCGACCCAATGTGTGGTTCAGGCACATTTATCATTGAAGCATTGATGATTTTAACTGACCGTGCACCAGGGCTTGTTCGTCGTTTTGGATTTAATGGCTGGCATGGTCATGACCGCGACCTTTGGCTTTCACTTAAAGCAGAAGCAGCAGAGCGTCACGAAAAGGCACTTGAATTACCTCTACCTAAATTTTATGCCTACGATGCAGACTGGGAAGCAATTAAAGCAACCCGTGAAAATATTATTGCGGCAGGCTTTGAAAATTTATTAGGTCAGATTCAGATCGAAGAGCGTACTTTAGCTGACTGGCCAGATTTTGCTGCTGAAGGTAAAACTGCATTTATTGTGACTAACCCACCTTATGGTGAACGTTTAGGTGAAAAAGCTTCGAACCGTTCTCTATATCTAGGTTTATCAGCGCTTTTACAAAAGCATTTCCCAAATCAATATGCAGCAATCATTGCAGCTCAAATTGAACAATCCGATGTTTTAGCATTTGAAGCACCTGAAACTTTACGTTTAATGAATGGTAAGTTACCAATTTATATTCGTTTCGGTGTAATCAAACCAGAAAAAGTGAGTCAACCATTTTTAGCGAATTGGCAAGCCCAACCTATTGAAATGGAAGAAGCACAAGACTTCGCTAACCGTTTGCAAAAAAATATGACAGCCTTGAAAAAATGGGCAACTAAAGAAAATATTTATTGCTTACGTTTGTATGATGCCGACTTACCTGACTTTAATGTCGCTGTTGACTTATATGGTGACCGTTTACACGTTCAGGAATACGCACCACCAAAAACAATCGACCCAGAAAAAGCTAAAAAACGTTTTAATTTAGCGCTTGCTGCAATTCGTGCTGTTACTGGTTTAAACCGCGATGCCATCTTTATTAAGACACGTGCACGCCAAACTGGTACAACTCAATATACGAAACAAAGTACAGCTTCAAAACGTTTTATCGTGCAAGAAGGTAAAGCTAAAATTTTAGTTAACCTAACTGATTATCTCGATACAGGTTTGTTCCTTGACCACCGTCAAATGCGTTTACGTATTGCTCAAGAAGCACGTGGTAAACACTTCTTGAACTTATATAGTTACACGTCTACTGCAAGCTTACATGCTGCGCTTGGCGGTGCTGCAAGTACGACAAGTGTAGATTTATCTAACACTTACTTAAACTGGTCAAAAGAAAACTTCGTTTTAAATGGTTTAACTGTAGATCATGCAGATGAACAACACATGTTCTTTGCCAGCGATTGTTTTGAGTGGTTGAAAGAAGGTCATGAACAATACGACCTTATTTTTATTGACCCACCGACATTCTCAAACTCGAAAAAATTCTATGGTACATTCGATGTACAACGTGACCATATCTCACTAATTAAACGTGCAATGAACCGTTTGCACAGTGAAGGTACGCTCTATTTCTCGAATAACTATCGCGGTTTTGAGATGGACGAAGAAATTGAAGCTATTTTTCAGGTTGAAGAAATCACTTCTGAAACAATTGGCCTTGATTTTAAACGTAATCAAAAAATCCACCGTGCGTGGAAAATTCAGCACCCTGCTCTAGATCAATATTAATGAAATTAGAGGTTATTATTACTTCACGGTAATAATAACCTCTCCATGAACATTTTTTGACTCAAAATCATATTTGGTAAATCGGTCTGCTCTTTCCGGTAGCGCAATCATTTCTAACCTCTTCTTTTCTTTACTATCAATAACATTATTTTGTTTTTGTTCCTGATAAGGCGAAAGTACGCTAGTTCTAAGCGCATCCCATCGAACCTGCTGTAAATAGTTATCTCCTAACGCCTGACGTACTTGTTGTTGTTCTACCGCAGGTTTTTTTGCATCATCCTGAGCTTTCGCAATAATGACGGGTAAAGACGTGGTTATCGCTCCTGTTTGAGTTGCAAGCGCACTTTCTGACATTGGTTGTGCTGCCCATGTACTTGATAACAATACAGATACACCGCTCAAAATTCCCAGCATATACCCTTGCTTATTGTTCATTTCATTCATCCTAAAATTGTTATTGTTTGTTATATCGAACAAAATTAACAATTTTTTAAGCATGTCGCAATGTTATAAACAAACTTCCCGACAATTAACATTGATCATTTTAAAACCTGATTTTTTTCACGAGCATTTTGTGAATATTCCAGTAGTTTTATAGATTGCTATCTCAGACTTGAACCACACCCTTAAATCACTTACTGTGATTTTATAATTTATCTGTAAATTGATTTTATTTATAAATAAACACCATCCGAGGTGAAATAATGCTTCAGCACTGCTGCCAAATATTAGAAACTCGTCAACTCAAAATTGCCTTTATTGAAAGTGCCAGTTCTGGTTATTTAACTAGCCAGTTTTCCATTCATAAAAATAGCGGTGCAGACATTTTACTTGGTGGTTTAGTGAGTTATGACCCTAGCATTAAAGTTAGTATTTTAAATATCGACCCAAAGTTAATAGAAACCTACACAGCAGAGTCACCACAAGTTACTGAGGAAATGTGCAAACTAGGCCACACGTTATTTCAACAAGCGGACCTTATTGTAAGCTGTACTGGTCTATTAAAATCTGGAGGAAGTGAAACCGCAGAAAAACCTGTAGGTACTTTTTTCATTTGCATTTCTTATCAAGAGCGTATTTATCATTACCACTATTTTTTATCTGGCCACCCTGAACAAAAATTAAAAACATTAACTCAGAAAGTTTCAGATGCCTTAGTTGCTTTATTCACATCAACAACACAAACAGCTTCACCATAAAAAAAGAGAATATGTTTCCATATTCTCTTTTCGGTTTTAGCAGAAAAAGCTTAGCTGAGTTTCATTTTATCGAAGACTAAGTGCCCATTTTCACCTTTAACTAAAATGGTATCACCTGCGACAAAATCACCCGACAAGATTTTTTGAGCCAATGTGTTTTCAATCTGTTGTTGAATCGCACGTTTTAATGGGCGCGCGCCATATACAGGGTCGAAACCAGCATCAATCAATAAATCAAAAGCAGTATCATCTACAGTTAAACTCATATCACGATCAACAAGACGTGAACGTAATCGATCCAACTGAATATCGGCAATACCACGAATTTGTGCTTTCTTGAGTGAATGGAAAATCACAAGCTCATCAATCCGGTTAATAAATTCCGGACGGAAATGCTGACTTACCGCATTCATTACAATGGTACGCACTTCATCGTCAGTTGCCCCCTCACCTAGCTCACGTACATCTTGTGAACCCAAGTTCGATGTCATCACAATAACCGTGTTTTTAAAGTCGACTACTCGGCCTTGTGAGTCTGTTAAGCGTCCGTCATCCAACACCTGTAGCAAGATATTGAATACATCAGGATGCGCTTTTTCAACCTCATCAAACAACACCACACTATATGGTTTACGGCGAACAGCTTCGGTTAAAACACCGCCTTCTTCATAACCCACATAACCCGGAGGCGCACCCACCAAACGGCTAACCGAATGTTTCTCCATGAATTCACTCATGTCGATACGAATCATGGCATCGTCACTGTCAAACAAGAAGTTCGCCAGTGCTTTTGTTAACTCAGTTTTACCGACACCTGTTGGACCCAAGAACAAGAATGAACCACTTGGACGATTCGGATCAGACAACCCTGCACGCGAACGACGAACCGCATTCGATACAGCAACAACGGCTTCATCTTGCCCTACAACGCGGTCATGTAAAAAGCCTTCCATATTGAGTAGCTTTTCACGCTCGCCTTGCAGCATTTTCGCAACTGGAATTCCTGTTGCAGCACTAACAACCTCAGCAATTTCATTTTCAGTTACTTTAGTACGAATAAGTTTTGGCTCTTCGTTCTCTTCTGCAACTTCATCTTGCTCAAGTTGTTTTTGAAGCTCTGGAATCACACCATACTGTAAACGTGCTGCTTCAGCTAAATCACCCTCACGCTGAGCCTTTTCAAAAGCAATACGCGCTTTATCAAGTTCAACCTGAGCTTGTTTAGTACCTTCTACAAGAGTCTTCTCAGATTTCCAGATTTCTTCAAGATCGTTGTATTCTTTCTCGACTTCAGCAATCTGTTTTTCAAGATGAGTGACTTCGGCTTTACTGCCTACATCTTCATCTTTTTTTACAGCTTCCAATTGCATTTTCAACTGGATTAAACGGCGGTCCAGCTTATCAAGCGCTTCTGGTTTAGAGTCAATTTCCATCTTAATACGAGAAGCTGCTTCATCAATCAAGTCAATTGCTTTATCTGGTAATTGACGATCTGTAATATAGCGATGAGACATTTTTGCCGCTGCAATAATCGCCGAGTCTAAAATTTGCACACCATGGTGAGTGGCATATTTCTCTTTTAGACCACGCAAAATCGCAATGGTATCTTCAACACTTGGCTCATCAACCAATACTTTTTGGAAGCGACGTTCTAAAGCTGCATCTTTTTCAATATATTGGCGATACTCATCTAAGGTTGTTGCACCCACACAGCGCAACTCACCGCGCGCCAATGCAGGTTTTAACATGTTCCCTGCATCCATTGCGCCATCACCCTTACCTGCGCCTACAAGCGTATGTAGCTCGTCAATAAACAGAATGATTTCGCCTTCATGTTTAGCCAAATCTTTTAAAACAGCTTTTAAACGTTCTTCAAACTCGCCACGATATTTAGCACCAGCCAGTAATGAACCTAAATCTAATGATAAAACTCGTTTGCTTTTTAAGCCTTCTGGTACTTCACCATTTACAATACGCTGCGCTAAACCTTCAACAATAGCGGTTTTACCAACACCCGGCTCACCAATGAGTACAGGGTTGTTTTTTGTACGACGTGATAAGACCTGAATAGTACGGCGGATTTCATCATCACGCCCAATAACCGGATCAAGTTTTCCCGCTAAAGCACGTTCAGTTAAATCAATCGTATATTTATTAAGTGAGTCACGTTGATCTTCGTGATTATTACTCATGACTTTGTCACTACCTCGAATATGTTCAATAACTTTACGTAAGCTGTCTGGAGTTACACCTACGGCACTTAAAATATTTTTAGTTTCGCCTGTCTCTGCCAACCCTAATAGAACCCAGTCAGTTGACAAAAATTCGTCGCCAGCTTTTTGCGCATATCTATCTGCCAGATTAAGCGCTTTAACGGCTTCAGGGTTTAAATTGACATCTCCAGTCGGATTCGCAATGGTCGGAGCATCTTTTATAGCTTGCTCAAGCTTTTGTTTAAGTTCAGGTAACCGTGCACCTGCTTGTTGCAACAAACTAATATTTGATGGCTCTTCTAATAGGGTAGATAAAATATGAATACCTGCGATCGCGGTATGGTCTTTACCCATCGCTAAAGATTGAGCATCTGAAAGGGCTTGCTGCAAGCGGTTTGTAAATTTTTCAAAACGCATTCTTGTTATTCCTCACAACAAATTTGTACTTGTCTAATAAATGGGAACACTTTTTCGGATTTCAAATAAATTTTTATATATTTTTCATAATATTATTAAAATAACAATGAGTGAAACTCCATTATAATATGGGTTTGTTTATTGTATATTTCAAGTACACTTCTGCTATATTTTATAAAATATCTTTAAACTTGAGCTGAGCTATTCTTTTTTAAACTTATAGTATTCACAGAGACTTCATTGAGAACTCTACAATTAAGATTTAGTCTATATTTCTAATCATTCATTAATTTTGATATTTGCTATGCTTTTCAAACAAATTATATTAACAACAACCTGTCTTTTTACAGCTACTCTGGCAATGGCCGAGCTGCCACAAGATTCTAGAAGAGCAGGTGGAATCGCAGTTATTCCTTTAACTGCTGATATTACTCAGGTCAACTTCCAGCAAAAACCAGTTTTAATCAGTCAAGAAGGTCATCAGCGTTATGCTGTGTTCGGGATCCCTTTATCTATACCTCTTGGTACTGTACAGCTTGATACCAATAAAGCCCCAATTCAAATAGAAATTAAATCCTATCCTTACGCTGAACAACGGATTAAAGTTACTAACCAAGACTATGTAAATCCAAATCAAAGTCAGCTAGACCGTTACGCTCAAGAAGCTAAAGAACAAAATGACGTGTATAACTCATTTACACAGAGCTCATGGCAAGCTCTACCAACATTTATACGCCCTACTTCAGGAAAATTTACCAACTCTTTTGGGCGAAAACGCTTCTTTAATGGCGAAGAGCGCGCGCCGCACTCAGGTTTAGATATCCCTGCACCAGTAGGACAAAAAGTAGTTGCTCCAGCAGATGGTATTGTAATTCAAACCGGATCTTATTTTTTTAATGGTCAAACTGTATTGATTGATCACGGTCAAGGCTTAATCAGTATGTTTTGCCATTTAAGTGCAATTAAAGTAGAGAAAGGCCAACATATTCGCCAAGGAGAAACTTTAGGTTTAGTAGGTAAAACTGGACGTGTCACAGGTCCACACTTGCATTGGGGCATGAGCCTTAATAATGCACGAGTAGACCCTCAGTTATTCTTAGGTAAAACGCGCTAATTTAGTTTTTTTCGAAAATACTTTGGCGCATCTACATACCCTTCTCGTAAGTAAAATTGATGCGCCAATGTCCGTTGTTCGCCTGAATGCAGTTCCATTCGATCACAACCACGTTGTCTTGCCAATTTCTCAGCCTGTTGTAAAAGCGAATGCCCAATACCTTTACTTCGCACATTTTGATCAACACACAAATAGCACACTTTGGCAAAGTCGCCTTTTAAAGCTATTTGTGGAATAAAATAAAGAGATAAAAAACCGAAAATCTGGTCATGCTCTTCAGCAATCAAAATTACTGCTTTTGGGTCACTATGTAAGATTTCAAATTTTTCTTGAATAAGAGTTAGTGGCTGTGGGTACCCCATCTGTTTAAGTAAATCGCATATTTCCTGAGTGTCTTCTGATTTAGCAGCACGAATATTCACTTTCATTTCTCCTCTTATTTTTAGTTATTTTTTGACAATAAAAAAGCCAACTCTAATGTCAGCTTTTTTTTCTACCTATCAAAAAAACACCTTATTCAGCTTCAATAATTTCGAAGTCATGGGTAATTTCAACACCACCATCAGAAAGCATTTTACTGGCTGAACAATATTTTTCGGCAGACAATTCAACGGCTTTTGCAACCTGTTTTTCTTTCACAGCTTTACCTGTTACCACGAAGTGTAAGTGGATTTTAGTAAAAACAGCCGGAATTGCGTCAGCGCGCTCAGCTTTTAAATTACATACAACATTCGTCACATCTTGACGAGATTTCTTTAAAATAGTCACAATATCAAACGAAGCACACCCACCAAGTCCCATTAATAGCAACTCCATAGGACGTGGACCACGGTTTTCACCACCATACTCAGGTGAGCCATCCATGATGACACTATGCCCACTATCTGATTTCGCTTCAAAAGCAACATTCTCTAGCCAATGTACACTTGTTTGCATTGCAACTACCTAAAAAAAATTATAAATTTAAGCAGGGTCTGTTGACATTTCATCTATGGATTGCTTTAGAGCTAAAAATTAATCCAAATAAGACGCAAAACCCAAACAATGGCTATCCTTTGTCCAGTTTTGTTATATAGTTTGTGAAATTTCAGCCATAATCTGAGCTGCAATTTAAGCAGTGCAGGCATAGCGCAAGACCATGTTATTTTGTACGTTCCGTTGTTAAGATCTATTTATTTAGAATGGCTAAATTTCATAGCTCTTGCTTGGTAACGTCTAAAAGAATTGTCTTATGTCGCAACCATCTGTGAAATGTCAACAGACCCTTGTTTTGTACACTAACATAAAATGAGTTGATAAGGAATTTCATCTCTTCTGTGTAATAGCTCATCTCGGGCTTGTGTGAATTGTTTACCCTATTCGGAACATATTAAGCATGACTTCAAATTTTTCACAACTCAGCACAGATGCTTTATCCCCGGGGCAACTACCTGAATCCGTTAAAGCATTGTTAAAACGTGCTCACATCAACAGATATCCAAAACGAACCACAATTGTTGATGCCGGAACAGAGTCGAAATCTTTATATTTAATTTTAAAAGGCTCAGTTTCAATTATTTTACGTGAAGATGATGAACGTGAAATTGTTGTTGCATATTTGAATCCGGGCGACTTCTTTGGGGAAATGGGGCTTTTCGAACCGAACCCTCAACGTACAGCTGAAGTTCGTACTCGTGATGTCTGTGAAATTGCAGAAATTTCTTATGACAACTTCCACGAACTTAGCAAACAATACCCAGACTTAAGTTATGCTGTTTTTGCACAACTCGTTCGCCGTCTAAAAAATACGACCCGTAAAATGACAGATCTTGCATTTATCGATGTATCTGGCCGTATTGCACGTTGTTTAATCGACCTATCTTCACAGCCAGAAGCAATGATTTTGCCAAACGGTCGTCAAATTCGTATTACTCGTCAAGAAATTGGTCGTATTGTGGGATGTTCACGTGAGATGGTTGGCCGTGTGCTCAAAACTTTAGAAGATCAAGGCATGATCCAAACAGATGGTAAAGCTATTCTTATTTTTGATGTTTCATTAGAAGATGCACCTGTTTCTGATGACGACTATGATGATGACGAATAATATTTATTAAATTTTTAATCAAAAGCAAACTTCGGTTTGCTTTTTTTATATGCAACAATGAGTTAATACACAAAACTTACAAACTATTCTAATTTTATGATTTAAGTTGAATACATATTCTCCGTTAGGCTAACTCAAAATTTCCAAGGATTCCGCTGTATGCAATTTAACCCACTTAGTCGCACAGGCCTCAAGCTTCCAGAAATTTGTTTAGGCACCATGACATTTGGTGAGCAAAACTCCCAGCAAGAAGCATTTGAACAACTCAATTATGCTTTGGCACACGGTTTATATTTTTGGGATACGGCAGAGATGTATTCGGTTCCGCCAAAACCTGAAACTTACGGTGCAACAGAAACGATCATTGGCAATTGGTTTGCCCAAAATGGTCAACGTGACAAAGTCTTTCTCGCCTCTAAAATTGCTGGACCTGGCTTTGGAGGAACACACATCCGAGAAGGCCATACGCGCTTCAACAGCGATCATATTGCGAAAGCCCTAGATGGTTCACTCAAACGTCTCCAAACCGACTATATCGACCTCTATCAACTCCATTGGCCCGAACGTCATACCAACTTTTTTGGTACGTTAGCTTATGGCAACCAGCAAGCTCAAAATGATTACGACACAACACCTCTAGAAGAAACATTACTTGCTCTACAAGAAGAGATTAACCGCGGACGCATTCGCTATATTGGTTTATCGAATGAAACGCCGTGGGGCACTATGAAGTTTTTACATTTGGCTGAAAAATTAGGTGTCAGTAAATTCGTAAGTGTTCAAAATCCATATAGTCTACTCAACCGTACTTATGAACTAGGTATGTCTGAAATTGCTAAATATGAAGATGTCGGCTTACTGGCATACTCTCCTCTTGCGTTTGGCTATCTTTCTGGCAAGTTTAGAAATGGCGCTCGCCCCGCTAATACAAGAGTCACATTATTTCCGCGCTTTAGCCGCTACAGTAACCCTCAAAGCGAATGGGCAACTGAGCAATATGCACAGCTTGCAGAGAAACATGGGTTAAGCTTAACCCAAATGGCGTTAGCATTTATCAAACAACAATTCTTTGTGACCAGCACAATTATTGGTGCCTCTAATCTAGACCAACTTAAAGAAAATATTCAGGCATTTGAAATTGAATTATCTGCTGAAGTTTTACAAGGTATTGAGGCCATTCATACTCAACAGCCCAACCCTGCACCTTAAATAAAAAACGGATGCTTAAGCATCCGTTTTCTTTATCTATAAAAAATTTTATATCTTATTTACGGGTATTATAAACTGCCATTGCTGCAGGTAAGTTTTTACGCATTTCGCCAATACGCTGAGAGTTAGATGGGTGAGTAGACAAGAAAGATGAACCACCACCACCTTCAAGCTTGTTCATTTTTTCCCACAGTGTAATCGCAGCATTTGGGTTATAACCTGCACGCGCCATCAGCATTAAACCACCTTGGTCAGCGCGACTTTCCAAGCTACGAGAATATGGTAAGCCTACACCCACTTGCGAACCCAGTTGAGCCGCAGCAGTACCAAGTTGGCCGACATTATTACCAGCATAGCTTAAACCAATACCAAGAGCTAAATCGGTTAGAGCCTGAGCGCCAATTTTACTTTTTGCATGCTCTTCTAAAGCGTGAGTCATTTCATGCCCCATAACCGCTGCAATTTCAGCATCAGTGAGGTTCAATTTATTGACAATACCGGTATAGAACACAACTTTACCGCCTGGTGCTACATAGGCATTAATCGTGTCAGACTTCAACACTGCCAACTGCCAGCTAAATGGCTGACCTGTCTGGTTCATCTGGTTCGCATATGGTTTCAAACGGTTGAATACAGCATTAATGCGGTTATATGTGCTAGAACTAGTATCTAGCGCACCCTTACCGCGTGCTTCCTGCACCATTTTATTAAAACCTTGAGCAGATTGAGCATTTAAAGTTGCTGTATCTGCACCTGCCATGTCAGCTACTGTTGTACAACCAGAAATCGTTACAACACTCGCAGCACATAAGCTTAAAAAAAGTTTTTTATTCATCAATTGGATCACCTAAATCGTTAAAAAAGCTGTTTATTCTTTTGCACTTATTATAAGAAATCCCGCTTATGCTTTGAATGTCTCATTTCTTCATGATCATAGTATTTATGTAACGATCAAGTAGATAAAGTCATCAAATAAATCCAGAAAATCAAACATATTATATTTAAGCCAAGATAGATATGACTTAAGGTCTTAACCCTCTCTTCCAGATTAGGACTTTCTCTTTTCCAGAGTAAATAACTATTTTGTATGAATACCACAGGAATTAACACACATGCGAACAATACTGACAAGCTCATAAAAGCAGTCATAAAAAAATCTTCATGATATTCTTGCCCATAAATGACCAACATCGCTAATGTAGGTGAACCACCAATAGCAAATAAAAAAGAATAAAAGATTGTTTTTGAAATAGTTGGTTGCAGCTTCATCCTGAGCCCATCATTTCTTATCGATATATAACGTTTTAATCTGAATCTAACAAAACAAAAACTGCACTTTAGTCGGGTATAAAAAAAGCCCCCTTTCTGGAGGCTTTTTAATCTTTGCTAATTAAGCAGAGAATGGATGACGTAAAACAATTGTTTCTGCGCGGTCTGGACCAGTTGAAACGATATCAATCGGACATTCGATTAACTGTTCAATGCGCTTCACATAAGCCAAAGCATTTGCTGGCAATTGGTCGATACTAGTTAAACCAACAGTCGACTCGCTCCAACCTGGCATAGTTTCGTAGATTGGTTTCAAGCATTCAAAAGAAACCGCATCAGAAGAACCTACACAGCCTGAATCTGTATTTTCATAACCCACACAGATTTTCACTTCTTCTAAACCATCTAAAACGTCAAGTTTAGTTAAGCAAATACCAGAAAGTGAGTTTACATCTACAGAACGGCGAAGGATTTCAGCATCGAACCAACCACAACGACGTTGACGACCAGTAGAAGCACCAAACTCATGACCGACTGTACCCAAGTGTTTACCAACTGGATCACCGGCATCAGCTGCTGCATCGTAAACCAATTCAGTTGGGAATGGACCAGCGCCTACACGAGTTGTATAAGCTTTAGTAATACCTAATACATAATCAAGATGCAAAGGTCCCATACCTGAACCAGAGCTTACACCACCAGCAGTTGTATTTGAACTTGTAACATATGGATAAGTACCGTGGTCAATATCTAGAAGTGAGCCTTGAGCTCCCTCAAACATTACAGCCTTACCTTCTTTGCGATAGTCATGCAACACTTTAGTAACATCAACCACTAATGGAGCAAGAACTTCACGCCATTGATTGCAAAGAGCCAATACATCTTCAAATTTAACAGCTTCTACACCGTAGAACTGAGTTAACTGGAAGTTATGTAACTCAAGCATCTCAGACAGTTTTTCTTCTAATGCTGCACCACCACGAACAAGGTCAGCAACACGCACTGCACGGCGAGCCACTTTATCTTCGTAAGCAGGACCAATACCACGACCTGTAGTACCGATTTTTGCATTACCACGTTTCTTTTCACGTGCCTGATCAAGTGCAATGTGGTTAGGCAAAATGAGTGGACAGTTTGGAGAAATACGTAGGCGTTCTTTAACAGGAACTCCTTCTGCTTCCAAAATTCCCATTTCTTCAATTAACGCGGCTGGTGAAAGTACTACACCATTACCAATTAAGCACAATACGTTTTCACGTAAAATACCTGATGGAATGAGGTGCAATACAGTTTTTTTACCACCTACGACAAGAGTATGACCTGCGTTATGTCCGCCTTGATAACGTACTACCGCAGCCGCCTGATCTGTGAGCAGGTCGACGATTTTACCTTTACCTTCGTCGCCCCATTGGGTACCAAGTACCACAACATTTTTGCCCATAATAGCCTCATTACATCATGCTGTTAAAATTGGAAACCACCAGTAAAAAATTACCGTTGGCGTTTAAATCTTTTCAATATTCCATTGACCATTTTGCGCCACGAGTTGATGGGTCGCGTATGGAATAGAACTTAAATCATCATTACCTAACAATTGAACGACACGTAAACCTTGAGCGCGTGCATTCGAAATTGCTGAAAGTAAATCTTGTTCTGAGCCTTTTGGAGCAACAACAGTTTCTATTTCGGCGAACTGATTTGCACCTAAGGCATATAAATCACAACTAAAGCCAGTAGCAGGACGTGCACGACCAAAGTGTTCACCAATACCATCATAACGACCACCCTGCGCTAACGGCGCAGCACGGTTCGGCGCATATACTGCGTACATTAAACCAGTGTGATAGTGATAACTACGTAGCTCTACGACATCGATACCGATATTGAGATTTGGCCAACGGCCTTTAATTTGTTCAAGCGTCGTCTTAAGTGCATCTAATGCTGACTTAAATTCCGCATCTTGCAAAATATTGGCACTTAAATTCGTCTGCAATGCTTCTAGATCACTAGAATAACGACCAAGCGCATAGAAATCAGAACCCATATTCAGGCTTTGAGTAAATTCTGCTAACTCTGGCAATGCTTTTCTTTGATAAAGATCAGACAGTTCATGCTCTTCATTTTTTGACAGTCCAGCATACTTGACTAGACTACGGAACAACCCTACATGGCCCAAATCTAAATGCGCGCCTTGCAAAGTATAGATGTTCTCAATCAACCCCAGCATAACATCGACCATTTCGACATCAGCTTCGATACTATCGTGGCCATATAACTCTGCACCTAATTGTAAAGGTGCACGAGTGGCATTGAAATTTTGTGGTTTAGTATGTAATACAGTCCCTGAATAACAGTAACGTGCAACGCCTTCAACTGGTCTTACATGTGCATCAATACGTGCAACTTGTGGCGTCATATCAGCACGAACACCGAGTAAACGGCCTGAGAGCTGATCAATAACCTTAAAAGTTACTAAATCTAAGTCTTGATTTGATTCTGATAATGAAGACAACGATTCGATGTATTCGATAAATGGTGTATATACCAATTGATAACCTCGTACCGCGAGGAAATCTAATGCTTCACGGCGAAGTTTTTCAATGACTTGTGCCTGTTCCGGCAATACATCGGCTACCCCGTCAGGCAGCAACCATGTCTCTGAAATGGTCATATTTCAAGCCTAAAATCTGATCAACGTGGAACGACCCCACATAAAAAAATCGGGAACACACCCGATTTCTCTTAGTGTAGCATGATACTTTGTGCCATGCACCTGACAATTTGCATAAATCTTTCTGAATAAACTCTAAAGTCAAAAAGAAGATTTAAACAATTAATAATAATATTCAATATCTTACTTTGCTTTGCTCATATCATAGTCAAAAGTTCTTCGACCAAAGAATGGGCCAATATCTGAACTACCACCTGGTTTCCAGTTAACTAAATTTAGCTTTTGAATAGCTTGAGCTGCTTGAGTATTAAAAGCAAAGCAACCTTTTTCAAGATTTGCAATTTTTAATTTCTGCTTCAAAGCATTTGAGGAGTGCACATTATTAAGCGGGTTATCTTCTATAGAATAAAGGTGAGACTTCTCATACGCCAAACTTCTATCAGCATCCCATAAGCTGCTTGATACAAATTCCATAGAAGCAAACTGATCATTATTATTACCCAGTGCACTTTCAATATCACCAGTTTCTAAGTTTTCTAAAACAGTTAAGTTATAGCCGTACCACTGCGAGTTTAGAAGCCTAAAATACTTTTTATCTTGACCTAAGTTATTATATCTTTCGATGATTGACTGCTTTTTTTCACTAAACGCGGGATTGGCATTAAAACTAGATATATATGAAATATAAGACTGATTCCATTGAGTCTTTTTTAAACGATAACAATAACTATTTTTTGGAAACGTAATATTCTTATAGTTTTGGTAAAATTCAATTAAATTTTTATCAAGCTGATTATGAAGACCAGTTTCTAAATTTTTATTTTCTTTATAGCCCGGCAATACACGATCAAAGATATTTTCACCATCTAACTTCACAATTTCAAACTTTAAATTTTGTTTCAAATCAGGAGTTAGCTCATAAGTCCAACTACTAGGCGTTAACCTTTTTACAATATTTGTTTGCAATGTCTCTTTATTTAAAATTTTCTGTTCAGTTAAAAAATCATTTTTTAATGGTTGATTGTGTGACTTTGAAAAAAATATTTCATTATTTTTAATTGGATATTGAGTGATTTCAAAAAAATCACTATAAACCTCTGAAGAAAAATTAGAAGGTTGATAATAAACTTGGTAAATCGCATCGTCTTTTTCTAAATTATTTTCAGCTTGATCATTAGTATTTTGATCTGAGCCTCCACCACCACAAGCGGTTAAAATAATAGTAGATGTAATAATTAAAAAACCACTTATTTTTTTTGATTTAAATTTCATATGAACTCTATAATTAAAATTTTAATGTTTACGAATCATACAAATAGAGATAGTTTTTCACAATATAAATATTTAGAATTTTAAAATAAATTTTCTTTTAAATTTTTTCTACAACTATTCAGATCATAAATTATTAATTATAAAAAAGGATGTTAATTTAACATCCTTAAATTATTTCAATTGACGTTTAGAAAGAATCACACAAATCTAATAATCGATTTGCATATCCCCATTCATTATCGTACCAAGCAAATACTTTAGCTTGATGCCCCACTACCATTGTCTGGGTTAAATCAACGATGAGTGAATAAGGAGAATGGTTGAAATCACTTGAAACTAATGGTTCATCAGTAACAGCCATAATTTCTGCATAATCTGTTTGAGAAGCTTTAATCAATACTTCATTAATATGATGAACAGTAATTGGCGATTGAGCGATAAAAGTTAAGTCAATTGCAGCCACATTAATAGTCGGCACCCGAATTGAATAACCGTCTATACGATCTTCCATTTTAGGCATAACCCGTTTTAATGCACCTAATGCACTAGACGTAGTTGGTATAATATTTTGCCCAGAAGCTCTGGCACGACGTAAATCACGATGCGCGTGATCAAGTACAGACTGGTCTGCTGTAACAGCATGAATTTCTGTCATGAGCGCTGTTTCAATTCCAAACGCATCATCAATGATTTTAACTAAGGGTACTAATGCCTGCGTAGTACATGACACACTTGATATGATCTGATCAGTCGCTTTCACATCTGCATGGTTAACACCATAGACAATTGCTGCATCGACATGGTCAAAAGGTGCTGCACCAATAATTACCCTTTTTGCTCCAGCTTGTAGATGGCGGGTTGCATCAGCGTGGGAACGGAACAGTCCGGTACACTCAAGTACGACATCAATATCTAAACTAGACCATGGCAAAAGCTCAGGTTTTTCCTGTTTTAAAACTTCAACTTTTAGCGTTCTTTGATTTGATTGAATGTTCAAAAAAACTTTTTCATTTTCAATAAATATTTCCACATTTCCATTAAAACGGCCATGTGTGGAATCATATTTAAATAAATGTACGAGTGTTTGTACATCTGCTATATCGTTAATCGCCACGATTTCAAATTGAAATTGTTTTGAGCTCTCGAACCAAGCACGTAAAACATTACGTCCAATCCGCCCAAACCCATTAATGGCGATACGTTGCATGACCTATCCTTATCTACAAAACTAAAGGCTAAAGAAGGCATATAGTAAAGCACGTCACGCCCAATTGAATATAGATTTTTAGCCAAATCACAGTTTTGTAAGATATTCCTTTTAAAATCGTTGGTTCGGTGGGGTTTTTCCGCTACAATTTAGCGTTTTTAAAAAATAAGCCCCGTATCAAATGCTCAGGTTTGACATAAAACAAACAGGCATTGATACATTTAGCCAAATTCGAAAATATGGAGTGACTTGGTTGTGAGTACTCGTTTAATGACATCTGCTGAAATTCGTGAAGCATTTTTGCGCTACTTTGAGACGCAAGGGCATACACGTGTCGCGTCGAGTTCTCTTGTTCCTGCCAACGACCCAACTTTATTATTTACAAATGCTGGGATGAACCAGTTTAAAGACTGCTTCTTAGGTCTTGAAAAACGTGACTATGTACGTGCAACTACATCACAAAAATGTGTACGTGCTGGTGGTAAACACAATGACTTAGATAACGTTGGTTACACTGCTCGTCACCATACATTCTTTGAAATGTTAGGCAATTTCTCATTTGGTGATTATTTCAAACGTGATGCACTTAAATTCGCTTGGGAATTTTTGACTAGCGATGAATGGTTAGCTCTCCCTAAAGACCGTTTATATGCGACCGTTTATCACACCGATGATGAAGCTTATGACATCTGGAATAAAGAAATTGGTTTAGCGCCTGAACGTATTATCCGTATTGGTGATAATAAAGGCGAAAAATACGCATCTGATAACTTCTGGGCAATGGGTGACACAGGTCCATGTGGTCCTTGTTCTGAAATTTTCTTTGACCACGGTGATCATATTTGGGGTGGTTTACCAGGCACACCTGAAGAAGATGGCGACCGTTTCATTGAAATCTGGAACAACGTTTTCATGCAGTTCAACCGAACTGCTGATGGCGTACTCCACCCTCTCCCTGCTCCATCTGTTGATACAGGTATGGGCTTAGAGCGTATCTCTGCTGTATTGCAACATGTTAATTCAAACTACGACATTGACTTGTTCCAACACTTATTAAAAGCTGCTGCAAACATTATTGGTATCGAAGACGAAGGTCAGCCTTCTTTACGTGTAGTTGCAGACCATGCTCGTTCATGCTGTTTCTTAATTGCTGATGGTGTAAACCCCAGCAACGAAGGCCGCGGTTATGTACTACGCCGTATTATCCGCCGCGCTGTGCGTCACGGTAATAAACTTGGTGCAACTGGTACGTTCTTCTACAAAATGTTACAACCTTTAATTGAAGTTATGGGTGATGCATATCCAGAACTTGTAGCGCGTAAAGATGTGATTGAAGCAACTTTAATTCGTGAAGAAGAACAGTTTGCGAAAACACTCGAGCAAGGCTTAAAGCTACTTGAAGGCGAGCTTGCTCAATTAAAAGATAAGACGATTCCTGGTGCGACTGTATTTAAACTTTACGACACTTACGGCTTCCCAACAGACTTAACAGCTGATATTGCACGTGAACGTGACTTTATTATTGACGAAGCTGGCTTTGAAGTAGAAATGGCTGCACAGCGTCAACGTGCTCGTGATGCTGGTAAATTCGCAGTTGATTACAACAGCATTGTACAAGTTGAAGGCGAAACCCAATTTGACGGTTACATCAACACCACTGGTCAAGGCCAAATTGTAGCGATCTATAAAGACGGCGTACAAGTTGATGAAGTTTCTGAAGGCGACGAAGCACTTATCGTTTTAAACCAAACTCCTTTCTATGCAGAAAGTGGTGGTCAGATTGGTGATACAGGTATCTTCAAAAATGAAACTGGTATTTTTGAAGTTCAAGATACGAAAAAATCAGGCGGTGCCTTTGTTCATCAAGGTATTGTGACCGTTGGTAATCTTAAAGCTGATCAAAACGTTGAAGCGATTGTTAAAGCTGATATTCGTGAGGCAACAGCTCGTAACCACTCGGCAACTCACCTATTACATGCTGCTCTTCGTCAAATTTTAGGATCACACGTACAACAAAAAGGTTCGTTAGTTGCAAGTGATATCTTACGTTTTGACTTTGCTAATGACCAACCGGTAACTTTTGAGCAGTTACAACAGGTTGAGCGTTTGGTAAATGCAGAAATTATTGCAAATACCGCAGTAACCACTGAACTACTTGACATCGAAGCGGCAAAAGCCAAAGGCGCAATGATGTTGTTCGGTGAAAAATACGGTAACGAAGTTCGTGTTCTTGCTATGGGTTCAGTGATTGATGAGAAAAACTTCTCAATCGAACTTTGTGGTGGTATTCACGTTAAGCGTACAGGCGATATTGGTTTATTTAAGATCACTTCTGAAGGTGGTGTGGCTGCTGGTGTACGTCGTATTGAAGCAGTTACAGGTACTAAAGCTTTAGATGTGGTACAAAAAACCGATTCAGATATCCAGCACATTAATAGTTTATTAAAAGCACAGAAAGATCAAACTGTTGAGCGTGTACAAGCCAATGTAGAACTTGTTTCTACATTACAAAAGCAGATTGAACAGCTCAATCAGAAATTGGCAAACTTCCAAGCGTCAGAATTGATTGATCAGGTACAAACGATTGCTGGTCGTCAAACGCTTATTACCACTGTTCAAGGTGTAGATGCGAAATCACTTCGCAACTTGCACGACAGTGTTAAATCAAAATTAGAGAATGCAGTCATTGTGTTAGCTGGCGTAGAGGGTGACAAAGTTAGCCTGCTTGCTTCAGTTGCATCACAATACACTGCAAATCTAAAAGCAGGTGACATCATCAAGCATCTAGCAACCGAGTTAGGTGGTAAAGGTGGTGGTAAACCTGACTTAGCACAAGGTGGCGCGCCACTTAACGAGAAGTTTGGACAAGTTATTGCTGCATTACCTGCATGGCTTGAACAAAAATAAGACTTCACTTTTTGTGTAACTGACCCTGAAAAGCCTCTCAGGGTCATGGCTTATATGGAAAAACTATGGCACTAATCGTTCAAAAATATGGCGGTACTTCTATGGGTACCCCCGAGCGCATTTTAAATGTTGCTCGTCGTGTGAAGCGTTGGCATGATCACGGTCACAAGGTTGTTGTGGTCGTATCTGCTATGAGTGGTGAAACAAACCGCTTACTTGCTCTCGCTAAAGCCATTACCGAAACACCTGACCCACGCGAGTTAGACCAAATGGTTTCAACCGGTGAACAGGTGACGATTTCCATGTTAGCTATGGCACTTAATTCGATTGGTGTGGAAGCTAAATCCTATACCGGACGTCAAGTCGGTATTAAAACTGACAGTGCATTTACCAAGGCGCGTATTGAGTCTATTGATACAGATGTCATGACCAATGATCTTGATGCAGGGCGTGTTATCGTTGTTGCTGGTTTCCAAGGCTTTGATGCAAATGGAAATATCACAACTCTAGGCCGTGGCGGTTCAGATACTTCTGGTGTTGCTCTTGCTGCTGCTCTAAAAGCAGATGAATGCCAAATTTACACTGATGTAGATGGCGTTTACACCACTGACCCTCGTGTTGCTCCTAAAGCCAAAAAAATCGACCGTATTTCTTTTGAAGAAATGCTAGAAATGGCTTCATTAGGTTCAAAAGTTTTACAAATTCGCTCAGTAGAATTTGCCGGAAAATATCAAGTTCCTTTGCGTGTATTATCAAGTTTTGATAATGATAACGACGGCGTGTTTGACGATGAATTTAAAGAAAATGTAGGTACACTCATTACTACTGAGGCGGAAGATAATATGGAACAGCCAATTATTGCAGGTATTGCTTTTAACCGTGACGAAGCAAAATTAACGATTTTAGGTGTACCTGATGAACCAGGTATTGCTTCTAAAATTTTATCACCAGTAAGTGATGCCAATATCGAAGTCGATATGATAGTGCAAAATGTTGAAGAAGATGGCACAACAGATTTCACTTTCACTGTAAACCGTGTTGATTTAGCTAAAGCTGAAAAAATCTTAAACGAAACTGCCAAAAATATTGGTGCACGTGAAGTTTCAACACGTGATGACATCGTTAAAGTGTCTATTGTTGGCGTAGGTATGCGTTCACATGCAGGTGTAGCGAGCAAGATGTTCACTGCCCTTGCTGACGAAGGTATTAATATCCTTATGATTTCAACATCTGAAATTAAAGTTTCTGTCATTATTGATGAGAAATACTTGGAACTTGCTGTTCGTTGTCTACACACCGCTTTTGGTTTAGATCGTGAACATGGTGAAAGCAGCGCCCGCGCTTAATTTTACCAAACGGTCAATTATTCATTAAAAAATGTTTACTTGTCCGACAATAATTAAAGAAAACACAGAGCCGCTATAGTTTTTTTTATAGCGGCTCTGTTATATTAAACGGAAAGTTTTTTGGCAGTGATTATCAAAATATGACTTTGTTCTCATATTTCTGTTAGAATCTGACTGAAAACTGAGGTTGAGCTTTTATTTGGGTACCAATATTGCAGTTTTAAGCGTTTAGCAAGGAGATAAACATGCTGATTCTGACCCGCCGTGTCGGGGAAACATTAATGATTGGGGATCAAGTCAGTGTTACTGTGCTTGGCGTCAAAGGAAATCAGGTTCGTATTGGTGTGAATGCACCAAAAGAGGTTTCTGTTCATCGCGAAGAAATTTATCAACGTATTCAACATGAACGTGCAATGCATGAACACCTTCAACATCTTGATCAAGATTATCAAGTTTCTTTTGAAGATGATAATTTTGCACAGAAAAACTTCAATCGTTAACATGAAGTTATTCTCTCCCTAATTAAAGCGACTTTATAGTCGCTTTAAATTTTTTAGGAAGTTGTATTTATAGGCCTAGAGCACGTTTAACAGGTGCGTAACTACGGCGGTGCTGATCAATTACACCATGCGCTGCAATCGCTTCAAAATGCGCTTTAGTTGGATATCCTTTATGTTTGGCAAAACCAAATAATGGATATTGTTGATCTAATTCTTGCATTTGTCGATCACGCGTAACTTTTGCCAGAATACTCGCTGCACTGATCTCAGCATGACTCGCATCTCCCCCAACAATAGCTTCACAAGGAATAATGATTCCTTTTGGAATTTGATTACCATCTACAATCACTTTTTGTGGTTGAGTTTTCAAACCATCAACTGCACGTTGCATAGCCAAAAAAGTCGCTTGTAAAATATTTAATTCATCAATTTCACCGTGCGTTGCTTCTGCAATTGACCAAGCTAAGGCTTTTTCTTGTATTTCAATAAACAACTTTTCACGTTTCTTTTCAGTTAATTTTTTAGAATCATTTAATCCCACAATTGGATTATTCGGATCTAAAATAACAGCCGCTGCCACAACAGAACCCACCAAAGGTCCTCGTCCCGCCTCATCTACACCAGCAATAAACATCAACTCTCTACCTTTAAACAAAAGAGGCTGATCAATAGTAATCAGCCTTCTTTAATACAAAAATCATTAATTACTTTTGTAAAGCTTCTGCCACACACTCATTTACAGTTTTTGAAACCACTTGGTTTACAATTGTAGCACGTGCATTTACATCAAATGCAGCCGCAGCCAATTCTACTGCTGTCACACTATTTGGTGCCTTTTCGCTCACACAACCACAAACATTGGTTTGAATGCTGTCACGTTGCTCAGCAGTCATAAGCTTTGTTGCTGTTTTCCAAGCCGAAACATTATTAATTTCTGTAATACATTTTGCATTTACAGCAACTTTTAATGCAGCAACACCCAACTGTTGAGTTGTAGTTTGTGCAGAAGTAGCGCCCGTACCCGTACCTGTAGTCGTTGCACACGCTGTTAAAGCTAAAGCAACTGGCGCTAGAGCGAGCATCAATTTTTTCATCATTTTTTCCTTTGATTGAACGTTGGCAGCGCGTATTGTGCCTAAACTCAACTTTATAAGAAACAAATAATTTGATGCATTTATGCAAACTATTCTCCCCTGCAAAACTCAGCTCATCAAATGCATTTTTTCTTAAACGTTCTGTTTTTAGCACGCTCTGTTACATTTAAAACATTTCTCAAAATCAGCGCTTTCCCATAAAATTAAAAATCAAAACGACAAAAAAATAGGGTCTTTTATGCCTGCTGTTTCATCTCAGTATTACACCCGTACCGCACAAGTCCTGCATTGGGTGATGGCAATCATTTTCATCGCAGCATGGGCTATTGGCTTCTATAGTGGAAATTTTTTAAGTTATGACGTTGATGGCAGCTTTAAAGGCGATGTCATTACGTTGCACAAGAATATTGCGACAACCATTATCTTTTTGGTGATTATCCGGATTTTATGGCGCTATACACATCCAGCTCCAAAATTACCAGATACGATGTCACCAACCATGAAAACATTGGCACATATTGGTCATCTATTCCTTTATGTGATTTTGGTGGCGTTACCTGTCACTGGTTGTTTATTTAGCTGGAGTGCTGGCCACCCTGCCCCTGTTTTATATTTATTTGAAATTCCGCGTTTAGTACAAGATAACCCAGAGCTTTTAGCTGTTGTTAAACCATTACATATTTATATTTCTTGGTTTGCAGGCTTTCTTATTGTTGGGCATGTACTTGCAGCTTTGAAACATCACTTTGTTGATAAAGACAATATTTTAAATAGTATGACCAAACAACCTAAGTAATTGCACATATAAAAAACCGCCTATCTTAGGCGGTTTTTTTATTTAGATTTTTTGGATTTCTGCAATCCACTTCTGTTTCTCTTCATCTGAGATGAAAGAGGCTTCAAAAGAGTTGATTGCGAGTTTTTTCAACTCATCATTTGTTAGATCTAAAGCTTGCTGAATTGCAAAGAAGTTATCATTCATATATCCACCGAAATATGATGGATCATCTGAATTTACAGTCACGTGTACGTCTTTTTGTAGCAAACGACGGATATTATGATCTTTCATATCCTTTACAACACATAGCTTTAGGTTGCTTAAAGGACAAACAGTTAAAGGCATTTTTTCGTTAATTAAACGTGCCATTAATTGTTTGTCTTCTTCAGAACGTACACCATGGTCAATACGGTTCACTTTGAGCAAGTCTAAAGCTTCCCATACATATTCAGGTGGGCCTTCTTCACCTGCGTGAGCAACGATTAAGAAGCCCTCTTCACGTGCCTTAGCAAAAACACGTTCAAATTTAGCTGGTGGGTGCCCCACTTCACTTGAATCAAGCCCTACAGCAATAATGTCTTGCTTAAATGGTAAAGCCTGCTCCAAGGTCTCAAAAGCTGCCTCTTCGCTTAAATGGCGTAAGAAACACATAATAAGCTGAGAGCTGATACCAAACTTAGCTTTGGCATCAGTACAAGCACGTTTTAAACCGTTAATCACTGTTGAGAAAGCAACGCCACGATCAGTGTGGGTTTGCGGGTCGAAGAACATTTCTGTGTGAACCACACGATCTTCTGCACATTTCTCAAAATAAGCCCATGCTAGATCATAAAAGTCTTGTTCATGTACAAGAACATTCGCACCAGCATAGTAAATATCTAAAAATGATTGAAGATTATGAAAGTTATAAGCTTGCTTTACTTCTTCAACAGATTTGTAAGGAATCTGAATCTGATTGCGCTGGGCAATTGCAAACATTAATTCAGGTTCAAAAGTCCCTTCAATATGTACATGCAATTCGGCTTTTGGTAAGGCGCGAATCAGCTCGACTTGATTCATATTAACTCCACGTCTAAAGAAAAAAGGGTGTGGTAAAAATCACACCCTTCTATAATTTTCTTCTTATTAAAAACTATGACTAAGACAGCTCAAGAAGAAAATTATAAAAAATCATATTAACCGCCAAATGCGATAAATTTAAATACCCAAAGTGCAGCAATAATCCATACCATGTACGGTACAGTTTTTGCCTTACCTGTGAATAATTTAACTAATGCATAGCTGATAAAGCCCATTGCAATACCATCAGCAATTGAATAGGTAAATGGCATAAATACAATAGTTAAAAAGGCTGGAACAGCTTCTGTAATATCATCCCAGTCAATGTGAGTGATCCCTTGAATCATCAACACACCAATGAACAATAAAGCTGGTGCTGTTGCAAAACCTGGTACAGATTGAGCAAGAGGTGCTAAAAATAAACAGCAAATAAATAAGACTGCAACGACAACAGCAGTTAAACCAGTACGTCCACCTGCTGCCACCCCTGAAGCTGACTCAATATATGGCGTAGTTGAAGATGTACCTAATGCGGCACCAGCAACAATTGCAGTAGAGTCTGCAAATAATGCTTTTTTCAAACGAGGTAATTTACCATCTTGCAAAAGACCAGCACGGTGTGAAACGCCAACCAAAGTACCCGTACTATCAAACAAGTCGACAATAAAGAATACGAAGATTACGCCAACCATACTTGCAGTAAATAGACCTTTAAAGTCCATTTGCATAAAGGTTGGTGCAATTGAAGGAATTTGACCAACTACGCCCTTAAATTCGTTTAGACCTAAGGCAGTCGCAATTGCTGTAACAACCAAAATACTAATAATGATTGCGCCACGGATTTTTAATTGGTGTAAAACCACAATCATTAAAAATCCAAATAACGCTAATAATACTGTAGGTTGTTTGATATCACCCAAGCCAACTAATGTCGCTTGATTATCAACAATGATGCCAGCATTTTTTAAAGCAATAAGTGCAAGGAATAAGCCAATACCACCACCAATCGCAAACTTCAGCGACATTGGAATAGCATTTACAATCGCTTCACGAATTTTAAAGAAGCTAATTGCAAGGAAGACAAGACCTGAAACAAAAACAGCAGCTAAAGCTGTTTGCCATGGCACGCCCATACCCATACAAACTGAATAGGTAAAATAAGCATTTAAACCCATACCAGGGGCCAGTGCGATTGGATAATTAGCAATGATCCCCATCACTAAACAGCCGATTGCTGCTGCCAAACAGGTCGCAACAAATACGGCGCCATGATCCATGCCGGTTTCAGATAAAATGAGTGGATTGACAATAATGATGTAACACATCGTTAGAAATGTAGTTACACCAGCAAGAACTTCAGTCCGGAAAGTGGTTTTATTGTCGCTTAACTTAAATAAACGCTCTAACCAGCCTGCCGAAGAATTGGGCGCCGCCATAAGTAGCCTCTATGCAAAATCTGAACTGTGGAATATTTACTTCTATGTAGGTCGCTGAACAATATTGTTTTTCTGTTCAGGCCTATCAACAAGAATCTCAAATTTAAGAAGCAACAAATATGCCACTCATTTGATTTCTAGTTCATCCATAGGAAATAACCACAGCCCCTCTTGAAACACAAAAAAGCTGCATAACCCCTATGCAGCTTTTTTACTATACGTTCAATAAGTTTAACAGATTCAACCGAAACATGATCAAAATTTATGAAAAGATATGACCAATGACGATGCAAAAAATCAGAAATTTAAAGCGCGATATTATTAGAAAATAATTTTTTTCTCGCTTATATATCCTTGCAAATTATAAGAAGCCAAATTGCTGTGATGAGCATGATTAGGATTGCGTTCGATACTTTGTAAATTTTGTTCTGCTTCTTGAATGATTCGCATCAATTCCTGATGTCTTTTATTTTGGGTATCTAAATAAGCCCAATACCCTAATACAAAGACAATACTTACACACAACATGATTAATACTTTATTGATCATTATTATTATCTCTATGTTTTTAATGTTAATGATCTTAACAAAAAAATATAGCTTTGTGAATATTTTCACATTTATTTACAATAACACACATTCATCCAAATAATTGATAAAAAAGGTGATTTTAAATTTATCCTTACAATGATTGATAAATACAAAACATTTCCATTGAAAAGTAACTTTATTTTAAAACAGTCTGTGTTTAATTATTTTTAATATTAGCTTTTTAGTCATTTCCATTATTAAGTTCATTTAAATATACACTATAGACAAATGTGTATATCGCATGAAAAATCTCTAAATTTTCTATCTACTGAATAAGATAAAAAGATCGATTTTTCTTTCAATTGTTATCTTTAAAATTGTTTGGTTAGCTAGCCATTTCCCTTTTTCATCTTTAGCTTTAAAAGTAAAATTCCAATTTTAACTAAAAGAGTCCTTTTTCTTATTTAAGAAATAGCTTTCTATTTCATCGTTCTATAAATCGTACCAAGCTTTCCATTTTTAGAGATTTATTACAATAATCGCTACGATAAACTGCACTCAGAGAAAAAATTAAATTAGGAGAGTAGATCATGTTTGATATGCGTTTATCTCATGAACGTGGCGCAGCACATCACGGCTGGTTACAATCAAAACATAGCTTTTCATTTGCTAACTATTGGGACCCGAAACAAGTCGGTTTTTCAGATCTACTTGTAATTAATGATGATAATGTTGCTCCGTCTAAAGGCTTTGGTACTCACCCTCACAATAATATGGAAATTATTTCCTATGTACTTGAAGGTGCATTAGAGCATAAAGACTCGATGGGTACAGGTTCTGTGATTGTACCTGGCGACATTCAGTTAATGAGTGCAGGTCGTGGAGTGGCTCATAGTGAATTTAACCATTCTGCGCAAGAAGGCGTACATTTTTTACAAATTTGGGTCGTTCCAAGTGAAGTAAATACAGATCCAGGTTATCAACAAATTCATATTGATGAAGAAGACAAACGCGGTAAATTGCATTTGATTATTTCACCAAAAGGCGGTGAAAAAACTTTATCCATCAAACAAGACATTAATATTTACTCAGGTCTTTTTGATGGTGAAGAAACTGCCGAATTTACGATTCCTGATGGTCGATATGTTTACCTTCATGTTGCCAAAGGTCGCGTTGATGTAAATGGTAAAACCTTTAACACAGGCGATGCAGCACGTATCCGTGATGGTGGAAACTTATCGTTTACCAATGGTGATCATGCTGAAATTCTGATTTTTGATATGCGTCCGGAAGAAGTTCCAACCATGCCATAATGAAGCTAAGCCCTCACATAAAACTTTATGTGAGGGCTTTTTTAGCGTTTATACAAATTGAAAAAGTCTGACTGTGATCAATGCTCTTCTGAGCGCGACATCTCTGCATTGATATAGCTCATGATCATAGTGGTTAACCCCTGCACCATTTCATCAAAACTGATATAAGGGTTTGGCAAAATAAGATGTCGAGCCACATTAAAAATCCCACTATTAATACAAATATACGTAATCACAGCGACGTTGTTAATTTTTAAATATTTAGGATTATGCATCATATATTTCATGATGACTTCCACTAAAGCCTGCTCAATTTTTGGAATGTATTTATCGTACTGTAACTCGCCTGCATAACGTAAAACAGTTAAATAACGGTCATTATTTTTCTTTAATAAATCACTAAAAGTATAAAAAATCATTTCAATGACTGGTTCTAACTCCAGCTGTAAAATAGTTGGCGCAAGTTCCGTAATCATGTCCAGAATTTCTCGAACAAAATAGTGATTCATCGCATCGTAAATTTCTTCTTTATTTTTAAAATATTCGTATAAAGATCCGACACTCACCCCTGCAATTTCTGCAATATGACGTGTTGTGGTGCCACTTGGTCCATGAAGCGCCACTGCAATAAAACCCGCTTCAATGATAGTATCGACAGTAACTTTGGCTCGAGTTTGACGAGGTTTACGCGTGGTCATACGATCTAATCAATAATCCGAACATAAAGTCAGATTAGCATGTAATCAGACTCGGTAGAAATAAAAAAACAAAATCCGAATAGTTGTCAAACTTGATCAAAAAAAGCTTCCCAAATAGATGCAATTAAGGATATCGAAACATTCTTATATTTGCTCTAACGACCCTAATTAAAATAAATTATTCATTATTTTTCAAAAATATAAATAAATTTCTATTAAAGTTTTTCTTATAAAAGAAATTCATAAATTACTTTTATATATTTAAAAATTTACCCGAATTGAATCCGAACATAAAGTCAGATTAATATGAAAAAATTAAAGAAGAGTCACTGAGAAATTCTGTATGTCTCAACTCTTCTTTCCGTTATTCAGCCAAATAATCAAACAAATAACGGAGCAACAACACCGTAGTCAATCCAGAGAACACTCTGCTTTGAAAATGGAATTTACAGTGCCTTGTTGAACATTAAGTTTATTGATTTTCATCAAAATGCACTACTACTGATTTGTCTCAAGGTGTCGCTATGATCTCGACCACAGTAAAAAAATCATTTAACAAACTTAAATTTCAACGTGAAATTGAGTTGCCGGATTTTGCCAGTAAAAGCACTATTCCAATCCGTCATTTAAATATTGGTTTTGATGGTAAGGAAATTGATGTCAAGTTCTATATGAACAATCAATTTGCCACCTTGTTTTTTGCAACACTTTCAGTTTTTTTAACTTATGGTGAAGATCTGGTGATCGAAACTGCTCGTCATCACCGTGACTTTATTAAAGATCCAATATTAAAACAGCGAGTGACTTCGCTCATTGGTCAAGAAGCAATTCACTCAAAATTGCACAATGAATATAACGATGCACTTCAAGATGCTGAATATCCTGTTGCACTCTATCGTTTCCTTGGCTCGAACTTCTTTAAATATGTCTTTTTAAAATTTCCACAACCACTGAAATTATCGATGATGGCGGGTATTGAGCATTTTACTGCTGTACTTGCTGAATACATGATGAAGCATGAAAAGAATTTCTATTATTCAGATGATGCGAAGAGCCGTGCATTGTGGATGTGGCATATGCTTGAAGAATCTGAGCATAAAGATATTGCCTATGATGTCTACCAAATCTTAAATGGCAGCTATCCATTAAGAGCATCTGGTTTCGTCCTTGCTCTCATTACCATTTTAGGGCTTATTCCTGCGACGACCTTATTTGTACCAGTTTTAAGAAAACCGCAAGAGATGTTCACCTTAAAATTCTGGAAAGATGCCCGTCGTGGCGTTGGTTTAATCTTTGGCCCGAAAGATGGTGTTTTCGGAAGTACGATTGGTCAGATTCTTGACTATTTACGTCCAGACTTTCATCCAAATGACCATGATACGACTGAATATCTTGAGTACTACAAAAAGAAATTGCTGAACGAAGGCGGTGCAATTGCTCCTTACTTTGTTAAAGAATTTACCCCACCTGTACGCGTGTCTTAATCGTCCTTTATGACTAGCTATCTCGTAGATAGCTAGTTTCTCTTCAAGTTATTTATGGATGAATCATGATTTTATTTGGCAAAAAGAAAGTTAAACCAAGCCAAAAAGCTTATGCCGTGGTGACAGGTGCAGGCAGTGGAATTGGTCGAAGTTTTGCAATTGAACTGGCAAAACGTGGTGGCAGTGTGGTTTGTGCAGACATTAATCTAGAAGCTGCTGAAGAAACCGTAAAACTTCTTGAACAACAAGGCGCGAAAGCTTTCGCTGTGCGTTGCGATGTCGGTAACTCCGAACAGGTTACAGATCTAGCAGAAACTGCTGAGATCTTACTTGGGCACCCTGTAACCCTTGTCATTAATAATGCAGGTGTAGGTTTGGGCGGAAAATTCGATGAAATGACGCTCGAAGACTGGAATTGGGTCATGAATATCAACCTTTGGGGTGTTATTCACGGTTGTCATGCATTCGTACCAAAATTTAAAAAGTTGGGTTACGGCGCGATTATTAATGTTGCTTCCGCTGCATCGTATACGGCTGCACCAGAAATGACCGCCTATAACGTGACTAAAGCAGGTGTACGCGCGCTTTCAGAAACGCTTTCTGCCGAGCTGCATAAGTTCAATATTAAAGTTAATGTGCTTTGCCCTACTTTGGTTCCAACCAATATTATCAAAAATGGTCGGATTCCAGGACGGTATTCAAAGCTTGCAGACCATGCACTTATGAACTACGCACTCACCACCAGTGATAGTGTAGCCAAATTAACACTTAACCGCCTTGATCAGAATGAGCTTTATACCATTCCTCAAATTGATGCGAAGTTATTCTGGCTCATGAAACGTGCATCACCAAGCTTGTATAACAAGTTCCTTGGCACGTCTTACAAATTATTGAAATAAGAAATTTATAGGTAGTACGCATATGACTGCTCAAATGAAAACAAATGCATCGGCAAAAAAAGCTGTCAATTCACCCAACCACATTTTCGACACCTTTATTGTAGGTGCCGGCATTTCAGGTATAGCTACTGCCATTCGCCTAGATCAGGTCGGCTATACCAATTATAAAATTATTGAAAAAGCTGGCCGTGTGGGTGGCACATGGCGTGAAAATACCTATCCGGGCTGTGGTTGTGATGTACCATCTGCGCTTTATTCTTACTCGTTTGCACCAAGTGCAAAATGGAGCCATTTATTTGCTCGCCAACCAGAAATTTTAAGTTATCTGGAAGATGTGAGTAATGAGTTTAATGTCACATCCAAAATCGAATTTAACAACGAATTGCTAAATGCTGCATGGGATGACTCACGCCATGTGTGGGTACTTGATACCACTACTGGTCAGTATTTATCTAAAACAGTTATTTTCGCTACAGGTCCAATTACTGAAGCACAAGTTCCACGTCTTGAAGGTTTAGATACGTTTAAAGGTGAGATGTTCCATTCAGCAAAATGGAACCATGATTATGATTTGACAGGTAAACGCATTGCCGTGATTGGTACTGGTGCATCTGCCATTCAGTTTGTGCCCCAAATTCAACCAAAAGCGAAAGAGCTTTTTGTGTTCCAACGTACAGCACCTTGGGTACTACCAAAACCAGACACAGACTTGGGCGAATTTAGTAAATCAGTGATTGCTAAATATCCATCCATTCAGGCAAGCTGGCGTAAAAGTGTAGCGTTAACCCTAAATGCAATTAACTTTGGTTTACGTAACCCGCTTGCACTTAAACCGGTCAATGTACTAGGTAAGCAATTACTTAAATTGCAGATTAATGACCCTGTGCTACGTAAAAATGTAACGCCAAACTTTGATATTGGCTGTAAGCGTATTTTGTTTGCTAACAATTACTACCCTGCGCTACAAGCACCAAACACGTCCCTTATTCCACATGGCTTGGTTAAAGTTGAAGGCAATACGGTTGTTGCTGCCAACGGTGAACGCCATGAAGTTGATGTGATTATCTGGGGTACAGGTTTTGAGGTATCTCACCCGCCAATTGGTAAACGTGTTCATAATGAAAAAGGTCAATGTTTACAAGATTTATGGAAAGATAGTTCACCTGAGGCTTATTTAGGTACCAACATTGAAAATGTGCCGAATGCATTTTTAATTTTAGGACCGAATGTCTTGGTTTATGACTCTTTTATTGGCTTAGCTGAGGCACAGCTAGACTATATTGTAGATGGCTTATTGAAAATTAAGAACAAGGGTATTAGCAAGTTCAACGTTAAGCCCGAAGTTATTAAAAAGCATAATGATCTGGTGCAAAAACACTTAAAAACAACTGTATTTAATAGTGGTGGTTGTAAGAGTTACTACCTTGATGCCAACGGCCGTAACTTCGCTGCATGGCCATGGTCATTGAAAAAGCTGAAACAACGTTTGAAAAACGTCGATTTGAAAGATTATGAAGTGACATATCAAACGACAAAGACTCATTAATTTGTAATTTTGATCAAATCCGTTGTAAGAAATAGGCAGTGTATTTTAGGTTTTCATGAAAATACACTGCCTTCTTCGTTGAATATCTTCAAGAAATAAAAAAACAGGATAAAGATGAAAGAAGGTCAATCAAGTCGTACCGCCGAAGCCGCCGCTGCATTACGTGCAAATCACTTTAAAAATACGGTCAGCCCTGTATTTTCAGACCCTTATGCTTTTGAGCTGACCAGTAGAAGCTGGAAAAAACTTCTATCAAGCCCACTCCTTGTTAAATTAATGAATTCAGCGGTTTTAAACCGCACTTTAGGTTTACTCACTGGGCAAGTGGTCGGACGCTCTCGTTATGCCGAAGATTTACTTGATCAGGCAGTTCAACAAAACACTCAACAATATGTTTTAGTTGGTGCAGGTCTAGATTCATTTGTACTACGTGAGTCTCACCATTACCCAACTTTAAAAATCTTTGAAGTTGATCATCCTGATACTCAAGCTGCCAAACAAGCCAAACTAAAAAAGCTAGGAAATATTCCTTCAACAGTTGAGTTTGTCGCAATTAACTTTGAAAAAGAGTCTATTTCGGAAGCCTTAGCCAGAAGTCTCTATGAGCGATCCGCTCCTGCTTTTTTTTCATGGTTAGGAACGACTCATTATTTAAACCCGCAAACAACTTTGCAGACTTTAAAAAGCATTGCTGAATTTGCAGCAAACGCTAGCGAAGTTGTACTCGACTATTCGACCGATTTTCAGGAATTAACTGGTATCGAACGTATTGGTAGCATGGGTGTTGCCCAGTTTACGCATTTGCTCAAAGAACCATTATTAGGTCAATTTAAACCTACTGATTTACATCACGCAGTTGAACAAATGGGCTTTGAAGTCGTTGAAGATCTGTCAGGTGAAGCTATTACTGAGCGTTATTTTAGTGCACGAGTAGATGAGATTCGCCATACTTCGGCGACTCGTTTATTGCATTTGCGCTTGAATAAATAAACTCAGCTTGATGATTTACCACTTAACCTTACTGCATGCGGTGTCTTACCGTGCCATCTTTTATAAGCATGAATAAAACTGGTAGGTTCGGCATATCCCAACCATTCGGCAATTTGCTCAATAGAGGCTTTCGGTAAAGTCAGATATTGTTCTGCTAAAACCTGTCTGACTTCTTCACGTATTTGAATAAAGGTCATACCTTCTTGAGCGAGATGACGGCGTAAGGTACGCGCGTTTAAGTGCAAACGATCGGCAACCATGTCCATAGAGGGCATTTCCCCTCGTACCCTCATTAACTGCTGCTGCACTAAATTAATAAATTTCTTTTGTGTTTGGCGCCTATCTAAAATTTGCCGACATTGTTCTTCAGCCGTATGCAAAATCAGGTCATTGGCCATTTGTAGTTTTTGATCTACTTTATGTGGATCGAGTAAAACAAAGTTCTTAGCCGCCCCAAACTCCGGCAGAATTCCAAACAAATCAATATAAGGTTGTACCTCAGCTTTAGGCTGGAAAGTGAAAGCCATATATTGACAAAAATTATCTTGTACTAGGTCACGCTGCACCGTAATGAGCGCCGCGGCATCCCGTTCAACAATAAACTGTCGAACTGAAAGAGGAATGCCCTCATCTTCAATCTCAATCCGAATACCTTCATCTGTATCTGAAACTAGAAATCGGGTAAAGGCAAAAGTAAGTGAAAAATAGGTTAAAGCTAAATCAAGTGCTTCACGAATGCTGGCACTGCTCATGAGGGCCATGCCTAAAGGCCCAAATGTTGTGAAGTGGTAGCGTGTACCTACATCTAAGCCTAATGTCGGCCTGTCTCCAAGCTGCTCAACCAAGTTATGAATAACCTGCAATTCTTGCTGACCTGTCACCACCATATTAGGATCAAGCAATTGCTGTTGACTGATTCCAGTCTCTTCTAAAATGGCCTGATAAGAAATGCCTGATTCCACCGCAAAATCAGCCATGAGTCGAACACTGTGTATGCTACGCTCAAATGCCCAAGTGTACGTCACTGTACCATCCAGAATGTCCTCGAATCACAATATTTTGTCCTCATCCATCCTCTAAATCAAGCAAATAAACGTCTATGCTGCATACAGGAAATTGCGATTCTTTCGCCCACTGTTTTTAAGGATTTTAGAGCAGCCTATGTTTAATTCGTCAGCTAATTCAAATAAAAATGTACGCATCGCCATTATAGGCACGGGTTTTGGTGGTTTGGGTCTTGCGATTCGTCTCAAACAAGCCGGTTTTGAACAATTTACCCTGTATGAAAAAGCCGCTGATGTCGGTGGTGTCTGGCGCGACAATACTTATCCGGGTGCTGCGTGTGATGTTCCGTCACATCTTTATTCTTTTTCTTTTGAGCAAGAGCTGGGTTGGAAAAACCGTTACGGCACATCTCAAGAGATTTACCAATATTTACGCCATTGCGCTGATAAATATGACATTCGCCCACACGTTCAATTTAATACAGAAATTGCCAGTGCCGAATTTGATGCATTACAAGGTGTATGGCACATTCAAAGTACCACTGGTGAGCATTTTGAAGCTGAGTTTTTAGTGGGTGCTGTGGGTCAATTAAACCGCCCAGCCTACCCAAAACTTAAAGGCATTGAAAACTTTAAAGGTAAGGCTTTTCACTCAGCTCGTTGGGATCATGATTATGATTTAAATGGTAAACGTGTTGCTGTAATTGGTACAGGTGCGAGCGCCATTCAGTTTGTTCCTGAAATTGCTAAAGAGGTTGCTCATCTTGATGTTTATCAACGTTCGGCACCTTATGTCATTCCAAAACCAGATCGGGTTTATCAACCTTTAGAGAAAAAAGCGTTCCGCAAATTACCGATTTTGCAGAGTCTAGATCGTGCCTTGCAATATGGTCATCACGAAATTCGTCTGCTTGCCTTTACAACTTCTTTAAATGAAATGCCTTTGGTGGAATATTTATTCCAACGTCATATTCGTAAGGTCGTTAAAGACTCCAAATTACGTCATCGTTTAATGCCGGACTACCCAATTGGTTGTAAGCGTATTTTGATTTCCAACCAGTGGTATGAAACGCTCACTCAACCCCATGTAGATGTTATTCATACGGGCATTCAAGAAATTACTGAAAATGGCATTTTAGATACGGACGGAAATCTGCGTGAAGTTGATACCATTATTTATGGTACTGGTTTTGCTGCAACTGAATTTATGGCGCCAATGCAAATTACTGGATTGGACGGACGTACCTTAAAAGATACATGGAAAGATGGTGCAGAAGCATACCTTGGCTTAACTGTTAGCGGCTTCCCTAATTTCTTTATGCTTTATGGTCCAAATACCAATCTTGGACATAATTCAATTGTCTATATGATTGAAAGTCAAGTGAATTATATTTTAGATGCCATTCAAACATTGATAAAAAACAAGTTGTTATTCACCAATGTTCGTGCAGAAGTTCAACACGAGTTCAACCAAAATATTCAAGAAAAAATGAAGAAAACCGTATGGGCACAAGGTTGTACAAGTTGGTATCAAACTGCTGATGGCAAGAATACCAATAACTGGCCAGGTTTTACCCTTGAGTATCGTCAACGCACTCGCCGCTTTGATATTGAAAACTACACTCAAGTCTCGGCTCTTTCTTAATCAGCTTCACGATAGGAAATCAGAAAAATAAACGGAGTATTTTATGAAAACATTTAAGAACAAAGTCGCTGCTGTGACAGGTGCGGGTTCCGGAATTGGACAAGCAATTGCAATTGAACTGGCAAAACAAGGCTGCCATCTGGCACTTTCCGATATCAGTGAAGCGGGCTTAGCCAAAACAGTCGAGCTGTTAACGCCTTACTCAGTCAAAGTAACTACGCAAAAAGTTGATGTTGCTAAGCGTGATGAGGTTGCAAATTGGGCGAAAGCTGTTGTAAATGAGCATGGCGAAGTTAACCTGATCTTTAATAATGCTGGTGTAGCAATAGGTAGCACAGCTGAAGGTGTAAGCTATGAAGATCTTGAATGGCTCATTGGTATTAACTTTTGGGGCGTAGTTTATGGCACTAAAGAATTCTTGCCATTTTTAAAGCAAAGTGGTGATGGGCATATTATTAATATTTCTAGTATGTTTGGCTTAACAGCTCAACCGACCCAAAGTGCTTATAACGCGAGTAAATTTGCTGTTCGTGGCTTTACTGAATCTCTGCGTCAAGAACTTGATATGCAAAATGCTGGGGTTAGCGCGACCTGTGTTCATCCGGGTGGTATTCGTACCAATATTGCCAAAGCTGCCCGCATGAATAATAGTGTCCAGTCTTTAGGCATGGACCCTCTAAAAAGTCAGGATGCTTTCGACAAATTACTTCGCACCCCTGCTGACGAGGCTGCTCAACAAATTTTAGAGGCTGTTCGTAAAAACCGTCGACGCTTACTGATTGGAGCCGATGCGAAAGTCGTTGATGTGATTCAGCGTATTCTTCCACAAGGCTACCAAAAGATTTTTGGAGCCGCGACTGCTTTTCAAACTCGCCTACTCAACAAACCAGCAAAATAAAAAATCACTGATCAGCATCATCCTAAATTTAGGAGATGCTGATTAATAAATAACAAGCTCTAGTATGAGTTCTTATTATGAAGCAGCTTCTTGCATGGACCATCCGTACCACGCTACGTCCAGCTTTATCACCCAAAACTCCAGTGAAGTTACAACGTTTTTGTAGCGATGCAGCCAGTGTTATTGTGCTTGGGCCACGTGGCTATAAAACAAAAAAGCCAAAAATTGCTCAAGTGCCAACAGTTCATATTCAGCCCAAAACGACTAAGTCAGGGCTAGGTATCTTGTATTTACATGGCGGTGGCTATGTTGTTGGCAGTTCAAAAAGTCACACTAAGCTTGCCGCTCAAATTGGACACGCAGCTCAAGCACAAGTCTGGTTACCTGAATATCGCCTCGCTCCAGAACACTCAAGCCCCGCTGCTATTGAAGATGCAATTGCTGTCTACAAAGCTTTACTTGCCCAAGGACAAGACCCGAAAAAACTCGTGTTTGTCGGAGATTCTGCGGGTGGCGGGCTGAGTTTAAGCACTGCAATTGCTATTCGGGATGCAGGATTGCCACTACCAGCTGCATTGGTTTTACTTTCACCGTGGGTTGATTTAAGCCTCTCTGGAAACAGTATGAAAACTCGTACAGCTCAAGATGCAATGCTGTCTGAAGACTGGTTAGCTTGGTGTGCAAAAAACTATTGCGCGCAAAAAACACTGACCGATCCAATCTGTTCCCCACTCTATGCAGACTTAACTGGATTACCACCTGTTCTGATTCATGTGGGCACTGAAGAAGTTTTATTAGATGATGCAAAACGTCTCGCTGAACAAGCTGGAAAATACGGTATTCCGACGAACTTTAGGATTTATGACCAAGTCGGACATGTTTTTCAGTTCCACACGGGTATACTAAAAGAATCTAATGACTCGATTGAGCGCATTGGGCAATTCATTGATAAACATACACAGTCAATATAAAAAATAATCGCCAGAGAGGAGCCTCGGCATGACAACAAACAATTATGACTATGATTATCTCATTATTGGTTCAGGCTTTGGTGGTAGTGTTTCTGCTTGCCGTCTAACCGAAAAAGGTTACTCAGTTGCTGTAATGGAAATGGGGCGTCGCTGGAAAGCCGAAGATTTTGCGAAAAATAACTGGAATTCCCGCCGCTGGATTTGGCGTCCAGGCATGAAGCTTTTCGGCTATTTCAATATGCGCTTTTTTCGCCATGTCACCATTATTTGCGGGAATGCTGTAGGTGGAGGTTCAATTACCTATGCCAATACCCTACTCGTTCCACCTGAACATATTTGGGACGAAGGCACATGGGCAGATGCTGCGGACTGGAAAAATGAAATGCCCCAGCACTATGCAGAAGCAGAACGTATGCTTGGGGTGACGGATAATAAAATTTTTGGTCCTGCCGACCATATGCTTAAACAAATGGGTGAAGCTATCGGCGTGGGCCACACCTTTAAACCGACTCGTGTTGCGACTTTCTTCCCACCCGAAGGTGAACAAGGCGGAAAAACATACCCCGACCCATATTTTAATGGTGAAGGTCCAGACCGTGCGACGTGTACCGCATGTGGCGGTTGTATGACAGGTTGTAAACACAACGCAAAAAACACTTTGGATAAAAACTATTTGTACTTTGCCGAAAAAAATGGTGCCAAGGTTTATGAAGAAACCAAAGTTGTTGATGTTAAACCACTCAATGGTAAAGCAGATGGCAGTGATGGCTATGAAGTAACCACTGAATGCTCAACCTCATGGTTTAATAAACAGCGTCGTACATGGCGAGTACGCAACGTGATTTTCTCGGCATCTTCTTTGGGTACACAAGAGATGTTGTTCCGCTTAAAGCAGTCTGGTTCTCTGCCAAATATTTCCGATGACTTGGGTAATCGGGTTCGTACCAATGCCGAATCTATTTTAGGGGTTCGTTTCTTTGGTAAAGATGTCGACATGAGCAAAGGTGTTGCCATTGGTTCAAGTATTTACATCGACCATGACACTCATATTGAGGCGACTCGCTACCAAAACGGTTCCGATGCAATGGGTCTCATGTGTACTTACATGGCAAAAGGAAAACCGGGTTGGACACGTATCTTCTTTTGGTTATGGGCGTTAATCTGCCATCCATTTATTTTTCTACGCATGAGCAATCCGGTTGGTTTTGCACGTCAAACCTTGATTTTCTTGGTGATGCAAACTGCCGATGCCTCAATTAACATGCGCTTGAAGCGTAACTGGTTTTGGCCTTTTGGCAAGGTTTTATCTAGCGAAGGTAAAAAGCTACCGGTTTATATTCCACAGGCCAATACCTTTACCGAAAAAGTTGCCAAAATGTTTAATGGCCACCCTATGACAACCATTACCGAAATTTTATTCAATGTGCCTTTTACCGCACACTGTATGGGCGGCTGTGCAATTTCCTCAAGCCCAGAACGTGGCGTGGTGGATGGACAAAATCACGTTTTTAACTATAAAAACTTATATGTTGTAGATGGTTCAATGTTAGGTGCCAATTTGGGTGTTAACCCAAGTCTCACCATTACAGCTTTAGCAGAACGTGCAATGTCTTATATTCCGGCTAAACACACTTTGGGCGAACATCAGGACGATACAGCAGATGCAGAAACCGTAGAGATCACGAAAGCTTCTGCTTAACATAGAAATTTGTTTTATAAAAAAAGCCTATTTTAAAATAGGCTTTTTTTATTTCGCTTTTTAAATTACATCGTTACGGCTTTAGCACGAGCTGCATGCAATTTTTTATAGCTCTCGATCAGACGTAAATGGCGATCAAGTCCTTCTAGTTTCATGCTTGTTGGTGTTAAACCATAGAAACGAACGCTACCATCGACAGAACCTAATACTGCCTCCATTCGTGTGTCACCAAACATACGACGGAAGTTAGTCAGGTAGTCTTCAAGCTCTAGTTCTTCATCTAACATCACTTCAAGCACCACGTTCATGCACTGATAGAACAAGCCTCGCTCAACAGTGTTGGTGTTATATTGCAAGTAAGTTTCGACAAGCTCTTTTGCTTCTTCAAATTGCTGCAAAGCAACGTAAATCAACAACTTCAACTCTAAAATCGTGAGCTGTCCCCAAACTGTATTGTCATCAAATTCAATGCCAATGAGTGTGGTGATTTCGGTGTAATCGTCTAACTCACATTCTTCTAAGCGCTCAACCAATGCTTCAAGTTGTTCATCATCCAAACGATGCAGATTTAAAATATCTTCACGGAATGAAAGTGCTTTATTGGTATTGTCCCAAATCAAATCTTCAACGAGATAAATTTCTGAATAATCCGGCACTAAAATACGGCAAGCGGTCGCACCTAGGTGCTCATATACTGCCATATAAACTTCTTTGCCCATCTCTTCGAGAATACCGAACAATGTTGCAGCTTCGTCTGCATTCGACTCTTCGCCTTCTCCAGAAAAATCCCACTCAACAAAGTCATAGTCAGATTTAGAACTAAAGAAACGCCAAGATACCAAACCGCTTGAGTCAATAAAATGCTCAACAAAGTTATTCGGTTCAGTCACCGCATTACTTTGGAAAGTCGGTTGTGGTAAATCATTTAAGCCTTCAAAACTACGACCTTGAAGCAGCTCAGTCAAACTACGCTCTAACGCAACTTCAAAACTTGGATGTGCACCAAACGATGCAAAAACACCACCCGTACGCGGGTTCATTAAAGTCACACACATTACAGGGAACTGACCACCTAATGATGCATCTTTAACTAATACAGGGAAGCCTTGCTCTTCTAAGCCTTTAATACCAGCAACAATACTTGGGTATTTTGCTAATACGTCTTCAGGAACATCTGGAAGTGCAATTTCACCTTCTAAAATTTCACGTTTAACAGCACGTTCAAAAATTTCTGACAAGCATTGAACTTGGGCTTCCGCCAAAGTGTTGCCTGCACTCATACCATTACTTAAGTACAAGTTTTCAATTAAATTTGATGGGAAATAGACAACTTCATCGTCAGACTGGCGCACAAAAGGTAGCGAGCAAATGCCGCGCTCTACATTGCCTGAATTGGTGTCATATAAATGTGTACCGAGTAATTCATCATCTGGGTTATAAATCTCAAGACAATATTCATCTAAGATTTCTTTAGGTAATTCACCATTTGGACCCGGTTTAAACCATTTTTCATCTGGATAATGCACAAATTCAGCATTGGCAATATCTTCACCCCAGAACTGGTCGTTATAGAAGAAGTTACAGTTTAAACGCTCAATAAACTCGCCTAATGCAGATGCCAAAGCGCTTTCTTTAGTTGCACCTTTACCATTGGTAAAACACATCGGAGACTGTGCATCACGAATATGTAAAGACCATACATTCGGAACAATATTACGCCAAGATGCGATTTCAATCTTCATGCCCAAATTTGCCAAAATGGCAGACATATTGGCAATGGTTTCTTCTAATGGCAGGTCTTTACCCTGAATATAGGTATGGCTTTCTGAAGTTAAGCTTGGCAATAACAGTGCTTGCGCATCTGCATCAATGCTTTCAACTTCTTCGATAATAAATTCAGGACCAGTTTGAATAACTTTTTTAACAGTACAACGGTCGATTGAACGTAAAATCCCTTGGCGATCTTTATCTGAAATATCGGCTGGTAATTCAATCTGAATTTTAAAGGTTTGCTTGTAGCGGTTTTCAGGATCAACAATATTATTTTGTGATAAACGAATATTATCGGTTGGGATATCTCGAGCTGCACAATACACTTTTACAAAGTACGCTGCACACAATGCGGAAGATGCTAAAAAATAGTCAAATGGGCCCGGTGCCGAACCGTCACCCTTGTAGCGAATTGGTTGATCGGCAATTACCGTAAAGTCATCGAACTTAGCTTCCTGTCGAAGATTGTCGAGATAATTAACCTTGATTTCCATGCTGGCACCTAAATATTTTTATGTGTCAGCACAGACACATAAAATTCTAAATATTGAAAAATAAGCCGAATCACAGCGAAGAAATTGACTTAAAAAAATGAGAGATTAAAGCCATGTGTTTAATGAACGACTCAATTGGCTTTAATAAGATTGGCGGTATTATAGAGTGATTTTGTGAAGTTGATAACTAAAGTTAAAACATTGATGCTCACAATGCTTTAACTTGTCTTTAATTTACTTAAATATTGAGCATTAAAATTTAAAGGTGTAATCAACATTCAACCGTGTTTCATTTGCCGAGTGAAATGTCATAGTGCTTGGCATATCGTTACGATAGTGAGAAAAACGAGCTCGCATGCCTAGGCCTTTTAATTTCCCTTCAGGAATTTTATAACCTAAATCAAATTCCATCGACTCTTCCTTGAAACGCTGATCACCATATTGCAGCAAATCAATATCTTCGCCTTTTGCATAGCGGGTCATAAAGCGCAGTCCATTTAATGAAACATCACCTAATCGTGCATTTTTAAAGTCATATTCATAACGAATCGAATAGACTTTTTCGTCTTTATTTGAGTAGTCAGAACTCATAAAATCAAGCACGACTGGACTTTCGGTTCCCGACAAAAACGGCAAACCAGTCGAGCCAAACGACTGCATATAGCCCAAAGAAACCGTATGGTTTTGATAGTTCAAACCAAATAAACCACTCATATGGCGGTTATCGACCTCTCCTATTTTTTTGCTTCCAGTTTCTTCACTATTAAAAAAACGCACGTCACTTAAAAAATTAAGCTGGTCATTTAAAGGCTGTTTTCCGTTAAAACCCAAAAATTGTTGCTGGTAAATGTCTTTGAGTTCGGCATGGTAAGCGCGTAAACGGTAGTCCTTTAACTGATAACTTCCTCCCAGCGTGTAAAAAGAATCAGTGGTTGCTGCCTTGTCAAAACGACGGTTGATATTGTCCGTTCCAACATCTGTAAAGCGAATTGAGTCGCGTTGACGCACTTCGTCAACATAAAATCCTTCAAGTTGAAGATTTGGAATTTCATTTGAAACAAAGCGAATACCGCGATAAGTCTGGGGGAACAAACGGGCTGGCGATGAAAATATGGTCGGTAATTGTGGAACTAAATCCCCCACAAAAAGCTCATTTTTTCTAAATTTAGCCTTCCCTGTAATACCAATTTTTCCATAATAATCGTCACGAGAGTTATCAGTATTGACGGGTAATAAGCCACTACGTGCATAGTCATCAGCGCGACTTCCCATCAGGTTAAAACCCGCCATTGCCAGTACATCAACACCGAATCCAACTGTCCCTTCGGTATAACCCGAATGTCCTTTAAAAATTAAACCCTGCGCCCAATCCCTGGCAGCTGTATAGGGATATGGATCTTTTTTATAGTCTCGGTCAAAGTAAAAATTACGCAGTGTTAGCTCAGCTTTACTGTCCGCAATAAACTCCGCATGCACAACTTGACTAAATAATGGGCACAAGCATACCCCCACCCACAATGGTGTCTTTTTCATTTTTTATCTCAACTATTTAATTTTTAATGGATTAAGGTGCTGTTTTAAGCGAGTAGTTCTGCTCTTTCTTACTTCGGTAAAATGCACTGCCCAGACTTAAAATCAGGAAAATAGCCAAAATAAATACCACACCGTAATAGGCATAAAGCGTTGCTGGTGCGATGCCTTTATCCAGAAAAACACCTGCAATCGTTGGCGATAAAATTGCCCCAATACGACCAAAACCAATGGCATAACCCACACCGCGACTACGGATTTCGGCGTCATAAATTGTTGGAGAAATAGAATATAGACCTGCCACACAGCCATTAATAAGTGTGCCGAGTAATAACCCCACCATGAGTGCGACACTCACTTGAGACGAGACTGCGACAAATAGAAAAACACATGCAGACGTTAGCCCTAAAAATAGGCTTAAGGCATAGAAAATTTTTATGCGTGATGCGAGTAAACCAATAATGGCTGCACCGAAAATACCGCCAATACTAATTAAAATACCTGTACTTACCCCTTGCTCTGGTGACATTCCCATTGAAATAAGAATTTTTGGTGTCCAGCTCATGACAAAGTAAAAGCCAAACATCACTAAAAAGAATGCAAACCAAAGGCAAAGTGTTTGAAATCCCAGTTGCCCTGCAAATAATTTACCCAGCTCACTGCCATTTTGCGTGCTGATTTTTTCATAACGCGGCATAACTGGTAGTTCGTTTAGCCCCATACGATTTACAGTTGCATTAATTCGTTCCAATGCCTGTTTGGGTCTTTTCGCTAATAAATAATCTAAAGATTCAGGTAATAACCATGCACTGATCAGCAGCATTGCAATGGTTGTGATCCCACCAGCCAAAAAGATTGAACGCCAACCTAAATGCTCAATCAATGCCAGTGACAATACCCCACCTAGTGTGGCGCCAATTCCATAACCTGTAGACATTAAACTAACCGCAAGACTACGCCAGCGAGCATTGGCATATTCACTTGCTAGCACATTACTGCTGGCAAGAATACCGCCCACCCCAATTCCGGTAATAAACCGAAGTGCTGCCAACATGCCGTGGCTTTGTACAAAAGCACAGCCCAACATACTAAGACCTGCAATCACAAGACAAACTAAGATGAGTAAACGACGACCGATTTTATCGGCTAGAGGTGCGAGAAAGATTGAACCAGCAGCCATTCCAAAAAGGCCTGAACTAAGCAACAAGCCAATTTGTGCCCCTGAAAGTGACCATTCTGCTGATACGGACGGTGCGGTAAATGCCATCACCATCACATCAAAGCCATCAATAATATTGAGACAGATACAAATCAAAATAACAAACCATTGGTAGCGGCTCATATTGTTTTGATTGATCTCACTTAGAACGTCTCTTTCCATTTGTGTATCTCCCTTGGATAAGACATACACACGACATTGCTATATAAGCAATTGGGTAGTTATGCACATCCGTATCCATAATGACCTAGAGGAATATTTATTTTTTGAGCATCCTGCTCTTTTTCTATACTGAATATTTGGATCCAAAAAATCAACAATATTTTTAAAATTTAATTAGCAATAAATTAAATTATTGAAAAATATACTTATAATTCATATTAAATTAAATCAATAAAAAATATGGATCCATAAAATATTTTTAAATTTGTAATTTCAAGAGCTATCCAAATCCTGTATGGGATTGAAGAATTATGGATCCAAATTAAAACCATAAAAGATTTCGCTTCTAAAACTAAAAAGAAATACAAAAGTCTTTAATAGCAATTAGAAACATACAAAACCACCAACTCTAAAGAACAATATTTTTTAAGAAATATACTGCTTATCAATTGACCATTATTTTTATTTATTATAAATTGGATCCAATAAGTGATAAGGAGTCGTCACAATGTTTATTAAAAATGCATGGTATGTAGCCTGCCGCCCAGAAGAAATTCAAGACAAACCGTTAGGTCGCACCATCTGTGGTGAAAAAATTGTTTTTTATCGTGGTAAAGAAAATCAAGTTGCAGCCGTTGAAGATTTTTGTCCGCATCGTGGTGCCCCACTTTCACTAGGTTATGTCGAAGATGGAAACCTCGTATGTGGTTATCATGGTTTAGTCATGGGCTGTGACGGAAAAACTGTTTCAATGCCAGCTCAACGTGTAAATGGTTTCCCTTGCAACAAAGCATATGCAGTTGTTGAAAAATTCGGCTTTATTTGGATATGGCCAGGCGAAAAGGCATTAGCAGATGAATCAAAACTCCCAACTTTAGAATGGGCAGATCATCCTGAATGGAGCTATGGCGGAGGTCTGTTTCACATTCAATGTGACTATCGCCTCATGGTCGATAACCTGATGGATTTAACTCACGAGACCTATGTTCACTCAAGCAGTATTGGTCAAAAAGAGATTGATGAATCATTGCCAGTGACAAAAGTAGATGGCGACCATGTCATTACCGAACGTTATATGGAAAATGTGATCGCACCTCCATTTTGGCAAATGGCCCTTCGGGGTAATCACTTGGCAGATGATGTACCTGTTGACCGTTGGCAACGTTGCCACTTCTTTGCCCCAAGTAATGTGCATATTGAAGTCGGTGTGGCACATGCTGGGCATGGTGGTTATGACGCATCAAATGACAAAAAAGTTTCCTCAATCGTGGTCGATTTTATTACGCCAGAAACTGAAACTTCACACTGGTATTTCTGGGGAATGGCGCGCAACTTCCAACCAGATAATGCTGAACTCACCGATCAAATTCGTGAAGGTCAAGGCAAAATCTTTACTGAAGATTTAGAAATACTGGAGCAACAACAACAAAATATTTTAAACAATCCCCATCGCAAGTTACTGATGCTTAACATCGATGCGGGCGGTGTACAGTCCCGTAAGGTGATTGAGCGACTCCTTGCTGAAGAAAATAAAACACCTCCGGAAACATCCGCACAAAAGTTTCCAAACATTCGGATTATTTAAAGGAGCATGAACATGGACGTTATTATTCAAAAAATTCACCAGCTCACCCCGACCATTCGTGCCTTTGAACTGATTGCAGCAAATGGTACAGAGCTACCGAATTTTGAAGCAGGTGCCCATATTGATGTGCATCTTAAAAATGGTCTAACCCGTCAATATTCACTTTCTAATTGTTGCAGTGAAAAGCATCGTTATGTAATTGGTGTTTTACATGATGCTAACTCACGCGGTGGTTCACGTTGTATCCATACTGAATATCGTGAAGGTGATCATTTAAAGATTGGTGAACCACGTAATTTATTTGAGATTCACCCTCAAACCAAACAAGCAATTTTATTTGCTGGTGGTATTGGTATTACACCTATTTTATCGATGGCATATCGGCTTAAGTCAGCCAATATTCCTTTTGAATTACACTACTTTGTTCGTAGTCATGAAATGATTGCCTTCTATGGCAATTTGACCAAGCACTTCGGTGATCAAGTTCATTTTCATATTCAAGATCAGCCAGACACCGAATGTAATATGGCAGAGGTTTTAGGCGAGAGTTCACCTGACAAACACTTATATGTGTGTGGGCCTACAGGATTTATGAAGTTTGTCATGAGCTCAGCCGAACAAGCAGGTTGGCATAGTGAACAATTACATCAAGAGCATTTTGTCGCTCAAAAAGCAGATATTTCCAACAATGAAGCTTTTACCATTGAAGTTAAAGGTACGGGTCGTCGAATTGAAGTATTGCCAGAACAAACCGCCACTGAAGCATTAATTGCAAATGGTTTTGATATTCCTGTTTCATGTGAACAAGGTATTTGCGGTACGTGTATTACCCGCGTTGTAGAAGGCACGCCAGATCATCGTGATATGTTTATGACTGAAGATGAACATGCACTAAATGACCAGTTTACGCCCTGCTGTTCTCGTGCAAAAACTAAAAATCTTGTGATTGAACTTTAACACCCAAGTTCCTTTATTCAAAAATAAAGGAACTTATTTTCATCTTAGGTGCTTAAAACATTTCTTAGCGTTTCACCTAAAATCACTACACTACTGTGCTCACGCATTAAAGTTTCAGCGCGCCCTGCCTGTCGATGTGTCAACGCATCGAAAATCGAACAATGCTGTAAATGTGCATAGTGCAAACGACGATATTCCGACAAAGCTTGCTTCTCATCATAGGTAATGGCTTGAGCAGAAGCCATCGGCAATTGATTGTTTTTTGCTAAAGCTTGTATGAGCGCTACATTTTGCGCGCCCTCAATAATCGTGTCATGAAAAATGACATTAAAATGATGATAACGTTCCAGTTCAGCGTCGCCAAACTCGTCTTTTTCATTAAAGAGTTTTTCGGTTTCTTGAATGCAATGTTGCAGTGTCTTTTTCTGCTCTTCGCTTAAACCTTGTTCTGCCAAAGTTTTTGCAGCCAACCCTTCCAGCACACCCCGCACTTCAAGCGCATCATGAACCAGTTGTTCTGAAATTTCACGGACGGTGTAGCCACGGGTTGGGTTCTTGATGAGAAGACCTTCTTGTTCGAGCAGCCGAAATGCAATACGAACAGGCTGTCTCGAAACCCCAAGTAACTCAGCAGTGGGAATCTCAGCAATTCTGGCACCACCTTCAAGTTCCCCTGAAATAATCATTTTTCTTAATTTAAGTAAAACTTGTTGCCCTGAAGACATTTGCTGCCACATATTGTCAAAAACGTCACTTCGATGCTAACAACTTCATTTGCAAAATGAAATAAATTTTCTGTGTGAATCAGTGCTTGGGAATTTAGCTCGTCCCCCAAAAGCTCATTTATTTAAAGGTTTTTAAGATTATTCACCATGATATCGAGGTTATTACGAATTAAATAAGCCAGATTGATATCAATGCCTTCAAGCATTTTCTCTTCAACTTTTAATACAACTTCATTGCATTTATTCAGTTTTTCAACACCACTTTCGGTCAGTGTAATTAAAATACGGCGGCCATGCGTAGGGTCTGGTTTCTTTTCAATCCAACCATTAACCAACAAATCTTGCAAAATTTTATTGGCCGATTGCGGCTTAATGAAAGAGCGCTCAGCAAGCTTGGCATTGGATACATTACTTTTTGAAGCTAAAACAGAAAGTGCAGTAAATTGTGGCAAGGTAATTTCAAGCTCTTTTAAATGTTCTGTTAAATGTTTACTAATAATTCGGTCAACACGAGCAATCATATAACTTAACTTAGGCTCATCTTCTATTTTTTTCTGAACTAAATTTGAACGTACCATAACCTTTCATTCATCATAAGAAAATCTGTAGGAAAGTATGAGGCAGTCACCCCATACTTTCGTTAAAACTTAGCGAGCACCTGAGCTTTGTACTAAATGTACAGGCTGTTTAGGTTTTTTGACAAGAAGTAATGCAGAGATCGCTGCAATTAAAATCACTGGAATGCTTGAGCCAATCACAATTGTCGAGCTTTGTCCAAGTGAGAGTAAAAAACCAGCCATTAAAGGTCCAGCAAAAGAACCAATACGTCCAATTGCAACCGCCGCACCAACTCCGGTTCCACGCATTTCAGTCGGATAATACATTGCGGCTAAACCGTACAATGCCGATTGTCCACCCACAATGAATAAACCACAACCCACTGCCGAAAGTGCCAATAAAGCCACCGTTGGAGAAATTGCCAAGCAGCAAAGTGAGAATAAAATGCCTAGATAAATCAACTTAATCACAAAACTCATGCGTAATTTATCAAGCAACACACCCATTAAGATTGAACCTAAAATTCCACCAACGTTGTAGCCCATCTGTACATAATTTGCCTGAAGTTTCGATAAGCCTTGCGCGCCCATGAGTAACGGTAACCAGTTCAACAAGAAGTACAACACCACTAAGGTACAGAAGAAACTTACCCAAAGCTGAATAGTCGACATGCGGCGTTCTTTGGCAAATAAAACCTCAAAGAATGGAGTCGTTTTTTGTGCTTGAACTTTACGTTGCAGGTAATCATTTGACTCAGGTAAAAAGCGCATGATGAGTGGAATTAACAAAATAGGCGCAATACCACCAATATAGAAAATATGACGCCACTCTGCATCACCCGCCAACGACATGGCAACGACAGAAGTCAATAATCCACCAAAAGGAATGCCACTATACATGATACTTACCGCTTTGCCCTTGTGCTGGTCAGGCACAGCTTCAGAGGCAAGTGTAATCATCATCGGAAGTGCCCCACCCATTCCTAAACCGGTACAAAAACGGATGAGTAACAGCAAACTGAAGTTAGCAGCATATGCTGTTAGCAAAGACATAATTCCAAAAAGTAGAATACTAAAAATCAGAATTTTCTTACGCCCAATAATATCTGCAAATCTGCCACCTAATATTGCACCCGGTAGTGTTCCCAAAATTGCAGCACTAAATGCCCATGCCATCTGGCCATTGTCCAACATAAACTCAGCCCGCATTCGTGGAGCGGCTACCCCCATTGATTGAAGATCAAAACCTTCAAAAATTGCGATTGCAAAGCAAAGTAGTAACGTAATCTTTGCTCTTGCAGACTGTCCTAATATCTTTTCCATTGTGTTGTCCTTTATTGACTAGTCGTTCCATTTAGCCCTTTGTGTATTGTTGTTTAAACACACCAAAAATATCAGTTAAACTTACTAAAAAATCAACATATTTTTATGTAAAATTATTTATTAAATTAATTTTTATTTAAAATACATACAATTATAAAATAATTATTAAATTTTAAAAAAAAGACTTGAATGTAAGTTTAACTGATATTAAATTAAATCTCAGAACATCACAAAATCATTCAAGGAGTATGAAGATGACTTATGAAAATCGCTGGGAAACCGTAGATGTTAAAGTTGAAGATGGAATTGCTTGGGTCACACTAAATCGCCCAGAAAAGAAAAATGCCATGAGTCCTACACTCAATCGTGAAATGATTGATGTGCTTGAAGCCATAGAACTTGATCAAAATGCGCGTGTTTTAGTATTAACTGGTGCAGGTGATTCTTGGACAGCCGGCATGGACTTGAAAGAATATTTCCGCGAAGTCGACACTCAGCCTGAAATTTATCAAGAACGTATTCGCCGTGACTCATGTCGTTGGCAGTGGCAACTTCTTCGTATGTATTCAAAACCAACTATTGCAATGGTTAACGGCTGGTGTTTCGGAGGCGGTTTCTCACCATTAGTGGCGTGTGATCTTGCGATTGCAGCAGATGAAGCAACCTTTGGTTTATCTGAAATTAACTGGGGTATCCCACCAGGCAACCTTGTAAGCAAAGCAATGGCAGATACCGTAGGTCACCGTGCAGCTTTGTATTACATCATGACGGGTAAAACCTTTAGTGGTAAAGAAGCCGAGACCATGGGACTTGTGAATAAGAGCGTACCGCTTGAACAGCTAAAAGCAGAAGTCACTGAACTTGCAAATTGTTTACTTGAGAAAAACCCTGTGGTTCTTCGTACAGCTAAAAATGGGTTTAAACGTTGCCGTGAGCTCACATGGGACCAAAACGAAGACTACTTATATGCCAAGCTCGATCAATGTATCCATCGTGATACTGAAAACGGTCGCCAAGAAGGTTTGAAACAATTTTTAGATGAAAAATCAATTAAACCGGGTTTACAGAGCTATAAACGTACTGGTTAACTTTTGATTCTCTAATGGCAATGTAAGGACGCATCCCATGCAAAATGTACAGTTACTAATTCACGGTCAATCTGTTGATGCATCAAATCAGGCAACTTTTGAGCGTATTAGCCCCATTGATGGATCAGTGGCAAGCAAAGCCGCTGCTGCAACACTGGAAGATGTTGATCGTGCAATCGAATCGGCGCAACAAGCTTTTAAGGTATGGTCGAAGCTCTCGCCTACTGAACGCCGTTTACGTTTGTTAAAAGCAGCCGATTTAATGGACCAAAAGACCGAGCAATTCATTCAAACTGGAATGCAAGAAACAGGTTCAACTGCCACATGGTATGGGTTTAACGTTCACCTTGCTGCCAACATGTTACGTGAAGCAGCAGCAATGACCACGCAAATTGACGGAAGCCTGATTCCGTCAGATGTGCCGGGTAATCTTGCCATTGGTGTACGCGTTCCTTGTGGCGTTATTGTTGGAATAGCACCTTGGAATGCACCTGTCATTTTGGCAACACGTGCGCTTGCTATGCCTTTGGCTTGTGGTAACACGGTAGTGTTAAAAGCCTCGGAAGCCTGCCCAGCAACACATCGTCTCATTGGTGAAGTGTTACATGAAGCGGGTCTAGGTGAAGGTGTGGTCAATGTGATTACCCATGCAGCCGAAGATGCACCACAAATCGTGGAGCGCTTAGTGTCTCATCCAGCCGTGAAGCGCATTAATTTTACGGGTTCAACTAAAGTCGGAAAAATTATTGCCGAGACTGCTGCTAAATATTTAAAACCAGTTTTACTCGAACTTGGTGGCAAAGCCCCTGTCGTGGTTTTAAACGAGGCCGACATTAATGAAGCAGTAAATGCCGTCGCTTTTGGAGCGTTCTTTAATCAGGGGCAAATTTGCATGTCGACCGAACGTGTTTTGGTTCAAGACAATATTGCCGACCAGTTTATTGAAAAGCTGATTGAGAAAACACGTTCCATTCAGGCGGGCAACCCAACCTCGAAAGAAAATGCACTCGGCGTTTTAGAAAGTCGCCGTGCCGCAAACCGTATTCAGCATTTACTTGAAGATGCCCAAAACAAAGGTGCCGACTTACCTTTAGGCATTCATATTGAAGACACCACCATGCAACCGACGTTGGTGCTCAACATTAAGCCTGACATGCTGCTTTACCGTGAAGAATCGTTTGGGCCTGTCTGCACCGTACAGCGTTTTTCAAACGTTGAAGAAGGTGTAGCACTGGCAAATGACAGCGAGTTCGGTCTTTCTTCGGCAGTGTTTAGCCAAAATATTTCGCAGGCATTGGAAGTGGCTAAACAGATTGATTCGGGTATTTGTCATATCAACGGTGCAACCGTGCATGACGAAGCTCAAATGCCATTTGGTGGTACAAAATCGAGTGGTTACGGACGATTTGGTAGTAAAGCCTCTATTGGTGAATTTACCGATTTACGCTGGATTACCATTCAAACCCAATCACGCCATTACCCGATTTAGTCGGGTTAATGTGAACAACGACATATTAAATAAAAATTGCATGATGCAAAAAAATAAAGCGCAGTGATGCGCTTTCCATGGAGTGAAAGAAATGCAAATGAATGCCACTCAATCACAAGACCGCGAACGGTTCGTAAAATTAGGGCAACATGATATTCATTATCAATATAAAGATGACACGCTCTATATCAGCCCAAAAGAGCAATTAAAACCGTATCCACAAAAACTGACAGATCGGTTAATTCATTTTGCACAAACCAAACCAGACCATATTTTTGCAGCAAAACGCAATGCTCAAGGTGAATGGGTCAAACTGAGTTATGCAGAAGTTTTACAACGTGCATGGCATATTGCTCAGGCTTTGCATGAACGTAATTTAAACCAAGAAAGACCACTCGTCATTTTAAGTGGTAATGATCTTGAACATTTAACACTCTCTATGGGGGCTATGCTGGCGGGTGTACCTTTTTCAGCAATTTCCCCTGCCTACTCTCTTATTTCTCAAGACTTTGGCAAACTCAAACATGTGTTTGAAGTGCTCACACCTGGCTTGGTCTATGCCAGCGATGGTCAAGCCTTCGCCAAAGCCATTCAGGCATGTATGACACCTGACATTGAAGTGGTGACCAACAAAGGTCTTGTGGGCAATCAGATCTGCACGTCTTTTCAGTCGCTATTAGATACGCCCGTTTCAAATGTTCAAGAGTTTTATCAAACCCTTGATGAAAACCAGATTGCCAAATTCTTATTTACGTCAGGTTCAACCAAACTCCCTAAAGCTGTACCGACCACGCATTTAATGTTGTGTGTTAATCAGCAAATGTTATTGCAGACTTTCCCTGAATTTGAAGAGACTCCTCCTGTTCTTCTTGACTGGTTGTCTTGGCACCACACGTTTGGCGGCAGTCACAATGTCGGTATCGCGCTCTATAACGGCGGTACGATATACATTGATGACGGCAAGCCTGTTCAGGGCAAATTTGACGAAACCATTCATAATCTCAAAGAAATTTCTCCAACAGTTTATTTAAATGTGCCAAAAGGTTGGGAAGAACTGACCGAAGCCCTAGAAAAAGATGAGGAATTAAGAGATCGCTTTTTTGCCAAAGTTAAAATTTTATTCTTTGCAGGTGCAGCGCTTTCAGAAGCAGGTTGGAACAGATTAGATAAAATTGCTCAGCAACATTGCGGAGAAAAAATTCGCATTATGAGCGGATTGGGCATGACTGAAACTGCACCATCTTGTGCTTTTACAACAGGTCCACGCGTGATGGCTGGCTTTATTGGTTACCCTGCTCCGGGATGCGAAATTAAGCTGGTTCCATGTGGTGACAAACTTGAGTTTTGTGTTCGTGGCAAACATGTCATGAAAGGCTATTGGCGTTTAAGGGCAGACCAACAAAGTACTGTTTTTGATGATGAAGGCTTTTTTCACACAGGTGATGCCGTTCGTTTGGTTGATGTAAATGATCCGACTAAAGGCCTGATGTACGACGGACGCATTGCCGAAGACTTTAAACTCAATACTGGTACTTTTGTTAATGTGGGCACACTACGCAACAAAGTACTGATTCAAGGTAATTTACTAGTTCAAGATGTCTGTATTACAGGATCAAACCTGAATGCTGTTGGTTTTCTGATTTTTCCAAAATTAGAAGCTTGTGTTCAATATGCAAGCCTTAAGCATGGTGAGCATTCTGCAACAGAGATATTACAACACCCTAAAGTCCAGCAATGGTTCCGTCAATTTTTAACGACCTTTAATAAAGATGCGACTGGCAGTTCAAATACAGTCTCAATGCTTTATTTAATGACCGAACCACCTCAGCTCGATGCTGGAGAAGTGACCGATAAAGGCAATCTCAATCAAAGCAATATTACGAAACGTCGTGCAGCTTTAATTGATGAGCTTTATCAAAAACAGGGCGACAACCCACTCATTATTCGGGTACCCACCTTAAAGCAATAAGCAATTGAATTAAAAAAAGGAAGCTCAAACTTTGGTTTGGGCAATAGCCTCACTTTTGCCTAAAAAAAGGTTCAACATGCCACACGATACAGAATTTGAACTATTTAGAGACAGTTACCGCAGGTTCTTAAAAGAACAGGTCGCTCCGTATTACGAGCAGTGGGAACACGATGGCCTGATCCCACGTGATCTATGGCTTCGTCTTGGGGAAAATGGCTTTTTGTGCGTAGATGTGCCCGAAGAATATGGCGGCTATGGCGCTCCTGTTCATTACTCTCTCATGCTGGTTCAAGAAACTGCTCAAGCTGGCTTTGCATCTTTGGCTGTTGCCATTGGTGGGCAAAATGAGTTGGTCTCTCCTTACTTGCAAAATATTGGAACTGAAGAGCAAAAACGTTATTGGTTACCCAAAATGGTGACAGGTGAAGTGGTCACCGCAATTGCCATGACAGAGGCCAATGCTGGTTCAGACTTACAAGCCATACGGACTCAAGCCGTTTTAGAAAATGATCACTATCGTGTAAATGGTTCAAAAACCTTTATTTCAAATGGTTTGCATGCCGACCTGATTGTTCTGGTAGCTAAAACCAACCCTCAAGCCAAAGCAAAAGGTATTTCGATTCTTTTAGTTGATGCTGCTTTAGACGGCGTTAAAAAAGGCCGCTCTTTACAAAAAATCGGACTACATGCCCAAGATACAGCCGAACTTTTTTTTGATGATGTTTGTGTGCCTGCAACCCAGCGTTTAGGCAAAGAAGGACAAGGCTTTGCTTACTTAATGCAAGAGTTACCTCGCGAACGTTTAAGTATTTCCATGATGGCTTTGGGATCGATTTTAGGAGCCATCGAAATTACTAAAGACTATGTACTCGAACGTAAAGCTTTCGGGCAACCTTTAAGCCAAATGCAAAACACACGGTTTGTTCTCGCAAACGCGCAAATCAAAGCCAAAGCCGCCCAAGCTTTTGTAGAGCAATGTGCAGCGCTGTATCAACAACACCAATTAAGCGTCACTCAAGTTGCCGCACTGAAATGCTTTATCACAGATGCCCAATGTGAAGTGATTGATCAATTACTTCAACTTTTTGGCGGCTACGGTTACATGCAGGAATACCCGATTTCACGTTTTTTTGTGGATGCGCGGGTACAAAAAATTTATGGGGGAACCAATGAAATTATGAAAGAAATCGTCGCCCGAGAACTACTCGGAAAATAATTCGATTTAAAAACCAAACGAGGCGGACATAACAACCATGCCTTGTTGAAAACAAGAAATGATATTTCAGGAAGAAATGCTATGTCGAAATTATGGATGTACTCTACCCTTATACTCTCTGGTTCAGTGTGGGCTGGCAATTTTATTGACAACAGCTCAGTAGAACTCACCACACGAAATTTCTATTTTGACCGCGACTACCAAGAGCAATCTGCTTACCCTGCTGCCAAGGACTGGACACAAGGGTTTATTCTCAAAGCCAATTCAGGTTATACCGAAGGGACTGTCGGTTTTGGGTTGGATGTACTTGCAACGGCAGGCTTTAAACTCGATGCCGACGCCGAGCATGGAGGTACAGGAAACTTACCTAGAGACACGCGCACCAACGAGCCTACCGACTCTTATGGAGAAATTGGTGTCACAGCTAAAGCTAAAATGAGCCAGACCGAACTTCGCATTGGTACGTTAATGCCAATGAACCCTGTTTTAGTAGCTTCGCCTGCTCGTTTGCTTCCTCAAACATATCGAGGAATTTCACTGACCAGCAAAGATATTAAAGACTTCGACTTACAGGCAGCCTATCTCGATAAAGTGAATCATCGTGATTCAACCAACTATGAAAAAATTAAAATTTCAGGGGTGAATGGACGGTTTAAAAGTGCCGAAACTGACGGACTCTATTATTTAGGTGGGAACTATCAGCTTGATCCAACAATCAAGCTCACAGCTTTTTACATGGATGTTGATGATCTTTATAACCAGACCATGGTCGGTGCCTTACATCAACATAAAATTAATGACACTACTAATCTTAGCTCGCAGTTACGCTACTACCGCAGCCGTGATGACGGACAAGCAAAAGCAGGTTTAGTCGATAATGATCTGTATCATGCGCATTTCGAACTCAAACATCAAAACCATAAATTTATTTTTGGAACCTTCCAACATCACGGCGACACTGCATTTCCGTATTTAACCGGAGGTGAAACTGGCCTACTCATTGATACATGGCCGGGCGAGTTTTTAAACCCAAAAGAAAAAGCCTATAGCTTCCGCTATGAATATGACTTTAAAAATTATGTGCCGGGTTTACGTTTTATGACCCGTTACACCACAGGTCACAACATTTATGCACCTAACTTAGGTGGAACCAATCTAAAAGAACGCGAAACAGACTTTGATTTAGGCTACACCGTTCAAAGTGGCTGGTTAAAAAATCTAGGTTTACGCGCGCGCTATGCCATTTATGACAACAACATGCTTTCTACAGCCAACATCAAACCTGTAAATGAAACCCGTATCAACATTGATTACACATGGAAATTTAAATAAATCAGAAAGAGGTTCTGTTGCGCATAGAACCTCTTTTTTATTTTGGGAAATCAATCATGAAGAAAGTTCTAACACTACTCTGCGGATTTAGTCTTATTGCTCTGACCCATGCCGAAACGCAATATAGTCCACCGCCCATTCAGCTTGAGCCTTTAGCAAAATTTAGTGTGGATCTGAATGCGCCTGTTTGGGAGTTAGGTGCCACCAGTGACGCAGGTAAACGCCGAATTATTGCTATTACAGGTGGAACATTTGAAGGGAAATCACTTAAGGGCCGCATTTTAAATAATGGCGCAGATTGGCAAATTGTCGACAGCAAAGGACTGGCAATTATTGATACACGATATTTGTTAGAAACCGATGACGGCGCACTCATTTATCTTCAAACCAAAGGTTACCGACATGGCTCAGCAGAAACGCTAAAACAACTTGCCCAAGGCAAAGATGTCGACCCGAAAAATTACTATTTCAAAATTACCATGCAGTTTGAAACCAGCTCACCTAAATACTCATGGCTTAACCAAACCGTTGCAGTAGGTAGTGCAATGCGCTTGGGCAAAGCGGTTATTTATGATGCCTATACGCTGAAATAATAATTTTTATAACACCTACAAAAAGGATGGAGCCTTCATTATGGATCAAAAAACTTTAGAACATTTACCGCCCATCCATCACCATTTGGGTGGACACAATATCCATTGGAATGACAAAAACACTGAACTCACCATCCACTACACGGCCCTAGAAAGCTTTACCAATCCACGCGGCACCGTTGAAGGCGGCATGATCTGCGCCATGCTTGACGATGTGATGGGACTTTTTGCATATCTCGCCAATGACCGTAAACCTGCCACCACCATCAACTTAACGATGGATTTTTTAAGGCCCTGTGCTGTGGGCGAAGTCATTACAAAATGCCGTTTCATTAAACAAGGCAAAACCGTACTTAATCTCGAAAGTGAAGCTTGGCAAAACAACAAAATGATTGCACGAAGCACAGCTAATTTTCTGGTTTTAGATTAATTGCGACCATTCATTCAATAAGGATATGAATAAATGAATTACACCAACAATAAACGAATTTTGACCCACTCCGCTTTAGTACTTGCCATGCTTGGTTCTTTGGTAGGCTGTGGAAGTGACAGTGATGACACAACTACGCCCTCAACAACGAAACCACCTCAGTTGTCTCCTGCTGTGGGCGTAAAAATGACAGGAAGTTGTTCAGACTTACTCGGATTTCAATATAACAATACCGTGATTAGCTCGGCCACTCTTCAAGAGGCAGGTACATTGACGGTAGCCAACAAACCAATTGGTGCTCATTGTTTGATCAAAGGTTATATGGACCAACGTGTAAGCCCTGTCGATGGACAAACCTATCAAATTGGTTTTGAAATGCGCTTACCTGTTGATTGGAACGGCCGTTTTCTCTATCAAGGCAATGGTGGAACCGATGGTAATTTAATTCCTGCAACGGGTCAGGTCGGCAGCGGTGGTCCACTTACCAATGCCCTACATGATGGTTTCGCTGTTATTTCTTCCGATGCAGGACATAATGCATCACAAAATCCAATGTTTGGTTTAGACCCTCAAGCCAGAATAAACTACGGTTATGGTGCGATTACCAAACTCACGCCTATGGCAAAAAATCTAATTAAAACAGCGTATGGTAAATTGCCAGACCGCTCCTATGCAGGCGGCACTTCAAATGGCGGACGCCACGCCATGATTGCGGCAACCCGTTTGGGCGACCAATATGATGGAATTTTGGCAAGCACACCGGGTTTTCATTTGCCTCGCGCAGCCGCAGCTCAACTCTATACAGCACAACAGCTTCGTCGAGTTGCAACAGACGAAAATGACTTAAGTACCGCCCTCACTCTTTCAGAGCGTAAAGTATTAGCAAAAGCGATTTTAGATCGATGCGATGCGTTAGACGGTGTTGCAGATGGACTGGTTCAAGATGTTGAGGCTTGCCGTACTGCATTTGATATTCATCAGCACGTACCCGTTTGCTCAAGCACAAGAGATGGCACCTGTTTAAGCACTGATCAAATTGATGTATTAGCCAACATTTACCGCGGCCCTGTAAATTCTGCCGGACAAGCACTTTATGCAACCCAGCCTTTCGACCCCGGTTTAGTCGGCAGTAACTGGGCAAGCTGGAAATTCGAATCTTCGGTGGGAACAGCACGTGACCCAGTTGCAGTCGGTATTCTTTTTCAGGTTCCACCAGACCCAACTGTGACTCAAAACTCTAGACAGTTTGCCTTTAACTATAATTTTGATACTGATTATCTAAAACTATCGGCGACCAATGATGTATACACCGAAAGCTCTATATCATTTATGATGCCACCCGATGAATTGAATCTGGATAAACTCCGTAATCATGGTGGAAAAATGATTGTGGTACAAGGTACAGCAGACGGCGTTTTCTCTGTAGATGACACTCAGAATTGGTACGATCAACTGCTGCAACACTATAAAAATGATGCAAAAGGTACAGCGCCTGAATTTGCACGTTTCTTTAGAGTTCCGGGCATGAACCATACCCGTGATGGCATTGCGACCGACCAATTTGATGCACTAACCGCTTTGGTTAACTGGGTTGAATATGGGCAAGCGCCTGACAAAATCATTGCAACCGCTCGCGGCGCAGGTAACCCAAGTGGTCAAGTGAATACTGAACTTCCACAGGACTGGGCACCAGACCGTACCCGTCCACTTTGTCCTTACCCACTGATTACCCGTTACAATGGTCAGGGTGATAGTGAAAAAGCTGAAAACTTTAGCTGTAAATAACAGGTATTCAAAATTAAAAAGAGAGCTCACGTAGGCTCTCTTTTTTTATTTTGCTAAGTATCACTATTGAATCATTATCAAATGATATTTCATCCAATGCCTGCATCGCTGCTAAGATAACACCGAAAACCAAAAACTCATTTCGATATGCAAAATCAGACTGCTTCAACCCAACCCTCGAATCAACTTGGAAAAGCACTGCTTTGTCTTATGACATCAGCATTATTATTTTCCATTATGGGGGTATGCATTCGTTTTGCTTCAGAAACGGTAGACAATGCCACCGTCGTGTTTTTTAGAAATGCAGTGGGTTTATTTATTTTTATTCCTATGCTTTTAAAGCAAGGCTTAGACTTTGTTAAGACTGATAAACTCTGGATGCACACGTGGCGAAGTCTAGTCGGTCTTGCTGCAATGTATGGTTTTTTCTATGCCATTGCGAACTTAAAACTATCGAATGCGATGGTTTTTAGCTACTCATCTCCAATCTTTATACCACTCATTGCATGGCTTTTCTTAAAAGAAAAAATCACAAAATCGATGATTTTTGCCGCCGTTATTGGATTAATTGGAGTTTTATTTGTCGCTAAACCCGACCAAGGGCTATTTAACGCATTATCCTTTATTGGCTTGGGTGCATGCTTTTTATCAGCCATGGCTTTTGTAACTGTAAGAGCTTTAACCAGTACAGAACCGCCTGAACGTATTGTTTTTTACTTTTGTATTTTTGGTAGCTTAATTTCATCAATTCCAATGTTCTGGCATTGGCGTATTTTCACTTGGCATGAACTCGCATTGCTGATTGCCGCAGGACTTTTAGCAAACATTAGTCAACTTTTTATGTCTTATGCCTACAGCCTAGCCCCAGCAGGACAAATTGGCCCAATGAATTACATTGCCATTATTTTTGCAGGAATTTGGGGATTTGTTTTTTGGCATGAATTACCGGATCTGTTTAGCATCATCGGCATATTTATTATTTTATTTGCGATTTTGCTCTGTAATCCATTTTTGCAAAAAAAGTTATTCTCTTGCTTTAAGTAGCAGGCAAATCTTATTCTAATTTAGGTACTGTATTCGATACTCATTTGGTGAAATGCCTGTCCAGTGCCGATAGGCTTTTCTAAAATTAGAAGTATCTGAAAAGCCAATTCTCTCAGCAATTTCATCTATAGATAAAGTCGTCTCTCGCAAATATTCATCAGCAAGACGGCGCCGAGTTTCATCTAACAATTCTTGATAGGTTAAATTAAAACCCGCTAATCGCCGATGTAAGGTACGCTTTGAAATATGCAACTGCTCAGCCATTTCTTGAGCCGATGGGAAAAGTCCTGTTCCATCTAACAAGATCAAACGAATCGTTTTCACCAACTCAGGCTCTTCAAGTTCAGCTGTACCTAACATCCGCTCACAAAACGACTTACACATATCCGCGGTAATCGGATTGGCATTTGGACAAGGTACATCAAGCCACTTTAAATCAAAGTGCCATTGCATTACGCCAGCATCAAACTGAACAGGACAATGAAAAACTTTTTCATACTCTTCTGCATAGTCAGGCGCTGGATAAGGTAATAAAAGCTTCTTCGCTTGAAATGGCCCTTCAAGCACACGTTCAATTAAGGTTTGCATGGAGCTAAACCAAAACTCGCACACCAAAGGCAGAAGCTTACCAAGTGCAATAATGTCCTGCCCTTCAAAAACAGCAGCATCATCTCGAATATAAAAAGACTTCTTTAAAATAGGCCCTGCAAGCTTAATGTGTCGAATGCCAAGCTCTACCGCTTGCCTAAAATTACGCGAAGAATATAGTGCATAACCATATACCCCAAAATCTGACAGCCGCTGCTTTTGCCCAGCACGGAGGCCAATTAAGGGATCATGAGATAAACGTTGAATATTTTGAAATAACTGGATTTTTTGAAGTTGAGAAATATATAAAGAGGGTTGATTCATCGCATCTGGTGAAATATTTGTACCAGATAGAACATCTGACATTGAATGGCCTTGCAAGCCCATTTCATCAAATAAACTGGTCAACCCCAGCAAATATGTATTCGAACCGAAAGATGTATTATCATAATTTCCTTCGATAACAACATTTGTACTTTTATAAATATTATTAGGCATTTAACTCACACCATCCCTAGAGTGACGTGCATAATGGCACTAAACTACCTCTTGTTGTCTCAATTTAACATCGACCATACAACGCTTCAAGCATAAAGTATGATAAGCAAAAGTATGGGAAGGAATAAAAATGGAACACTCCACTTTAAAAGAATATAGCGGCTCTGCCACTGAACATATGGAACTTATTTTTTCCAAACAACGTGCCAATTTTGAAGCGGACCCTTACCCAAGTCTTGAGACACGCCGAACAAAACTGCATCAACTCAAAAAACAAATTATTCGTTATCAAGATGCTTTAGCTACTGCGATTAATGCTGACTTTAGTTCAAGATCACTGGATGAATCTAAACTATTAGACTTGCTTGGCTCTGTGTTAGAGGCTGATCATGCAATTCATCATTTACGCCGCTGGATGCGCCCAAGTAAACGCCGTACTGAACTTTTATTTTTATCAAACCGATTAAGTGTGCAATACCAACCTAAGGGCGTGGTTGGTGTGATTGTGCCTTGGAACTTTCCAGTTTATTTAGCGCTTGGTCCGCTCATTGCCGCATTAGCTGCGGGCAACCGAGTCATGATTAAATTGTCTGAAATTACACCTAATACCAATGCAATGCTAAGACGTATGCTCGCCGAAGTCTTTAATGAAGATGAAGTCGCAGTCTTTGGTGAAGAAATTACAGACCCAGCAAGATTCACCTCTTTACCCTTTAACCATATTGTATTTACTGGCTCTCCAGCTATTGGCAAAGTCGTAATGAGAGCAGCAGCTGAGAACTTAACACCAGTCACACTCGAGTTAGGTGGTAAATCACCAGCAATTGTGAGCCGTAACTACCCGATTACCGATGCCGCAAAACGTATTACGCATGGTAAGGCTACCAACAGTGGGCAAATCTGTGTAGCGCCTGACTATGCTTTGGTTCCAAAAGAAAGTATTGATGAATTTGTGGATGCTGCAAAATCAAGCTTTATAAAAATGTTTGGTCAAAACATCACAAACAATGATAACTACACATCTATTGTGAATGACCGTCATTTAAAACGTATTCAAGATATTTTGACCGATGCACAAGAAAAAGGTGCGCGGATTATTCCTTGTGGCACTTACAGCTTTGACCAACAAGGTCGTAGAATGCCTGTACAGATTGTGCTTAATTGCACTCCCGACATGCGCATTATGAAAGAAGAACTCTTTGGTCCTATTTTACCTGTGGTTGCATATGATTCTTTAGATGATGCAATTACCTATGTGAAATCAGACGAACGACCTTTAGCGCTTTATTGCTTTACACATAGTTCGGTAGAACGTGATCGTATTTTACGTGAAACTCATTCGGGTGGTGTAACCATCAATGATTGGGGTTGGCATGTAGTTAACCATGATGCTCCTTTCGGTGGTATCGGCAACTCGGGCATGGGGTCATATCATGGTGAAGAAGGTTTCCGTGAACTTTCTCATGCAAAAACGGTATTTACACGCCATCGGTTTTTCCCGACTCAGCTTTTCCACCCTCCTTATGGAACATTCCTACAAAAATTAGCGATCCGCTTTTTCTTGAAAAAAGGCGATCCTAATATTAAATAACAGATTATAAAAAAGCCTCGTAATGAGGCTTTTTTATTGGGTTTTACTTAATCAATGGGATGTAATAGAAAATTATGAAATTTACAGATCTTTATATAAGTATCTTCAAATAACTTTTCCATTTTAGGATTTCCATTATGATAGTCATCCCAAAATGCTCCACGAAATTCTTTAGGTTCAATAGCAGTAGTTATAGTATCTTCCTGTTTATAAAATGAAATTTCCCAACCTTCAGGTATACTAGGATTAATTATTTCAAATTTAGAAATTTCTACAATAACAGGGGTACCATCCGAATCACGGCGAACAGATACCTTTGTTTCATTTCGATATTCATTAAATTGCACCCCAAAACAGATGTATCTATTCCCAATAGTAAAATCGTACAAATTACTATCGTTACACTTAAGTATCATGGGTTTACTATTCCTTTTACTTTGTAATCTTTAGTTTTAAAATCAATTTAATTCCTTTTAATATCTATGCCCATATTTAAAATCCTGAAATTCATTTCAGACCTTATAAAAATTTTCTGAGTAAGTTTGCTATTAAATCTTGTAACCATGAACAAATTATCTTAAACAAAATTATAAATTATTATTTTAAAAACAAAAAAGCTAGGTCTCCCTAGCTTCGATATAAAGATTACTACACTCAATTTAAATATAATCAACCTTTTGAGCTTTTAAAATATCAAGCTGCAACATCTTTTTCTTTTTATATCTATAGGCAATAAACAAACCAATAAACCATATTGGTGAGCATTCAAGCGCAATTAAGGTATCATGATCTAAAGCTAAAATTACAATAGTGAAAACTAAAAATAGCATCGTAAACCATGCCATAAATAATCCACCCGGCATTTTATATTGGGATTGAATATGTAATTCAGGGAATTTTTTACGATAGGAAATATAAGAAAGCACAATCAACATGAATGTAAAAATACATAAAATTGAAGTGAGCGCTGAAATAATTGTAAACGCAGTCATGACATTTGGAACAATAAATAAAATAGAAGTTCCCACCGTCACACAAGCCATCGAAAATACGAGTCCTCTAATTGGAACCTTACTTTTAGATAACTTACTAAAGCTTTTAGGTGCATCATTGTCTAACGCTAGGCCATATAACATACGACTGGTCGCAAAAATTCCACTATTTGCCGAAGATAGAGCAGAAGTTGCTACAACAAAATTGATTAAACCTGCTGCAATTGGTAACCCGACCAATGTAAACATTTCTACAAATGGGCTTTTTTCTGGTGAAACTTTTGCCCAAGATGTGACCGCAATAATACAAACCAATGCACCCACATAGAACAATAAAATACGTAAAGGAATAGAGTTAATCGCTTTTGGAAGTGACTTATGCGGGTCTTTAGTTTCAGCAGCAGTTGTGCCGACTAGCTCAATACCCACAAACGCAAATATGGCAATTTGGAAACCTGCCAAGAAACCTGTTACACCATAAGGAAACATCGACTCTGTTTCAAACAAATGGCTCATTGAAGCCTTAACACCATTAGGTGAAGTAAATCCAGTACTAATTAAATAAATACCCGCAAGAATAAACAGAATAATTGCTGTAATTTTGATGAGGGAAAACCAAAATTCGAGTTCACCAAATAGCCGAACCGCTACAAAATTGAGTATGGTTAAAATTGCTAATGAAGTAAATGCAGGAATCCAGACGGGTAAATCAGGATACCAAAACTGCATGTACCCTCCAATCACAATCACATCTGCAATAGCAGTAATAATCCAGTTACACCAGTAGGACCAGCCCAGAAAAAAACCTGCCCATGGACCTAAATAAGCCGTTGCAAAATCGGCGAATGTTTTAAAATTAGTATTCGCCAGCAGCAGCTCACCCATTGCTCGCATTACGAAGAAAAAGAAGAAACCAATAATTAAATAGGTTAAAACAATTGAAGTTCCTGAAATGCTTAATGTTTTACCAGAACCCATAAATAATCCAGTCCCGATTGCACCGCCAATCGCAATCATCTGAATATGACGATTGGTTAATGAGCGTTGCAATTTCTCTTCTTCTTGCTCAGTCATATGTTGACTACCAAGAAGATCTCCTTCCAGGAATTGCTTTCCGTTATTCTTACTCATGTAATATTTACTCCAATTTATAGCAATCGTTGTAAATGTTTTAATAATAAATAAATTATATGATTATCAATTTAGTCCATTAAATCATGTTAAAAATATTATTAAATCATTTAAAACCTTATAAATTCCTTTTTAAAAGCTATTAACTATAACAATAAAAATTAATCATAAATCCTTTCCTTCATTATTATATTAGCCTGATCTCCATCAATATAATTTCGGTAGACAATTAAAATATATGAATTAATTAAATATTTTAATTGTCTGTCATTTATAAAATAGCGACAGGCTAATGAATTCCAGCTCAGCAAGCAAGATTGTGTTTATCCATGTACCAATCTTGCGTTAGCGATAATATAGTATTCCCTCTTAAATTTGGTGAAATGTATAGTATTTCTGCTTAATTAACAGCCATTCGCAAATGATCAGTCTCTTTGAGTTTGTTTACCGCTTTTGGATTCGAAACGTGTTTAGCTTGAACACTTAGCACACGAACTAAACAACCATTTTCGGCATTCAATTGTTTTGCTTGCTCTTTCGTTAACTGCAATATGTTTTGGTGCGGTTTGCTATACACGAGAATCGAGCGATAATTTTTATAGTCATCATTAGCCACAATGTAAGGTTCATCCCCAACCGCAATATTTTCAGGTTGTTCAATTTGAACTGTTACAGACTGGCTCTCTTTAATCGCTCGTAAATTTTCGATATCGGCCTGCAATGTCGCCCCACCATCAAAAATATCGACATATCCTTTATAGCGCAGCCCTTCTTCTAGCAAGAGATTGTAGGCTGGTCGAGTATTTGGATGAACAATACCAATCGCTGCTTTAGCATCATCTGGCAACATATCGACATAGAGTGGATGTCTTGGCATCAGCTCTGCAATAAATGCTTTTTGCCCGACTCCACTTAAATAATCAGCTTTGGTAAATTCAATATCAAAAAACTTATGACCTACCGCATTCCAAAATGGTGATTGTCCATTTGCATCGGAATAACCACGCATCTCGGCCACAATGGTTTCTTCAAAATATTGGCGAAATGCCGACAGAAACAAGAAACGGACTTTAGATAAAAATTTGCCATTTTTATTTAAGCGATAGTCCGGATCTAAAAATAAAGTACAAAGCTCACTACAGTTGGTATGGTCATTACTCAAATATAATGTTGGCAAAGCTTTATAAACACTTAACGGCTCCGATGCATGAACTTGAGTGCCCACATGAAAGTTGTACCAAGGCTCTTTTAAACCGAGTGCGACTTCAATGCCACAGACACCTACTACTTTGTTGAGTTCAGTATCTTCGAGAACAAATAAATAAACCTGATCTGCCTTTGGCAACTCACCTGCCACAGTCCTACAAGCCCGCTCAATACGAGCAGCAAGTTTTTCTATATTGGGCTGTAAGGATGTCAAACCAAAACCTGCTTTTTGCGCCAACAGGTAAAGGTCGTTAACATCTTTAGGTTCGATGTAACGAATAATCATCATGCTGCTTGTTCATCCTTTTGAATTGCTACGAAGCGAGCAAGTGCACGATCAAATCTTTTTAAACCTTCATCAATATCAGCTAGCGGAATAATCAGAGATGGCGTGAAACGTATAACATTGGGACCAGCAATAAGGCTAAGTAATCCTTCTTCACCCGCAAGGTTGTTAATATCTTTTGCTTTGCCAGCGAACTCTGATTTTAAGACACAGCCAATCAGTAAACCTTGACCACGGATTATTTCAAAGATTTTATATTTTTCGTTTAATTTATTTAAAGCTTTTTTATAGTAATCATGACGCGCTTTAACCCCGTTAAGTACTTCGGGTGTATTAATAAACTCAAATACTGCGCCCGCAACCGCACTTGCTAACGGGTTACCGCCATAAGTCGTACCGTGCGTACCGACTGAAAAATGCGGAGCAAATTTATCTGTTGTTAGCATTGCACCGACAGGGAAACCACCACCTAGTGCTTTTGCAGTTGTGAGAACATCTGGAATAACACCAGTGTTCATGTAGGCATAAAGTGAACCTGTACGGCCTACGCCTGTTTGCACTTCATCAAAAATAAGTAAGGCACCAAACTCATCGCATAGTGCGCGTAAGCCTTTTAAAAATTCGATGTCAGCCGGAATAACGCCGCCTTCACCTTGTATCGGCTCAACAATAACCGCACATGTTTGCTCATTAATTACCGCTTTTGCTGCGTCTAAATCATTAAAGGCAACATGGTTGATACCGTTTGGTAGTGGTGCAAAGTCTTGTGAATATTTAGGTTGACCGCCTGCTGAAACGGTAAATAAGGTACGACCATGGAAAGCATTTTTAAATGCCAAAATGCCGCTTTTGCCAGCAACGCCGCTGTCTAGACCGACTTTACGCGCAAGTTTTAGTGCCGCTTCGTTAGCTTCTGCACCTGAGTTACAGAAGAATACCTTGTCTGCAAATGTATTTTCAGTGAGCTGTTTTGCAAGGCGTAGAACAGGTTCATTTGTATAACCATTGCCCACATGCCAAAGTTTTGTAGCTTGTTCTGTTAAAGCATTTACTGCCACTGGATGCGCATGACCTAATGCGTTTACTGCAATCCCGCCTGCAAAATCGATATATTCTTTATTTTCTTGATCCCAGATACGTGAACCTTCACCACGTACAGGAATGAAATTTGCTGGTGCAAAAACTGGAACCATCCACTCGTTAAAGTCACTACGAGAAACTGCAAAATTATTCATCTTATCTAGTCCATTAAATTAAAATTATTAGGGTTAGTTGATGACCCTATTATTCAAAATCAAATTGATTCACAAAATTTGTAATTCAGTAAAAAATGAATTATTTTTTACCAATCTGATAATTGACAATTACAATATGGATAACATTGATCAAATTATTTTAGGTTTGCTTAAAGATAACGCACGGATGTCTGTTACCGAGTTAGCCGAAAAAGTTCACGTTTCAAGAGCAACGGTCAAAAAGAGAATCGAATATTTAGAGTCTTCGGGCATCATTACCGGATATACGGTACGGTTTAAACCCAATGCAGAACGGAATGTCATTCGTGCATGGATGAGCATTATGGTCGAAGGGACCAAAGCGCAGTCTGTGATTAAAGAACTACGCCTAGAAAGTGCGGTCGAATGTTTGCATAAAACCAATGGCAAATGGGACATCTTGGTCGAGCTACGATCTGACACTTTAGAAAACTTCGACAAAGTTTTAGAAAGAATCAGGAACATTTCAGGTATTTATAACAGTGAAACCAGCATCCTGCTTGCGAGTCATAAGACCTGATAACTCACTTTAATTTCAAATAATAAGAACGAAAAATTGATGAGCTAAGCATAAGGTTTGGCTCATCAAGCTGCTCTTGATTAGAAAAATTCTTCTATTGTCTTTCGTCAAATCAACAAAGTTATTACGACAATGAACTTGCTCTAAAAAACTTCAATAAATTTTTAAATTTTTTTAAATAATCAAATCAAAAACTTAAAATCTAATTTGATTTAAATTCCAACTTTTTTCGCTCACTCCCCTCATCAAAGCATTTGACAGAAAATTTAAAACATAATACATATAGTATTATATGTTATATGTTAAAACCTAAGGACAAGGTATAAAAAATGGCTAAAACTCAACTAAAACACTTTATTAACGGCGAATATGTTGCTAGCAAAGGAAATGACTATTTTGACTTGGTAAGTCCGGTGACTGGCGAAGTCTATGGTCAATCGCCTAATGCAACAGAGGCAGAAGTGGATGCTGCTTACGCTGCTGCAAAAGAAGCATTTAAAATTTGGGGACGCAGTACACCTTCAACGCGTCAAAAAGCATTATTGAATTTAGCAGATGCTATCGAAGCAAATGCAGAGCGTTTAATTGAGGCGCAAAGTCGTAATACGGGTCAATTAAAACACTTAATTGCATCTGAAGAAGTGGGTGCATCGGCAGATCAGGTTCGCTTCTTTGCAGGCGCTGCCCGCTTACTCAATGGCACAGCTTCAGGTGAATATTTAGAAGGTTTAACCTCTTCTATTCGCCGTGAACCAGTCGGTGTAGTGGGCCAAGTTACACCTTGGAACTATCCACTCATGATGGCTGTTTGGAAAATTGCGCCTGCTTTAGCAGCTGGTAACACTGTGGTACTTAAACCAAGTGACACAACACCAGAAAGTACACTTTTACTGGCAGAAATTGCTGCACCATTTTTTCCTAAAGGTGCATTTAACGTGGTGTTAGGCCAAGCTCAAGTGGGTTCAAAAGTTGTATCGCATAAAACACCTGCGCTCGTTTCTATTACAGGTTCGGTTCGTGCAGGCTTACAAGTTGCAGCTTCTGCGGCAGCAAATTTAGCCAAAGCCCACCTTGAGCTTGGTGGTAAAGCACCTGTTGTTGTTTTTGAAGATGCCGACATCGATAAAGCTGTTGAAATGATTGCTTTAACGGGTTACTTCAATGCAGGACAAGACTGTACTGCTGCAACGCGCGTGATTGTTGCTGAAGCAGTTCACGATGAATTCTTAGGTAAATTAATTGAAGCGGCAAAAAATACACGCTTTGGTGAACCCGATGATCAAGACGCACTTTATGGTCCACTCAACAATGCTAATCAATTAAAGAATGTTAAAGCCTTTATTGACAACTTACCTGCTCACGCCAAAGTTGAAACTGGTGGCAAGCAAGCCGATCGTCCAGGCTTCTATTTTGAACCGACTGTGATTAGTGGTTTAAAACAACACGACGAAGCAATTCAAAATGAAATTTTTGGACCAGTGATTACTGTTCAAAAATTTACAGATGAAAATGATGCCATTGAAAAAGCCAACGATATTGAATATGGCTTGGCTTCAAGTGTCTGGACTAAAGACCATGCACGCGCAACTCGCCTGTCTCGTGAACTTGATTTCGGAACCGTTTGGATTAACACCCATATTCCTTTAACTGCAGAAATGCCACACGGCGGCTTCAAAAAATCAGGTTATGGTAAAGATTTATCAGGCTACGGTTTTGAAGAATATACACGAGTGAAACATGTAATGAGTTCAAATGAATAATAAAAATCAGATTTGAAAGGAGATCAAAATGAATAAACAAGATATGAAAGACTTTGTAAGTAAGGCGCACCACGAGTTATTTAATTTACATGACACCACTGCACTAGACCGTTATTTTTCGGAAGACTTTATTGAGCACTCCCCACTGGTTGCCAACGGTATTTCAGGATTGCGTCAACTGGTAGAAGACTGCCCCGACATGCAACATGAAGCTGTGCGTGTATTGGCAGATGGCGACTTGGTTGCGATTCATGGGCGCTTTCAGGGATTAGATGAAAACCCGTTAGTTGGCTTTGATATTTACCGAGTGAAAGACGGCAAAATTGTGGAACATTGGGATGGACTGGTAGCAGAAGCAGCCCCAAATGTAAGTGGCAGAACACAATTAGATGGTCCAACCGAAATCGTAACTCACCATGACCCAGAGGAAAATCGTGAGATTGTGACCTCTTTCTTTAAGAAGTCATTAATTGATGGCAATTACGAAGCATTTAAAGAATACACTCACGGCGATCAGTTCATTCAGCATAGCCCAGATATTGGGGATGGCGTTAAGGCAGTGATTGATTTTTTGAACAATATCCGTAATGAAGGGCAAGGTTTGGTATACTCCAAAACTCATCGCTCCATTGCTGATGGTCAATTTGTATTGACACATTCTGAAGGAAATATTGCTGGAAATCGACATGCCTATTTTGAATTGTGGCGTGTAGATAATGGCAAAATTGTTGAACTTTGGGATGCAATACCAGCTGTGCCTGAAGATGAACAGGCAGTCCATCAATATGGCGTGTTTTAATCATTTATCCGTTTCATTAAGCTAAGTTACTGACTTAGCTTTTAGAGAATTCGCCATGTCAGCATATACGATAATTTTTGCACCTATCGCTCAGGCAACTCGCTCGGAACAAGTTGTTGAACGCTTGGAAAATGCAATTATCTCTGGATTGCTCAAAAGCAATGAACAACTTCCTAACGAGGCGGATTTAGCTCGCTTAATGGGAGTGTCACCGATTACCGTTCGTGAAGCGTTAAATACTTTACGGGTAAAAGGTCTGATTGATACACGACGCGGACGAAACGGCGGAAGTTTTGTTTGTGAGTTACCTTCCGACTTACTCTTAAACAAACATCCTTTGCGTCAAGCTTCAAATGAATATCTTGCTGATCTAGGTGAATTTCATAGTGCAATTTTAAGCCATGGTGCCTATTTGGCAGCACAAAGAACCACTGAATATGAACTGAGCAAAATCAAAGAGCTTATTGAACAATTTGAACAAGCCGTTGACGCAGACACTCGTGCCCAGCTTGATTTACGTTGCTTGCTGACGCTCACCTCTTTTGCCCAATCAGCTCGACTAGCAAATCAAGAGTTAACCATACAAGCCGAATGGGCTCCGCTCATCGCAGTGCTTTATCAAGATGATCATTTTCATCAATTGGTCGTCGCGCAATACCACCAACTTTTATCATCTTTTGTTCAAGGCAATGAAGATGATGCTGTTATTCAAGCACGAAAAATTATTTCGATGCTAACAGACCAAATGCTTCGATATAAGTTATCTATCGAATAAAAATAATAAAACAGAGCGCTTATCAAATATCGAGTGAGAAATACGGAATTTTAGGAGTTATAGGAATGACCCAACATTTAGATATAGAAGAGCTTCAAAATTTGTTAAAGACGGTGGTTGAAGAAACGACAGCCATTACAGAAAAACTGGCGGCTAAAGCGAGCAAAATTCTCTCAAAACATGAACCTGAAAAAACAAAAGACGTTAAGCTTTCAGGTTCAGAGCGTTCAGCTTTGCAAAAAGAAATTAAAAAGGCTTTACAAGAAAGCCATTATAGTCAAGGTATTGGCTTTGCAAGTTATAGCCCTGCAACGCAAGAAGAACAAGATTATTGGACACTCGAATGGTGGTATAAAAAAGAAGATCAGTTACAGCAAGCCAAACTTGAAAACTATCAAAATGCTCAGCGATTTTTAGATTTTCGCTCTTTTGAATGGTTCCATAAACCTGCTCAAAACAAAAGTCCGTGCATTCATGGGCCTTACGTCGACTATATCTGCAATGGTGCATATACCATCACCCTTGCTCATCCGGTCATGATTCGTGATCAATTTATCGGTGTAATTGCCACCGACATTTTAGTTTCCGCACTCGAAAAACTTCTTATGCCGAAGCTTAAAAACATTAAACAAAAAGCAATCGTGATTAACGATTCTTCTCGAGTCATTACTTCAAATGACGTCACCATCAGGACAGGCACATTATTTAGAGGACAAAGCCCCGAGCATGTTCTCTCACGACCGTGTCAATCTTTTCAATTGGTCGTTATCTAGAGCAAAGTCAAAAATACTAAATATTTGACCTTACTTTAGGACATTACCAAGGCGAAACAGCACCTAAAGCTTCTGGCTTTTGTTCAAACTTTCTTCAATCAGACTTGCTCATTCAGGTCTTGGGGAAGTTTTGGCTCAAAAATAGCATCGCTTTTCCGGATGAAAAGCAAAACAACGAAATTTGAGGTTGAAATGACATGGAAAATAAAACGTCTTCCTTAAAAAAACTGTCTCTTTGGCAAGTCACAATTATTGGTATTGCCTACATGACGCCAATGACAGTGTTTGATACGTTCGGTATTGTCTCTGGAATTACCAATGGTCACGTGCCACTTGCATATTTACTCGCACTTGGTGCTATGTTACTCACCGCTTGGAGCTATGCAAGATTCAGTAAAACTTCAGAAAAATCAGGCTCGGCATATAGTTATACAGCTGAAAGTTTAGGCCCTAAAAGTGGCTTTTTTGTCGGCTGGTGTTCTCTACTCGACTATCTGTTATTACCCCTCATTAATGTCTTACTTGCCGCCATCTATCTCACTGCCCTTATTCCAAGCCTACCTTATTGGTTTTGGGTGATTGTTTCGACTGGCGTAATCACTTTAGTGAACTGTTTCCGCATTCGCTTACTTGCCAATTTAAGCCTGTTGTTTGTGTTTGCACCCATCATACTCATGGTTATTTTTGTGTATTTAGTGATTCGGGGTATTGGCTCGACTCAAGGTTATGAGCATGTGCTTACCTTGGCTCCCCTCTGGAATGAGCACCAATCTTTACTACCGCTCGTTGCGGGTGCCTCAGTTTTGTGCTTTTCATTTTTAGGTTTTGATGCGGTTACTACGCTTTCAAATGAAACCAAACAACCCACCAAAAATATCCCCCGTGCAGTCATGTTAACCACTCTTGCTGGTGGATTCATTTTCTTTACTGCCGCTTGGTTTATTCAGCTTTATTTTCCAAACAATCTTCGCTTCCAGCACCCTACTGAAGCGCTTCCTGAAATTGTGCTTTATGTCGGCGGGGCTTTTTTCCAATCCGTATTCTTATGCGGGCAAATTATGAACACTGTTGCCTCAGGTCTTGCCTCTCATGCCAGCGCTTCACGTTTACTGTATATAATGGGCACTGACAATATTTTTCCTAAAAAGTATTTTGGAACAATTCATATCTCCTTAGGTACACCATTTTTCTCGGTTTTATTTGTTGGTCTTATTTCAATGTCGGCCGTTTTTCTAGATTTAGCACAGGTCGTAAGCCTCATCAGCTTTGGTGCTCTGGTCGCTTTTACAGCCGTAAACTTCTCAGTTTTTATGAAATTTTATATTAAAGATAAACAGCGCTCAGGGTTTAAAAATAAATTTTTAAATCTATTTTTACCGCTTATATCAGTCATCAGCATTATTTGCCTCTGGCTTAACCTTGACTCCTCTTCACTGACTTTCGGATGTTTCTGGTTATCTTTAGGCATTCTTTTATTTATCTATAAAACGATTAAAAAACAAAGTATTGCAATTAGTAATGCTTATTAATTTTTAAGGAACTTCATCATGAATATTATTTCTAAACCTCAGTTTTTAAAAGACGTGGAATATAAACCAAGTAAATCTCTACAAGTGGGTAAAGAATGGAGCTGGTTAAATCCAAAACATGCAAAATTTGATGAAACAACACTTGAAAGCGCATCGGTAGATAATCCAGCGAACTACTATGAAAGCTCACTAAATGACTGGCATACATTTGACAGTTTAAAAGTCGATTTAGAATGCGATGTGGTTGTTATTGGTGGCGGTTTACTAGGTTCATCGACAGCCTTACATTTAGCTGAACAAGGTGTAGATACTGTCTTATTAGAAAAAAATCGTATTGGTAGTGCAGCCTCTGGCAGAAATGGCGGACAACTTACCCCCGGTTTGGCACGCTGGGAAGCTCAAGAAATGGCCGATCGACTAGGTTATGAAGATGCAAAAAAACTGTGGCATTTTACCTCTACAGAAGCCATGCAACTTATTGATGACATCTCGGAAAAATACCAGCTTAACTTTGACCGAAAATGCGGTCACATTACTGCCGCCGTTCATGAAGGACATTTAGTAGGTTTAACACAAGGCGCCGATGCACGAAAATATTTAGGTGAAGACCATACCCGCATTGTGGGTAAACACGAACTTATGGACTTTATTAAGTCTGATTATTATACAGGTGGTTTAATTGATGAGTTGGGTGGACAAATTCATCCACTCTCTTTAAACCGTGGCTTAATTTATGGCTTTTGCCAAAATGGCGGTACTGTTTATGAACAAACAGAAGTCATCTCAATAGAAGAAAAAGCAGATGGTATTTATGTTCATACAGCCAATGCAGTCGTGAAAGCTAAAAAGTCTGTGGTTTTAGCAGTACACCATGCTTCGTTTAAACTTTTATCAGAGCAAAACAATACCACTATTCCATTTTATACCTATGTTGCAACCACCGCTCCGCTAGAGCTTGATACAAAAGAGCTTCTTCCCTTTGGACATCCGGTTTATGACACTCAGTTCCAGATCGATTACTACCGTCCCGTGTTTAACAACCGTTTACTATTTGGTGGTCAAGGTACTGGAACATGTTGGGGACCAGAGAAAACTTTAAATTATCTAGAGCATCGAATTCATACAGTATTCCCTCAAATTAAAAATCTAGAGATGGATTTTGTCTGGAGTGGAACGACTGATTTAACGGTAAATGGTGCAGTTGATAGCCGTAAGTTTGGCAATAAATTCCCGATTTATGCTGTTCATGGCTGGAGCGGTCATGGTGTGGCGCAGACTGTTCGTATTGGTAAAGCCATCGCAAGTGATTTTGTTGGGCAATCTAATGACTTTGAAATGTTATCTAAAATTGACCATCAAAATATTATGTTTGGCCGCACACTTGCACCCGTTGTCATTCCACTCGCCAAAAGCATGTATGGAATCGGTGCAATGTTAAACCCCGGCAAAATGGTTTCTTTCTAATCTTAAAAGATCTCTTTTTCTAAAAAAAGGATTCGTATAGCTTTGTACGGATCCTTTTATTTACCTGAGTAAAATCCTTTTCAAACTAGGTTATCCCTAACCAATCTATTACAATAGCGCCAGCTTTTTAATTCAGCGCATATATTTTGAGCAACTCATCTTCCCAATTAAAACGTGGACTTAAAAATCGCCATATCCAGTTAATCGCTATGGGTGGCGCTGTAGGTACAGGACTATTTTTAGGTTCTGCACAAGTCATCCAGTCCGCTGGTCCTTCCATTATTTTAGGTTATGCCATCGTCGGTTTGGTTGCATTTTTAATTATGCGCCAAATGGGTGAAATGATTGTAGAAGAACCAGTCGTTGGCTCTTTTAGTTACTTTGCACAAAAATATTGGGGAAGATTCCCTGGGTTTTTATCAGGCTGGAACTATTGGGTTGTTTATATTCTGGTTGCAATGACCGAGCTGACAGCGGTTGCTAAATATGTGCATTACTGGTGGCCCCACATTCCTGCATGGATATCAGCCTTATTTTTCTTTGTTCTAGTCACATGTTTAAACTTGGGCAATGTTAAATTCTATGGTGAATCTGAATTTTGGTTAGCCATTATTAAAGTTGCTGCGGTCATTTCAATGATTGTGTTTGGTCTATATTTACTGCTTACTGCGGGTAGTGACTCTATCGCTAGCTTTGCAAACCTATGGCAGCATGGTGGATTTTTCCCGCACGGGTTCTCGGGCCTGTTTTATATGCTCGCCTTTTTAATGTTCGCCTTTGGCGGCATTGAACTGATTGGGATGACTGCTGCTGAAGCTGAAAATCCAGAAAAAAGCATTCCTCAAGCCATTAACCAAGTCATCTTTCGAATCTTAATTTTTTATGTTGCTTCACTTGCTATCATCATGTCACTTATTCCGTGGAATCAGCTTGACCTCGGTGGTTTAGATAAAAGCCCATTTGTCATGATTTTTAGCCAACTGGGTATTGGTTGGGCGGCACATTTACTCAACTTTATTATTTTGACTGCTGCACTTTCGGTTTATAACAGCGGCATGTATGCAAACAGTCGTATGTTATATGGGCTTGCCATACAAGGTCATGCACCCAAAATTTTTGCACAAGTGAGTAAGCAAGGCGTTCCTAAAGCCGCTGTTATCTTCTCTTCTATTTTAATTTTTGGTTGTGTACTACTTAACTATTTCGTACCAGAACAAGCTTTAAGCTATCTCATGTACATGGCAGTAGCTGCACTGGTTTTAAACTGGGCAATTATTAGCTTTACCCATTTGAAGTTTAAACGTGCGATGAAACTTGAAGATAAAGTTGCCAAATTTCCTGCGCTATTTTCACCTTTGAGTAACTATATTGTTTTGATTTTCATTGGCATGATTTTATATATCATGTGGACTCAAGGATTTGAGAAATCGGTGATTTTACTTCCGATCTGGATCACTTTCATGTTTGGGCTATATAAATTTTTAAGTTGGAAAAAAGCACTCTAATATTCAAAGAAGGCTTATTCAAACAGGATAAGCCTTTTATCATTTAACAGCTCGTCACCCTAAGTAACTTCAGAAAATCTACTCAAAAAGCCATTCATATTCTATTCATCATTATTGAATGGTTCTCTGCTCGACACAATGATTGTAACCCTGAGTCATTCTAAACATTGGTATTTAATGAGATAATTATTAAAGTACAAGTGTTTACATGATCTATAAATACTTGCGCTCATGTTCAGCTAAAATCAAAGCAGACCAGTTTATTGTTGCAATCACTCAATAGGCAAAAGACACTCCATCGTAAGACAGGTTCTTTACCCACTTTACTGATTTAGCGCCGTCAACTGTGTCACTCAATGATGAAAGACAGGAAATTTTATGGAAAAAACTCTGCAATGTCCTAAGTGTGGTTCTACTGAAGTTGAAGCACGTGACCATGACAAATTACTTAGAACAACTGGCGGTGTTTTACTGACAGCTGCTGGCACAACAGCAGGCACTGTAGGCGGTGCTGCTACTGGCGCTTCTGTTGGTGCAGCCATTGGTACAATTGCTGGCCCTTTAGGGGTGATTGTTGGCGGAACTGTAGGAACTTTTGTCGGTGCAATTAGTGCAGGAATCACTGGCGGTGTGGTGGGTAATATTTTTGGTAAAAAAGCGGGTGTCATGATCGACAAAAATATTTTTCAGGACTACCGCTGCTTAAAATGCAAATACCGTTTTAAACAAAAGAAGTAATATTTATCTAAGTTAAGCTCAGGTTTAATTTATTTTTAAAAGTAAGGAAAGTAAGCAATTTTTGATCTCTTTCCTTACCGCTGTTCTCACCAAATCTACCCCAAAGTAATTAAAAAATAATCCAACAACCTTTCTCTTTCATCTGGTTTGTTCGGATCTAAGAGCTGAACCATTGCCCCATCAATCACAAACAAGAACATGTGAGCATCATGTTTTGAAGCATTTGCATTGGTTGTTAAAAGCAAATTATAGATTTCATTTATGAACCAGTTTCGATAACCAACGACTACCTGATATGCCTTGGGATGTGTTTTCGCAATTTCAAAAATAGCTTTAAAAGGCAAATGATAAAGCCCGTCTAAATCGGCATGTAAAAAGTAAATTTTCCTAAGTTTTTCAATTACAGTTAATTCTTTCTGAACGTAGATGATTGAAAGCACCTCTTCTTTTAGACCATCTTTTTGAAAGGATAGACTCATTTCAATAAGGCGTTCTTTTGAGTGAAAGTAATTATAAAAAGTGGCTTTGGGAACTTTTGCTGACTCAATAATTCGGTCTACGCCGACTTTATGAAAGCCATAATTGTTAAAAAGATAGCGGGATGTATGAAGCACACTTAATGCACGAAATGGGAGATCTGAATGTGGCATAGTTTTACCGTTTTAAAATAAATTTTTGTTGTGTATAAATGAGATACTTTTTTGAGCAAATAAAAGGCATAGCAAAGCCGTAAAGACTGTGCTTAGCACATCTCAAGTTTATTGTTGATTAAGCTTTTGGTTGAGATGATTTAAAGTTTGAAAAGCTTAGTGGCAATCAAACTTCTTTAAATTTTTAAGTTGTGTCGATATAGACTTTGGCAATGACTGCCAAGAAATAATGAATATGCAAAGCCAACTCCTTTTTATAGGGAGTTCTGCCAAAACATTAAAATTATGGTGGCAGAACGAAAGGGGGTTCGCAGACTGGAAACAAAGGAACCAGCACACCCGAAGGTGTCCCCCTTCCGCCCTACCGTAGAGAAAAAGGGGGCGAACGAGTTCCCGACACACAAAACAAAAGTTTTGCATATCGACTTTGTTTTCCCGGTCTGCGACAACCGACTGGCAATGTGGCCAGCAGGCAAAGGATAGTGCTCTACCCTATTGCAGTCAAGCACACAAAATGACATTTGTTTTAAAATAGATCATTAAAAAGTAAGGGTAAATAATGGGTGAGGTATTGTTAAAGAGGGGTTTATAACGGGATTGAAATTTATATAGATATATTAGTTTCAACAGGTAAAATTAGAATATAAAAAATGGAAAACAATGAAATGAAAATATCTTTATTAGATGTACAACAAGTATTCAATGATCTGTTAAACCATAAAATCAGCCGAGACGATGTTGAAGAATGGGCAAGAAAAAGAATGAATGCACTGGATAATAAAGACTTAACTTTCGATCCTCCTATTAAAGAGGAACTCCTATGGAAAGCAGTAATATATTTAAGTGGTGTTGGGTTAAAAATATCTCCAGACAAATATATGGAAGATGAAATTGGCATTAAAGAAATGTTTAGTACTTATTGGAATCAATGAGTTTTTTAGCGAAAATTTATCCCCAAAATTATAAGATGATTAAATTAAAACAATATTCTAAATAAAAAAGCTAAGCCCGATAACCGTGACTTAGCTTTGAAAAATAATTTAACAGGCTCTATCTAGAAAATTTATGGTCTTTAGGAAGTGGAGCATCACATGGTTGATCCGTCTTTATATTAACCATTTTCACAGGCCCATCATTGTAGATTGTTACCTTACAGCCTTTTACGACATATTCCTGTTGAATACCACCATACATTTCATCCTCAGAAACAGCAGATGCAACATCACAAGCCTCGTCAGCACGGCATGCAGCCTCTTCTTCACCAACCTCTACAGCTTCTGCTCCAGCTGCCTCCATTGCGTCTACAGCACTCTCTTGCACTTCAGCATCTACAGCCTGTATCTTTGCTGCATATGTATTTGAAAGATTCATCATAAGAAAAACTACAAGAAAGAACTTACTACAGTGATTTATTAAATTCATGAATTATCCATATCTATTAATTTAAATTCAGTACATACCAAGATCGATTTTACTTTGCAAGTTAAGTAAAGGAGTTAGTTTTATAATGCGGTTGATACTAATACTGCCTTAAGAGCAAATTATTAGTATCGGAATATTCTACAATATGTATTTTAAAAGTATGACAATAACAACACATGTTTCATGAGATAATTTCAGCATTCACTGAATTTCATTATGTGCAAAATCATATCTATATTTTGTATTAGTGTTTTTATTATCTAGTATTAAATGCAGAAATTTTTTCAAATATTTCAGCTACAAAATCCATGAAAGCAATAGCCCTTTTAGGAAGAAATCGACCAGCTAAATAAACTATTTGAATGGGAACAAGGGGCGGTGCGTAGTCATTTAATATTAACTGTAAATTGCCACTTTTTAGACCATCTTCAAATAGCCATTCTGGCCCATAAGCAATTCCTAATCCAGCATTAACACACTCCCGAATAGCCTCAGGAGAATTTACTCGAAGCCTACCTGAAACTGATACATCCTTATCGTGGAATTGCCATGTTGTACCTGTCGACAATAATGTATAAACCAAACAATCATGTTTACTCAAATCAGCAGGTATTATAGGAATACCATGTTTAGCCAAATATTGATTACTCGCAACACATACTCGCTTAAATGATCCTAGATGCCGAGCACGCATGGAACTATCTTGTAAATGCCCAATCCTTATCGCCAACTCAACTCCTTCATCAACCAAATTTACGTAACGATCATTAAACTGTAAATCTAATGTTAGTTCTGGATAGAGCTCTAAAAATTTAGATAAATGTGGCACTAAAAATGTATGTGCTAACGCAGTAGGACATGCAACACGTAAAACTCCTGAAGGAACAATATTACCCTTAAATGAAGATTCTGATTCTTCCACTGCGTCAAGAATACGTCTGGCTTCAAGATAATAGCTTTCTCCTTCAGGAGTAAGAGAAAGTTTACGAGTAGTTCGTTGAAGCAACCTAGTATTTAAATACTCTTCTAGTGCTGCGACATAACGACTAACGTTTGGTTGACCTAAATCTAAATCACGCCCTGCAGCTGAAAAACTTCCTGTCTCAACAGCACGGACAAAACAAGTCATAAGCAGTAATCTATCCATAAATCATCCTTTATTCATGCAATTTAAGCATGAAATATATTCTATTTTTATATCTTATCAAGTTTTTTACATGAATATATAGTTTGTATTCGATCGGTCAACATATAAACCTATCTTAAAAAATCTAAAGGAAACCTATATGTCTAGATTAAGTGGAAAACGCACTCTCATTACAGGCGGTACAAGTGGTATTGGTCTTGAAACAGCAAAACACTTTTTATCTGAAGGTGCACAAGTAATCGTTACTGGTATAAACCCAGAATCAATCGAAAATGCAAAGTCCGAGCTTGGAAGCGAAGTTTTAGTCTTAAAAGCAGATTCATCTAATATCACCGCACAGAGGGAATTAGCACAAACCATTCAAAATCATTATGGAAAGTTAGATGTCGCCTTTCTGAATGCAGGCATATCGGTATGGCTTCCAATTCAAGAGTGGACAGAAGAAATGTTTAATCGTTCTTTTGATATCAATGTCAAAGGTCCATATTTTTTAATGCAAGCATTGTTACCAGTCTTTGCCAATCCAGCTTCAGTAATTCTTAATACATCAGTAAGCGCGCATCTCGGTGCACCCAACTCATCAGTTTACGGTGCAACCAAAGCAGCTTTATTGAATATGTCAAAAACACTTTCAAGTGAACTAATTAATCGTGGTATTCGAATTAATGCTGTCAGCCCCGGTCCAGTGGATACTCCATTATACGATAAGCTTGGTATTCCTGATGCTTATCGTGAACAATTGAATAAAGATATCATTGCAACAATTCCATTTGGTCGTTTCGGTACACCACAAGAAGTTGCGAGTGCAGTATTATATTTAGCGTCAGACGAATCTAGATGGACAATTGGTTCTGAAATTATTGTCGATGGTGGTCGCTCTCTTTAATCAAATTCTTGATTAAAAATTTTATTATTTGTTGAAATAACAAACTATTTCTTTTCCCAAGTCCCTACATCTTAGTAGTGGCTTGGCTGAATCTTATTAGTTACTTTAAATGAATAATTCATCGTTGACTTTAATTAGTCATCATTTATGTCTCTTTGTACAACATGCTGCTATCATTTTTCTTGAAAAAAATATCACATTTCAAAGCATTAACGTTAACCTCCAAGATAAACCAGACTGGTTTCTGAGTATATCTTCAACGGGAAAAGTTCCATTACTAAAAGTATTAGTTAGATAGCAATCAAAAAGAAAATATTATTTTGGAAAGTGTCGCAATCTGTGAATATATTGAGGAAACATACACTTTAAAAGATACAGAATATCTTCATTAAGAATAGCCAGGAAACTACTGCAAGCTCAAATAGGCGAAAAGCAGCATCACCTACAAAACAACCAATGACAGATCAAGATAATCTCAATCAAAAGGATGATCATGACTATAAACAATAAGAACAAGATCAAAAAGTAGGTGTACAGTACATTTACACAAGGATTTGTTCTGTAAGAGCTCAACTCAAACTCAATTTATCTATTATCCAAAGCCATCTGAATTATTCTTATTTTGACTATTCCAATCCAAATTTTTATATGAGTTTCTAAGTACTAAAAAATATACACATAAAAAAAGCCCCTGCTTTCACAGAGGCTTTTCGAATTTGGCGGAAGCGGTGTCCGTCTAACACTTGTCTCATACCGTCCAAATCAATATTATAAAAATATATTTTTCAAGAACTTAAAACAATAATAGTCTAACCACGTCTTGTCTAATCTATCCATTTCCAGTATTTTAAGAGGGGTAAGTTGTGGGGTAAATGAAAGATCATGCCAAAGAAAGCTAAAGAACTATCTGCTCTCAGTGTAGCAAAAATCAAAGAGATTGGTCGCCATTCTGTAGGGGGTGTTGATGGCCTTTGCTTAAATGTCGAAGGCAATTCACGTGTCTGGATTTTACGTGCAGTAGTTGGTAAACGTCTTGATAAGGATGGTAAGCAAAAACCGCATCGCCGTGATATTGGTCTTGGTCCCTATCCTGAAGTTTCTTTAGCTGAAGCTCGTGCCAAAGCCACTGAACTAAGATTACAAATACGAAGTGGTATTGATCCAATTGCTCATAAACAGGAACAACTCGAAAAGCTCCGCATCCAGCAGTTAAAGAATAAAACTTTCCGTGAATGTGCCAAAGTTGTGATTGCCAATAAAACTCGTGAACTTAAAAATGAAAAACATATTGGGCAATGGTCATCAACCTTGGAAACCTACATTTACCCAACGCTGGGTGATCTCACTATTAGCAGCATTACCAAAGTTGATATTGCTGAAGTACTTAAGCCTATCTGGATTGAGAAAAATGAAACCGCTAAACGTATCCGTGGTCGTCTAGAAACCATTTTTGATTATGCCAAGGCTATAGGATATTTTGAGGGTGATAATCCTGCTGAATGGAAAGGTAATCTTGAACCTATTTTAGGCAACTTAAAACAGGAATCACGCCCTCACCCATCCTTACCTTATGAACAAGTGGCTGAGTTTGTCCAGCACCTTCGACAGAAAGATGGCATTTCTCCAAAAGCTTTAGAATTTGCAATTTTAACGGCATGTCGTTCTGGTGAAGTCTTTGGTGCCACATGGCAGGAAATTGATTTTGAATCTAAAGTTTGGATCATTCCGAAAGAGCGAATGAAAGCAGAAAAGGAACACCGTGTACCTTTATCTCCCGAAGCCCTCTCATTGCTTGAATCCATTAAACTGTATACCCAGCCTCAGGATTTTATCTTCCCTGCACCTCGCAGTGGTGGCATGCTTTCTGATATGTCACTGACAGCTTTGATTAAGCGAATGCATGAACAAAAACTTAAAGAAAATGCGTTAGGCTATATTGATCCTAAGCAAAATCGAGTGATCACAACACATGGTTTCCGTTCTACTTTCCGTGATTGGTCAGCAGATAAAACTGATTACCCTCGTGAGGTCTGTGAGCACGTATTAGCGCATAAACTACCAGATGAAGTTGAAGCAGCTTATTTACGAGGAGCTTATCTAGAAAAGCGTAAGGGATTAATGACTGATTGGGCCGAATTCTGTAGTACACACTTTAACTAGACAGCATAAAACGAATGCTTCTGCCTTAGATGGCAGAAGCATAGTAATTATCGATTGATGTGGAACATAATTCTTAGAGGGTGTAGCTGTTTAGGATCATTAGCAGTATGTAGCAAATTTTTGTCTTTGCTCTGTGTATTTATCAATCATTACCCTGATCTACCACCTCATCACAAAACTTTATAACCCTTTGTACAATCTCAGGAATAATACGATCAATGACTTCATTCTTAAACTTGTGTTGAGAATGTGGTCTAGCAATTACAATTTCTCGAAGCTCTTTTAAGGTAAGAACAGAACTAGGAAAGTGGATCATCGAACGCTTTCCGCTTAACTCCAACACTTCCCGCCCAAAATTTAATGCCATATCAACACAATCAACACACATCGGAGCAGGGTTGGAATCGAAATTCATATCTTTAGTGGAAAATAGAGAAGCTGTTTTGACCTCAAATATCCATGAATTTTTCTTTGAAGGCCTCACACAATCATATTTATCTCTAAAACAACAAGGACAGAACCACTCACCTTCATATCTGTTCCAATACTTCCCTCGTGTAGCGACAAGATGGGCAAGCTCATTGTTTGAAGGCTTCTTTTTAACTATAGGGTTATCTTTTAACCGCCATGAACTGTTCGCACCTTTAAATGGTACTGGATTATAAAGCAGCCTCTCCGGTTCATATCTATCAAGTTGGTGTAATCCATGACGTTCAAAATGCCATTTAGCAAGTCGTTCAATTTGCTTAGCAGTTCTTTCTGATGGTTGATACCAATCTTGATTTTCAGCCGCAATTTTTGCAAATCTTTCAGCAAACTCCATTCTCATTTCAAAAATGGGTTTAGCCCTTTCCCACACTTGTTGTGCAAGTAGTGGATCAATTTCATGCTCTTGATTTGGTGTAGGTTTGACGAACTCTGCAATCTCACGTGGCGAGAATGAAAAATACTTGTGCGCTTTTACTATCTTTTTGGCTTCTGCATCTGCTTTATTACAATCAAAGCAAATAACCGTATTGTCATAAGCAGATAAAGAGAATGCAGCCTTGATAGCAAATTTTTCAGAAAGTTCATCAGCTACAACGTGATCTTTTTGAATCGAATACTTTTCAAAAAGCCCTTTGACCACATCTTTCATGTGGTCATGATGTTCATGTAATTGGCAGGTTAGATAATTATTTTTATTTAACCTTACTATTTCTGCCTTAGTCCTTTTACAACAAGGGCAAGACCAGTTCACAGGGGTCATTACCCACCAACGGTTCATGTGTGGACCGCTGGCATTGAATGACTTAACCAACGCAAGTGTCGAGCAAGTATGTTCCGAATCTATGCCATCTAAGTCTCTCTCAGCTAAAGATGACTTAAACTCTTCAAATGTTGTAGGTTCTGTCATAGGTCACCTGATGGAGTATGTTTTGTGTCCATTGTGACACTTAAAAGGACTCTTTCAGGGCTATGTAACTGCCCCATTAGTTTAAGATATTCATTAAATTCAAGTGATATGTCTTCACCGCTCAATTTAAATCTTGGATCACCACCGCAATGAGCTTCGTATAAGTAAAGCTCTGACATTAAATCCAATAACAAAAAGAGTCTTACACAATTTTCTCTTGTAGCAAATTGCGAATCATTAAGTAGATGAGCTGCTAGATGCCTATTAAAGTTTGAATAGGCATCTCCATCTTGGGAATTTTTAAATAGATGTTCTGTAAGTAACTTGTCACATGCTTTTGAGAATACATCATAAAACAAAACATTCCCCGGGCATGGTTGTCTCTGATAAGAGCTGCTAAAGAATGTCTTTAGATCAGGAAAGGTAGGCTTTTTACCCGTTCCGAAATAACCAAGCCACCTTAACATCACCCCCTCAACAACAGGAATCAAGGTCAAATAAGAACCAATAAAATTGCCTCGATAGTAAGAAATCACAGCAGATTCAATGATGTTTATAAAGCTTTTAAAAGGGGGGAAATGCTCAAATCGACCTTTTTTCTGTCGCGCTCGCATTACAGGATTCATGATAATATTTGCAAAGGCATCTATGATTCTATGTTCATTTGCTGGCATATCAGAAATTAACTTTTGAACATTCACTACATCTGTAAGCGTGACTGTCGATGGCAAACTTAATGCATATTTCACAAGCTCATTATTTAATTTTTGAATCAGATCTTCAATCTCTTTTAATGGCGTGACAATTACATCGCGGGTTTGTTCATCTACTTTTCGCTGTTGACGTGCTTCTTCGAGATATAACTCATAGGCTTCTTTACTGACAATCTTCCAGTCATTATCATCATTACAAAGCTGCTTTTTGACTTCCTGTACTGATGACTTATCTTTCAAAGCATCTATCACCAACCTAGCTCTATCTACTGTGTTCACATTAGTCTTCCTAATACTGCCCCTGCTATAACAGCAACAACGGCAATAATAAACATCACAACGGAGCCGCTTTTGTTGGTTGCGTCGTCCTTCCTTCCATTACTCACTTGTTGTTTGAGTTCATGATTCAGTTCAACCAAGCTCTTATTTTCATTCATCAATGTCTGTATATCTGTTCGATCAGACAGTTGCTTTAAATTAGCAGACAAGGCAATCACATCTTCGCTTTTTACCTTAAGGTCATTCTCTAGCTTAAAAATTTTAATTTTCTGTTGCTCTAAGATGTCATTTCTAGAAAACAATTCATCAAACTGCCCTTTTAAATGTATTCCAGCATCTGATGGAGTGATTGCAGAATGATCCGCCAAGTAGTCTAAAAGTGTTACATCGGAATTATGACCCAAGCCTACAATTCGATATCCATTCAAATTAGAAAAAGCATTTAATACTTTTTCATCATTAAAGATATCAAATGCATCACTACTCCCCCCACCTCGAATAACCACAACAACATCATGATCACTACAGGAACTTATTACTTGTGATGATGCTTCAACGTTGCTCAAACTAACAGGCTTCTCATCAAAATTGAACTCATCACGATATTCATTAAGATAGTTGTAAAAGTCTTTTTGTATATCAACTTTACTTGCTGAGGAGTAAATCACAGCGACTGAAAGATCAAATTGATTAGGGAAAGGATGGCTCTTTGGTCTATGCTTTTTTAAATCATCTAAGGTTGACAGCTTCGACTGGAATGCTTGTATTGCACTATCATCTTCAATCGCCTGTATAGTGTACCCCTTTAATCTTTTAGTGCATTGCTCTCTAAAAAAGTTAAATGTTGGCACTCCATGTATTTCAACATAACTACCATTTTTGAAACTAGATAGTAGATGTTTTGGAATCTCAACTTCAATCGCCCCAGTGGTATCTTGAATGATCAGATCATAGACTAATGACCATTTTGAGTTTTCAACTGCCTGCTCAACATTTTTTAATATGCCACGCACACAAAAAAGTTGTTGTCCTTGTCTCCGCTGATCAATATAAGCTTTTAATGTATCATTTAAAAAGTTATGTAAGTCACTGATCATAAAAGTGGGTAATAAATTCTGGTTCATAACACATCTTAAAATTTATATACATCTGTCAACCTAAAGCTTTATCTCGGGATAAAGCACTTAGGCTATTCACCATCCCAGTACCAATACACTTCACCCCAATCCGTTTCTGAAAGGATCGGCAATATTACACCTTGGTGAAAATACTGTCGTGAATCAAGTTTTGCAGAGATTACCCATACCCTATACTTTTAAAGGGTGCAGCGTTCGGTGCTCCTGTCTTGGACCATAGGCTCCCCACTGCTTATTATAAAGCATAGTTGAGGAATGGTTCGACTGACACGGCTACACCAAACTTTTCCAATTGCAAGAATTTTGACCCCAAAATTTGTGTTGGAATTTTGCGTTGGAGTAATTTAAAGAAGTTTTCATCATGCGTTGAAATAATGACTTGTTTGTCAAACTGCAAGCAAATACTTCGCAGGAGGTCAATCGTAGAAAGTATGTTAATGGAGTCCATTGATTGGATTGGATCATCAATCATAATAACGTTAACGGGATTACCCTCATCATCCTTCGCATGAAGCGCACTCGCTAGAAATACACTCAAACTAAGAATATTTGTTTGAGCAGCACTAAAATAAAGGATAGGAGATATCAACCCTCCAGCCCCATCGCTAACCACGATATTTAGACCGGGCTTATCGGAATCAAAGTCTGCTTTAAATTCTACTTTTTTAAAAGCAGGGTGCGGATCTATTTTCCTGTAAATGGAATTAATAAGATCTTCATAAAAAAAGTTATTAATAAGCGTTTTTAAGTTGTCCACAACTTTATCTCTTTCCGCTTTCAGAGCCACATCGACTCGATTACGTTGACCCAGCTGCAACTCTACATTGGTAAGCTCCTCTTGAAGAGAGATACGTTTAATATAAGGCTTAAACGAAGCCATAAGCTCTAGAAGTAACTTAATGCTGTTTAACAGCTTATCGATATCTAGAACACGAAGTTGACAATCTTCAACCGCCGCTGTTATGAGCCCTTTGACTCTCTCCAAAGTATCTTCAGGCTGAACGATAATAATATTAGATAAGCTCTCATAAAAAGCATTCACAGCCGTTTGAGAACGAGCAAAATTTGCTTCTAAATCATTCTTCTGCAGTTTTAAATTAGCAAAATCCACCCATGTACCATCAGCCATCATTTCCTGCTGCAAAACTTTACACTGACCAGCTAGGGATTCACTAGTAACTTTATATTTAAGTACTTCCGCGTCAAGCTCGTTTTTCTTCACCTCACAATATTTTTTGAGGTCTGAAGCAGCAATAGCATTTTCATTTAGGTATGTCTTTATTGTAACGTAGATAAGTTCGCTACTTTTTCTCTCACTTTCAGAAATTAACTCATACAACTCAGAATCTTTAGATTTGATCCAAGTAGTTACTGATTGAACTTGAGTAGACAATTCCGCTTGCCGTGCAAGCAGATTTAAGCGTTTTGTCGCAAGTTGGCTAAGCTCTGCCTCTACTCGAGATACTAGTTCATCATTTGAAAGCCCCCAAACTAACTTTTCTAGTTCAGTTATTCCAACTTCTAAGGTATTGTATTCTGCCTCTAGAGTAGATTTTTCAAACACTGCTTGAGCATGCCTCTCGCTAACTTCAGTGAGCTTTTTATGTAGAATACCGAGCTGCTGAACCTGTGCTTCAACTGCTTGCTGAGTAATCGCCTGTATTGTCTCCCTAAGTTCTTTTTGACGCATGAATGAGAGTGAAAGCTTTCTAGAATTCTCTAAACTCAATTCAGACATCAGATTTTGGCTCTTAACCTTATCTAGTAAACTCTCTACAGATGAATGATGAGTTGTACATAAAGGACAAATATTTGAAGGCTGCACAGCAAGATAATCCAAGCCTATAGCAATTAACTGCTCGTGCTGTTCCATCTGCTCAGTTAAGGCTTTCTGAGTAGCAGAGAGAGCCTGATTATGCACCTCGATCAAATCAAGGTCAGCTTGACATCTCGTCAACTGTTTAATTTTATCTTGATCAAAAAGTAAAGCCCCTACATTTCCAGTTAATAATAAATTAGAAGTAATATTTAATGCGGAGACCTCTCTTAACTCACGATTCAATTCATCTAACTGGATTTTGTCTACCTGAATAGTAATTTCTTTAGCGGTGATTTGTTGTCTTAAAATACCAATCTGAGCTCGATGGTTCGAAAGTGAGGCATACACTGGTCCAGCATTGTCGACAGAGTTCCTTAATAGCAAAGCTCTATCATCAGCAATCTTAAGCTCACTGTTCAATTCACTTAATTGCTGCTCAAGACTCGAAAGGTTGATAGTACTTTTGGAGTGTTCTTCGGTCAGTGTCTTTTGGAGTGTTGATAATTCGAGAAGACGTAACTCAGTTATTAAAAAAGTCTCTGTGTTCTCAGCGATTTCAATCAGGCGAGTCAGACGCACATGTGCTTGTTTTTGATCCTCCACACACTTGTTGTATGAGTCGAATAGCATCTGATACTTATCGGCATCGGCAACCCCTTTCAATAGCCTAGAAAGTTGAGGTTTTTGCTCTACCTGATAGTTGATATGGCGCTCTATTTCAGGTATTTTCGCCAACCTATCCGCCAGCGCTTCTGATGTTTTTATTTTCGCTTGGAGCAACGTATTCAGTTCATGCTGTCGCGATACAAGTCTAGCGTTAAGTTGATATTCACTCTGAGATGAAAATTTTTCATCAGGTAATACAATATTCTCACCCGCTGCATTAAGTTCAGCCGCAACTGAATTGAAATGCTCAAATACAGAAAGGTTAATTGGTTGCTTCAACTCTTCGATAAACGACTCACGTTGCTTATTAAGAACACTCAGCTCTGCATTATTATCACTGATAAGCGCTGACAACTCCTTGCGCACTATCTCGATATCTCCACCAAAACTTTCCATAAATTTAGCATATCGCTCTTGAGGCTTTGCTTCTCTGAGAAATCTATCAATCTCATCCTGACTCAAAACAACACGTCGAAAAAACTCATTTCTCCGTTGACGCTTATCGCCAAAACTTAAGTCCCGCCCATTCGAACGAAGTTTTGGTAGTTTATTCTCAAAAGGCTTCAGTCTAGTAGTAGATACAGTGACCTTTGTAATCAATTGTTTAGCAGCGTATTTGTTACGTAGAATCTTTTGACCTTCATTAGGGGCCTTAGTACACTTAGCCGCACTTTCAAAGTTAGATTTATTATATTCCCCTCCAAGCCTTTCTAAATGGTTGGTGACAGCCCATTCAACTGCATCGTAAAACGAGCTTTTACCAAAACCATTTGGCGCATAAATCGCAACAAAGTTCGAAGGAATATCGCCTTCATTCGTAAAATCAAAAGTTCCGTCTGACTTTGATTTGTAAGCACGAAATGCCTCAATCTCAACTTTTTTAATTTTCATTATTGTTCAAAAATTCCATTATGCTATTGATCATCTGGGCACGCTTTTCTCTAGACTCGGTTTTTGAATCTAATGGTGTGCCACGAACATACCTTTCTAAAGATAGCAAAGCCTCTTTTGGATTATTGACTCGGGTATCAAGCGTTAAATCTGAACCTAATAACTGGTTTTGTAGTTCAATAGCCAATTGTTCAAGACTAGGTATTTCTTGGAGCCCATCAATTATGATCTTACGAGCAACAAACTTATTATTTTCGATTTCATATTTTTCCCATACAGAAACTTGCTCAGTTGTGACAAAAGCCAAATATACATTCCACGCTGCCAAACTGCCCGCAGGCTGATGATGAACAGAAATAATATTTTGGATAGCTTGCCAATTTTCTACTACTTCTGCTGACGTTTCACATATACATGTTATGCAGGAGATGAACGAAAAAGGGTCATCCGAGCGAAACATATAAAACCTAATGTTCTCGTACTGAGCAGATAAGAAACCTAGATCGACTTCCTCACTTAATAATTTCATTAAGCTTGTCCTTAAGAAGCTGTAATTGTGCCATGCCAGATGGCAGACTTTTATATTCAAATTCGCTATCGATCACACAAGTATTACGAAGCCCTTCCAGATGAGTTAGTTTGAAACTCGTATAGATAGAGCTTTCAACCGCATCAATAGAAAATGGTCCTTGATTTGGTACAACAGCAATATCACTTATCACTCTATCAAGCACAAAACTTGGAGGTAGATGTTTTGCTGCCGCATCTGGTGATGCAACAATAAGCGTGCCATCTTTGTCTAAAAGTTTTCGCGCAATTTTAAGCAGCTCTTCCAAGCGACTAATCCAATTCGTGCCGTCACTGGTATATAACAACCTGCGCTTTCGCTCTAAACTTTTTATATAATCAACATTTGTGACTCCAATATTATCCATCAATGCGCAGATTACTAAAAACTCTAAATAAGCTGTCCATAATTCTTGATTTTTGAGCTCATCAGGGCGTTTGGAATCAACTAGCAGCTGTAAATTATATTGCATCATGACTTCATAAGGTGGAGGCATCCCATTTGCAATTAGCGAATCGGCAAGTCTCTCTAACGCTGCTTTAAGATGATAGACGTTGTTTTGGTCAATCACATTGAATGCAAATATCATCTCCCGCATTCTAGAAAAGCATTCCAAATGAGCAGGAATCATCAATGCACTTGCATGTGCCATTATGATTTCTTCAAATCTCATTAGGCTGTAGCATTGCACTCGACCATATTGCTGATCTTGACCAGTACCATCCATTTGGAACTCAATACCTATAAGAAATGGGCTTTCACCTTGGACGTGGTAAACTCCTCCGCCTGACATGCCGTCGATCGTCGCTTTTCCAGGAGTACCTTCAACTGTAAAAATGACCAGCTCATTGGCTACACTAGTCAAATGCCCATCATAATGCTTTATAGGATTCGAACTTTTTCTCTCGGTCCCTGGGAATCCAACTAATACAAGATCGGAACGTAGAGGTAAGCTTGATGCAGGAATACATCTTTGTGCAACTCTTGCCTGATATTCAACTTTTAAAATTGCGCAATCATAAGGGACCGCTTCCACATTTTGCGATTCTGGATACTTGAGCACTGCTAAAACAGGAAGATTATTACCCAGATGATCAATTACCACATGGTCAGTGATATTCTCAATTGCGTGGGCTGCGGTCAGCACATAGGAGTAATCCTGCGTCATAGCATTGACAAGTACGCCACTACCAGCATTAACCCTAACGCAATAAGACTGCATGATTTCGGATGCTGTCATATTAAAATTTGATCTCCTCATCAAGCACGTCTAAACGAGAAGAAAAACTCTCAACTTCATCGGGTAAAAGTAGCGGTGGAATCACATGACTGTAATTAAAAAAAATCTTACCATTTGTTGCTTTAATGATTCTCGCAATAGTCCTCTTATTAGGAAGACCATGTTTTGTTCCATCAGTGGAAATGACGTAACATGGTGAATCTAGCAATGAAAGAGTTTCGCTACTCGTATTGTACTGGCTACCATGGTGTGAAATCTTCACGAGATCAAGTTTAAGCTTATTAGTGTCGCTGTAACCTAATGCTCTTATATTACCTGCAACAACTTGATCATGTGCATCTCCAAGGAAAAGCATTTTTCTACCATCAGATTCAAGAAGAAATGCAATAGAGCTCCCATTATAAATAGATGGGTCTGATACAAACTTATCCTCTGCCCATATCTCGCTTAACGAAAGACCATAATCATTGTCATGCGATGAGGTCGTACCTGATTCAACCTCAGTTGGCCACTTGTGTAAAAGTCGCTCGAGCTGACTTCGTTCAGGTGACAACACTTTCAAAGTGAATGGGCCTACATTATATACTTGCCCAGCCATTATAGGCGGTGCTCGTACGCACTGGATTTCATCAAGCAATTTTTCAAGGTCTTTTCCCTGTTGCACGCTTGTTAGAGGAGAATCATCGGCCAATAGAATATTATTCTCCGAAATCTCAGGGACTTTGAAATGCTGTGTAATCAATCGAGACGAATTGAACCAGATTGCTTTCACTAGTTGAGGTAAATATTCAGAATCTTCAAAAGCATTGATCAGTCCTTTGATATGGTCGTCATCAATATGAGTTAAGATAACCAGATCTACATGTTGCCCCTTTTCTTTCAGATCATCGAGCACTTTGCAAAGTGCTCCCTTATATCGTTGTCTGAGGCCATGCTTAAAGGCCATCGAAGGTCCACCATCAATCAATATGTTGAAAGCACTCAAGGACCCCTCATGACTAACCAATATACAGTCCCCATGATTAGCTTTGAGGATACGAACAATAATAGCCATAATTCTCTCTGTATAAACATTCTACGCCATCGGCTCATTGTTATTTACCGATAGAATTATCATCTAAACATGATGTTCAGTTTTATTAGATAGCAATACTAAATTCATGGTTTTTTATTATAATTAAATAGCTTTTAACTTAATAACAAGATACTTATTTCGCAGAACAACATGTTAGTTTGCAGAGCTTCAACTAACATCTGTTTAAGAAATTTATAAATCTTACTTTCATTCAATTATATAAACGCTACTCATTATTTATCTAAATTATATAAAAAAACTTCCAAAAACAACCCCTTTAACTGGCTACTGTTTATAATAATCTACAAAAAAAGATAAATTAATCTAATGAGATTGAGATCACAAGAAAGGCTGGATATAGTGTTCATCAAGTTTCCATCATGAAGATTCTTTTATTAATATGATCATGAATTAAAAACCTTTTTTAATTAAACTAACAAATTGGCACAACCTTGTCACGTGATCTGATCCAATTCTTCTTGGTAAAATCCGGACTGTTTACTCTATTCATCATTTTCCCCAATTTTAGAGTTTGAACTTTTGTTCGTCTAAACCAAAAACTTTGTTTAGAGATGTTAATAAAAATATACTAAAATATATTCTATTTTTTAACGTTAAAAATTCTGAAAAAGATAATTATGGATTTAAAACCCAGTCTACTTAGCTATATTTTTACGGGTTCTGCCAACTGGGAATTAAGCTACACATTTCCAAAATTAAAGCTAGATCTCAATAAACAAACCACTCACCTTACCTTGGATGAAATACTTGATATAAATATTCAAAGTGGTTGGATTTGGTCATCTGTCACACTATCTACTTCAGAACAAAATTATGTACTTAAAGGTGTTTTCAATTCACAAGCTAAAGTTCTAAAATCAAATCTACTAGATGATATTGAGTTTCTAAATAATAAGAAAAACGCGGATACGATTAAGGAAATACTAAAGCCATACTTAAAAGAGTATCAAAATTTTATCCAACAAAATATTTACTTATCTCATCGCCTATGTAGTCTATTTAGATCAGACTTAACAGAGAGAGTAAAATCTTTGGTAGAAAAGTTTAGCAATCTCATAGAACGAGATAGCTCTTTTGCATTTGAGGCTGATCTACAAAATCTGTTTGAACAACTTCGACAATTTATTGAATTGCCAATCAAAGCAAACTACGCCATTGACGCTAAAAATAAATGTTTAGTTGAAAGCGAGTTAAAAGCATTTAAAAGTTTTTTTGATCAGGTGGAAAGTACCCCTCTAACTAATGAACAGCGCATTTCCTCTATCATCTTTGAGGATCGCAATCTATTGGTTGCAGCTGCAGGTTCTGGAAAAACCTCCACGATTGTTGGGAAAGTGGGCTATGCGCTATTAACAGGGCTCTACAAACCTGAGGAGATTCTAGTCCTCGCATTCAATAAAAATGCAGGAGAAGAACTCAATGAACGTATTAACCTTAGATTAAAAGATATTCTCGCTCAATTTAATACTGGTGTTGAAGCCCTTAATTTTCATAAATTTGGTGTTAAGGTAATTGGTAGAGCAACAGGTAAAAGCCCTTCAGTTTCTGAAGATGCAGTGAGGATTCAGCCACTATTAAATAGAATTATTCAAAATTTGACTGAAACTGATCTAGAATTTCAAGAAAAGTATCTTTTATTTAAAACTGCTTATTTAAGACCACCGTTATCCCCCTTCGCTTTTAAAACCAGAAATGATTGGGAAAAAGCACAAAAACGATCATTTGATAGATTCAAGAATGGCTTCGAAACCTATCAGGGAGAAATCGTTAAGTCACATGGTGAAAAAGCCATAGCAAACTGGTTATACAGTCAAGGAGTTCCCTATCATTATGAAAAAAATTATGAACATGATACAGCTGATGAAAACCACCGCCAATATAAACCCGATTTTTACCTACCTGAAATAAATCTATATCTTGAACACTACGCTATAGATCAACATGGTAAGCCACCTGCACACTTTGGGCAAAAGTATCTAGATGACATGAAATGGAAATCAGAAATCCATAAACAATATAAAACTGATTTAATCACTACAACCTTCCATGAGTTTATTACAGGTTCAATTTTTGAAAAATTGGAACAAGAGCTTAAATCACGAGGACAAGAATTTAGACCTCGTAGTCTTGCAGAGATCGATTCTAAAGCACAGTCCATCTTTGAATATGGGAGCAATGAGCTTTATGGTAGTTTTTTAAACCATTATAAGTCTAATCAAACCAATATGGCTGATTTATTAGCCAGACCTCTACTCAGCCTACGGGAAAGCCTTTTTTTAGAACTATTTTCCAAAGTTTATCAACAATACGACCAGTTATTAAAAACTAATACAGAATATGACTTTGATGACTTACTGATTGAATCTGCTCAACTAATAAATGAAAACAAATACAAAAGTCCTTTTAAGCTGATTATCGTGGATGAGTTCCAAGATACTTCACAGGCTAGAGCTAGACTCATTCTCTCCTTATTGAATCAGGTGCCTGAAGCAAAATTGTTTTGTGTTGGAGATGACTGGCAAGCCATATATCGTTTTGCAGGCTCAGATATCAGTATTTTTACTCAATTCGAAAAAGTCTTTGGCCCTACTAAGCAGACACAGCTGACCCAAACATTCCGTTCAAATCAGGGTATTGCCAATGTAGCCAGTGGTTTTATCCAAAAAAATAAATCTCAACTTCAAAAAGTAGTGAATGCCATTGATAAGACAAGTAATAAAGTTATTGAGATAAGCTTTTTAACGAAGACACAAGAGATTCATGAATACCTATTTAAGACACTTACAGCAATCAATAATGCTAATACAAACTCTGAAGGTAAAAAATCTATTTATATTTTAGGTCGCTATAACCACAATAAACTGAATTTAGATAACCTTTTGCCATTTCTTAAAAATTGTCGCATTGAGTTTAAAACAATTCACTCTTCCAAAGGCTTACAGGCAGACTATGTCATTCTCGTCGGATTAAACAGTGGTAACAGTGCCTTCCCTTCAGAAAAAGAAGATGATCCATTATTAAATATAGTATTGCCACAACCAGAGGCACATGCTTTTGCTGAGGAACGCCGTCTGTTTTATGTTGCCCTGACTCGAGCGAAAGAAAAAGTCTTTCTCATAGGTGAGCGTAATTCAGTATTCCTTGAGGAAATCACTAAAGAGCAGAATTTTAAAGAATTTATCTATATACCACAGGATGAACATAAACCAATCAATAGAAATATACCACCTGAATGGTTATGTCCCAAATGTGAAGAAGGTCGTTTATGGAAAAAGACAGGAAAATTTGGTAATTTTTTGGGCTGTGATCGCTATCCAGCTTGCGATTATACTAAGAGTTTAAAGCAACGTTGAATTCTGACAAGTATGTTGAACTATCATTAAATAATCCTTTTCTAAGGTTAGTTCACCAAAATCATCAACATAATCTTTGAAGTCTAATGAAGGACTATATGTTTCCAATTCATAGAAAGTTCTATGATGCCAAGAGCTGGGTGCATCAATTATTATCGGATTTTCAGCTACCTTAAATTGCCCTGCAGTTAGATCCACAATAACTCCACTCACGCTAAGCCATAAATGTAATTGACCTACATCTACGATAGACTGCCCTTTTATCATTAAAATATCTGTAATATCGTAACCTTTCACCTCTATCAGAAATCGAGCCAACAATCTTGAAGAATACTCACAACATGCTCTAGGAAATAAAGACAATACTTCTAAATAAAAATCGTCTTTGTCAATTTTATAAAATCCATGTAGAAATTCGAGGACATCATTTTTTATGTTAACGATCGACATAAATCTATTTTCAAATAAAAAATATTCTTACAATAACTTATTAGAGCATTATGATTCAATTAGGTAAAATTATTTTGATCTTTTTAATGCTATTTACTAATGCAAGAAAACTTTTCGCCTAGATATATTCTTAATTTAAAAGCCTATTCACCAACTGGAAAAGTTGTGAACATTACTATTTTTTCAGAATACAGACCTGATGAAGTAGAATTAAAAAAGAAAGCTATTTGGGCTTTAGATGTATTACGTATCGATGATGAAAATGAGGTTATAGATTTTTCATACGGTGAAAAAACTTTTATTCATCCGAAAACTAATGAAAAATTTATTATTGACTATGACTAGAATTTCACTCCTTTACATTCAAAACTTTAAGTTCCCCCTACAAGACTGATTATCCTCTGTATTTTTGTCGAGTATTTAAGATAGATAATAATTTTCATATAGATTTCAAATAAAGGCAACCAATCAAATTAAGAGCATTCAAAAATAGTAAATCTATGTCATATTATTCCATCAAATATTTAAAATAACATTTTTCACAGAAAATTATTTTTTGAGAAAATAATATATTACCAATATAAAAAAATTATTACTAAAATTTTACAATTTATATATTAATATATATCTAATGCCTTAATTTCAATTAAAAACCTTTTCTTTACAAAAATTAAAAAAATAGTAATGGACTAAAAACTCTAAAAAATGGTATTTTAAGGAAAAACATGAACATTGAGCAATGAACAAGTTTAAATCAAAAGTAGACTGGTGGATTTTAGTTATATTTTTAGGTGTAACTATATATATACTTAATGATATTTTAAAATTACAATCCACTCACAATATTAAAAATAACTTTTTTGATATTATAATTTATAGTATATTATTATGGTTAATTTGGACACCCATCATTAACACCAATTACACCATAGATAAAAATTATCTTATTATAAAATGTACGGTTCTTAAATGGAAAATTAAAATTCAATCCATACAGAGTGTAGAAAAAACGTATAATCCGTTATCAGCTCCAGCACTATCACTGGATCGTTTAAAAATAAAATATCTTGATGATACTGGATATTTAAAAACAATAATGATCTCCCCCAAAGAAAAGGATGAATTTATTAAAACATTAAACAAAGAAAATTTAAAATAAAATGAATACCCTTGTATTTAATTCAAAAATAGATTTATGGTTAATAATACTACTATCAACCATAAATCTATTTTTCATTTTTAAAACATATTATCTTAAAAAAAACAAAAGTATTAAAAATAATTTTAAGCTACTTATTATTACTTTACTAATATGGCATCCTTTGTTTACCACACACTATAAAATCGACAAAAATATATTATTAGTAAGGAGCAGTATTTTCAGCTGGAGAATACCAATAAACAATATAAAAAGTATTAAAGAAACAAATACTCTTGCATCATCACCGGCATTATCTCTAGATAGAATCATAATAATTTATGAAAATAAAAAACAGATAAAAAATATTGTAATTTCACCCACCAACAAACAAGAGTTTATCCGCCATTTAAATTCAAAAAGATAAAATAATACTATTTAAGAATTTCAAGATAAGCATTAACATAATCTTTATTCAGCTCTATTCGATCCAAAAACAGTTTAGAAGTAAGCCAATTCGGCTTATTATTTTCTAACTTATCAAGATTTTCTCTAATTTCAAATGATGAAAATCTATTATTACTAGCATGTAAAACCTCAGTAAATGAAGAGTAATTAAAGTTAATAATAGAATTTAATTTCTCTTTTTGGTAATTATCTAACCATATAGCAAGCTCACTCCTTGACACATCGGGCAGCTCCCATTCACAGTTACCCCACATATCTAGATTTTCAGAAATCTTTATATAATCAGAATGATCCATTAATTTAGAGTCTTTATGGATAGAAATAACTTGTATATTAATAATATCAACAAAACTTTCTAAATAAGATATTTTACTTTCTATAACATCAATAGTATCACCAGGGAGACCTATAATTAGTTCAACCATTATAAATGTAGTACGCCCTACAATTTCTCTTAATTTTAATAATGATGACTCTATATCAAAATTTGAATGTCCATATAACTGTAACCCCTTTCTAGTTAAAGCAGGAATAACCAGCCTTAAAGATCCTATATTATTATCTTCAACAAGTTTCCATGCTTGTTCGAAAGAAAAAAATTGCGGGAAATTCACATCAAGATGTAATTCAAAACCCCCTCTCCTCGATACCTTCTCAAGCATTTGATATGTAAGAATAATTTTCTCATTAGAAAGCGTTAAAGAGTTTCCTGTGAGCGCTAAATTTAAAGGTAAATCTGTACTAATAATTTCTTCATATAGGTGGTTAAAGTCATTCTCTAAATCATATTCTTTTGCTTTTTTAAAAGTCGTACAGGTTTTAAAGTCATAAATACAATTTGCACATAAGCCTACTGGACAAATTAAAGAGGGCATATCTATCATAAGATTTTTAGAGCGCCAAATAAATCCATTAGCAGGAAGATAATCTGCATTTTTCCGTTTCAATGGATCTAAAGTAGTTTTTAATTTTACCCTATCAGACATAAATTTAAAGAAAGAATCATAACCATTTATATATACATAATCAGCTTGATCAAAAAAATCTTTAACATCAATAAAATCTGCAAAAAAACCAATAATTGAAATTTCTATTTGATCAATTTTATTCTTTAAATCTTTCATTTTATTATTAATTAGTTTAAACCATTGTTTTGTTAATGGTGAAACCTTTTCATATGTAAATCCACCAATAAAAACAATAATTTTTTTATAAGAGTTATTCTGAAATTTATTTAAATATTCAATTATCACTTTATCAGGAATATTTAAAAAAGTATCATGCACACTAGCTTTAAACCCTTCATTTTCAAAATCCTTTTTAGAGGCATATACACCAGGTACAGGCCATATTCGCCCATCAGAACGTTCTACAAAAATATCAATTTCTTTCATATAATTTCATTAACTCAAGGTCATTTCAGACAAATCTATTTCACCCATAAAACTTTTCATTTTTATAGGCGTTAACCCTGTTATCCAATATAAAGCGGCAGAAAAAAATGGCAATCTATAATAAAACTGTGATAAACAAGCTCTATTGAAACTCTCACCTTCTAAATACAAACAACAGCCTCTACAAAAATTCAACACAGGGCAGTTTTCGCAGTTAGGTCGTGACCTCCAATGATAAGCTGTATTAAGTTGGACAGATTCGATTTCCTTAAGATTGCCTAATTTATGTCTTCCTTCAGGCAAGGTATTCTGACAAGTAACAATATCTTGGGTTTTAACATTGACTACGATTACATCTTCTCTGTCTAACCCACATTTTTGCTCGACACAGACGTTTGGTTTACGCTGGGATATTATGTCAAAAAAATCCTGAAGTTCATTGCCAAAAATAAACAAAGAATTCCCATCAATCATTTCTCTATATAGTCCGGTCAGGTCAAGCAAAGAAGGCAATGAAACTGCCTGCTTAATGGGCATAGCCAAACCTTCTGTTAAAAGTAATATATACTCACATGAGGTATTTAGTTTATCTGCGATATATTTTCTTATTTCTTCTACTGATAAATTATCAATAGTTAATACACAATTAAATTTTAAATGTCTATTAAGCTTAAATAACTCAGTATATAATTTTCTTATATAGTGATTATCTAAAACATCTTGATCACGATGCGTTCCAGGCCCATCATGACTTAGTATAATTTCAACTCTTTCACTTCTTAATATCCAATCAAAAATTTCCTGATTTATGAGAGAGCCATTAGTAGTAGTTCTAACTTTACAAAAAGGAAAACTTATTAAAAGACTCTCAGAAATTTCTTTAAAAGTTTCCCAATAAAGAAAAGGCTCTCCTCCCCAAAGTTCAAATATGACATGCTCATCGACTTGTAAATAATTTAAAAGATTATTTACAAAATTTTCCCTTTCTTCTCTATTTGCCCCTCTCCTTACCTCTAAAGAGTTTTCTTTTGGAGATTGAGCACAATAGTCACATTTAAAATTACAACTTAAACCTAGTTGAATTTTAACTAATCTAAAGGGGCCCTTTTTCAAACCTGGTAAAATTGGGCTAATTTTTTTTTGTGTATAATGCTCCCACGGTTCGTCAGGAATTTTATATTTCCGGCCAACTCTACTTAATGAAACCTCAGAATTATCACTCTCCCATAGAAGTAAATTTCTCTGAACATCGTAAATAAGATTTTTTTTGCTACCATCTATATCCAAGAGCTCTATAACTATAGGTTTCATTACTACAAGCTCCTCTTATACATTAGTAGGTATTTTATTTACCTGACTTTCAACTAAGTAGTCATTCGCATAAAAGGTTTTATTACCATCAACTACAAATGAATATAATGTTTCTTTTTGATCTACTATCCTATAATCAAATTTCTCAATATATTTTAATTCATCCATATAATATATCTGATCTCCCACAGATATTTGTTTAATATCTTCATCAGAAAGACCAAAATCAGGGTTTGATATTCTTTTTAACTCACGATATAACTTGTACCCGTCTAAATTTACTGCTAACCAGATCCCCTCAACACTTAAAAATAGTTGTTCCCAGGTACATTCTATCTGGTCATTTATTTGATAAATTTTATCACCAGGGTTAACATGACAAATAATTTTTTCAATAACTGTATTTTGTCCTCCACCAAAAGCGGCTAATTTATCTCCAATTTTAATATCTTTAATCGAAGTCTTAGTCCCATCAACTTTTCTTACAGAAGTTTTTCTAGGGAAACAACAAAATCCACCATCATTTTGTGCTAATGCCACTACCATGATAATGATTAAAACAGCAAAAACCATCATATTCAAAGTAACTGATTGGTTTACGTTAGTAGTGGTATTAATATTAATCAGGTTAGAATCATCATCTCCACCAGATACCCCTTGTAAAATTGGATCATCTAATGAAATCTCAACCCATGAATCGTCATTTCCTTTAACTGCATATTTTTGCGCAGTAATTGCTTTATTTAGCTCGGCCGTAATATACTTTATTAATTCTTCATTAGAAAAATTAGTACCAAAATTATGATTACTCATATTCAAAATAGCATTTAGGCTAAAATCATCTTCTAAAACTTTTTTCAGTTCTTTAATATCATAAAGAGCTAAAGTTTTTTCAGATTCAGAATTATTAATACTCATAAATTCTCCAAATTAGATTTATCATTCTGTTTCAATAAAACCATTCATCCATAAGAAATCTATTAAATGAAAAGTCTCTAAAGGATTTGTTCCATCTTCAGTCAAATTACATACTAGATCTAAAGCTGAATATTTACCGGATAAAATTAAATCTAAAATTTTTTTTGAATAAGAAAATTGCATTTTTACATTTGGACTTTCAAAATAAACATTTTCATCTTCTGTAATTCTAATTGTATTATTTAATTTTATTTTTCCTAAATGATTAATTTTAGAATACATATGCGTATTTATCATTTCAATCATTATTTCATGTAGATTCTCTGGGTCCGAATAGGTATTTTCTGAAATAACTTTAAAACCATCTTTCCATTCCTCTGATGGTAAGGTCGGTGTTATTAAACGAATCTTTTTTGTTACTATATTAATTAAAAAGCCTGAAACACATGCAATAGTCGCATCTGACATTACTTTTTTCGATTTCTTGGATTTTGTACTTTTAAAAAATGTTTTTTCCTTTTCAGCAGAATATGCCCGTCCAGCTCCTGTTTTTGTTTCATGCATTGCTCCAGTATTCTGTAAAACCATTTCCACACCGAATAATTCTTCAGCAGTAAATTGGTCATGAACTTTCTGCAAAATAGCTTTTGTCAATATTGAAAATCTTATTGGATAATTTTTTTTAACTTTCCAAAATTCAAGCACACTCTTAGTTAATTCAATATTTTTTAAAGGAATTGCAGTAGTAGTTTGTGGAACTACACCAACAATTTCATCATATATTTTTAAAATATCTAAATATTCAGGATTATCTAAAGGATCTGTTCCCCAATAACAAAAACCAGACCTCATCCCACTACCTAATATTTTTTTAGTTGCATGAAGTATTTCCTTCCATTCTTTGCCATTATCTTCTTTTAATGAATAATGCCCCTTAAATTTTTCAGCCGAAATACCACAAAACCAACAACCGACTGAACAACCATCAGATAATTCAAAGGCAATTGGTGCATGAATTATTCCAGAACCTTTGGGACCTAATTCAAAAGCAGTTCTATTTATTTGACGTTGACGCCAGACATCAAAGAGATTGTTCAAACCATTAGTTGATCCTGTTTCAAGTATTTTTTTTCTAAAGTCTTGTACTGTATCAACATATCGCCACCAAATATTAGCATATGGCCACTTTTTTTCTATCTCTGTCTTTTCTAAATCAGTAGGTACTATTGAGGTATCAAATATAGGTAAAAAGTCTGATAAAGTTAGATTTGTATCTTTAAAATTATTATCAAGAGTTTCTAAAGGTACTCCCATATTAATGATATTTCTCAGCTGGTCATTTCCAGTGTAAATTTCTAAAAAACGCTTTGTTAAATAATACTTTTTTTTATCATCTTCATCTAAAGACCAAATAAAATTAGAGTATGAGCTTTCAAGCTTCATGACGCTAGAATCTATCATCCTAAATCCAAAAAGAACTAACATTACATATATATCTTACATTTATTTTTAAATTTATCTACATAAATAGTCATTATAATGAAAATTATAGTATTATATTCTCCAAATACTTGAATCATCTAATCCCTATTATAGAAATGAGCAACCGCAAAATTTCTTTTAGAAAAGAAGCTATCAAAGCACAAGAATCGCAATGGTTAGGTAAAGTTATTCTTTCTCGCCCTGCATCTTTTAAGACATTAACTATAGCGTTTAGCTCTATTAGTATTGCTATCGTATGTTTTGTTATTTTTGGAAAATTTACTCAAAGAGCAACTGTGCATGGACAATTATTACCCAAGGAAGGCCTTATTTACATTTACCCAAAAAATAATGGGAATGTCGAAAAAAAATTTATTGTTGAAGATGTGGCTGTAAACAAAGGTGACCAATTATTTACTGTTTCAACTCTTAACTTTTATTCAAATGAAGATAAGAATCATTCACTACTGAAGCAAATTGAATTAAGAAAACTATTAAATAACGAAGAAAAGAATAAACTTAATAGTAATCTGGAAAATGATATTTTACTAACTAAAAATGATATCTCGTCTATTAAAAATCAATTACTTAAAATAGAAAACAATATAAAAGAACAAAGAGATAGAGTTTATTTAGCTAAAGAAAACTACGAAAGATATCAAAATTTATTTAAAAAGGATTATATCTCGAAAGAAGAATTTCAGAGTAAAAAAGATATCTTTTTACAAATGCAGCAAAACTTAAAAAATTTTGAAAGTGAATTAATTTCAAAGAATATGGAGTTAAACAACAAAATTTCTACTCTAAGGACCATACATCTTAATTATGAAAATAATTTAATAAATATTGACAAACAACTGACTAACATTGAACAGGAAATTATTGATAATCAATCACAAAGAGAATTTACTATTAAAGCTACAGCTGATGGAGCAATTACTTCTGTAACAACTGAAGTTGGGCAACAAGTAACAACTAATAAACCAGTAGCTGCTATTATTCCCAAAGACTCTATTTTAGAAGCTATTTTATATGTTCCTCCTCAAAACATTGGTTTTATTAAAACCAACCAGATCGTTAAATTAAGATATGACGCATTTCCTTATCAAAAATTTGGTCAAGCAATAGGCAGAGTTTCCTCTATCTCAAAAAGTACAATGAATATCAATGAATTACCTAATTCCAATCAAATAAATTTAGAAAAATTAAAAACAGCAAATGTTTACATTGTAAAAGTTGAAATACAAAATCAAAGTATGAGTACCTATGCGACAAAAACGCCGTTGAAAGTTGGTATGACACTAGACGCTGATATATTTTTAGAAACTCGTAATATATATGAGTGGATATTCTTACCACTGTTAAGTATCTATGAGAAAAATATATAAACTATGAAAATTACCGACTACATAAGTTTAAATTTTAGGAAAAGCTTACCGATTATTTTACAAACTGAATCGTCAGAATGCGGTTTAGCTTGCATTACAATTATTGCAGCTTATCATGGTTACACCACAGATTTGGTCTCCTTAAGAAGAAAATTTAATATATCTCAAAAAGGAAGTACGCTGAATCAATTAATTCATATTTCAAATAATCTTAACTTAACAACGCGTCCAATACGATTAGAACTCCATAAATTAACTCAATTAAAACTTCCCTGCATAATTCACTGGAATTTTAATCATTTTATCGTTCTTGAAAAAGTTCAACATAGCACAGTTATTGTTATAGATCCTGCATTTGGAAGAAGAATAATTTCTTTAGATGATTTTTCCCGTAGTTTTACAGGTATTGCTTTAGAAATTTGGCCAAATGCTGATTTTAAGAAAGATAAATTTTTAAGCAAATTAAAACTTAAAGACATAGTTGGTAATATTCAAGGTCTTTGGAAGTCACTTTCTCAAATTATATTTTTAGCACTTACTTTAGAGCTGCTTACACTACTTTCACCCCTTTTACTTCAATGGGTAATCGATTATGTAATCTTATCAGATGATAGAAGTCTTTTAATTACGTTGATTATTGGCTTTTCTCTACTTTTGATACTACAACAATTAATAATAGTAGTCAGAGCATGGTTTATGCTGCATATGAGTACACACATAAATATTCAATGGCGTGTTAATATTTTTAATCATCTGATCAATCTCCCCGTTTCATATTTTGAGAAAAGAAGTTTAGGAGATGCAGTTTCAAGATTTAATTCTATTGATAATATTCAAAGAACATTGACTTCGACTTTTTTTGAAGCAATCCTTGATGGCTTAATGGCAACATTAACATTAATTTTAATGTTTCTATATAGTCCTTTATTAACTTTTGTATCCTTAGTTGCTATTTTAGTATACTCTTTATTACGTTTTTTATCGTATTTACCTTTGAAGAATGCCTTAGCATCTGAAGTTATCCATGCTGCAAAGCAAAATAGTCATTTCATGGAAACTGTACGTGGAACAAAACCTATTAAGCTTTTTCAAAATCAAGAGTCCAGAAAAACTTCATGGCTTAATTTACTAGTAAATCAAATTAATGCTAACCTTCAAACACAAAAATTTCATATTTTCTTTAGATTTTGTAATGGTATTATTTTTGGGCTTGAGAATATTATAATTATTTGGCTTGGAGCCTCTTTAGTTATAGACAGTATTTTTACTGTCGGTATTTTTATGGCATTTATTGCTTATAAAAATCAATTTATCACTCGATTTTCTTCCTTGATTGAAAAATATATTGAAATTAAAACATTAAGAGTTGAAGTTGATCGATTAGCTGATATAGTCTTTTCTGAACCAGAAAAATTATACTTACAAGACTACTCTTCTTCTGTAGAAAATAATATTGCTATAAGTATTAATGATCTTAGTTTTAAGTATTCAGATTTCGAACCCTATATTATTAAAAATTTAAATCTTGAAGTTCCTGAAGGTCAATCGGTTGCGTTGACAGGTGCATCTGGTTGTGGAAAAACAACTTTAATGCATTTAATAATAGGTATCTTAAATAAAAACTCTGGATATATATCAATATTTGATAAACAAAGCGATCTTGTAGGCCTCGCCCCTATTCGAGAAATAATAGGCGTTGTCCTTCAAGATGATATTTTATTTGCTGGATCAATTATTGAAAATATTAGTTTTTTTGATTCCAATCCTAATCAAAATTTAATTGAAGAATGTGCAAAAATTGCAGCTATAGATGAAGATATTAAACGTATGCCAATGGGCTATCAAACTTTGATCGGTGAACTAGGAAGTGTTTTATCAGGGGGTCAAAAGCAACGTATACTTTTGGCAAGAGCACTTTATAAAAAGCCAAAAATTTTGTTTCTTGATGAAGCAACAAGTCATTTAGATATTTTTAAAGAGGCAGAAGTTAATAATAATATTCAATCACTAAATATTACTAAAATTATAATAGCTCATCGTCCAGAAACTATATATTCCAATGATAGAGTTATTACTTTATCAAACGGAGAAATTATCAGTGACATCTTAGTTAAGGATATTTCAAATAAATGATGCGTTATTTTTATATTTCTCTTTTTGTAGTTTCTTCATCATTTTCACATGGTGAGACAATCCCTCAAATTTTTCAAGACATGAAAAGTAGTACTTTTTGTCAATCTAAAGAAGAAATTGATATAGCCTTATCTCAGGCAATTGAGAATGTTTTATGCAATGACCCTTACTTAAAGATTCAATGGACTGAGGTTAAAAACAAGGTTTTACAAATAGATATTGAAAAATCTAATTATTATCCTCAATTAAACTTGTCAAGTAATTACAATATAGGGAAATCGAACTATAAAGTTAAGGATGCTCCTCAATTAAGTTATAAAACTGATTCAGAGAGATATGGAGTATCCTTACAAGCTAACCTATTAGTTTACGATTTTGGATATAAAAACTCCAAGAATAAATTATTAACAGATCTTTTAAATATTTCCCTTGCTCAATACAACTCTAGCATTCAAAAAGTTTCAATGGATGTTATTGAAAGATACTACAAAATTTTATTATTAAATGAAAATTTAAAATCTATAATTCAAAGTGAAAGTATCGCAAAAAAAAATTTATTAATTTCGCAAACTAGATATGATGTTGGTACAAATAATAAATCTGATGTTCTGAGTTCTTATAATAATGTTTTAAAAATAATTTCAAAAAGAAATGAAACTCAGAGTCAAATCGAAATAAATATGAGATCTCTTGGCTTTCTAATGGGATTTCCTATCGAAAAAGAATTTTCTCTCAAACCAATTGAAATTAATAAATACTTAGAAATAAAACCAATTAATGAATTAATAAATATAGCAAAAGAAAAACATCCAGATTTAATAAGTTTAGATTATAAAATAGACTCAGCCAAACATAACATACAAGTAATTAAGTCAGAAAACTACCCAAAAGTATATATTACCTCTGACTTTTTAAATAACAATCGTTTAGGAGCTGTTCCTTTCGAAAGTGTTGATAATACAATTGATTTTGGTATAAAAATCTCTGCCCCATTATTTAATGGATTTAAGAATCACTATAGAAAAATTGAAGCAGAAAACCAACTGGAAAAAACATTCAATGAAAAAAAACTTACTGAAAAAGATTTATCTTTAGAGATTATTAATTATTATTATGAATTAAAAAATGAGGAAAAAAATTTACAAATACTTGAAAACTTAAAAACCAATGCGTTTGCAAACGTAGAAATTACATCCGGTCGATATAAAAATGGTGTTGGGAATATTATTGAACTATTAAATTCACAAAATGTTTTCATTGAGGCCAATGAGAATTACAACTATTCATTAAATAATTTTATAATAACTCGCTACAAGCTCCTTACTTCTATCGGTATGCTTGATACTAAGGATATTTATTAGTTATTTGAAATTAAGTAAATTTGATTTACTGTTGTGAAGTATATTCTAAGAGCCTGTTTGATACTTTGTTCTTATTGTAAAGTTACGATAAACTTAACTTTTTATTGGGAAGACTAGAAATGAAGAGAAAGATATTAAAAAAAATGTATACTACTAGAGCATTATTTCTTGCTATAGGAGTTATGGTCATGTCTGTTTCCCCTATTGTTGCCACTAACTCTTTAGCAGCAACACAATCAACAAATAATTTAGCATCAAATAAAATTTTACTAATTTTTAATGAAGAACCTTTAAACATATCTTTATTCAGTCCTATTTTTTTAGAACAAGTTCCCGCACCGCAACTAAAAAAAATTATTGCTGAACTAAAGTTATCATTTGGTGTATTAAAATCGGTAGATGTAGTAGATGGTAAAGGCTTTGCTTATTTTGAAAAAGCTCAAGTACCTGTTACGATTGGCTTTGATGATAACAATCAAATAAGTACACTTTGGTTCGGTTCACCAAAATTCATTAATGTTAAATTAGATGAAGCAATTAAAAATTTACAAGACTCTGCCATCGGTAGCAAGTCTCTTTTAATCACTATAGATAAAAAACCAATTTTTGCTGATAACAATAAAACTCCTATGGCTGTCGGGTCCACTTTTAAATTGTTAGTTCTCAAAGCTTATGAAGAAGCTATTAAGGCAGGAAAAATTAAACGTGATGATGTTATTTTACTTGAAGAAAATAGTCGCTCATTGCCATCAGGGGTTTTGCAAATGCTTCCAGCTAAAACTCCTATAAATCTAGAAATACTTGCTCAATTAATGATTCAATCAAGTGACAATACAGCTACTGATAACCTTATACATTTACTTAAAAAATCTAATATTGAAATTTTTTCTCCTAGAAATTCTCCTCTTTTGACTACTAGAGAATTTTTCCAATTGATCTCTTCTAATAATGATGAGCTTAGGGCTAAATATAGTACTAGTAATCAAAAAGGGAAAAATGAGATCCTTTTAGGACTAGACAAATTGCCATTACCCGATATTGATGACATTACTAAAACAGCAACATGGCAACAAGCTGAATGGTATATGACAACTAATGAAATCTGCGCCACTCTCGAAAGTATTAAAGATGCTCCTGCTTTGAATAATATTCATAATCCTCTTTTTAAAAACTTAAATTGGAAAAAAATTGGTTTTAAAGGTGGGTCAGAAAATGGAGTTCTCAATTTTTCTTTTATAGGCCAAACTCTTCAAGGAAAAGATGTTTGTGTTGTCTTTACTGCAAATGGAGATGACAAACAGCCAGAATCTAAACTGGCGTTACAATTTATCGGACTTCTCCAAACATTAAGTACTGTAGAAAAATGAGCTCAATTATTTAATTGTAAGACGTGATCATTTGGCTTGAATCTTGGAACTATTTTGAGGACTATATCTTTATCTTTAAAGGCTCGATACGGAGCATTCTTCTTAATATCGTTATTATAATTATCCATACTTATTTTCTCTTAACCATAGATAAGGCTTAGAAGTATTTAGAGCAAATATAATAAATTAAAGTTAAAAAATATAGAGCCTGCTTAAAAAACAGGCTCTATACTATACGGCTATTACTTAGGCTAATTTAGCCACTCTACCCAACCATTGTAAGAGCTTGCTCCAATCCTCTCTGCTTAATTGTCGCTCCCATCCCAAACCATGCTGAATTTAATCGATGATCCCGGCTCATCGCACGGCGCTCATGATCAACAAACTCGGTAATACTACAAAGTAAACCATAAGCTGTGTCTTTCGCTGAACTTAACTCTGCTCCCCGTCCCTGTCCATTAAACATTTCCATAGCCTTCGACATGGCTCGACCATTTGGTTCAGATTTGGAGTTTGATTTTTTGTCCATGGATGCTGCTTTAAGGTAATACTGAATAATACTTTCTTCCTGATCTATAGTACTCATCGTCGTGTTATTAAACACTGCATCGAAATAAGCTTCCGCTTCTTGATGGGTCACTTTCCTTTGACTCAATTGCTTCATTTCATACATATGCTCATCCCAGTTTTTAATAGAAATACCCAACTGTTGCTTGATCTTCTCTGCATCGAACTTGGTGCTATGGGGTACTTTCACTACACCTTCTCCACTGTTTTGTCCTCTTATCGCAATACTTAAAGTGTTATTACATACCACTCGAACACTAGTGAATTGCGCCGTGGTTGCTAACGTACCATCACATGCTGTTGCCAACAAAATGTAGCCGTTACTGACATCTTTGCTTTTTAATGCTGCCGATTGCCCTGTTCTCGCCAATGCCCAGAACTTACGTCCACCTTTGAGGACACCCGCTGTTTCCAGTTCAAAACCTGATTGCTCTGTCAGGTCTCGGTAAAACTCTAGAATCTCCATCGGCTGAACTTCCTGATAACGCTGACTCACAACCGAGAGCGGTTCATGAGTATCTGAACGATAAAGCACTCGCTGATCTTCATAAGGCATCAGGATATTTTGCCCACGTTCATTCTTTGCCATATAACTGACATTAGATGACTCTATTCGCCAGTCCATACCTGCTTGTTGTGCCCACACTTCTATTGGTTGATTTTGAGTGAGTTGATTACCCAGACCATGCCAAGGGGTTTGACCAACGAATGCCATTGTTTCTATTTGATGTGCCATGATTGTTTTTCCTATTAAGTGATTTCAATAATTTGAATGTTGTAAATGATGAGAACTAAGCGAAGCCTGATTGCTGGATTTCAAAATGTTCCAGACATTGCTCACACTGGTAAAACAGCGTCACCATATTGTCTTGGTGCTGAACGTAGAGCAGAAACATGCCACCGATAACCAAGCCCACACCCCCCCCCACCAAAGGATGAACGGGACTACGTTTTGATAACTGCATACAAGCGGCTGCCAGAGACATCGGCGAGAATGATGAAAGTTTTGTAAATACGCCCGAAGATGGCTCAGTCTGGCGCAGTAAGGTGATGTGTAATGAATGACAGTAAGGACACTGATGCATGTAGTTCCTCCTTAAATAAACGGCATAAAAAAAGGACCAGCCTGATCGGCAAGTCCTCTGCTATGGGTAAGTTTTAAATCAAGTGAAATAGCTACTATTCAGCCTGTTGACGCTTTGCTTCCCACTGTTTGGTATGAGTCTCTGCTGAAAGATAATGCTTTAAGCCAAATTCAAACTGGTTCGCTGGTGAGTTCAATACATCCTGAAATGGTAATGTTGCAAAATCAATGTTCGGCTCTACCCATGTATCACTTGATTTCTGTTCAAACTTAAGTGGTTTATACACTTGGGTATAGATGAGCGATTCACCACCTACCCGTTGCTGTTGGGTGATATGAGAACGGAACTTAAAGAACAACACCCCTGATACTTTTAAGTGGTTTTGTTTAAAGTCCATGATATAAGCTCGGGCCCAGCCTGAACCTTTGACCAGTTCCTGTGCATCTGCTGCTGCCATAGGTAAGGTTAATAAGGTTTCCAGTCTTCGGGATGAGGCACTCTCTTCAAGTTTTAAAGTCAGAATCCCTTTATCGGCATCGTACTGATAATCAGGATTTGCAAATCCCTGTTTGATATAAAGCCGACGCATGGCTTTATTCAATGCGTTCTGCAATAGGTTAACATCATAATCAACCTGATAAGCTTCTAACTCTGTCTTTGTCTGCTCTACACGTAACTGGTATTGTTCCGTGGTTTCAAATTCACCTTTGGGTTTAATGATCGGTGTTTTTAACATACGGACATAATTGATCGCCAGATTATTGGCAAACTGGTAGAGCTGATCATTGGTTAAATCAAACAGTACCTGATCCAACCCTTCCATAGGTCCGCTTTCACGTCCCATCACTAAAATCTGATCGTCACGTAATTTCAGGTTTTGTTTTAATATCGCAGCAATCTGGTCAAATGAATGAGTATCCTGATCATCCCGTCTTTCAACAATGTTGAGTGGAAATCTGGCTGGACTCGCATATCGGTAATCATCATCCGGGAAGTTACCCAGAATATCACCATCGATTAACGGTAGAGGTTGAACTGCTGTTTTAGAGAGAATGACTGGTGAAAGTACGCCAGTTTCGGTTTCAGCCTCGCTCTCAACTGAACCGGAGACATCACTATATTCATCCTGCGCCGTTTGAGGCTCCTCTTTTTTTGAACAGCCACCTAAAAATAAAACACTGGCAATACAGCAGCAAAGTAATTGTTTTTTCATCATGGTAAGTCCTCTGAATTTATTCACGTGATTGGTAAGACTGATCGGGAGATTTCCATCATGATCAGTACCTTCTTCACAGGGGTAATGTGTAATTGAATTTTTTTTATTTATGGTTTTCCTGATTAAGGTCAGCTTGATTCAAAGCAGGCACTTCCTGTTCACTATGCATAGTGGTTAGGGCGCTATCATCAACAGTGACTGAATGACTTTTAATGTCTTTCAACATCTGCTCGGTTTGTTCATCCTGAGCATGGTCGTAGGCATAGAACAAAGCAAAGGACAGGATAAAAATCACGATATAAGCGGCATACCATTTCCAGCGCCGTTTGAGCCGTTTGATATTAATCTTCATCGGCTACACTCCCAGATAGGCTTTTAATACAGCTCTGGCCTGATTGATCTGCTGTGCCTGTTGTTCAATCAGCTGCTGTACTGACTCGGGTAAGGTCTGGTATTTATCTGGGTGGAAATCTGCCATCTTTTTTCGGTAGGCAGCTTGAAGGGTTTGCTCGGTAAGAACTTTGGGCTGAATCTCAAGAAGTTTGCAGGCCTGTCGTTGTTGCTCGGTCAGATCAGAAGCTTTTTTCTGGTTCATTTCCCCTACCATACATTGATAAATGATTTTGACGAGGTCTGGAAAGACAGCCCTAGAGACATTGGTTACACGGCATAAATGAGTCATGAACAGATCAGCTTGATTCTGCTCAACTTGTCCTAATGCCATGGCATAGACCAGTTGCTCAATCATCTCTCTACGGAAGTTATAGGCCAGCTTATCTTTCAGGTCTGCCAGACGATGCAATAAGTCTTCATAATCAAATCGCGTCTGTTCATTCAGTAGCTTTTTGACATACTGATGCACTGCCTTATCATTCAATTTAGTAAAATGATCGGATACAGCTTCTTTCGATCGGATATTCCATTGCCCTACACTAAAGATAATGAAATAGGCAAACAGATCAATCATGATCTGCATCTCAGGATCAATATTTACATTCGTTTGCTTGGTTGCTTGTTTGCCTTGACAACATTCATTTAGGAATGCCACTAAAGCACGAACCACACCTTTATCGAGTTGACTAAAGCTCAGCTCATCATGACCATTGATCAGAACAGAACTGGTCATGATGCCAATATCAGCCTCTACCTTCTGGATGTGTTCAAATAGATAAGCCTGTTCATCTTCAAAACTGGCTTTATAAAATAGGCCCTTTGCGGTTAAACACATCCCAACTTTGGCACTGCCAAATACCGTATCATCAATCAGTATCAAGACATCATTGGGGTTTACACCATGAGGTAAATAACTCATGGCACCTTGTAACTTTTTATTAGGAATGACTGGCGCAAAATAAATGTTATCGCTGCTCCTCAACAAGGGCACCCATTGGCTCTTCTGGAGCAGGTCATTTATACGTGTCGACATGATACTTCCCCCCCCCTAGAAGAACCAACGTATAAAGATAACCGGCCAGACCAGCGCACGACCAAGTAAATAAGCACCAGAGTAATAACCCGGATATTCCCAAATGCAATACAGCCAGTAACCAATGACAATCGTAAAATAGAAGGTAAAAAATGGATGTTTCATGATCAATATTCCTAAATTGAGTTGCATAACCCCTTTCCCGTTGCCCATCAGCAACAGGAAATGAGTGATTCAATGATTTACTTAAGGCTTTAAATATCTGGTGTTAGAGTTTGTCCACGCATTGTTGACCTGACTGATACATCACACGGTCTAGGTCATTTGGGAGATAGCTCATACGCTCAATCTGGCGCATAACCTTGCGACCATAGTGTTCTTCAACCTTCTCATAGACACATGAACAGTAACTACGACTGCCACCCATGTTGTAACAGCCCTGCTTGACGCCCTTTTCAAATTGGGAAGAACAACCATTTAGAATCAGAACACTGACACTCACCACACCCATCAAAATTTTATTTTTCATCGTTATATCCAGTGACATAGTCATGGAGCTTAGGCTTTTTTAGGCAATAAGAAGCCCTGCCACGATGTATCTCACATGACATATTTATTAAGTTAAATTTTTAGACGAAAAAAACTAAAGTTTGAGAAACCAGAAGTTCATCGAACTCGATTAAAACTAATCGGGATGTATAAAAAGAATATGCATAGCCAACTCCTTATATTTGGAGTTCTGCCAAAGCATTAATTTAGAATTATGGTGGCAGAACGAGAAAGGGTTGACAGACTGGGTAAGACTCCAGCACACCATAGGTGTCCCTCTCCCGTCCTACCGCAACGGGAGGGAACGAGAGGTACACATAAAATTACTCCTCAGAAGGAATAATCTGATGCGGTCTTACACAATGGTCTGTCAAAACCATACTGGCAATGTGGCCAGCAAGCAAAGGATAATGTGCAATATTTAAGGTGTCAATGATCTATCGACTAAGTCGTCAAGTGATTATTATTGTTTTTTAATAGATTAAGTTATTAAACTAACCATTAAGCAAATTTAAGGATGTTTCAGTGCTTCGGTTAAAGTGTCTTGGTGGTCCCCTGTATGGACAAGAATATTCTCATGCACAGGATGAGTTTATTTTTAGAGACAAACAGACAGGAAAACAGACGCTTTATCGTAAACAGACTTTAGATTTTGCACCACCACAAGAGTTTTTTGTAGCAGAGTCAATTTCTCATGCATTCGCCCATAATCTTGCTTTGCAGTTAAAAAAGTAGCTTTGTAGTTAAGCCCGCGATTAGGGCTGATCAACAGCCCTATTCCCAGATGAAGCCTAATAAGGTTGACGAGATCCTTTTCCATGGAATCGTTTGAAACCATGCGGCCAGATTCTGACATTCATTGAGTCTGCATCTACATTAAAAAAGTCCTGTTGCAAGAGCCTCTCAAAATCACTTACATCATTAAATGCTGCAAACATTTCAGTAAACGGATGGCTTTGCTCTGTAATCGCTTCATTCAAGTTCACCACCATCCCTCGGTACTTCGTTACAAAGTTCCATAATCGGGCGATTTGCATCAATAGCGCAGAATTCTCCTGATAAATATAGCCATTAAGAGTTAATGAGAATAGCATCCCGTACTCCCCGCTTTCAGCAAGTTGAACAACGCGCTGATACTGGAAGAGATAATCAAAGGGGAAATAGCCATATTGACCCAACAATAGTTCAAACTGACGTATATCTTTGGCCACATTAAAAATAGAGGTTACAGACGTATAACCCGGCAAGTACCCTAGAAAAAGATTAACCTTGTTTAACTCATGATGATGTTTAGTTGCTTGTTGATATGCCTTTTGGTAATGCTCTACTCTCTTGGCATGCTTTACATTTTTATCTTCAATCATTTCCAGAAATGATGGGGCAGAAAATATTGTTCGTAATTTAACTAAAATCAGATCGATTAACTGCTCAGCTTCTTGCTGATTAAGAGTGAGATTTAAACCAACCAGATTTAGCTCTCTTTGACTCGCGTGGAAGCACATTCTGAAATAATTTATCCAGTGTCCACATTCTAGTGTAGGCATCAGGCAAATCTGGGACCAGTCTAAAAAGTAGTCGAATAAATGAGAGCGCCAGAACTGGGCATCATACTCACCACCGCGTTTAAAGCAGATACTCAAATAGAGTTTATGAATATCCTGTTCCAAACGCGGAGCAACCTCATGTTCATATCGAGTTAGAGTAATTGGGTGCATGTTTTGACTTCCTGTATTTAATTTCATAGGAAGTACTGATCAATATTTTTTTATTGTGCTGATCTTTAAACCACTGCAAAAATCATCTTCTGGCCCTTTAACGTTGGGCCAGTTTAAACTCAATCCATTCATTAATTTCAAAGGCGGACCAACCGACTCGTTTTGTGGTGAGGCGTACCTGTTTGGGGAAAGTAGGGTCATAGTATTCTGATTTAGGGTCTAACAAACTGTAGATCGTGGCACGGCTTAAGCCTGTAAATTCGATGACCTGATGAATGTTAATGATTTTATTCATCACAAAGGTAGTTTGAGTGAAAGACGCATTCATGGGGTTTCCTTTTAAATGATGCGTGCGTTTGTGCACATACCATGGGCCAACCCAATAAAAAATAAATAGGGCATACAAAAACAAACCCAAAAAATTAAACAAGCAAATAAAGAAGAGAGCCATTGAGTTCTCTTCTCTACGAATACATCAACACTTCAAAATGGTAATTTGATATCGTCATCTATCTTTCTGGATTGACGGAGCATGTACAAACTCGGTGTAAACTGGCCATGACTAAACGTCTTCATCCCAAACACTTTTACTCGTAACCGTTGTTCATACTTAGTCGGATCAGCGAGATACAAACCGAGTCGAATCGCATTGTTCACTTTCGCTATATCTTTTCGTTTCACCATTCCCAATCCATCTAAACCCTTTTCTTTGTAAGACTTTCTCTCCTTCGCAGTATGCTTGTTGAACCCCTTCCCAAAAACACCCGTAATTTTCTCCCATAAATCACCGACTAAGTCCGCATGCCACCAATCATCTTCTCTTATTGAGCCGTTATAAATCAGGAGTAAATGGATATGGTAGGCTCCCGTTTCACCGCCCTGCTCTAAAGCCCATGCATAGCCAACCAAATCTTTAAAGCAGGTATCCTTATCTGAAATCCGTTTCCGTAAAGTCTTCAAATGACGTTCAACATCTGCAATAGAAAGCTCATCCAGAGACTCTGTATAGTATTTAAGTTCTTCTCGAACCCATAAAGTTTTACGATGCTTTTGGATAATGTTTCTAAGGTATTGTTCTAGTTTGAAACGATTGTCATATTCTTGTCTGTAAAAATTATTCTGATCTCGACACCATGCTGCTTGTGATACATACAAAGCTCTACAAATTTGGATATATTCATCCGTATATGGAATTTCAGTGTGTGGCCAGCCATATTGCTGGTTCAGACGATCTACGACCTCAATGACTCGAATAAATCGATTGACTGGGAACATCAGTTGAAGATTACGGGTGAACATTTGTTTAAATGCAGGAACCAAATCACATCCTTGCCGTGCATATGCCCGAAGTTTTTGTATAGTACTTCGTTTCGTTTGATCACCTTTCTCTAATACCTGACTCACCTCTATGATCAGGCGTTCTATAGCCATGAGGATTTCTGTTTCATTCAACATGCTGGTCTACCTATTCAGTTAAGCTTCATAGGTAAGCCAGCTCAATTATTTTTTATATTTGGCTGTAATAAACACACTATCAAGTAGCCTTGGCACTACTTGATAGGAGAGACAATTGATTCTCTCAAGGTAATGCACCTATCATATGAATCATGAGCTTGGTGGATCTAGAGATGGAAGTGCCTGTAGCAATAGAGATAGTGATTGCCGTAGTGAAGAGATATAAGTCTGTAGTAGTACAAAAACAAAGATATATATTAATAATATCTTTTACCCACTAAACCGGCTAAAAAATCTCATCGTATTTACGAGAAGCCTATCGATAAAAAACCCTTCTATACCGTGAATTTTTATCGATAAGCCTCAAGCGGAAGTTACGCCTGTTTTTTTGTCTTTTTTCTGGTTCTTTTTTTGTAGCCAGTTCGCCCGCGAATCAACATTTGTTTCTGAAGTACGGCTGTATGCATCCAATATAAATTACGATGAACCAAGGCAAATAAATGACTTGATGCATAACGTTGAGAATGATGCGTTTTAAGCTTTTGAAATGGTCCTGCTCCCAAAGACTCAGCGAAATCAATAATTCCGTCCTGAAAGGAAATTTGCTCAACCTTGATTTCATCAATCTTCATAACATCCTTCTTTTTATCCAGACGCAATTCTACCTGATGCATGAGCTCGTCAAACCAGCTTTCTGGTCCCGTTGATTCTATATAATTTTCATCCAGATAAAATGTAATGGTTGCGATGTATTTAATCTTTTGCTCATCGACCTGCTGAAAACTCCAATATCCAATATACCCCATGAGTTCTTGATGAGTTTGGTTAAAATAATCAATGATGTTTTTCAAAAGAGTATCTATTGGTTTTAAAGATTGAGACGTTAAAACGGTAATTGTAAATTGTACATCACGGTGGAGGTTTGGCTTTTTTTCAATTTTTTTAACATAGCTTTCAACCGCTAGAAATGACCTTTTTTTGACTCGCTCCTGTACCTTTATCCAGTCTTGTAATGATTCTATATCAGGCTGCTGGCTAGTCAGCAGCGTACTTAATTTGGTAAAGGCACCATTGGGCATCAAATCCCTATCTACCAACCCTTTTATTTGTTCCAGAAACATTCTAAGAGGTAAAGTCATGAGTTCCCGTATCTTCTGATGCAATTCATTTTTATATAAGTTAAAAGCATAGACATTGAATTGTTGCTTTTGAACCATTAAAAAAGCGGCAATAAAACATAGAACTCGTGGGCCAATAAAATCAGAATACCCAAGTAAAATTTCGATATTTTTTTGTTCCTGTGCGTGGTCCTGAATTAATCTACCCCAAGCATTTTCGTTGATTTCCCGTCCCTCAATCCTCACTGGATCTCTTTTCCAGACAGGCGCTAAAGTCACCGCAATTTCCATTCGCATCATTGCCTGCGCAAAATCTCGGACATTCTGGCTGTATGGCTGGTCAATATATGGAATGTATTCATAACACAATCCAATATCCTTAATATCTTTTTGCAAAGGCTTTAGAACATTTTTTAAATCTAATACTTGTAGTAGAGACGAGTCTTTCTGATGATGTTCCAACTTTCTTGGTTTTCTCGGAGTAACAGCTTTTTTAGGAATTTCTATAGTCTTTTTGACAAAATCATATGGCTCATTTTCAACCCAGAAGACTTGCCCAGAAAATATTTGTAGGAGATAGGGTATGTTGGCAATATAAGCAAGTGATGTTCTCACAAATTGTGCATAACTTGGTCCGCTTCTAGAAATGACTCCGGCTTGTAAGGTCCCGGTACGATACAGCTTAAGATTGAGGAGGTCTACCGAATTATCTAAAGATTCAAGCCCCCCAGTACATATTTCGTCCCAAACAATAGCCAAGTTTTTATGTAATTCATCAATCGATAAACTTTTTAAATTTTCAAAAACGACTACACAAAAGTAAAAAAATTGCCCATCAATACTATATTCAAGTTTATAAAACATTCCTAAATAATGTTCGCAATCTCGTATTTCTTTTCTGAATTTTTCAAAGGACCGATTTAAGAATGGGAAGGAACTTACCCCAGGGTACATGGATACGAATAAATTCACACATAGTACTTTAACACTGTTTTTTGTTCCCAACATTTGGTCAAAAATGGTTCGCAATCTCTCTATACGTTGATCACGTGCTTGCCAATGCTCAAAATGAAAATACTGTAAAATACCCAGACTATGCTGTACAAGATCCTTTTCCCTTCTCTCAAGCACATTCTGATTGACGTCTTCGCTATATACGGAAAAAAAGTCAGAATTTTTAACTATGATCTTGCTGAGCTGAAAAAGTGCCTGCGTAAAATCTGGATTCAATAACACCTGACAATAGCCACTAAGTTGACCAACTAATTGTAGAATAACCTGATCAGTTCCATCCTGATTTCCAGCAAATATACCACCTCCTTTTGACTCAAATATTCCCACTCCGACTTCATATATGTCTTTTAATAAGCTGATCAACTCCTTTTCTTCGTCATATTCTAATTTTCCGTTATAGACTAGTCTTAAGGTTAATTTTTCAAACCTGTCCATAATTCTGAAATAAGCAACCAGAGTAGTAAACTCATCCTGCCCATATCCGGATTCCATTTTAGAAGGTCTAACTTGCGTCCTGTAAAAACTTAACAATGTTCTGAACTCTTGAAGACGTTGCGCCTCCTCTATCTCCGATACTTTCATTGTAAGATTCCCCCTCAAAAGCCCTGTTATATAAGGCCCTCAAAATATACAAATAAAAAATAGCATACTTTTTCAAGACCTATAATTATAAAAATTGCCTTTCAAAACACATTTTCTATATTTTTTAGCTAAAAGTTGGATCGCTTTATGAGTATAATCACGCATCGTAAGTGCTAATTTTAAACAGATTTAAACATGGAAAAATTGACTGTACTTCAGCTAAGCAAACGAACTGGGCTCTCCAGAACACAGATTTATTATTTAGAAAAAAATAATAAAATCAATATAATCAATGGAAAAATAGATTTAAATGATGCCATGCCAGCTATTATTGAGTTACTCGATAAAAAAACAAATAAAGATAATGAAGTTAATTTTAAACAGATTTTAAACTTACTTATTTCACAAAATATCTCTCTCCAAGAGCAGTTAGAGAGAGCTAAAAAGGATGAAAAAAATTTGAATGATGAACTTACCTATTATCGTAATGTTTTAAATGAAAAACTAAGTTCAATCGAGAGAACTGTCTTAAAAGCAGGCTCAATTAGCGAGCAGCCTATAGCAGGTACTCCATCTCATTTAGAGAGCAGTCAGGTAAATGAAATGGCGCTTAAATCAGCAGAAGATAGAAACGAGTCAACTTTAAATATGGCTAAAGAAATTGCCAAACGTTTTATTATCAACCAAACAAATGAGTAAAAATCATATAAGTTACTCAAGATAATTAAGTCCTGTTACAACCTTTCATATCTACCAGTCAAAGCTAAGAGGATGTAAATAATGACTAGTTGACCTATGCTTACCTCTTATTAACATCCATTTTTTCAGTTATTGTTTTTTGTACAACTGGTTTACCAGTTCGAGCACTCATTTAGAAATCACCATCAAGATACTTTTATGATGTTCCAAAAATCCTAATGTACGCAATCTAGAAAGCATGTGTTTTAACAACGAGTGGTCTTCTAATGCAGCAACTATATCAATATACAGATCAAAATGACCTCAATAAAAAAAACATCATGACTATGAACACTAAGAATAAGATCAAAAAATAAGTGTGCAGTACAATTACATATGAATTTATAGTCTATGAAACAACTTAAACTCAATTTCTCTATTACCCAAAGCCATCTGAATTATTCTTATTTTGACTATTCCAATCCAAATAATAGTAGACATCCATCCGACTCATACAACATTTTTAACCATAATATTACGCATATATTTTAAAAAGCCAGATACATCTGTTAGATCTATTTGAGCCCGCCTTTGACTATAAAATTTGTCAATTTTATTAAAATCAACTGGTGGATATAGAGCAATAACCGCAAGAGTTTTGATATTAGCATTAGGATTTTTAAGATTCGAACGGAATAAATATTGGTCATAAGCAAAACCATTCAGAGCCACAATATTTGCTCCTGATGATTCCCCATAAAACACAATATTCTTCGAATCTAAAAAATATTCATTTCTATTGTTCTTTAATATATTCCACGGCTGTAAAGAAATCCTGTACGGCTGCTTGGAATATAGTTTCACGCGATAATCGATAATTAACACTAACACATGCAAAAAAACTATCAAAAATTCCCTAGACAACGCTTGCGCTAGCCATAGTTTTATCCCCAAACATAAAACCACCTGAATGAGCATAAATGACTACAGGAATAGATTCCTTTTTATTTTTAGACAGATATATATCTATTTTTTGAGTAGCTGAGATATTTCTATAAGAGATATCTTTATAGTTAGGTACTAATTAGGCTTGTACTAATGTCGGACCATCTTGTGAAATAGGATTCAACTTATTCTTAGAAGAGTTGGTTTTTGCATTTACAGTCACTACTGTATTTAAAAAAATAACTGAGAATAAACTAAGAAATAAATAACGTAACATAAGTAAGCTTTCTTCTTAAAAGAGACAATAGACAAGTAGTAACCTAATTTTCATTGATTACTACTGATTTTATTATTTGCCTGTAACTTTAATATTTTTGCCAAACACTTGATGGAATCATCACTAATCCATCCATAATCGGTCTAGCAGTACGTATAAAACCACATTTAGTAAATTGATATTGTGAATTGCGCTCTAACAATACTGTAAAGCGACCCGAAGGATGTTCAATATCTAGACGTTGCTGAAGCTCATCCGTTGTTACAGCAATATCGTTAGCAACAGTTCCCTTGATTAAGCATGCTGTTGCAACACTTGTAGCTCCAAAAACACCAATTGCCGAATGACAGGTATGAGGTATAAAACTTCTCGTATTTATTGCTCCGCCTGCACTTGGTTTTGAAATAATTGTCATCTTAGGAATAGTTTTTTGGCTTACATCACCAAGATTCATTTTTGGACCAGCAATTAAACGAATAGCTTCTAATTGCTGTTTTAATACTTCGTTGCCACCAAGCTCCTCTTTGCTTTCGTTTCCTTGAATACCTAGATCCAAAGCGCGGATAAGCACTACAGGCATTCCATTATCAATACAAGTTACAGGAATGTTATTAATAATATCTTGGACTTGACCTGTTGGAAGTAAACTTCCACAGGTGGAACCTTCAATATTCTGGAAATTTAAAATTATTTCTGAAGCTGTATTTGGTACACCATCGATTGAAGTAAAACCGTCATAAGCAATTTCAGCATTGGGGGTCGAAACAGATACTTCTGCTAATTGTTCAGTATTTTGCATGAAAATCCGTATAGAAGTTGTGCCCTCTTGAGCCTTAACTAGTCCTCGCTCTAACGCAAACATGGCAACACCAGACAAAATGTTTCCACAATTTTGTCCGTAATCTACAATTGCTTGATTAACATTAACCTGAGCAAATAAATAGTTCACATCAGCTTGAGAGTTTTCTGAAACACTAACAATCGCAACTTTACTAGTTAATGAGTCACCTCCTCCCAACCCATCAATTTGACGAGGATCAGGTGATCCCATTACAGCCAATAGTACTTGATCGCGTTTTATTGGATCTTGGGGTAAATCAGATTCGAGAAAGTATGCTCCTTTTGAGGTTCCTCCTCTCATGAGCATGCAAGGTATTTTAGTTTGCATATTACCCCTCCAAATCATCCAGACTATCTACGTAAATTAATCCCTTTTCCTCAAGCCGTGGACGCATATTATAAATATCTAATCCAAGTTCACCTTGAGCCATACGAATTCGTTTAGACTCTTCTAAATCCATACGTTTCTGACTAAGTTCTTGAACTTTACTCACTTCATCGTAACGTACAACGACAACACCATCATCATCTGCCACAATGACATCACCAGGGTTTACGAATTGGTCAGCACAAACAACAGGTATATTTACTGAACCCAAAGTTTCTTTTACTGTTCCTTGTGAATACACTGCTCGCGACCAGACATGAAAGCCCATCTCTCTTAATACATGACTGTCTCGAATACCAATGTCTCCAACTAAACCAATCACGCCATGCGCTTTCATTGAAGTAGCTAGTAAATCTCCAAAAAAGCCGTCCGTACACGGCGATGTTGGAGCAACTACAACGACATCTCCGGGCTGACATTGCTCAACTGCTACATGAAACATCCAGTTATCACCTGGCGCAACCGATAATGTCACGGCCGAACCAGCAATCGAAACACCTTGCTGTATAGGACGAATACGTGGTGCTAATAACCCCTTGCGCCCTTGAGCTTCATGTACTGTAGCCACGCCATAAGTAGCTAGTTTTTTAATATCTTCAGGATCTGCTCGCTTAATATTTCGAACAACTACTCCTTTTCTTCCTAAAAGACTCATGAAAGATCCTCCGTCACACGCGGAAAGATGCTCTGATAGCCTTCGGCATAGACAATATTCTTCGAGCTGGTAATTCCAATATTACGTTTCGCTTGAACACCACGCTGTAAAGCTACTCGAGTGTAATATTCCCAAAGATGTTCTTGCCCTTGCATACATTGAATTGCAGCGTATTTTTTGTCCCAAACACTTGTAATATCTAGTAGAACATCTGGTTTCCAATTACATTGTTCAGGTTGATGAGGTTCAAAACAATAAAATGGAGGTGCTCCAATAATTTGTTGACCAGGATTGTGTCCTTCAGCTTGCGCAATAATTCGAGCTTCTTGAGCTAAATGTGTCGCTCGTGGATGATCATAATTATAAGGATCATGTAAAGAATGGCTCAGTACAAAGCTTGGTTGTAATTCTCGATAGATATCGGCTAATCTAAAAATGATGTCATTAGTACTCGGTAAAGGATAATCTCCTAAATTAAGAAATTCGATGCTAGCTCCTAAAGCTTCAGCTGCTGCTCGAGCTTCTTGCTCACGAACTTCTTTTACTTTGTCTTCGGTCATCCCTGTTTGACGCCATAACTTCGCAGATTCACCACGCTCACCGTAAGATAGGCAGACAATATGCATGTCATAACCACGCTCTTGGTGTAAAGCAATTGCCCCACCTGCACGCCATACAAAGTCTGCTGAGTGAGCACTGATTACTAAACCTGCTTTCTTGGAAGTATTGTCATTCATAAGTTTTCTCCTTTGTACACAAATGTTCACATGTACAAAATGGAAAAGATAATGACTTTATCCCGTAGTGATATGAGTTTTATTTATAGTTTGAAAAGGATTTTTATGGGATCGAACACACAATTATCTATTAATTTGATGCAACTAAAATTCTTTTTAGTTGTCGCCGAATTTCAAAATATATCTAAAGCGGCTGAACACTTATTTCGCACCCAATCAGCTATTACTCGTGCAATCAGTGATCTAGAAAAACAACTTCAAATTGAACTATTTGAGCGTCACCACAACGGCGTCATTCTAACCGATATTGGAAGTTCTCTTCTTATTCAAGTCAAAAATGCAATTGAAGAACTTCGTCAGATTCCCCTTATTGTTCAAAAATATAAAAACCTTGATAGTGAACAATCACAGCCCATTAATGAACCATTTTTTTTATACAATACGCGCCGTTTAGAAATCTTCTCTACCCTTTATCTGACTAAAGGAATGAAAAATACTGCGTCCTTACTCAATATTACTCAGCCCGCCGTCAGTTCTGCGATTAAATTATTAGAAGAGTCATTAAATATAGAATTATTTATTCGAACCCCTAATGGTATTAGGGCAACTGAAGTATGCGAACTTCTACAGCAAAATATAAAACGTTGTTTAAACATAATAAATGATCTACCTAATCAAATAGCTAATTTTATTGGTAATATGCAAGGTACAGTTCGTATAGGAGCTTTACCGCTTATTCGAACATTTCTTTTACCTAAAGCAATTGCTGCTCTAGCCAATCAATATCCTAGAATCCGCTTTTTAACATTTGAAAGTGCATATGAAAGCTTGGTTGCACAACTACGTTCAGGTGATATTGATTTTATTGTGGGAGCTATACGCCCCCAAGAACAATCTTCAGATCTATATTCACAGATTTTATTTGATGAAAATATGTTTATGGTTGTACGCAATAAGCATCCGTTACTACGTAAGAAAATCCAGCTCTCCGATTTATTGGATCAACAATGGATTTTACCGCGTACTAATTCCCCTGCCCGTATTTTGTTAGAAAACAACTTTAAAAGCCTAAATTTAATACCTCCCGAACCTACAGTTGAAACAGGTGACTTAGCTCTTAGTCGAGGATTACTTTTAGAATCGAATATGATTGCAGTCGTATCAGAGCAACAAATGAAATATGAATTAGATCAGGGTTTCATAAAAAAATTACCCTTTGATTTGCCACAAACTACGCGTCAAATTGGACTTATTTTTCGTAAAAACAGTATTCAATCTTCTGTAACAAAAGCACTCATCCAAAGCTTAGAAAATATATGTAAAGAAAGGGTCTGAAAGATAAATTACCTTTTACTCATTTAGGTTATCGGGCCTAATCTCTATAAATTTAAATCATAGGGTTTGGCTAAAAATACATATCTGTTTAATATTTAAACCAGTCAAACTGATTCATTCGTATATCAATAATGAATGAGTATGATGAAAACGAACTTAAAAAAACATATCTACTTCTTATCGGGCCTTTTATGTGATGAGACGATATGGAATGCTCAACTACAATCATTGCCTAGCTCTTTTATTCCTCATGTTTTCTCTTTTCCTGACTTTAATTCCATTATAGATATGGCCGAGTATGTGCTTCCTTATATTCAAGAAGGAAGTATTATCGTCGGGCATTCAATGGGAGCACGTGTAGCAATTGAATTGTATCGCCTATCAAGCCATAACATCTCAGCAATTGCCTTACTTGATTTCGGAATACATGAGAAAAAAATTGGTGAAACTGAAAAGCGCTTAAATTTAGTTAATGCAGTAGATAAATATGGTATGGCATATCTAATCGAACATTGGCTAAAAACAATGATTTATGAAAAGAATATTAATAATATTCAACGATTTGAACCAATGCAAAAGATGGTCCTTAAACAATCAGCTAATAGCTTTAAAAATCAGATTTATGCATTTCTAAATCGCCCTCAAGCAGAGAACATTTTTAGTTCAATACAAGTACCTCTATATATTGGTGTTGGCCGTCAAGATCAATGGAGTACGCTAGAGCAACATCAAAAAATATGTGAGCTTAATTCATTAGCACAGTTACATACTTATGAATGCAGTGGGCATATGTCCCCCGTTGAAGCTCCCCATCAAGTCAATATCTCTTTAATAAAATGGTTGAACACACTATGAAGTCAAAATTATGGATGTTTTCAAAATATAAATTTATATCAAATGGATATGTTTTTATTGGAAATAAAGCCCAGTATTTCGAGAAAATATAAGTATAAATAAAAATCATACCTATAATAGTGAAACGAATTATCTTTTCCTAAGTAGAAACATAAAAATGTAATCAAGTATTGATCTATTGCTATCTTAAACTCATCTAAAGTGAATATAGATATACAAAAGATCAAGGATTGTAGTGAAGGGAAATAGATATCATGGCTAGAATTATTGGTGGGATCGGAACCTCCCACGTGCCAACAATTGGTGTGGCTTACGATAAGGGTAAGCAAGAAGATCCATCATGGAAACCAATGTTCGATGGTTATAAACCGATTGCGCAATGGTTAGAAAAGGAAAAACCTGATGCTATGGTTATGTTCTATAACGACCACTGCTCTTCTTTTTTCTTCGATTTCTACCCAACATTTGCTTTAGGCATCAGTGAAGCATTTCCAATTGCGGATGAGGGTGCGGGACTAAGAAATTTACCGCCAGTTCGTGGCAATATTGAGCTACAAGCACATATTGCTGAAAGTCTAGTCAATGATGAATTTGATCTAACTATTTTTCACGACAAACCACTCGACCACGGATGTTTGTCTCCTTTACCCCTACTTTGGCCCCATGAACCAGACTGGCCAGGCGTTATTGTCCCAATTGAAATCAATGTTTTGCAGTTTCCATTACCTACTGCTCGACGCTGTTATCGTTTAGGACAAGCAATAAGACGAGCTATTGAAAGCTATCCTGAAGACCTTAAAGTTGTTGTCGTAGGCACTGGTGGCTTATCACATCAAGTACATGGTGAACGTGTTGGATATAACAATACTGAATGGGATCATGAATTTTTAGATTTGTTGCTAAACGATCCTGAAAAGCTTACCGATTTAAAGCATAAAGATTTTATTGAACGTGGCGGCGCAGAAAGTGTTGAGCAAATTATGTGGCTAGCTATGCGTGGTGCATTGGGAGACTCAATTAAACAAACGCACTTAAATTATTACCTTGCTACAACTACCGCCATGACAGCGGTGTTATATGAAAATGCATAGGCCTGAATAAAGGAGATTAGCAAATGAATCCTCAATTGGAAGGCATTGATAAATTATCAGGCACGTATATTTTTGATGTTCGAGTGTGCAACAAAAGACTGAATATTAATAGATTTTTTTGGAAAATGATCAATGCTGAATGGCGTGATCGTTTTTATCAAAATCCAACACAACTTATGCAGGAAGCCAATCTTACTGAATATGAGCAGAAATTAGTTACAGATCAAGACTGGATTGGAATGATTCAGCATGGTGTGAACTTTTTTGTATTAGAGAAATATGCACGAGTTGTAAAAAAGACCAACCTAGAGGTTTATGCCCTGATGTGCGGCAAAACATACGAAGAGTTTATGCAAACTCGTCAAGTCCCTGGGGCAACATGATTTTATTTTAAAACATGCAGTAAGAGAGAATTTTAACTAAATTCACTCTTACTAAATCAATAAGCTTCATGATCTATAAGATGGCATGCATAGAGTCATGGAGAGATTTTGCCCTAACATATGAAGAAAAATGAATGGAAAAAAATATATGGATATTTTTAATGAATTAAAGACTCGACCAATGAATAGCTATCGCTGGCTACTTGTTGGTTTGTGCATCTTACTCAATATCGTAGATGGATATGATGTACAAGTGATGTCATTTACCGCAGCTTCCGTATCAAAAGAGTGGGCTTTATCCGGTTCAGTATTGGGCATCCTGATTAGCTTAGGACTAGTGGGAATGGCCTTTGGTTCCCTCTTCATTGCCCCTATAGCCGATAAAGTTGGCCGCCGTACAATTATTTTATCTTGCCTTCTTCTGTCTGGCTTAACGATGCTATTCAGTAGCCATGTAATGAACCCATATCAGTTAGGAGTTTTAAGATTCATTACAGGCATTGGAATTGGCGGCTTGCTGACAAATGGTGCGGTTATGGCTAATGAGTTCTCAACCACTAAATGGAAAAACTTGTCGGTAGCATTACTATCTACTGGTTATGCTATTGGTGCTGTAGTAGGCGGTATGATTGCTTATCGACTTATTGGGACTGTTGGTTGGCGCAGTGTATTTATGTGTGGTGGGATCTTCACTCTTACCGTTTTAGTTCTAGTCTATTTTGTTTTACCTGAGTCTGTAGAATATCAACTCATTAAAAGACAACCTAACTCGATTGAACGTATAAATAAAACATTGGCAAAATTTAATATTCAAGCAATTCATAGCTTTCCAGCGTATAAAGAGCTTACTCATGGAAAAGTATCAATAAAAACGCTTTTTAAAGGTAATTTCAAAGCACGCACGATTTTTGTCTGGATTGCCTTCTTTTCAGTTATGGCGGGCCAATACTTTATTTTAACTTGGACTCCAAAGTTATTAACTATGGCAGGTATGACTCCAGAACAAGGGGTAAGTTTAGGGATTATTTTAAACTTTGGCGGTATTTTTGGTGCCATTTTAATGGCCTTCCTGACAGTTCGTTATCAAATCAATCTTGTGCTTTCTAGTTTCTTTGCATTGACTGCAATTTTTATTACAGTCTTTGTTCTTAACTCAGGGAACTATGTATATTCAATGTGGATTGCTGTTCTGGTTGGTGTATTTAACAACGGTTGCGTCGCTGGAATGTATGCTCTTGCAAATAGTACTTACGACACTGAAATTCGTGCCACAGGAGTCGGTTCTGCTATCACAATGGGTCGATTAGGAGGAATACTTTCACCATTAGGTGCAGGTTATTTACTAGATGCCGGTATTAAACCTCTTCATCTATATAATATTGATGCGATTCTATTTGCAATTGGATGCATTGTTATCTTTGTTATGTACTTAACTGTTAAAAAACAGAAACATATAAAAGACCTAAAACAAGTAAATAGCTTGTCTTAAGGAAAAATCAGGTTCTTTTATTCCTCTCCTTAAAACACAAAAGATCATTGGCAATAAACAGGGATATCGACTGCTCTCTATCCCTTTTGTTGCCTTAAATAAGCAAAGGATCAGCTTAATGAATAAATTATTAATATCTCAACACCCAAAAAAACTTTTACTAGTTGCATTAATGACGCTATTTAATGGAACAACACAAGCAAATGACCCATGGTCATCAGATAGAAAATGGCTTTTTGGTGATTGGGATGGAAACAGACAACAATTAGAACAAAAGGGTTATAAATTTAACTTTTCAGTAATGAATCAATCAGCAGTTAATCTCGATGGTGGCTACAACGATGATCAAGAATTATTAAATGCCTATCAATTAACTCTTGGGGCAAACTTTGATTTAGAAAAAATATTGAATTGGCAGAATACCCAAGCAAGTTTAATGATTACAAAAAGAGATGGTCAGTCATTAGCAAGTGAACGTATTGGGGATCCACGTGCAGCACAACTGAGCTCTGTACAAGAAATTTATGGTCGTGGTCAATCATGGCGTCTAAGTCAGGCATGGTTAAAGAAAGGTTTTATTGACAATACTTTAACTTTTAAAATTGGCCGAATGGGTATGTCTGAAGATTTTAATGCTTCCCAGTGTGAATTTCAGAACTTAGTTCTTTGTGGTGGACAAATAGGTAAAGCTGTAGGCAGTATTTGGTACAACTCCCCAGTTAGCGTATGGGGTGCGAATGTAAAATATCAATTTTCTCCAACATGGACTATGGGCATTGGAGTTTACGAAGTGAATCCAGAAAATGCCTTGGAGAAACATGGTTTTAATCTTTCTATGGACGATACTGAAGGAGCACTTATTCCAATTGAATTAACTTGGAAACCTAAACTTAATCTTTTTAATAACTTAGCAGGAGAATATAAATTAGGTGCATTTTACTCAACAGCTGATGCTACTGATGTAAAAACCAATAATGAAGGAGAAATATCTCTAAGTCCTACTGATCGTACAATTCATAATAGCAAGCATAGCTTCTGGTTTAATGCACAACAGCAATTAACCCAAAAAGGTAGCAATCCATCACAAGGGCTTTATGGAACTATTAATTTAACTTTCAATGATAAAGCGACGAATAGTATTCAAGACAGCCAACAAGTTGCCTTTTGGTATAAAGGCTTACTAGACAATAGACCTAATGACTCTATTGGGTTCGGACTTGCTCGTTATACAGTGAATGATCGAATTAAAGATCTTCGAATTTATAGTAATAATATTAATTCGCTTACTACAGAAGATTACTCAAACCTAGCTTATAAGCCTTTACAAAATGATGAGATAGATGTGGAACTAAATTATAGTTACCAATGGTCTCCGAGCATTATGCTCCGTCCGAATATTCAATATGTATATCAACCTGGCGGTGTTAAAGAAGTAGATGATGCTTGGGTTGCTGGACTTAGCGTTAAATTAAATTTCTAAATATTAGCTGCCCTTAATTCTATAAAAATTAAGGGCACTTTTTTATGTGTACCTATAAATAAAAAACATAGCTTTCACAATAGAATGAATTTTATAAAAAAATACCTTCAACCTACTATCTAAAAGCTCTAGAAGATTCTTTTAAAAACCTAGAGCTTAACAAATCAAATTTCTTAGGATTAAAAAGCCAATAAAGGAATAAATAATATCTCGAACTCTGCAATAAAGTTCAAAAGGAAGATTTACTACTTAACTTTTCAAGTGAAAAAGGAGTTTCTAATAGTGAAATTTAAATACAACAACATCGTATTTTCAATAATTATGGCTTTTAGTGCTTCGGGTTTGACAGCCTGTAATAATGAAAGCAATAGCAGTACTTTAGCATCAACAGAAACTACTGAAAGTAGTATAGATAGTTCTTTAAAATTTGATGCTTCCAAATCTCAAGTGACCACTGTCAATTTAACGGTCGATGGTCAAGCAATGAAGGTGACTCAATATCGAATCGTTTATGTAGCCAAACCTGTAAAAATGGCTTCTACTCAAGCAACGCTTGGTGGTGGAACAACTACTATTTCAGATCCATATGCTTATCAAACTTTAATTATTTCCATTCCTGAAGGGAAAGAGAATGATCAAAAAACAGCAATGTATCTTCAATTCAACAATAGCGGATGGTGGGCAAGCGCTGTAAAAACAAATATCAATGAAGGGGCAAATTTAGTTAGTACCAATGATACTGATAACTATGGCGCAGCGTTAAAAGCTGGTTATATTGTTGTTGATGTAGGCACACGAGGACGAGGTATTCGTTCTTATGAGGGTACATGGGCAGGAAAAGCTCCAGCTGTTATTGTGGATGCTAAAGCTGCGATACGTTATTTACGTCTCAACGACACCCTTCTACCTGGTTCTGCTGAAAAGATAATTATTACAGGTACAAGTGGAGGCGGTGGTCTCATATCAACGGTTGCTGCAAGTGGAAATAGCCCTGACTACTTATCTTATTTAGCAGAAATTGGTGCAGCAGGTGTTCATGGTTCAGGTACATCTCTTACAAGTACTGTAAAAGACAATGTTTTTGCTGTAGTAGCTTATTGTCCAATAAACAATTTGGCGAACGCTGATCTTGGTTATGAATGGCAATACAATGCTTCTCGCAATGATAGTAATACTGGCACCTTAAATGGTGTTAGTTACTCTGCTGGACCACAACTTACCGCATCTAAAGAAATTGCTGAGAAATTTCCAATGTATTTACAAACATTGAATTTAAAGCTCCCCAATGGACAGCAGTTGACAGCTGAGAATATGCCAGATCAGATTAGGGAACAAATTAAATCTGAAATTGAGCGCCAACTTGCGAAAGGAACACCTGTACCTAATTTCGGTGAGAACTTTGTCTCAAGCAAAGCAACTCTCGTTAATGATTGGCTCAAACATGATGGCAGTAAAGTTACCGAAATTGATTATCAAAAATTTCTAAATTATGTGGCAGCGAATCAAGCACTCAAAACTGTAGTTGCATTTGATGCCGTCGGCGTTAATGGCAACACTGCAATTAGTGGAGAAACTAATCTTTTTGGTGATAGCCAAAATGAATATAACAATTTTACGCAATGGTCATGGGATCATAACAGCAAAACAGCTGATGGTTCAGGTCAAGATGATACAAGGCTCAGCTGGGAAAGTTATTTAAATAGTAATTCAAGCACTGCAAATCTGTTAAAAGACCAGTTAAAAATGGTTAATCCAATTGCTTATCTGAACACAACAACTGATACGGCTCCATACTGGTATATCCGTCATGGAATGCTTGATCGAGATACGTCTTTTGCAATGCAAATGATCTTGTATTATGCGGTTACCAATGATCCTAAAGTTAAAGATACAAACTTCAAACTCCCGTATCTTACTGGCCATGCTGGTAACTACGATGTACAGGAAGCTTTTAAATGGATAAATGAGAAGTTAAATACAGCACAGTAAAGTGAAATTTTAATATTATTTTCCTGTCATATTCTGGCAGGAAAATCTTTTTTGTTTGATGTAGTTTGAAAACTTAAGGCCTTAAAACTTACTCAAAATCTTTCTATATAGTTTTCAGGCAAATCAAAGATAACCACTATCTAATAAAACTTGATTTTTGCTTTACGTAGCTTTACGAGATGAAAATTTAGAAAAAGCTAAAGCTCTTACTGCAAATAGCTTACGGCTTATTTTATATAAATCACTGTAAAGCAAATTTACTTGGACATACTTATAAGAAAAACATGTATCTGAATAAAAATTTTTAATAGCCATTTATCTGGTTATTTATAGCTTTGTTTTCGGAATTGATTAGCAAAAAAGATGTAGAAGAGCTTATACAAAGCTCTCCAAACCTTTTCAAAATAGTTCTAGCACTACTAGTAAAAGTTATATTGTTAAGTAAAGATAAAACATCTTTCCCTTCTTTCTGGATAACTTTTTGATATTCATCAATATAAAGATTCATCTCTACTTCAGAAAATTCGGGATGAAATTGTACACCCCATATTCTTTCTTCAATCCTGAAGGCATGATGTTTATTTATTTGAGAAGAAGCCAATAAAAGCATTTAGCGGCAACTTTGAAACGGATTGCCAATGCATTGTATGAACTGGGAAAGCAATAGGTAAGTGCTTAAACAATGGATCATTTTGTGAAGCTAAACCTCGGGTAATGAGTACTGTGTCGATTTCTACTCCATCTTGTCTGCTCTCTACTTCCCTTCAAATGTATCTGCAAGTAATTGATGACCTTAGCAAATACCTAAAATAGGAGTTTTTTGATTCATGCCTTTCATTTCATCAATTTCAGCTTGTGGTTTTTTTATCTTCCAACTCCCCCCTTATAGGTGTTAGTATACTTATAAGAGCCATTTTCCTGTTTAAAAACAGATTGTACTTCAACATGAAAATAGCGTATTTAATACATACAACTTTATTTTCAAAATAACTTTCACCGATTGCTGTAATCTTTTATAGATATCCTATACATACCCTATTTTCAGCACATGTCACCACCTTTCCTCTCTTAAGATCACAACTCTTTCAATATAGGTAATTCATATCGTGAAATTTCATAAGCCACATCACGTGGTAGACCTAAAGCAATAAGAACTAATTCTGCGGCGTCTGAGCCACTTTCTCTCCATGTCTTATGCCCATCAAGCACTAAAAAAATCGAAGTTAATACCGAACCCGCTATCAATGATATCACTGAAATAAGTTGATCTTCCCGAAACGTATAGCGCTTACTTTCTAATCCTGACAATACATCTGGTAAAGGTGAATCATCACCCGTCCAGAGTGCCATCAATGATTTTGAACTAAAAGCAAATCGACAAATAAATCGCCCCCAATCTGGCTCCTCATGTGCTCGACGAATATACATACGTATACCTTTAGCAATCCGAACAGCAGTGTCGGGCTCATTGTCTAATGTTTTAATAACCCGCGCATTCATTTCCACTGCAAGTTGAGATGCAATGTCTTCAAATAAAGTATCTGGATCAAGTTGATTATTATAAATAGTGCCTCGAGCTACACCTGAAGCTTCTGCCAGTTCACTCACACTGATATTCGTTGACCCTCTTTCAGCAAAAAGTTTGAGTGCTGCTTTATGAATTCTTTTTTGTGATGATGATAAACGCACAATTCCAACCTTTTGTACAAATTCAATATATTTGAACAATAATACCTAAATTTAAACATAAACTCTCTCTTATTGTTCATTCATTCCTATTTTATATTTGTACCCATTTCGAACTCTGCATCCAAAGCTGTTCTGCCAAAGCAATATCTTGCGCTACACTCGATGACGCTTTAACTTTGCAGTCTTCGTAGTACATACCTGTTTCAGCACTCAAATGAGGGGCTGTGGCACAGAACAATGTGGTTCTTGCCCCTTGTTCTGGACTGATCATCCATAGAGATAATGCTTTCACTAGAGGCTTTGGCAAACTCCGCCAAACATTGGTAGAGACGACACCAGGATGTACAGCATACGTCGTAACACCTGTACCATACAGCCTACGACCTAACTCTTTTGCAAAAAGTACGTTTGCAAGTTTAGCTACAGCATATTCTTTAAGCCCACCGAAACTCTGAGTTGGCTGAAGTACAGTATCAAAATCAACTCCCTTTGCATGTCGATGTGCTTTACTGGCAACCACTACTACACGTGCAGGTTTGGAATCCATCAGTTTTTCTTTTAGAAGATCTGTTAAAAGAAAATGTCCGATATGACACACCCCAAAAGTCAGTTCAAACCCTGAAGTCGTCATCCCTTTTTGCCCCGCTAAGCCTGCATTGCAAATCAGTAGATGCAAAGGTAAATTTCTGTCTAAGAATTGCTTTGTACAAGATCGTACCGAATCTAAATTTGCCAAGTCTAATTCAAGAGACTCGACTTGTGCCTGACCATGACTTTCCGCAGAAATCGCCTGTATCACATGATCAGCCTTCTTCCGATCACGACAAGCCAAAAACACATGATAGCCTTGTAATGCTAACTCTCTTGCTGTGACTGCTCCAATCCCTGAGTTTGCTCCTGTGATTAAAACCACTTTGCCATTTAATTTAAATTGGGTCATACTGTTATCCTGCCTTTTGCTGTTTCAATAGATCTAAAGCGACATCAACAATCATGTCCTCTTGACCGCCCACCATACGTCGCTTGCCAAGTTCAACCAAGATATCCACTGTATTAAGGCCAAATCGTTTTGCTGCTGCTTCAGCATGACGTAAAAAGCTTGAATAGACACCTGCATAACCGAGTGCCAAAGTTTCTCGATCTACACGTACAGGACGATCTTGTAATGGTCGAACCAAATCATCGGCGGCATTCATTAAAGCAAATAAATCCGTACCATGATTCCAGCCTAGACGTTTTGCAGCGGCAACAAAGACTTCCATTGGTGCATTGCCTGCCCCTGCACCCATACCTGTTAGGCTCGCATCAATTCGATCACAACCTTCTTCCACGGCAGCAATTGAATTTGCGACACCAAGGCTTAGGTTATGATGAGCATGAATACCTGTTTGTGTTTCAGGTTTTAGTACGGCTTTCATGGCACGGAATCGGTCCCGAATATCTTGCATGGTCATCGCACCGCCTGAGTCGACAATATAGATACATTCTGCGCCATAAGACTCCATCAACTTGCCTTGCTTCGCTAATGCTTCTGGTGAAGTCATGTGGCTCATCATTAAAAACCCAACTGTATCCATGCCGAGCGAACGTGCATATTCAATGTGCTGTTTGGAAATATCCGCTTCAGTACAATGCGTCGCTACACGAACCACACGTGCACCTGCTGTATGAGCCTCTTTTAAATCATGAATGGTGCCAATTCCAGGTAAAATTAAAGTGGCAATTTTAGAATGGGTTAACACATCTGAAGCCGCAGCAATCCACTCTAAATCTGTATGTGCAGCAAAACCATAATTAAAACTTGAACCTTGTAAGCCATCACCATGTGCAATCTCAATACTATCAACCTTGGCATGATCTAGTGCTCTTGCAATATCTTGTACATTTTTGATGGAGTACTGATGACGTATAGCATGACTACCATCACGTAATGTCACATCAGAGATATAGAGTTTCTTATTGGCTATTGTCATATCGATGCTCCAATTGAAGAATCGTGATTTTGCAAAGCTTGGACGATTTTTTCAGCTGTTGCCAAGGCTGCTGAAGTCATGATGTCCAAATTGCCTGCGTAGGCTGGTAAATAATGTGCTGCGCCTTCAACTTCTAAAAATACGGTGGTTTTAAGCCCTGAAAATTGCCCAACCCCTGGAATGGTTAAAGGTGCATCATCTGCGATCACTTCAAACTGAATATCTTGTTTTAATCGATATCCTGGAACATATGCGTTTACAGCATTAACCATGTTTTCTATAGATTGCTTTACTTGGACTTGATCCACATGTGTTGACAACACGTAGACGGTATCTCTCATCAACAAAGGCGGTTCTGCTGGATTCAGTACAATCATCGCTTTACCTTTTGCTGCGCCACCAACAGATTGAATCGCCTGCGCTGTTGTTTCTGTAAACTCATCAATATTGGCACGTGTTCCTGGTCCTGCCGATTTACTACTGATAGATGCGACAATCTCGGCATAATGGACTTGTGCAACTTGCGATACCGCAGCCACAATCGGAATCGTTGCTTGACCGCCACAAGTCACCATGTTGACATTGAGTGCATTGATATTCTGATCAAGATTGACCACGGGCACACAATAAGTTCCAATCGCCGCAGGAGTAAGATCAATCATCCGAAGATTTGGTTTTTGAAGTCTTAACAATGCATCATTGTGTACATGTGCCGCTGCTGAGGTTGCGTCAAATACAATGTCAATATCTGCAAATTCAGGCATGAGCGCTAAGCCTTCAACCCCTTGGTGAGTCGTCGCAACATTCAATCGCTTGGCACGTGCCAGCCCATCTGAATGCTCATCAATCCCAACCATGACGGCCAGTTCAATCTGTTGACTATTACGAATGATTTTTATCATTAGATCACTGCCGATATTGCCACTACCAATAATGGCTGCTTTGATTTTACTCATCATCATTTCTCTTTAAATTTGTGCTGTATTGTTCAATGTCATCGGATAGGTTTGTTCAATGGCATAGGCATGTATCGCCACGCAATGTTCGGCTTGTACATAATGAGTTTGTTTGAGCCGTGGTGAGGTAAGAATCTGCTCTAAGGTCTGTTTGTCATCAGTACCAATTAATAACATGGCGTCATAACGGCGATGTGTCGGCTCTTGATGGCAAACATTGGGTGTCAACCACGTCCAACGTGTCATCGACATGAAAATATGTGTACGTAATTCTTTTACGCCTGCGTCTAATAATGCAGTTGAAAGTTGTTCTAGAAACTTTTTAAAGCGCCCTTTTGCGCCATGTCGTGCTCTAAAAAATACGGCAATGCGATAGCCAGTATCCGCCTGATAAGCCCCAGTCCACCATACACTACCATTGAGTGCTGAGTTTTTCGCCAAAGTACGATCAAATACATTTTGCTCATCTAAGACATTGGCTTTCATCAAGAACAGGCGTGCGAAGATCGCCGTCAACATACTATTCAAACGTACTTCTGTGACACCATCCATTTGCCAATCTTGCGGTATACCACCGCCAATACCTTTAGGCACATCCCAAAAGCCATGTCCTGTATTTGTGAAGTGATGTTGTAGATATTCATAAATCACAGGATTTTTATTGGCGATTTGACCATGTGCTCCTCGCCAATATGTCTGAGCATCAGCTTTAGATAAATCAGCACGGAGCCATACTGGATAGCAAGCTGTGCTGACTTTTTGGGGTCTCCATTTCATGTTTTACTCCATCACACAACTCAATGTACCTAATGCACCAATATCAACATAGATGATGTCTCCAGCTTCCACATTCACCATTGGACCAAGTGCACCTGATAGGATGACTTCACCTGCTTTAAGTGGAATGCCCCGCTCAACCATAGTTTTTGCTAACCACCACGCCGCTCGAAGTGGATGACCAAGACAAGCCGATCCTGTACCAATCGACACGACCTCACCATTTTTTTGCAAGCACATTGCCAGTTTCGCAAAGTCAAACTGATCAATGGCTATGGGCTGTTGCCCAAGTACAAACAAGCCACAAGAAGCGTTATCAGCAATGGTATCTTCTAATGTGATTTTCCAGTTATGAATGGCACTATCCACTATTTCTAATGCAGGCAAAGCATAAGCCACTTTAGTTAAAAACTCGCCCCATGTTGGGACGTCATCGACGATATCACTGGATAAAATAAACGCCACTTCGGCTTCAGCTTTGGGTTGTATCAACTGACTAACGACAACATGATCACCTTCCAAAACCAACATATCTTCAAATAAAATACCGAAATCAGGCTGATCAACGCCAAGTTGCTGTTGTACAGCTTTCGAGGTTAAACCGACTTTTTTACCGATAATACGGTGACCTGCTTTGGATTTGGCATCGGTATTGATCTGTGCGACTGCATACGCCTCATCTAAACCCTTGATACCATAGCTCTCAGAGACTTTTCCAATGGTTTGGCATTGCTTTCGTGCTTGTCGAAGTGCTGTGGCTGCCGCAAGTAATCGTTCATGATTCTGCTGTGACATCTTCTGCTCCTCATATGGATGGAGATTTGATCATGCTGTTGTTTCTAGGCATCACTTTTGCATTGGCCAAATCAAGTTGCAATTTCAACTGCTGAATTGCACTATCCACTTCATCATTTGGCACGACAGCAAAACTAAACTTATCAGGACGAAGTAAAGCGATTGGTTGTTTGACATGGCAAGCTTTGTGGAACCAATCCACCATATGCCCATCAATGTCTTCAACTTCAATCAAAGCTGGATTGAAATCTTGCTGGGTAGCCCCTTGTGGACGTTCGCCATAAGGATAGAGTGTGATAAATTGACAGCCGAGCTGCGCTAAGATTTGATGACTACTCGATGATAAATGTGTGGATGGATCACATGACAGTCCGACTAAAGCATAGTTTGGGCCTGTCAACTCATCAAGTAAGACACGCTTACCAGCAATCGTACGCACAGTCGGCTGAGGTGAAAGACTACCTTCTGGACTCAAACGATGTTTACGTGGCAAACCAAGATATTGCCCTTTGGTATAAATAGGCTGTGGTTTAAAGCCACCTTCTTGTGCCCAATCTTTGATCTTTGGTGTCGCAAGAATCCCTTTAATCAAACCATCACGAATTTTACTGCCCACTGGATTGGTCATTGAAACTAAATCTTTTAGCAACACTGAACCTTTAATCATCGAATGTGCATGATCACGACGCTCAGATTCATAGCTATCTAAAATTTTATCGCCTGCTCGACCTTCAAGTACTGCACTCAGTTTCCAACCTAAATTAGCGCCATCACGTACACCAGAACTTGCCCCTTGCCCCATAAATTGCGGCGTCATATGAGCTGCATCACCTGCCAATAACACACGACGATCACGCCACTGATTTGCCACCAACGCATTAAAGGTATAAACGAGTTTGCGTTTTACTTCGAACTGGTCAGGATCAACATATTTTGAGAGCAACATACGAACCGTATCATCTTGCTCCATATATTCTTTGCTCTGACCTTTTTTCAACATAAATTCAAAGCGGTGAAATCCATCAGGCTGTACACAGCTCACGACTGGTAATTCAGGATCAACCACAAAATTAAAATAAGGCAAATGACGTAAGCCTTTGTTCGGATCTTTCTGCTTTAAATCGACTACTAACCAAGGCTCTGGGAAATTTTTCCCTGTCATTTCTATACCCAGCTTGGCGCGTACGGTACTACGCCCGCCATCTGCACCGACAAAATATTGTCCACGAATACTTTGCAAATTGAGATCATTGGCGTCTGTATTTGCATCTACTTTGGCATCATTTGAGTCATTAAAACGGTAGACTTGAGTCACTTGATGATGAATAACGACACCCTTGGCATCTTGCTCAAAATTCACCACTTCACGCCCACGTAAAATGCTGACATTTGGATATCGTGTGAGCCCTTCAGTCAGTGAGGTTTCAAGATAAGGCTGATAGAAGAAGTTGACAATTGGCCAACCAAATGGACGTTTAAGCGGTTTATATTGTGCAATCACACGACCATCGGGATAAGCCAGTTGCACAGGTGTTTCAAGCAACATATCCTTTTGTAATTCATCTGCTATATCGATGGACTGAAAAATTCTCATACATTCATCATCGGTATAGACTGCTCGGGCATTCCCATAAAAGATAGGCTCACGCTCAAGTACAACGACTTGATGCCCTCGTCGTCCTAATACATGTGCAAGCACTAGTCCTGTTGGACCAAGCCCTGCAATCACGACATCTGCTTGTTTTGGTAGTTGTTCATTCTGCTGCTTTATCAATTGTGGTTTGGACGTTTTCATCTTCATTTATCCTTTGTTAGGGTGCAACACCCTAAGCAATCTTTCGATTACTTTTTGAAATTTGATGTTTAATAGCTATAAATTAGCGGGCTGATCACAGCAGATTGAACTAATCTATCGGTGAATATTCATCATGTCGTAAGGATTGCATCCCTCGACTGAACTGAGCAAATTCATGAATGAATTTATGCACTTTTGTCGGTGGTTTTGGATGGTGTCCCCATACACTAATCGACGTGTGTTTGACGGGTTGCCAAGTTGTTTCATCGATTTTAATTGGCGCCCAACCCAACTCAATTTCGAAGCCTGATGGACTCGGTACATAGAAAGATACTTCACGGTCGTTAGTGTGCTGCCCGACCTCCCACGCCACAGGGAAGCCATTATCCTTACAGCGTTGATACGCCATCGTCACATCTTCAAGATCTAATACTTGTAAATTCATATGTTGAATGGCTGTGCGAATGGGATCAAGATGAACACCACGTGTTTCAGCAACTGCAATCGAATGGTGACGTTCATTCAATCTTAAAAAAGTCACATCCAAGGTCACGCCATTAATCTTTTGTTCAATCGTATCTGTGAGACGTGCATCAAAAAACTCTTGCCAAAACCGAATCATTTTCTCTGGTTTTCTAGAGGTGATTGCGACATGCCCCATTCCACTATCGGCAGTATAGAAACCACTCGTCAGCATATTTAATGGTTGATCCGTTTTCATCGCTTCGATAAATAATTCAAGCTGGATACCTTTTGGGCCCTTTAAATACCAAAAGTTTTGGATACCCCGTTGTAAAGCCTCGCTATGTGTCCCTTGCGCATATTCGATTTCCCGGCTGTCAAAACGCCCTAGAATTTGCTCTAAAACCTGTTGATTTGCCACTTGAAAGCCGATATTTGTGACATCCTCAGCATCACCACGTTGTACAATAAAACGCTTTTGATAATCATCAATGCGAAAACTCAATTGCTGGTCTGTCTGTTCCGCTAGATGTAAACCAAGACATTTCTGCATAAAGCGAATCCAATCATCAAAGAGATTCGATTCGGCAATAACATAACTCAGTTTCACCTGACCAAAAATATCCTGATATTGAAAATTAGCCATTTCATTGCCTCACAGTGCAGGTGTATGCTGTTGCATAAAACTTGTAGTCACGGCATTAAAATGCGCCGCACGCTCCCACTGTACCCAATGTCCAGTTTGTGCAAATAAATACACGTCACAGTTTTTCATCGTTTTTTGCAAAGTTTCAGCACCACTTGGACGATTGACTTTGTCATCTGCACCCCAAATCACTAAAGTTGGCGTATTGCAGCGTTTTAAACGTGGGTCACGACTAAAATCCATACGCATCGCAGCTTTTAAGCTATTTGGACGTTGTAAGGGTGGAGATGCAATGACTTCGGGATCAATACTAGCTTGATAGCGAAGCTCGATTAAGTCTTCAGCCACTTGGTTAGCGTCGTAAACTAAATATTCACGAATAAAAGTCCGCAACTTTTCTCGTGTCGGCCCTTCACCTGAATAGTAGTTTAAAAGTTGATTCAAACCTTTAGTCGGTAAGCCACGTGTCGTATTCACACCACCAGGTCCCATCAATACCAAGCTCTGTACACGTTCAGGATGGTCAAGCGCCATACGCAACCCACACGCACCGCCATAAGAGTTCCCAACGATATGTACTTTGGCAATCTTTAATTGATCGAGCAACCCAAACATGGCATCGGCCAAATCACCAAAAGGATCGCTCCGTTTTACCCCTTTACTTGATTGACCATAACCCTTCATATCTGGAACAAGCACACGAAAGTGCTTCGCAAGCGCATCAATGTTCTTTGAATAATTCGAAAGTCCCGTCGCACCTGCACCACCGCCATGTAAAAGCAATACAGGAAAACCATCTCCTGCCTCACTGAGAAAAATTTTGCACTGACCAAACTCAATGAAAGTACTTTTTAACCCTTCAATTTCTATTTGCTGACTCATACTCATTCCAATCAATGATCAACCTAAAAACATATTGAACAACTATGTTCAATTTTGCAATATTTATTTTAATTATTTATTAATAGATTTAATTGACCAATCTGTTTTAATTTTTTACATTAATGTTCAATTAATTCAAAAATGCTGATTCGACATGGCTATCCATATCCTACGCTTTACCCGAGATAATCAGACTTTCTGGGGGCTCCTAGAAAATAATGAGGTTCTAAAGCTAGAACTTGTACATCCATGTACAACAACAAAAGAGTTAGTTTCCTTAGGTATCGAGAAAATCAAAAATGCTAAGAGATACTCAACACGCTTCAGACTCACAGTCATCCAACTACTCAGCCCAATTACATCAGATGCCAAAATTGTGTGTCAGGGGGCGAATTATCGACAGCATATGATTGACTCTGGGATAAACCCAAATGCTAAGAAATTTAATATGTTTTTTACTAAATCAAGTGCATCAATCCATGACCCAGTCGGCATTATTCAGTCGCCTAAACATGTACAATTATTAGACTATGAAATTGAATTGTGCTTGATTCTTAAAAAAGAAATCAAGCAAACAGTACAAGTGACGCAACATCATTTGCATGAATATGTTGCTGGAGTATGTATTGGAAATGACATATCCGCACGTGATATTCAGATCCCACAAACACAATTTTTTAAAGGTAAAAGCTATCGCACCTTTTGCCCTTTAGGACCTGTGTTGTGTTTACTTGAAGCTGATGAAATGCATTATCTAGACGAGTTTCAACTCAAGTTACAAGTGAATCATCAAATTCGACAGCAAGAGTGTACTGCCAATATGGTATTCAAACCTACTGAGGTCATTTCATAACCATCTGAAATTGTTATCTTTAATGTAGGAGATATCATCATGACAGGTACACCATCAGGTTGTGCACTTTCATTACCTTCTCGATTGGCTGTGAAAATGACATCACTACTTCCAGAAAAGAAAAAATGGAAATTATTTATTCAAAGTCAGAAACGAAATGGTCGCTATTTAAATCATGGTGATTTACTTGAGCTGACTATTCAAAGCCCAGACCAGAAAATCAATTTAGGCAGACAAATCCATCACATTGAACATTTATAAGCAGAGATCGTTATGCAAAATTATAGTATTGATGTACATCATCACCTCATTCCACCCGCTTTTTTAAAAGTCATGGAAAAATACAATATTACCGAAGTTGCTGGTGCCCCCTTACCGCCATGGAATGCAGAACGTTCATTAGAAGCAATGGATTTGATTGGGACTCAAACCGCAATCACTTCACTATCAGCACCGGGAGTTTACTTTGGTGATTTAACAGAAGCCTGTGACTTAGCACGATCTTGTAATGAATTTTCGGCTGAAATTAAACAAAAATATGCTGGGCGTTTTGGATCATTTGCAGTGCTACCCATGCCTTTTACAGCCGAATCATGTCGTGAGGCTGAATATGCATTGGATATTTTAAAAGCTGAAGGTATTGTTTTACTTGGGAGTACACAAGGTGTTTTCTTAGGCGATACTTCTTTAGATGAGCTCATGCAGGTACTTAATCAACGAAACGCAACCGTATTCGTCCACCCCAATATGCATCAAACCAGTGAGCAACTCAATCTCAATACACCAGGGTTCATTCTCGAATTTTTATGCGATACCACACGTGCGGCTGTCAATTTAATTACTACAGGTGTAATAGAAAAATACCCCAATATCAATTGGATTTTGGCGCATGCAGGTGGTTTTTTACCGTATGTTGCATGGCGCGTTTCGCTTTGTAATTTGATGCCTGAACTTGCAGAAAAAACACCCCAAGGCTTTTTACATTACATTCAACGCTTTTATTACGATACAGCTTTGTCACCCTCTCCTTATGCCATGGCTGCCTTAAAGCAATTGGTTGAACCTTCGCATATTTTATTTGGTAGCGACTTTCCGTTTGCTCCAAAACAGCTTTCAATTTTGCAGAAAAAGAATCTAGATGAACTCACTGTTTTTAGCGATGAAGAAAAATTAAATCTACTTCGACCAAATGCACTGGCTCTCCTTCCTCATTTACGTGTAAGTGATGAACAAAACATTCCTGAATTACAAAAGTATTCAACAGCCTCAATGGGAACACAATTTAAGCGAAGTATGGCCAAACCTATACTCTACATGGCAGAGAAAATGCGCAAGCGCTAGCAGAAAATTTAGGGAGACTATTTTGTACGGAAAATAAAATACACAACGACAATTAATATTGGCGATGTAACGCAATTTATCAATTAATCATTATTCAACACAGAGTAAGGAACACTCATGCAAAAAATATCTATGAATAGGACATTCTTATTTACAACTCTAGCTTTCAGTATGCTTAGTACAACAATCCACGCAGGTGCATTAGACCGCTCAGGTCAATCGATTACCCCCTTTTTACAAAATGGGAACTATTTTGAAGGATCGATTTCTGTATTAGACGCTAGCGTTACAGGAATAATACGTGATAAATATACCTCAGCAAACACTAATTCAGAAACAGGAGAAATGACTAAGGATTATCAGTTTTATAATGCCGCATTAAAATTACAGCTTCACCCACACTTTTCATTTGGACTCATTTATGATCAGCCCTTTGGTGCGGCAGCAGAATACCCCACTCAGCCCAACAACACACTTAGCACACCTAATGGCAATACTCAAGCGGATGTCAATACACAAAATCTAGCATTGATGTTTGGTTACCAACCCAACCAAAATTGGAACATCTATGCTGGACCTGTTTATCAAACAGTTAAAGGTGATGTGGAAATTCACGGACAGATTTACAATGCTTTGAGTGGATATAAAGTTTCGATGAAAGAGGATCATGCTATTGGGTGGCTCGCAGGCATCGCCTATCAAATTCCTGAAATTGCTTTAAAAGCTGCTATAACCTACCGCTCTGAAATTGAGCATACAGTGCAGGCGAAAGAGCAATTTAGTACGCCACTTTCTAGTTTTTTACCCCTTGTTGGAACAGGCGAATCAAATTTAACTACACCTCAATCCGTTAATTTAGATTTTCAAACTGGTGTAACGCCGCGTACTTTATTATTTGCCAATGCGCGTTGGGTCAACTGGAGTGACTTTGCCGTTCGTCCATATCAATTTGGGAAAATTACAACAGCATTGACCTCAAATATGTACGGTTATACAGAAGGGCTTAATTTAGTTGATTATGCAGATGATCAATGGTCTATTAATTTAGGCTTAGGACAAAAAATCACAGATAAATGGTCTGGGATTGTTTATGCAGGTTGGGATAGTGGAGCTGGTGATCCTGTTTCAATTTTAGGCCCCATTCAAGGTTATTGGGCAGCAGGTTTGGGCTTTCAATATAATCCCACACAGCAATATTTCATTGCTGGCGGATTAAAATACTTTTGGTTAGGCGATGCAACAGCACACTCAGGAGACTACTCTATTCCTGGAAATGCAGAAAATGCAAAAGTTGCTGACTTTGAAGATAATCATGCTTTGGGTTATATGTTAAAAATTGGTTATAAGTTCTAATGCAGAAAAAAAGAGCATATTCTAATATGAATATGCTCTTTCAAAATATAGAGCAGTAATAACATTTAGATAAACATAAGTTGCTTTAAACATCTAAAAAATAGATAAGAGTTAATAATGAAGCATGAGATAAACCTGCAACTCCCCTACTAAGAAACCTAAAGCCCCGCCAAGTAAAATTAATATTTTTTCGTCTTGTTGGAATACAGGCCTTAATAATCCTTCAAATTGGGTCAGTGTCATTAACTTCATTTTACTTTCTAATACATTCTTAATATCTAATTGCTTGGTCAATTGTGGCTCAACATGTCGGCTGATATCTGGCAATTGTTCTATCATTTTTTGAGTAATTTGTTTTTTCATATTGATATAGTTTTGACTGCCCATGCTATAAACAATAACTGGACGAATATATCCAACTTGTTCATCAACCATATCTTGAATATGACTATATACTAAACTATATAACCGATCAGATGCTGGACCAAAAATTGCAGCATTCACCAGATTTGGAATGGTAAATACTTCCTCAGCTATTAATTTAGCATGGATTTCACTTACTTCTAAACGGCGTTTTAGGAATAGTCCTTGCCATGACCCTAACCCCAAAAACTTTCTTTCTTCCAATGGCCTAAAAACCATTTTTAAAGCAAGCCAATCAGAAAACAGTCCCACAAAACCTCCAAATAATGGCATAACCCAAGGTGAATGAGTCAATGCCCATGTTACCGCTTGTACCAGTCCAATGACGAAACCAAAATAAATCCCCGACCTACGAATAAAAGCAAATTCTTCTTTACCAGTTTCTTTAAAAATTTTAATAATTACACGTTTATCAGTCGTTAAAGTTTGCACAATCATGGCTTTGAGATCAAAAACCTTATCCAAGTTTTGCCCAACATCTGAGAGAATTCTTTGGCTAAGCTCGGGAATTCGCATTTGAATACTACAAACCAGTTTAATTTTGGCAGCTTTAGGCAGAACTTGCCATAAAGTAGGATAATAATCCGAAATAATTTCTTGAGTAATTATTTCAACTACCTTTCCTATAGGCTGCTCTAACTCATTTAACAGAATCTGATGATCTATTTTTTCCCAGATCTCTTTGGGTTGAATAAGACTTTTGGTTAAAGTATCACATGCAATACCAGCCATATATTCTGCTTTTCGTGGCACGATACCTTGCCAACCTAAATATGGTTTTATTCCTATAAAGTTTATTGGGCTAAACATCATCTTAATTGCAATAAGCTTAGTTATATAACCTATCACGGCAGCAACTATTGGCATCGCCAAATAGAGTAGCCAGTTTTCTTGCACATCTAGGAGAACTTCTGCGAATGTCATTTTAACAACTCAACAAAACTAACTATTTTTAAACACAATTGTTCAAATATAATCATATTATTTTTATAGTAAGAATTACACTAAATGACTCATCGTTCATTAAGAAAAATAAATATTACAGTTATTTAAAAGAGCAGATAAAGTGCTCTTTTAAATAACTCATGCATTGATCACTTAAACTACGATTTATTCAACTCGAATCCATGTCTGCGACAGCCCTAGTTGAGAAATGCCGATATAACCTCGTAGATTCAATCTTCTATAATTTTTGGCAATTTTAATTTTGCTCTTATATGTATCTCCTGAAACAGGATCAATAATTTTTCCATTAATATATTCAATATCATTTTTTGGGTTTTGTATAAATCCTGAAAGAACTTGCATACCAATTATTGGGGCACCCTATAATTTCCCCTTACACTTTAAACAAGTTTCAGTGTAGGGTAATAAACCATCCAACTGCGGGTAAATTTTTCCAACATAACTTTCATCTGTATTTTTATAAAAATGCACTACAACCTTATTCATATGACTGGCCTCCTTCTCTTAGGATTTTAATCAACCTCACTATAATTAATAGATAAGCACGTCATCAAATGACGTCTTAATATCTGTAAAGAACTCAAGTGCTTATTCTAGATTCATCTAAAGAGACTAAAGATTGTAAAGTAGAATTGATATAGCTCATCCATTAAGAATAGTTGTATTACAAGTACTTATATAAGTTTTGAAAATTAATAAATAAAGTTAGAAAATGTTTAAAGAAATCTAAACCTCGATCCAATGCCATCTGAATTATTCTTATTTTGACTATTCCAATCCAAGTTTTAATGTGGGGTAAGTTGAGGGGTAAAATAATAGATAAAAAATAAGCCCTTGTAAAAACAAGGGCTTATTTAGAATTTTGGCGGAAGCGGTGAGATTCGAACTCACGGAGGACTCACACCCTCGTCGGTTTTCAAGACCGGTGCATTAAACCGCTCTGCCACGCTTCCATGTGCGTAAGAATACAAAGCTTATTCATTTTATTCAAGAAAAATATCATCTCTTTGTGTTCAAGTGCGTATTGTTTCATCAAATATTACAATCGAGCAGCCAATTCTGCTCCTTCTTTGATCGCACGCTTCGCATCTAGCTCCGCTGCGAGCTTTGCACCACCAATAATGTAGTAGTTCGCTATAGTCGACTCACCTTCTTTTGGCATCAAGTCTTTTACAGACTCTTGACCCGCACACACCACAATCGTATCGACACGTAAAAGCTGGTCTTGACCATTATGCTCAATCCAAAGACCTTCATCAGTGACTGCTTTATATTGCACACCACGGAGCATACGCACGCCATGCTTTTTAAGCTGTGCACGGTGTACCCAACCTGAAGTCTTGCCAAGACCAATTCCTAATGGCGTAGTCTTACGTTGCAGTAAATAAATCTGGCGAACTGGAGCTTCAATCTGAGCAGGTTGTATGCCTCCCTCAGAAATATAGTCAGGATTTGGGTCTATCCCCCATTCACGTTGCCAATCTGCTAAAGGTTGAGGCTGTGGTTGATGTGGAGGTTTAAGTAAAAACTCAGACACATCAAAACCAATACCACCAGCACCAATCACTGCAACTTTTTGTCCAACTTCTGCGCCTTTTAAAACCTGAGCATAAGAAAGGACTTGTGGTGCATTGCTTCCTTCAATTTTTAGTGCACGAGGGATTACACCAGTTGCAACAATGACTTCATCAAAACCTTCACGTTCAAGCTGCTCACGGTTCACGCGAGTATTTAAACGTACATCCACCCCAGTTTTTTCGAGTTGGACTTTAAAGTAGCGAATCGTTTCGTGAAACTCTTCTTTACCCGGCACCACCTTAGCAAAGTTGAACTGACCACCCACATCTGAAGTCGCTTCAAATAAAGTGACCGCATGACCACGGCTTGCCGCAACGGTTGCTGCTGACATACCCGCAACCCCGCCACCGACAACAGCAATACGTTTAGGCTGCTTGGTTTTTAAATACACCAGTTCTGTTTCATGACCTGCACGCGGGTTCACTAAACAAGACACGCGCTTATTTTTAAAAGCATGGTCTAAACACGCTTGGTTACAAGCAATACAGGTATTAATTTCATCAACGCGGTTAGTCGCTGTTTTATTTACCCAAAAAGCATCGGCCAATAATGGACGTGCCATTTGAACCATATCTGCTTTACCACTTGCCAAAATTTCTTCAGCAGTTTCAGGCATGTTAATACGGTTCGACGCAATAATCGGAATAGAAATATGTTGTTTTACATGAGCCGTATAATCGACAAAAGCAGCACGAGGTACAGACGTTACAATGGTCGGAACACGCGCTTCATGCCAACCAATGCCCGTATTTAATAAAGTTACACCCGCTTTTTCTAAAGCTTTGGCAACAATCACGACTTCTTGCATGGTGTTACCGTCATGAACTAAGTCGAGTAAAGACAAGCGGAAACAAATAATAAATTTCTCACCGACTTTGGCACGAATCGCTTTAACAATCTCGACCGGAAAACGCATACGGTTTTCAATGTCACCGCCCCAACGATCAGTACGTTGGTTTACGTGGCTACTTAAAAACTGGTTAATTAAATAACCTTCAGAACCCATAATTTCGACACCGTCATAGCCTGCTTTTTTGGCAATGTCAGCGCACTGAGCGTAATCTTCAATTGTACTGAGAATATTTTTTTCAGAAAGCTGGCGTGGTTTAAATGGCGAAATTGGAGATTTAATTGCGGTTGAAGACACAACAAACGGTTGGTAACCATATCTGCCCGCATGCAAGATTTGCATTAAGATTTTAGAGCCATGTTTATGAACAGCATGCGTTACCAGACGGTGCTGAGGAACATCAAATAGACTGTTCATGGTTCCACCAGCAGGTGCTAACCATCCTTGACGGTTCGGTGAAATACCACCAGTCACAATCAGGCCAACCCCACCTTTGGCACGCTCTTCAAAATAAGCAGCTAGTTTTGGGTAATTATAGAAACGATCTTCTAAGCCCGTATGCATGGATCCCATCACCACACGGTTTTTAATGGTGGTAAAGCCTAAATGTAATGGTTTTAATAGATTGGCGTAACTTGTCATGCTGCGTCCCAATAATTTTTTGCAACTTGTTGCATAGTACTTTAATACTTTTTTTCCGCTTTTGGATGACCCAGTAAAGAAATTTATCGGAGCTTATGGTCAATCCATCAAAACCAATCCTATTGGTTTTATTTAATTACACTAATGAAATCTGGTTCTTTCTCCAATTTATATAATAAAAACTACATAATCACGCCAAGAATGATGACACTTCATATTCATCCTATTTTCTTTTTAAGTCATTAAAAGTCTTTTCTTATTTGGACAACAATACTTCGTTCATCTCTTATCATTCTATAAATACGCTTAGATTTTTTATGAAATTAAAACTTCAAATCAGAACAAGTGAATTAATGCTTTTTTTGCCAAAAAAAGCACCATGAATAGTGCTACAATAGCCGCCATTCAGAATTCTCGAGACCACCTATACGGGGTCTTTTTTATAAATGTTAGGATTAGCAATGACTGATAATGCAACTATCTTGCAGCATGTACCAGTAGGCAAAAAAGTTGGGATTGCCTTCTCCGGAGGCCTAGACACTTCAGCTGCTCTATTGTGGATGAAACAAAAAGGCGCAGAGCCTTATGCATACACTGCAAACTTAGGCCAGCCTGATGAAGATGACTACGATGCAATTCCAAAGAAAGCAGAACAATACGGCGCTGTAAAAGCTCGCTTAATTGACTGCCGCTTACAACTTGCGCTCGAAGGTATTGCTGCAATTCAGTGTGGTGCATTCCATATCAGTACAGGTGGTGTTCCTTATTTCAATACGACTCCATTGGGTCGTGCAGTAACAGGTACAATGTTAGTTACTGCAATGAAAGAAGATGACGTTAACATCTGGGGTGACGGCTCAACTTATAAAGGTAACGATATTGAACGTTTCTATCGTTATGGTTTGTTGACCAACCCGAATCTTAAAATTTACAAGCCTTGGTTAGATCAAAACTTCATCGATGAACTCGGTGGCCGTGCTGAAATGTCACAGTTCCTGATCGACAACGGTTTTGACTACAAAATGTCAAAAGAAAAAGCGTATTCAACTGACTCAAACATGTTGGGCGCAACTCACGAAGCAAAAGATCTTGAATACCTAAATGCTGGTATCAAAATCGTTGACCCAATTATGGGCGTTGCTTTCTGGAAAGATGAAGTTGAAATCAAACCAGAAGAAGTGACTGTACGCTTTGAAGAAGGTGTACCTGTTGCATTGAACGGTCAAACTTTTGACAATCCAGTTGAGCTTATTCTTGAAGCAAACCGTATTGGTGGCCGTCATGGTTTAGGTATGTCTGACCAAATCGAAAACCGTATTATCGAAGCAAAATCTCGTGGTATTTATGAAGCACCGGGTATGGCCCTTCTTCATATTGCTTATGAGCGTTTGGTTACTGGTATTCACAACGAAGATACGATCGAACAATACCGCATTAACGGTTTACGTTTAGGTCGTTTACTTTACCAAGGTCGTTGGTTCGACTCTCAAGCACTGATGTTGCGTGAAACTGCACAGCGTTGGGTTGCTAAAGCTGTTACTGGTGAAGTTACGCTTGAACTTCGTCGTGGTAATGACTACACCATCATGAACACTGAATCTCCAAACTTAACGTACGAAGCTGAACGTTTAACAATGGAAAAAGGCGATTCAATGTTCTCGCCTATGGACCGTATTGGTCAGTTGACTATGCGTAACCTCGACATTACCGATACACGTGCAAAACTTGAGATCTATACAGATGCTGGTTTGCTTTCAATCGGTCAAGGTTCTGCGGTGCCACAACTCGATAGCAAGAAAAAATAATTTTTCTTAGCTCATAAAAAAGCCACCTACAAAGGTGGCTTTTTTATTTTAAACGTTTAAGCTTAAGCAATTTCTGGTAACTGCAAAGGCTGATAATAAATCTGATTACGTCCAAGCTCCTTTGCCCGATATAAAGCTTGATCGGCAGCATGAATTAAATTTTCCTGAGTTACTCTTAAGCCTTCCGTATAAACAGTAAAACCTAAACTAATGGTCACATGCTTAGAAACCAATGATGCAGCATGAGGAATCGCTTGACGTTCTATAGCTTTATAAATATTGGCAGCCACAGCATATGCACCTTGAGCCGGTGTTTTTGGTAAAAGAACGACAAATTCCTCTCCGCCATAACGGGCAACAAAATCAACATGCCGAATCGAATTTTTAATTGCAGAGGCAATAGATGAGATAACTTTGTCCCCCATCTGGTGCCCATAAAAATCGTTATAGTTTTTAAAAAAATCGATATCAATAAATAAAACTGCCAATGGACGTTGTTCTTGCTTTGCCCGATAGTAAAAAAAGTCGAACATCTCATCGAAAGTGCGTCGATTAGAAATTTTAGTGAGCGCATCTTGCTGACTTAAATGAAGCAACTCAGATGCCTCAATACGTAAAATCTGTTCGTTAAGCTCAGCAAGCTGATTATTTAAAAAAAGGCTTCTTTCTCTAGATGTGAGCATCGTGCTAATTGAAAAACCTAAAATACAGCTCCCAAACAGTGCTCTTCCCAAAGCAATATAGTCACAATTTGCTTGCAATAAAATCAATAGAGAAAAAACACAAATGGCTGCGATCAAACCGACATAAAGCATATGTAAAGGCTTTATACCGCTCAAGATAAAGCCAAGCATATATAAAAAAGAAAGTAGTAACATCGACTGATTTTTAAGGGCGATATTTCCTACACTAAGAAGCAACATTGCATTGACAATAATGGTAAAAAATACAATCCCACACGCAGCAATATAAAAATATTCAGAGAGTTTTTTAAACTTGGCAAAAACCCAAAATAACAGTAGCGCGCCCGCAATATTAATTGCACTTAATATGCAGTAAATAAAATCCCAAGTTATGTAAGGTACACCTATCACCAAATAGTCTGTAGGTAGCGCAAGCAAAATAAAAATGAGATAGGTTAGAACACCACTTGCTAAAAATTTTGAGATATTTTGTTTTGTTCGCTCAAGATTTAAACACCAGAATTTTTTTTCTAATTGATGAGGCAAAGGTGTATTGGCATAACGATGGGTATGTAAAGTTACCAGATATTCTATTTCTTCTTTTGCTTTAAGTAATTCATGTACATTTCCCCTATTTACCACTACCCGTTTCCTGCCTCTTACACACTAACAAAATATAACATTATTTTTTAACGCCTCTTGCGCTTTATTTTGCCATTTGTCCGTAATTCTCGTTACCATTTTCACACTTTATCGATTATCATTTGTTTTATTTCGAAGTTTGAACTGCCTTGGACTCTATTACCCTGCTCCAGCCAGATGACTGGCATGCACATTTACGTGATGGTTTAGCATTAAAACGTACCGTACCTGATTTGGCTAAACAGTTTGCTCGTGCGATCTGTATGCCAAACCTTGTTCCGCCAGTAAAAACTGTGGAAGAAGCATTGGCTTACCGTGAACGTATTCTTGCTCATGTTCCAGAGGGTCTCAATTTTGACCCACGTATGGTGCTTTATTTTACTGACTTCACCTCACCAGACGAAGTTCGTAAAATTAAAGAATCTGCACATGTAAATGCAATTAAACTTTATCCAGCTGGCGCGACCACCAACTCTGATAACGGTGTAAGTGACATTCGTAAGGTTTATGCAGTTATTGAGCAATTAGAAGAACATCAAGTTCCGTTATTACTTCATGGTGAAGTAACTCATAACCATGTCGATATTTTTGACCGTGAAAAACGTTTCCTTGATGAAGTACTCAACCCGCTTTTAAAACAGTTTCCAAAACTTAAAGTGGTACTTGAGCACATTACCACAAGCGATGCGGCTCATTTTGTTTTAGAACATGACCGTAATGTTGCTGCAACAATCACGCCTCAGCATTTATTATTTAACCGTAACGACATGCTGGTCGGTGGTATTAAACCGCATTTCTATTGTTTACCAATTTTAAAGCGCCAAACACACCAAACAACTTTGCTTGAAGTTGCAACGAGTGGTAATCCTAAATTTTTCTTAGGTACAGACAGTGCGCCTCACTCGCAAGATGCAAAAGAAAATGCGTGTGGCTGTGCGGGCTGTTATAGTGCACCAAATGCAATTGAACTTTATGCTCAAGCATTTGACCAAGTAGGCAAATTAGAACGCTTAGAAGGCTTTGCAAGCCATTTTGGCGCAGACTTTTACGGTCTACCACGTAATACTTCTACTATTACCTTGGTAAAAGAAGATAATCTTGTACCAGAATCTTTTGATTATTTAGATGATCAAAAAATTATCCCGCTGCATGCCGGGAAAACGCTGCAATGGAGAAAAGTGTGACACAAGAAACCTCTGTCCCGGTCATTGGCCAACGTTTTCGTGGCTTCTTACCTGTTGTTGTTGACGTTGAAACGGCAGGTTTTAATGCCCAGACAGATGCATTGCTAGAAATTGCGTGCATTCCAATTGTGTATGATGCTCAGGGGCAATTTGTCCCTGGTCCAGCATTTCATGCACACATTAACCCGTTCGAAGGGGCTAACCTCGACCGCCGTTCGCTAGACTTTATTGGTATTGATCCATTCAATCCAATGCGTATGGCAATGGCTGAAGATGAACGAACTGCATTACGCCGTATTTTTAAATCAGTCAATGACGTTCGTAAACAACAACATTGTACCCATGCAGTGTTGGTTGGTCATAACGCCCATTTTGATCTTGGTTTTGTTCAAGCAGCGATTGTTCGTACAAGCACAAAAAACCAGAACCCATTTCATAGTTTTTCAGTCATGGATACGGTTACTTTAAGTGCTGTTATGTTTGGACAAACTGTCCTTGCCAAAGCCTGTATTCAAGCTGGAATTGAGTTCGATGGTAAAGAAGCACACTCTGCTTTATACGATACTCAGAAAACTGCTGAACTGTTTTGCTATATTTTGAACAAACTGTCTCCTTACCTACTTGACAGTTTGGTGGCGGCTTCTTAAGATACCGCCATCCTCAACGTCCCTATCGTCTAGAGGCCTAGGACATCGCCCTTTCACGGCGGTAACCGGGGTTCGAATCCCCGTAGGGACGCCATTATTCTATTCTTATAAAATTTCTTTTTATTTTCTTAACATTCTATTTGTTTTTTGACCTCTCATATTTCCAAATAAAATACACTTGTCTAGATTTATCACTGCTTTTGTATTCCTTTTACACGCAGTTACATTATAATAATTCTTATTTTTATACTGATATTTATTATCAAACAGGTTTTAAATGGCAAGCGCTAGACAACATGTTGTCAGTTGACTCTGCTATTTTTTATGCAAAAAAAGAAAATGTATTAACTATCGATCCTATTGATTCAGCCTATAAGGTTTCTGCTGGTGAAGTTCGTAGTCGTGGTATTGAGCTAAATATTGCAGGGCAAATTACGCCTGCTTGGAAAATTATTGGTGGATACGCCTATACAGATGCTGAAATGACTAAAGACAATACTTTGCAAAAAGGAACCGCTTTAGCCAATATTCCAAAGAATAGTTTCAACCTTTTAAATATTTATGAATTTCAGGGTGGAGCTTTACAAGGTCTAGGTCTAGGGGTTAATCAAAAATATATTGATAAGCGCGCAGGACAAACAGCCAATAGTACTTACACTATGAAAGGTTATGCAGTTACTGATTTAGTTTCTTACTATCAAGCAACGCCAAAACTTCGTCTTAATTTAGATTTGAAGAATATTTTTGATAAAGTTTATGATGAAAGTGCCTTTAATTTATATGCTTATCCGGGCGAACCACGTACCGTTCAGTTTGGCATGAGCTATACGTTCTAACTTGAAAATATAAAAATCCTTTCACGGCGATAACCCAAGTTCTAATCCCATAAGGATGTCAAACTCTAAAAAGCCACTGCATTTTTAAGGCAGTGGCTTTTTATTGATCTTCTCTCATAAAAATATAATCTTTTGATTTATAAATACTTTATTATACTTAAGTTATCTTCTGTCCTATACTAAGAGTAGATCAAAACTATAATTTGAACATGACATGCAAATTCGATTATTTCATCTACAAAATTCACGCTCTCAACGCATTATTTGGTTTTTAGAAGAATTAGGACTCAATTATGAGCTCATTATTAAATATCATTCAGACGTAGACGAAAATAAAAACTCACCCCACCAATTATCAAAATTTCCTACTATCGAAATCATTGAACAAGGAGAGATTTCAATCTTAGCTGAAACCTCAGCACTCTTAGATTACTTATCTCATTTACATCCCCAATTGGGACAGAACAATTTATTAAACCAACAGCTCCAAAATTTTTATTATTGGAAAAATTATTGTGAGGCGACATTCATTCCCGATTTGGTACTCAAACAAATCTTTCACCAAATTGTACAACGTACACCTTTTCCAATCCGTTTCATTCCTAAACTTTTAAAATATGGATTTAATCAAGGCTATCTCAATCAATCATTACAACGACAAATGAACATGATTGATAAATATTTAGAGCATCACTTATGGTTTGCTGGAGATCAGTTTACTATTGCTGATATTTTGATGTGGTTTCCCTTACTGGCTTGCTCACAAAATTACAGCCAGTTTAAACATATACAACGTTATCTTGCCCAAATAGAAAACAGACCTGCCTTTAAGAATGCTTTAATTAAAGGTCAATGGTCTGCTTCTACATTTAACGCTTACTGGACTATTGCATGGTAATTAATTTACGCAGATTTACGTGAATTCACGCGACCTTTTACCACAGCTTTAATATTGCCTTTGGCATAATTAAAAAAGACGACTAGTGGTGAAAGTTTTGGATTTGGCTTTTTGCCTTTACCAATTGTCTTAAATTGAGCGGCATACCAAATAATTTCCATAATTGCCATTTTATCGACAAAAGGTAGGCCTGTTTTAATTGGTTTTACTGCATAGCGCACGTCTTGCCCTGCAATTAAACGGTCTGTTAAATTAGTCTCAACTGCAAGCGGACGCGCAATACCAATAAAATCACAAGCCCCACTTGCGAGTGCTGCATTCATCCCTTCTACAGTACGGAATCCACCTGTCACCATGAGTTTACATTTAACATGTTGGCGGATCTTTTCAGCAAAATCTAAGAAATAAGCTTCACGCGCAATTGTACTTGTCTTGCGCTTGTCAGCTTTAGCCCCAGCCATTGCAGGTGCTTCATATGTGCCACCTGAAATCTCAATCAAATCAATGCCAGCTTCATCTATCGCTTTAAATACTGAAATCACATCTTCTTCAGTAATTCCTCCACGTTGGAAATCAGCAGAGTTCAGTTTGACTGAAATGATAAAATTCTCGGAAGTTGCTTCACGTACAGCTTTATAAACTTCTAATAAAAAACGAGTACGGTTTTCAACAGAACCACCCCATTGGTCGGTACGCTTATTCGTTAAAGGCGATAAGAACTGACTAATCAAATACCCATGCGCACCGTGTAATTGCACCCCTTCAAAACCTGCTTTTTCACAAATACGAGCAGCGGTTGCAAATCGATTAATGATATCTAGAATTTCATCATGAGTTAATTCACGTGGCGTTCCAAACATAGTCGCTAAAGCTGGGCTAAATGGTACTGCTGATGGTGCGACAGTCTCTTTATTTAATCCTTTTGGACACTGACGCCCCGGATGAGACAGTTGGATTAACTGCACCATCCCATATTTTTTACCTAATGCTACCCACTCTTTTAAGCGCTCTAAATCCCGTTCGGTTTCAATAACAACAACACCGGGTTCATTTTTTGCGCCCATATTGACCATGACGTTGCCTGTGATTGCACAGCCAAGCCCACCTTTTGCCCATGCCCCATATAAGCCTAAATGTAAGTCATTTGGTTGACCTTCATAATTTGCAAGCGCCTCACTCATTGCACCTTTAATAATTCGGTTTTTGAATGTGGTATTGCGAATTGTGATGGGTTGAGCAATCTGGTTCATGGTTAATCTCTTTTTAGTTTTTAGAGCAATTACTCTAATTTAGATGAATTATAGGGCATGTCAAGTCATAATCGATAACTGACAATAGCATATGTCAATTTTAAAGAATATAAAAATATGCAACTTTTTGCATAAAAATCAAAAATAAATTATTCCATTTAAAAACAATTGATTAATGATTTAATTTAAAAGTTTGCTTTAATTAATTGTCTTGTATATTCAGTTTTAGGCTTAGAAAACAACAGTTCAGTTTTCTGATATTCAACAACTTGTGCATGGCGCAATACCATGACTTTATGGCACAACGATTTGACTATATTTAGATCATGGCTAATAAAAATATAGCTCAAATGTTCAGTTTTCTGTAATTGTCGTAAAAGCTTAATAATGGCTTTTTGTGTAGTTCGGTCTAATGCAGAAGTCGGTTCATCCAAAATTAAAAGTTTAGGCTGAACCACTAAAGCTCTTGCCAAAGCAACACGTTGACGCTGTCCTCCTGAGAGTTCATGTGGGTAACGATGTTGAAAATCTTCAGGCAGTTCAACCTTATTAAGAACCGATTTAACTTGTTCTTGAATTTGGGTGTTCAATACTTCTTTTACTTTTAAACCTTCAGCAATAATCTGCCCCACCGTCATTCGAGGGTTCAAACTACCAAACGGATCTTGGAATACAAGTTGAAAATCAGATCTCGCCAAACGTAAAGCTTTGGGAGCCAACTGATTCAAATCTTGTCCTAAAAAATTAATCCGCCCTTCACTTTTAATGAGCCGTACTAAAGCCAGCGCCAAAGATGACTTTCCAGCACCACTCTCCCCAACGACCCCAAGTGACTCACCTTGAGCAAGATCAAAGCTCAAACTTTCTATTGCAGTCACATAGCCCTGAACGCGATTAAAAATACCTTTTCTAATTGGGAATTGCACGCTGAGTTGTTGAACTGACAGTATATTCTTTTCTATTTCAAGAGATGCTGCATTTCCAAAATCATGTTCTAATAATTGCTGTGTATAAGTGGATTTAGGATTTGCAAAAATCTGGCTAAGCTCACCTTGCTCTACAACACGCCCACTTTGCAATACAACCAGTTCATCGGCATATTGACGTACCAAATTTAAGTCATGGCTAATTAAAATAAGTGCCATTCCATATTTTGATTGTAAAGATTTTAAGAGTTCTAAAATCTGAATCTGTAAAATTACATCAAGTGCTGTAGTCGGCTCATCAGCAATCAAAATTTTGGGTTGCAGTGCCAATGTCATGGCAATCATGACACGTTGCCTTTGACCGCCAGAAAGCTCATGTGGATAGCGTTGTAAAATCTGTTCTGGCTTACTAATTCCGACATCTGTGAGTAACTCAATGACTTGTTTTCGAACTTCGTGTTTACTCAAACCGAATAAAAGAAGGTTTTCACCTACAATCTTTTCAACCTGGTGTAGTGGATTTAAAGCTGTGGCAGGTTCTTGAAAAATCATGGCAATTTGTCGGCCACGCACATTGGATTGAGCTTTCTCATCTAGCTCAAGAATATTTTGGGAACCAATCCAAACGCGACCTGTTATTTCTAATTTTTCTTGTAGCAACCCCATGATTGCTAAACAGCTAAGTGATTTACCTGAGCCACTTTCCCCAACAATAGCCAGTGTTTCCCCTTCACTAAGCTGAAAATTAAGGTCTTCTAACAAAATCTTTTGATCTAGCGTTTGAATAGAAAGATGTTCAACCTTCAACAATGCAGGAGTAACATTTGTATTATTTTCTTGGGTCAAAAGCATCACGAGCAGCCTCCCCAATATAAATTAAAAGTGAAAGAACAATAGCCAGACTAAAAAAACCTGAAATCGCTAGCCATGGTGCATCTAAATTATTTTTACCTTGGAGCAATAACTCCCCTAACGATGCTGCATCGGGTGGTAAGCCATAGCCTAAAAAATCAAGAGCAGTTAAGGCACTAATATTAGTTGTTAAAATAAATGGTAATTGGGACAAGCTCGAACTGATTGCATTCGGCAAAATATGCTTAAAAATAATAACGCGATCAGTCACTCCCAAAACTTGGGCTGCACGAACATAATCAAGCTGGCGAGCTTTCAAAAACTCTGCTCTGACAATTCCCACTAAAACTGTCCAGCCAAAAAATAACATAATGAAAAATAGCCAATATACATTGGGTACAAACATGCTGACCAAAATCATGACCATAAAAAGCATGGGCAAGCCATTCCAGACTTCAACCAAACGTTGCCCCAATAAATCTACCCAACCGCCATAGTAACCTTGAATGGCACCTACCGTAATTCCAAACAAAGCAGAACAAAAGGTTAAGGCCAAACCAAAAAGTAAAGATACTCTTAAACCATAAAGAATACGGGCCAAAACATCTCTTCCCTGATCATCAGTTCCTAACCAATTCTGCTTGGAGGGTGGTGATGGTACAGGAACTGCTAAATCTAAATTGGGAGTTTGATATGAAAATTGAATGAGAGGCCAGACTGCCCATCCTTGAGCATGAATAAGTTCTTGCACAGCCGGATCTTTATAATCTGCTTCTGTTTCAAACACGCCACCAAACGTCGTTTCTGGATATGTCTTAAACACAGGCAAATAGTAAGAATCCTCATACTTCACTAGTAAGGGCTTATCGTTAGCAATCAACTCCGCAGCTAATGACAAAACCAAAATTAGACTAAATAAAATAAAGCTGGCCCAACCTAATTTATGTTGTCTAAAACGTTGTAACCGTGTACGCACAATCAAAGACATTATTTGCCTCCTTGTACGTCAAAGTGAATCCGAGGATCAATCCATTGGTACAACACATCACAAATGAGACGTAAGATTAGACTAAATAAAGTAAAGAAAAATAAGACGCCAAAAATAACTGGATAGTCCCGCTGGACAATGGCTTCAAAGCCCAATAAACCCACACCATCTAAATGAAAAATAATTTCTACAAAGAGATTTCCCACAAAGAAAATACCCGCTAACACTTCTGGCAACCCTGCGAGCACGACTAAAATAGCATTACGAAATACGTGTTTATATAAGACTTGCTGGCTATTCAATCCTTTTGCATAGGCAGCTAATACATAGGGTTTATTGAGCTCTTCTAAAAACGAATATTTGGTTAAATACGTTAAACTGGCAAAACCGCCTAATACCATTGTAATAAGTGGCAAAGTCATATGCCATAAATAGTCGGTAACTTTGCCCCAAAGACTGAGTTGATGAAAATTATCTGACACAAGATTTTGTAATGGAAACCATTGAAAATAAGAGCCACCTGCAAAAAAAACTACAAGCAAAATAGCGAATACAAAACTTGGTACGGCATATCCCACCACAAGTACTAACGAAGTGGAGCGATCAAACCATGAACCTTGCTGTCTTGCCTTTTTAATTCCCAGCGGAATAGAAATTAAATAAATCAGAAAAGTACTTACCAGCCCAAGCGAAATAGAAACAGGCATTTTGTCCCACAACAATTGCACGACTGGTTTATCTTTAAAAAAACTCTGTCCAAAATCTAAAGTTAAATAGCCTTTTAACATGAGGAAAAAGCGTTCCGGAGCAGATCGATCAAAACCATACTGTGCCTTAATTTGTTCAACCATTTCAGGGCTTAAACCTTGAGCACCTTGATAATAAGTCTCTGCACTTAATGCACGTCCAATTCCCAAATCACCTTCAGCTTGATGTATTGCTTGCTCAACTGGCCCACCTGGCGCAATTTGCACAACCACAAAGTTAATCAATAAAATGAAAAACAATGTGGGAATCATTAAAAGAAGTCGCTTGAGAATATATGAACCCATATAACAGGATTTCCTTTATGGCAGGTGCTTTTTATTGTTGATGTAAATATTTAGCAACTTTTTTGGCTTTGTTTGCATCACTCCACCAATAATCTATTCCAGACGAAAGTGCTGGTTTAATTTTAGGTTGTTGATACATATTCCAATAAGCATACCAGTTTTCACCTTTACCATAGGTCGGAATTTGATAATAACCAGCCCTCAGTAATCGATCGAGAATACGAGTATAAATAATCTGTTGTTCACGATTTTTGCTTGCCACTAATTTTAAAATGACCTGATCTATTACGGAGTTGCGAATACCCGCATAATTATAATTTCCATCCTGCGCTGCTGCGATGCTCCCCCAAAACTGAGTCTGCTCATTGCCCGGATTGAGAGATTGCGGCAAATTCATAGTGGTCATATCAAAGTCGTAACGGCGGGTGCGCTCTAAATATTGAGGAGCGTCGACTTGACGTAAATTAACCTGAACACCGAGTTTTTTAAGATTACGGACAAAAGGCATGAGTGTTCGTTGTTTGCCATCTTGTTGAATTAAAAACTCAAGCTGAACTTTTTTACCTTCAGGCGTCAACAACTGTTCATCTTTAACTTTATAACCAGCCTGTATAAGCAATTGTCGTGCAATTAATAAATTTTGACGGTTAAATCCACTCGCATCCGACACTGGGTATTTCCAATCTGCTAAGACACCCTTTTGCATTATTGGAGATAACTTAGGCAGCAATGGTTTCAATATTGCCAATTCAGTTTTTGAAGGTCGACCTGTTGCTGCTAATTCGCTATTTTCAAAATAACTTTGAAGACGTTGATATTGACCATAAAACAAAGCTTTATTCTGCCATTCAAAGTCATAGGCATAGGTTAAGGCTTGTCTAAAACGAATATCATTTAAGGGTTTTCGTCGTGTGTTAAAGACATAACTTTCAGTTGCAATTGGGTTATGGTGACGGAACTTATATTGAGTAACTAACCCTGTTTTTACTGCCGGAAAACGATAATCTGTTACCCATTTTTTGGGGTTAGTTTCTTCATGCAAGGTGTATTGCCCAGATTTAAACCCTTCAAAAGCAATATCCCAATTTCGATAATAAACATATTTTAAACGGTCAAAATTATAGCGCCCCTTATTAATAGGCAAATCTTTTGCCCAGTAATTCGGATTTCTTTTATAACTAATGCTTCTACCTGCATCAACTCGTTCAACCACATAAGGTCCCGAGCCAACAATAGGTTGTAGAGTAATTCGGCTAAAGTCTCTTTTTTGCCAATCTGTTTTTGCATAAATCGGTAAGGTTGCCAAAATAAAAGGCATTTTAGGATTATGTGTAGACTTAAAACTAAACTTTACTTGATGGGCATTTATTACTTCTGTTTTTGCCAAATCAGCAAGGTACATCTGCAAACCTAAATTGGACTTACTCTGATATGCATCAAAACTAAATTTAACATCTGCCGCAGTGACTGGCTGTCCATTACTAAAACGCGCATTAGGGTTTAAATAGAAAGTAACAGACTGCGTTTTTTCTGGGTCATACGTAACTTTCTCTGCCAAAAGAGGATATAAAACCCCGACTTCATCTAGCGATTGGGTCATTAAAGTATCAAAAAGATAATTAACGCCTTCTGTAGCATTCCCCTTACCATTCATACTATTGAGGTTATCAAAAGTTCCTTGAGCCGCCTGACTTAACAAACCACCTTTAGGTGCATTAGGATTTGCATATGGCATAGCCAGCATTCCTAAATATTTAGGCTTGGAGTGAATCGCTATATATGAGGTGGTTTGCTGTGCAGAAAAAACAGCATGAGAAACGACACTGAGCCCGACTAGTAGGCTCAGTTGAAAATATGATTTATGCATAAGTTACTAATTATTTTATAAATTAGGCACTTTAATGACATCGCCAATGCGAAGCTGAGTAGAAGGTGTCAAATTATTCAGCTCAGCCAAGAAATTGGTTTCTAAACCATATTTGCTGGCAAGGCCAATTAATGTATCACCACGCTTCACTTTGTATTCCACAACAGTTTTTGGAATCACAATATTTTGACCACGCTGTAAATTAGCACTCGCTTTTAATGCATTCATTTCAGCAAGTTCACGCACTGAAATACCTGCACGACTCGCAATACTATTTAAAGACTCACCAGATTTAACAGTATATCTTTCAGTGTTTTTACCAGCCGCAACTGTTTTAGTTGACGGCTTAGTATCAACTTTAGCTGTTTCTACTGTAGGCACATCACCTGTTAGCTTTAAACGTTGCCCTACACGAACACTACTGTTACGTGAAAGACCATTCAATGCAGCAAGATAATCCAACTGTAAGTGGTAACGGTTAGCAATATTACCTAAGCTATCACCAGATTTAACTGTGTAGTTCTCAGGTGTTTCTTCTTTAGTATTTTTAGAAGGCTTACTTGGTGCTTCTTCAACATTACCTGTTAGTTTTAAACGTTGACCAGCACGTAAACCAGCTGTACGAGACAAACCATTTAAGTCAGCCAAATAGCCTGTTTGTAAATTATATTTACCAGCAATAGCATTTAAGCTATCACCCGACTGTACAACATATTGTTCAGGCACACTTAGACCAGCTGGTACTTTTAAAGTTTGACCAAGCTGTACATGACTACTCGCTTTTAAGTTATTTAACTCAGCTAACTCAGCTAGGCTAATTTTTGATTTAGTTGCAATACTCGATAAAGTATCACCGCGCTGTACTTTATAGCCTTCTGTTTTATAAGAAACACTTAGCGTCGCTTTCTCAGATTTACTAGAAGTCTTAGTTTCAGCAACTTCATCTACCGAAATATCTTGTGTAGGCACATTAATTTTTTGGCCCACCATCAAGTTACTACCAGCAGTTAAACCAGGTGTTAATTCAGCAAGCTCTTGATTAGAGAGCGCATAACGGTCTGCAATCAATTTAAGATATTCGCCGCGTTTGACGGTATAGCTCTTAGTTGCAATACGTCGCGCATTTGCTTGAACTGTTTTTGGCTCTGCTTTAGCACTTGAGCGACTATTCTTCGGCTCTTTTAGCTGTAGTTTTTGTCCAACAAATAAACCATCCGTTATTGATAAATCGTTATATTCAGCTAATTGCTTTACTGACAAATTAAACTGGTTAGCGACACCGCTTAAGCTATCATTGGCTTGAACCACATACACATCTGGTTTAGCCGTACTTTTCGAAGTACTTTGAGTTTCTTGTGGTCTAGCATCATAAAGATAAAGACTAGTTCCTACAAACAAAGTCTTTTCTGGATCAATCTGGTTCCACTTAGCAACATCACGCCAGTTCACACCATTCTTCATCGCAATAACGGCTAAAGTATCACCTGGTTGTATTGTATAAGTACTACGCTTACCTTTAGGCTGTACAACTACGACATCAGTATCAGTTCTGATATAAGGTTTATCTTTATTACGTTGCCCATCTTCAGAGTTAGCTACAGTCGCGTCTTCAGCTAAAGTTTTTGGATAAGCAAAACCTCTACTTACCTCTTTACCTTGTTGCTCTGCAACTGACTGGCTCGTCTGAATTGCGGTTAACCTAATTTTGCCATCATAAGGATCGACAATTTCAGTTCCTTGCGGCGCAATTGCTTTTAACTCAGCAACGACTTGATCTTTCTCGGCTTGAGTTGCTTGCGGTTGTAAAGCTTGATCTACAGTTTCTTTTGCACCTTCAGCGCGAACAGCAGCTAAAATCTTTTCACGTTCAGAAGCCGAAATTGGTGGCTCCATCTTCACAGGCTGCTTAATGTTAGCTGCATTCGTCACAGCTACAGGAATACGCGGCGCACTCGGTACATCTGCCGATGCTGCAAATGCAGCTAACGCATCAGAACCACGTGGTGTAGATTTTGAAGCAGTTGAACTACTCTTCACCTGTGAAGAAGGTTTAACTGGCTGAACTTGTGTTGTTGGTGTTGTTCTTGTTGTCACCGTAGTAGTAGGACTAACAGTTGTCGGTGTAGACGGTGAAGTTACATTTGCCCACCAACCTGAGCCACCACCCGATTTTGTTCCTCTTAATTTATTATCAATTGAAGGACTTAAATCTGCTGGAATCAAAATACGCATTGGACTCGCAGGGTCTACTGCTTCACCACGATATCCCGGGTTCAATGCATAAAGTTCTGCACGGCTTAATCCTGCTGTAGAAGCAATTTCATTTAATGTTAAAGGTGCTGATAAAGTCACTTCACGGAAATGGGGTCTATTTGCAATTGGCGGTAGTTCTACACCATAAGCCTTTGGATTTTTAATAATTTGAGCAACAGCTAAGAAACGTGGAACATAGTTCATCGTTTCTTGAGGTAATTTTAATGACCAATAGTCAGTCGGTAAACCCGCAGCTTGGTTGCGGTTAATCGCCTGTTGAATACGTCCCGGGCCAGCATTATAGGCCGCCAGGGCAAGTTCCCAAGAACCAAATTGATTATAGAGGCTTCCTAAAAATTCATAAGCTGCGCGAGTCGACTCAACCACATCGCGACGCCCATCATACATACCTGTTTGCTTTAAGCCATAAATACGACCAGTACTTGGAATAAACTGCCATAGCCCCGCTGCTGCTGCACTACTTGTTGCAGCTGGGTCATAAGAACTTTCAATTACCGGTAATAATGCAAGTTCAGTTGGCAGTCCGCGGCGTTCAGCTTCTTTTACGGTATGATACAAATAACGGCTGGCACGAGCACTTAAACGATCAAGGTAAGGCTGACGAGAAATAAACCAACTACGCTGAGCTTCAATACGTGAATCCCAGTGATTCAAGTCCATTTTGAAACCAACGGACATACGCTTCCAGACATCACCATGCTTCAAAATAAGTAGACGATCACCTTCTACAGCGCGCATATCGGTTGCTGAAAGTAAGTCTTCCAAAGAGTCAAGACTACTCGCATCTAAATAACCTGCACCACTGACCTGTTTCGATTTAGAGGTTTTTGCAGATTGCGGAGTCGATGAACAGCCTGTTGTAATACCCAACGCAGCTAAAGCAGAGCTAAGTACGGTAATTTTGAACAATGATGCCGCAGATGGCTGCCACACAAATGTGGTTGGTTTATACATAAAAACTTCCAAACAACTCGCGTAATATTTTTTGGGGTTTGGCCACAAACCCTAGGTCTTCGATGCCATTGTATTAAAGCGTGCAAGATAGACAAGGCAATAATTTGATGTCATTTGCATGGAAATGTTACAAGAAATTAAAAAAACCTTGCTTTGTTACGATGGAACCGAACTTTTTGCGTATACAATACACCATATTCAGTTCTTTTTCTTTTAGTTTAGGTTTCGATTTATGTCTCAAACAATCACACTGTATGTTGATGGTGCATGTCGTGGCAATCCAGGTTTAGGTGGTTGGGGCGCATATGTCATTACCGAGCAGGGTGAACATAAATTATTTGGCGGTGAACCGGATACAACCAATAACCGCATGGAGCTCACTGCTGCTATTGAAGGCGTTTCATTTTGCCCAACCGATGCTCATTTAATTATCTGGACAGATTCAAATTATGTGAAGCAAGGGATTACTGAATGGATTCATGGCTGGAAAAAGAAAAACTGGAAGGATGTAAAAAATCCTGACCTTTGGCAAAAATTAGATGCTGTCTGTGCCGGTCGAAATATTGAATGGCATTGGATTAAAGGCCATGCTGGACATGCAGGCAACGAAATGGCCGATGAGCTTGCAAATATCGGAGCTGATCAAACTGCCCTGCAAAAAAAAACAGTTCAAGCGACTGCCCTGCAAGATATAAAAAAGCCTGAACAGGATTGGTTGCTTGATGACCCTTTTGGGTTTGATATGGCAGAAGTAACCGAAGAAGATAATATTGATCTTGAACAGCCCGAAGAAGTTGAGATGATTATTGTGGAAGAAGAAGTTATTGAAGTTGAAACTGCTGAGCAAGAAATTAAGCAGCCAATCAATAACATTCACCCTCAAGTTGTTGTGACCGAAGCCAAATTACAATTACAAGGGCCTCGACAACTTATTCTTGATACAGAAACCACTGGTTTCTATTTCCAAGATGGTGATCGCATTATTGAAGTCGGCGCCATTGAAATGATTAACCGGAAACTCACCGGTAGCTCGATTCATATTTATATTAACCCGCAAAAACCAGTAGGCGACTCAGAAAACATCCATGGTATCAGTGATAATTTCTTAAAAGATAAACCGCTCTATGCAGATATTGCCGATACGCTCTTTGATTATCTAAAAGGCGCAGAGATTATTGCCCACAACGCGACCTTCGATATGAACTTCCTTGATATGGAGTTTAGACGCGCAGGCCTTCCTGCGCTTTCTGAAGTATGTGAGGTAACAGATACTTTAGCTTTAGCGAAAAGCAAACATCCAGGACAAAAAAACTCGCTTGATGCCCTTGTAAGACGTTATGAAATTCCAGCACGTGACCGTACTTTCCACGGTGCATTACTCGATGCTGAAATTCTTTCAGATGTTTACTTGGCAATGACAGGTGGGCAGGTTTCTTTTGATATAGATGCCTTATCTCAAAGTGAAAATAGCCTGAACACAGCAAATAAAACCAGAGTTCAAATTGAACTACCAGTTATTCTTCCTTCCGAAGAAGAGCTAAATACACATGAGACTTGGGTCAAAGAATTTGAGAAAAAGCATGGAGAACCTTGCCTTTTTGCAAAATAAATTTTTGATTCTTTAGCGTTTTTAGCTTTTCCCCTTTGTAAGTTAAGTTATATTAGTCACATAGATTTTTAGCTCAAATTACTGAGCACTACGAATATAACAATTGATTTTTTTGCAAAGGGGAACGTTTATGTCTGAGCATACTTCGATTCATTTCGATCCAACAGCTTTACTCATCATTAAACATGAAATTGATCGTTCAATAAAACTGGTTGAAGGCGCAGTAAGTACTTTAATTGAAGAACAAACACTCCCTTTCGGTATTGATGATGCATTAGAACAATTTAAGCAATGCACTCAAGTCCTCCGCTTAATTGATATCCCCTATCTTGCCAAAATCACTCAATATTCAACTGAGCTGATGCAAAAAATTATTGCGAAGCCAACGCAAATTAACACCAATGATGTCGTTGCACTAAGTGAAGGCACGACCATGGTAAAACGGTATATTGAGTTTATCTGTTTGCGTGAATTACAAGTACCTCAGTTTCTTCTTAATACCTTAAACAATTTAGAATTAGCTTTAAATAAACCACTGACATCTTCTGGACAAGCGATTGCTCCTTTACTTGCAAATAGTGCGCTTGAACTCCCATTACAAGAAGTATTGATTAATGAAACAACTCAGTTTATTCATCAACTCTATAAGCTATCTCTACATCAATTTTTAAACAAGACAGAAGCTAATCATAATTTTCAAGCTTTTAAACTTATTGGTACCTATTTGGTCAGCATGGCAAACCATCAGCCAAGCCAACAATATTGGCAACTCGTCAATTATGCTTTTAACCATATTGATAACCTGCATTTAAATGATTCACGCCTACGTGTACTCATTAATATTGAAAGTTATATTGGTCAGTTCTTAGCAACTCCTGAAACTTTTAAGCCTGATTTGGCTGCACTTGCAGATATTTTAAGTATAGTTATCGCTCAAGAAGATGAGGTTGCTCACCATATTCGCAACCAACTCCATATCGGTGAAGAAATACCTACAGATACTCAATTACTCGTTTTAAGCCGTCATCTTTATGGGCCTGACTTTGACACTATGCACACAGTCAGCCAATTAATATTGAGCGAAATGAACAAAGTGCGTAATGATATCGAATATAACTATCAAAATATGTCGACTGAAAAAGCACAGCAATTACAAACGAGTCTTTTGCAATTAGCCTATACATTTAAACTGCTTAATCTTGATGAAGCTGCATCTGAACTCTCTCAACAGGCAAATAGTTTAAGTCAGCTCAATATACTAAGTAATGAAAACTATGCTCAGCAGCTTATGGACAGCATTTTGTCTGCCATGAACTCAATTGGTATTTTGGTACGCCAATATACGTCTAGTCGTTTACAGCTTAATGTGAATAATACAAATATTTCTTTAGATCGTCTTGATGAGGCACATCAAGCCTTACTCACCGAGACAAAAAATTTAATTGATTTTATTTGCCAAAGTCTTACGTTGTATGCAAATGATCAGACACAAAATATTGACGCAATTGCAGGTTCATTAAAAGAGCTAGCGGGTGCAGCCGAATTTCTCGGAAGTACAATTCAACAAGAGGCTTTACTCCAAACTGCTCAATTTGTTCAACAACAACATGAACAAAACCAGCCATTTAATACAGACCAAATTCACTGTATTTTTAATGTATTAGCAGGCCTTGACATGTTGGTTGACAATTTAAAAAATAAACAACCTGTTCTACAATCCATGTTTAATGTAGCATTGTCGAGTAGTCAACAACTTCAAAAAAAGGCAGCTTAATGTCTGAATTATCACTTGCTTATATTTTCCATCATCAACAATTACTGGTTGATCAAAACCTTCAACTACCCAAAGTCGAAAAGTTAGCAAGTGATTTACTTTTCACTCATGATGAGCAGGTCATTGCACGTGACTTGCTTGCTGAGGAAGCTATACCAGAAGGCTTACAACTGGTTCCAATTCGCCAACTCATTACAAGTTGGTCGAAAGAACAGTTTTTGCAAGCGAGCCGTGCTGTACAGTTACTTGAATGGCGACGCAATCATAAGTTTTGTAGTCACTGCGGACATCCGACAGAAGTTCATCCAACTGAATATGCAATGGTGTGCCCATCTTGTCGCTATCACCAATATCCTCGTGTAAACCCGTGCATTATTACCGTCATTACTCGAGGTGATGATGAAATCTTACTAGCGAAGTCAGTCCACAATAAAACCAATATGTATGGTTTGATTGCAGGTTTTGTTGAAGTTGGTGAAACTCTTGAAGAAGCGGTACAACGTGAAGCTTTTGAAGAAGTAGGCCTAAGACTCAAAAATGTTCAATATATGTCAAGTCAACCTTGGCCTTTCCCGAGTAACCTTATGGTTGCGTTTAGAGCAGAATATGAGTCTGGTGAAATTAAGCTGCAAGAAGAAGAAATTGCAGATGCACAATTCTTCAAAATTGATCAATTACCTGAAATTCCATTTAAAGGTAGTATTGCTCATTCAATGATTATGCAGATTACCCAAGCTGGGTAATCTGCTGTGTTTTAAACGGATATTGTCGTTTAAAACACTTCTTCAAGAAAATGTAAAATAGTCCTTTTAGTCCTAAAATAATGACTAATGAAACTAGAGAGACTGGCCAAAATTGTAATATGTCCAGTTTTAGGAATCACGGCGATATGGCTGTGATTACCCTTCTCTCTAAGCGCTTGATCCATATCTAAAGTATTGTGTTTTTTTACAATCTGATCGTTTTCAGCCATTAAAAGGTAATGTTTAATATTATTTTGATTAACAAAATAATATGGCATGACTTCTTTATAAGAGGTGCTTTGATCAAAAGCATCTTCGGCCAGTGGATCACCTTTATAGTCAAAATGATATGGGCCAGCTAAACCGATTATTGCCTTAATTTTCCCTAAACACTCAATTTTAGTTGAATCAGGGTGATAAACAGCAGACATCACATTAAATGCCCCTGCCGAATGCCCCATAAGTACAATATTTTCTGTAGAAATTTCCAGTTTCCCTTGGTTTTGATGCAAATAATTCAATGCCTGAGTCAGGTCATCAACAAAACTTGGAAAAATATTTTTAGGTGCTAGCTGGTAGTTAATAACAGCAACATCATAACCTTCTTTGGCAAATGTCTCACCAATAAAAAGATAATCTCGTTTATTACCATGCTGCCAAGCCCCACCATGCACAAAAACAATGAGAGGTTGATGAGTTAGCTTTTTAACAGATCGGTAAACATCCAAACGGTGGCGAGGCTTTAGGCCATAACGAATATTTGGAACCTGTTCAAAACCATCTTTTGGCGTAAAACGGTTTAAAGCAAAACTCCCCAAATCATACAGGCGGAACTCTTTATAGAGAGTTCGCGCCTGTTCAATTTTGCTTTGTAGTTGTTCAATCAGATTCATATATTACTGTGCAGTCGAAGCAGGATCTGTTTGGTCAGGATCAATTGCAACAGGTGTTTGAACTGTTGGTTGAGCAATGACGTTATTAATAATCGGTGTAGTTGTTGCACTACCCGTACTTGCGGCTGGTGCAGGCGCCAAATCAACGTTATCAATTAAAGTAACAATTTTGGTAACGTTACCGACGTTTTGTAAGACGCTATTTAAATCATTAATTTCAGCTGTATTTAAACGTCCCATTACATAAAGTACGCCGTCTTCGGTATGTACCAGAACCTTACTATCTGAAACCACAGGTGCCTTCATTAAAAGAGCACGTGTATTTGCTGTTACACCTGCATCTTGCATGATGGTGTTGTAGCTGACTTTGTTACCCACCGTAATATAGTTATGTACAGCTTTCACATCACTCATGGCTTTAAGATTGTCTTCTGCCAATTGTTTCAAGTACGGGTCTGGCACTTGGCCAGTTAATAAAACTGTACTATGGAAGCTTTCGATATTAATACGTGACTGCTTGAAACGTTGATCAAGTTTATAAATGTTGATATTGGCTGTACGTTTAATTGAAGAGTCAATGAATACTTGGCCTAGACTGCGGACACCACTATCTGTGCCCACTGGAGCTGTGCCTGTTCCACCAGAAATAAAACTTGCGCAACCTGATAAACTTGCGACACAAAGCATTGTTACAGCAATACGTTTTAACACTCCACCAGACTCCTATCAATTTCTTGGCTTGATCATAAAGCATCAGACTTAAATTTGCTCAAAAGAGTAATGAACTCTTAATCCAAAGTAAATGCATTTTCGATCCATTGCAGATCATAATGGAATTTTGAAAAGTCATGCTGTACTGTTTTTGCAATTTTCTGTGGAAAATCAAAACAAATCACATCAAAACGACAATAAAAATCCTGATAAGATGGATAGCGCTGTAAAAAACGCATCGCAGTTTTGATAATTTTCTTCTGTTTTGTCCACGTTACCATTTCACAAGCTTGCCCATAATTTCCTATAGTGCGTGCTTTTACTTCAACAAAAACTAGCTCTTGCCCTCTTTTGACGATTAAATCAACTTCGCCACGGCGTGAATGGTAATTACTTGTGACCCACACATAGTTTTGTGCTTGTAAAAGGTTTAACGCAGTTTGCTCTGCCCATTTCCCCAACTGCTGTGCTAATAACATTTTTATTCCCCCAAATTAAAAAGTAGCTCTAGATATTTTTATGCGTCAGTTATTTTCTTAAATTCATCTGCCATATCAGATCTGAATTGAACAAATGAAAATCAGATTATTTTCGAAAAGCTCAAGCTGGCAGACATTGTTCACGCCCAAATCATAATTTCGGGTAAACTACCCCATTAAAATTGTTTATCTGTACGGAGTAAAACCAAATGAGTGCTCAGTTATTTGTTGTAGCCACCCCAATCGGGCACTTAGATGATATGACTTTCCGTGCAATTGATATTTTAAAATCAGTTTCTATTGTGGCTGCCGAAGATACTCGCCAATCAGCACAATTATTTAAACACTATAATATATCAACTCAACTTACTGCATGTCATGACCACAATGAAAGCAATAAAATTGAGCAATTAGTTCAAAAACTACTTGCTGGCGATAGCGTTGCTTTAATTAGTGATGCAGGTACACCGCTCATTAGTGACCCAGGCTTTAAATTAGTTCGTGCTGCTCAAGAGCATGGTATTAGAGTGGTTCCTGTGCCGGGTGCATGTGCTGCCATCGCTGCTTTAAGTGCTGTAGGTTTACCGAGTGATCGTTTTAGCTTTGAAGGTTTCCTTCCATCTCGAGCTTCACAACGTATTTCTCAATTAGAAAAACTTAAAAACGAAACACAGACCTTAATTTTCTATGAAGCACCTCATCGTATTTTAGAGTCTGTTAAAGATATGGCTCAGGTATTTGGTGAAGACCGTCCTGTAGGGTTTGCACGTGAAATTACTAAAACCTTTGAAACCATCAAAAAAATGACCTTAAAAGATTTGGTCAGCTTCATTGAAAATGACCATAACCAAGAAAAAGGTGAAATTGTAGTCGTTGTGGGTGGTGCAGCTGCAAAAACAGATCTAGAACAAGAAAAACTAGACGAGCTTTTAAAGCGTTTACTTCAGGACTTATCTGTTAAAGCTGCATCTCAACTTGCTGCCGATTTAACAGGAATTAAGAAAAAAATTGCTTATCAACGTGCGTTAGAGTTAACACAATCTTAATTTTTTTAATTAAGTATGGTGATGACAAATAGTCTGTGTCATCACCATGACTAAATTTTGCATAATAAAATATAAGAATAAGAGTATTCATATGACTAAACAAATTGGCAAACTTGGCCCCCATGAAGGGCAAGAATTAGAATTATTACTTTCAGGTGAGAAACCGATTGCTTTGTTTTACGATCTATTACCTGTCGAGTTTTTAAGGCATCTAGAACAAGGTACTTTATCTATGCTGAGTAAAGATATTGAAACCTCTCTACCTTTACCATTTTCAATCATACTGATCTATAAAGATGCAGCTTTAGCAGATTTAAATGAACTGATGATGTGTATTGAAACCTTATTCAAAGAAACTAATTTTGAAAAATGTATAGAACTTGAACGAAGAGTTGGATAGCTTTTAGGTTACTCAGAACAAGATATAGAGTTTTATATTGAGCATATTTCGAATCGTCATTTAAAAAGAAAGATGTAAAGACTATCTCAATATGTGTTTCGCTGACTCCACAATAGTCTCCGTCAGTGCATCCAACTGTTTAGACTGCCTTTTCCAATGGTGCCAATATAATGGAATGTCGAGCTCAGCTTCGGGTATAACATCCACTAAAGTTCCATTGCTTAGTAAAGATTGAACCTGAAGCTCGGGTACCATGCCATATCCCAAACCCAATTGAATCGCTTTCACAAAGGCATCTGTAGCTGGAATAAAACTGTAAGGATAGCTCTGCAAAGGCAACCCATAATATTTCAGTAATACCTCTGAATGCATAAGGTCTTTATGGTTAAAAATTACAGCTGGTGCATTTCTTAAAGTTTCTCGGGTTACGCCATGTTTAAACCAATCAGCAGCAAATTCAGCCGAAGCCAACATTTTATAACGCATTTTTCCGAGTGGTTGAGCTAAACAGCCCGACATGACCTGCTCTTCTGCCGATATACAGGCATTGACTTGTCCTGTTTCTAATAAAGTATGCGTGTGAGATTGATCATCAATTTTTAGTTCTAATACTATTTTTTCTTTAAAAAGCGTTTGCTGAATGCTAGGTAAAAGCCAAGTGGCTAATGAATCTGCATTTGAAGCCAGAGCAATTTTATAGAACTCTGATTCAGATGATTTCCCCATCAAACCTTGTAATAAGTTTTGCTCCATTAATCGTGTATGACGTAAATGCTGTAGTAGCGTTTGCCCAGCTTGTGTGAGTACACATGGGCGCCCACGTATAATTAAAATTTGGCCTAAATACTTTTCTAAAGCCTGCACGCGTAAGGATACTGCCGAGGGAGTAATATATAAATACTCTCCTGCCGCATCAAAACTTCCCACTTCTGCTACTGCAAGAAAGGCTTCACATTGTTTGCTATCTAACATATCAAACCTAAATTTTTTTTAGCCAAACCTAAATATTCTTAATTTTACTTATTTCTTAATAAAAAGTCAGATAATTCCCACATCTGATTTTTCCACCTTACTGTTATGTTCTCTCTTAGTATATTTTTTAAAGGTTTCGGTATTGGTAGTGGTCTAATTGTAGCAATTGGCGCTCAAAATGCTTTTGTTTTAAAACAAGGCCTTAAACAGCAATATGTATTTTGGCTATGTTTAATCTGTGCGCTTTCCGACTCGATCCTAATCGCTTTTGGTGTATTAGGTTTTACCGAAATCATGACAGCATCACCAATCTTGATTACTGTCGCTAAATATTTAGGGGCAACGTTCTTATTCGTCTACGGTGCGAAAGCATTCTACGCTGCATTTAAGGCCACCCAAAGCATGGAGCTTGGTAGCGGTCAAAAACAGACTCTAACTCAAGCACTAGTGACCTGTCTTGCCTTTACTTGGCTTAACCCACATGTCTATTTAGATACCATCGTTCTGATTGGTTCAGTTGCAACCCAACTAGAAGACAAAGTTAGTTTTGCTTTGGGCAGCATTGTTGCCTCTTGGATTTTCTTTTTCAGTTTGGGCTATGGCGCAAGATTATTAAAGCCATTATTTACCAATCCAAAAGCTTGGAAAATTTTAGATTTCATTATCGGTATTGTCATGTGGAGTATCGCAATATCACTACTCATCTAGTTCATTTAAAACAGCAAAAAGTACCATTTAAACATGGTACTTTTTATGTGCTCAAAATTATGCTTGAGAACCCAACACCAGCTTTGACTGTTTTCTTTCTTGCTGTGATTGCTTTATAACAGCATAGCCAGAAGATACACCTAAGTAGGCAATGACAAAGGCAACAAATAAATCGGGAAATACGCTGCCTGTTCCAAATACCCCAACCGCCGCTAAAATTACAGCAACATTGGCAATAGAATCGTTTCTACTACATAACCAGACAGAACGCATATTGGCATCTCCATCACGGAATGCATAAAGCATAAGCGCGACTGAAACATTCGCAATTAAAGCCATCACGCCAATTGCGCCCATCACCATAGGTTCAGGTGGAACACCATGGAAATATGACCACACCACTTTTCCAATGACAAAAACGCCAAAAGCTGTCATCGTTATTCCTTTCATTAATGCTGCTGTTGCACGCCAATATAAGCTCATCGAAAGAACAACTAACGATAACGCATAGTTTGCTGCATCTCCGGCAAAATCTAATGCATCTGCCCATAGTGAAACTGATTGAGCTTTGTAACCACCCAAGATTTCCACTACGAACATCAATGCATTAATGATAAGTGCAATCCATAGTGCTTTTCTAAATCGTGGACTCACCTTCTTTGAAGGAGAACATGTTGAAGCACAACCACATCCAGCCATTTCATTTCCTCTAAAACTCTTTTATAGTCATTAAAAACCCTTGAGTAGCTCCAGAGTCAAGCCTTATGAATCTCTCTATTGGTCAATTATCAAAAAAAGCGGATGTTCCAATTGATACGATCCGTTATTACGAAAAAGTAGGTGTACTTGATCGTATCCAACGTTCAGAAAATAATTATCGTGTTTACACCGAGCAAACACTTGGCGACCTATTATTTATTAAGCATTGCCGTGAATTAGATATTTCACTCAGTGATATTAAAACGTTAAAAGAAATGAAAACTCAGCCTAAACAGGCATGTACAAAAATTGATAATTTAGTAGATAAATACTTAAATGAAGTATCAGAAAAAATTGAACGATTATTGCTTTTAAAAGAATCTTTAATTGATTTAAAACAGCACTGCTCTACCAATCGAACAGTAGATGAATGTGGGATTTTAAAAGAACTGCAAAGCTCTTCTTAAACCTGTTTTGGTAAATTCATACAAATAAAAAAGCACCACTCATGTGATGCTTTTTTAAGATTAATGGTCACTATGTTCATCAGGAGGAACTTCGGTAATTCTCCCACCCCGAGCTAAAAATGCAGCGATTTCATCTTCCAGCGCTTGGCGCTGTTTCTGTTTAGCAGTGACAGTCAGCGTTTCTGCCTCAGCAAGATCAGTATCACTCATACTGCCTGCTTCTTCATCAGCTGCACCGCTTTCTGCTGCTTTCGCTTCATCTTCATCTACAGCAGAATCTTCTGCATCTTCATAATCATTGATATCTGACATTTCACACTCCCCAGAATGATTTTATTGCATCATTACTATGGTCCCAAGACCTCAGAAATTTAGCAACCTCTTTGCATTTAGCAAAGAGCCAATTTGGTCAATTCCGTATCTTTTATGACCAAATTGGTAATGATATATAAATGATTGTTCAAAAAATATCTACTGGCATTTAATTCGCTTAGTAGAGTATAGGCCCAGTAAATATTTTAATGCCTATAGCGGGTACTTTGTAAAGCCCCTAAACCATTTGCTTGTTGCATAAATTTATCTTTTAAAACCGGAATCTGCTCAACTTGCTTAAGGCCCATATTACGAGCCCAAACTATTGGGAATAATTCACTACTTTCAAGCCAACCAATTGCTGACATGCTATGCATCATTGCATCATTCTGACCTTTACGGCGATGCTCATAGCGCATTAAAGTTTGTTCATGTGCCCATACACCACGGCTTAAATCGTGAAGCAACACGTCACACAGTACTGCTGCATCAAGACAGCCAATATTTACCCCTTGTCCAGCAAGTGGATGAATCACATGTGCAGCATCACCAATCAAAGCTAAGCCTGCTTTTACATATTGTTTTGCAGCGCGAGCTTTCAGCGGAAATTGTGCTCTGGAACGAACTTCTAATACTTCGCCTAACATGTGCTGGCTTTCACGAGTTAAAAGCTGCATAAACTCTGGGTCACTTAAAGCAGAATACTCATCGGCATAATCATCTGGTAGCGTCCAGACAATTGACTGCCAGTATCCGTTTTCAGTTTCTTCGAGACTTGCCATAGGTAAGTATGCCAAAGGTCCTGTAGGTAAGAAAATTTGACGGGCAACATAATGGTGGGGTTTTGCAGTTCTAATAGCACAGCTAATCGCTGCTTGTTTGTAATCCAGTACATCGAGGTCAATAAAAGCCTGTTCACGTACAAATGAATTAGCGCCATCTGCACCAATAAGCAGTTTAGTTTTAAGCGTAGTACCATCTGCCAATTGAATATGCCAACATCCAACACCCTGCTCAATACGAGTAACACGAACTTGGGTACGGTAATCTGTTAATTGCTCCAACATTTTTTGTTGAATGGCAACATTTAATACACTCGGTTCAACCATAGAACCTAACGCTTGTTCCGGCATCGGTCTTTGGATCGACTCATGGCCAAAATTAATTTCACCATAACCATTAAGATTCCAGACCTGCATGCCCGTATAAGGCATTTGACGCGCAAGATCATCCCAAACATTTACCGTTTTAAGCAAATGAATGGTCGCTTGGCTAAGCGCTAAAACACGTGGATTCATCACACTTAATGTTTTCTCAACATCAAGTACAGGAGCCGCATCAAGCACTGTGGGTTGTACGCCACCTTGCGCAAGTAATAAAGCAGTTAAACCACCAACCAATCCACCACCAACAATGACGACATCCAACACTTCACTCATGCTTTTAACCCCATTGCATAGTTAGCCACCAATGGTTTTACACCCGGAATGACATCAAATGCAATTAATCCCGTATTACGAATTAATTTTAATAATGGATTTTGGTTACTAAAGCCACGAACGACAGTGTCACAGAACTTAATTACTCGCTGCTGATCTGATAAACGAGCTTGTTCATAAGCAAGTAAATTATCAGGGTTACCCAGATCATCAGAAGTGCTTAACTGGTTCACTAAATAACGCACCAAAACATCTGCATCACGTAGGCATAAATTAAAACCTTGCCCTGCAACAGGATGAATTGTATGCGCTGCATTACCCATTAAAATAACGCGACCAACAGCTTGTTTATGTGCAAGCACTTGTGACAGTGGATAGCTAAAACGTTTACCCGTTTTTTCAAATTTACCCGCTCGGTCACCATAGGTTTGTTGCAAGGCGCTTAAGAAGTGTTGGTCATTTTCTTCGCCTAGCCATTCATTTTCGGTGCCTTTTTTCACAGGCCATACAACCGAACGGCGATATTCACCCGGTAAAGGCAATAAGGCTAAAGGCCCTAATGCACTAAAACGCTCAAAACCAACATGCTCATGCGGTTTCGATGTCTGAACGGTAGTGACAATTGCAACCTGATCATAATCATGAACATCAACACCGACACCAATTGCCTGACGACAAAAAGAATCACGTCCATCAGCCGCAATTAATAATTTTGACTCAAGCTTTAAGATTTCATCACCACGCTGAGCTTCAATATGTACTTGTTCAGCATCTTGAGTTAAAGCTGTCACTTGTACGCCATCAATTAGCTCAATCAAAGGTTGCTGACGCACTTGAGTTAACAGAACACGACCAAGCCAAGCATTTTCAATCACCTGCCCAAAGCTTTCGACTTTTTCTTGTTCTGCGATTAAACGTGCTTTACCAAAACTGCCTTGCTCAGTAATGTGGACTTGTAAAATTGGAGTAGCATGTTGCTGTAATGCATCCCACAACCCTAGCTTTTGATAAATTTGCACACTACGACGTGATAAAGCCGTATTACGTGCATCAAAACTCGAATGGTAAGGGGCAACATTTTGATCATCATAGTTTGGGTATTTCACAGCTTCTAATAGCTTTACCGCAATATTGGCCTTCGCTAGCATGAGCGAAAGGCTCAAACCAACCATACCCCCACCTACAATAATCACTTGTTGTTGCATCGAGTTTTGCTCCTTTGGCGAATACGTTTAATTATGCTTTAGCTTGCGCCATTAAATGTTCAATATCTGCAATATCTTTAACTACATTGGCAGTTAAAACTCGTGGCCCTTTCGACGTTGCGACCACATCATCTTCAATACGAATACCAATACCACGCCATTTTTCATCTACAGTTTCATCATCTGGCGCAATGTATAAACCTGGTTCCACTGTAACAACCATACCCTCTTCATATTGACGCCAGTCTTCACCTTTTTTGTAAGACCCGACATCATGTACATCCATACCTAGCCAATGACCTGTGCCATGCATATAAAACTGACGGTATGCTTCGGTTTCGATGAGTTGATTAACATCACCTTTGAGCAAACCTAAATTAACCAAGCCTTCAGTTAAAATTTTGACTGCAACTTCATGAGGTTCACGGTAAGAATTGCCAATACGAACTGCATCAATAGCTGCGTATTGAGAAGCCAATACAACTTCATATAAGGCTTTCTGTTCAGCACTAAATTTGCCATTTACTGGGAAAGTACGGGTAATATCCGATGCATAAAACTCATATTCACAAGCTGCATCAATCAAGACTAAATCACCATCTTTTAATGGCTTATTATTTTCAACATAGTGCAAAATACAAGCATTAGCACCACCACCAACAATACTGTTATAAGACGGGACACAGCCGTTTTGTCCAAAAATATAATTCAGCTCAGCTTCAAGTGCATATTCCATCATCCCCGGACGTACCATTTGCATCGCACGTGTATGTGCCTCGGCACTAATTTTTGCAGCAATTTGCATCAGCTCAAGTTCTTGTGGTGACTTAACTAAACGCATTTCATCAATAACACGGTCAAGCTGTACCATTTGAGCTGGAGCACTCTCATGTCGGTGCTCGTCATCTGTTTTTTTAATCCACTGGCTAACCCGTGCATCAAACTCAGCATTGTGCCCAATCCGATAATAAAGACGCTCTTTATTTAATAATTTTTCAATAATCTCTTCATCAAGCAGATCAATTGCATATGCTTCATCTGCATTATAGTCTTCAATTGCACCATCAACACCTGCACGGTAACCATTCCAGATTTCCATCTCGCGATTACGTTCACGGCAAAAAAGACTATAGCTATATTCTTCATCCTCGAAGGTTTCAATGACAGCAACTGCCTCAGGCTCAGCAAAGCCCGTCAAATAGAAAAAACTACTATCGGCACGGAATTTATAATCCGCATCACGATTACGGTACATTTCCTCACGCGTTGCAATAATTGCAATACTGTTTGGACCCATTTTTTCTGCCAGACGGTCTCTACGATGTCGAAAATCAGCTTGAGGCAATTTCATAATGATCTACTTGATTTAGAATTTTAAAGTCAAAAAATAAAATACAACCAATAACACATCGCCTCAATTAGCTTGGGCGATGTGGAGTAAACATTTCTACAATAGTTTGTTCTGTGTCTACAGCAGCAGATTTAATTTTTGCATGAAAGTTTTTCAATAAAGAACTGTCAGCTACAGTGATTTTTTTTCTACCAATAGACAAGCTTACAGGTATTAAGCGTACAAATTCATACAATTCTTCGTAGCTGCTTTCACCTTCCTCATCATTGTCAGAGTCTTCAAATTCGACCGCTGCAATATCTTGAAGGTTCTCAATCAACTCTCGTTCATCATCACGAATATGACCCGATGCCAACCCAAAACCTAATACAACACCCGCACACCAATCTGATAATGCTTGTACACGTTCTTGAAGCGTATGTTCATCATCAGGAAGCATTGGTAAATAATCTAATTCATCATCAGATATAGCGTGAACGACATCTTCTGCTTCATCAGTTAAAAGTGCTAAAGCATCTTCACTTAACTCTGGCACATTAAGGGTTGTTAAAATTTGTGACCATTCTTCACGCGTTGGCGCTTCTGTCACACAAACAATACCTGTTAACAGACCATGTAACTCACTAGGGCTTGAAATTTCTTCAATTCCTTCAAAATGAGCGTTCCAATCTGTCCAGCCTGAAATATCGTCTTGCATTCGTTTATCCAATCTCTATACTTTGTATATATTACCTTTGATTGCAATTCTGTGCGACCTCGTTATGTTAGAACAATTACAGCGGCTACAAGCGCATATTAGCGTATTAAAAACACGCTTACATCATTTAGAGAGTGAACATGCGGCACTCTCAGAAGCTAATGAACTGGCTGAAACAGAGCATCACGCACAAGTTGTGCAAAAAAATAGTATTATCACTAAAAAACAAGAGGAAATTGAGTCTGTAACTGAGCAACTATCTCAGTTAAAAGGTCAATTTCAACAATTGAATCAGGATGCTAACACACTTGCTGAACGTTATAGCCGATTAGAAAAAAGTACGACTGATTTAAAAAATCGTTTTCAAGAAATTCTTGCCGAACGAAATGAATTACGTGTTGCAAAAGAAAAGTTACAAGCCCACCAGCGTCAAACCCAACAAGAGCTTCATGATTTACAACAAGATCGTGATCGTTTGTTACAAAAAAATGAGCTTGCCAAATCAAAAGTTGAAGCCATTATTCAACGTTTAGGAATTTTAGGTACTGCCCAAGATCAGCATGCTCAAGAAATTCAGCAGCTTGCCCATCCTAATGCTGAAACTGGTGAGGAGACCCAATCATGAGTGAACAAGTCATGGTAGAGCTTAGGCTGATTGAGCAGACCTTTAGACTCGCGACTACTTTAGATAAAAAAGATGAACTTGAACGTGCAGCAGAACTTCTCAATGAAAAATTTAATGAGATGCGTCGTAGTGCTCCACGTGTTGAGCACAATAAACTGGTCATTATGGTTGCTCTACAATTGACTCAAGAAGTACTAAGCCTTAATAAGTCTTTGCAAGAATACACTCACTGTGAACGTTTACTGCAAACGATATTGGATGATGTTGAACAAATTGTTTAATAAACTATCCATATAAAAACGCCTTGCTCTATGAATAATAGATGCAAGGCGTTTTTTATTTAGACTATTAGGACAATTGAAAATTATTTTATGCTTGTTAGTGTACAAAGCTTCATCAAACGCAAACTAAGTTTACAGTTCCAGAGGTTTAGGTGATTGCCAACATGGTCAGATCGGTTATACTTAAACTGTCTCTGGGATGTTCGCCAGCGGGTCTATTCCCCTGCCGATACTTAAACTTATGGATGTGTTCTGTATATTTAGAGTGTATGCCTACCTTCGTGTAGGAAACCCAGCAAGTATACGTCGCCTCCACCTTGAACTCATCGGGTTCAGGGTAACGACACATGCAGCGGCATCTTCGGAGCATTTAGTTTTAACTTTAAGAAAAATTCAAAATATTTGTTTTAATTTAGTCTTTCATACAGACCTGTCAGTCTAAAATTTTCTTTTTAAACATTAAATTACAGCTTAGCTGATTAATCTACTCCGCCCTATCTAATATTATTTTTTATTTCTATTAAGACACTGTTCATACCAAGCTGTTTGAAAATCTTCTATTGCTTTTCTTTTAAAGAAACTGGTTTTGAATACTTTGGCAGAGTAAGCCGAATTAATTAAATCCTGATAAAGTTGTTTTGCTTTAGGATCTTCTAGACCATTCGCTATGTGTTGCAAGTCTTGAGATGGAACTTTTTGTTGACGGGCCTCCATGACAGTATAAGCAACTTTTTTCACTACATTACAAATCTCGGGATCACTTACGTTTTCGTCCGCATGACAACCTAACGCTAAAAAACTAAGAAGAAACAATGTAAACTTCATGACCCCACCATATTTTTATAGTTTAAAATGAATAACAGAATTTAATTATTAAAAAAGAAATAGCAGATTTCTTACTATTTCTTTTTAAAAGATCACGCTGGATTAATCATGTAAAAATAAACAATAAGCCCAGCTAAAACGGTTGAAGCAATTGTTAAGTATGTACCGACCGTATTAAAACTCTGTAAGAATTTCAAGATTTCCATATCTAGAACCCCCTAAATTAGCAACTATAAAGACAAAATGAAATTTATCACAATTCAATAATGCCAATCAATTCACACTTATCGGATTTTTTGAGATTTTAAACATAAATTAATTTATTGGTTACACCTAATCGCAAAGGTATCCTTGTAGTAGTCAGTTGCACTTTTCAAATCTGACAACAATTTTTCTTCGGTATAAGGTTTTGGTGAAATTTTTATTAATGCGGGCATATATTGGGTTTTATAAACTTCTGGATAGTCATGACACAAGATTTTGACTTTAACCTCTTGCGGTGTATTCGGATTATCTAGTTGATCTAAAAACTCACCAATTTTACGGTCAGATTCTTCAAATTGGGCTTTATAGTCAACTTCAGCAGCTTCAGGTTCTGTTTGTTTTGTGCACCCACCCAGTAGTAATACGGTGCTTATTGTAATGGTTAAAATTTTTAACTTCATAGGCTTAACAATTTCGCATTCATCTTTTTAAATATTCTTATCTGATTAAATGTAAATAAATACTGGTAATACGTAAAGAAATAGAAATTTTTATCGCTAAAGAAGATACCTCGCATCAAATAAATTTAAAGTTATTTTCTAATTACTCTTCTATTTTCATAAAGCTATAAAAAATAGGTATAATTTTGCTCGACTGATCTCAAATCTTTGTTAGATTTACACATGAATGAACTTAGTTTTATTAGAAAAAATTTAAGATCTAAAAGACGCTCTTTAACCCCATTGGAGCAAAAACAAGCTCAGCTTAATGTTCTCCATCATTTAAATACGCTTGCTATTTTTCATTCATCAAAAAAAATTGGTTTATATTTACATGCCTTTGGAGAGGTTCATACAGACCTTCTCATAAAGTTATGTTTTCAAAAAAATAAACAAGTTTATTTACCTATGATTTGCTCTATTAATCAACGTTTAGTTTGGGTAAAGATATCTAGAAACCAATATTTAAATCGACGTTTTTCTCATCATCCATTGGGTATGAAAGAACCTATGGCAACAAGAGGAAAACATGTATCTAAACTTGATTTACTGTTAATGCCACTTTTAGCTTGTGATCAATACGGTACGCGTATTGGTATGGGAGGTGGCTATTATGACCGTACATTGGCAAGTGCAAAACATAAGCCTTATCGTTTAGGTGTGGCCCATCAATTTCAATTTATTAAGCATACTTTAAAACGTCAAAGTTGGGATCAACCCTTAGATGCTTTACTCACGCCTCAACATATTTATTATTTTAAAAGATAATCTTTATATAAAAACAATTTAAATTCAACAGCTTAAAATCATCCTTTACTTTTCATGCCTCTAAAATCATAAAAGTAACCATCCTAAGGATGGTTACTTTTAAGTGACAGACCGCTTTACCAACTTATATTAACACGCCTATTTAATGTTCAATATCGAATAAGTTTTGCATTATTGTTAACAATACATTGCTTATAAATGGCATAAGAAACTGGTTACTTTCCATCCAAATGGTTTTTTTGTTATATGAATATTTCATAATTATTAAGCTAAATTACTTATCCTTGCTACAAAATTTTATTCTTCTTAAGAATTAATTCATTGATTCATAATATTTTTAAAAAAAGTTGACTAAATTAGTCATTTTTTCCACATTTTCTATTGAAAGGCCCTTGTAATTTTCAAAATACACATCACTATAAAAACATGGCAACCTCGTTGTCACTCATTAGGAGTGCCCATGTCTGAACTTATTATGAATGAAAAAACTGACTTAGAGCCTCAGGTTCCAAGTGTATTACCACTTTTAGCGTTACGTGATGTAGTGGTCTATCCACACATGCAAATTGCGTTATTCGTGGGTCGTGAAAAATCGATCAATGCAGTTGATGTGGCTCGTAACAGTGACAATTTAGTATTTGTAGTTGCGCAAAAAGATTCGCTTACAGAAGATATTGATCACGATAACCTTTATCAGTACGGAACTGTCGCTAAGATTGTTCAGGTCGTAAATCATGAAAATGATGAAAACTGCATCAAAGTACTGATTGAAGGGTTACAGCGCTCTAAACTTGAAAAAATTATCGATGAAGATAGCCATTTGACTGCTGAACATAGCTTAAGTCCAATGACAATTAACGTAGATAAAGCTACTCAAGAAACTCGTTTACAAGAGTTACGTACCTTGTTTGCTCAATATGCTGAAGCAAAATTACGTAATGCACGTGAACTAGTTGCAGCTGCTAATAAAATTGAAGACTTGCTACAGCTTATGTTCTTCGTGGCAACACGTGTGCCTCTAAATATTGAAATTAAACAGAAGTTTTTAGAGCACGATGAGTTTGAAGCACATTTGCAAGAGCTTATGAGCTACTTGGTTAATCAATCTGCAGAACAGCAAATTGAACAAACTTTGCATGACAGCGTAAAACGCCAAATGGAAAAAAACCAACGTGAATACTTTCTAAATGAAAAAATGAAAGTCATTCAACGTGAACTTTCTGACATGAATGGCGGCGCTGAAGATGACGTTGCTGAAATAGAAAAACGTCTTGCTGAAGCTGATTTACCTGAACACGTACGTAAAAAAGCTGAAGCTGAGTTCCGTAAGCTTAAAGCAATGCAACCAGCATCTAGTGAAGCGGCTGTTGTACGTAACTATCTAGAAGTAATTTTAGATACGCCGTGGAATAAAGCGAGCAAAGTGAGTATTAACCTTGCGAAAGCTCAAGAGATTCTTGATACAGATCACTACGGCTTAGATGACGTTAAAGATCGTATTGTTGAATACTTGGCTGTTCAGTCTCGTGTTAAAAAACTCAAAGGTCCGATCTTATGTTTAGTAGGCCCTCCTGGTGTAGGTAAAACTTCACTTGGTGAGTCAGTCGCGAAAGCAACAGGTCGTGAGTTTGTTCGTATGGCGCTTGGTGGCGTACGTGACGAAGCTGAGATTCGTGGTCACCGTCGTACTTATATTGGTGCGATGCCAGGTAAAATCGTGCAGTCTTTAACAAAAGTTGGTGTGAAGAACCCATTGTTCTTACTCGACGAAATTGACAAGATGGCACAAGACTACCGTGGTGATCCAGCTTCTGCATTGCTTGAAGTATTAGATCCATCACAAAACAGTAAGTTCAACGATCACTATTTAGATCTTGATCTTGACCTATCTGAAGTGATGTTCATCTGTACTGCAAACAGCATGAACATTCCAGAAGCATTGCTTGACCGTATGGAAGTTATTCGTCTACCGGGTTATACCGAAGATGAAAAAGTGAATATTGCTGAACGTTACCTTGTTCCAAAAGCAATTAAGAACAATGGTCTACGTGTAAAAGAGTTAACAATTCATGAAGAAGCGATTCGTGACATTGTTCAACGCTACACACGTGAAGCTGGTGTTCGTAGTTTAGAACGTGAAGTGTCTAAAATTGCGCGTAAAGTGGTAAAAGAAGCCGTAAGTAAAAAGTCTAAAAACTTACAGCTTGATATTACCTCTGCCAATCTTCCAGAATACTTAGGTCCACACAAGTTTGACTTTGGTATTGCAGAAGATGAAGCGCAAGTAGGCCGCGTAAATGGTCTAGCTTGGACATCTGTAGGTGGTGAGTTGCTTACCATTGAAGTTGCAGCTGTCAAAGGTAAAGGTAAATTCATTACCACTGGTTCACTCGGTGATGTCATGAAAGAGTCTATTACCACAGCAATGACTTTAGTACGTACGCGTGCCGATGAGCTAGGTATTGAGGCTTCTCGTTTTGAAGAAACTGATGTACACGTTCACTTACCAGAAGGTGCAACACCAAAAGATGGTCCATCTGCTGGTTTAGCATTAACAACTGCCCTTGTATCAGCATTTACAGGTATTGCGATTCGTCCAGATATCGCAATGACTGGTGAAACAAGTTTAGGTGGTCGTGCAATGCGTATTGGTGGCTTAAAAGAAAAACTTCTTGCAGCACACCGCGGTGGAATCAAACTTGTATTTATTCCACAAGATAATGTTCGTGATTTGGCAGAAATTCCAGCGAATGTTAAAGAAGGTTTGGAAATCAAAGCTGTGAAAAGTATTGATGACATCTTGCCTTTAGCATTAGTTTCAATGCCAAAGCCTTTACCTAAAACACCAATTGTAAAACCGGTGGAAGGTTCAAAAGCAGCACGTCATTAATCTAAATATGAAAAAAAGAGAGCTTCGGCTCTCTTTTTTTTGTTACACAATTTGATTGAAAAATATCCAACCATCCTCATAATAGGTATTAAGAGTATTTAATTAAATTGAGTGCTCTTCGTTATCTATTCTTTTATAGATAGCCTTGTTTTTATTCTCTATGATCATCTGAACTCCAGACAGATGATCATTTGATCGCAGTCCAACATCGTTTTTTGGACTGCGTTTTTTATGCCTATTTACTACCACGAACTTATCTTTTCCTCAGGTATAATGCGCAAGCTGCTTTGAATGAATAGATAATATGAAAATTCGTATTCTGACCATTGGTCAAAAAATGCCTGCTTGGGTTCTCACTGGTTTTGAAGATTATTTCAAACGTATCCAACCTTTTGTGCAAACCCAAGTCATTGAACTTCCTATGGCCAAACGTGGTAAGAATGATTCAGAAGCAGATATTTTAAAGTATTGCCAAATTGAAGGCGAAAGTATTCTAAATGCGTTAAAACCAAATGAAACTTTAATTGCCCTAGAAGTTGGTGGTCGAGAACTTAGTACAGAAAAATTAGCTGACACCATGAAACAGTGGATGCTTGAAGGTAATGATGTAGTACTCGCGATTGGTGGCCCAGATGGTTTATCGGATCAGGTACGCAAAGCTGCGGCATGGCATTGGTCACTCTCAAAACTAACAATGCCACATCCTTTGGTACGTGTTTTATTAATTGAGCAACTATATCGAGCGATGACTATTAATCATAATCATCCCTATCACCGTGCATAAAAACAACAACCGTTTCATTTTAGGAACAATCCGTTGAAATCAGGATACTTTTAACATGTCCTGATTTTGGCATAATGACTATTATTCTGCTTTTCAACTCAGGTGTAATGCAATGGAACTACAAACCCTTCCTGGACTGTTTATTTCACATGGTTCACCCATGCTTGCACTTGACCCGGAACAAGTAGGACCTGCTCTACACCGTTTAGGTGCAAATCTTCCTACACCAAAGGCAATCATTGTGATGTCTGCGCATTGGGAGAGTAAAGCACTTGAAGTGTGTATTTCGACGCGTCCCGAAACATGGCATGACTTCCGCGGCTTTCCTAAAGAGCTATATGAAATTCGCTACAGTGCACCTGGGCAGCCAGAGCTTGCCGAAGAAATCTTAAAACTACTGGCAGATGCTCATTTTGTTGCTCATGCCAATAGCACCCGTCCTCGCGACCATGGCGTATGGATGCCTCTATTGCATATGTATCCTGACGCTGACATTCCTGTCGTTGAGATTTCTTTGCCAACCAATTTAAGCGCACAAGAAATTTATCGTATAGGGCAAACTCTCGCACCTTTACGTGACAAACAAGTTCTACTCATTGGTTCAGGCAGCATTACCCATAATCTTGCAGAGTTATCTTGGCAAGGAGACAACTCTAAAGTTCCTGAATGGGCTTCAGGTTTTAGAAATGCTGTTGTTAATAAACTTACACATCAAGATTATGATGGCGTGCTGGAATGGCAATCATTGCCTTATATAAAACGTAATCACCCTACCCTTGAACATTTTGCGCCTTTGTTCTTTGCTATGGGTACAGGCAATCGTTTTACGATTGTTCATAGCAGCTTCACAATGGGCTCACTAGGTATGGATATCTATCGTTTTGATTAATTATTAGCAAATACCCCGTTTTTCGGGGTATACCATTATTTTTGTTGAAAAATAGAATAACTTACAAACTTATACATTTTAAAAACCGAAACAATCAAATGTTTACATTTTCTTTTTTTAAGAATGTTTTAAGCTTATTGCTGTTGTTTTTTTACTTGAAGTTTTTAAATGAAAATTAAATATTTAATTCTTGCGTTATTACCTTTTTCTTTGATGGCGTGTCAAACAGTTACAAATACTCCTGCTCCGATTGTATCTGAGCAACAACAAAACCTTGCAGCCACTTTAGGTGAATATGCTTGGACTTATCAAAATGTAAAAGCTTCTAAACCACTTATCCTTAACTTTAATGCAGATGGTAAATTAGCAATTAATACGGGTTGTAATGGCCAAGGCGGTACTTGGAAAGTTGAAGGTAACCAGCTTGTTACTTCTAACCTTGTTTCAACTATGATGGCTTGCCAAGACGATTTAATGAAACAAGAGCAACTTTCTACTAGCATCTTTAATGAAGCGAAATTACCAATCGAAATTAGCAACAATAATGGTCAGGTGATTTTAAGCGTGACAGATAAAACTGGTCAAAAGCACATTTTCCAAGGTCAAAAAGCAGTTAATACTCAAGCTTTAACAGATTATTCTTGGTCTTATCAGCCTGAAAATACAAAAAAACCAATCGTTCTTAACTTTAGCAATGACCGTTTATCTATCGCAACAGGTTGTAACCGTCAAGGAACAACTTGGAAAGTTGAAAACAATACGATTGTAACGGCTGACGTGATGTCAACTATGATGGCTTGTGAACCTGCTTTAATGAAACAGGAACAATTTTCTAGCAACCTCTTCCAAAAGCGTGCAATTCCATTTGAGCTTAATACAACAAACGTTGATCAACCAACATTGACTGTTGTTGATGCGCAAGGTCAAAAATATACCTTTACTGGTAAAATGACACCTGAAGCAAAATATCAATCTGAAGGGAAAACTGTTTTCCTAGAAGTTGCTCCACAAACTAAATCATGTACTGGTGTAGCACCACAAACATGTATGCAAGTTCGTGAAATTAAATATGATGACAAAGGTGTTAAAACTTACGCTGACAAAAACTGGTCATTATATTATGGTCAAATTGAAGGTTTTGAACACAATCCAGACCAACGCGTAATTTTACGTGTAAAACGTTTTGAAGTGAAAAATCCAGCAGCAGACCAATCTAGCCTAGCAGATGTGTTAGATATGGTTGTAGAGCAAGAGTTAGTTAAAAAACCTAAAAAATAAGTTTTTAGATTAAAAAAATCCGATGCTCAGGCATCGGATTTTTTTATTTCTATTCTTAGAAAATACCTTGAGCAAGCATTGCATCAGCTACTTTTACAAAGCCTGCAATATTGGCGCCATCAACATAGTTAACAGTACCGTCTTCTTTTGTACCGTATCTTACACAATTGGCATGAATGTCTTTCATAATTGCATGTAGACGCTCATCAACCTCAGCATGTGTCCAGCTTAAACGAATTGCGTTTTGAGACATTTCTAAACCAGACGTTGCGACACCACCAGCATTAGATGCTTTTCCTGGTGCATACAAAATTTTAGCGTCGATGAAGTGTTCAACTGCCTCAAGTGTAGATGGCATATTAGCGCCTTCAGCCACACAAATTACGCCGTTAGAAATAAGCGTTTTAGCGTCTTCACCTGTTAATTCATTTTGCGTCGCACATGGCAAAGCAATGTCTACAGGAATATGCCAAGGGGTTTTCCCTTCAAAATACTCAAAACCATGTTTAGAAGCAAACTCGGAAATACGGCCACGCTTAACGTTTTTAAGATTCATCACTTCATCAAGTAATTCATCTGTAAAACCATTTTTTACATAAACAGTTCCGTTAGAGTCAGACAAAGTAACAACTTTTGCCCCTAAGAACATGGCCTTCTCTGCCGCGTATTGCGCAACATTACCCGAACCAGAAACAGAGACTGTTTTGCCAACGAAAGACTGGCCACGCGCTTTTAGCATTTCTTCTGCAAAATAAACCGTACCATAACCAGTAGCTTCAGGACGCATTAAGCTACCACCAAATGAAATTCCCTTACCGGTAAAGACACAAGCGGTATCGTTACTCAGCTTTTTCATCATGCCTGCCATATAACCGACTTCACGTGCACCCACCCCAATATCCCCCGCAGGAATATCAGTATTCGGACCCAAATGACGATAAAGCTCAATCATTAATGCCTGACAGAATCGCATAATTTCAGCATCAGATTTACCCTTCGGATCGAAATCTGAACCACCTTTCCCACCACCCATAGGTAAAGTGGTAAGTGAGTTTTTAAAAGTCTGCTCAAAACCTAAAAATTTTAAAATTGATAGATTGACCGATGGGTGGAAACGCATTCCCCCTTTGAATGGACCAATTGCTGAATTGTATTGAACACGGAAAGCTCTGTTAACTTGAGTCTGACCTTGATCATTCATCCATGAAACACGAAATTGAATAACTCGCTCCGGTTCAACAAGGCGTTCTAACAATCCCTGTTCCGCATATTCTGGATTTTTTTCAATAAATGGCCACAAACTCATCATTACTTCTTCGACAGCTTGCAAAAATTCAGGTTGATGCGGATCACGCGCTTGCACGTAATTCAGGAATTCATTCAGATTGTTGTATTTCAATGCACGGTCCTCAGCATAGTCATGAATTAAATTGGTGCAATACATTATTAAATGCATCATTTAGCAGCAAAATATTAAATCCCTTTCCATCAATTTTAACAATAGTTATTTTAAATTATTTTATTCATCTTAATTATCAAAAACTTATTTTTAGAAAAACTACTCAAAAATAAGAAATAGTAATTTAACTCTTCACTTTTATTGATCTATTATTGTGCAACATTAGCTACATTTTAGGTCAATTAAAAACCCGATAAATTCGTTAAAATCCATTGACCTTACTTAGGTTTTTCTTCATTATCGCATCGTTTTAACCAAGCTATTTGCCCACTATGAATTCATCTATTTCTCTCATACGCGAGATTGATGCGTTATTACCACAAACACAATGTGGTCTATGTGGACATCGTGATGGATGTCTACCCTACGCAAAGTCGATTGCTGAAGGTGAAGAAGCAAATAAATGTGTTCCAGGTGGACAACCTGTAGCCGATGCACTGGCAAATCTACTCAATCGCTCTCGATTAATTGCTGAAAGTAGCGTATGGCCTGTACAAACAGATGGTCGCCCACAGCGAATGAAAGCGATTATTCGTGAAGACGAATGTATTGGCTGCACCAAATGTATTAGTGCTTGTCCAGTAGATGCTATCATTGGCAGTGGTAAGCTCATGCATACCATCTTGACCGACTTATGTACGGGTTGTGAGTTATGCATTCCACCTTGTCCAGTAGATTGCATTGATCTGGTCGAAGACACACAAGCCTTACCAAATGAACAACAGCGTGCCGCAGAACAAAATGATTTAAGGCAACGCTACTATTCACATATTCAACGTGAAGAAAAGCGTCGCAGTCACCGTAAAGGTCCTGTGGTACGCGCTGAAATTGACACTCAACTGTTTGCTCAGTTCTCTCAGGTACTTGATGAACTACCTTCAATTGAGCTCATCGAGAAACCTAAAGAAGCTGTGTTAACTGATGCAAAAACTACGATTGAGTTAGCCAAAATCCGCACCCAAATTAAGAAATTGGAAAAACAGCTAGGTGTGCGTGAAGATGCTAAAAAGCGTCTTCAACTTGAAGAACTACAACAGCAACTTATGCAACTACAGGAGGTCTGAATGGCTGTCAAAAATATGACGAAAAAGCAGATTCAAATATTCTTTGAACGCCTTCGCGAACAACGACCGTCACCTCAAACCGAGTTAAACTATTCATCTTCTTTTGAGTTACTTATAGCTGTTATGTTGTCAGCTCAAGCTACCGACGTGAGTGTGAATAAGGCAACTGATAAGCTTTACCCTGTGGCCAACACCGCTGAGAAAATCTATAACTTGGGCGTAGATGGTTTAAAGGAATATATTAAAACAATTGGTCTTTACAATGCCAAAGCCGAAAATGTCATTAAAACCTGTAAGATTTTAATGGAGCAATTTAACGGCGAAGTTCCAAGTAACAGGAAAGACTTAGAGGCCTTGCCAGGTGTGGGTCGTAAAACTGCAAATGTTGTTTTAAATACAGCTTTCGGACAACCGACTATGGCCGTCGATACACATATTTTCCGAGTGGGAAATCGAACTGGCTTAGCCGTGGGTAAAAATGTGCTTGAAGTTGAACACCGCTTAATTAAGGTCATTCCTAAAGAATTTATTTTAGATTCACATCACTGGCTCATATTGCATGGCCGTTATTGCTGTATAGCCCGTAAACCTAAATGTGCTGAATGTGTGGTTGCAGATGTTTGCAACTGGCCCGACCGTTTTGAATTTGGCGCGCAAAAACAAATTACTATTAAAAATATTGAAGCTTAAAAATATGGTTGGGTATAGGTAACATACCCAATCAAACTTACTTTAGACGCTTGTTCTGATTACGCTCTTCTTTTGCTTGTTTTTGTACCTGCCTAAGCATTTTATAGCTCTGATAACCCAAAAATATGACGAGTGCCAGACTTAGCAATACCACCAAAATCAATATGATTTTCATATTGTTCTCCTGCACTGAATGAAAGAAAAGAGCCCTCATGATGAGAGCTCCTTGTCACAAATAATATTTTAATTATTTATCTAAAATATTAAATAAGTCTGTTTGTACATCTTCAATTGTACGTAAACCATTAAGCTTGTCATAAGTCGGCGCATTCTCACCAGATGCAGCACGGCTTTGATAGAAACCAACCAATTGCTCAGTTTCTGTATGATAAGAAGCTAAGCGTTTACGGATCGTTTCTTCTTGGTCATCTGGACGTTGAACAAGATCTTCACCAGTTTCATCATCTTTACCTTCCACTTTAGGTGGGTTGTAAACTGTATGATAAACACGGCCAGAAGCTGGATGCTGACGGCGACCAGAAAGACGTTGTACGATTTCTTCATCAGGAACATCAATTTCAATCACGTGATCAATGCTAATCCCTTCTTTTTCCAAAGCTTCAGCTTGTGGAATAGTACGTGGGAAACCATCGAAAATGCAGCCATTTGCACAGTCAGGTTGAGCAATACGTTCTTTTACTAAACCGATAATAAGTTCATCTGAAACCAAACCACCAGATTCCATTACACTTTTAGCTTTTAGACCTAATTCAGTACCTTCACGAATTGCAGCACGGAGCATATCACCGGTTGAAATTTGTGGGACATTGTAGCGCTTACAGATCAACTGAGCCTGAGTCCCTTTGCCTGCCCCAGGTGGTCCGAGTAAGATAATGCGCATAAAAAACATCCTCATTTAAAACAATGAATGTGAAGCCTGGCAGAAAAAGTCTCATTAATCTTCAATAGATCCTGCCCGACGTCGAATTATAAGAAAGCCACAAACAAATGTATTGTACCAGCAATAAATCCGGTTACCCCACCTAGTACAATAAGAATCCACTCATCCTCCTGAAATGCAGGACGCAATAAATTCTGAAACTCTTTTGGTGTCAGTTCGCGAATACGCTCTTTAAACATTTGAAAAATCTTCTGTGCCCGGCTTGCGTTCAGCGCTGGGTCACATACGGGTCCCATCGTAATTTCAATTGAACGATCAATCAAGTCCGTCTTTAACCTTGCGTACTCTCTTGGCCCTAAAGAAAGCTGTAAAGATGTACGAACTAACGGTGTTTCCATAATTTCGTTAATATGACGCTTCACAATGCGGCGGGTTTTATCTTTACGCGGCCCGTACATCATTTCGGTCATAATCGATTTTAACGTAATCAGATCTTCAGTTACTACGCTTGAAAATACATCAGAAACTTCTTCTTGACGCTTCATAAAAGCACCTTGGACATTATAAGTGCCAATTCGAAGAACTGGTACAATCCAAGGGAACTTACGATCTTTTGTTAATCTAAAAATCTGTGGGTAACGAATATAATGTGGCTCAAGAGGGTTAAACACCATCCAGATTGCAATCCAATTCGTTAAAAAACCCCAAATCGCAGCCCAAAAAGGTACTGTCCAATGCCAAGGTACGACAAACCAAACAATCATTTGGAAAATACCAAAGAACATTCCAATTAAAGCGCTAATATGCCAAATAAAGTTGATTTCTTTTTGACCAACCTTTAAGAACATGCGTACCATCAAACGGCGGTCACCTTCCATTTGGCTCACCACCATTTCACGCATATTAACCAGTGACTCGACATTCATGGTCAGCTCAGTCACTAATTCTCTTAATACACCTGGTAATTGTTTATGCGCCTGAGCATAAATACGGCGTTTAATTGAATAAGGTAAGTTTTCCCAAAGTACAGCATTACGATCGATCATGACTTCATCAATCAGATGTTCAAGTTCAAACCCAACCTGCTCACCAATAATGCGTGCCATATCTTCAGGATCCATTGCTTCTAAAAATTCACGCAATGAACCTAATTTAGATAAAGTATTATCGGTAATAATACCCGAGATACGTCCAGCCTTACGTGGCACAATACCTTGCCAACCTACTGGTAGTGGACCTAAGTGGAAACCCCAAAATTTAATTGGGTAAAACACCATTTTTAAAGCCATCCACACGTGTGCCCATGTAACAAAGGCAGTCACTGGAATAATACTTAAAACGGCCCAAAAATCAGGTCTGTGTAAAAAGGTCTGCCACAATCCGCTGACGTACTCTAACATGTAAGACTCTCGTATTTATTTGTGCTCTGCTTATGGCGAGTTAACAATAAACTGCTTTTTTATAAACCAAAACTTAGAGAATAAGAAAATTGAATTTGTGGTTTAGTATCCGCGGCAACATTTCCATTTTGGTCAGTCAACTTTTCAGCCGCACCAATACCCACACTAAAAGTACTAATTCTTTCTGAATTCAACAATACATAGGCCAAATCGACACCAGCGCCTAAACGGGATTTATAATCACCATCGACCTCTTTACTATCGAGATGCCCAGCATAAAAACCGATATAGTAACCATTTTTATCTGTGCCGGTAAGATAATAAGGATATCGAAACCCAACTTGGCCACCAGCAGTTTTGTCACCATTCAAAAACGCGCCAACTTTTGCATAGGCAATACCATAAGGGTTTACCCATTCGCCGTTTAGATGTAATAATTTTTGTGTAAAACCTGCACCCACATTCCACGTAGATGCCGTATGTCCTGCTAATTTTGCTTCTGGAAGAAACGAATAGTCTTGAGCATGAGCCCAACTACTTACCGTCAAAACTGCAAGTAAGGGATAAATTTTTCTCATTATTTTCTCCATTTTCCCTAATCGTATGGTGAGAACAACCCTATTCTATTGAATGAGAGACTTTAACAGAATTATTTTGCTTCTTATATACAAGTATCTACAATTTTGTTGTCTGCAAAGTCAAAACGTATCTTATTAAAAGGCAATGAAACTTTGAAAATTATGCAATATTTTAAGCTCTCTTGCGTTAGAATAAGCAGCTATTTTTCTACCCTATGTCATTAAGTCGATCCTTATGAAGCAGCACTTTCCTTTAAAAGATATCCAGCAAGAAAAGCGCATTTATCGGGGACGAATCTTTTTTGCCGTAGGTCTGGTTATCATTTGCTTATTAGTATTAATTAGCCGATACGCTTATCTACAAATTTTTCACTACGACGAATTCTCTACAGCATCTGACAAAAACCGAATTCGCTTGCAGCCACTTCCACCTGCTCGTGGTTATATCTATGACCGAAATGGTGTCTTATTAGCAGATAATTATCCTGTTTTTACAGCAACTTTAAGTAAAACAGATGTAGAAGATGCCGACCATGTTGTTGAGCAGCTACAGCCTATTTTAGATCTTACACAAGAAGATATTGATCGCTTCAAAAGTCGTATAAAAACTGCTCGAAAAACTGAACGTGTCGCAATTAAACTTAATCTAACCGAAGCCAATATTGCCAAGTTCAGTGAAGCTAAATATAAGTTTCCCGGCGTAAGAATCGAAACACAAATGACCCGTTATTACCCACATGGTGAGTTATTTGCTCATGTGATTGGTTATGTAGGGCGTATTAACGATAAAGAATTAAAAAGCATTGATAAAGATTTATATGCTGGAACCAACCTGATTGGAAAAATTGGCGTTGAGAAAAGCTATGAAGATTTGCTACACGGAACACCAGGGTATGAATCTGTTGAAGCAGATGCCCACAGTAACATATTGCGCCATTTAGGCCGCAAAGACCCTACTCGCGGGAATGACCTCTATTTATCTTTAGATTATGGTTTACAAGTCGTTGCGTCTCAACAGCTCGCAGGCCGTCGTGGTGCGATTGTCGCAATCGACCCCCGTACTGGCGAAATTCTGGCCTTAGTATCTAGTCCAAGTTTCAACCCTAATTTATTTGTGACTGGTATTAACCATAAAGATTATAGTTCTTTACGTGATAGTTTAGATCAACCGCTTTATAACCGTGCTGTACAAGGTGCATATCCACCAGGTTCCACCATTAAACCAATGGAAGCAATGGGTGGTTTACACTACGGTATTGTAAACTGGTCAACAGCAATTTCTGACCCAGGTTATTTTCACTTACCCGGTGATTCGCATAAATTCCGCGACTGGAAAAAATCTGGTCATGGCATCGTAAACATGCATAAAGCCATCATTATGTCATGTGACACCTATTTTTATATTCTTGCCCATCAAATGGGTATTGATCAAATGAACCAATGGATGCGTCAATTTGGTTTCGGTCAAAAAACAGGTGTCGACTTACCAAGTGAAAGCGAAGGTCTTTATCCAAATCCTGAATGGAAAATGCGTACTCGCAAAGCGAAATGGATGAAAGGTGAAACTATTTCTGTGAGTATTGGTCAAGGTGCTTTTACAGCTACCCCATTACAGCTTGCTATGGCAACTGCAATTACAGCCAATCGTGGTTCTCATGTCACCCCTCACGTTTTACGTGCAACTCATGGTTCAAAACCATTTACCGTGCGTAATGCGCCTGATGGAAAAATCAACTTCAATGGAACGGATGAAGACTGGATTCAAATGCGCGATGCCATGGTTGATGTAATTCAATCAGGTACTGGCCGAGGCATTCGTACATCTCTATATCAAATTGCAGGAAAGACAGGAACTGCGCAGGTTAAAAGTATTGCACAGGGTAAACGTTACAATGAATCAGCCCTGAGCGAACGTCAACTTGACCATGGTTTATTCGTTGGCTTTGCACCAGCGGACAAACCAGAAATTGCAATTGCCGTAATTTGGGAAAATGGTCGTCATGGTGGTTCTGCTGCCCAACTTGCAAAACCTATTTTTGATTATTGGTTATTAACTCGTAAGAAAAACCCGATTCGACCAGCAAACCATCAAGTTAATGGCGGACTGATGACTGCAGGAATTAAACCAGGTGAACTCTCAAGCGGTGGTGAAAATCCAAATTCTGCTCCAGTAGCAGCAGCTTCAACCCCAGCTGCACCAATTCCTTCTGCAACGAATGAGGTTGATGATTAATGAAAAATCAATTACGCATTATTGGTGGCGAATGGAAACGAAGAGTACTTCCATTTGCCAGTATCGATGGATTACGTCCAACGCCAGACCGTGTACGCGAGACTCTATTTAACTGGCTCATGTGGGATATTCAAAATGCACATGTCCTTGATGTGTGCACAGGCTCTGGTGCATTAGGTTTTGAAGCATTGTCACGTGGCGCTGCATCAGTTTATATGATTGAACCAGACAAGACTCAGGCACGATTTTTAAAAGATAATGTTGAGCTATTAAAAGCCCAAAACTGTCATTTAATCAATGCAACTGCTCAACAAGCTTTACCCCGTTTAAAAGAACAGTTCGATGTGGTGTTTTTAGATCCGCCTTATAGTCTAGATTTATGGCAAGAACTCTCGAACTTGGCAGAACCACATATTAAAAAAAATGGATATATTTACGTTGAAGCTGACCGAGATTTATCTCAGCTTCACCTTCCTTCAACATGGCAACAAGTTAAAACAACGAAAGCTGGTACAGTACACGCAGGGCTTTATCAGAAAATTTAATCATGTAGCATTTTTATGATGAATTAATTTACCTGATCTATTTATTTGAATTAGATTATTCTCATTTTGTATTTCAAAATAAATAGATCGTAAAAAATCGTATGAGTTGACCTCGATCATAAGGAAAACTCGAAATATATTCATAACCAATTTTCAGTCTTGGATTAACACTATAATTAATTCCATATCCAACTGAAATGGATAAGTCTTGAATATTAATATGATTCGTTAAACCATTGATGTTTTTGTTCTGAAGTTGTCCCGTATCATAGGCTGTATAATTATAAATCACCCAACGCTCATTTGAATAAAATTCATTTTTGAGCACATTATAGTTATTAACTTCATCATCATGCTCAATGGCTAACCGCCTTTGTTCCAAGTTTAAATCTGATTGGTCTAACAACTGGTCTGAATCTAGGAAAGTAGAATCACTTTCTGGTTGAAAAAAATCATAGGCCTGAACATATCCACTATAAAAGATAATAATTGCTGTAAAAACAGTATAAATATTTTTATGCACACACATTTTATTTTGCAAATCCAAAAAGGTAGCTTAAAGCTACCTTTTTTTGCAAGGTTTTAATTAACTTAAACCAATCACTGCAACAACTGCCGCACAAGCACCTACAATTTTTTTGCCATAAGGCACATATCGTGTAAGTGCAGCACCTAATGCCAATCCACCACAATAAATTAAAGCCATAGCCGCAACCATACCTGTTACTAATGCAACGACATGGCCTGCCTGTGCTAACTCAACACCATGCGCTATACCATGAAAGCTTGCAAGTAATGCCGCAGCGATAGGTAAAACACGATTTGATTTTGTCCACAGTGCAATTGCTGTAACAATCAAAGAAGCAACAATCCCATATTCAGCAACATTTACAGGCACTAAACCTTGAGCACCGATTAAAAAACCTACAATAAGGGTAACACTCAAAGTCATTACACCTGCAACTTTCCATTGCTTAGCTGCTGACCAGAGTAAAACACCGAAAGCTAAGGCCATCACTAAATGATCTAAACCACTAAATGGATGAATAAAACCTGCCATAAAACCCGAATGTTCATGGTCATGTCCCGGGTGTGCCATTACAAGTGTAGGTAACATGCTAAGGAGCCCTATGCCCCATTTTTTCATGAAGTCCATTATCTCTCCTTAAGCTTTAAACAGCCCTTGTTTCTCGATAAATTGAATGATTTCTTCAAGACCGTCTTGTGTTTTCATATTTGAAAATAAGAATGGTTTTTCACCGCGCATGCGTTTCGCGTCTTGGTCCATCACATCAAGATTTGCACCTACCATTGGCGCAAGATCAGTTTTATTAATAATGAGTAAGTCTGATTTGGTAATGCCCGGCCCACCTTTACGTGGAATTTTTTCGCCACCGGCTACATCAATTACATATAACGTTAAATCAGAAAGTTCTGGGCTAAATGTTGCTGCTAAATTATCACCACCGCTTTCAATGATAATGAGCTCCAAGCCTTCAAACTTTTCACATAAATCATCAATGGCAGCCAAATTAATTGAAGCATCTTCGCGAATTGCTGTGTGTGGGCAACCACCTGTTTCTACACCCACAATACGATCTGGCGACATTGCTTCGTTACGAGTTAAAAAGTTTGAATCTTCTTTGGTATAAATATCGTTCGTTACCACAGCCATGTTGTATTTATTACGCAAAGCTAAACATAAATTAAGTGTAAGCGCAGTTTTGCCTGAACCTACTGGTCCGCCAATTCCAACTCGTAATGGACTACGTTCTGTCATGATTTTTATCCTTTTTTCATAAACTTAAGATCTGAATAACCGTGAATATTGTGTTTCGTGTTTCATGCTCAGCATGGCATAACGAGGCAAAGCACTGCTCAATTGCTCATCATTAAGTTTTAAGGCTTTTTCTATCGCCTGTGGTACCAAACCATGTAAATGCCATAAAATTCTTTGTCCAGCCATTTGCCCTAACGGTACGGTTTTTACCGCAGCCAGAACCTGATTTTCTAAAACGGTAAAGGTATAAGCTGTGAGCACATCAACGTCTTTAAGCTCAAGTCGACCACAGAGCTGTGCATAGACAGGTACAAAACCAAACTGCTTTTTAACCTCAACAGTTTTTTTTAAAACATCTCTAATCCATGCATTTAAAGAAAATGCCAGCTGCTGAGATTCCGCTAAAAGCTCTTTACTTTCTCGGCTTGCTCTATATAAATTTGCCCAAACCAAAAACTGATCTTGGTCATCATGATGTTGCATGAGACGTTTCAGTACTGGCAGTTCAAACCGTATTAACAGCATTTCAAGCACTTCTTCGAAATAAGCAATTGCCGATATTTCATCGTGTATTAAGCCAATATCAATGGCTGTTTCTACACCTTGTGAATAACAATATGCTCCGACTGGCAATGCCGTAGAAGACAGTGTCAGTAATTGAAGTAATTGCGCCGCGTTATGAATGGACATGGTGCAAAGCTTTGATTGGGCTTAAGCGATGATCATGACTATGCTGTGCATAGGCACCGCTTTCAGGTTCAAACGGATGATCAATCTCTGTCACTTTCAGACCTAAGCCCTCTACCATTTCTGCAAGTACATGATCAGGCTCAAAATATAAAGCAGTAGGTGTAAGCATTAATGGCACATGTCGATTACCTAGATGATAGGCAGCTTTAAGCAAATCAAAATCGGTTGCAGCAATCACTTGCATCAAACGTTCAGGTTTAGCATCAACACGTAGTACATCACCTTGTTGAGTTGCAATATATGAACCACTACGCAAAATACCAGTACGTGGTAAATCGGCACCAATATCTACGCCACTCGCTAAAGCCGCTCGAAACCGTGATTTTTGGCGGGTATCAAAAGTCAGTTCAACCGTTTCAAATGTCTGATCAGAAGAAATGTGTTCAAGGCGTTGAGTATAGATTTTCATTTAGCTTCTCTCTCCTTATTTATTTCATTCATATATAAAGTAATGAGGTAAATTACCTCTATAAAACTCATCAAAACAAGAAATAACGCTGAGCCATTGGCAATACTTCAGCAGGTTCACATGTTAATAATTCACCATCCGCTCTCACCTCGTAAGTCTCGGGATGTACATGCATGACAGGACAATATGTGTTGTGTTTCATATCAGCTTTGCTAATTTCACGCGTGTTTTTACATGGGCTAATTAACTTTTTAAGGTCTAATCTCTCAGCAACTTTTTCATCAATCGCTGCTTGAGATAAAAAGGTAATACAAGTGTTGTGCACACCACGTGGATAGGCACCAAACATTGGACGGTAATGCACTGGTTGAGGTGTCGGAATTGAAGCGTTAATGTCACCCATCGGTGCTGCTGCAATCATGCCACCTTTAATAATCATAGATGGCTTCACCCCAAAAAATGCAGGTTTCCACAACACCAAATCAGCAAGTTTTCCGACTTCAACCGAACCAACTTCATGACTTAAACCATGTGTAATTGCTGGGTTAATCGTATATTTAGCAATGTAACGTTTAACCCGATTATTATCATGAAACTCATTATCACCCTCTAAAGGACCGCGTTGAATTTTCATTTTGTGGGCAGTTTGCCAAGTACGTAAAATCACTTCCCCCACACGCCCCATTGCCTGAGAGTCCGATGACATCATGGCAATTGCGCCTAAGTCTTGCAGAATATCTTCGGCTGCAATCGTTTCACGGCGAATACGACTTTCTGCAAAAGCGATATCTTCAGCAATTGCTGGGTCTAAATGGTGGCAAACCATCAGCATATCTAAATGCTCATCAATGGTATTGATGGTATAAGGTCGTGTTGGATTAGTAGAAGACGGCAACACATTACTTTGCCCAATTGCTTTTAAAATATCGGGTGCATGTCCACCGCCCGCACCTTCGGTATGGTACGTATGAATTGTACGATTTTTAAATGCAGCTAAAGTCTCTTCCAAAAAACCACTTTCATTTAAAGTATCTGTATGAATCGCCACCTGTACATCGTACTCATCGGCAACGCTCAAGCAGTTATCAATGGCTGCTGGTGTTGAACCCCAGTCTTCATGCAGCTTCAACCCAATTACTCCAGCTTTAATTTGCTCTCGAATCGGGTCAGGTAAACTCAAATTCCCTTTACCTAACAGACCAATATTCATAGGCAAATCATCAATCGCCTGTAACATGGTAGCAATGTGCCAAGGTCCCGGAGTCACGGTAGTTGCAGAGGTTCCTGCTGCTGGTCCTGTGCCTCCACCAACCATAGTGGTTGTACCGGACATAAGTGCAGTTTCAACTTGTTGAGGACAAATCCAGTGAATGTGAGTATCAATACCACCTGCTGTTAAAATTTGTCCCTCACCCGCAATAACCTCTGTTGCAGCTCCTAAAGGAATCGTAATGTCTGGTTGAATATCGGGGTTTCCAGCTTTTCCTATTTTCCAAATGCGACCATTCTTTAAGCCCACATCAGCTTTAACAATTCCCCACCAATCCACAATTAAAGCATTGGTAATGACAGTATCAGCGACTTCATTGGCCAAAAGCTGTGACTGCCCCATCCCGTCACGAATGACTTTTCCGCCACCAAATTTAACTTCTTCACCATATGTCGTTAAATCTTGCTCAACTTCAATAAAGAGCTCTGTATCCGCCAAACGAATACGATCACCCACTGTTGGACCAAACATCTCAGCATATGCACGACGTGACATTTTCATAACTTAATACTCATCTCTTTCATTATCATTGTTATGTCTAATCCAACTTGCCCATGACGCGGCCTGCGAAACCATATACTTCTCGCTTACCCGCTAAAGCAACGAGCTCCACTTCTCGAGTTTGTCCCGGTTCAAAGCGAATTGCTGTACCAGCTGCAATATTCAATCGAAAACCTTTGGCCATTTCACGATCAAACTGTAGTGCATCATTTGCTTCATAAAAATGAAAATGAGAACCCACTTGAATAGGTCGATCACCAATATTAGCCACTACAACTTTTAAAGTTTGCCGTCCAACATTCAGTTCAATATCAGCATCTGGAGTAATGATTTCGCCGGGGATCATAAGCGTTCCTTTTATACGATTGGCTGATGGACTGTGACTAATTTCGAGCCATCTGGAAAAGTTGCCTCGACCTGAACCTCAGCAATCATTTCTGGCACACCATCCATCACATCTTCGCGCTTTAATAAGGTTGTACCGTAATGCATTAAATCACTGACTGTCATACCGTCCCGTGCACCTTCAAGTAAAGCTGCTGAAATAAAAGCAATAGCTTCAGGATAATTCAGTTTCAAGCCCCGAGCTTTACGGCGCTCAGCAACCAGTCCTGCTGTAAAAATCAGTAATTTATCTTTTTCTGTTGGATTGAGTTCCATATCTCTTTCCTAAATTTCATTTATATTCTTCAAGCAAAATACGTGCTCAAAAACAGCATACTTGTTTTAATCGTTTTTTAAATACGCAATTTAACGTAACTTAGGTTTTCCATATTCTTGGAAATTCTTCTTCTAAACCAAACCAATATCGACGTAATTTAGCCCGTATAGCTGCAAAAGCATCATGACAATGACGGACATCATTTCCCAAAAAACGGGCCGAAACCACATCATCCAATAAGGTTAATGTGACAGGTGCTTGCATGCGCATCATTAATTCTCGAATGAGTTCTAACTGCTGTTCTAAATAAAAAGCTGAGCGATACTTCTCGGGAGCGACTGCCCAAAAGCTTCCCATTACGGCTTGATTATTCATACCCAAACATGAACTAAGCCAACGATCTTCTCCTTCAAAATACAATGTATCTGCAACCAACAATTTATTTTCGCGCCACAATTTAAACTGGTTGTAATAACTCCCTTGAACAAAGCGCTCAGCACGTGCCTGTCGTCCAAGTACCAACATATCCCATCCAATAAAACTTGCAGCATTATCAAGATGAATATGAGTTTCTGAATGCGCTAAAGCCCCATCAAAAAGCATCGTTTCTTGTGGAACCCACTCTAAAATGGACTGATCTTTCACATGCAAATGAATATGCTGAAAAGCTTGTTTCCCATTGGTTTTGTACCATTTCCCCGCTCCAGGAGTAGTCACTACCGCATGGGCTTGATCTTTGGTTTCAATTTCAAAAGTAAGATGATCTCCTCCTGCAATTCCTGCTGGTGGATGTACAATAATCGCATGACACACACCTGTTCTTTCAGGCCAGAGCATTTTTTGCACCCTAACAGGGCCATGATGTTTTCGATGACTCATTATGGTGCGTGAATTTTCAAAACAAAAACCGAGCTCGAGTTGTGCATACCAAAATGGTGCTGAAGAGTTTTTTGGAAACGGTTGTGCCTGATTCATTCTGGTTCATATGTTCAAAATAAGTGCTGAAACTTATAAGCAAAATACGCACCAAATATGAAAATAAGCAGACTGATAAAATTAGATACAATTTTTCGATTTTAATGAGTTAAAAAATCATCAATGTCTAACATAAAACCACAGTAACTTATGGAATTGTTTATACAATAGCGCCCACCGTTGCTTCCATACTTGCTCTCCATGAAACTTTTTTTCGTGTTAACCCCACTTGTCTTTTTAACTGGGTGTATTTTTGGCCAATCTAGTGAGGTCAAACGTGCAGAAAAGATCCTGCACAATTTCGAATGTAAAAATGTTGAGACAAGCCAGCTTGCAACAAGCTCGATTAATTCTTACTACCAGCAATCTTTAGCGGTAAGCAAAGAAAAAGCAACTTCATACGTAGAGAGCTACAAAAATGGTGAAGAATTATTCGACATGCCGCTGGATGAGGTTTTAAAGCAACAATACCAACTCTATAAATCAGCATGTGACTCCTTAGGTGGAGTTTCAGCACAACCGTAATTTATAAGGTATTCATTAAATCGTTTTAGTGAATACCTCCTTTTTATTTTTGTTTTAATAATTATTCAAAATTTACTCACTTTACCTTTTGTTAAAATTAAATTACATACTTAAACTTTTATTAAGCTCTCATATTTTATAGCCTATTTATTGCTTTTTTATTTATTTTCCGAGGTTTAGATCATCATGAAAAAAACATTATTATCAGTTGCACTTGTAAGTGCCCTTCTTGTTGCTTGTAGCAAAAACGAAAATAAAGCCGATACAACACAACAAGCCTCTGCTCCTGCACAAACTACTGAATCAAATAACAATGCAGTAGATACCGCTCATACAGCTGAAAACTCACTAGATTGGGACGGTACATATAAAGGCACTCTTCCATGTGCAGACTGTGAAGGCATTAAAACTGAGTTAGAGTTAAAAGATGATAAAACTTATGAATTGACTGAAACTTATCTTGGCAAAGGTGATAAAAATCCATTTGAAACACATGGTACGTTTACTTTTGACAAAGATAATACTTCTGTAATTACCTTAGAAGACAAAGGACAAAATCGTAAATTCTTCATTGGTGAAAATACGGCAACTGCTTTAGATATGGATGGTAAGAAAGTTGAAGGTTCTTTAGCTGAACACTATGTATTGAAAAAATAATTATATATTAATGATAAAAAAACCCGCTCATTTGAGCGGGTTTTTTTGAAATCAATTCTTAGTGTGCAGCGAATTGGTTCATTGTGTTTTTAGCATCGTCATGCGCTTTAAGTGCATTGTCACCAGAGAAGATTTCTTTGTGATCATCACCGATGTCAGAACCCGCCATTGCTTGGTGTTTCACACAAGCGATACCACCACGGATTTCTTTACGTTGTACGCCAGCAACATAAGCCAACATACCTTCAGAACCGAAGTAACCTTGTGCAAGCTCATGTGTAGAAAGAGCAGCAGTGTGGTAAGTAGGAAGTGTGATCAAGTGATGGAACACACCCGCTTCACGAGAAGCATCTGCTTGGAATGTACGGATCTTAGCGTCTGCATCAGCAGCTAATTCAGTAGCATCATACTCAGCGCTCATTAATTTAGCACGGTCGTAAGCAGAAACGTCTTTACCTTCAGCAACCCAACGATCGTAAGCTTGTTGACGGAAGTTTAAAGTCCAGTTGAATGATGGGCTGTTGTTATAGACAAGCTTCGCATTTGGAACAACTTCTTTAACACGGTTAACCATGTGAGCGATTTCTTCTACGTTTGGAGTCGCAGTTTCGATCCAAAGAAGGTCAGCACCATTTTGAAGGCTAGATACACAGTCAAGTACAACACGGTCAATTTGTGTGTCAGCACGGAACTGATATAAACCAGAAGGTAAACGCTTAGGACGGTGTAATTTACCATCACGTTTGATCAAGATTTCGTCTTCTTGAGCATCAGCAATGTCAATTTCAACAGTGTCTAAGAAACCGATGTATTGAGAAGCAATGTCACCTGGCTCTTTAACCACTGGGATTTTTTGAGTCAAGTCAGCGCCTTCAGAGTCAGTACGCGCAACGATGATACCGTCATCAAGACCCATTTCTAAGAATGCATAACGTAATGCATGGATTTTAGAGATGAAATCTTCATGTGGAACAGTTACTTTACCAGCTTGGTGACCACATTGTTTAGCATCAGATACTTGGTTTTCGATTTGAAGCGCACATGCACCAGCTTCAATCATTTTACGAGCAAGCAAGTAAGTCGCTTCTTCGTTACCGAAACCAGCATCGATGTCAGCAATAATTGGCACAATGTGAGTTTGGAAACCGTCGATTTGAGCAGTGATTTCAGCAGCTTTAGCAGTATCACCAGCTTCGTTTGCTTTTTTAAGCGCACGGAATAAATCGTTTAATTCTTTTGCATCAGCTTGACGTAAGAAAGTGTAGATTTCTTCGATCAACGCAGGTACTGAAGTTTTTTCGTGCATAGATTGGTCAGGAAGTGGACCAAATTCTGAACGAAGAGCAGCAACCATCCAACCAGAAAGGTAGATATAGCGACGCTCAGTAGTACCGAAGTATTTTTTGTTCGCAATCATTTTTTGTTGCGCAATAAAACCGTGCCAGCAACCTAATGATTGAGTGTATTTGCTAGAGTCAGCATCATAAGCAGCCATATCACGACGCATAATCGCAGCTGTATATTTAGCAATGTCTAAACCAGTTTTGAATTGGTTTTGCATTTGCATACGTGCAGCATCTTCTGGGCTAATATCGCGCCAAGTGCTACCGAATTTTGCTTTTAGTTCGCGGATTGCATCAATCGCTGTTTGATATGTAGTCATGATATTGTCCTGTATTCATTTTAGGATTTCATCGATTGAAGCCTAGAGTCATGTACTTAAATTTCTTATGACACCAGCTGCTTCTTCATGAACACAGCTTAGACTTAGCCAATCAATTAATCCAATATCCTTTATTAATCTTCAGTATTTATTTAAAAAATATACCGATAAATCGATATTATAGATAAAACCAAAAACATTAACACTTTGTTTATAAAAATAAAATTATTCTAAAGGAGTATAGAGTTTTATTCTAAAAACTTAGTAAGTCTTATTTTTATACAATTTTTGAAGTTTTTCCACCCATTTTTAACCTTAAAAGTCAATTGTAAATTAGGCTATTTTTGCCAATGTAAAAAGTCAACTTCCATGCTAGAAAGTAATAAGTTATATATAAATATATTCTATTTGTCACCTTCATACTTAAAAATGTAGCAAAGACAATAAAATCGAGCCTTTGAAGCACTTTTCACCCCTACTTAATTCCTACAAAAAATGTCGTTTTTCTCATCATTTTTTCACACAATAGTTATTAGATATGGCATAATTTGAAACAATTTCAGGGTTTTATTTTCGGTATTTTTTTTATGAATCTGGAGCGAGTAGATCTTAATCTATTAATATATCTTGATGTACTTCTTCGTGAAAAAAATGTTACGCGCGCGGCCGAACAGCTTGGGGTAACTCAGCCTGCAATGAGTAATATTTTACGTCGCTTACGTAATTTATTTAATGACCCTCTTCTTATCCGTTCTTCTGAAGGGATGACTCCAACAGAACGTGCTCTTGAATTACAACCTCGTATTCGCGATGCGCTTGCTGATCTCTCCATGATTTTGGAACCCCGTACCGAATTCCGCCCTTATACAAGTAATCGTGTTTTCCGCATTATGACATCGGACTATGCCGAGGCAACTTTAGTTCCTCGTCTTGTTAAAGCGCTCCGCTCTGAAGCTCCAAACGTTGTTCTTGATTTTCTTACACCAAGTGATGTGTCCTATAGAGACATGGAACAAGGTAAAGTTGATCTCGCAATTAATAGATTTAATGAAATACCACAAAGTTTCCATCAGGTTTTAGTTTGGCGTGATAGTTTCAGTTGTATTCTTAACGACAAACACCCTGCTGTAACTCATTTAAATTTAAAAAGCTATTTAGATGCACAACATATCTGGGTTTCTAAAACAGGTATGGGGGTCGGTTTTGGCGTAAACCCTGATAAACAAGGTGGTTTAGGCTGGATTGATCAGGCATTAGAACGTATTGGTCAACGTCGTAAAATTTCTGTATTTACTCGCCACTACCAAATGCCAGCTTTACTTGCTCAAAACGTAGACCTTATTGCCACTTTACCAACACGGATGGCACGTCTACAAACACAAAACCCTAAACTGGTTATAAAGGATCCTCCTTTTTATATTCCAGAGTTCGAACTTAAAATGGCTTGGTGCCCATTGTTACATCATCACCCTGCTCATCGCTGGTTGCGCCAACTTATCTTATTTGTTGCTCGTCAAATGATTGAAGAGGAAAACCGTGAATTTCTAACCAATAATTCACAATTTTCTCACTATTAAATAAATTTTAATTTAATTGTCGATTTCAGGCGCTGAGCAATCAATCTGATTACCTCAGCGCTTTTTTATGTTAAAACATAGTCATAATAATGATGAATCTCAGGTGATTTGTGAGTCTCTTTCAAAATATCATTATCATCGTACTGCTTATCATCGGAGCAGGCTTTTTATCTTTAACTGAAATTGCACTCGCTGGTGCCAGAAAAGTTAAGCTAAAAATTCTAGCCGAAGCTGGTGAAGAACGCGCTCAACAAGTACTAGATTTACAAGAACAATCTGCTGACTTTTTTGCAGCCTCTCAAATTGGCCTGAATGCAGTTGCGATTTTAGGCGGTATTTTGGGTGAAGCTGCTTTTCGTCCTTATTTCGTGACTTTAGTTGACCGTTTCTACGCAGGTCCTTGGACACAAACGATTGGTTTTGCCCTATCCTTTACTTTAGTGACATCACTCTTTATTTTATTTGCCGATCTTATGCCAAAACGTTTGGCTATGATTGCACCCGAAAAAATTGCAATTAGTGTTATTAATCCAATTCAGGTTTTTATTAAGGTTTGTAAACCTTTAGCTTGGGGAATTAACGCAATTGCCAACCTGCTATTCCGTTTATTTAAAGTGAATACAACGCGAGAAGACAACATTACTTTTGATGATATTTCAGCTGTAATGGATGCGGGTGCTCAAGCAGGCGTACTGCAAAAACAAGAACATCACTTTATCGAGAATGTTTTTGAATTAGAAGAACGCAACGTACCTTCCAGCATGACAACACGTGAAAATGTTGTTTATTTCACCTTAAATGAACATGAAGATAGCATTCGTCAAAAATTAGCAGAGTATCCTTATTCAAAATTTTTGGTATGTAATGAAAATATTGATCAGGTCATTGGTTACGTCGACGCCAAAGACTTTCTTGTTCGTATTCTAAACAATCAATCTCCAACGCAATTGAATGAAACAACCATTCGTACTGTCCTGATGATTCCGGACACCCTAACCCTCTCGGAATTACTTGACCGCTTCCGCTCTACAAAAGAAAAGTTTGCGGTTGTTATAAATGAATATGCGCTTGTTGTGGGGGTCATTACTTTAAGCGATATTATGATTACGGTTATGGGCGACTGGGTAACCCCAATTGAGGAAGATCAACAAATCATTAAGCGTGATAATAACTCGTGGTTAATTGATGGCAGCACACCAATTGATGACCTAAGACACGCACTTGAAATTGATGAAATGCCTGATGAAGAAAATTATGAAACACTAGCAGGCTTCATGATGTACCGCCTACGCAAAATTCCACGTCCAGCAGATTTTGTCGAATTCGGTGGATACAAGTTTGAAGTAGTCGATGTCGATCATTTTAAAATTGACCAACTTCTTGTAACTCGAATTTTAGAACAAAGCGAAGTACATTCATCAATTGATGAAAACTGATTTATATTAATTTAAATACCTCACAATTTTATGTGGGGTATTTTTTAATCTAAATAAATTTTTCAAATATATGTAATAATTATTTTAGATTCATAAATTCAATTTGCTCTTTTAATCTAAAAATAATATTATTTAAATTATCACTTACATTAAATCTTAAACACTGAAAAATAATAGAATAATCTACATATCTCAATCAACATGAAGCGATTAGGTCCCCATTTACATTGCCATCAAACTTATGTAACTTAGCTCAAAGCAAGTCTTTAAATGGTTCTTCTTCTCATTTCACCCATCAAATCATATATAATTTAAAAAAATATCATATAATTTTTATTTTTATAAAACCTTTATACTGAATTATAATGACTTACATTTATTATATGCTTACTATAACCCTATTATATATGTTCAGTATTTCGCCTGAATATACCTCTCCAACTGAATATATATTAACCAAATAAACTAAATATATTATTTGTCTTTTTAATAAAAATTAATAAGAATAACCAAGGTCAGAGTTTTGAATAAACTTGTTCAGTAAAACTATAGGCAAAGGATTGATTGTATGCTGACATTACTTGGTGTTGGCATGATTTTGTGCTTCATGTACTTAATCATGTCCAAACGTTTAAGCCCTATTATTGCTTTAATTCTCATCCCATTTATTTTTTCTCTTATTGCCTGGGGCCTAGGTCACTACTTTGAAAGTTTGAGTCACATTGAACTCAAAGGTCTCAGTGAGATGATGCTTGAAGGCATCAAAAAATTAGCGCCAACTGGCGTAATGCTTTTATTTGCAATTTTATATTTTGCCTTAATGATCGATGCAGGTCTTTTCGATCCACCGGTTAAATGGATTTTGAAAAAGGTTAAAGGTGATCCTTTAAAAATCACAATGGGAACCGTGTTTTTAACCACAATGGTTTCTTTAGACGGTGACGGCTCAACAACATATATGATTTGTGTGGCTGCAATGCTGCCACTTTATCAACGCTTAGGAATGAATACGCTCATCATGACTGCACTTATGCTGTTATGTAGCGGTGTAATGAACCTAACACCATGGGGTGGCCCTACAGCTCGTGCTGCAAGCGCCCTGCAAATTGACCCAAGCCACATTTTCGTACCAATGATTATCCCTATGGTCATTAGTATTGGTTGGTTATTCTTCTTGGCATACTTATATGGTCGTTACGAGCAAAAACGTTTAGGCGTTATTGAGCTTGAAACTCACCATGGCGACAATATTACTGTATCGAAAGATCCTGAAGCGACTCGTCCACATTTACGCAAAGTAAATATGGTACTTACCATCCTTCTTATGATTGCTTTGATCAAAGGTATTTTGCCTATGTCTGTGTTGTTCATGATAGCGTTCTGTATCGCAATGCTCATTAACTACCCAGATGTTGATATGCAGAAAAAGCGCATTGCAATGCATGCAGATAGTGTCTTAGCTGTTGTGGGCTTAATTTTTGCAGCAGGTATTTTCACAGGAATTTTATCTGGTACAGGTATGGTTGAGGCGATGTCTAAAGAGTTCGTCGCAATGATTCCTCCAAGCATGGGTCCATATCTTGCACCAATCACTGCTTTAGTGAGTATGCCGTTGACATTCTTTATGTCAAATGATGCTTTCTTCTATGGTGTTTTACCAATTCTTGCTGAAGCTGCTTCACATTATGGTATTAGTGCAGAAGCGATTGCTCGTGCTTCAATTGTAGGCCAACCTGTACACTTACTTTCACCACTTGTTCCATCTACCTATTTGTTATGTGGTCTTGCTAAAGTCGATTTTGCCGACCATCAAAAGTTCACTTTAAAGTGGGCATTCATAACTTGTCTGGTATTAATGGGTACTGCTTTAGTGATTGGTGTTTTCCCACTCTTTAGCACGCTTTAATTATTCATATGCAATAAAAAAAGCCCCAATCGGGGCTTTTTTTATTTCTGTACATATTCAATTAAGTGATCTAACACAATCTGAAAATGCAATGTAATGTCTTCTTCTAAAATTTTATAAGCATTATCAAACTGAACCATTGGCCAACCTTCTTTCCAAAATGGAAAAATATTGTGTAGACCTTCAGTCACGATCGCATCTTCACGACTAATCGCTTGAGCAACTTGAGCTAAAACCTGAGCGGTTTCTGCACCATCAATAGCTAAATAATCAATACCACGTGCTTTAAAAATACGGATACGGTCTTTTTTATAACGAATCTTTTTCGCCTGACCTGAATTCAAGCCTAATGCCAGCGTAGCAGCTTCTACAAACTTTTCTTCAAAGTTTGCATTCAATGCAACTAAAGCCTGTTTATGTGCTTCTTGACGCCCAGCTTTCCCCCCATTACGGATAATCTCATTTGCTTCCGTATCCAGCTTATCTTTTTTCATAGACTGTAAAATGTCTAAAATTTCGATATCGCTTAAAGATTCAGGAGATTGCTCAAACATAGGAGTCCTTATACATACAACTAAAGGCATATTCTCTCATAAAAGCGCTGCTAAAGCAGAGTAAAATTTTAAATAGCCTATTAACTTGACTATTTTTATAGTCCTAACTTCATAGACTACACTCATAAAATCAAATAATTCTTTGGTTATAATTTTAATTATTTGCCAAATTAATTTTACCCTGATAATATTATTTTACCCAGATAAAAATATACGGCTAAAATGAATACTAAAATCACCTATACTGCTTTCACTGGAAGCACGCTTATTGCGAGTGGCTCCCTAGTTGAACTTGCAAAAAAACTCAAAGATATTCCTAAAACAACGGAAAATATTCTGATTTTTAACGATCAAACAGGTCAACAAATTGATCTTGATCTTTCTAGTTCAGAACAAGAATTTCAACAACGTTATGCTGAACCGGAAGAAATTAAAAAAGTTGGACGACCTAAACTCGGAGTAATTTCTCGTGAAATCACCTTACAGAAAAAACATTGGGATTGGTTAGATCAACAAAGTGCGAGTGCATCAGCAGTAATTCGTAAGTTAATTGATAAAGAGTTAAATAACCCAAATTCTGAAGGTAATATTATGCTCGCTAAACAAGCCATCGACCGTTTTATGTCTGCCATGTTGGGTAATATGCCAAATTACGAAGAAGCAACACGCGCCTTATATCAAGGCGATCGAGATATATTTTTAAAGATGATTCAGAGCTATCCTAAAGATTTAAGAGAATATTTAACTTTAAAAACTCAAAGTATTTTCTAAATCCAATAAAAAACCCGCTTACGCGGGTTTTTTCAAAATCAATTCAGCCTATTAAAGACGGACTAATGCAATAATTTGTTCAACCAACTCATCTACATTTTCAGTAGTAATGCTAGTATCAGTACCTTCAGCTACAGTAGTCAAAACAGTTACGCCAGTTTGACGGAGCAAAGCAACTTGTTCTTCCGTTAAATCAACTTTAGCAATAGCAACTACGCCTTGCTGAATTAACGAACTTTCGATGACTTGAGCTTGCTCGAGTGCTTTTGCAGAAACTTGAACTGCTGCTGGCTTTTGGCCTAAACGTGCAGCACGGTCTTCAGCAGTAACAGGATTACTATGCGCAGTCCACTCTACCGCAGACTCAACCATACCCGCACCAACCGTTACATTGCTTAAACGGTCAATGAAAATAAATGAACCTGTGTATCGTGAATCTTGATACTGGTCAAATACGACTGGCGCATCAAACTCAACAACAACGTCCGCAATTGCATTTAACTCAAGCTCTTCAACCTGAGTATGCTCAAGCGTATTCACATTCACACGATAGTGAATATTAGTCACTTTGGCAGGAACAGTCTGTGTACCAATTTTAACGTTGTACAACTTACCTTTCACGAGCGGATGTTCATTCATCCACACCACTGAAGCACGAACACTACGTGAAATTAATGGTTGCTCGCCAGCACGTACCAAAACGTTACCACGGCTAATATCAATTTCATCATTCAACGTTAATGTTACAGCTTGACCTGCTACAGCCTGCTCAAGGTTTCCATCAAAAGTAACGATTTCTTTAACTGTTGAACGCTTACCTGATGGTAATGCAACAATCTCATCGCCAACGTTGATTTCACCTAAAGCAACAGTACCAGCAAAACCACGGAAATCTAGGTTTGGACGGTTCACATATTGAACAGGGAAACGGAATTCGTGTTTGTTTGATTCGCGACTAATTTCCACAGATTCAAGAATGCTCATCAAGGTTTGACCCTTGTACCAAGCTGTATGCTCAGAAGCATTTACCACGTTATCGCCATTTAAAGCAGAAATCGGTACAAACTGAATATTGGCTGGACGACGATCACCTAATTGGTTTACGAAAGCATCATATTCAACCTGAATTTCGTTAAAACGCTCTTCAGAGAACTCAACTAAATCCATTTTATTAATGGCAACAACGATATTTTTAATACCAAGTAAACTTGCAATAAAAGTATGACGACGTGTTTGTGTTTGCACACCATAACGCGCATCAATCAAAATAATTGCAAGATCAGCGGTTGATGCACCTGTTGCCATGTTACGGGTATATTGTTCATGCCCAGGTGTGTCAGCAATAATAAACTTACGCTTTTCTGTCGAGAAATAGCGGTAAGCCACATCAATGGTAATACCCTGCTCACGCTCAGCTTGTAAACCATCTACAAGTAATGCCAAATCTGGTGCATCACCTGTAGTTCCTACTTTTTTACTATCACGCGTTACGGCTTGCAATTGATCTTCATAAATCAATTTTGAGTCGTAGAGTAAACGTCCAATTAAAGTACTTTTACCATCATCCACGTTACCGCAAGTCAAAAAACGCAGAAGGTCTTTTTGTTCATGTTGCTTCAAATAGGCCAAGATATCTTGACTGATTAATTCTGATTGATGAGACATTGCTCAAACTCCACAAATTTAGAAATTGTCTTAGAAATAGCCTTCTTGCTTTTTCTTTTCCATTGAGCCCGCTTCATCATGGTCAATCATACGACCTTGACGCTCAGAACTAGTGGCTAAAAGCATCTCTTGGATAATTTCAGGTAACGTATCCGCTTCAGACTCAACTGCACCAGTTAATGGATAACAGCCAAGCGTACGGAAACGTACAGACTTCATCTGTGGAACTTCACCTTCTTTTAAACGCATACGCTCATCATCAACCATGATTAACGTACCGCTACGCTCTACTACTGGACGAACAGCAGAGAAATAAAGAGGAACGATTTGAATATTTTCTAAATAGATATATTGCCAGATATCCAACTCAGTCCAGTTAGATAAAGGGAATACACGAATACTTTCACCTTTGTTCACTTTACCATTGTAAAGATTCCAAAGTTCAGGACGCTGGTTTTTCGGATCCCAACGATGCTTACTATCACGGAATGAATAAACACGCTCTTTCGCACGTGATTTTTCTTCATCACGGCGTGCGCCACCAAAAGCAGCATCAAATTGATATTTATCCAAAGCCTGTTTCAAAGCTTGGGTTTTCATAATATCTGTGTATTTTGAGCTACCGTGATCAAATGGATTGATTCCAGCTTCGCGACCTTCTTTGTTTTGATGAACGATTAAATCAAAGCCATGCGTTTTTGCCATGTTATCGCGAAATGAAATCATCTCTTTAAATTTCCACCCAGTATCTACATGTAATAATGGGAATGGAAGTTTAGCTGGGTAAAACGCTTTTAACGCAAGATGAAGCATTACCGCAGAGTCTTTACCAATTGAGTAAAGCATTACCGGATTTTCAAATTCAGCAGCAACTTCACGGATAATATGAATGCTTTCAGCTTCAAGTTGCTTGAGATGTGTGAGTCTTGATTCAGTCATGAACACGTCCTTCTCTATCCATTTTGCCCATAAAATCTAGAAGTGGTATTAAACCACCACGTAGAAGACCATGTGGAGGAACGAGTGCCATAACAACTCCAATTTTTCGTGATAAATAATCCAACCACAAGCCTTTATATGGCTTATAGCATTAGTTATGCATTATAGTGATTTAAAACCGATTCCTTTTGCTTGTTTTTTCATATTGATATTCGATTTCATCATATACATATAATATGCTGATTCACTTGCACAACTTTGCAATCGTAGCTTGTGCCGCCAACTTAAGCAAATCATGATCTACTCTTTAGATTTCTCTAAAAACCATAAAAAAGAGAAGCATTAGTAGCTTCTCTTTTCTAAAACATGATCTACTCTTAGAAACCGAACATTTTACGTTCTAATGGAATTTCAATACCAATAGATGCGCCCGCGTCATTACCTTCTAGATCCGAGTCACTTACCCAGCCATTAATTTTTAATGGAAGATCAGGTTTAAGGTAATGCGTCCAAGTTAAATCAAGCGCTTTAATTTCATCATCTTTAGGGAATGCTTTATTAATGGCCAAGCTAGATTGGTTAACCTTAACCACCATAGCACGACCACTTAAACGGTTCATGACATCAAAGCGGATATCACCACCCACTGAATACATTTGCCCATCACCACCCATCGCGTGACCTAATGGGAAACCATGTTGATAATAGCCATCTTTATAAACCGAATGTATATAAGAAATACTCTTTACATCACCATTAGTACGTGTATCGGCCCATTCAGCATATAATTGATATGGCATATTGTTATAATTAGAAGAATAGTCAACACCAGCTAAATACATTTTCTTCGATGGTAAATAACCGGCTTCGTCCTCTCCCACATATTGACCATAAATACTCGCTGGAATATTCAACAAAGGTTGCAATGATAAACGACCATCGAAGCCAGCTAACTGATTCGATGGATTTTCAGTATCTCCATAGACATTATCATTACCCTTAATTGCATCCCATAAAGAACTAAAGCTTTCTGAGCGACCATCTCCACCCCACTGAATCGTACGTGAAGCGCCTAACTCTAAATATGGTAATGGCTGTGCAGTTATGCGTAGACCTAATAATTTAGCATCTGGAATTGCTTTATAATCATCTAATTGACCAGCAAATGCTTGATATTGCCAAGGCCCAATCCAAGATAACCATTTTGTCTCAAAAGCATTTTGTACAGCACGTTGTGCGGTTACACCATAAACTGGACGACTAGCATCCCCACGAATTAAGCTTCCATCATGTCCAGGCCCCCACCATGTTGGAATTTGACCAGCAACTACCCACTGATTCCAAAGTTTACCTGCAACATATGAACCTTCAACATTCACATCTTGCCCATTATCAATTTGTGGGTCTTTTTCTGCATTTACTCGGATTTTTGCATCCCAGTTTTCACCACCTGCATTAAACTCTAAAGAACCTTGATATTGAGCTTTTTGATTATCACCGAATGCTTGTGGAATATTTTTGCTATCAGTTTCAGCAAAAGCGCCCACTTTAACCGTATTGTTATCTGCTTTTAATGCATCAAGAACTGAATTAATAACTTTTTGTTGAGCTGGATGCGTCACTTGTGCTTGAGAGAGTGCTCTCTGGATTTCATCACCACTTAATGGCCAAGTTGAGGTGCTAATCTTGATAACACCTTGTTGATTCAACCAATTTAAGTCTGTACGTAAGTCCTCATTATTTAGCACTAAACCTTGTGCAAAAATAGCGGATGAAGCAGTTGCCAATATTGCAATCGAAAGTGTTTTTCTTAGAAACATGCCAGCCAATTCTCAAAGTTATTTATGAGCAACACCTTAAATTTTTTATCACAACTTTGCAATTGTTAAACTGTGCAATTACATTTTTTAACGCTATCTTAAGATTAGTGTAGATAGGTAAGTTTTTGAGATATAAAAGTAATAAAAAAAGGCAGTATAAATACTGCCTTTTTTGCGTAAAGAAGATTAACCTTCTTTACGACGCATATGCGGGAATAAAATTACATCACGAATACTCGGTGCATCGGCAAATAACATGACCAAACGGTCAATACCGATACCTTCACCCGCTGTAGGTGGTAAACCATATTCAAGCGCTTCAACAAACTCTGCATCGTAATGCATTGCTTCATCATCACCAGCATCTTTCTCTGCAACTTGGGCTTGGAAACGCTCAGCCTGATCAATTGGATCGTTTAACTCGCTGAAACCATTTGCCAATTCACGACCACCGATGAAAAACTCAAAACGATCAGTAACATGTGGATTGTCATCATTACGACGAGCCAGCGGAGATGTTTCAGCTGGATATTCAGTAATAAATGTTGGCTGACGAAGTTTAGTTTCAACTGTTTCTTCAAATACGATAGTTTGAAGCTTACCTAAACCAAAACCAGGCTTAACTTGTTCTTTTAATTCTTCACGAATAAATTGAGCAAGAAACTCACGGTCACCAACATTTTCAGGCGTAAATTGTGGGTTATTCTCTAAAATCGCATCAAACATAGAGATTTTCTTGAACGGCCCTTTGAAGCTAAACACTTCACCTTGGTAAGGCACATCAGTTGTACCTAAAATATCCAAGGCCAACTTTTCAATCATATTTTCAGTTAATGCCATCAAATCTTTATAATCAGCGTAAGCTTGATAAAACTCGATCATCGTAAATTCAGGATTATGACGTGTTGAAACACCTTCATTACGGAAGTTACGGTTAATTTCAAACACACGTTCAAAACCACCAACAACTAAACGCTTTAAGTAAAGCTCAGGTGCAATACGCAAGAATAATGGCATATCCAAAGCATTGTGATGTGTTTCAAACGGACGTGCAGACGCACCGCCCGGAATCACATGCATCATTGGCGTTTCAACTTCCATGAAACGTTCATTGTTTAAAAATGCTCGAATACCTGCAACAACTTTAGCGCGGATTTCAAAAGTTTTACGTGTTTCTTCATTCACAATTAAGTCAAGGTAACGTTTACGATACTTAACTTCTGTGTCATTTAAACCATGGAATTTATCTGGTAACGGGCGAAGCGATTTCGTTAAAAGCTCAAAACCTTCAAGGTGAACATATAAATCACCTTTTCCTGAGCGTCCGATATAACCTTCAGCAGCAATAATGTCACCAAGATCTAAACCTTTAATGGTCTCAAGAATATCTTTTGGTAAACCTTTACGGTCAACATATAACTGAATACGGCCTGTCATATCTTGAATAACCATGAAAGAACCACGGTTTAACATGACACGACCAGCAATTTTTACATAGACATGCTCAGAGCTTTCAATTTGTTCTTTCGACTGATCTTTAAATTGTTCTTGTAGATCAGCAGCGTAATGTTCACGCTTAAACGTATTCGGCCAAGGACTCTTTCCAGTTTCCTTCGCCACATCTTGGATTTGCTTTAATTTGGCATGACGCTGTGCAATTAAATCGTTTTCGGAAATAGTTGGTTCAGAAGTCGATTGAGCGTTTTGTTGCGTCATCTCTGCCTCGATTAAGTAAAAATTAAGGGCTATATCTTAACAGATTGCGGGAGTTTTTCGAATGATTTCAAGCAAACAAAAATGAAAAAAGACAATTTTATAGAACCGAACACTACTTTTTAAAGGCAAAATGACTTAGACCAATCGCTAAGATCATTTTTTAAAGCATTTAGTAAAATATAAAAAATCCAAATAACCTCGATATTCAAAAGGCCCTATTTGCCTTTTATTTTATCAATGAGATTGTGTAGCAAATAATGAAAATTCTATTTTTACATGGCTTGGATTCTTCTCGTGAGTCGACAAAGTTCCATGCCATTTTACATCCTGAAAAATTTTGTATTGACGTCGATTATCGTAATTTAAGTTATGCATCTGTTGAGTACTTTTACCATCAGGTTATTCAGACGATCAAACCAGATTTATTGGTAGGACATAGCATTGGAGGCTATTGGGCGCTAAAAACTGCTGCTCAACATAAATTAGCTGTTATTGTGGCGAATCCAAGTCTTACACCTAACTTTCGGACTGACTATCCTCAACTTTCTGAAGATGAACTCACTCTCTCTAACCCTAAAATGGCTTATTTAGAGTTAGGAGATGAGCAACTTGATATGTATCAGGTTCAAGAAAAACTTGCCCCTTATATGAAGATTGAAACTTTTGAAGGTGGGCATCATCGTTTGGCCTATCCTTCACGACTTAATGATCTCATTATGAAAATTTATAAAAAATATTTGGCTTAGATTTATATAGTTTGATTTTTGAAAAAACGGTTTTATACGTAAATAAACGAAGCTCTATTTTGCTTCTGCCATTTTTTTTACCACCTCAAAACCTTGAACAAAGCCACTTTTCAACATGCCCATATATTCAGGTAAGGTGGCCAATTCAACTTTTAGAGTGGTTATATTATCTTTTTGGATTAAAAAATATTTTTCTAAGGAACCACTCCACCCTTTAACCTCTTCACTTTCTAAATCTTCCTTACCCTCCTTAATCATTCCTAAATGTTTAAAAATTAATATTTCCGGTTTTTGCATTTGTTCAATCGTTGAAACCATCCCATTTCCTTCGCCGTCAAGAAAATAAGTTTTACCACCTATTTGCCAATCGGTACGCATGGAGGAATCCGGCGCAAAGAATTTCGTCCATGCGTTATATGTCTCGCTATTCCAAAGTATGTCCCATACTTTTTCTATAGGTGCCTCAATTTCTACTTCATATACTAAATTTTCCATATTTCACTTCCCTGATTTATACCGTCTTAATGACAGCAAATTTTAATTTTGGGTTTTAATAATGACATTCTGTCGCATCATAGTTTGTTGTTATTTAGCTTTCGTATGAGATGAATCTTTTAAATTATGAGATGCTCTTTATTTCAAGATATTTTCATCAATAAAATTAAGTCTAAAATTAACTGTAAGAATGCATTAGTTATTATTAGTTTATGGCGAAGTTTTGCCTAAATAACCACTTATTTGTCCTAACCTGCCATTCATCTTTGCTTACGAATGATTAAACTCCGTTATTTACTTTACTTTGAATGTAGAACTGCGTAAAAATTTGATATCCGATCAAAGGCACATTGGTTATTATTGACCGGATCGTAGTTACATTATTAATAGATGGAATAGTTTTACTGAAAGGCAGCTTTGAGCAAACTTATCAGTGCGGAGAGTCTCATGAAAAAATATCAATGTATCGTTTGTGGATGGATTTATGACGAAGCGGAAGGTTGGCCACAAGACGGCATTGCAGCTGGAACAAAATGGGAAGATATTCCAGATGACTGGACTTGCCCTGATTGCGGCGTTTCAAAAGCTGACTTCGAAATGATCGAAATCTAAGAGCGTAAAGTAAAAGGCCATGATTGACATGGTCTTTTTTACGAATATTACTAATCACCGTATTAAATAAATAATTCTAACTCTGGAGAAAAAAATGCATCCTATCGTCATTATCGGATCAGGCATGGCGGGTTATACCTTAGCACGTGAGTTCCGTAAGCTTAGCCCAGAGCAAGAACTTGTGATGATTTGTGCGGATGATGCAGTGAACTATGCAAAGCCAACATTATCAAATGCATTTGCAGGTAAAAAAGCACCTGAACAAATTCCTTTAGGCGATGCGACAAAAATGGGTACTCAACTCAATATGCGTATTGAGCCTTTTACTTTTGTGAAAGAAATTTTAGCTGAACGTCATGAGCTTGTTCTTGAAAAAGATGGTGTAACTTCACAACAACCCTATTCAAAATTGATTTTAGCCGTGGGTGCTAACCCAATTCGCCTTGCAATTGCAGGTGATGGTAGCGATGACATTCATGTTGTGAACTCACTCATTGATTACCGCGCTTTTCGTGAAAATCTAGCTCAGCGTAAAGATAAACGTGTTGTTATTTTGGGTGCAGGTTTAATTGGTTGTGAATTTGCCAACGACTTACTTCATAGTGAATATGACATCACTGTCATTGATTTAGCACCGCAACCATTAGGTCGTTTACTTCCATCACATATTGCTTCTGCTTTCCAACAAAATCTTGAGGAAGCTGGAGTAAAATTTGCACTCGGAACAACTGTTGAAAAAGTTAGCAAAATTAATAATGGCGAAGATTATGCTATAACACTCGCAAACGGACAAACACTGATTGCGGACATTGTTCTTTCTGCAATTGGCCTACAGCCAAATATTTCACTTGCTCAAAGTGCAGATATTCAAACAAGCCGTGGAATTATTACCAATGGTTTACTGGAAACAAATCAAGCAGACATCTATGCAATTGGGGATTGTGCAGAGGTAAATGGTACTTTACTTCCATATGTAATGCCGATTATGCAACAAGCTCGTGCCCTCGCAAAAACACTCAGTGGACAACAAACTACCGTTCATTACCCTGCAATGCCAGTTGCAGTAAAAACGCCAGCTGCTCCACTTACAGTTTTGCCAGCTCCGGTTGATGCGGAAGTGAACTGGGAAACAGAAGAATTCGACGATGGTATGCTTGCCAAAGCAATTGACAATGAAGGAACATTGCGTGGTTTTGTATTGCTAGGTGCAACCGCAGGTAAACAACGCTTAACTTTGACAAAGCTTGTTCCAGATCTTATTCCAGCCCAAGCATAAGGTTTGTATCAGGAATACTCACTTGGAGAGTATTCCTTTAAGGAATGAATAACATGAATAGCGCCTTACAGTTTAACATTTCACCGTACACATCTTTCATGCAAGAAACCAAAGTCAACTTAGGCAATGGAATTGAGTTACATGTAGAAGTAGGTGGAAAACCAGAACATCCAACCATTTTGCTGATTATGGGTCTTGGTGCCCAAATGCTTTTTTGGCCAGATTTCTTCTGTAAATCGCTGATTGATCAAGGATTTCGTGTTATTCGTTTTGATAACCGTGATATTGGCCTTTCTTCAAAAGTACGTCATGAAGGTAAACGGTTAAATACTGTCAAATTAATGGGCCGCTTTGCACTGGGGCTAACTAATCAGGGTGCACCTTATACTCTGCATGATATGGCAGACGATGTATCTATGCTCATTGATCGTTTAGGCGTGAACAAAGCGCATGTGATTGGTGCATCAATGGGTGGGATGATTGCTCAAATTCTTGCAGCAAAATATCCAGAAAAGGTTGAAAAATTAGGGCTCATGTTTACAAGCAATAACCAGCCTTTTTTACCACCACCTTTTCCGAAACAACTTTTGAGTTTAATTGGCAAACCCGAGTCACGTGACGAAGAAGGTATTGTTAATCATAGTTTAAAACTATTTCAATTGATTGGTTCACCTGGTTATATCAACCAGATTGAAGCAATACAAACTGCGCGTAAGCTTTATCAACGTAGCTACTATCCTGCTGGTGTACTTCAGCAGTTTTTAGCAATATTATGTACAGGCTCCTTACTACAACTGGACCGTGAAATTAAGCAACCCGCTTTAGTCTTACATGGCTCTCGCGATCGCTTACTTCCCCCTAGCCACGGTAAGGCTGTAGCAAAAGCAATTTCCGGTGCTAAGTTTGAATTAATTGATGGAATGGGGCATGATATCCCTGCACATTTTATTCCACAGCTTAGCGGTTTATTTGCGCATCATTTTAAATCATCAGACTAGGACACTATGGCTGCATTACCCTCACTAAGACAGCTATCATATTTAGTTACGTTGTCGGAAACTTTGCATTTTACTGAAGCAGCACGCCGCTCTTTTGTCACTCAATCGACGTTATCAGGCGGCATCATGGAGCTTGAACGGTTATTAGGTGGCGTTCTGGTAGAACGTGATCGTCAGAATGTGCGTTTAACACCTTTAGGTGAACAAGTCGTTGCTCGTGCCCGTGTACTACTAGCAGATGCTCAAGATTTAATGCGTTTGAGCCGTGAAATGAGTGAGCCGTTAACGGGTGATTTACATTTGGGTGTTATTCCAACCATTGCACCTTTTATCCTGACACGCTTACTTAATGAAGTGCATCAGCAGCTACCTAAAATTCAGCTACATTTGCATGAAGCACAAAGTGAAAAAATTGTAGAGCGTCTAGAACACGGTAATCTAGACATGATCGTTCTTGCTCTACCGTTTGACACCAGAGGTCTAAAAGTCGCTGAAATTTCGAAAGAAAATTTGTACCTTGTCTGTAGTAAACAAGATACGAATGCTCTTCAAGCAAACTCTCTAGATGATCTTGATTTATCAAGACTAATCTTGCTTGAGGAAGGCCACTGTTTACGTGACCACGTTTTGAGTGCTTGCCCTATCGGTGAGCGTAAAAACGACAACCGTTTAAAAGCAAGCTCTTTACCAACGTTAGTTGAAATGGTTTCTTCTGATTTAGGCTTTACGCTTTTACCAGAAATTGCAATTGAAAATAGTATGATCAAGTTTAATGATCAGATTACTGCAAAACCAATTGAAGATGCACCGAGCCGTACTTTAGCGCTAGTAACTCGTAAAAGTACACCATTGCAAAGTGAGTTCGATGTATTACTACAAATTATGCAGAAAATCACGACAAGAATACATGAATAAAAAAAGGAGTCTTCGGACTCCTTTTTATTTTATTGAGGTGTCAAGGATGCCCACTTAAATACCCAAGCAGATGGCATATTCAAACTATTATCAGCGATAATTTTTTCTCTAATAATTTGTGCGATGGCATAGTCATTTGCAGGGTCTACCATAACTCGTATTCCTTTAGTCGTTGCACTGGTTACAACCTTGTACCCTTTCGCTTCTAACTGCGACTGAACTGTACTTGCCTTATTTTGATTAGCTGCCAATGCAACTTGTACCATCCATTTCTTTTCACCATTTTCCAAAATTTCTTTAGCGATCGCTGCATCAAGCTGCTTTTTATTGTCAAAATTTTTCTTTTCTTCTACTTTCTTTGTGTGAACATCTTCAATTTTCTTTTGGGCTAAAAACTCATCTTGTTTTGGTTTTCTTTTTTGGATGACTATTGTTTTATTTTTTTCCCCACTTTTTTTCGCTTTATCATTAGAAGGATTTACAAAATAAGGATACATCGCTTGATCATCAAATCTTTGAAATACGATGATATCCCCATAACACTTCTGATCTGCATAGGCGGTCACTGGTATTATCCCCAAAAGTATTTTAATAAGTAAACTTCTAATAAAGCATTGCATCTTATTCATTTACCAAAGTTAAGTATATTTAATGCGGCGTATTAAAGTAGATTTCTTGTGATTTGTATATTTTTAAAATTCAATGTTTTATGTAAAAAATCACATATTTTCAAAACATATTGCAGTGCTTCAAATTATTATCGTTTATCCAGCAACCATTTAGAAAAACTAACTAAATTACTTTGAATTTCAGTTAATTAAAAAAGCCGACAAAATGTCGGCTTTCATTTAATCTTAAGAGTTCATTATTTAATGATTTCCAATAAAGCCCTTTGAGCATTATGCAACTTTTCACCCTCTGCTGGCTCAGCACGAATCCAAGTACCATCACCTTGTAACAGCCATGCCTGCTGATTATCTTGTAAGTAGTTCACCAAACCTTGTTGATAAATACGTTTTTTCAACGCAGGGTCTTCAACTGGGAAACATGCTTCAACACGATTAAATAAATTACGGTCCATCCAGTCTGCACTTGAACAGTAAATACGTGCATCACCATTATTACTAAAGTAATAAACGCGCGTATGCTCAAGGAAACGTCCTACAATTGAACGCACTCGAATATTCTCTGATAAGTTAGGCAAACCCGGACGTAAACAACAAATCGAACGGATAATCAGGTCAATCTGAACACCCGCCTGAGAAGCTTCGTACAATTTATTGATTAGCTGAACTTCGGTTAACGCATTTACTTTAACAATGATTTGAGCTTTACGGCCTGCTTTAGCATTGGCAATTTCTTCATCAATAAAGTTAATGAGCTGAGCATGTAAGGTAAATGGTGCATGTAATAGCTTTTTCAATTTCGCCATTTTGCCCATACCGGTCAATTCTTGGAATATACGATGTACATCTTCACACAGATCTTTGTCTGTGGTCATGAGACCATAATCCGTATAAATTCGGGCATTGGCAGCGTGATAGTTACCTGTTCCTAAATGAACGTAACGTACCAGTTTATTATTTTCACGGCGCACCACCATAATCATTTTGGCGTGGGTTTTATAACCGACTATGCCATAAACAACGACTGCCCCAGCCTCTTGTAAAACATTCGCTACTTCAATGTTGGATTCTTCATCAAAGCGAGCACGTAATTCAATAACTGCAATAACTTCTTTTCCATTACGAGCCGCTTCAGCCAAAATTTGCACAATTTCAGAATCAGCACCACTACGATATAGCGTTTGCTTAATGGCTAATACTTGCGGATCACGCGCAGATTCACGTAGCAATTGAATAACTGGCGCAAAAGATTCAAACGGATGATGCAGTAAAATATCCTGTTTTTGCATTGCCGAGAAAATACTCTCGGTCTTTTTAAATACTTTAGGCACAACTGGCGTATGCGAGTCATAACGCAAATGAGGACGTTTAAAGTTTGAAACCAGACGAGCTAAGTTTACTGGACCATCAACTTTATATAATTGCTCATCGGTTAAATCGAACTCTTCAAGTAAATACTCATAAATATGCTGTGGACAGTTATGGGTCACTTCCAAGCGAACGGCACGACCAAAACGTCGAGAACTTAATTCACCTTTTAATGCTTTAGCTAAGTCTTCAACATCTTCATTCAATGCCAAGTCTGCATTACGTGTAACGCGGAATTGGTAACATCCAGTTGCTGTCATTCCTGGGAATAAATCAGACACATGCTCATGAATAATTGCCGATAACATTACATGATGTTCTTTACCACCTGTTAATTCATCTGGTAGTCGTACAACGCGAGGCAATGAACGTGGTGCAGGTACAACAGCCAAATCAATTTGACGACCAAAAGCATCTTTACCTTCAAGTGTAATAATGAAGTTCAGGCTTTTATTCACAAGGCGAGGAAATGGATGTGCTGGATCTAAGCTAATTGGTGTTAGTACAGGTGCAACTTGTTCCTGAAAATATTTTTTTACCCAAGCAGATTGGGCTGGAGTTAACTCACCACGACGTAAGAAGCAAATATCTTCTTCACGTAGCTTTGGTAAGATTTCCTCATTTAAAATACGATATTGACGCTCAATCGCAGCATGAGCAGTTTCAGAGATTTTTTGTAAGACCTGTCTTGGCGTAAGACCATCAGGGCTACGACTTTCATTACCTAGAGAAAATTGCTCCATCACCCCAGCAACACGAATTTCAAAGAATTCATCAAGGTTGCGTGAAAAAATGAGCAAGAAATTCATTCGCTCAAGTAATGGATGTAAAGGGTCTACCGCTTGTTCCAATACACGCAAATGGAAGTCAAGAATAGACAATTCACGATTGATATAACGGTCATTATAACTATATTCTATTGGGGTCGTTGTTGGTGTAATCGCTGTATTCATGTCTAACTCAATTCTCTATCCAGCCAAATCTCTATAAACTAGTATGCTGCAAAAATATGACAATTTGGTAAAAACTAAAAAATTAACACATCTTTAAAACAGCATTATTCAGGAATCTGGGTGCTATTCATATAACGTAAAATAACGCGTTTTCTATATTGTAGTTTATGATCGTTGCGGTGATCTTGATAATATTTCGGATCAGGCAATAATGCGGCTAAGAAAGCAGCTTGTTCACGCGTTAGGCTTTTAGCACTTTTACCATAATAATGTTGAGCGGCTGCTTCAATACCATACAGATTTTTGCCGAATTCAACCGAGTTCATATACACCTCAAGAATTCGGCGTTTTGACCACATGCGCTCCATCATCCAAGTCGCGACTGTTTCTTGGCCTTTACGAATAAATGAACGTTTGTTGTATAAAAACAAGTTCTTTGCAAGCTGTTGAGACACAGTAGAACCACCCGCAACAACTTCACCCTTTTCATTATTTCGCTCAAGGGCAAAACGAATACCCTGCCAGTCAAAGCCATGATGATGAATAAATTTTGCATCTTCGCCCGCTAAAATCGCATGTTTGAAATTGTCACTAATATCATCATAGTCAAGCCACTTATGGATGATTGGCTCAGAGGTATCAGACCAATAATCAATTCGCATGAACATGGTGGTATCCACTTCATGTGTCCGCCACCAGACCAAACTCGAAAAAATCCAAAGTTGAATAAGGAGAATCGCCCCAATAAAAATTAACAACACGCGAACAATAAAAGCTTTCATGTTCGTCCTGATCTCCTGTATTCAACTTTTTTCATGTTAAGCTGTAAAGCATGTTCATATATAACAAAAGCATAGCATGACTCAATATCAGCCTCCGCACATTAATCGTAAACTCAATGTACAAAATTGGTGGCTGACCGCCCTACTCATCGCAATCAATGTAGGTTTGTTTGTCTGGCAAATTGTATCAGGCGTCGATATTAGTGACCCAGCCATGAAAGATGCCATTCATTGGGGTGCAGATTTTACACCACTTACTTTTTCTGGACAGCCCGAACGTTTATTTACCAGCATGTTTTTTCATTTTGGTTTAGTTCATCTCATGCTTAACATGTGGGCCTTGTATATTTTCGGTAATGTTGCTGAGTCACTATTTGGTCGCTTCTATTTTATTGGAATGTACTTACTCGCTGGCTTATTCGGTAGCCTTTTAAGTAGTTATATGACGATTCAAGATGGACATGAATTGCTGCAACATTTTGACCAGAGCTTACTTCCCCATGTCAGTGCAGGTGCTTCGGGTGCTGTGATGGGATTAGGTGCTGCGTTAACAGTGCTTTCTTTATTTCCACCGCTACCTCATCAAGCCTACATACTCGATAAAAAAGCATTATTAATGATTATGGCAATCAACCTTATTTTTGGTTTTGTCGCAACGGGAATTAATAATGCCGCGCATAGTGGCGGCATTATTATTGGAGCATTTCTTGCGCTGATGTGGTACTTAAGTTATGTCAGCAAATTTAAAAATACGCTCAAACTTCTAAGCTTATTAGGAGCAGTTGTAATTACAGGTGGTTTTTATATGTACTGTGTACAACTCAACTCACCTTTACTTCCGTTATGGCATGAAATCATCATCCAGAATCCTGACATTATTCCTTAAGCTACAGCTGGTTTAGTTCTCTTAAGCTTTGTAAAGGTGGTAAGTTACAAAGATACCCTAGTCGATAACGGCCTATCAGGGCACAAACCAGCATCATGCCAATTGGTAAAATCAACCATATTTCAACATGCCACTGTAGTGCCATATTCATTTTATAACTTGCAATAGCACTAATCACTTCTGCAAAACAGCAGGCAACTATGCCTGCTAACAATCCTAAAAACCCAACTTCAAGACTGAGCATTTGCTTCATTTTATTTTTAGACAATCCAAATGAACGTAATAAAGCAACTTCACGGCGTCGCTCATCCATTAATAAGTTTAAGCATGCGATAAGTACTAAAACCCCAGAGAAACCCACTAAAGCCGCCAGCACGGTCACAATTTTCACTAAAACATTCATTAAACGCTTTACTTCATCCAGAATACGATCGACATCAATAAATACCGTATTCGAAAATTGCTGAATGATATTGATCATTTTGGATTGGTCTTGCTTAGGTACATAAAAGCTGCCTAAATAGCTTCCAGCATTTTCATCTAAAGTTTTCGGTGAAAAAATAAAGAAAAAGTTAGGACTAAAACTTTCCCATTCTACACTTCGAAAATTAACAACTTTGGCCTGTAAATTGCCTTCCGGCAAACTAAAGGTAAGCTTATCTCCAATTTGAATACCAAGGCTTTCAGCCGTTTTGTTTTCAACAGAAACTTGCCCTACACCGCTAAACTGAGCTTGACCTTTTGTAATGGCATTGTCATTCGGTAATTGATTAGACTGAGTTAAATTTAACTCACGACGTAAAGAATTATTTTGTTTTATGGCTTCTTCAGAAAAAGGTACTTCATTTTTTGCTAGCAATCGGCCACGGATATTGGGATATAAAGGTGTGCTCTGCCAACCATTTTGTTTCAACTGTTGTTCAAAAGCTTTTAAATCAAATGGAGGCAAACCATAAACAAACTGATTAGGCGTTCCTTCTGGCAATTGTTGCTGCCAACGCTCTAATAAATCAGTTCTTAATACACTTAACACTGTAATAAGGCTTAATCCTAAAGCCAGAGCAGTAATCTGTAATGCGCTTTGGGATGGAGAGCGAATATAAAAAGACAAACGATTTTTCATCTTTTTTAGGCTACGAAGCAATAACCAGACAGCGGTGTAAAGCAAAATACAAAGAACGATAATCGCAGCCAAAACCATAATGCTGAGCATCAAGTTTTCACTCAACACCAAACTAAAAACGATCAAGCTAGTAATGCCAGCAAAAAACATAAAAAATAATGATTTTCGAGATTTTGCTTGTTCACGAATAACTCGAATTGGTGGGGTATTTAAAAGCTCCCAAATGCTTGGCAAGATAAACCCCAGCAAAACAATTACACTTGTAAAAATGGCGATTGGTAAAGGCCCAAGCAAAAGTGGTATTACCGAAAAATTTAATTCCAATTGAGGAACCAATTGCAACATGAGTTGAAGCAGGCCATAGCCCAATATCAGCCCCAATAAACTTCCTATAACAATCGAAATCGCGCTAACAACACAAAGTAATCCAATATATGCCAATAAAATTTGGAATTTACTTCCCCCTAAACACCGGATGAGCGCAATGTGATCTTGGTTTTGTTGAACATATCTTTGACTCGTTAAAGCGATGGCAATACCACACAATAAAATCGTTAAAATATTGGCCAATTGTAAAAAGGTATCAAGGTTTTCAAGGGGACGTAATAATCTGCTATTCGACTCACTGGCATCGCGTAACCGTAAACCCGCTGTTTCGTCTAGATCTTTAGTAGTTTGATGCTGTTGTTTAAACTGCTTAGCAAAAGTCTGTACCTGTTCGGGTTTACCCGCCATTAATAAACGATAGTCAATTCTGCTCCCTGTCTGAATTGCATGAGTTTTAGCAATATCAGCTTGATGGATAATAACCGTGGGAGAAAAGCCAGAGAATCCTAACTCTTGGTTAGAATCACGAACAATCACTCCGCTAAAACGAAATGTACCATCCGCAATAGAAACAGGATCACCAAGTTTTACTTTTAATAAATCTGCCGCCCTTTGGCTTAACCACACCTCACCAGACTGAATCCCTTGCGTAGTTGGCTCAATTTCAAGCTGGCCTCTTAGTGGAAATAAAGGCTCTATTGCTTTCACATTGACCATAACAAACTGATCTTGTGTATGGGCCATAGAACTAAACATAGTGACATTGGTTTGCTTGAAACCAAGCTGCTCTGCTCTTTTTTTCCATGACTGCTCTATGGGCTCATTATTTGACAGAACTAAATCAGCACCCAACATTTGAGAAGCTTGTAAACTGACAGCATTTTTAACTTGGTCATTACTAAATTTAAGAGCGGTTGTGGCACTAATTGCAAGTGATAAGGCAATAATGAGTAGATACAGGCCACCCGTGCGGAAACTTTGTAGTAAAAGTGGTTTTAGAAGATTACGCATCATTTAACCGCCCTGTACTGTCTTTAATCGGCCATCATCTAACTCAACATGGCGCTGACAAAGACTTGCTAAGTTACGATCGTGTGTAACCAAAATAAGGGTTGTCCCTAACTCTCGATTTAAATCAAAAAGTAGATTTTCAATTTCTTGAGCTGTTTGACCATCTAGGTTTCCGGTCGGTTCATCTGCAAAAATAATTTGTGGTTCTGCAATTAGCGCCCTCGCAATCGCCACACGTTGCTGTTCTCCGCCAGATAAAACTTTAGGAGTTTGCTCCACCTGACGGCCAAGTCCCACTCGATGCAACCAATCTAACGCCTTTTTCTCTGCGGTTTTATAATCGAAATCTTTACGCAGCCTTAAGGGCAACATGACATTTTCAAGTGCGCTCAACTGAGGCAAAAGCTGAAAAGACTGAAATACGAAACCAATATGCTGCATTCTAATTTGAGCGCGTTGTTCTTCGGTTAACTCATGTACTGCCTGACCACATAGCCACACTTCTCCTTCAGACGGTTGATCTAAAGTCGCCAAAATTCCGAGTAAGGTTGATTTACCTGAACCGGAACGTCCCGTAATTGCTACCTGTTCCCCTTCAAAAATCTCTAAATCGATATCTTTTAAAATCGTAAACTGATTTTGGTTGATCTGAATAGTTTGTGTAACTTGATGGGCAGCAATGATGGGTTGTGGCATGATATGAAAAGTCCTATGTATTCAGAATCAGGGTCGAAGTACAAATGTATAAATCTTTTTTGATTGGTTCTAAAAGCATCATGCTCATCTCATTAAGTATGCTGCCCATGCTTGTATCGGCGAAAACTATTTTAATTTTAGGAGATAGTATCAGTGCCGGTTACGGAATTGATCCCAAACAAGGTTGGGTACAATTACTGCAAAAACGTTTAGACCAACAGTATCCCAAACAACACAAAGTGGTCAATGCAAGTGTTAGTGGTGAAACAACAAGCGGAGCTTTGGCACGATTACCTAAATTATTGCAGACCTATAAGCCAAATGTAGTCGTGATTGAATTAGGCGGAAATGACGGCTTGCGTGGGCAACCACCTCAAATGATTCAAAAAAATCTGGATCAGCTCATTCAATTAAGCCAAAAACAAAAAGCCAAAGTTGTTATTTTTGGTATGAAAATTCCGCCAAATTATGGGGGTGCATATAGCAAAGCTTTTGAAAATAATTATAAAGTTGTAAGCCAAAAATATCAGGTGAAATTACTTCCGTTCTTTCTAGATGGCGTTGCTGGTCAAAAACAGCTGATGCAAAATGATTTGATTCACCCAAATGCACAAGCACAATCAAAACTACTTAATTTAGCTTTTCCATACATAAAAGGTGCCCTATAGGCACCTTTTAGTTTTAAATATTTTTATTATGATCAGAAATCAAAAAAAGTAACTTCACCAGTTTCTAGTGAATACTCTGCACCAACGACAATCAACTCACCTTTTGCGATCAAGCTTTCAAGGACACTTGAACCATGACGTAATTGATTTACCGAAGCAAAAACATTTGAACGTACTGCATGGCATGATAATTTTTTCAAATCATTTTTTAAGTCAGTTTGCATTAAAATTTCAACTGATGGACGAACACGGTTCACAATCGACATCAAGTTAGCTGATGGCGGTTGATCAGGGTTCATTAACGTATCAATTGTCGCTTGAATTGCGCCACAATGGCTATGTCCTAATACAACTACAACCGGACAGTCATAGCGTTCTGCTGCGAACTCAACACTACCGACTTGTGAAGGTGCTACAACATTACCAGCAACACGAATTACGAATAAGTCACCAAGACCTTGGTCAAATACCATTTCTGCTGGAACACGAGAATCTGAGCAACCTAATACAATCGCAAACGGATTTTGATCCTTTGCCATTTCAGCGCGTTCATGATGAGATAAGGTTTTTGCAAGGGAAGTATTTCCATTTACAAATCGTTGATTACCAGCTTTCAGACGATCTAAAACTTCTTGCGCAGTAGGCATTTTATATTTCCATTGTTTTTTCAAGGTTGGAAATCATTTTAATGTGTCAAAATTTGAATGTCACTGACAAAAAATTAAATCCTTTTCCATGAAAAATTTTAAAAATACGTCCTTTATTTGAATGGAGAATTTACTGCACATTCGCTGCTGTTTAGTTAAAAAATAGACATACTTTAGCAAATGGATTGACTATAATTTTCCTCCTTTTAATCATTTAGCAAATGACTCATTGGCAAAGTTTTTCAATAATTTTCAAACTCGCTTATGCATCAAGGATGAAATCTTATGACAACGCTGTCCGCATCAAAAAAAACTGTTCTAAAAAAAACCGTTGCAGCACTTACCTTAGCATGCAGCCTTACAACAATAATGAGTATTTCTCAGACACAAGCTGCCGATACGATTGATATAAGCTTTCAAAATATTTTGCAGCAAGAACGAAGCTGGGCAGGCTTACAAAGTAAAAGTTTAAAAGTTGGTGATATAACTTGGTCATATAGTGAAGGTGGTTCTACCACTAAACCTACATTGTTACTCATCCATGGATTAGGAGGTAGCCGTGATAACTGGAACCGTGTCGCTCGTTATCTCACAACAAATTACCATGTCATTATTCCTGACTTACCGGGAAGTGGTGAAACCTTAGTTACACAAGACTTTGATTATTCAGTGCCTAATCTTGCCGAAAAATTACGTCGTTTCGTTGAAGCTGCAAATTTAAAAGGCCCTATTCATATTGCTGGCCACTCACTTGGCGGTTCGATTGCCCTACTCTATGCTGGACAATATCCATTTGAAACCAAAAGCCTATTCTTAGTTGATAGTGGCGGTATTTTCCTTTCAGCCAATACAATTTACCTAAAAGATCCTGCTTACCTAAAACAACTTTTAGTGTCTAAAAAGGGGGACTTTAACTATTTGTTAAAGCAAACCATGTATACCCCACCTTTTATTCCAAAAGAATTTTTAGAAGCTCAAGAAAAGCTCATGATTAATCAGGCACCTCAAACGCAGAAACTGGTTGATCAGCTTATTGCTCTCAATAAAGTCTATACGCCAGACTCATTTGCAGTTCTCACAAAAACAATAGATGCACCGACACTGATTTTATGGGGTAAGCAAGATAAGATTATTAATGTCGAAGTCGCAAGTGAATTAAAACGACTTTTAAAGAATGCCCAACCTCCTGTTATTTTAGAAAATGTTGGTCATATGCCAATTTTGGAAGCTGAGCAACTGGTTATTCAACAATATGTACCGTTTTTACTTAAAGTAGAAACAAATCAGTCTTTAAGAACGACTACACCTTAAATAAAACTTCGGACTTGTGAGACCTTATGTCTACCCAACCGCTTATAGAAAAACTCATTGAAGCTCATCTTGATTTTTTAGATGAGGAATTTGCTCAGCCCCATGTTATCCAACAAGAATTTGAGCAATTTTATCATTGGTTGGGCAGTCGGCAACTACAACACCTCTGGACTTTCGAACAAATTCAGCAGCTGATTCAAAAGCAGATTTTAGACACCCCTGCTTCTGATTCCCTACTTGAACAAATTGCAGAACATATCCGTTTTGCACTGATTCATCCTGCCAATGACAGTACAACAATTGAAGATGTTATTCCTGTTTTAACAATTGATGGAATTGCGCAATACGTTGCAAGTAAAGATCAGCATCGTAAGAAGCTAATTAAAACGATTGTGAATAATCCTGCATTTTCAGCACTTCTAACACAGCTGATTCAACAAACGATGCATGACTATTTAGATGAGTCGATGTCAAAACGGGTGCCGGGTGTAGGTCGTTTTATGAAGATGGGTAAATCGGTTCTAGAAACCGTAACCGACTCAAATCTGGATGACACGATTCATCATTATTTGCAAAAGAATATTTTAAAACTCACTCAAATGAGTGAGCGTGTTTTAAACCAACATTTTGACAATGATAAGCTCTACCATTTTCAGGCAAATATTTGGCATAAAGTTAAAACCATGCCACTTTCAGTTTTGAAAAATTATGTAGAAGTTCAAGATTTATCAAAAACTGTGGGTTTAGGACATCAGATTTGGGATCACATTCGCCAAACTTCTTATTTGAAACAACAAGTACATGATGGTATTTACACATGGTATGTACGTAATCAGGAACGTAATTTTGACTTGTTACTTCGTGACCTGAATATTGATGAAAGCTTAATTCAACATGAACTGACTCAGTTACTTGTGCCAGCATTACAGCAATTAGTTACAACAGGGCATTTAAGACGACGTGCTCGTGTGTACTTAGAAAAGTTTTATTATTCTGAAAAAGCATTAGAGATTTTAAATAACAAAGGCGCTTAAAGCGCCTTTGTTATTACTATGGATTAGAATGAATATTTTAAAGAAGCGTAATAAGCTCGACCTGGCTCATTGTAAGTTTGGCTAATCGAATTACTGTCTCTTAAAATTTGTTTATCAAACAAGTTACTTACACCAACACGCGTACTAATATTGTCTGAAATTTTATAACCGACATTAATTCCAGCAGTACTATAGCTTTTTACAGTGCTTGGCTTAATCGCAGAATTTGTTCCACCTGAACCAATGCCAGATTCGATTCTATTTTCGGCAAATTGACGCGATTTTTGACGACCATATTGAGTAAATACAAAATTCACATCTAATTGATCTGTAATGTCGTAATCAAAAATTGAGTTAATTGTATAGTTAGGAACTAAAGATAATGGATTCCCCGTTTGCTTATCTTTCGAGTCCATCATATAGGTAAAGTTGTTGGTCCAACGAATATCGCCAAAGTCTAACCCTAAGCTTCCTTCAAAACCTTGAATTAATGCTTTAGGCGTATTTTCCCAACGTAAGATATTCCACTTCGTGTTGGTTACAGCTCCTGTATTGGCATTGGTACTTGAGCCATCTACAGTGCCAACAACATTCGTTCCTGCCACAATCTTATCTTTATAGTCATTGCGGAACCACGTTAAGCTCGCATTCACAATATCTTTTTGGAACTGAATGCCTAACTCTTTGTTTACCGAAGTTTCAGGTTTTAAATCGCCATTACCTTGTAATAAACAACGCGATTCAATATTAGCAGGACAACCATTGCCATTTGTACTGAGTAAGTACCCTTCGGCATTTTGATACATGTTTGGTGCTTTATAAGCTTTTGCTATCCCACCTTTTAGCGTGAAATAATCATTGAGTCTTTGAGTAACGTTTAAGCTTGGGCTCCAGTTAGAGCCAGATTTGCTATGGTCGTCGAAACGTAAACCTAACACGGCATCGGTGCTGTCTGTGAGTTTCAAGTTATCTTCGATATATGCAGAAGCAATACGTGATTCCATTTTACTGCGATTGCCTTTAGCTAATTGATCGCCATAACCTGAACCGCTGCTGTCTGTACCCTGATTTGTCGAAATATTATCTTTAAATCTGTCTTCAACCCACTCAGTACCGAGTGTTAATACGTGTGGTACATAATATTCAAAAGGAATATTGGCTTCACCATTTAACCGAAGAGTTTCTAATCTTGAAGTCGCTTTATCATCAAGGTTATTAATTTTTCCTTCTACACTTCCCGCAAGGCCTTCAGGCAAACGTTTATTATGAGTCTTATCATATTGAGCAACTAACTTACTTTTACCCCAAGACCAATCACCTTCATGTGTTAAAGCATAGCTATCACGGTACATCGTATTGGTTTCTTTACCAATAAGTTCAGAAAGAATCGCATCTGCTTCAGCATTTGCATTTAACTGAGAATCACCAGAATAAATATTCCCTTGCTTGCTAGATGAAACATCAAATAAGACGGTTTGTTGATCTGTGGCTTGCCAAGCTAAACGTCCTGAAATATCTTTATTTTTAACGCCTTCACGCCCAGCTGCCGTACTGCCTATTGATTTATTAATATCGACGTCGTCAGCTTCTGTTTTATTGTAATTACCATATAAACGATATGACAAAACATCTTTAATCAGTGGCCCACTCAAGTTAAAGCCAACTCGATTTGATGAACCTTCTTTAGAGTCTTCAGGTTGTGAAGTATAGAGCTCTACCGAACCATGGGTTTCATTCGTCACTTTTTTAGTGATGATGTTGACTACACCACCTGCTGCACCCGAACCATATCGAGCTGCGGCGGGTCCACGTAAAACTTCAATCGATTCGATTGCTTCTGCTGGAACCCAGTTTGAATCACCACGTGTATCACGTTCCCCTTTCCAGCCATAGCGAACTGAATTACGAGAATTAACAGGTTTTCCATCAACTAAAATGAGTGTATTTTCAGGCCCCATTCCACGAATGTCGATTTGTCTATTATTACCACGCTGCCCTGTTGCACTGTTTCCAGTTAAATTTACACCAGGCATACGGCGTACATAATCTGAAATATCATTACGAACTGGAAGTTTTTCTAAATCTTCTTGGGTGATCACTGATACACCGAGCGATTGCTTTACTTGCTCTTCAGCTGTTACAAAAATTGTTTCCAATTTCACAGGTTCAGCAGGCTTTTCTAATGCTGGTTCAGCTTGTTCTTGCTCATTTTTTGCAGCATAAGCCATAGACATCATACTTGCCAGTACTGAAACAGAAAGCACTGACTGGATAATACGCTTTGACATAAGTATTCCCAATATATTGATTTATTAAACATCTCTCATTTTAAGTTCCGCATTGTAACAAATCTAAATAAAATTACAAATGATATTGATAATAATTATCATTATTTATATTGAATAATAAAAAAACCTCATTTCGAGGCTTTTTTATTTCACTTTTCAAATAATTTAATTATTTGAAATAAGCACCTTCAGCTTGTGTATGGTCAGTTTGGTCAACCACACGTTGAAGCTCTGGAATATGCTCTCTTAACGTCGTTTCTACACCTTGTTTCAAGGTAACGTCAATTGCAGAACATCCTTGGCAACCACCACCAAATTTCAATACAGCAGTTAAACCATGTTCTGGATTATCTTGTACTTCTACCAAGCTACAATTCCCGCCATGGCCTGCAAGACCCGGGTTAATTTCTGCTTGAAGAATGTAAGTAATACGCTCTTCAATTGATGCATCTGGACCAACACGTGGAACTTTAGAGTTTGGCGCGCGGAAAGTTAACTGCCCACCGAAACGGTCCTTATTGTAATCAATTACGGCATCTAAAAGATAAGGAATAGATGGCGCATCAATATATGCAGGGAAATCTGGATAGTCCTGTTTATAATCCGTTGGGATTACTTCTTCTGGTGCACTATATGCCATACAGCATTCTGCACGTGGCGTACCCGGATGTTCAACAAAAACTCGAACGCCAATTCCCGGAGTATTTTGCTTCGTCAATAAATCGTGCAAATACTCTTGTGCAGATGGTGTAATCAAAAGGTTTGGAATTTCTTCTGCAACAGCAGTGTTGGTGTTCTCAGTCGACATAACAATATTCCTCAAGCTGATGCCTTTATATTAACCGAAGATGAGGTAGATTTAAAAAAAATCAACTAAATTTGTCGGATTTATACACAACAGGGTTTCAACTGAAGTTTTTAATGGCATTATTGGGCTCAATATTGATCATTTTTTAAATATTTCTTATGTTGCATCTGCCGTTTAACCATACCATTACCCTTATTATTATTACGGTCATTGTCTCCTTACTTGCTTTTAGCAATCAAAACGTAATGAATCGTTTGATTTTTTGGCCCCCTGCAATGCAACGTGGGCAATTTGATCGTTTCATTACTCATGGCTTTATCCATGCAGATGGTACACATCTACTTTTTAACATGATTACCCTGTTCTTCTTTGGCAGCATTATTGAAAGTTTTTATCGCCAATATTTTTATGACATGGGATTTGTGTTGTTCTATTTAGGCGGTTTAATCTTTGCGATTTTACCGAGCTATTTACAACATAGACATGATACAAACTGGGCGAGCCTCGGCGCCTCTGGTGCGGTTTCAGCTGTTTTATTTGCTTATATTCTATTTCAACCATGGAAGCTGATTTTTGTATTCTTCATTCCAGTACCAGCCATTATTTTTGCTGTTTTATATGTAGCGTACAGCATTTGGGCTGGTAAACGTGGTAATAGCCATATCAACCATAGTGCTCATTTATGGGGTGCGGCTTACGGGGTCCTTGTAACCATTTTGATCGAACCGAAAGTGATTCCACATTTCTTAGATCAACTGACTCGTATTCCGTTCTAAGTCAAGCATTCAAAAAAAGCCCGTAATGGGCTTTTCTTTTTTTCTCATTTATTTATCACCATAAATTCTCAGTCTTTTTTCTGATTTTCTTTGATCTTTTCCTTGTTTTGATTGCAAAAACCATCTGATTAAACTCATGCCAATTCTTTTAATAATTCAGATGATACAATGAAGTACAAAGCAATTTTATCTAGCCTTTCCATTGCTTTATTTAGCTTATCTTTGGCTGGCTGTAATGACAACGATAATCAAGAAAATGTAATAACCACGCCTAAGCAACCGAATATCTTATTTATTATGGCTGATGACTTAGGCTATTCAGATTTAGGAGCCTTCGGTGGCGAAATTCGTACACCCAATATTGATAGCCTAGCTCAGGAAGGTCGCCTTTTAACTGACTATCATACCGCCCCGACCTGTTCCCCAACACGTTCTCAACTGATTTCAGGTACTGATCACCATTTAGCTGGTATTGGTGCAATGGCTGAACTCACGCCCGAACATTTAAAGGGCCAGCCCGGCTATGAGGGCTATTTGAATGAGCGTTCGCTATCCATCGCACAAGTGCTGAAAGATAATGGCTATCGTACTTATATCAGCGGTAAATGGCATTTAGGGCTAACCCCTGAAACGAATGCCCATGCCAAAGGTTTTGACCATTCATTTACCTTGTTACAAGGCCTAGATCACCACTTTAAGCAAGCGCCAAGTGCATTTAAGCGAAATTCGACCTATACAGAAGATGGGCAAATTATTCCTGTTTCAGCTTTGCCTGATGACTTTTTCTCGACAAATTATTTTACCGATAAATTACTTAGCTATTTAGACTCCGGCAAAAATAGCGGCAAACCGTTCTTTGCTTATGCTGCCTACACTGCACCTCACTGGCCAATTCAAGCACCTGCGGAATACCGTGAAAAATATCGCGGAGTTTACGATGTTGGTTACGATGCAATTCGTAATGCGCGTATCGCACGCCAAAAACAGCTTGGTATTATCCCCGCAAACTTTGAAGCAGCCGAACCGATTGCCACTCAAAATGCTCCACAAAAATATGGAAAATGGAATGAATTAACTGCTGAACAAAAAGCACTAGAAGCCCGTAAAATGGAAATCTATGCAGGTATGGTAGAAAATCTCGATGCCAATGTGGGCCGCATTATTCAATATCTCAAACAAAATAATCTTTATGAAAATACCTTAATTTTCTTTGTTTCCGACAATGGTGCAGAAGGTTTTGTACGTGGAGGATACGGCAGTGAATCTGGCTTTGATAACTCTATAGCAAATGTAGGTACACCGACTTCGTATCACTATATTGGACCACGTTGGGCTGAGGTTAGTGCTGCACCTTTCCATTTGTGGAAGGATACAGCTGGTGAAGGTGCAACGACAGCCCCTGCAATTGTTAAATTACCTAATCAGAAAAAAGCAGAAGAAACGAATCATAGCTTTGCATCAGTACTCGATGTTTTCCCAACTTTACTAGAATATGCTCATATTCCAGTACCTCAAGGCCAATACAATGGTCGTACCATTAACACACCATCAGGGATTTCATGGAAACCTTTACTTGAAAATAAAACAACTACGATTCGCCCCGAAAATTTTAGTTTTGCCGATGAGCTACATGGCAGTAAATATGCAAAACAAGGCGAGTGGAAAATTGCACTTCAAGGCCGTCCTGAGCTAGGTACAGGAACTTGGGAGCTATACAACATTAAAGCAGATCGAGGGGAAAGACAGAACGTTGCTCAGATTTATCCAGCTAAAGTCCAAGAATTGTTATCGGTCTATCAAAAATATACTGAAAAAAATGGTGTGCAGGAATATAACGCCAAATGAGATTGAAACCATTTTTAGTAACGACCATCAGCCTGTCTTTTATGACAGGCTGTAGTCAATCTTCACAAGTTTCTGAACCCACACCATCGTCTCAGCAGCACACCTCTTTAGCTGACTTGGGTTCTATTGAGAAATGTAAAAACTACACAGGACTACCTCAAGGTTGGCTAAAACAACCTACAGCTGGAATGGTGCTGATTGCTGATGGGCATTTTAATTTTGGTTCTGAAAAAGCCTATCCCGATGAACTTAATTTTGGAAAAAAGCAACGGGAAGTCAAAGGATTCTGGATTGATCAGACAGAAGTCAGCGTTGCTCAGTTTGCTAGTTTCGTAAAAGCAACGGGTTATATCACCGATGCCGAAAAACAAAAGCAGGCTGCTGTTTTTTCACCTGCCCCTCAACACCCACAGCAATGGTGGCAACTAAAATCGGGCTATACATGGAAAACTCCAAACGGCAGTAATGGTGCCGTAGCTAATTCTAATGAACCTGTGCGATATGTGAGTAAAAACGATGCTGAACATTATGCAGTTTGGTTAGGACGTGATTTACCCACAGAACTAGAATGGGAATATGCAGCTAAAGCGAATTCGCAAACTGATACACCATTACATCAAGCCCCTACCGATGAACACCAACATCCACAAGCAAATTACTGGCAAGGTGAATTCCCTTTTCAAAACCTGAATCAAGATCACTTTAAAGATGTTGCGCCCGTTGGATGCTTTGCACCAAATCATTTCAAACTATTTGATATGATTGGAAATGTATGGGAATGGACATCATCTCCATATCAAGGTGCTCATGACCAGCATATGGGAAATTATTCTGATTTAAGACAACAACAACAAATCACCAGTACACAATATGTAATTAAAGGCGGATCTTTTCTTTGCGCACAAAATTATTGTTCACGTTATCGTAGCAGTAGCCGCTATCCGCAAGACTTTGATTTAGCTGCAACCCATGTGGGCTTCCGAACGATTTTAAGGTCTGATTAGTTTCTTTAAATCAGAATTATTAAATATATTCTTAACCAAAAGTAGATCGAAAAATAATCAAAATTTTTCTATAGTAAAATGGAGAATGATAAAAAAGTGAGAACAAGATGAAAACATTACTTCTCTGTGCAGCAGCAATTTTCACAATGTCATTATCAGCCTGTGCAGTTCATACACCTGAAGGCAGTATTGTGATTGATCCAGATTCACCTTACCACAACCATCCGGGAGACTTTTGCCCACCAGGACAAGCGAAAAAAGGACGTTGTTAGAGATACCCTTTTTAAAGTAATTTTGAAGTTACTTTAAACAAATAAGGTTTAATCAAGTGATAAAGTGAGCACAAAAATGGAGGGTTCCAACCCAAAAATAGATGGGATGAAACTAGAAAATTATGGTGTAAAAAAATCACCATATCCCCAAGATTTTTAAAAGACAATCTTATGTTGTCTTCTATCTAGTTTCACCCCAATTCTTTCTTATTCCGTCTGACTTTTCTTATCTTTTAATAAAAAAGTCTAGTTTTTAATCATTTCTGTATCTGTATTATTGATACATTTTGAACATTTTACCTTCAGGCTAAAACTGATGTATTTGCTTAATACAAAATAATCATTTATGTAACGTAAGTCTATAAAAATGTTCTAAAATTGTGAAAAAAATTAAGACCAAAATGAGATGAATTTATCATAATAATTTTCTCTTCCATGTTTCATCACATAAATAATCAATATTATTTTGTCAGTTATTGCCACTCGTTTCCTTTCATTGGCATAGATAATGTATACATCTGTATATTAACCCAGTCGTATAACGAGATATTTTATGTCCAGCACAAGTCAAGTCGAAGGTCTACAATTTCCAGTACACGCCTCAACAAAAAAACAAAGCACATCTCTTACTGGCCAAGAAATTTTGTCAGAGGCTTTATCTGTTGTAGATAATAAAACCGCACAACAAGTGTTGAATGAAAAAAACTGGCGAAAAAATTACCCAATATATTTTAAAGCACTTGTTAAACAAGGAATTTCTAATAGCAAGCACCCCATTACTATTGCGAAGCAAGGTTTGCATAAAGCTCACCATATTTTTGACTATTATCGTGATAGTAAACACTACCTTTTAAAAGATGCGGTTAATATTGCTTCATCTACGCCACTTCATACAGTAAAACTTAAAGGTGAAAGTGATGCAGCACCTGAATGGTATGTTCCTTACAAAGGACAAAAACTAAGCGGGCAAAGCTTACTGGACCAGATTCAACGTTGGGAAGAGGCTGGTATTATTGAACCAAGCCATGCAAAAGCTCTACGTGAAGCTATTGCTCACCCAGAATGGTTTGATTTATCTGATCGTACTATGGTGCTGTTTGGTGCAGCTTCAGAAGCAGGACCTCTACCTTGGTTAGCCAAATGGAAAGCGAATATTGTTGCTGTCGACTTACCAAACCCGCGTGTCTGGGGCAAGATTTTAGATACGATTCAACAAGGAAACGCAACCCTCATTGCACCGAGTGTTGAACCAGTTGATTCTTCAGTAAAAGTTTCTGAGTTAAAGGATAAATTGGGTGCAAATTTATTGACTCAATTACCAGAAATTGCACAGTGGTTAGTCCAGTTTCCGCAAAAGTTAGATTTGGCTGCAATAGCTTATTTAGATGGCGAAAAGCATGTTCGTGTTTCCATGGCAATGGACAGCATCATGCAATTTGTGAGCGAGCATAAGTCTGATACGAGCCTTATGTTTATGTGTACGCCAACCGATGTTTATGCTGTTCCTAAAGAAGTCGCCAAAGCTGCTCAACAAAAGTTTAAATCACGTACAAAACTACAAAAAATGGCAGTAAAAGGTGTTTCAACACTTTCCTTAAAACGTTTTTTTCAAGCGCCATATCAAGACTTAGTTGATTGTGAAAATGGAAAAACTTATGGCATTGCCGACTGTCTAGTTGTTGAACAAGGACCAAACTATGCTTTGGCGAAACGCATTCAACAATGGCGTGCTATTTTGGCCCGCCATCAGGGACAACACGTCAGCATTAATATTGCACCATCAACAACGACTCACTCTGTGACTAAAAATCCATTGTTAAAAGCAGCTTTTAATGGTGCAGAGCTTTTTGATGTAGAAGCATTTAGCCCTGAAACTACCAATGCAATTATGGCTGCAATCTGGATTCATGACTTAAGAAATGAGTCTTCTGTGGCAAATCCTGAAACGGAGCTGGACCATCCGCTTGAGCTCATGATGGAAGGTGCCAACCACGGCGGATTGTGGCGTGTTGCTTATTTAGCAAGAACTGCCCTGCCTTTTGCTGCAATCTATGGCTTTGCAACCGAAAAACTACCTTTTGGAAAATCATCTAAAAAATAATTTGATTGAAGCCCAATTCTAGAATTGGGCTTTTTTCTGTGTTTATCTATTTATTTTGAAAGTGTGATAGATATTTTTGCATTTCATCAGGCGGCACCATACCGCCTCCTGTCGCCCATATCACATGAGTTGCCTGCTGTAACTGCTCAGTTGATAGTTGATGTAAAGCCAAATAATCAGGACTCGTCTGGACATAATATGGCCCCATCATTCCTGCCACCGCAGAAGGCTCAAGCTGAATATTTTCAGTTTGATTTAAAAGCGCAATGAGCTCATACAAACGCTCATCATCAATGGTGTAATAGCCATCAATTAACTGCTGCATAGCACGTCCCACAAAACCTGAAGCACGGCCTACTGCGAGCCCATCTGCGGTAGTTACATTATCGAGGCCAATGTCATTCACTGAAATCTGATCATGCAAACCTGTGTGGACACCGAGTAACATACATGGCGAATGGGTGGGTTCTGCAAAGATACAATGTACATGCTCACCAAAAGCCAGTTTTAGTCCAAAACTTACCCCACCAGGGCCACCACCAACGCCACACGGCAAATAAACAAATAATGGGTGTTCAGCATCAACTTTAATTTGTTTTTGCTCAAATTGCTGTTTTAAGCGTATTCCTGCAACTGCATAACCTAAAAATAATGTTTTTGAGTTTTCATCATCAATAAAAAAGCAATGTGGATCTTGCTCTGCTGCTTTTCTTCCCTCTTCAACAGCTACGCCATAGTCACTGGCATATTCCACAACATTAACGCCCAATGAACGCAGTTTGTCTTTTTTCCACTGTCTCGCATCAGCAGACATATGGACTGTGACTCTAAAACCCAGTTTGGCGCTCATAATACCAATCGAAAGCCCTAAATTTCCTGTTGAGCCTACTGCAATTTGATACTTAGAAAAGAATGCCCTAAATGACTCTTGATCTAACTTACTGTAATCGTCTTCCAACTTGAGAAGTCCGGCCTCAATTGCCAACTTTTCGGCGTGAGCCAAGACTTCATAAATACCTCCACGTGCTTTAATTGAACCAGAAATAGGTAAATGGCTATCTTTTTTCAGCCAGAATGCTCCACTCAGTTGCACTTGCTCTGTTGTAGAAAGTGCTTGTTGCATATGAGTAATTTCAACGATATCTGATTCAATTTTTCCATGTTGTGCTTGAGTTTCAGGAAACACTTTTGCCAAATAAGGTGCGAAACGCTCTAATCGGGCTTCTGCTTCACTTACGTCCTCTGCGGTGAGACCAACTTTTTCTAAAGCTTCATTTAAAGGATAGCAATGAGGTGTAAACCAAAATGTTTCTTGATAGGCTTGCAGTGTCTCAATAAGTGGAAATTGTTGTTTTAGCTGATCTATTTGAACCACATCCATAATCTATCCTGATATCAAAGTTTCAAGCCTAGCCTCTGAAGTTACTTGAGGCTTTATAAGGACTCATTAATTTATAATTGAATGTACATGAAAATAGACTGAACGTTAAAAAGAAACAAATAAAAAAGCCACTGTGAACAGTGGCTTTAATTTTTTAATGCTTTTATACAAACTGCAAGAATAACCAGTACAAACCGCCTGACAAACAGATTGTTGCAGGGAGTGTAAATACCCATGCAGATAAAATCGTTTTAACTGTATTGAAGTTTAAGCCTGATCTATTCGCTACCATGGTACCTGCAACAGCACTGTTTAAAACGTGTGTTGTTGAAACAGGCATACCTAAACCGTCGGCAGCTGCAATTGTACTCATTGCGACAAGCTCAGCAGACATCCCCTGACCATAAGTCATGTGATGCTTACCAATACGTTCACCTACAGTCACAACAATACGTTTCCAGCCGACCATGGTGCCTAAGCCAAGTGCCAAAGCAACTGCTACTTTCACCCAAGTTGGAATGTATTGTAAGAATGAATCTAAGCTACTACGGTATTCTTTCACGAGTTTTTCTTGTGACTGATCCATTTTTGGTAAAGCATCTGCTTTATCCAAACGCTTAAATGTCGTTGTACTTAAATACATGTCATTACGAATTTCACTAATTGCAGCTTCTGGAATGTCTTTTAAGTTGCTATAGCTAGAAACTCGCTCACCCAAATGATCAGTCATACTTGCCAATGCAGGCACTACTTCCGGAGTTTGCTGTTTAGTCTGAATATATTTAGTCAAAATAACACGTGCTTTTTCATCGGTTAATTCTGGCTGATTTTGATTCAAAAGTACGGCAGTTTGAGAAGAAAGCTGATGGAATGATTGAACTTGTTGTGTATCAAGGTTTTTATTTAATGAATAAGCCAATGGCACCAGACCAACCAAAATCAGCATGATCAGACCCATACCTTTTTGACCGTCATTAGAACCATGTGCAAAACTTACACCTGTACAGGTAAAGATTAAAATTGCACGAATGATTGCTGGTGGTGGTTTATTACCTTCTGGTGGTTGGAATAATTCTAATTGGCGTTTAAAAATAGTTTTAACCAACAAGAATACAATCGCTGCAAAAGCAAAACCAATTAAAGGTGAAAATAATAAGGCCTTACCGACTTTAATCACCTGATCCATATCAACACCACTGGTCGTTACGCCAGTCGATGCACTCAATAGATGGTTCATAATGCCCACACCCAAGATTGAACCAATCAAAGTATGAGAGCTAGAAGCAGGAATACCCAAGAACCAAGTACCTAAGTTCCAGAGAATCGCAGCAATAAGAAGCGCAAAAACCATTGCGAAACCTGCACCGCTACCCATGTTCATAATCAGTTCAACAGGCAACAATGCAATAATGCCGTAAGCGACTGCGCCGCTTGCAACCATTACCCCAAGAAAATTACAAAAACCTGCCCACATGACTGCAACCGGTGCAGGTAAAGCATTGGTGTAAATCACTGTCGCTACTGCATTTGCAGTATCATGGAAGCCATTTACAAACTCAAAGCCTAAAGCAATCAAGAGTGCGGTAGATAAAAGAATAACCGAATAAAGACTCAAAGGCGGTACATGCGCTAAATCAGCACTCACCTGAAATCCAATATAAATAAGTGTTGCAACAATAATTGTCAGAAACACCGGCATAAAGAACTTAGGTGTCGGGACATGTACATTCGTCGATTTGACTTGCAGGTTTGCCGCAAGTTTTGAATCCGAAACAGGGGGTAGATTAGAATTCATGCAGACGGTAAGAGGATAGAAAAATCCTCTGTATTCTTAAATTAAATTATGACAATTATATGACAAAGCGGCGCCTGATGAAGTCAATTTTTCATATTTTGACCTCATTTGATGCACCTTTCCTCGATCCATTTTATTTTTTTATTAAAATACAATAATTTAAATCAATTTATATCTTCCTTATTTATGACTATTTTTAAAGCAAAAATATCTAAAAAATTACCTATATGACGTTTTTTTAAACAGCTCAATTGTCATAAAACCGAATATTGGAGATGAAATATTTCAATATCATGATCATTTTATGAATTTTTGATGAAAAAATGCCCTCTTTTTGTTCGAAAACACTTTTTTTTTACGACTAATTTACGGTGAATGGTGGGTCGTCATAGATCATCAATTGTGCTGCTATTCTGTTACAATAGCGCCGCATTTTTAAATTCATATAAAAGATCGGGGTTTTCTATGTCTACGCTTGCCACCCTAAAAGCGCTTCTTGCTAAACGCATTCTGATTATTGATGGTGCAATGGGAACGATGATCCAGCGCCATAAATTGGAAGAAGCCGACTACCGTGGTGAGCGTTTTGCCGATTGGGCACATGACTTAAAAGGTAACAATGACCTTTTAGTTTTGACACAGCCAGAAATCATTCAAGGCATTCATGAAGCTTACCTTGATGCTGGTGCAGACATTATCGAAACCAACAGCTTTAACGGCACACGTGTTTCTATGTCTGATTACCACATGGAAGACCTTGTTCCCGAAATTAACCGTGAAGCAGCCCGTTTAGCCAAAGCAGCCTGTGAAAAGTATTCGACTCCAGATAAACCTCGTTTTGTAGCGGGTGTACTCGGCCCAACATCGCGTACCTGTTCAATTTCACCCAATGTAAATGATCCTGCCTTTCGTAACATTACCTTTGATGCGCTAAAAGAAAACTATATTGAGGCAACTCATGCGCTGATTGAAGGTGGTGCAGATATCATTCTGATTGAAACCGTTTTTGATACATTAAACTGTAAAGCTGCAATTTTTGCGGTGAAAGAAGTCTTTAAGCAAATTGGTCATGAATTACCACTCATGATTTCAGGGACCATTACCGATGCATCTGGTCGTACCTTAACAGGTCAAACTGCTGAAGCGTTCTGGAACTCTGTACGTCATGGCGACTTGCTTTCAATTGGTTTCAACTGTGCCCTTGGTGCAGATGCCATGCGTCCTCACGTTAAAACTGTGTCTGATGTTGCTGATACTTTCATTTCTGCCCATCCAAATGCTGGCTTACCAAACGCTTTTGGTGAATATGACGAAACGCCTGAGCAAACTGCTGCCTTCTTAAAAGAATTTGCAGAAAGTGGCCTCATTAACATTACAGGTGGTTGCTGTGGTACAACACCAGACCATATTCGTGCCATTTATAATGCAGTAAAAGACATTGCACCTCGTCAAATTCCTGAAACTAAGCCTGCTTGTCGTTTGAGTGGTTTAGAACCTTTTAATATTTATGATGACTCATTGTTCGTTAACGTGGGTGAACGTACTAACGTTACCGGTTCAAAAAAATTCCTACGCTTAATTCGTGAAGAAAACTTTACCGAAGCTTTAGAAGTTGCACAGCAGCAAGTAGAAGCTGGTGCCCAGATTATTGACATTAACATGGATGAAGGGATGCTCGATTCGCAAAATGCGATGGTGCATTTCTTAAACCTTGTGGCATCTGAGCCAGATATTTCACGTGTGCCAATCATGATTGACTCATCAAAATGGGAAATCATTGAAGCTGGCTTAAAATGTGTACAAGGTAAACCTGTTGTTAACTCGATTTCCTTAAAAGAAGGTTATGACGAGTTTGTCGAAAAAGCTCGCCTCTGTCGTCAATATGGTGCTGCGATTATTGTGATGGCCTTTGATGAAACAGGTCAGGCAGACACTGCTGCACGTAAACGCGAAATCTGTAAACGTTCTTATGACGTTTTGGTTAACGATGTTGGCTTCCCTGCTGAAGATATTATTTTTGACCCGAACGTGTTTGCAGTAGCAACAGGGATTGAAGAACACAATAACTATGGCGTCGATTTTATTGAAGCCACAGGTTGGATTAAACAGAACTTACCTCACGCCATGATTTCTGGTGGTGTATCGAACGTATCGTTCTCATTCCGTGGAAATGAGCCTGTTCGTGAGGCGATTCACTCTGTGTTCTTGTACCATGCCATCAAACAAGGTATGACCATGGGGATTGTAAATGCCGGACAAATGGCAATTTATGATGATATTCCTAAAGAACTCAAAGATGCAGTTGAAGATGTTGTTTTAAACCAGAACCAAGGTGAGTCTGGTCAAAACGCCACAGAGAAACTGCTTGAAGTCGCTGAAAAATACCGTGGTCATAGCGGAGCACAACGTGAAGCCGAAAACCTTGAATGGCGTAATGAGCCTGTAGAAAAACGCCTTGAATATGCATTAGTCAAAGGTATTACCACATACATTGATGAAGACACCGAAGAAGCTCGCCTAAAAGCTAAACGTCCTTTAGATGTAATTGAAGGCGCTTTGATGGACGGTATGAACGTGGTCGGTGACTTGTTCGGTTCAGGCAAAATGTTCTTACCACAGGTTGTTAAATCTGCACGTGTCATGAAGCAAGCTGTGGCTTGGCTCAACCCGTACATTGAAGCTGAAAAAACAGGTAGTCAATCTAAAGGTAAAGTCCTGATGGCAACTGTTAAGGGCGACGTACACGATATTGGTAAAAATATTGTGGGTGTTGTACTCGGTTGTAATGGTTACGACATTGTTGACCTTGGCGTGATGGTACCTTGCGAGAAAATCTTGCAAACTGCGATTGATGAAAAATGTGACATCATCGGGTTGTCAGGTCTGATTACTCCGTCTTTAGATGAAATGGTTTTTGTAGCTAAAGAAATGCAGCGTAAAGGCTTTGACATTCCTTTATTGATTGGTGGTGCAACAACTTCAAAAGCACACACAGCAGTTAAGATTGATCCTCAGTACCAAAATGATGCTGTGATTTATGTTGCAGATGCTTCACGTGCCGTAGGTGTTGCAACTACCCTACTTTCAAAAGAAATGCGTGGGAAATTCATTGAAGAGCACCGTGCTGAATATGTCAAAATTCGTGAACGCTTAGCCAACAAACAACCAAAAGCAGCAAAACTGACTTATGCAGAGTCTGTTAAAAACGGTTTTAAAATTGATGAAAGCTACGTTCCAGCAAAACCAAACCTTTTGGGAACTCAAGTTTTAACAAACTACCCGCTTGAAACATTGGTTGAATATTTTGACTGGACACCATTCTTCATTTCTTGGAGCTTGGCAGGTAAGTTCCCGAAAATTTTAGAAGATGAAGTGGTTGGCGAAGCTGCAACAGATTTGTACAACCAAGCTCAAGCAATGTTGAAAGATATTATCGACAACAACCTTTTTGATGCACGTGCTGTATTTGGTATGTTCCCTGCTCAGCGTACTGACGCCGACACCGTCAGCGTATTTGATGAAGCTGGTCAAAATGTTACGCATACATTTGAACATTTACGTCAGCAATCAGACAAAGTAACAGGTAAACCAAACTTGTCTTTGGCAGATTACATTCGTACTGATCGTGAGCAACAGGACTACTTAGGTGGATTCACTGTATCGATTTTTGGTGCAGAAGAATTGGCAAACGAGTACAAAGCTAAAGGTGATGACTACTCTGCAATTTTAGTTCAGTCATTGGCAGACCGTTTTGCTGAGGCCTTTGCCGAACATTTGCATGAACGCATTCGTAAAGAGTTCTGGGGTTATAAAGCAGATGAAACACTCAGCAATGAAGAACTGATTAAAGAGAAATATGTCGGTATTCGCCCTGCGCCGGGTTACCCAGCGTGTCCAGAGCACTCTGAAAAAGCGGTGTTGTTTGACTGGTTAGGTTCTACAGACAAAATCGGTACTAAACTGACTGAGCACTTTGCAATGATGCCACCATCTTCGGTAAGTGGTTTCTACTATTCGCACCCTCAAAGTGAATACTTTAACGTGGGCAAAATCTCTCAAGATCAACTTGAAGATTATGCAAAACGTAAAGGTTGGACACTTGATGAGGCAAAACGCTGGTTAGGTCCGAATTTAGATGATTCGATTGCTTAATGTTAAGCAGTAAAAATCCCCTCAATTGAGGGGATTTTTTATAGCATTTAATCTATGACTCCTGGAATATAAATTCTTCCATTTAAAATATCTTTATCTAATTTAACATTATTAAATATAAAAGTTTTTTTGTCATTATCCATTGACAAACCTAAACAAGGTTTATAACGATCCCCACAAACTATTTTTTCATTTTCTTTGATAGTTTCAATCGTAATATTACCATTAAATTCCTGAATTATTTCTAGTGGATAATCTCCTGCTTGCCCTATTAAAGTAATAGAATATTTTTTCTGATCATTAATCACATAAGCAAAACCATAACTCTGCCTTAGCGCAAAAAAATTTTCATTGTTGATTTTAACATTTGAAGTATTTCTAGGAATATAAAATTTCAAATCTAACACCTTAGATTTAGTATTTTCTTGATTAACTAAACTTAATTTTTCTATATTAATAGATAATATTTCCCCATCCTCCTTCCATGATACAAATGAAGCAGGAATTACATCATTGAATAAAAAAACTGATTCATTATTTTTATTATAATTATATATCTTCAATCTTATATCTTTGAATGATTGACTATTATCAATTCCTTTATATATTTCAATATTAACGACATCATCACCTCTTTTAAAATTAAGATAATCCACACTACCAATATATTTACTATTATCATCTTGATAGAAAGTAACATCTGAATTCATCTCAGATAAATTATATATTTGACTATCTACTTTAAGATTACCTATCCCATCTTTTTTTGGAAATCTATCTTTTTTAAAAGCTAGCCAGTTAGAGGGTATTTTTAATTCTAAATCACCTGTAATCGTTGCGGGTATAGTTTTTTCCCACCCCGATCCTTCCAAATAGTTTTGAAATAGTTTATTAAAATTATTTTTAAATCTAACATTAAGTTCTCGATTAAACTCATCAAAACTATATTCTGTATTATTCGCACACTCTACATAATCTATACAAAACAAAAGACTAATATTTTTATATTTATTCAACCAAGAAATTGCTGAAAAACTAGCTTTTTTATTTTCAGATAAAAGCTTTAATTCACCATAGACAGGAAAATCTAATTTCTCATAGTTATTAAAATAAAGAGTTACATCAGAACTATTACCTTGAGCAATTGAACTATAATCGCCTTCTTTTACATTCAAGTTAATTTTATCATTAAAACCTTCAGCTTCTACTCTAAATATATTTTTTTCATATTGATTTTCTTCTCTTTGGGAATCCTCCCCACAACCAATTAAAAGAATGGTACTTAATAAACCTATTTTGATTAGTTTATAATTCATAAAATCCTCATATTATTTTTTGTTTTTCAAAGTTCAAGAGATATTATCATTACTTATAAAAGCTATCACTTGTAAATTCAATTAAAAAATATTCAACCCTTCCAATTTTCCTATACTTTGAGTTCTGACCGCTCTTACATGTCACTTGAGGTTGCAATACACGGACTGGGATTGGTTTTGGAAAGTAACTTCTTAAATGATTTGAATTTGCTCAACTCTTAAGTGATGCATCATTTCTCGAACAAATACAAAGTAGGTAAAAACATAAAGCTGATCTGGAGACACTTGGTTTGTGTAGTAGCTCAAACGCTCAATAAAATCATTGAATCCATGCTCAAGCTCAACACGGCTGATTTGCTTTTGAGCACTAAAAAATAACTCACTGAGTTGTGTCATGGCTGTATCAGCAGTAACAGCTACGCCACTTATATTTAGATTTCTTAAGGGCTGAGATTCTATGATTTCTTCAATAAAATAAATCATCTTTTCAATAGCAAGCTCATCAATCACACCATGGCTAATGCTTTTTGAATTAATAAAACTCAAGCCCTGTTCAAGTCGAATATGTTCGTTGTCTATGTCAAATGATAGGCCATTAAGACCGAGTGAAAATTTTAAAGCCGAGTCAGAATAAGTCATAAAATAGCTTACTGTTGAATTTTGATAATAAAGTTAATTTGTTTATAACCTTAAATGGTGTCAATTTGTTCAATACTTAGAATTAACAAGGCTAATCATCATTAACACAATATATAATAAAAAACCTCTTTAAAAAGATGAAAAATCAATCTTATATTCATCAAGATTCAACCATTACAAAATAGAGTATAAACATGAAAAAATTAGTAATTTTAAGTTTTACGATATATAGCTTTGCACAAATTGCGAATGCAGCCACATTAAATGTAAAACCATACGGAACGACTCAAGATGGTCAAAAGGTTGATCTATACACCATGAGCAATAACAAAGGAGTCTCTGTATCTTTTATTAGTTTTGGTGGCGTAATTACACAGATTTTGACTCCCGATACACAAGGTAAACAAAATAATATCGTTTTGGGCTTCGATGATCTAAAAGGCTATGAAGTCACTGATACCAAGGAAGGCATTCATTTTGGCGGATTAATTGGTCGTTATGCGAACCGTATTGGCAATGCTAAATTTAGCTTAGAAGGCAAAACGTATAACCTCGAAAAAAATAATGGACCGAATTCATTACATAGCGGTAATCCTGGTTTTGATAAGCGTGTTTGGCAAGTTAAGCCCCTAGTTTCTAAAGGTGAAACCGTCAAAGCTTCTCTTAAGTTAACCAGTCCAAATGGTGATCAAGGTTTTCCCGGGAAATTAGATGTGGAGGTGATATACAGTCTTTCAGATCAAAATGAATTCCAGATTGAATATAAGGCCAAAACTGATCAACCGACCGTAGTCAATCTCACCAATCACAGTTATTTCAACTTGTCAGGCGCTGGAAACAACCCTTATGGCGTACTAGATCATGTGGTACAACTCAATGCAGACCGTATATTGGTAACCGATCAAAATTCGTTACCCACAGGTGAAATTGCTTCAGTTGTAGGTACACCTTTTGATTTTCGGACTCCTAAAGCAATTGTAAAAGATATTCGAGCGAATAATCAGCAATTGGCTTATGGATATGGCTATGACCAAACTTGGGTGCTTAATCAAAAGTCTCAAGGGAAATTAAATCTTGCTGCTCATGTTGTTGATCCAAAATCTAAACGAACAATGCAGGTTTTAACCACTGAGCCAAGCGTTCAAATGTATACGGCGAATCATTTACTAGGAAATATTGCTGGTGCAAACGGTGTACTTTATCGACAAGCAGATGCTCTAGCATTAGAGACACAACATTTTCCAGACAGCCCCAATCAACCAACTTTCCCTTCTACACGTTTGAACCCAAATCAAACGTATAACAGTGTCACCGTATTTAAGTTTGGTATTCAAAAATAATCTTTTTAACTGGAATCATATTTATCTAAAAAAGACTCTCAGCTGAATATGACTGAGAGTCTTTTCATTTATTTAACCTTTGTGTTCGGTAAAAATGCGGTTGCAAACCCAAGTAATGGTAATAATGAACACAATCCAAATACCCATTCAATGCCGTTAACATCGGCCAAATGCCCTAACCCCGCTGCGGCAATACCACTTACCCCAAACATAAGACCAAACATTAAGCCAGCAATCATCCCCACACGGCCCGGAACAGCTTCTTGTGCATAAACCACCATTGCAGCAAAAGCAGACGACAACACCAAACCAGTAATAATCGATAAGACTGTTGTCCAAAACAAGTTTGCATACGGCATCATTAATGCAAACGGCGCCATACCCACAAATGAAACCCAGATAACAGCTTTACGACCAATCTTGTCACCAATTGGACCACCTGCAAATGTACCTAAAGCAACAGCTGCCAAAAATGCAAACAAATGCAACTGAGCGGTCTGGATACTGATATGGAACTTTTGAATTAAGTAAAAAGTGAAGTAGTTGCTAATGCTGGCAATGTAGGTAAATTTAGCGAACATCAACACACTAATGGTGCTCAAGGCAATAATGAGCTTACGACCATGTAATTTACTCTGTGCTTGGTTTGCACGTGTAACTACCTGATTTTTTGCATGACCAATCGTCCAGCGGCTTACACCAAATAAAACCCAAATGGCTAAAAGTGCAAATATCACTAAACCTGCAACTGCATGCTGTCCAAACGGTACGATAAGTAAAGCTGCTAACAATGGACCAATGGCAGTACCTGTGTTTCCACCCACCTGAAAAGTCGATTGAGCCGTACCAAAACGACCACCCGATGCCATTCGAGCCACACGTGAAGCTTCAGGATGAAAAGTTGCAGAACCTACACCAATAAGTGCAGATGCACATAACAACACAGTAAAGCTTGGTGAAAATGCCAACAAGATAATACCGCAGAATGTGACGACCATTCCGAGTGGTAGAAGATAAGGTTTTGGATGTTTATCGGTATAAAGTCCAATCCAAGGCTGTAGCAGTGAACCTGTAATTTGGTATACAAACGAAATCAGGCCAACTTGAGCAAAACTCAGTGAAAAGTTTGCTTTGAGCATTGGATAGATGGCTGGTAACACGGCTTGAATCAAATCATTCAGTAAATGTGCAACCGCCACAGCACCTACAATTTTAATAATCATTCCTTGAGGCTGATCATTTGCAACGGTATTGGCAATACCATCTTTCAATTGTATTGAAGACGTCATACCTGAAAAACTCCAATATTTTAAGTAAGGTGCTTATTGTAAATTGTCGCTTATAAAGTTATCTTCCAATAATCATCGTATAAGTGACAATTTTTAGGATAGATTATGTCCGATTCTCTTATTCAGTCTGATTTGTCTGAACTTGTGATTGGGCTATCTTCCGAGCATGCCTACCGAGAAATCACGCCGACTCATACGCATACCCGCGCTCAGTTTTTATATGCATCAACAGGAAACATTCAGGTGTTTACACCAAATAATGTCTGGATTGTGCCGCCCATGTGTGCGTTATGGATTCCTGCCCATGTCGAACATAGTGTCATTTCACTCAGTCACGTTAAGTTAAATACAGCATTGGTTGAAGTAAATGCAGCCGCTTTAATGGGGCAAGATTGCTTTATTATTCGAGTGAGCAACCTGTTGCATGAGCTTTTGATTCGTTTGAATGAAATTGAACAAGAGGAGACTCCAAATATTGTCACCTCTCAAGAGCTTTCCCGTTCTTTACAAATTTTGATTTTTGAAGAAATTCATCGGGCCAATTTGCTGCCTATCCAAATTCCGTGGCCAAAAGACAAACGATTATTAAAAATTTGCCAAGCGTTATTACACGCGCCTAATCACTCAAAAGATTTAACAGATTGGGCCGATGATATTGGTGCGAGCTCGAGAACTTTAATGCGTATGTTCCAAAAAGAAACTGGGTTGTCTTATCGAGCATGGGTACAGCAAATGCATATCGCACTTGCCTTGAGTAAAATCGCGAATGGTGAATCTATTGCTCAAATTTCCGAGTCACTGGGGTATACCAACCCCAGTGCATTCAGTGCGATGTTTAAACGACATCTCGGAAAAACACCTCAGCAATTTAGAAGTGCGGCAATGTCGTTATAAGTCTTTTTTTTTGCAGGTAGGTCATGCTTTTCGAGCAAATCATCGAAATCATGATAGACATGAAGTTCTCGATCTTTGCCGGTTCTCGCATGATCTAATCGCTGTTCAGGATCAACCAAAACGAGTGTATGACCATCATCAATCAGACGATCTACACCTTCTAAGAACATACGCTTACCCACCTCATGGATAAGTGAAATCTGGGTCAAATCAATCACGATTGTGCTTTGGTCCGTCGTCTCGTCTTGTAAAATACGCAACAACATTTCAGCTTCAGTAAATTTCAATACACCCCGAAGCACATACACACTTAATGATGCATCTTTTCCTGTGCGATAGTGGCTTTGTACAATGGTTTGTGCAGAAGGTGTACCTTCCATGAGATGTAATCCCATATCACGGGACAACCGCTCTAAAATATCGATTCCTCGAACACTATGACCATGTTCATCTAAGCGAGGAGAAAAAGCAGCAATACTGACCTGACCCGGCAGTACTCCTAATATACCGCCTGCTACACCACTTTTAGCTGGAATACCTACAGTTGAAAGCCAGTCACCTGCGGCATCATACATACCACAACTCATCATGACACTGAGTACTTGTCTCACTACAGATCGGTTCAACAGACGCTTTCCGGTTTTAGGGTCAACCCCACCATTGGCAAGCACACTGCCCATACGTACCAGATCTTTAACTGTAACCATGATTGCACATTGACGAATGTAACCATTCACAATATCGACAGGGTCAGTTTCCAAAATCCCTACAGTTCGCAACATATAACCGATCGAAAGATTACGATAGGCAGTTTTGACTTCCGAATCATAGACAGACTCATCAAAACTTAATTCGCGACCAGCAAGCTCGCTCATAAAACGGCGTAGAATTTCTGCACTATGTAGACCATGTTTAACTTGAATTAAAGAATGTGTCGTAATTGCGCCAGAGTTGATCATCGGGTTTTTCGGACGACCATCTTTACCCAATGAAATTTCATTGAAAGCTTCCCCTGAAGGCTCCACCCCTACTTTAGCGAGTACCGCATCAATGCCAAGCTGTTGTAAAACATAAGCATATACAAAAGGTTTAGAAATTGACTGTATGGTGAATTCAGTATCATCATCACCGATCGAATAAATTTCACCATCTACCGTAGACATTGCCAAAGCCAATCGGTCTGGATTTGCATTTGCCAACTCTGGAATATAGTCAGCTAGATGCCCGCTATTATCTACCTCACAGGCTTCTATCACATTTGCCAAATAATCTGGGAGAGGGGTTTTCATGGTCCGTAACCTTAAATGAGGAGATTTACGCTTTAGAGCAATTTTTCAGCACAACCTGCTGATAATATTAAAATTATACTTTTTGAATGAATTAAAAATCACGATATAAGTATTGTAATTCCGTTGACTTCTTTATTTCAAGCTCATTATACGTTTTTCAAAACTTTAAACAGAAGATTAGATTATTCTTTCTACAAATAACACTCCATTTAAATGATCGACTTCATGTTGAACAATACGAGCAGGAAAACCGTGAAAAATCGTTTCAACGACTTCACCCTGAAGTGTTGAATATTTAACCTTTACCATTTCTGCGCGTTCGACTTGTCCACGTTCATCTGGCACGCTTAAGCAGCCTTCTTCACCTAGGAGGGTTTCACTCGAAAACTCTAAAATTTCAGGATTCACCATCACCACCGCATCCATTTCAGGTGCGTCGGGATAGCGTGGGTTTGGTCGAGATGCCACAATAATGACTCGTTTAGAGATATAGACTTGAGGTGCAGCAATTCCTACACCATTGCGTTCAAGCATAGTGGCATGCATGGCGGCTGCAAGCCCATAAAGCCAATCACTGTTCAGCTCACTAGATGAGACAGGTGCAGCAATCAGTTTTAAAATGTCTTCACCGCGCTTAGCTACAGGTAAAACTACACTCATCCCTTGAATCTCTTATTAAACTAGTTATTACTGGTTTTATTGTGTCGCTGAACGGCTCAAAAGAAAAGCCATTCCTACATCTGTTTTTGTTTAATCTAAAGCGTTTTTAGTTTTAAACCATTTTGTCTTTTCTTGGTTAGCCCAATCTATAGTCATCTATAGCACAAATTTCCTCCATTTACTTTTACTTCACTTTTCCATTAATATCCAAGCTTCGATTACAACAATTAAGTAAAAAAATGGATCAGGACTTAACGTTGCAGGATGCGAACTATCTGAATAAAGAAGATAAACGAACCCTCGCCCTTTCTTCACTCGGTGGCGCTTTAGAGTTTTACGATTTTGTGATTTATGTGTTTTACGCCAAAATCATTTCTGACCTCTTTTTCCCCAGCACGCTTAGCCCTTTTTGGGCCATGCTCAATACTTACGGTATTTTTGCAGCAGGTTACTTTTTTAGGCCGTTAGGTGGAGTTGTGATGGCCCATTTTGGCGATCTAGTTGGGCGCAAAAAACTATTTTCGCTTTCTATTTTGCTGATGGCTCTGCCTACTCTGTTTATCGGGATATTGCCCACTTTTGAAAATATTGGTTATTTGGCACCGCTACTTTTATTGCTCATGCGTGTGGTACAAGGTATTGCGATTGGAGGTGAAATTCCTGCCGCGTGGACATTTGTGTCGGAACACGTTCCCGAAAGAAAAATTGGACTAGCAAATGGTTTATTAACTGCAGGACTGTCTTTAGGAATTTTACTAGGTGCGCTCATGTCACTATGGATTTCACTGAATTTTAGTGAGGGACAAATCCATGACTGGGCATGGCGTATTCCTTTTATTGCAGGTGGTATTTTTGGTCTAGTCGCACTTTATTTAAGGACGTATTTAAAAGAAACACCTGTGTTTAAAGCCATGCAGGCACGTAAAGAGATCTCAAAAGAAATGCCGGTTAAACAAGTATTAACGACCCATAAAACAGCCGTTGCTATTGGCATGTTATTTACGTGGTTTTTAACAGGCTGCGTGGTGGTGGTGATTTTAGCCATGCCAAATTTATTGATTGGTTCGTTTGGTTTTGAGCGTGCTCAGACTTTTGAAATGCAAAGTGCAGCCATTGTCATGCAAATGGTGGGTTGTATTTTGGCTGGTTATTTTGCTGACCGTTTTGGCTGTGGCAAAGTGATGATGGTAGGTGCGCTTGCCGTGGCACTCACAGCAGCAGTTTTTTATAACAGTTTAGGCCACGCCGCACATTCAACCATTTTTGGCTTATATATGTTGTTAGGTCTTTGCTCAGGTACTGTTGGTATGGTGTCGAGCAGCATGGTTAAAATGTTCCCTGCACCCGTTCGCTTCTCGGGCATTTCATTTTCTTATAATTTATCTTATGCAATTGTTGGCGGTATGACATTGCCTTTAGTCCATTGGCTTAGTCAATATAGTGATATCGGCGCGATGTATTATATTTTTGCGCTCACCATTTTGGCTTTTGTGACTGCATTTGTATTTTGGAATAAGTTTGAAAAAAATAGATATTAAAAGCTTTAACTTATGAAATAAAAAACCACGCCCATTGCGTGGTTTTTTTATGGCAGTTCACTTTAGAAAGTAAACCCAATATTAAAGTTAATTCGATATAGCCATTTATCACTGTTTGGCGAAGTGGCAGAGGTATACCCTGTTGAGTTGGTCGCTCCACCAATAATATTTGAGTTTTTACCCCACGTGTAATCTGCCCAAACCATAAATGGTGAAGCAATAAACATCATGCCTGTAGTGTTCATTTGTGAATCTGACCAATCATCACGTTTTTTATCGAGATAGCTATAGTCATTATAAAACTTAACAGCTTTTAGCTTGCCCATATTGGTCACAGGTAAAGTGTAGGCAAGGTTTAAACTGGCAATCGTTCCTTCCGAAGCGATGAAATAGGCAGGTGTAAAGCCGTTATTGCCCATTAAAGTCATATCACTATTTACACCGTCCGGATTTTTAGCATCGTATTGATAGTGAATGACTGAACTTTGTAAGTTAAAGCGCTTGTAGTTGTTGTCGGTATGCAAACCAACCGCATAATACTTGCCATCTTTATCGGTGACTTTATTATGTAACTGGGCAATCGCACCAGACACACCAATCTCTTGTTTACCAAAATCTGTTTCTAACTTGCGCACAATACGGGTATTAAACTGATTACGCTTTTCATTTTGATAGGCTTTTTGAGATGGAAAAGCATTTCCTGCTAAATCATCGTAAGTTGCACTTTCAGGCGAATAACGCAAATTAGTCTCTAGCATTTGCGGGTAATAACCAAGTTTTACATCCCAATCTTTATCGTGATAATTCCAGTTAAGCCCCGGTGCAATATTGTTGCCATAACCTAAAAAGAATGGAATGTGATAAGTCCAGCCATTTTGCGGATATGGATAAATGGTAAATGGCTTATAGACCAGACCTGCTTCAATGCTGTTGTTGGCATCAAGGTTATAGCCAACATATGCTTTTTCAATCGAGGTTTTCTGTTGGTCTTGAAACAAATAGCTGGCATTGATGTATGCATCATCAAACTTACCTTTTAGATCTACCCTGAAAATATCAAAATAGAGCTTACCAAAACCACGGTTTGGCCCTTCCCAATCTTCATAACGCTGATTTAACCGAACCACCCCACCTAACTTTAATGAGTCAGTTCCATCATCACTTTTCCATTCAAGTAATGAGTCTTTTGCAAACGCACTTGCACTCATCCCCATAGCGAGTGGTGCAATGAATGCCATGATCAATGAAGTCTTTTTCATCTCTACATCCTTGATTGAGTTCCAGCATCCTGCTGGAACTTTACTTGTTTTACCTGTAAAACTTCGTTTTTATTATTTTTTAGATAAAAAAATATATCTAAAAAAAGGATGGCTTAGCAGCTCCCATCGCATATGTACTAAACCATCCAAACTGGTTAATACAGTTTCTTTTGCGGTGGACCCGCAAAGTTTAATGGTCCAATCGAGTTCATATCGAGCTCAATTACCGTTGGTCCTTCAAATGCAACCGCCTCTTGAATGACAGTTTTAAACTCATCTGCACTACCGACTTTCCAGCTCTTCACACCCATAGATTCGCCAAGAAGTTTGTAGTCTGGTGTATGCAATTCATTGAAATACTGACGACCACCAAAGTAATTATTTTGAATGCCACGCATTACACCATAACCACCGTCATTCATAATCATTAAGACCATGTTAGTGTTTTCTTGCACCATGGTTGCAATCTCGCCAATGCCAAGCATTAAACCGCCATCGCCGACCAAACCAATCACTTTTTTGTCAGGGTTAGCAACCGAAGCACCGATTGCAGTTGCAAGACCTAAACCAATTGCACCCGCGAGTGAGTGAATGTTTTGGTTTGGCGCTTGTACAGGGAATAAGCGACTGCCCCATGTGCTACCTGACATGGTGATGTCACGTACAAAAATGCCGTCTTGAGGTAAAGCTGCACGCAAGTGATCACAAATTAAAGCGTATTGGTCGATTTGCTTACGCAGTGCATCAATTGCAGCTTGTTTTGCAGCAACTACAGCAGCATCATAATCGTCATCAACTTTTGAAGTACCTTGAAGCTGTTCCAACACACGTGTTAAGACATCTTTGGCATCACCACAAATGAAGTTGCGAATTTTGTAATTACGTTGTTGAGCCATTGGGTTAGCATCAACCTGAATAATGTTTTCAGGGAACTCAACCGAATAGGTTTTGGTTTCATTACTACGTAAACGAGAACCCAATACAACCATTAAGTCAGCATCTTTTAATAACTGCTCAACCGCTGCCGAGTTGTGGAATGCACCTAAACTACGTGGATGATCATCTGCCAATACACCGCGACCATGTGTAGATGACACAACTGGAATACCTAAATCTGCAATTGCTTTAACTTCAGCAACACTATTTAAAGTTCCACCACCAATCCAGAAAATTGGGCGTTTTGCTTTTTTGATTTCACTCACAAGAAGATCAATTTCAGCTTGATCCGCTTGTGGCAATTGCAATGCTTTAACTGGCCCAAGGTTAAGTGGCAAATCAATTTCTGCCGCTTGTACATCAATTGGCAACTCAACACTTACCGGCCCCATTGGAACAGTGGTTGCCACACGGATGGCTTCACGAATTACGCCCACTGCATTGTCGGGACTGGTAATACGAAATGCTGCTTTGCTTGACGCACGTAAAAACGTAAGTTGGTCTTTGGTTTCGTGGATGAAACTTGCATCACGGTCGAGATATTCACGCTCAACTTGACCTGTTAAATGCAATACAGGACTACCCGCATTCATTGCTTCAATCAGTGAACCCACCGCATTACCAGCGCCAGCCCCTGTACTGGTCAACGCTACACCCAAGCCTTTAAAGCGTGAATGTGCATCTGCCATGGTTACTGCGCCCGCTTCACCACGAGCAGCAACAAAACGCATTTTTTCACGGCGCCCTACTGCATCGGCAATAGGTAAATTGTGGATGGAAATAACACCATAAATACTGTCAACTTGGTGCGCTTCTAAAACTCTTGCGATTGCTTCGCCTACATTTACACGTTCAGTCATGTCTGTTCCTCAAAATTTGTTTTTCAATCCTTGAATCTATTATTCGCACCAAGGGTTAGGCTGTTCATTCAGCCCCATATAAATACTCTTTTGCTGCATATACGATAAAATGCCCAAACGGCCTTTTTCGCGCCCAATACCACTGTCTTTAAAGCCACCAAACGGCGCACTAATCGAGAACTTTTTGTAGGTATTAATCCACACTGTTCCCACTTCTAACACACGGGCAATACGCCAAGCTTTACGGTAGCTTTCAGTCCAGATGCCCGCTGCAAGGCCAAAACAACTGTCATTGGCTTGGGCAATTAAATCTTGCTCGTTGTCATATTTCATGACGACTAAAACAGGACCAAAAATTTCTTCCTGACAGGTTTGGGCACTATTATTTAAACCCGTAATGATGGTGGGTAAGTAATAGCTTCCTTTGGCATAGTCACCAGTGGTTAATGCTTCGCCACCAATCAGAACCTGACCACCTTCGCTTTTAGCAAGTTGCACATAGCGATCAACCGACTGCAAATGTTTATCATTTACAAGTGGTCCTAAATGCACACCAGCCTGTTCCGGATGGCCCACACGTAAGCCTTTGGTAATTTCAACCAGACGCGTTAAAAACTGATCGTAAAGACTGCTATGAATAAATAAGCGAGAACCTGCGATACACGCTTGACCTGCCGAACTAAAAATACCGTACGCTACGCCTTTGGCAGCGAGTTCCACATCAGCATCTGGCAGAACGATTGTTGGTGACTTACCACCTAACTCAAGCGAAGTGGTAATGAGTTTCTCCGCTGCAATATGAGCTAAATGACGGCCCGTGGTTGTTCCACCCGTAAAAGAGATTTTACGAACCAACGGATGTTGAGCAATTGCATCACCAATCACTGAACCCCGACCAACCAACACACTGAGTAAGCCTTTAGGTAAACCTGCTTCTTCAAAAATTTTGGCAAGTTCTAAAGCAATCAACGAAGTTGCTTCTGCTGGTTTTAACACCACTGCATTTCCGGCGGCTAAAGCTGGAGCAAGCTTTTGAACTTCACTCGCAATTGGAGAGTTCCAAGGTGTAATTGCTGCCACAACACCTACAGGTTCATGCACGCTCATGGTCATAAAGTCTGGAGCACGTTGAGTGGTTAACTCATCATTCAGTGTTTCACACGCCGCTGCAACATAACGTGCAGTCGCCGCAGCGCTCATCACCAAACCACGAGTCTCGGTCAAAGGCTTACCGTTATCGCGTGTTTGTAATTTTGCCAATTCATCGACACGCGCTTCGATAATGTCTGCAACTTTGTAAAGAATACGTGCACGCTCATGCGGCAAGCTGTTTCTCCAGTTGGGTTGACGCCAAGCTTGATCTGCCTTTTCAATCGCTTCATTCACATCTTCAAGCGTTGCAGTCGAAATTTCTGCATTGACAGACTGATCTGCCGGAAACAGGCTTTGGATGACCGCACCGCGGCCCAAACGCCATTCACCTGCAATATAAATTTCCTTTGCCATGATCAAATCCTTCTTAAATCTGTATTGCTTCTACACTGTTGCGACAAGCACGAATCACGCTAAGCGCAGCCAAAGTTGATGTTTTCGGGTTACTTGCTAACGGCACACCAACCAATTCAATGGTCATTTGCCCAAAGCCACCTTCTGCCACGATGGTGTGTTTGTTTTTGTTGATTGTTGGATCAACGGTTAACTCGACCATGGTTTCATCCATTCCAAGTCCAGCAAGTGCAATCGTTGCAGCGACGTTGGCATTTGCTGGAAATTTCATCGCAGCTTCACGAGCAGTTCCGGTAAAAAAGACCGTAGCTTCAGTCACATGGTCTAAATCGACCAATTGTTCTGCGTAACTCCCTTTCCAGCTTTTTGGGCTTTTACAGCCTTTGTAAGTGACTTTTTGCAAGCCCCCTTCTTTGGCTGCTGAAATACCGTCAATGCCAGCAATGGCACCTGCGAGTAAATGCAGATGGGCATTATTTTCTTCAGCTGTTTGTTTGAGCTGAATCAGAAAATCACTATCAGCCAAAGTTCCAACTGAAATCAGACCTATAGTCCAACCTTTAGCCAGAACCTTTTGAGCATGTTCTTTCACAGCTGCTTGACCTGCCACCTCAATGACATAATCTGGCGCACCATCACATTGCTCAATATCTGAGATCACCTGAATCTCTGAAGACACTTGTGATTGAACTTTTTCAACGCTACGAGACGGCACGACAATCCATTTCAGTTGCAAATCTTGAGGCAAGTGTGCATGCACTTCTGCTGCCATTGCGCCAAAACCAATCATCATCAACTTTTTCATGACAGCACCTGATATTTATAAATGTTTATTAAAACCACCTGAGACATCGAGTGCCGCACCTGTGGTGTACGATGCCAATGGAGATGCCAAGAAAACTAAAGCACGGGCTGGTTCTTCAGGACGGCCTAAACGCTGCATTGGAATTCCGCGGTTTTTAGCAATATTGCCTGTCCATTCTTCCCATGACTGGTTTAAGTCTGAGCGAGTTTCATAACGGCGTTTCCACTGCGCGGATTCGACCATTCCGAGTAAAATCGAGTTCACACGAACACCATACTGAGTAAACTCGTGGGCCAAAGAATGTGTCAGATTCAACAACGCAGCTCGTGCTGATGAAGTGGCAATCATGTGTGGCTCTGGTTGTAATGCCAGTAACGAGTTCACATTGGTAATCGATGCATTTGCAGAGTGTTTTAAATCTTCAAGAAAAGCCCGAACCGGATGTAAAACACTGAAATACTTCAGTTCAATTTCTTTCATCCAGTCTTCATCTTGCGTATTTTCAAAATTTGAAACGCGGCCTTGTCCAGCATTGTTAATGAGCATATCAACATTGCCCAAATTGAGTTTTACGTCTTTGGCAAATTGTTGAACTTCTTCTTTTTTCAACACATTACATGCTTTGGTGAAAATATTGGCATGCGGATATTTCTCTAAAATATAGAGTTTTGAAGTATTCAAACGCTCTTCATCGCGACCACACCAAGCTACTTTTGCACCCTCTGCAACCAGTATTTCAACAGCAGCCAGCCCAATCCCAGAGGAGCCACCCGTAACAACTGCAACTTTTCCTTCAACTTGGAAGCTCATAATCCTTAATCTCTCTTACGATTGTTCCTGAATCGTCAACATAATTTGGTTAAATGCTTGCGGTTGGTCGACATAACTTAGATGTCCTGCATCTTGGATGATGTAGTGCTGTTCCAACTGCAATTCCTGAGCAAGCTCTTGTATACCTAACGCAGGAGTGATTTGATCTTGCTGCCCTGCAATCACTGTGCATGGGACTTGTAAATCTGTTAAATAATTACGTATTTCGTCATATGCGAGTAAGTACGATGCATGTGTGAATCCCTGTAGGGTCAACTGTTGCATCACCTCTGAAACTAAAGCCAAGGCTTGTGGTTCTTGTTTATAAATCAAATGAGGCCCACGGCTTTCTGCCATACCTTTAGCGCCTAACTCTTTCAACATTTTTGGTCTTTTTTCAAAAACCTGAATTTGTGTTTGTTCATCTTGACGTTGATAGCCTTGAGCCAAATTGGCGATCACCAAATGCTCTACTCTCTCTGGGTAAAGTGCAGCAAATGCACTCGCCTGTAAGGCACCTAATGAGTGGCCAACAACAATTGCTTTTTCAATTTTTAAAACTTCAAACAGCGCTGCCAAACGCTTTGCATAGTCGGTAGCATTCGGCTGATCAGTTAAAAGTTCATCTGATTTGCCATAGCCCGGTGCGTCCCAGGCAATGACATGAAAATGATGAGACAGCACTTCAAGTTGGTTCACCCAAGAAGCAGAACCTGAACTAATGCCATGTAACAGCACGAGGTATTCGCCCTGACCGGCTTCTCGATATGCTTGTTGCTGGCCTTGCACAGTCACCGTTTTAACCGGAAATTCTGCTAACTTTTCAATGAGTGTCATCATTTTTATTCCTTTCCCTTAACTCACATCATCAAACGATTAACGTTTGATTTGAGACAATGGGTGCTCTGGTGGATAGTTTGGAATGGTTGGTTTACCTGTTCCTAACATTACGCACATCAAGGCATCTTCTTGACCTGGGTTAAATAGACCACGGTAGATTCCCGGTGGAATTGAAATCAGGTCACGCTCTTTTAAACGGGTTTCGAATTTTTCGCCGTTGTGTTCAATGAACAAGTCAATTTCACCGCGGAGCATAAAGAAAACTTCTTCAACATCGTGGTGAATGTGTAAAGGACCTTCACACTGTGGTGGCAACACCATGGTCGAAAACGTAAAGTTTTCTGCTGGTACAGTGTTACCGTCATTTGCAACACCTGTTGCGCCTGTACCCATATAACGCATTTGAGCACGGCGATATTTCGGGTCGTAATCGGCTTGGAACTTCAAAGCATCAAAGTCATATTTACGAGTTTCAAAGCGAGCAATACGCGTGTTTAACCAATCTTCTAAAGAAGAATTTTCTGGTTGTGCCCACGATTCGAATTGTTGTGTAGTCATTTTTTAAACTCCTATACAGTGAATTAATAACGTTTTAATAAAGGAACCAAGAAAAATGACCCGATGACAGCGACAGCAGCCAAGAAGGTAATTCCTAAATTAAAACTATGTGTTTGCATCACGATGTAACCGATAAGTACAGGTGCAATTGCACTTGCAAAATTACCCAAACCGTTAAATATTCCGCCCGCAGTCGCCCCTACATTTGAGGTCGTTACTTTTGCAAGAAGAGCAAATACAGCGGCCACTCCGAAACCCCAAGCCATCGCACTTAAAGACATCGCTGCAATAATCAATAATGGCTCGGTCATGATGACCATCACATACATGAAAATGCCTGCGAGTAATAAACCGCTAAATACTTGAATTGCACGGCGACCTAACTTGTCAGATAAAAATGCACCGATGATTTCGCCAATTAACATGGCAATGAATGGAAAGCTTGAATACATCCCAAATTCTTTGAGGTTGAAGCCTTTGTCTTGCATTAAGTAAGAAGGAACCCAACTGTTTAAGCCCCACAAATAAGTCATCAATGCAATGTTGAAGAGACAAACCAGCCAGAACGCTCTATTGCTCAAAAGTATTTTGGTATTGGCAATATGGCCTTTGAAATTGGTACGCTTGCTCTCGCCCTCAATTTCGACGGTTTTCTTGAGTTGCAAATTACGCAAACCGAAAACAATGCTGAAAATAGCGATTAGCGTTAACCCAGCCATCACAAAAAAAGTGGTATGCCAGTCATGGTGTGCTAAAACATTTGCCGTGATTGGGAACCCAAGGAATGCACCAATCGGTGTTCCAAGTAAGAACATGGTTGAAGCACGGGCTTGCTGACGGTCTGTATAAGTCTGCTTTACAATGGTATAAGCCAAGGCAAACAACGGACCTTCTGCCAAACCTAACAGCACACGTAAAATCAACATGCCTGAATAACTTGTGGTGAACCCCATGCAAAACATGAGTAAACCCCATGAAGTTACACTCCAAAACAGCATTTTCTTCGGGTTAAAAATGTCGCCCAAAAAGCTTAGAAAAACTGATGAAAAACCATAAGCAAGTAAGAAACTTGTCATGAGCCATCCCAGCTTGGCCTTATTTTCAGCAATTCCCATTGCACTTTGGAAATGAGGATCTGAAAATAAAACCGCAATACTAATCTTGTCAAAAAATGCCAGTACCACACACACCATAAGGACAAAAGCAGGTACCCAATGCTTTAATCCACTTTTTTCTTCATTACTCATGTGTCATTCCTTCGATTTGGTAATGAGAACCAGATTTAATGTTTACGGTTTTAACTTCATGACATTAAATTCAGAATCTGCTAACAGTTTTGGATCTAAAACAGTGTTGGCTTGCATCCAACGTTTTGCCAGTTTGACCAGTTTAGAATCATTAATGGCAATCATGTTCAGCAAACGATTTTCATGGTCCAGATATAAATAACTCACCTGATCTTCACCACCTTGGCGAATCACTAACTCTTTCGTTTTTTCAGGTTGATACGTACCTAATATCTGGATATTAAAGTGGTATTGATCAGACCAGAGCCAAGGAATATCGGTATATTCAGTTTCAATACCGAGCATCGACTTCGCTGCGGCAATTGCCTGATTTTGTGCATTTGCCCAAGACTGAATGCAATAGCCCAAACCCGGATGAATCGCGACATCGCCTGCGGCATAAATGTGTTGATCTGAAGTTTGTCCAAAGCAGTTCACCACAATGCCATCTTTCACATCGAGGCCAGCATGTACACCTAACTCTTTAGCAATCTCAGCACCTGCGCCGACCACCACACAGTCAAACAACTGACTATTTTGTGGATGATTCACCACTTCAACTTTCTGATGAGGCGCTTCAACCAAGTGAAGGCTCTTGCTGTCTAAATGAATTTTTGTGCCTTGGGTTTCATGCATATTTTTTAAAAATGCAGAAACTTCCGGACCCACGCTCCTTGCACATAAACGGTCACCATATTCAAAAATATGAACGTCTTTACCTTGTTTACGCGCAGTTGCCGCAATTTCAAGACCAATCCAGCCACCGCCAATCACAGCGACATTCTTTGCATGCTTTAAAATTTCGGCCAAGCGTTCACAGTCATGCACATTACGTAAGGTCACAACATTTGGAATGAACTGCCATGTATTGACTGGTACACGAGCACGGCTTCCAGTTGCAATCAGTAACTTGTCATACGGCAAAACCTGACCACTTTCTAAATGAACCTGTTTTTGTTCACGGTCGACTTTTGTCGCAATTTCCGGTTTGTGCCATTGAACGTTGAACTCTTGAACCTGTTCAGGAGAGAACAGATTCAAACTCTCATAAGTTGCTTCTTTTGAAAGTACTTGCTTAGACAGTGGCGGACGCTCATAAAACACTTGATCTTCATTTGAAACCACGTGAATTTCGCCCACATACCCATTTTGACGTAAGGTACTTACTGCCCAACCCGCTGCCTGTCCGGCACCTACAATTACGATCTTTTCCATAGCCATCTTCCTTGTAAAGCAATACCTGTTAAACAGGCTTCACCTGACGGCGGGTTGTATCATCAAGACCACCCTCAATCGCCCACTCGGTGAAAAGCTCTAGACGATGTTCTTCTACACGTGGCTGCCATTCTTCTGTCAAATAATCATCGTTGGTGTAATATTCAAATGCACCACCCAATGGTGAGTTGACGTACCAGAAATAAGCTGAAGAAATTGGGTGACGTCCCGGTCCAATAAAGGTTGACCACTCCGAACGATTCATATTTAAACCGCCCCCAATCACCTCATGGATATCACGTACGACAAAAGCAACATGATTTAGGCCAGCAGGTTTATTTGGAACACTGAGTAAGAATAAATCATGGTGATAACCTTTACCGCGGCAACGTAAGAATGCACCGCGATTTTTGTAGGCATCAGACAAATGAAAGCCTACTTTTTCAATATAGAAATTTTCAGTTGCTGCTAAATCTGGTGTAAAGAACACAACGTGCCCAATCGCAACAGGTTGACCCTTTTCATAGACCGGACTTGCCGCATTCACACGTTGAATATTGCCGTATTGGTTAATGCCTTCCGTTTTAAGTTCTTGAACATCTTTCACAAAACTTTGTTCAAAACGAATAGTCATGCCATTTGGGTCAAGGCACTGAACTGTATTTTCAGAACGCTTAAAACCATTTACATCAGCTAGACGGCCTGCCAAGTCTTCAAGGTCTTGAACATTATCAACACCCCACGTGACTTCGCGTAAAGTTGAACCTTGCTCAATCGCAGGTGGCAAACGGTCATCATCACAATTAAATAGATAAATCTTGCTACCGTTTTGAGTCTGATATAAATCGGTGCCTTCAATATCAGAAGCACTTTGGTTTAAACCAAAATCTGCTAAAAACTTGTTTGAAGCGGCTCTATCTTCAACTCCAAACTTTAAAATCTCGATCCCTGTAATCATTTGACTACTCCTTAGTTAAAGACAAAACCGCCATTGACCGGAATATTTTGACCTGTCACAAAAGAGGACAAATCCGACAGTAGATACAATGCTGTTCCATTTAAATCTTGTGGAAGTTGCTGACGCTGAATCGCTCTTCCGTTGACATATAAATCGTGACGTTCCTGCGGTACATATTCGGTTGCTTCAACCAAAGTCAGACCTGGAGACAATGTGTTGACGCAGATATTGAACTGCCCCAACTCTCTTGCCATTGAACGTGTCATGGCAAAAATTGCACCTTTACTTGCCACATAAGCCATCAGGTTCGGTGCACCCCATAAAGCAGTATCTGATGCAACATTCACAATCTTGCCCGCAGTCGACTGCTTTAAGTGTGGAACGCATGCCTTACTGATCAGCCATGTGCCTTTTACATTAATATTCATGACCCGATCCCAAAGTTCAGGATCATAATCAATCATATTTTTTCCACCGACATTGGTTGCAAGCGCCGCACAGTTCACAAGGCCATCTAGCCCTTTTAACAGCTCAACACTTTTTGCTACCGCATTTTCAATCGAGGTCGCATCGGCAAGGTCAACGGTGACCGCATGAACATGAAGTCCTTGTTTCTGTAACTCTTGTGCTTCTTGCTGAATTAGCTCAGACAAAATATCTGCCATTACAACCTCAGCACCAGCTTCAGCAATCGCTTGGGCGAAATCTCGCCCTAAACCACGTGCAGCACCAGTCACTAAAACTTTTTTGCCTTGCAGCAACGCTACATTAGCCATGAGCTTCTTCCTGCATCTCGATACGGTTTGATGCATTTAGTGCAGCAATTTTCTTTAATTGCTTTTCAGCTTCTTTCTTCATTAAACGGCGTAAACGTGCAAGACCCACATCGTGTTGATATAAGAATTCTCTTTCACGCGCATTTGGTGCAAGGTTTTCTAAAATAATGCGGTCTTGTTCCAACACATCCCAATGCAACTGTTCTAAGTGATTGCGATACAAGAAACGCCATACATTACGTTGCCAGCCACTTACCTTACGGCAGCGCCAGAAAAATACGCGGGTATTTTTGGCATCAATTGGCGTTGCATAACCTACAATCCAAAATTCGCCACCCGGACCAAATTGTTTACGGTACGGAATTGAAAGACGTAACCAACTTGCACCTGTCGAACCATATTCAACCCAGTCGAAGTTCACACCCGTTTGGCCTTCTTTTTCAAAAACAAAGCCATTATCTGTAGTACGGTGCTTCATCTCTGCTGTACGTTCACCGTCTGCCATAGAGTGTGAAGTACAGTGCAAATAGGTCCCGTGCATTGGGTCCATTACATTATCAATCGCATATTGATGGTTTACTTTCCAGTCGGCTTGGCAAAGGAACGCACTCCACTCTTCGCTTGCAAGTTGTTCTGGGAACTCAAGCGGTTTTGGCTGTTCATTTGCGTCGATACCAAACCAAATAAAAATTGCGCCATGCTGTTCACTCACTGGATAGCTTTTTAAGCATTTGGTTCCGGTCATTAGACATTCGTGAACGGCTGGTACATCTGCAACCACACCATCAGCACGAACTTCAACACCGTGATACCAACAAGCAACTCGATCACCTAAGTTCCAGCCTAATGAAAGACGAGCACCACGGTGCGGACAGCGGTCTTCAAGTGCGTGTACCTGACCTTCGGCATCACGCCAAACCACAATATTTTCACCCAAACGAGTAATTCCGACCGGATTGGCAGCCACTTCCCAACTTGCTAAAACCGGATGCCATTGATCACGTAAACCGAGTTCTAAATATTCTTCAGCGCTTTGTGAAGCTGATACGATTGCGTTCATTTTATTCTTCCTTGAATTAATAACCTAAACGTTGCATTTCTTCTGTAAAGCTCGCAGAAGTCCATTCATCACCAGATTCACAGCGGAAACCCTGCTGATTAAGTGCAGAAACAACGTCATCTAATGCTGTTGCGCCCGCAGAAAATGCCTGAATCAAGTTCTTTACAAAGTCTTGTTCGTAGACGGTTGGTTCTTTATAACGTGTTTGCCAAACCAACAATTCAGATTGACCAGGAATTTGAATATTGTTGATACCTGCTTCGGTTGCCGGCGTTGCATGAATCCAGCTTGCCAACTTTTCATTAAATGTCTTCATTGTTCTGCTTCCTTGTACATGAGAGGACTAGAGTTGAATTTGAATATCTTGTCCTTCAACACGAACTGGGTACGTACATAGGTTTCTACACCCGGGTCCACTTTTTAGCTCACCTGTCTGAATGTCAAAAATTGCTTCGTGCAATGGACATTCAACAGTTTGATCTTCGATAAATCCTTCGGTTAATAAGGCATATGCATGAGGGCAAACATTTTCAATCGCAAAGTAATTTTCATCGACGAAAAATACGCCAATTTTCTTCCCTTCAATTTCGATGGCTTTCGGCTCATCTTCGCTAACGTCACCCTGCTGACAAATTGAGATCCAACTCATACCTTGCGTCCTCATTTTGTTTTATATACAAAACATAATTTGATTTTCAAAACATAGGCTAAGCATAATACCCTTGATCATTTTTTGTCAAAGTAAAAATAAATAGATAATTCATTGGTTTAATAAATTTTAAATATTTTGTTACGTTTCAACCAGGAAACAAAGTTTTAAATATAAAAATTGTTTTATGCATTTTTAACAATTACAATAGTTCTAAAATAAAGCAGCATGCCCCAAATTGAACCTTGTTTTATTTATAGGAAAATGACACGAATGAGCCTAACAATTGAAGAAGATTCGCAAGAATCAGAAACAACAAAAAATGATGATCGATATTTAGTACCCGGCCTTGTTCGGGGTTTAGCCATCTTGCAAGCATTTAACCAACAAGCACAAGAAATGACGATTACAGAAATCGCTGAAATTTTAGAAGTGAATCGTTCTAGTGCATTTCGTCTAATCTATACACTCGAATCTTGTGGCTATTTAAGAAAGGCTTCTCAAAAAACTTATGCACTTGATTCAAAAATAATGGAATTAGGTTTTAACAGTTTATCTAAACTTTCATTGCTCGATTTATCGACGCCTTTAATGAAAGAACTACGGGACCAAACCAAACTTGCTGTGCATCTTTCTATTTTAGAAGGTACGCACATTGTCTTTGTAAATAATATTCAGTCGATGGGAACCTTCACGAGCAACATTAGCTTAGGCACACGTTGGCCAGCACACGCAACCGTGATTGGTCAAATGCTATTGTCTGATTTACCTGAAACTGAAGTACGTCAGCGTTACCGTAACTTTGATGATTGGGATAGTTTTTCTGAACTGACTCCAACCAATTTAAAAACCTTATTACAAAGATTAGTTTATGTAAAAACACAAAAAACGATGGTGAGCTGGGGTCACTATAATCATGATATGGCAGCCTGCGCGGCACCTATCTTTAAACAGTCAAATGGCAAAATGGTGGCGGTTATCTCTGTGAGTTGCCCAATTACAACCTATGATGAAAGAACGTTTAAAGAAGATATCGCAAGCCTAGTCGTTGAAACAGCAAACAAAATTTCAAAATTTATTTATTAAAAAAAGCGACCTTAAGTCGCTTTTTTTTGTATTTCATTTCGTAAATTAAAAATTACGCTTAAATACGTTCCCATTCATATCTTGAAAAATAACTGTCGAATGGTTTTCTTTAATATCAAACTTTAAATACTGCTGTTTAAATTGTACAACGGCATAAAACTCTTCAGCGCCATCATCTAACCCTGTAGCAGAAACCCGAGTTCCTTGTGGAAAATCCTTGAGCCATTCAGCATTATAAAAATCTGAGACTGAATTAAATTCACAATATTTTTCTGGCTCTGCCATTATTTTTTCGGCAATTTGATCAAACTGTTGCTGTTTATAACCATCTAAGCTCAACAACATGACCATTCTCCAAACTAAATCGGCTCAGAAGATAAATTCTGTTTCTTTTTAACCTTTTCCCATTGATACCAGCCATAAGCTGCCATGAGAACAAAGGCTGCATACAAAGCGGCTGTTAAAAATAAATCTTTATAGATAAACATGCCTACATAAATAATATCAACGAACACCCAAAGTACCCATGTGGCAATATGCTTACGACTGGTCCAGTACGTTGCCAGTAAACTAAATGCTGCTAACTGCGAATCGAGCATTGGCACCGCTGCATCGGTAAAGTTTTTAAGAACTAATCCAAAAATTAATCCCCCTACCGCCGCAATAATCATTTGAAAAATTGCTTTTTGAACTGCAATCGGTTCAATACGAATGTCGTGATCTTGCTGCTTTCCCTTGAACCAGTAGTAAAAACCATAAAAATTTACGACCATGAAAAAGAACTGCAAAATCGTTTCACCATAAAGCTTAAATTCATAGAACAAATAAGCATATAAAACAAAGGCAAAGAAATTAAACAGCCAACACCACATATTACGAATTACAGTTAATCCAACTCCAATTAGGCTAATCAAGACTGCAAAAATTTCTAAAGATGACATAAGAACAGCTTCTTATTAAGATCAATTCGACGGGGTATTATGAGAAAAATATCAGGTTAAGCAAACTGCTAATTTGAAATCAAAAAATCAGTGGTTCATGCTTGAATATAATTTGTACTTTTCTATTTCTGTGTTATAAAAATATCATCTATATTTTAATATACTTATCATGTTTTTATCTAAAGCCCATCTATGTCTGGTTCATCAATTCTATGCCTTAGAGGTCAATGTCTCTATGGCCGATTGGCGACGTCCTTATTTTGGACAATTTGGCGCTTCGGATGAGAAAATCAAGATATTCCATTTGTAATATACCCCCTGATTTTCATAACAAGCCGCCATAAACGCGGCTTTTTTTATGCCCTTTTAAAACACAAAATAAACTTTTTGGAGCTTTCTATGAAGCCGTTATTTGAACAACAGAGTATTTCTACCCCGCAGATTCAGCCGGCTGTAGCATTATCTTCACCTTCTACTCGCCTCACTACAGCCGGCCAATTTATTGCTGTCGTCATTATTTGGTCACTTACTCCACTCGCGGCCGTGTGGACAGTACAAGAAATTCACTGGGCATGGGGATTATTTATTCGATTCAGTTTGGCAATTCCTATTGCTTTGCTCTGTCTACGATTTTTTCGTTTAAAACTTATCTTTAGTAAAAAAGCTGTTTTAAGTTATTGTGCCGGAGCCATTGGTTTATTTGGTTCTATGGCCTTTTGCTACATGGGTGCAGATAAAGTCCCCTCTGCCATTATTTCAATTATTTACGGCACTTCTCCGTTAGTGTCCGGACTTATCAGCTCTTTTTTATTAGGGCGTGAACGTTTTTCAGCATGGCAGTGGCTTGGGCTCGGTATCGCGCTTGTCGGGATGAGCTTTACATTAGGTCTATCTTCATCAGGTTTTCAGCTCAACCGCATCGGTATCATGTTAGAGCTGATTGCGATGCTGTTTTATGTATTGTCGACTTTTGCCGTAAAATCTGTTGGTGCGCATATTCCGCCAATTACACAAATGACAGGTGCTACTCTTGTTTCATGGGTCGGTTATATATGCCTGCTGCCTTTCTTTTGGTCACATCTTCCAACTGAATTCCCAAGCCTTAAAATTTCAATAGCGGTGCTCTACAGTGCAGTCTTTTCATCTGTGCTTGCCATGATTTTCTATTATCAACTCATTAAAGTCTTACAACCGACCACTGTGTTGCTCATTACCATTATTACTCCAGTTTTAGCTACATTTTGGGGGACATGGTTCAACCATGAACAGCTCAGCTCACATCTTATTTTAGGTTTAACCCTGTTATGCCTAGGGCTATTGATGTATTCACGTCGTCCAACATAATATTTTATAACCTGATTGAGGCCACTCATCAGGTTATCCTGCACCCTCATATTTATATTGATCTTAAGAATAAAAGTTTAGTTTTATTTTAATTCTCCCTTCTATTTTTGTTTACGAAGTAGTCTATAAATTGTATTTGACACTTTTTAAACGGTCGTTTAAAAACTTATTAAAGACAAATAAAGGACATCACGACATGTCAAATCAAGAAGGAAAAGTAAGCCGTGAAACTCGCGGACATATTTTTTTAATTGGTCTAGATCGGGCAGCAAAACGTAATGCCTTTGATAGCCACCTCATTAAAGATTTATCATTAGCACTCACCGAATATGAAAATAATGATGAGCTGCGCTGTGCAGTAATATTTGCTCATGGCGACCATTTTACGGCTGGTTTAGATCTCGTAGAGTTACAACCTAAGCTTGCTACAGGTGTTTTTGATTTTAGTGATGAAGAAGTAAACCCTTGGGGCACTGTGGGTCGAAAACTGAGTAAACCTTTAATTGTTGCGGTACAAGGCTATTGTTATACCGCTGGTATTGAACTCTTTCTGAACGCAGACATTGCTTTAGCAAGTGAAAATACGCAATTTGCCCAAATGGAAGTCCAACGCGGCATCTTACCTTTTGGTGGGGCAACAGCACGTTTTACTCAAGCCGCGGGTTGGGCCAAAGCCATGCGCTATTTACTCACAGGTGACCCTTTTGATGCAAAAGCCGCCTTTGATATGAACCTGATTACAGAAATTTGCCCTGAAGGTACGGAGCTCAACCGTGCAATAGAAATCGCTGAACATATCGCTCAAGCGGCTCCTCTAGCGGTGAAAGCCACCCTTGCCTCTGCACGTGAAGCCATCAATGAAGGTTATCAAGTTGCATTTAGCCAGTTACAGAGCCATCTCCATCCGCTACTAAAAACTGAAGATGTACAAGAAGGAGTTTTTGCCATGTTGCAAAAAAGACCTCCAGTTTTTAAAGGTAAATAAGGCTTAATGAAGCAAGAAAAATAAAGAGAAAAGCAATGCAATTAGCAACTCAAACGAACGAACAGCTTAGCCAAAATGTACAATTTTCAGCTTTAGATGGCTATCAACTCAAGGGCACTCGCTACTTTACGACGACAGCAGCTAAAGCCAATATTGTCGTTGCTGGAGCTACTGGTGTACCACATGAATTTTACCGTCGCTTTGCTGAATATATGACGCAATATGGTTATCAAGTATTCACGTTTGACTATCGAGGTGTGGGGAAATCAAGTCCAAAATCTTTAAAAGGATTCGATATGTCTTATTTAGACTGGGGACAATATGACTTAGCAGGTGCCATTCAATATTTATCACAAGAACCCGTACCTCTTTTAATGGTGGGTCACTCTTACGGCGGTCACGCATTAGGGCTATTACCTAATCATGATAAATTATTGGCCTGCTACACGTTTGGCACTGGGGCTGGCTGGCACGGCTATATGCCGCTTAAAGAACGTTTTAAAGTTCAAGTGGTCTGGAATATTGTGTTTCCACCTATCGTTGCTGTGACAGGTTATTTGCCTTGGAGCAAATTTAATATGGGTTCTGACTTACCTCTCAATGTTTATAAACAATGGCGAAAGTGGTGTAAAAATCCTAAGTATTTTTTTGCTGACCCAGAACAGCAACATTTAATTGAACAATATGCTTCTGTCAAAACACCAATTTATGCAGTATCGGCACTTGATGATGACTGGGCTTTGCCAGCTTCTTGCCGTGCATTTATGCAACATTATCGACAAGCCCCTGTCACCTACATTAGCCCTCAACCTCAAGATGTTTCTATGAAAACAATTGGGCACATGGGCTACTTTAAAAAAGGTGCTGAACAGATCTGGAGTAAAATCTGCACTACTTTTGATGATTTGCTACAAGCCTGATTTATGTTTTGGATAATTTAAGATGAGACCGCAAAAACTTGCGAAAGAAGAATTGCTCAAGCACTGTGCTTTGCAGTTTAAAACCTATGGTTACGCAGGCACCAGTATGGACATGCTGGCAAAGGCTTGTGGTCTAACCAAAGCCTCTTTTTATTACTATTATCCAAACAAAGAAGCACTATTGCTTGAGGTGTTGAATGGCACTCATCAGTATTTAATTCATTCTTTATTTGAAAGCACAGCAAATTCCGACTTCTCTGCGATTGAACGTTTTGAGAAAATGCATGAACGTGCTGTTCGGTTTTTTACCCAAGGTGTGAACGGCTGTCTGATAGGTGTGATTTCTATGGAAGCAGCATATGGTTCACCTAAAATTTTAGCCAAAATACGCAGCATTTTTCAGGACTGGCAACTTGCAATTCAGTCTATTTTTGCAAAGTGCATTGCTCAAGATCAAGCAGAGATTTTAGCAAAACAAAGTATTGCTGATTATGAAGGTGCGATCTTGATGTACCGTGTCACCCATGATGAGTTTTATATCAATCAAGTCAAACAACGTATTCTTGGATTTATCAATTCATAAAAAATAAAGCCCACTTCAAGTGGGCTTTATTTGATTAATAAGTCTTATTCAACTTTAACGATTTTACCTAGTTCATCGTGGTGAACGACTGTAATTTTTTGGCTACGTCCCTGCTCAATTTCATGTTCAGGTAAATCAAAATAGCGTGCATAATCATCAGTCTGTTTCATTTTAAGCGCACTACCACCGACACGACGCTCCGGTAGCACATGGCTCCACAACAATAAACAAATTGCGCAAGCAATTAATGCTGTAAGGCCATGTTCAATTCCTACACCAAAGGCACTAAATAAACGGTGTACCAAATGAGTTTTTTGTAGTTCAACCAATAGCCATACAAACACGAACGGACGCCACAACAACAACCAGACCGCCCACATCATGGCTGTGCTTGTTGTAGAAGCATAGCGTTTATGCCATGGTAATTGACGGCGTAAATCAATAATCAACGAATCTGTCTTCATTTCTCTCTTTACCTAACGGAGTGCTGTGGTTTTTCCCCAGACATCAATACAGCACGATCTTTAAAATTTCATGACTTTTGCATTTCATCTAGCGAATGCCCCGATCCGGGCTCACCCAACGTGCTCGTTTCTCATCTCCACGTCGTAAGACTCTTGGAAATGCCACAATGGTTGCTGAAATCGTAATTAACCAAAAGACTAATGGGTACCAAATCATCCAGAAATAATTTTTTCCTAGGTTTGGTTCATAACGACTATCCATCCATTTGCTTAAAGCAAACTGAATTAGACAGGTTGCCCCCAATAAAATACCGCTACCATACGGTAAAAATGGAGAGCTCACAACGGCTAGTGCTGGTACTGGTAAAATAAAATGGGCCAACCATAATATAGCCATCGCTAGCATTAAATATGACCAGACTAATGTTAAGCAAAGCTCAAACATTAAAGGCCATAAAAAATTCAATTTTGGCTTGGTGAATACATCAATATTTTTAATTAATACTTGTGCGCCACCCATTGCCCAACGTAAACGTTGTTTCCATAACCCATTTAAGGTTTCAGGCATTAAAATCCAGACCAAAGCATTCGGTTCAAACTCAATATCCCAACCTGCGCGTTGTAACTTCCAAGTAATATCGATATCTTCAGTCAACATATTTGGTGACCAATAGTCGACTTGGTGAACGGCGCTTTTACGAAAAGCCGTAATTACACCTGATACAGTAAACAAGCGACCAAAGGTACGTTGTGCACGTTTAATCATGCCGACAATCGAAGAAAACTCACCGACCTGAATACGCCCTAATAAAGTTGAGCGAGTGCGGATACGCGGGTTTCCAGTCACCGCAGCAACAGTCGGATTTTCAAGAAAATGACGAATCATCCACTTTGCTGCATGTGGATCAAGTAAAGCATCACCATCAATACCAATTAAAAACTCGGCATCGGTCATTAAGCTTCCGGCTTGCAATCCCATGGCTTTACCTTGGTTTTGAGCCAAATGAACAACTCGAAGTTTTTCATGTTGTTCAGCTAAACGGTCGAGTACTTCGCCTGTATTATCTGAGCTACCATCATTAATCGCGATGACTTCAAAGTGAGGATAGTCCAGTTTTAAAGCATGGCTAATAGTTTCTTCTGCATTATCCCCTTCATTAAAACAAGGAACTAATACAGCAACTTTTGGATAACTTTCTAATGGAGCTGGTTGATCGTAAGGCGGAGCCTGACGTTCTCTCCAATAGAAAATGATCGCACCCATCATCCATAAATACGACATGAATAATGGATAATAAAAAACGAATTTTAAGGCATGCGACCATATTGCAGCAAAGATTGTCATGTTTCAGCCCCGACTACGGCACAAGACGAGATGATTTTTCAGCAAATGCTTTATGCATTACGTCAACATCCGGATGATCTTTAATTGGGTCATCAGGGTAATATCCAACATGCATTACACCTTGCTGATAAAGAGAATGAATTGTTGCTGCCATTTCAGTTGAAGGTACCTTTTCGTTTTTACGCCAGTCGGTTGCCTGTAATTCAAAAACAGTTTTCTTGATGCCATTCGGGTATTGTTTTACCCGATCAACCATATCTTTATAGAATTGATCAGCATTATCGACCTGTTCCATATAAGGCATTGCCATAATAGCTGTAAAATCATAACGCTTTAATGACTCTTCAAGAGATTGAGAGTACCAATTTTCCGCATATGGTTTTAAAGCAACTTGAGCATATAAATTGCGTGCAGTCACCAAGAACGGTTCATATTGTCGCACGTCATCAACGAGCTGCATTGCAAAATCATCTAGATATTTTGTCTTATATGCAGTCCATTTCTGTAAGTCTTGATCGTTTTCACGGATTTTTGCTAAATCTGTTGGCAAACCTTGTTTCGCATAGGCTTTTAAAGCATCAGGGCTTGCATCTTCATAATCAGATAATGTCACGTCATCATGGAACAAGAGGCCATTAAATGGCGTTGATTTTGCCAAATCCTGATAAATTTCACGAATCGTTTGACGTGCATCGGCTGAGAATGGACTTAAACGGATATACCCCATGTTAAGGTGTTCACCTGCTTTTTCCTGCTGAGTCACCACCAAGTCCTTAGAAACAGGATCAGTTTTTGGTAGTTCCCACGCCAATAAAGGCATCCATGCGTAAATACGGCTTACAGATGTGCGCGTTTGAATTTGCCATGCAACACGGTTAAACAAGTCTGCACGCATTGGAATATGACGGTTTGGGAAATAAACCATATCAGCAGAACCATTCGCATCTGGATCTGAAAATGCCTGTAAATAAACTGTATTTACACCCATGCCATTAATTCGATCTAACAAGTGCCCTAAATTACGCTCTTGTTGTTTCGGGTCTGGATCATAAATATAGTCCAGATCAATATGCATGATTTTTTGCGGACGATTATTATCCGTTAAATTTAATTCACGGTTTTTAATTTCTTGAGCCAAATCATCAGTTGTCATTCCGCCTTCTACCAAAATACGGCTCATATTTTGTAGAGATTGTTTTGCATGGTCTGCCCCATCATCAAGCGTAATGGTCACTGGCATGCCAAGTTTATTTGCAATTTGAACAGTCTGCATATTATAGCGACCATATGGCCACACCATAATACGTGGTGAACGTAAGCCATGCGCTTTTAATAAGTCATTATTCTTTTTCAGGTCGTTATAGATTCGTGCCTGATATTGTGCATCGTTCTCATATGTTTGTGTTTTAACATCATAAAAACGTGTGGTCGCAGCAGGTTCAGAGTTGCCTTGCGGGTTTCCTGTAATACCACGATGCAAATGATAGCTATGATTCGCGATTTCGACTAAACCGCTGTCTTGCATCTCTTTAAGCTCATTCCAGCTCAAGATCTTATCGCGAGAGATTTCCTCGCCAGAGAAGTCAACTTTTTGGCCAGCTTTTGGCTCTAACCATGAACCGACTACAGCCAAAACAACCGGAATCTTTTTTGCTTTAATAACAGGATATGCATTTTGATAAAAAGACTGATAACCATCATCTACGGTCAATAATACTGGCTTAGTCGGCAGTTGATATTTACCTTGATGCGCACGAATTAATTGATCAACGGTAATAAAATGGAAACCATTCTTTTGCAACCATTCAACGTGCTGTGTAAATTGTTGAGTAGTGACCGCATACTCAGGAATCATTGCATTTTTTGTATCAGTAATTTCATGATAGCCAATGACCGTAAGTGTTGAAGCATCAATTTTTTGTGGTTTAGCCAATGCCATACCAGACATGCCAGTAAGGGCCAATCCAAGCGTAAGATTCAACAAAGGAGATGCAAAGCGGATAATCATGAAATAGCGTCTCAATAACAATATAGATTATTTATGTGAAAGTTGATGTTAAGACACAAACTTTCTGAGATTTGGTCTTAATATCATCCTGCCCACAAATGAACAGTTTTTCAGTCAGCATTTATAATCAAATAATCTGAAAATAAGCTTAAATATTCAAAAAGCTAAAATATAAATTATGAATGTATTTATATTTAAAGCTCATATAAACAAGAAAGCCCCCTAAAGGGCTTTAAGTTTTTCACTAGTCACGAGTTTTGACATCAAATAATTCTATTTCAAAAATTAAATTAGAATTAGCTGGAATAATCTTACCCATTTTACGCTCACCGTAAGCTAAATGAGCAGGCACGATTAATTTACGTTTACCACCAACTTTCATTCCCATAATGCCTTGGTCCCAGCCTTTAATGACACGACCTGTTCCAATCACGCATTCAAAATAATTACCGCGGTCAATTGAAGAGTCGAATTTAGTACCGTCTTCTAACCAACCTGTATAGTGAGTCGTAATCAAAGCGCCTTTAACCGCTTCTTTACCTTCACCTACTTTTAAATCGATAATTTCTAATTCATTTGACATGGTTTACCCTTTAAACAGAATCTTTAAATAGCAACTGGTGCTTAGTGTACCAATTGAATCTGTAGAATTTGTTGCGCTTTTCTATTTTACTGTAACTGTGTCCACACCACATTTGCCTGACCCTTTTCACCTAAAAGAGTCCACTCTGTATCCATCACATTTAACTGTAGCTGCATGGTACGTTCACAGAGTTGTTCTAGCTCAGCTGTGCTTGCAGGTGCGATTTGCCAAACCTGAACGTTACTTAACGTTTTAATTTTGCTATTTCTCTTCCACCACTCTTCGACTTGTGTGCCATACACAACAATCGCAACTGTTTTACAACGTGCACTCGCTTTTTTAACTTTATCTTCCGAAGGTAAGCCCACTTCAATCCATGTTTCTAACTGACCCGTTAAATCTTTTTGCCATAACGCTGGTTCATCAGTTTCAAAAAGGTCTTTGGTAAACTCAAGCTCATCACTTGCAAAACGGGCAAAGGCCATCAAACGAACCATTAACCGTTCTAAAGTTTCAGAAGGATGTAAGGCAAGCGTCAGCTGGTAATCACCATAAATATGGTCATCCATATTGGCAATATTCAAGTCTGCCTTATAAATTGTTGCTTTAAGCGCCATGATTAATATGTTCCAAAATTTGGCGCTAAGGATACTCGATTTTAGCTAAAAATTATAAAAAAACTGAGTAATGCAAAACATCCAGATGGCGAAATTTGCATATTCTTCCAAAACGCTCCACTTATTTTAGAGTTGGCTGGCTTTTTGCTTAGAAGAGATATTCTCCTCTTTCTAAAATTGATGACTTATGTGGCAAAAGCTCAAGCGTAGTTTATTTTTACAGGTTCTTTGTGCTCTCTTTCTTGGTGTTGCAGTTGGAGCTGGTTTTCATGATTTCTCCCTATCTTTAAAGCCATTGGGTGATGGTTTTATTTCTTTAATTAAGATGCTGATTGCACCAATTGTGTTCTGCGTGGTTGTGCTCGGTATTTATGGTGCAAATGACATCAAAAAAATGGGCAAAGTCGGTGCAAAAACCATTCTGTATTTTGAAGTGGTCACCAGTATTGCTTTAGTTTTAGGCATTGTGGTTGCCTATGTATTCAAGCCAGGCGTTGGCATGAACATCGATATTACTCATTTGGATGCAAAAGATTTAAGTACCTATACCGAACGTGCACATGAAATGCACACAGGTTCGGAATTTCTGCTCAATATTATTCCAAAAACCTTCACGGCTGCTTTTGCAAACGGCGATATTTTACAAGTTTTATTAATCGCTATTTTATTTGGTGTAGCACTACTTTTAATTCCTAAACATTTGGCAGAGCTGGTACGTCAGGCTTTGGAAGCTTTTTCTGAAGTCTTCTTTAAAATTATGGGACTGATTATTCGTTTAGCTCCAATTGGTGTTTTTGGTTCAGTGGCATATACCACTGCTAAATTTGGTTTAGATTCACTTCTACAATTGGGTTATTTAGTTTTACTGTTTTATGCAACCTGCATTTTATTTGTCGTTATTGTTTTAGGTTCAATTTTAAAACTCACAGGCCTCAATATCTTCAAATTTGTGGCTTATTTTAAAGATGATTTAGCCATTGTTTTGGGTACGGCATCTTCTGACTCTGTTCTTCCCCAAATTATGAAAAAACTCAGAAATCTGGGAATTAAAGATTCAACTGTAGGACTGGTTATCCCAACTGGTTATTCTTTTAACCTAGATGGATTTTCAATTTACTTAACTTTAGCTGTTATTTTTATTGCACAAGCCTGCAATATTGATTTATCTACGCATGACTTGCTGGCTATCTTGCTGGTTTCACTCATTACCTCTAAAGGTGCACACGGGATTCCCGGCTCAGCTTTAGTTATTCTTGCAGCCACGCTTTCAGTGATTCCAAGCCTCCCTGCGATTGGCCTAGTACTTCTACTTTCAGTCGACTGGTTCATTGGCATTATTCGTGCCTGCACCAACTTAATCGGTAACTGTGTTGCTGCTGTAGTGATTGCCCATTGGGAAAAAGATATTGACCATGCTCAAGCTAAAGCCGTGCTAAATACCAAACCTTAAATCCGTTTTAGAGAACATTGAATCATCTTTGGTTTAGTGTTCTCTAGTCTTCAATTCGGCAATTCAACAAATCAGTTTCAAATGCCAACCAATCATGTTCTTGTTGGCTAATCATTTCAATCCGGTTATCAATTCCCTCTTCGCCAGACTTATAATTAAATTGCTGAGGATTAAAGTTAAAGGTTTTCCAACCTTGATCCGTATTAAAAATTCCCTTAATTCGCAGCCAGTCTTTTTGTGCACATAACACATCGAGCAAAGCATAAAACTCAAATTTCCAGCGTTTAGGCAATTTCCAACCCGCGACAATATAACCTTGTGCTGACTCGACATAATGATAAGGTAACTGCTGAATTTCTTTTACGACCTCAGTTTCAGTCATTTGTTTTTGAAGTTTAAGTAAAGGTTGAATAGAGCGCTCGGTTAAACGAGCGGCCACATCAATTTTATTTAACGCTAACTGACCATGTTCAGTTTTAATCCACTCTTGTTGATAAGGCTGATACTCTTCTTTTAATAACTCAAGTGCCTGATCATCTTCAAAAGTCATCACATCTGTATGTGACACCACCACAATTTGGGCAGCTTTTAACTGATCTTCATAAAGGTTTTGCTTTACCCAGTTTGTATCATGCAAACGGCTACCATCTACAACAGTAATTAATGCTCGCATGGCTAAACTACTTTGCCAATGCGGTTCAGTCAGTTGGTCAAATAACTGTGAAGGATGCCCAAGTCCAGTCGGCTCAATAAAGAGTCTATTTGGCTTTTGTTCACTCAATAGACGAGCTAAAGCAATATGCATAGGCAATTGACTGCTACAACATAAGCAACCACCTAATAATTCTTTGACTGCATATCCTTCATCTTGAGGTAAGAGTTGTTGGTCTACTCCAATCTGCCCAAACTCATTCATTAATACAGCCCAGACCTCATCTTTAGGCTTCTGACTTAATAAATGCTGCAATAACGTGGTTTTTCCCGCCCCTAAAAAACCGGAAATAATATGGGTAGGAACAGTTTTTTGGGCAATAAATTTCACAAGTTACTCAAACTAAAACGGTCTAAAACATTTTAGGTATATCACTCTTTTTTGTCATGTAAATGATTTTTAAACTTGGCCGATGATTTTTTAATTTTTACTTAATAAACCTAAAATGAGACTTATATCTCACTTAAAATCTAAATTAACTTTAGATAATCACAATTCAAACGGAATATTCTATTTATACGCATTCACAATTCATGCCAGAGTGTTAGGTTTACGTAACACAATTGGTTTTTTTTCATTCAAGAAGAAATATTTTTACACATTTTAAGGTGTATTTAAGCCAGTTAACTTTACAGATTCCGCACATAAACGGCCCGTATATTTCATATTGTTAAGATAGGCGTAATAGATTGTTAAGTTAATTGATGTAATTCCAACCTCGGCTTAGCATGTGTCCTAGCTTAGTCATTCAGCCATACACGTTTCATGTAGGTATGAACGATTAGGTTTGATTTACTTTTTTAATGAATTTAAGGATGCCATAAAATGAAATTAGCTAAGACTCTACTTGCAACAACTTTAGCTTTAACTGCTGCTTCAACTTTCGCTGCTTCTAAACATGAACAAGCACACAGCACTGCTGGTGAAGAGAAAGTTGTTGTTTCAACTCAAGAACAAGCAAACACAGCAAATGCTGCATCTGATGCTGTAGGTTCTGCTTCTGAAGCTGCTCCTGCAACTCATTAATTCTCTCAGCACTCTCCTCCAAGCTCAGAGATAATTTTACTGAAATGAAAAATGGATGCTGAATTTCAGTAAAGAAGAAAAGGATCGAACCATGCTGCGGTTCGATCCTTTTTTTTAAGAAGATTTTTTATACATGCTACAAGATGGGTTATGATTTTCTTGTAGACGTAAAACTTTACGGTGCTCAGCTGCTTCAAAGCGGCAACGCTTCCACTCAGTATTTAGATTTAATTGAGGCACTTCACATGGCTTGCTCTGTTCATCAACAGCAACCATAGTGAAATAACAGCTATTGGTATGGCGCACTGTACGCTTCTGGATATTTTGGGCTTCAACACGTATTCCCACTTCCATTGAAGTACGGCCTACATGGTTAACACTTGCCAAGAAGGTTACCAGCTCACCCACATAAATAGGTTCTTTAAAATTCACCTTATCTACAGATAAAGTCACCACGTAGCCACCCGAATAACGACTTGCACAAGCGTAAGCGACTTGGTCTAGTAGTTTTAGAATCGTACCACCATGAACATTACCTGAAAAATTTGCCATATCAGGCGTCATCAAAACTGACATCGTCAATTCAGACTGATCATCAGTTGCTGTGGTTATTTCATCTAATGTAGGCATAGCTCAACTCTGTGTCTTAAAACAAGCTCAGTCAACATTATGGTTGATAATTCACAAAAAAAACATGATTAAATCCACAACATGGCATTGTATTTTTTAATATCTCTGATTGTTTTTTAAAATCTAATTTTTAAAAGCATTATTTTTAAAGTTATTTTTTATAGCTGCATCATTTATTTTAAAGTTTTATAGAACATGCTATGCCATTTTATTCCACGCTTAATGGCATAGCAGGGTCTTACAGATCACTCTCTATACTTTAGTAATAACGCCTGTCACACCATTAATAATCATATCAATGGCGATCGTTCCGATTAATAAAGCAGATAAACGTCCCACAATGTCGAAATAACGGTCAATATGCTTGGCATGTTTATAGCGTAAATGATCATGTGAAAATTTCATCAAAATCAAAATACTACAGGTTAAAAACAAGGTGAAGGCAATCACTAGGGCTGCCTCACCAATTGACATTTCAATGCCTGTAACCACAGCGGCACTAATAGTTCCGGGGCCAATCATAAATGGCATTGCAATGGTGCCAGCCAGATGTTCTGGCGCTCCACGCATTTCACCAATCGTATCGGCACCCTGAAAAACATAGCGATAGCCAATGACCAAAAAGATAAGGCCTCCAAAAATCTGGAAGGCTTCAAAACGTACATTCAGATATTTACTAAAAATTGTTTCGCCGCCCCATGCAAATAGCATGAACACAACAAAAGCAATCAAGCTTCCCTGAATCAGTGCTTTATTAAACACCTTTGTTTCTGAATGGCGGATTAGGCCAATCATATAAATGCTCATTAAAAATGGATTGAGCAAAGAGAAAAATAAAGCAAAAGAATGTAGATAAGGAGAAGCCATGCATTGTCCTCTTAAGCTTGTGGATCTGGGAACAAAGGTCGGTTCCCTGGGCTAATACGATTAATATGTAAGAACGTCATATGTCTTTCATATTTATCTAAAATGTCATTAATAACCTGTTCCTTACCGTAACCCACTAGGTCGTTATCTTGAGAGCCATCATAAAGATAGGTTTCAAGTCGGTAATAGAACTGTTTACCCCGTTTCACACGTTGACTGAAATTCGGTGCGCTATAGCGTACAGGCCAGATCTGGTAAACGAAGTTTTGTTCTTCTTCCAAATGAATAGTGAAGTCCAGATGATAAAGCGTGTCTTCATCTTCGAGTAACGTTTGCTGCACGTCCACATTCATTCCCTGCTTAATAAGTTCATCAGCAACGGCCTGAACAGCTGGTCGGCAGACAGTGTCTAACATGCGCAGAGTTTCAGTGGTTCCCGGATGATGCATCACTCGGGTTAAACGCTGTTTCCAATTCAGAATATCAACGTTACCGACCACTGGAGCTGCATTCATGCTGCGGCTGGCCTGCCTGTAATCTTCAAGCCTTAAGGACTTATAAAGTCCGGCCATGACAAGGAACATCACAAAACTAAACGGCAATCCCATAATGATGGTTGCGTTTTGCAAAGCGGTAATCCCGTTGGTCATCAGCATCGCTAGCGTAAGTAAACCAATTGCAATTGCCCAGAACACACTCAACCAACGAGGAGCATCATTATCAATATGCGTTAACTTGGTGGTGAAGTTCCCTAAAACCAGCGCTCCCGAATCGGCAGAAGTCACATAGAACAAAAGCCCTGTTACGGTGGCAATTGAAGCAATAAACGTAAAGCCCGGATATTGTGCTAACAAATCATAAAAACCATGAGCCGGATTCGCCAACACAGTAGCAGCTAAGGTTTGGTTCCCTTCAAAAATAACGCTGTGCAACGCACTATTACCAAAAATAGATAGCCACGTGATCGTAAATAAAAGCGGGATAATTAAAGTACCAGACACAAACTCACGAATGGTACGCCCTCTTGAGATACGCGCCAGAAAAAGTCCTACAAATGGAGACCACGCAATCCACCATGCCCAGAAGAACAAGGTCCAGCTACTCATCCACTCTTTAGGTTGTTCAAACGCAAAACTTTGTAAAGCCAAAGATGGAAAACGGCTTAAATAATCACCAACATTTTGAACAAGGGCATTGAGTAAAAACTCAGTATTTCCCAAGAACAAGATAAACAGTAAGAGGCCGATCGAAACATAAATATTGATTTCAGATAAAATCCGCAAGCCTTTATTAACGCCTGATGTCACCGAAATAATACTAATACCAACTGCGATGGCAATCAGGGCAAACTGCATCCAGATATTCTCTGGTAACCCCAATAACACATGTAGCCCATAATTTAGCTGTACCACCCCAATCCCGCAGGTCGTTGCAATACCAAAAATTGTCCCGATAACGGCAGCTGTATCAACGCTATGCCCAATTACACCGTTAATTCTTTGACCAAAAATTGGGTAGAGTGCAGAGCGAATAGTAAGCGGCAGATTGTAACGATAGCTAAAATATCCCAATGACATGCCAATCAAGGCATACATACACCAACCAGTTAAACCATAGTGAAACAATGTCCAGACCATACTTTGACGTGCAGCTTCATAAGTCTGAGCTGCACCTACTGGTGGTTGCATATAATGAGATAAAGGCTCAGCGACCGAGAAGAACATTAAATCGATACCGATACCGGCCGAAAACAGCATGGCAGACCAACTCAGTAAACTAAACTCAGGTTTTGAATGCTTAGGTCCTAGCTTAATATTGCCATATCTTGAACAGGCAATAAAAATCACAAACGCCATGTAAAGTGTTGCGGCAAGCAGGTAATACCAACCAAAGGTTGAGGTTACCCACTGAAGTACGGTGTTCATGATTCGGTTTGAAAAATCGTTGAACAAAAACGTGACGAGAGAAAAAATTAAAATAAGTACAGCTGAAAAATAAAAAACCACACGGTTGAGCGGGTCTTTTTTAGATTTAGATAATGTTAAATCATCAACTGCTCTTGGATTATCTGTTGCCATACAATCCTCAAGGAATAAAAAATAAAAACAAAATATTTAATTTCGTCTTTTCACTATTCAAAACAATGAAAAGACGACTTTAAACGCAAAAAAATAATATATAGATGTGATCGGTTGAGGTTATAAAACCTCAGTCACTTTATTCTGGTCACCATTCGATGGGACCGAAATGTCTTTTGAAACAGCTAACTGTTTTTTCACTAATTGAGGGTCAAAATCATCTTGCTTTAACGCTTTGGCCAAACCAAACATATAGAGCAAAATAATGACTGAAAATGGTAAACCACATAACACCACAGCACTTTGCATGGAGTTAAAACTACCGGCCAGTAACAAGCCAATACTTACAATGGTAATTACCACAGACCAAAAGACGCGTAACCAGATCGGTGAATCACTATCATTGGTGCCCCCTTTTGAGGACAGATTAGCGATCATTAGTGTACCAGAGCCAACTGGTGTCAAAAATAAAACGAAACAAATTACAACAACAATGCCAGCAACATAAGGATTAAATGGCAGATATTCGAGTAGCTTAAATAAAGATAATGCTGGATCAGTTAAGACCATATCACCCAAAACTTTCTGTTTTTGGTTCAAGATAAAGTAAATTGCCGTATTTCCAAAAACCGAGATCCAAGCCAGCGTAAAGCCGAGTGGAATCAGACATACACCCAGAATAACTTCCCGAATCGTACGTCCTTTTGAAATACGGGCAATAAACATCCCTACAAAAGGTGCCCAAGCAATCCACCATGCCCAATAAAATACTGTCCACGAACCTAACCAACCACTTGCCTTCTGGTTGTATAAATACATATCAAAGCTTTTACCAATAAAATTGCTTAGATAATCACCCGTATTTTGCACAAGGCCATTTAATAAATGATTTGTAGGACCTGTTAAAAATACAAATAAAAGTAAGGCATAGAGCAGACGTAAATTAATACGAGATAACCATGCCAGACCTTTTTCGATGCCGACCACTGTCGTAATCGTGGCAACAAACATCATGACCAAAACGGCAGTAATTAAGGTCACAGAGTTATCAGGAATTTGAGGGAGTAAATAGCAAATACCAGATACGAGTACTAAAGCACCAATTCCTAAATTGGTCACCAAGGAAATAACCGTTGCTAAAATTCCAAAACCATCAACAAAATCTCCCACCAAGCCATGAACACGCTCTCCAAAAATTGGATAAAGCGCTGAACGTAATGCTAAGGGCAGGTCTTGTCTAAAAGCGAAATAACCTAGAGTGACTCCAAGCAATGCATAGAGTACCCAGCCATGAATCCCCCAATGCAAAAAGCTATAGGTCATGGCATTTCGTGCAGCTTGAATGGTTCCAGCCTCACCTTCTGGTGGCCTCAAGAAGTGATCAACAGGTTCGGCAACGCCATAATAAAGTAACGCAATACCAATACCTGCCGAGAACAGCATTGAAGTCCATGCCAGATAAGTAAACTCGGGTTTGTCGTCGTCTTTTCCTAAAGGAATCTGCCCTACTTTTGAAAAAGCGAGCCAAGCCACAAAACCTAGACAAAGCACAATCACCAGCATGTAATACCACCCGAAAAAGTGATTTACTTGCTCTTGTATATAGGTCAACCAAAACTGACTTTTTTCTGGAAACAGCACAAAAAGTAGGCCAAAAATGCCAATACTGATGGCCGAACTCCAAAATACAAAACGATTTAACCGAATATGGTCTGAAGAATATCTATCACTTTTCAACACCATCTTATTGCTCCTTGCAATCGGTGTATTTTCTCAAAATAACGTGATAAGTAATGTACTTATGCGCATCATCCTATCCTTAAGAATCTTTGATTTTACCTCTTTATTCCTAGAGACAATCTTCAAAAATTCATTGATTTTTACATATCATACTTGTTATTGATTGAACGTTCAATCAATAACAAGTATGATAAAAAAAGTGCTATGATGCTCTGCAAGTTAACATGCTGAATTTAAAGCACCACTAAAAGTGCTGATGTGGAAAAACATGACAAAACGCAGAGTAAAACCAGAGCACGTGCGACGTGAAGAAATTATGAACGCTGCACTCGACGTAATTTATGAAGTGGGGTTATCGAATACCACCATTGCACAAATTGCAAAAAAAGCCGAGTTGTCGACCGGTATTGTCAGCCATTACTTTGGCGACAAACAAGGGTTGATCAATACCTGTATGCAAGAAATGCTGAATGTTCTGCGTCATAAAACCGAACAGTACAGAGCAGAAGCAGATTCGCATCCAGAGAGCCAGATTAAGGCGATTATCGACTCTAACTTTGACATTAGTCAGGTGAATGAAAAAGCAATGCGGGTCTGGTTAGACTTTTGGTCAGCGAGTATGCATGTACCAGACTTAAGCCGCTTGCAAAAGATTAATGATCAACGCCTGTACTCCAACTTGAAATTTTATTTTCTCAAGTTAATGAATGAGCAACAGGCCAGTGTTGCCGCTAGAGGGTTGGCAGCATTGATTGATGGATTATGGTTACGAGGCAGTTTAAGCCGTCATAACGAATTTGACAGCAACCTTGCTCGTTCCATTGCTTACGATTATGTACAAACGCAAGTTCAATTTGCGAACAAGCCTTTGCAGGAGAGACAAAATGAGTGATGTACAAGTTCAACAATTGTATATCCATGGACGCTACGTTAAAGCAACCAGTGGTAAAACATTTAATAGTATTAACCCTGCCAACGGCGAGACGATCGCAACTCTTCAGCAAGCATCTGAACAAGATATTGAAGCTGCTGTACAAAGTGCACAACAAGGACAAAAAATCTGGGCTGCCATGACGGCCATGGAACGCTCTCGTATTTTACGTCGCGCAGTCGACATTTTGCGTGACCGTAATGATGAACTTGCCCGTCTTGAAACACTCGACACTGGTAAAGCCTACAGCGAAACATCTACCGTCGACATTGTGACTGGTGCAGATGTACTCGAATATTATGCAGGACTTGCAACTGCCATTCAGGGTGAACAAGTTCCGCTTCGCGAATCAAGTTTCTTTTATACACGCCGTGAACCTTTAGGCGTGGTTGCAGGTATTGGTGCCTGGAACTATCCAATTCAAATTGCTTTATGGAAATCTGCCCCTGCCCTTGCAGCCGGCAATGCCATGATTTTCAAACCTAGCGAAACGACCCCTCTTACTGCATTCAAACTTGCAGAAATCTATACAGAAGCTGGCTTACCAGACGGCGTATTTAACGTAGTTCAAGGGCCAGGCCGTGAAATTGGTCAGTGGTTAACTGAACATCCAGTAATTGAGAAAATCTCATTTACAGGTGGCGTTGAAACTGGCAAAAAAGTCATGGCAAGCGCTGCTGGCTCTACGCTTAAAGAAGTCACCATGGAACTTGGTGGTAAATCGCCACTGATTATTTGTGAAGATGCTGACCTTAACCGTGCAGCTGATATTGCTGTCATGGCGAACTTCTTTAGTTCAGGCCAAGTTTGTACCAATGGTACGCGTGTTTTTGTGCCGAAATCTCTTTTAGCCGATTTTGAAAAAGCCGTTGTAGAACGTGTAAAACGTATTCGCATTGGTGACCCAATGGCTAAAGAAACCAACTTCGGGCCACTCACCAGCTTCCCTCATATGGAAAAAGTTCTGTCTTTCATTGAGTCAGGCAAACAACAAGGCGCTAAAGTCTTAATTGGTGGTGGACGTGCAACAGAAGGTGACCTTGCTAAAGGCGCTTATGTACTACCGACGGTATTTAGCGACTGCAATGACCAGATGGCAATTGTTCAAGAAGAAATTTTTGGACCAGTCATGAGCATCTTAAGCTATGAGACTGAAGAAGAAGTGATTCGTCGTGCTAACGACACCACCTTTGGTTTAGCTGCCGGCGTGGTCACTCAAGACATTAGCCGCGCTCATCGCATTATTCACCAAATTGAAGCTGGTATTTGCTGGATTAACACTTGGGGCGAATCGCCTGCCGAGATGCCAGTGGGTGGCTACAAGCAATCTGGCGTGGGCCGTGAAAATGGCCTAACCACGCTGGGACACTATACCCGTATCAAATCTATTCAAGTTGAACTTGGCGATTATCAAAGCATTTTTTAATGCATCAATTGCCTTAAACACTTCAACCTAAACCACATATGCAGAGCAATCTTTATAGATTGCTCAGGCAAACTGTTAGTAAAAAAAGGATAGTTATGAATATTAAAGAATATGATTACATTATCATTGGCGCAGGATCTGCCGGAAATGTACTTGCTGCACGTCTTACTGAAGACAAAGATACCACCGTTTTATTATTAGAAGCTGGTGGACCAGATTATCGTTTGGATTTTCGTACCCAAATGCCGGCAGCTTTGGCCTACCCTCTTCAAGGTCGTCGCTATAACTGGGCTTATTTAACCGACCCTGAACCGCACATGAACAACCGTCGCATGGAATGTGGTCGTGGTAAAGGTTTAGGTGGCTCATCTTTAATTAATGGTATGTGCTATATCCGCGGTAACGCAATGGATCTAGAGCAATGGGCAACTCATAAAGGCCTTGAAAACTGGTCTTATGCCGACTGTTTGCCTTACTACAAAAAAGCCGAAACCCGTGATATTGGTGAAAATGACTACCATGGTGGCAATGGCCCTGTGTCAGTTGCTACACCTAAAAATGGCAACAATGTCTTGTTCCATGCCATGGTTGAAGCTGGCGTACAAGCAGGTTACCCGCGTACCGATGACTTAAATGGTTACCAGCAAGAAGGTTTTGGTCCAATGGACCGTACGGTAACGCCTAAAGGTCGCCGTTCAAGTACCGCACGTGGTTATCTGGATATGGCAAAAGGCCGTCCTAACCTCACTATTTTGACTCATGCAACGACCAATAAAATCTTGTTTAATCAAAAACAAGCCGTGGGTGTTGAGTACATTATCGGGGCTGACCAAAACAATTTGCAACGCGCCTTAGTTAAACGCGAAGTCTTACTGTGTGCAGGTGCAATTGCTTCTCCACAAATTTTACAGCGCTCTGGTGTGGGTGAAAGTACCTTCTTAAAATCAATGGACATTGATGTCGTTCATGATTTGCCAGGTGTAGGTGAAAACCTGCAAGACCACTTGGAAATGTACCTACAATATAAATGTAAGCAACCCGTTTCTTTATACCCTGCCTTGAAATGGTATAACCAACCTGCGATTGGTGCAGAGTGGTTATTTAACGGTACAGGTATTGGCGCAAGTAACCAGTTTGAAGCAGGCGGATTTATCCGTAGTTCAGATGAGTTCAAATGGCCAAACATTCAGTACCATTTCTTGCCAGTTGCTATTAACTACAATGGTAGTAATGCAGTGAAAGAGCATGGTTTTCAGGCACACGTTGGTTCAATGCGCTCACCTTCACGTGGCCGTATTAGACTTAAATCAAAAGATCCGTTTGAGCATCCAAGTATCTTGTTTAACTACATGTCTAGTGAACAAGACTGGCGTGAGTTCCGTGATGCGATTCGTATCACCCGAGAAATCATGCAGCAACCTGCTCTTGATCCATATCGTGGTGAAGAAATTAGTCCGGGCAAACATTTGCAAACCGATGCAGAGCTTGATGACTTTGTTCGTAACCATGCAGAAACGGCTTATCATCCGTCTTGTAGCTGTAAGATGGGTGAAGATGAAATGGCTGTCGTGGATGGTCAAGGCCGAGTCCATGGTATGCAAAGCTTACGTGTGGTTGATGCCTCGATCATGCCGCTTATTATTACCGGTAACTTAAATGCAACCACCATTATGATTGCCGAGAAAATTGCAGATCAAATTCGTGGACGTGAAGCATTACCACGTTCAACTGCACCTTTCTATGTAGCCTCATAAAATCTTAAAGGGTATATTTCTTATGCAGAAATATACCCTTAATTTAATATTTATAATCCAATCATTAATAAGAACGATGTATGACAGAAAATAAACTATTCAAAAAAGCTGTTTTACATCAATATGGCATGAAACAAAAAATCATCTATCTTTATATACGTATATTCTTCAAATGATTCAACTTTAATCAAATAAAATTTATTAACTATTTTTCAAATAGTTAAATTAAAAAAATAATTGAAAATTATCTTATTAAAGCCTAATTTGATCAAATATAAATCATATTTATGATTTTGATGAACCCCATTTATTATAAAAATTGTCTTGTCAATGCAAAATTAGTCTAAAATATAGAGTGTTTGCGATAATCCCAAGTAATTTTATTTTTTTATAAGTTCTCTGATTTTGAGAATTTACTTCGCATTTATATCCATTTTGTCTGGATACGCTGTCTAGGTTTCCTCACACCTTAAGTGACTCAAATAACTTATTTTAAGGTCCCCCTTACATGAAAAAGTTTTTGAAATACCTTCTGGTATTAATCATTCTTATTTTAATTGCAGGTATTATTTTCTTGTTTAGACCGACGACGTCAAAGCAAGTTCAAACTGCAAAAGATGAGCCAGTTGTTGATGCTGTTCTTGTTGGCGGCGGCATCATGAGTGCCACTCTCGGTACTTATTTCACTGAGCTTGAACCAAACTGGCAAATTCGTATGTATGAACGTCTTGACCAAGTTGCTCAAGAAAGTTCAAACGGCTTTAACAATGCCGGAACAGGCCACTCTGGCTTTATGGAAATGAACTATACCGAAGAGAAAAACGGTAAGATGGAAATTGTCAAAGCTGAAAAAGTTGCTTCTCAATTTGAAGTTGCTAAACAGTTTTGGTCATATCAGGTAAAACAAGGCGTTTTAGCTGAACCTAAATCATTCATTAACCCAGTTCCGCACATTGCTTTCGTTTGGGGCGATAACGTTCAATTCTTAGAAAAACGTTATGCTGCAATGATTCAAAGCCCGTTGTTCAAAGGTATGAAATTTACTGAAGACCCAGCTGTTATTAAACAATGGGCGCCTTTAGTGATGAACGATCGTGACCCTAGTCAAAAAGTTGCAGCGACCCGTATGGATGTTGGCTCTGACGTAAACTATGGTTCTATCACTAAACAATTAGTGAATCGTTTAGACCAAAACCCTAATTTCAAATTACAGACTTCAACCGAAGTGACTGGCATCAGCCAAAATGATGACAAAACTTGGACTGTGTCTTTCAAAAATTTGAAAACTGGTAAAGTAGATCACGTTAAAACGCGTTTTGTATTTATTGGTGCAGGTGGTGCAGCAGTTAAATTATTGCAACTTACTGGTTTACCAGAAGCGAAACAATATGCTGGCTTCCCTGTCGGTGGTGAGTTCTTAATTACGGACAACCCAAAAATTACTGCAGAACACACAGCAAAAGTTTATGGCCGTGCTGAACTTGGTGCGCCTCCAATGTCTGTGCCACATATTGATACGCGTTATATCGACGGTAAAAAATATGTATTGTTTGGACCATTTGCTACGTATTCAAACAAGTTCCTGAAAAACGGTTCTCAGCTTGATTTACTTGCATCAACCAACAAAAACAACGTTTTACCAATGACCACTGTTGGTTTGGAAAATCTTGATCTTGTTAAATACTTGGTTAGCCAAGTGATGATGTCAGATGAAGACCGTCTAAATGAACTTCGTAAGTACTACCCAGATGCGAAAGCTGAAGACTGGCGTTTAAGCCAAGGTGGTCAACGTGTTCAGATCATCAAAAAAGAACCGGGTAAACCAGCTACACTTCAATTCGGTACAGAAATCTTTGCGTCTAAAGATGGTGCTGTAACTGCATTGTTAGGTGCGTCTCCGGGTGCTTCGACTTCTCCGTACATCATGCTTAACTTGCTTGAAAAAGCTTTCCCTGAGCAAACTGAAGGTAAATGGAATCAGAAGCTTCATGAAATTGTTGTTTCTTATAAACAAGACCTAAGCAAAGATCCTGTATTACTCGACAAAGTTCGTCAGTACACAAGTTCTACACTTGGCTTGAACTATACATCTCCGTTCAAAGCCGCAAACGATGAAACTGCTGCTGCCCCTGTTGCAAAAGCAAACTAAGTTTGATGATGTATAAGTAAAATTCCAAAAGGATGAATTTCGATTCGTCCTTTTGTTTTTTAAGACCTCAGTTGAGATATTTAGATTAGCTATGACGCCTTTAAACTCATCATCCCGCCTCTTTTCATTTTGTTTTAAGCTCGTGCTTATCTTGCTACTGGCTTATCTTTTGTTAAGCGGTTTTTATATGTGGATGATTGGCGGTACGGCGATTTATATCAGCTCAGCCGTGTTACTTGCCATCAATGCTTATGCATTTAAGCTCGGTAAATATCAAAAGCTATGTTCTGTTTTAAATCTGCTAATTAGTGCTGGAGCGCTATATTTCAGCACGGCTCATTTATTTTTCTCTCCTATTCAATTCTTTATATTTTTACCTGCTCTGTTTTTTGTGTCATTGGCGTTCACTCACTTAAAAAACATTCGAAGCCTATATAAAGCTTTAATATTAATCAGCTTATTGATTTGGTCTGGCATACATTTTATGCAGCTTGAGCAACTTAAAGCCTATTATAAAACTCAGCACACTGGGGAAAATTGGCAACAATATGGCGCACTTTAAGCTTGTTTTTTAGTCTATAGCTGTATATAAATAAGTCTTCTTTTTCACATGAAGTTCATCAGTAAAACTGAACATCATATACAGAATTCCTTTTAAGAAAAAATATTCATAACAATCTAATTTATTTAGAAATATATCGAGCATATTAGCGATTGAATACACCCCCTCTACACGCTAGATTACTTAAATATTTTTTCTCCCTTTATGTTGTAATTTATGAAAATTTTAGATGGCGGTTTAGGCCGTGAATTGGCTCGTCGTGGTGCTCCATTTCGTCAACCAGAATGGTCTGCGCTTGCACTCATTGAAGCGCCTGAAACAGTTAAAGAAGTACATCTGGATTTTATCAACGCTGGTTCAGAAGTCATTACTACCAATAACTATGCTGTTGTACCCTTTCACATTGGACAAGAACGCTTTGAAACTGACGGCATTCGTTTAATTCAAGTTGCGATCGAACAGGCAAAAAATGCAGTTAAAGAAAGCGGCAAAAATGTCAAAATTGCAGGCTGCTTACCTCCTTTATTTGGTTCTTACCGTGCAGACCTTTTTCAAGCTGAGCAGGCTAAAGACCTTGCTGAACCCATCATTAATACATTGGCACCAGAGGTAGATTTCTGGTTAGCAGAAACTCAATCGTGCTTAAAAGAAGTCGAAACAGTGCATGCCTTATTACCAAAAGATGGTAAGGACTATTGGGTGTCGTTTACGCTTCAAGACGAAATTAAACAAGAGCAAGCCCTACTCCGTTCAGGCGAAAACATGCAACAAGTGGCTGATTTTATAAAACAGTCAAATGCAAAAGCAGTGTTGTTTAACTGCTGCCAGCCTGAAGTGATCTTGCAAGCCATCAATGAAATTAAAGGACTCATTCCAGAGTCTGTAAAAATTGGTGCCTATGCCAATGCATTTCCACCTCAAGATAGCAGCGCAACTGCCAACGATGGGCTTGATGAAGTTCGTAAAGACTTAGATGCTCCTGCTTATCTTGGCTTTGCCAAACAGTGGCAGCAAGCAGGTGCAAGTTTAGTGGGCGGTTGCTGTGGTATTGGTCCAGAACACATTGCTGAACTTTCTCAATTTTTTAAAGAATAAATACCATGTCTGCTGCCAAAATTGGATTATTGTCTCTTACAGCGCTGGTCTTTAGTTCTATGGTGGGGTCAGGCGTATTTAGCCTACCCCAAAATATGGCTCAGGTTGCCAACGGCTCTGCCCTTCTTGTTGCATGGCTCATTACCGGAGTCGGCATTATTTTCTTAGCCCTCACGCTATTACATTTAACTCGCCAACGACCAGATCTAGACGGTGGTATTTATAACTATGCGCGTGAAGGTTTTGGTGACCTGATTGGGTTTTGCTCTGCTTGGGGCTATTGGTTATGTACCACCATTGGTATTGTCGGTTATGTCGTGATTGCCTTTTCGGGTGTTGGCATGTTTACCGACAGCAAAGACCATATTATTTTTGGTGAAGGTAATACGCTCTATTCACTGATTGGCTCAAGCATTTTTGTATGGCTGGTACACTGGTTGGTGAGTCGAGGCATTAAAGAAGCGGCAATTGTGAATTTACTGGCGACCATCGCCAAAATCATTCCAATGGTGGTTTTCATCTTCTTTACCTTTATTGCCTTTAAGTTTGATTTATTCAAACTCAACTTAAATGACTTCTCTTTAAAAGTTCCACTTTGGCAGCAAGTGAAAGACTTGATGCTAATTACCCTTTGGGTATTTACCGGTATTGAAGGTGCTGTGGTTTTATCATCGCGTGCAAAAAACCGTTATGACATTGGTAAAGCCACCATTTTGGGTGTGTTACTTGCGTTAAGTTTTTATGTGATGGTCACAGTTTTGGCCTATGGCGTAGTAAGCCGTGAAGCGCTTGCAGGCATGCATAACCCATCAATGGCGACCATTTTACAGCAGCTCATCGGTTTGCCGGGCACTATTGTTATTACCATCGGGCTTATTATTTCAGTTTCTTCGTCTTATTTAAGCTGGACTTTATTTGCAACTGAAATTCCATATTTAGCCGCAAAAAATGGCGCATTCCCGAAATTATTTTTAAAGAATAATCAGAACAATGTGCCGATTTCATCGCTTTGGCTTACCACTCTGGTCGTGCAAGGCGCATTGATTGCCGTGTATTTTTTCAATAAAAACTATACCCAGCTTTTATTGATTTCATCGGTAATGATTTTGCTGCCTTATTTTCTGGTGTCGGCTTTTTATCTTAAAGAATCCATTCGCCATAAACGCACACCGCATATTGCCATTGCAAGTGTCGCTTCCATTTATGCGCTTTGGTTACTCTATGCAGCAGGATTAGATTTATTACTCCTGTCTGTAGTCTTGTATTTAGTCGGTTTGGTTATTTTTTCAATCAGCTACTTTGAGCATAAAAAATCGCTCAAACAAAATCAGCTTAATTAATCATTTCAACCACTGCTGCCCCATTTCAGCAGTGGTTGTCTAAAAACAAAAATTCTATTTTGAAGGCTGTGACTGCTTAAGATGCAACCGTAAAATACGGCGTAATTCTAAAATCGCTTCTGGGCTGGTTTGAATAGAATGCCCACCTTTAATAATCAGTTCCGATTGCTCACCACCTAAATGTGAACTTTGATACGGCACAATACCATCACTGCTTTTTAACTTATCAGTCGTCCCATTAATATTGCCCATAATCGAGTGATAGACCACGTTAGACGATGGTTGAATGGCTTGCGTAAGCTGCATAAAGTTGGAAGAACGACTTAAATTACTCGCTCCATTTTCAATTAAACCTTTTCTGAGTTTCGTATTTTTTTCATCTCTCATTTCGACCGCAATAAAGAAATCGGCGGGCAAACGAATAACACGGCGGGCAATTTGGGTAAACCATCGGTCAGCGTAATCTGTACCATGATGCGGCGCCGAAACAAAAACAACTCGCTTAAAATAAGGCAAAGCTTTGAACTGAAAACGCTCTTGAATCACTGGGTTTTCTTTTAAACGATTTAACTGTGCTTCATTCATTTTTTGCATGGCTTGCCCTGAAACATCGGCATCGCTTACTAATAAACGGCTAATCACTCCGCCCATACTATGCCCAACCAACACTGCATCGTGCGCAGCATAGCTGTCTTTAGCAATGTTTTGAAAAGCTTGATTCAGCAATGAATAAATCTGAAAACGACTTTCAAAAATGGGCATATTGGTAGAATAAAACACTTGCCAAACTTGATAATTATTCCTTAATTCGGCATCGCCCATAATGTCATTGGTTAGACTCACCCAAGCCTCTGGGCTACTCGCCAAGCCATGAACAAACACAATGATTTTCTTATTCGGGTTAAAGGGTTCCAGCATATATAAATGCGGCATGATTAAATTGGATTCTTTATTAATCAAAGACCAATAGCCTGCTGCACCTAAATTATATTTCGATAGCCAAAGTCCATAAGGCGCCGAATAGTTTGCAGTGAGCGGATAGTCCACACCTTCAACTTTTACACGACTTTGTCGATATGGATCGAACATCGCAATTTCTAACTCTGCTCCAGCAATCACCTGATCGGCTGTGGCCTTTTGTTTAGGGTAAGCAATAGCCGTAACGGGAAAGAAGCGTGGTAAGTGAATATTAGGATTATTCTGATGAGCATAAAAAGCATCAGGATCTAAAATGAAACCATGATTTACATCATTTTCTTTACGCCCAACAATAAATTCTGCCCCTAAGCCATCCTTCCGGTTAACGGTATTAAAACCAGAAAAGTTCATGTTATAGCTGGAGCGAAAGGTATCGACTTCAATTTTTTGTACATCTACAGCATGGTCAAAATTGACGTGGTACTCATGCCCATCTGCTTTCAGCAGAGGTGGAAAACGATGCGTATTTAAATGATTAAAATAAGTCGTCATCAATTTTGACAAAGCGACGTTATAAAAAATACGCACCTGATTTTGGCGATGATCAAACACTCGATCGAACGGCGACTCTTCAGAGTCAAATAAATAAACGTAACTATAGCGCAAGCTTTTATCGAACAAAGCTAACTCTTGCTCAATGCAACTATTACTTTTATTGATGGCATTACACTGGCTGCTACGCCCAACACCTAAAGCCTTGGCTAAGTATATTTCACTCAGCGCAGCATAGCGTTCTTCTCGGCTGCTATTTTCAGACAGGCTTTGAATTTTATTTAAACAATCATCAAAATTTTGCAGACAAGATTTTTCATTTTTTTTAACTAAATACAGCAAGTTTTGAGTTTGATGACTTAAGGTGCCGTCAGTCAGAATACTTTCATTCTTACTTTTTAAAGCATTACTTAAATTACTTTCTTTTAAATTAATGACCTGACAGCCACTGAGCAAAGCCATTATTGTTATCATTGAATAATGGTAAGACTTTGTCATTCTGCATTCCTTAATCGAATGTATTCCCCATCAGGTCATTATGCCTGTAAAGCGATGAACGAACAATTTTAGCTCAGCTTCCATTTTCCTTTATTGCGAAAAAAAGCCTGAACTCATTTTAATTCAGGCTTTTTTGTTATTTTTTCTAATCAAGCTTGGTTGAACTTTTGCTGTGAAGCTAAATAAGAGAAATACAAAATTGGTAAGATAAACGGCGCTACACTCCAAAAATCAAAATAGACATAGAGTATCGCTCCCAAGAAAGCACCAATCACAAACCCAATCACAATACTGGCGCTTTTTAGAAAACTTGCCCGATTGGCTGCATTATTGTTTTTAAGCAAATTAGCAATATCAATACCGAGCTGCGTGGTATTGCCCGTCATCATGGTACTTGGGCTAATATTTTTAATGAGGGTTTTGCTTGAAGTATTACGAATAGCTAAGGCAATTAAACCCAGCCCACCTGTTAGTGCGACTGTAATGGCATCTGGATTTTTAAAAGGTTCAAAATAAAGCCCCGCAACCATAAAAGCACATAGAAAGAGAGCTTCAAACAAAAATAAATAAGACAGCGTTTTATGCTTCACCTGACTACGGTCAATCAAAAGCTTGGTAATCACTACAGTCAAAATAAATAGCGGAATAGCTGCGAGCTTAATCCATATTCCCGCGCCTCCTTTAACCCATGCCGCCCCTGCCAACACTAAGTTTCCAGTAACATGCGCGGTAAAGAAACCAAACAACGCAATAAAGCTAATGGTATCAATCGCCCCACCAACCATAGTTAGTAAAACAGGATCTCGACATATTGCCCATGTACTTTCTGTCTCTTTTTTAATTGGGGTATCTGGCATAAAAAATATCCTGTTAAATTAAAATCTTAAAGCAATTAATTTCTATATAAATGATTTAAAAATGAATAATGCTTAAACGTTTATGAAAGCAAAAAATGATGTAAAAAAATAGGGTGTGTAATGTCGTAACACTGTCTTTAAAATAGCAACAATCAAAATTCTCTATTTTAAAGACAATAAAAACAGTGATCATCTTCAAATCAATTTGACCTCTAAAACAGTTCTAACTATGATGAAGCCGCAAGTTGATATCAACTGATTTTGAACCTGAAAAAGTTATGCCAAAATATGGATAATGAAAAAAACAATCACGAGTAGATATATGTCATTTTATAATTATTCAGTTTTTCTAGGCGGATTATTATTTGCATCTATTGCCTTTGCAGGTCAGAAGAATAATGCTCAACGTGATTTCTATTTAAAATGTATGGCAGCAGGTCATAGCCGTGCAAGTTGTACATGTATTTATCACCGCTTAGAACGTCAATATTCCCCTAAACTGATGCTTAAACTTGGAAGCTTAAGTTTGCAAAGCCCCGAAGTACCACGTGATTTTGTGAAAACCATGAAGCGTACTATGCAACAGTGCCAATCTTAAATCTTCAATTTTTTAACCACATCCAAATTAATACCCCAGCCATACATAAAATTGCCGGATAGACAAACCACGGATGTGGAATGGTCCAAATCATAAGAACAGCCGCCAAACTCATACTTACTGTAGAAATATATTTTGCCTTTTTAGGAATGCGGCGATGTTCTTGCCACTCGCGAATGAGTGGACCAATATAACGATGATTTCGAAACCATTGATGAAGTTTTTCAGAGCCTCGAGCCGCAAAGAAAACAGCCAAAATTATAAAATCAACCGTGGGTAAACCCGGAATAAAAATACCCAATATACCAAGCGCGATACACAACCAAGCCAAACCAATAAACACCCAACGCGCCCAAACAGAACGGGCAAGCTTACTGACTGGTTGAGCTGGTACTAACGACTGCTTATGCTTTACGATCACATCTACTTGATTGAGTTTGTTCATACCGGGTAGCCTTATCCACTTTTTATTATTTCAATTCATCAAGCTGATCAAGCGCCTGACCAAAATATCCAAAGGCATCTAAAGCACCTTGTACAACACGATCTTGCTGGGTCCGGTCGAAACCTGTTTCGTCGAGTGCTTGCACAAAACGTTTCCAGACTTTAGCGCGCCCTTCGGGATAGGCAGCCAAATTACGCGCAGCAAACGTTTCAGAAAACCCTAAATGTTTTTGGGCCTCTTTAAATAAAAATGCTGCTCCTAAGGTTGAACCTTCAGATACATAAATCCAGCCTAAAGCTTCGGGTAGCTGTACGTTTTCACTCTGTAATTGCTGTCCATTGGGTTGAATACCTAAATCATTTAAATCGGCAAGTGCTTGTTTTGAGCGGCCACGAATATCAAGGTCCGGAATCAGTTCTGCTACACCCTCTTTTTCAAAAAGATGTTCAATTTCGCGCTGAAAGTAATATTGAGACAACGTAAATTGTGCGTATTTTTCTTTACTTGAAAACACCTTTGCTTGCGACATTAATTGATGCATACGTTCATGTTCAGCAGCGGTTTCTTGTTTCAAACGTAAAGACAAGCTGTTACTCATGATTTGTTCTGTAGATGAGTTCATCATCTTTCTCCTGCAAATGGATATCGCTCATCGGTTAACGGCCCCGATTGAGTTTGAGTTGGACTGGAAAATCCACAACAATGGTCACGGCGCGACCGTTAATTTTGTGGAGTTTAAATCTGGATTTACGTGCAGCTTGCATGACCCGTTCATCAAGGCTGGCAATGCCCGAGCTTTGACGTAATTGAATGTCAATCGGCTGCCCTTTTTCATTAATGCGAATACGCACCTCAACCAAACGATTTTGTTGTTTTAACTCGCGGTCGTCATAGTCAAGCCCGCCAAAACTCAGCACGTCCACACTACTCACCTGAACAACGTCATCGTATTCAACTTGAGTGCTAGGTGCTTTGGAATATTCTTGCTGCGTTGCAGATGTTTTGACGCCACCGCTTTTGGTTGTGCTGCTGGTGTTTTCTAGCAAGTGCTCTCTTTGCGGTTGTTCAAGGTCAGTCGAACTGAGTTGTGTATCTGTATGAGCCGCTCGCCTTTCTGTAGGCTGCGCTGCTTGAGACGAAGCTAAATTGTTTAAACTCGTTTTTGATTGTGCTTGCTGTTTATCACTTAAATTATTTTGCATCACCTCTTTAGAGGCAGTTTTTGACGCTAATGTTTGAACATTTGTAGGTGAGTTTTTGAGCTGATCGGGTGCATAAGATACCGAACTATTTAACGTAGATTTCGGCGCTAAACTTTTTTCGATAAGCTTACTTTCAGTCTGGTCAGGTGATGGCTTTTTAGCAGGTGCCAGCGACACAAAACTTACTTTTAAGGCATCTACTTTTGGTGATGTCGCAAAAGTATAGGGTTCAATTAAATGGCTCAGCATCCAGACAACAAGCAAATGCAAACCAATCACAACAGCTACGGTTAAGCACTTATAAAAATGCTTCGGACCTTGTAGTAAAGGCAACTTAACCATCGGTTTGTATGTAGGGAATAAAGATTTTGATTTCATGGCTTATTCCCTAAAAACGATGCTCAAGCTTGAGGCTAATGTTGTGTTTATCGTAGGAATAGAGCCAATCGACATTGCTTTTATTATGGTTATAGCGATAGGTTAAATTTGGGGTCATGCCATAAAACTCAAAGCGCGGCATTTGTACAACAAAGGTATAGTTCTGCTCAAAATCATGGCGGCGGGCCAAGAAAGTTTCTGCATATTTATCAAACTGACGCCAACGGTAAGAACTTAACAAAGTGGTGTTAAATCCTGTGCTCCAAGATTTGCTTAAGCCCAACCGCACACCTTGCTGCTGGTATGCAGCCATATATTTTTCTTGGGTCGAATGGTCGAGCACATCTAAACCACCAAAAAAAGTCCACTGGTCTGGAAAAATCTTCCAGAAAGTAGCAAAAGCTGAGCTTTCTACCCCATCTAGGGTTTTATATTTCTGATAATTTAAATCTTTACTCTCAGCTTCTAGCTTAAAGGCTTTATCGGCCGAGATAAAATGCATCCACTCAGCACGTGCACCCCACGCATTGTAAAGACCATCATTGCCATAACGTTTATGTTCAAAAAGCGGACTCACCCCAATTTGATTTTTTAAGTCAAAGTAGCTATAGCCTGCATTAATGTTAATAGTAGATTCATTAAATGCCGCGTGGTCGTTATAGGACTGTCCAAAAGCCAACGCACGTAAAGCCACGCCATGATGACCCTCTATCGCATAGCGTTTAATCAGACTGGCTTCGTAATCTAAACCCGTTGCCGATTCGGCTTTTGGAGTTCCACGGGTGACTTGCTCAATTGGGATAATATTACCATTACTATCTTTGCCATAAAGCGTCCATGTTTTGCTCTGTTCAGATGAACTATTTAAATTACTAACATAGGTGTAGCCAGCTGAAACCGAGCCTTGCCAAGAGTCTCGTTTTTTTAGTGCCTGAACAAAAGTATTCACTGTTGTTAAAACTCCAGACGGGATTACCGCAGGGTCACTTTGTTTAAGTTTGTCTTGAATGGAAATAAAAAGGCGTGCTGCTTCCTTATTCTTCTGTTGTTCAAACAGCACGCGCGCTAACTCAAGTTCACAAATTAAATTATGAGGTTGTTGTTTTAGGCTGCTTTGAAATTTTTGTTCAGCCAATTTCAGTTGACCCTGAGAACGTGCAACTGCCCCTTCGGCAAAGTCGGTTAAAGCCCGATCGTAGCCAACATATTTCTTATAATGCTCTAAATAAACCGTGGCTTTGAGCCACTGTTTTTGCATGACTGCCAAATATAACGCCTTGGCAAGATCATTCTGGTTTTGTTCAACACTATATTCTTGTCCATTAATTTGAAGTTTTGGTAATTGCTCGGTACTACGAATGGTTCCCTGTTCGTGAAACTGGCGCTGTTCTTGTAAAAGCGTTTGGTCCAAACTTTGATTAAGACGAAGCTGTGTGTCTTCGTCGGCATATAAAAATGGACAACTCAACAAAGTCAGACAACACAAAAGCATTCGTTTCATAAAACAATAAACCTGAAGCAACCAAGCAAAATCCAAAAAAACAAAAGGAACCTACGTGTGTAGATTCCTTTTGCATTCATTAATTTTTAGCACCGCCAAATGCAGTGTTGTAAGACACGTTATCAAACTGGGCAATACCCGCTAAAGCCGAAGCATTTGCACCGAAGAATTGACCTTGAACCACACCAGAGTTGTCGACACCAGCCGTACCGTTAGCCGTTGCCAAACCTGCAAATGCAGCAGTACCCGGGTTAAATGCCACACCATCTAGACTTAATGATGAAACAGCCGTACCTGTTCCTGTAAGCGTCCCTTGGAGTGTGCCCGCGCCATAATTTGCCGTGAACGTACCACTTAACAGATTGCTTCCAGAGCCGTTAATTCCTGCAACGGTATAGGTTGCAGTACCCGCGGTTGGAACAGTGGTATTGGTGTTATCACCCGCGTAGTAAACGGTATGGCTCGCGCTTGCCGACGTGTCGCCCGCTTTCCACCATTCACCAAAATAGACTTCCTGCGTACCGACCTGACCAAAGTTAAAATTACCTAATGCACTGTGTGAAGGTGGCATTGCAGACACTGGAATATGCGAAATATTAAAGGTTTTGCTGCCAACCGTTACATTGGTGTTACTCGTTCCCTGAGCAGCGAAAGCCTGAGCCAAACCTTTTAACGAACTAAAACCTGTAAAAGCGTTATATGGCGCACCCGCAGCTTGAACCGATACCGCTGCTACACCACCCGGATGGCTTGCATTGGCAGCAGCACCGATTTTGATGTTACTTTCATTACTCGAAATACCATCAATCCCTGCATAAGCAAATGCAGTTGAACAAGCAACTAGACCCAAGAACAATTGAGAGATTTTCATTTGTTGTTACTCCATCTTTTTAGAACTAAGTTATTGTTTAATTTAAAATAACGATTTCGCTATTTTTTAGTTTATTGAGTAGGCCCAGCTGCAAACCTACTCGGACTTTTTGTAAATAATAATCATTCATCATTATTATTTACTGTTACCTGACTCCCCTTTTATGTATGTGTGAGGGAATCAAATTCTGTTTAAAATTTGGTGGTCCAACTAATTTTCATCGTTCGGCCGGGTGCGGCCATGGCGCTACGGGTTAAAGGATCGATATAAAACTGGTTAGAAAGATTACTGCCGACAAACTCAACCGTGTTGTAGTCATCGACCTGATAACGTGCATAGGCATCAAAAATCCATGTGTCGTCCCAAGCCAAAGGCACATTGAGGTAATAGCCTTTATTGACGCTAGCATCATTGTTTTTGCGTAGCGGACTTTCATAAGCTTTATAGAATGTTGCACGTGCACCGAGCTCTAACTTTTCATCAAAAAAGCGGGCGCCAAGCAAACCGTGAAAACTCAGTTCAGGTGTGGCCATTGTCACTAAATAACCATTTGGGAAACCGTCATCAACACAGCGCTGATACGGTTCACGGAACTCAAGACCCTGCTCGGTTTGAACCGTGCCGCCTAAAATCATTTTGTTAATGGCACTATTGGTGTCACACACTTCATTTTTTAAGTTATAGGCCACGCTTAAGTCTGTGAAGAAACCACCATTATCAAAACGGCTTTGTAGCTCTAGACCTGACAGTTTCTGTTCATCCATATTGGTAAAAATAAGGTTTTGGTCACGCTCAATCACATTTTTGGTTTTGTTGTAGTAATAGGCGAGTTTAATGTCAGCATTACGTGCTGTGCTGAACCAGTCACGCATGTCATAGACATAACCCACTTCGTAGTTAAAAGCATGTTCAGGTTTGATTGCTTGATATGGCAACATGGCAGAAAAACCGACGGTGCTTTCAAACAAACTTGGTAAGCGATATTCCTCCGCATAGCGTGCATAGATTCTGCTGTTTGGCGTGAGATGAATTGAGGCACCTAACTGCGGTGCCCAGCCGCTATCTTTAACTTTGTCGGCAGACTCAACCGGAACTTGGTCGACCACTGACATAAAGTTCCCGCCAGTTACGACGTACTTTTGTCCAGAGGCATTGAGCTGGTTTAAAGGATTATCGGCAAGCGACAATTGCCCGTTGGCATCAGCTTTCCAGCTCAGCGTATTTTTCTGTGACCAGATCATGTTGTACAAAGTGCTCTCTGATGCAGGCACGGTATCGAGCTGCCCATCCCATTCAGGATTTTTTGTGGCATAGCGCTGTTTTAAAACATTGATTAAACGCTGCTGAGTTGAGGTGTAACTCTCGGGCATGGTCTGATATTCAAAGGTATATTCTTTAAGCCTACTTTTTTTGGTAAATAGCGGATTTAAATTCGGGTCAATCTCGCTCTGCAAAGACTTATTTAAAAAGTCATCAACAGCCCAATACGAGCGATAACGCATGCCCGCATCAAAACTTAACCAAGACAGCGGTCTATAATTAAAGTTAAAGTCGAAGGTTTTTTCCTCACGGCGCCCTGCCCGTGGTAATGCCTGATAGAGCGAATAACTTGGGCCAAATTCACCATACACATCGTCAGACGTCAGTTTTTCTTTTAAGAAACTTCCACCGAGCGTCAAATCAAGCTGGTCTAACAAACGGGTTTTATTACTGACCGTAATGCCTTTACGCGTATTGTCAGAATGGCTTATCGCCGTGTTAATAATAGTGTTATCTCGAAAGTCGATTGTGGTTGGCCATCCACCACGTGTGTATGTCTGGCTTTCGGTGTCGGTTTGCCAAATGTTGGCATAGAAATCAATCCAGCGATTATTCTCAGGCTTAAATTTATATTCGAGGCTATAGGCTTTAGAGTGAATATTGCTTAAAGGCCACTGCGGAACACCCAAGTCAGGCGTAATGCCCCACACAATCCGAGACGGCATAATTTCACCAAAAATATTTTTGGTATCTCGGTAAGTCAGTTTAAGAGTCTGGTGATCGGTTGGGCGATAGGTCCCTTTTAATAACCACGACTCCATATGACTTGAAGTGTTGGGAACTTCATCGCCTGGTTGATAGGCATAGGCAAAGTAAGGAATAAAGTCGAGGCTACTGTCTGGCGTCGCTCGTTTATAGTAGCCCGCGCCATGTGTCCCCGAAAAATAGTTACCGCGCTCACGTACCGCATAAACTGCCAGTAAATCGAATTTATCTTGCTTGGTGGCAATTGCCAGTCGGCCCGCCAAGTCATCGCCCGAAAAATTAGAGTTGTCACTTCTGGTACGGTTCTTTTTATAAATATCGGGGTCATATTTGGCCCCGTTCATGTCGATCCAAGGCGTTGTGTCATCGTAGTTTTGACCCACTTTGCTCATGTCTGGCAAAGACGGATCGATTGAGTTGGTTGAGCCTTCTACCTTTAACTCTGCACCAAAAGATTTACCCGGACGAACAATGTCATCGGCCTCTAGCGTTTTGACCACCACACCACCGCCAACAGAAGTCGTGGTATTGCGCTCTAAAGACGGACCTTTAATGACTTCAATACCAGCAATGAGATTGGGGTCAATATAGTTTCGGTTGTTTACCCCGTTGTAACCACGCCATACGGCAATTGACTGTTCAGTGCCATCAATGGTTAAAGGCACACGGCCAACACCCTGCACACCACGTACACTTGGGTCGAGTGCCCCACTATTGCGGGCATCGCCGCTATAGACTCCCACCATGCCTTGTAAAACATCGGCAGGGTTGGTTCCTTTAAAGCGTTCGACATAGTCTTTACCCGCATAGACCGAAGAGCGGTTTGCGTCATAAACTTTGTTATAGCCTTCTGTGTCACGGTCTTCTTTGCCGTACACTACAATTGGCGTGAGTCGTACCGATGCATCTTCTTCAATTACGGCACTACTTGGCGGCAGGCTAGCGGCCTGAACTTTAGATGAAGTGACCCGAGGCGTAGATTTTTTGCTGAGTGTGTAGCCCTGCCCAACTTTTACAGCATTAAATTCAGTTGATTTTAAAAGCTGCTCAAAACCTTGCTCGACAGCAAAATTGCCTTTTAAACCTAGGCTATGCAACCCTTGGAGTTGCTGGGCATCCATTGCAATTGAAGTACCCGATTGTTCGGCAAACTGATTCAGTACGTTAGCAAGACGGCCCGCAGGAATGTTATAGCTTTTAACTTCGGCTGTTTGTGCATAGGCCTGCTGCATAGGCAGCGCAACAAGCCCACCCATCGACACAGCATGTATGGCAAACGCCAGTGTTGAAAATCGAAAAATCGATCGATTCCACTTTTGCCCCGTTCCCGCTTTTTTCATTTGCCCGCCCCAGTAAATCGTAATAAGAATCATTCAATACAACTAATTAAAATGATCCATATTTATTGCTTCTACTTACTATGACGAACGACTTTCAAAAAAGTGGAACCTAAAATTGAAAATAAATTTAATTTTTTATTATTTTAAAGAAACCATGACCACAAACGGGGTGATTTGCTTAATTTTCAGGTCTGGAAAAACCGTAGCCAAAAGCTTAAGCGATTCTGTGGTTTGGTCTAAAGGCAACACAGCATTGACCCGCACATGTTGCAGCGCCGCATCCTTAAAAATAATTTTGCCTTTGTAGTTACAGTCTAGTTCTTGTAACACCTGATTCAGCGGCAGGTTTTCTACCATAAGCTGATGCTTTTGCCATTTTTGTTGTTCGTTATAAACATTCAGTGCAGGCAGTTTTTGCACGCCGTTTTGGTCCATTTTAATGGCTTGCCCTGCTTCAACAATGGCCTGACGAGTGGCATGCAATTGGGTCGTTTTAACCTGCGTCGCTTCTACTTTTACCTTTGAGTGCAACATGTTGAGTTCGGTTGCCGAAGGGTCATAACTAACGCTAAAAGCTGTGCCGAGTGCCTGAATTTGTCCATGACTGGTTTTGACCAAAAAGGGTTTGGTCTTATCTTTGGCAACATCGACATAAATTTGACCTTGCACCAACTCGACCACTCGCTGGTTGGTTTTAAAATCAAGATTGACTGCGCTTTTACCACGTAAAATTAAACGTGAACCGTCTGGCAAGGTTTGCGTGGTCCACTGCCCCGATTGTCCTTGAATATCGGCCGTAACATAGGCCACTGTAGTATCGGTTAAATAAAATAATGCCCCACTCATGGCAACAAACACGACAGCAAAAGCTGTTCCTGCCCGCAAATGTTTATAGGCTTTACCTGAGCTTAGGCCAGCTTTAAGTGCAACCTTAGTGACTTTTTTATGTCCGCTGGTTTGGGAAAGTTTTTGAATTGAACCGATACATTGCTCAATATCGGCAGCCACTTGGCGATGTTGCTCACTGGTTTTTTTCCACTCTTCAAATTTTTGTTTGGCGGTTTTTCGTGAGCTTTCATCATCCGAACTCAGTTGAACAATCCAGTGCGCGGCTTCTTCAACCAGCTGGTGATGTTTGCTTTTATCCATGGCCATTTAAATGCAAGCGTCCATGTCTTGTCGGTTTTGGTAGCACTGAATTAAACAGCTCGCCAAATATTTTTGAATCATTTTGGTCGACACATTTAATTGTGCCGCAATTTCTTTATGGGTATAGCCTTCGAGGTAATGCAAAATAAAAGCTTGCTGTGCTTTTTCAGAAACCCCTTCGAGTGCTTTACAAAGCTGGTTAATTGCTTGAATAATTTGCATTTGGTCTTCGGGTGAAGCCACCGCTTCAAGCATATATTCCATTTGACTCAAGCCATCTAAATAGGCCTGTTCAATGCGTTTACGGCGCACTTGGTCAATGAGCAGGTTTTTAGCAATCGACGTTAAATAGGCACGCGGTTCCTTAATGCCAAATAGCTCGTCTCGCGTTTGTAGCAGTTTAATAAATGTGTCCTGAACCAGATCTGCGGCCTGATCAGTATTACCTAATTTTTGTCTCAACCATTGGTGAAGCCAGCTTTGGTGACTTCTATATAACTGATCTACAAGCAAAGAAGTTTTGTTCACAGCAATTGGACTCAAAACAAGGAACTCACAAATGATAATAATTATCATTTAAACAAGTCAAGCAATAATTCAAGTAAAACTTAAATCACTGTTTAATAAATTGAATTAATTGCCGCCTTACTTTGTTGCACTTCCCTTAAAGCAAATGAGCCAAATTTTTAATTTCTTCCATTACCGCCTTACAAGCAGGCGTTAAATAACCATGTTTAGAAATAGACAAAGAAATATAACGCTTCAGTTCGGGACTCATAATTTTTGCTGCTTGAATTGAGGTGTATTGGCTGGCCTTTTTTAAAGCTTGCGGCCCAAGCATAGTATAAATGCCAGATTCGGCAACCAAATGAGTCTGTAAACTAATCGAGTCAGCTTCAAACACAATATTCAGCTCTACCCCATTTTCATAAGCCATGTGGTCTAAAAAGTTTCGCCAGTTACTTGGCCTGCAAAACGTGACCAGCGGTAACTGATTTATTGCTGTAAAGTCGACTTCATTTGCCTGAGTGAGCACATCTCCTTCACAACCGATCAAGTAAGTATCGGCTTCGGTAAGATAGACATCACCCTGTTTAGGCGTTGGGTTAAACCGATAGAGAATGGCTAAATCGACACTGCCATCTTCAAGCCATTTTTCTAAATGCACGCCTTGCCCTTCACGCACCGACAGTTTAATTAAGGGATATTTTTGTTGAAGGACTTTGTACAAAGTCGATAACAACGGATGTGCAGTAGACGGCAAACTGGCAATACGAACCGTACCAATCGGTGTATCAGTCGAGTGCAAAATTTCATTATTAAGTTGGCCGGTCACGTTCAGCCATGAACGAATTTTAGGAAGTAAATGCTGGCCTAAATCGGTAAGCTCTACACCGCGTCCAGTTCGGTTAAACAAACGACCACCACATTGCGCTTCAAGCTCGTTCATTTGCCGACTAATTTGTGGTTGATTGGTGTTATGCAGCATCGCAACTTTGCTTAAGCTACCGAGTTCCACCGCGTCTAAAAATATTTTCCATAAATCATAATTCATCGATTCTTCCTAAATCGTAAACTAGCACTTTTGAGCTATACATTTTCAGTATAACTGAAATTCAAGAATTGGTAATTCCTACATAGCTCGCCTATTTCTATACTCCAATCATGTTCTCTACAACACGATTTAAATCAGATTAAGAACCAGAGAATATTTAATTACACTGTATAGGAAGTACGATTATGAGTTTAGATTTACGTGGATTAACCCCTGCACCTGTGACTCCTTTTACCCGTGACGGACAAGTAGACCATGATGCAATTCAACGTTTAGGTTCATGGTTAGGCAGTATTGATGGTGTGAAAGGCTTGGTTGTTCTTGGACATGCAGGTGAAGGAACATTCTTGTCACAAAAAGAACAAATGCAGGTCATCGAAAGCTTTGTTAAATCGGTAGATGACAAAATTCCGGTAATTGCAGGGATTACGCTCGAAGGTACTTCAGTTGCAGCAGAAGAAGCAAAACGTGCAGTCAGCGCAGGTGCTTCGGCAGGTTTAATTTACCCTTCACATGGCTGGTTGCGTTTTGGCTATCAAAAAGGCGCACCACAAGACCGCTATAAAGCGATTTATGAAGAAAGTGGTTTGCCATCTATTTTATTCCAATATCCAGATGCAACGAAAGCCACTTACGACCTAGAAACTCTACTCGATATTTCTGCACAACCAGGCGTGTTTGCCATGAAAAATGGTGTGCGTAACATGCGTCGCTGGGATGTCGAAATTCCGATTATTCGCCGTGAACGTCCAGACTTACAAATTTTGACGTGCCACGATGAATATTTGCTTCACACCATGTTTGATGTAGACGGTGCTTTGGTTGGTTATGGCAACATTGCCCCTGAGCTTTTAATTGAAATGATTAAGGCAGGTAAAGCCAAAGATTACGCCAAAGCTCGTGCACTTCACGACCAACTTTTACCAGTGACTCGTAATGTCTATCACCGTGGTTCACACATGGAAGGCACGGTAGCACTTAAACATGCATTGGTTGCTCGCGGAATTTTGGACCATGCCACTGTGCGTTCGCCATTGCTTCCACTAGCAGAAGGTGCTGAGCAAGAAATTCATGATGCGATGCGTCAAGCCGGAATTGGCAAGGTCGATTTAACCCAAGCCGTTGCTTAAATTCTATTCGGGCTAGCATGTACGCTAGCCTTTTTTTACTGTACGCTGCCTGAGGCCAAACATCGGGCATGTCACTTAAAAATAATAATAAAAAGCATGCAAACTGTAGTGAACAGGTAGTGCGAAATAGAACAACAAAACTACGAGGAATGTAGTGATAAGGAGATAGAGATGACAAATCTAGCGGATGTAGAACCAATTAGTCATCATCAAAAAAATGCGGAAATTATTGCAAGACTCGAACGGCTTCCTGTGACCGGACGTTTGCAATTTATGCGAATTACCATTGGTATAGCGACCTTTTTTGACGCCTATACTGTTCTTGCGATTGCCTTTGCTTTACCCCAACTCATTACCGAATGGCATCTTACTCCAGCCTATGTCGGTGCGATCATTGCCGCGGGCTATGTCGGTCAACTGGTCGGTGCCATCTTTTTTGGTTCTCTTGCCGAAAAAGTCGGTCGTTTAAAAGTCTTGTCTTTTACCATTTTACTGTTTGTGGCAATGGACATTTCTTGTCTGTTTGCGTGGAGCGGAATGTCACTGTTAATTTTCCGTTTCTTACAAGGCATAGGAACAGGGGGCGAAGTGCCTGTTGCGAGTGCCTATATTAACGAGTTTATTGGTGCGGAAAAGCGCGGTAAGTTTTTCTTGCTCTATGAAGTTTTATTCCCACTCGGCCTTATGTTTGCAGGCATGGCAGCATTTTTCCTGATGCCAATTTACGGCTGGAAAGTCATGTTTATTGTGGGTCTAGTTCCATCGTTACTGGTGATTCCTTTACGGTTTTTCTTGCCTGAGTCACCACGCTGGCTTGCTTCAAAAGGCCGCTTTAAAGAAGCCGATAAAGTTGTCAAAAGCTTTGAAGACGGTGCGATTAAAAGCGGTAAAACTTTGCCTGAACCTGTGGTTAAAGACATTAACCCGCAAGGTATGGCAAAAACCGACTGGCGTGAGCTGTTCCAAGGCATTTACCGCAAACGTACCTTTACCCTGTGGGGCATGTGGTTCTGCGTCTATATGATTAATAATGCCATGGTGACTTGGCTGCCATCTCTCTACAAACAACATTTTGGTCTATCGCTTCAAACCAGTTTAGGTTATGGCTGGATTACCTCGGGTGTGGGTGTGATTGCCTCTATTATCTGTGCGTTAATGATTGATAAAGTCGGCCGCCGTCCTTGGTACAGTGCAGCGTTTTTCTTGGCCATCATTCCACTCATGAGCCTATCGATTTTAGGCGCAAAATCGGCGATGGAAGTTGTGATTTTAGCAACACTGAGCTATGCCATTTTGCAGACCATTTCATTCTCTTTATACCTTTACGCTGCCGAACTTTACCCAACTCGCCTACGTGCGATGGGCATTGGTTTTAGTACCGCTTGGCTCCGTGCCGGCTCTGCAATTGGCCCTGTTATGGTTGGTCTGGTAGTTGGTGGCTACGGCATTCAATATGTGTTTAGTGTGCTGGCAGTTGTGGCGCTCATTGGTGGCCTAGTGACCTTCTTCTTTGCCATTGAAACCAAAGGCCAAGTGCTCGAAAAACTCTCTCCTTAATTCATCCATTTCATAAAAAGCTTGCCTAACCTCAGCGTTAGTCAAAGGGCTTATTCATGCTTAAAAAAGGAATTTAAAATGAATAAATATTTGCTATGGGGCTGTATTGGTTTAGGCAGCGTGAGCAACGCTTATGCAGAGCTTCCTCAAGAATTTGGCAAGTTAGAATTAAAACTTAACACCCGTTACTGGAACGATGAAGGCACTGCCCACCCCACGCTTGCCAACCCTTCGCCTTCGTCGAGTGAATATGAACAAAGTGCCTTAGGGCTTGAGTTAAATTATCAGTCACCGTACCTGTGGGACTGGCTTGGGGTGGATGGCTCACTCTATGCAGTCACCAAGTTATTTGACTCTGGCAAGCCTAGTGCCCAGCTTTTAGAAGTCGAAAATAATGGCAAGCTCGATCAAAATTTTGCAACTTTAGGACAGCTCTACGTCAAGGCAAAACTCGGCGACAAAGGCGAAATTAAATTAGGTCGCCAATTGCAAGATTCTCTTTTACTTAAAAGCACCAATAACCGCGCGGTGCCCGACACCTTTTCGGGTGCGAGTGGTCAGTTTCAACTAAATGACCAACTACAGACTTACATTGCTTACTATGATCGCTGGAAACCGCGCAGCATGGACAGTTTTGAAAAACTGGTGACTGAGAATGACGAGCGAATTGATTATGTGGGTTTGCTTGGAGCCAAATATCAGTACAAAAACTGGAGCGTGAATGCCGAATATTTAAATAGCAAAGATTATTTAAAAAAGTACGGGGCGATTGCTCAATATAAATTGCCCTTTCATGGCTTAGTGTGGACTTTTAACACAGGTGCTTTTTTCTCGCGTGATGATGGCAAGCTGTTTAAGTGTGGTGCCGAAACCGAGTTGGACTGTGTAAAAGGCCAAGACATTAACAACCGTGGCAATGGTTATTTTGTCGATGTAAATGTAGCCAAGAATAATCTCGAAGGTGGCATTGCCGTTTCAAAGTTTGATGGGTTTTGGATTGAAGATAACTTTGCCGTGCATTCCGCCCGCAACTCGGTTTTAACGCAAGATCACGGCACCAACCCGTTTCCGACCTCTGCGACCATTGGCCCTGATTTTACCAATAACGATGAAACCGCCGTTGCCCTTCGGCTGAAATATAACTGGAAAGACTACGTGAAAGGTTTAAAAACCGAGGCGAAGTATATTTATGGCTTTGGTGCTCACCAAAGTAACATTAGCAGTGATATTGGGGGTAAAGAGCGTTACTTTGACTTTACAGTGAGTTATGCCTTGCCGTGGGTGAAAAACTTAGATGTGCGTTATTCATTTTTGCATTATGAGTCAAAGTTTGAAAATGCAAACTTAGGTGAAAAAATAAATGGCATGACTCGTAAAGATTGGGACCAGCATCGTGTATTTATTAATTACCGTTATACATTTTAAGTTCAAGCTAAACGTTTAGTTTAGCTTTATTATATTTATTAATTTATGGCTTTAAATAGATTAACTCTTGAGTTTAATTAAAATATAAATTTATATTTAAAATTTTTATAATATTTTATTTAAATTGAATTGACCTGTTAAAAACTTATGATTATTATGGTCTCGCTGGCCTACATTGCCAGTCGGTTTTAGCAGACCGTAGATCCATGGCGGGTTATAGTTCAACTATAAGTCGTTAGACCCTTGCGTCCCTTTTCTTTGCGGTAGGACGGGAGGGGGACGCGCTTGCGCGTGCTGGTTCCTTGGATCCCAGTCTGCTAACCCCCTTTCGTTCTACCACCATAAATTAATTCGCAGTGATTGTTGGTGGTAGGACTCCATAAACTTTAAGGAGTTGGCCATGACATTTTTTATATTCATCCCCTATCCTCTCTCGTAATTTTATTTATTTAAAATTTAGGCTTTCTCTCACCTAAAACATTTTAAATTTATAAATAATTTTATTTTAAAATTTTAATCATTTTATTTTTCTGTATTACAGATGGGTTAACTATTCCCTTTTAAAATGATTTTAATACCTTAAATATAAGCGGCTTATTTTTTATTAATAACTTAGTGAAAATTATCACGAGAATAATATGAAACTTTATAAACCTATTTTGGCTTTAAGCCTTTTAATAGGCGATTACGGTGTTTCTGGTTGCGACATTCACACTCAGCAGGATTTTGAAGAAATTTGCCTGTCTGGTGGGCACACCCAAGCCAGTTGCGACTGTATTTACCAACGGCTTGAACAAGTATATTCGCCTAAGCTCATGCAACGTCTAGAACATGTCAGTTTGCAAAGTCCTGCTCTCCCACAGGACTTTGCCCCTACTTTTTTTAGTGTGATGCGGCGGTGCGATAAAGAAGACATGGGCTAAGCGTTTGGCTTAGCTCCCTTATCTCTGTGTCGCAATGGTGGATGACTTTAAATCAGCGCAAAAAATTAAAGTTCTGTTGTGGCACGGGGGCCTTGGGGGGGAATGATTGCATTACGTCCTTTTCTAAGAATTAGTTCGTACCAATTGTCTTGAAGTATCTATGTTAATCAAAAAATTTAGTCTATTATTTTTACATAGAAAGAATGCTCAAAAAATTAATCATTTGATTCTAAAAAAATTACTCATCTAAAATTTAATATTTCAAAGCGAGCCATTCCTATGTCAATAGAAGATTTCTTTATAAAAGACTCCCCCTCTAAGAGATATCTTTTAATGAGCTTAGCCCTATTCATGTTAATAATGGCTTTAATTGCTTACTTTAAGGGGAAGTTGGGATTCGAATATGTATTTTCACTTCTTGCAGGGTACGCCTTAATATTCTTTATTTTAAAAAATGCAGCATTACCACTTTTTCCCCCACTTACGGAAAAAAGTAGTGATGCAAACGCTATGGCTAGAACAACAATAGCAATTGTTTACATCCTTGCTTTCATAACTCTAACTATTTCTTATTTTTTATAATTTAATTACTCTTCAATTTTCTTGCTTCGCTCTACAGTAATATATTCATTAGGAATTACTAACTGCTTTTCCATATCCTTTACCTTATAAGAAACTAAAGTGCTTTTACCAATGCCTTGAAATAACACTTTAACATCTTTAAAAATAAAGGTTTTATACGGACTCAGTTCTTTAGGAATCGTTTTTGGCAATTCAATTAAATTTGCATAAGGTTCTTTGATGTATAAAGTCGCTTTTTCTACTCTTACACCAGTTTTTTGCATGGCATAGTTTAGAAACGTGTTACCAACCTCTTCAATAAAAAACATGGGGGTAAGTGGTATCAAAATCAAAACAATGGCGACTTGTAAGCTATCATTAATATGCGTTTCTAATCTCTTGAATTTCTTTATTGCAAATGTTTTAAGATGGTCACTTGCATCAGGATCATCAATAATATCTTGTAAATTCTCAAACTTTATACGGAATTCTTTAATCTTCTGTCGGTTGATATAAAAAGGATAATAAGTAAAGGCAATAAAAAATACGGTAATACCTATGTAAAGATTGATTTTCCAATGCAATAAAAACAAACTATGAATAACATATAACAGATAAAGGGATGCAGCCAATGTGGTAATGCTAATCTTTGGAAATGGCAGTTTTTGTCCAATTCTGATATGGGATGGTAAATACTTATCAACCACACTAAAGATGATATATGTCACTGGAACTAAGGAAATACCAAAGAAAAACAAAATCGTGCTTAGCCCCGCATAAATAATAGAACATGCTACAAAAATCAGTAGAAAAATGAGCGTATCACCAAAGCTAATTTCCGAAGGTATATAGCTAATCGTCACTAAATATGCGACTAAGCATAATACACCTATAGCAATAATGGCTTTAGTCGTTGTGAGTGCTGTTTCATGCCACTGCCCCAAATTACTTAAAAATCTCGTTATTAAGTTGTTCATTTGATCTAACCAAAACTTATAAATTATTTAAGAATCGATGATTACTTTTTTCTTAAACCGCTCCCCAGCGGAGTAATCATCGTTTGAAATTTCCCCAAATTTCAGAGTATGTTTTCACATATTGTTTAATAATATTCTCTCTTTAGTACACTTATCCCTGTTATATAATGCTTTGGGTAAAGAAAAATAAATAAAAAGAAAGTGGTTACTTTGATGAACCACTTTTATTGAATAATACTTTGAAAAACTTATTCCACTACTAACTCATTTTCCTGAGTATCAATCATAGTGGTACATTCTAATTCTGAATCTAGCCAAACTTTATACTCAACATCCTGAATCAAACTACTCATTCCATGTGTAGGTTTTATACCCATTGAATCGAGCTTTTCCTTTAATGAAGTAACCATGTTCTCACACTCAATTGACCAACTCGATGCAAAACATCTCCAGAACGTCCAACCTGCTCGTTCTAATGCCCGTTGACGAGTCATATCATCATGCCATTGTTCTGGTCCATGATAGCTATCCCCATCACATTCAACAGCTAAACGCTGATCACCATCAGATTCAACGACCAAATCGATTCGATAGCTACCAACTTTAACTTGAGGAGTAACGGTGTATCCCATTTCATGCAATACATTAAATACAGATTTTTCAAACTCCGATTCACATAACTCTAATTTTTCTTCAAGTGATACTTTTTGATCTTCTTGCACATCATAAAAATGGTTAAGTAAATTTAATCTTAAATCTTTTGGAGATATATGATCACGACTTACAGAATGTACAAGATACATACGTTCACGTGCACGGCTCGCAGCAACATTAAATCTCTGTTCATGATCAGATCGACTTAAAGCATGACAATTCTCAGGATCGGCTACCATAGATAAGAAAATAATATCTCTTTCTGCACCTTGAAATGCTGATGCATCTCCACATGCAAACTGTACTTGCGTAAGAACACCTGCACCAAACTCATTCAAGGCTTCTAATTGAATAAATTCAGCTTGTGCTGGTCCTAATAAAGAAATGACACCAATTGATCGGTTAACATATCTTTCATCTTTCAGAATCAGCTTCATCTCTTCAATAATTGCTTTCGCTTCTATCCGATTAATATGTTTACTATTCTTAGTCTCTCTACATCCTTGTGGCGTATAAATTGCAACAAGAGCTGGGCTCAATTGCTCAGACTTCTTTGATAATCGCATTGGCTTAATACGGTTATCATAAAAGTTTTTATTACTATAGCTAATGATTGCAGGGTGACAACGAAAATGCTCAAGTAGCATTACACTTGACTCATAAATCGAAGAAGCCATATCGTACAATGACATATCTGGTGTTAAATATGCAGCATGTGGCTGGCCATGTAGATAACGATTACGCAGTACATCAATTTGAGCACTTGCAAGACCTACATTGCTTGGAGAAACTTGCTTATTATCTCCTACAACTAATAACTTTTTAGCGCGCATTAAAACGGGTAATACGTCAATTGATGACTGTGATGCCTCATCTACAATAACTAAATCGAAAAGTCCCAATTCAGCGGGCATAGACTCTGATACCTGAAGATGTGACATAACCCAACAAGGGATAGCTGCTGTTGCCTCTTTCAAAGCCACTTGTGCATCTTTTCTGTATCGTGGAGCATTCTTACCAGTTCCTTTGCCATAGTGCTGAACAGCAATTTTATAACGCTGTAATGCAACTAATATCTTATCTGAAGCATTTTCCTTTAGCGCTAACCATGTTCTATTTGCTGACAATTGTGCATAATTTTGAGATAGATTCTTCTCGTAAATACGACGACGTGTGTAAAAATTTTCAATTCGACTTGTATTGCTAATTGCAATTACATAATTCTCAAGACGCTTCCACTCCCAAGCCTCAATCAATGTATTACGTAATACAGGGTCCTCTATTTCTTCAACATAAGGAACTTCTAGAATATCTTTACTAAGGATCACAGCATTTGTTTGACTAAGTTTAATACTCGCAGATTTAAGCCGATCAAAATCTTCACCTAGATCTTTTAAATGTACCAATTGCTTTAATAGATCTGCATAATTTTTGAGTTCATTTTCACTTAATGAACCTGTATCAATCTGTGATATAAGACTTTTTAAATGAATCGATATTTTATTATCGAACTCTGTTAGATAGAGAATTTGATCAGACAACTGTACTTGATAAATCTCTAAATTAAATATTATTAGTTTCTGATCCAACAACTGTATCAAGTTATCAATATTTTTAGATAATCCATAAAAATCAAAAGTTTTAGCCCTATTAAAAACTTTTAGATAGTTAGTATTAAATATATCTAAGTACTTGTGTTTCAGATCTAAGCATTTTTGAGTTCTATTAATAAGATGCGTAAATTCTTTTAATATTTCATCTATACCCCGATTATTTAATTCAATTAAAGGAATGTCTAATTGAGCTGCAATACTATTCCATTTGCTCATAAAAATATTAAGGGTCTGCTTTCTATCAACATAATCCTTAACTTTTTTCCATTCCTCTGATGTATCAGGATATTTTCCAGAAACTTTAACTGACTTAAACAAGTTTTGTAATTCAGAAGTTCCAAAATGATACCAACTAAATGGCTTTCCTGTCTCAACAGCGCGTTGAACAGCTTCGTATTCTTTAGAGTTTGGCTGTATTTCGAACTTTAACTCTATAGGGTCTATTAATAGAGTTTTTCGGTATTCCAATAAAGGTTGAACTTCTTTGATAAGGTTTGTATAGATATCTAACTCCATACCCTTATCTTCAAAATTTATTTTCTTAAAATAACTCAATAGCCATGCTTCTGCATGATCCAAAATGAGGTTGAGATCTTCCAAATAAATTCTTAACCAATCTTTCAAAGCATTAATTTCTGTTTCAGAAATATTATCCTTAAAACGATGTTGGTCGTTTTGTTTTAAAAACTCTTCAATCGTATCTTTCTCTTTTAAAGATTCATTTAGTTTTTTTAAACTGGTCGAATCTAACAACTTTTCAGGAGCAGGTAGAGGACCATAATTTATATATATTAAGTCTTTACCTATTTTCTTTCTTGAATCTCTCAATTGAATCAGTTCAATTTGAGAAAAAGGAAATCTATCTTTTTCCTCCAGAGTTAATTGATCTGTAAACCATGAGTAGGATCTTCTACTCTCTAATACCTTCTGTACGATATCCATAGGTAATTTTTTATTACCATCTACTTCAATATTCTGATAATGCTTCTCAGCAAAGTTATATATTTCTCTATCAATCAGAGCCATTTCATGATGATTTTGATCTATTTGTTGTTTTAGAGCTTCAATTGTTTTCCGTACTTCTGAAACATTCATTTGGGTAATTTTTTGCACAATTAAATCGATAGAAGATTCAAGCTGATTTTTACTTTCTTTACTTGAACCTATTCGACTAACCACTAAAGGTTTTAACTCATCAGGAATTTTTTCATGTACTGTTTTTAGAACATGGGATTGTTGTGCCGTTACTAGTACCTTTTTACCATTAGCCAAATAGTGACAAATAATATTAGCAATGCTATGTGTTTTACCTGTGCCTGGAGGACCTTGTACTACAACACCACTACTTGTTAGCAAATTTTGAACAATAGTGATTTGCTCTTTATTGTAAGGAAGAGGGAAATAAAGTTCTTCAACTTTTGATCCAAATCCTTCTACGCCAGAACGTCCCCTAAAACTGTAAATCTCTTTTTCAATCGTATCATTATTTAACTCTGTTACTAATGATAAAGGTTGTTCAGGAATTGCTACTGAAGGATCACTGAGTTTAGTTTTTAATAATTCAATATCATCACTTAAAATAGAATTCCTTTTAGGACGACTAAACAATACGGATGTTAAGTTAACTGCTAAATTCTTAGAAGGTATGGCTCTATTTTCCGGCTCAACAACTATTCCTTTTGAGTATATATTTGTAGTAAAAGCTTCAACTAGATCAGAGTAAGTCTCACTTGCAAATAGTTGCAATGAGCGCCCATTATTTAAATTTTCTTTTAAAGCTAATTTCACCTTTCCTGAGGTAGGCAAATCATCTTCTAACAAGATGGCATCCATTTCTATATTAGCTTGTGTATCTTTAGCGCCTACACGTATCAATCCGTTTTTTTCTATTTCCATTTCTAATGGAATAGTAATTAATGGATATGAGTAAGATTTATGAGTAGTTGGAAGTACCCAATCAACTAAACCAAAGCCTGCAACAATTTCTTCACTATCGGCTGTACCACCTAAGTTAATCGCGGTATTCCATGAGAATAATTTGTCATAAACAAGAATAGATTTTTTAATTTCATCATTGTCTTGTTTCCATTGTTTCCAAGTATTTTTATAGTCTTCAAATTCCTTGAATAGCTTATAAATTATTTCAATTTTACCAACTAAATCATGTGCCACAAGGTGATATGGCAATGGGAATTGATGAACTTTTTTAAGTAATAGTATTTTGTTTATATTATAAAAATTAAGAGTTGGCTCTGCTTCGATATCAACTAAAAGGTGGGAAGTTAACAATTCAGAGGGAATAGGCATAGCCGAAAGCTGCAATCGTTCAATTTGGAGCCACCAATCGCCGTCATTTAGTACTTTCAAACCACGTAACTGTTTTAATTCATGAGAATAAAATCTATTGCCATTAATTTCATACTGGATCTTTTGTGTATCTTTAGCTTGATGAGATACATAATCTAACAACTGAACCAGTTTGTTTTTAGCAATATTGTTCAATTCACTTTCACAGTTCATCATTGGTCTTTCTGAATTTTGATTTGAAGATATTATAGCCAAAGAATAAAAATGTTTTTAATATTTTAGAAATTAAATTTATATTGATTAAATAATAAGAGCTTTTTTGAGAATAAATTATTACTTAAAAGAGTATAACGTTAACACAGTCCATGCCAACGTTATTTTTAACTTCAAATTAATTTGTATACTGCCATCTAACAACTTGATCAAATTCATCTTTATCTTGATAGTCTTCACGATCGGTAAGCGTTTTAGTAGTGTTAAATGAAACCTTTCCAGACAAATAAATTGAAATTATTTCGAATCCATCAGCATCAACGCCTTGTATTTCAACAGTGACATCTTCATCGGAATATTCACTATCTTTAAAATTAGTAATATCAGCTTTGATCGCAAATGAAACTTCATTATCCTCAAGATTAACTTTTAAAACCTTAGTAGCAATGTTATCAACCTTTACAGACATACTCCCTCCAATTTAGATAGTATTGATTAAAATTAATATATTACCATCCATTTATTATTTTAATATAACAATAAGTTTCTTTACTTCTTTTTATAGATGGATAATTTTTTTCATATTTAAGACTTATATCATTTATAAAATATATTTCACAAAGTTCATACCACAGCATAAAGCAAGTCGATTATTAAGAAAAACTAAATATTCATAAGTATCTAAAACTTCTCCTCCTATTTGATAAACTAAGCTTAGGTTAAAATAGAAAATAATTTATTCCATTGATAGCCCTTATCCAAATCAAAAGGGATAACTCTCAATGATGCTGGTGTATCTTTTAGATTAAAACTGAAGGATAGTTCCTCTGAGAATTTCCGTTCTTGCATTGGGTAAACTAAAATCACTTCACTTGCATGATCTAAATAATAATAGCTATAGGCAAACATCTGTTGTACATCACTATCTTTCAATCCAAAACGGCGAGTTTGATCATTTTGATCTAATAATTTCCATTTAGTATCTAAAATAATTTTTTTTCTAGTTTTCTTATGTTGAATTTGGATATCAGGTCTTAATCTAAAAATTGGCCTATTCTCATAAAGACAAATATGCTGACTTGATACCTGTGTTCTTACTTCCCAATCGTTTAATTCTAGACATAAATGATAAGCAACATAATGCTCAAAAAGTTTTTCCATAGGAAATAGTAAGCTCATCCCACGCCAACCACCTTGAGTAGATACAGGCATATATTCACTTAAAATCAACTCAGTCCATGGTTTTATATCTGCATATAGTGCGAGTAAACGCCCTGACTGCCACTGCTTGAAATCTTGAACTATATTTTGACTCTTTGGAATTTCCCCAGTCATTAAGCGAAGCTCTTGAGCAAGTTTCCAATTTTTAGCACTTCGTGTTTTTTTACAAACGACATCTAATGCTGTTTTAATCAACCTATTCTCAGGGCGATCAACTTCATAGATGTCATGCTCAATCGGGAAAATATGCTTTCTTGGTGGGGATTGTCGCATATGTTTCACATGCTGTAATTGCCCTCTCAAGTACTTTTGCTCTTCTTGCACACGATGATAATCAAAGCGTAAACCGCGTTGAATTAGTTTTTCAAAATTACAAAGAAACTGATCTATGATCCACTCATGTATAGGTTGTTTAAAACGACTTAGGCTAGCCTCCCCAGCATCACGATATGGTAAATGTAAAGATACTTTGAGCATCTTTTTTAAGAGCTCACGTTCTTTTTCAATCGCAGTTTCATTGGATTCATTAAGATTGATATCAACATGCTTAGGCAATATTTCAATACGCGTACCACACTTGGTTTCAATAACTCCAACATATTGATCTAGTCTGAGCTTTCTACGTCCAGCTAATTCAAATACTTTTGCACCATGTTTAGAAAATGAAGCCGAAAGTTCACATAAATGATCAAAAGCAGATTCAGAAATATAAGCATGGTCTATCGTTGATTCGGGACATCCAGTATGTGCAACGCTAATGTATGCATATTCTCTGACAGTTATCAGATCAGACATTTTCGCCCCTATTAGTACTGAATAATCTTTTTGAAACTTTCAATAGAGTTAAATGAAGTCGGCACCAATTTCCAAATTTTCTTATCTTCAAAGTACCCTAATTCCTCAGAATCCACATTTGGGAATATTGCTGATGTTTCTACACGCTTCGGCTTAAGCATTCCATTACCATTTAAAACTAAATTAATCTTTGCCCAATCATCAAAAAAGTACTCTTGGAGTTGTGGAATGATTTTTTGTTTAAAAATTTGAGCTAAATTTTCAAGAGTTGGCTGTTCACACAAACTCATAAAGTTGGCATGACCAATGCAATGATCACGATCTAAAAGCACCTCAATTCGTTGATTCATCACTTTCAGTAATTCTGCAACTATTACAGAAGCATCATCACCGTTTTGATCTTGACCATGAATCTCTATCAAGACACCATTTTCATCTTTAATTTCTTCTGGCTTTGGCGGCATTTCAATAAAAGTAAAACGACGACGTAATGCGATATCTAAACCTGTTAATGAGCGGTCAGAAGAATTCATCGTACCGATAATGTAGAGGTTATTTGGTACTGTAAATTCTCTCTTCGAGTATGGCAAAACAACTGATAACTCTTCACTAGCTCCAGCACGTTTTGAATCCTCAATCAAAGTAATAAGTTCACCAAAAATTCGAGAAATATTACCACGGTTAATTTCATCAATAATCAAAACGTGATTCTGATCATTTTTATTGATTTGGACTGGTTTTACTTTAGGTTTTAAAAACTCAGCGACTGCTTTTATATAGCTTCGATTATAAGCATTCTCAATTTGCTCACCTGAAAGTAAACTTTTAATTTTACTTATATTTGCATAATAGGTCGCATTCGTTTCTGAAGCTAATGGTTGGCATTGTAGAGTCACACCACTACCAACATAACTAACTTTAAACTTTTTATTTTGTTGAGTATAAAGTTCTAATGGAGTTTCGGTAATTTCATCAAGGAATTTTTCTACTATTTCATCTATAGATTCTGCTTGCTGAGAAACCCCTGTTGCTTTTTCACAGATATCTTTAAATACACCTGATTTCACATTGTAAGTTAAATTCCCTTGATCATCAGTTTCTGCTCGAATGCCTTCAACAAAGTCTTCATAACTAAAGCTTTGATGGAATGTCACAAATTTAATTCGACCTTGATCTTTATATTCATCAAATTTTTCTTTTAATTTCTCACGCTTTTCATCTTTCAATTCTTCTAGTGACTTACCTTCAATAATTGAAAGTGCATGATTGATTGTATTAAAGGTTTTACCAGTACCCGCAGTGCCAAATAAAATACGGTTTAAAGTTTGCGCTATTAACTTATTTGGCATTTCTTTACCTAATCCCATTTTATTCGATTTACTGCGGATATGATCTATATGAGAAAACTCATCAAACCAATCACAAATTTTCTGTAATTGATGTAATGAACTAGGACTAATTTGAAAAAAGCTATCATTTACTCTTAATGATTTGGTATTAGTATTTAAATTATGATTAGGACTATCGCCAATACCTCTAAATTTACATTGTTCCAATGCAATAACTTGTTCAGGAGGTTTATCTTTCAAAAACAAGCGGATGGTATTTGTAGACAGATTCCCTGTTTCTAAAGCTAGCTCTTTGCCTAATTCATTTATACATAAGAAAATCTTTTGGGTTTTCTGTTCATTATTTGGATATCTAGATTTCAAATAATCAAGCACTTTTTGTGCTGTAAAATCATTACTTTTTAAACCATCTTTTAAAGCAATTTCACTACACAGATCATCATAAGTTAGTCCAAATTTTTGAATTTCTTCCACACTCCATGCTACCAAATCATCTAAAGATTTTCCAAGCCCTTCTTCTACTGATAACATTGAAACTATTGGTGAATTATTAAACTCACCTCTTATTTCTTCATATCTATTACGTAACTTATTATTAGCATTAACAGTATCTATTTTCAGAATAAACCCTAAATTACCATCTATACCAACGGTAAAAGCTAATTCTTTTGGAGAATCTTTTTCAGGATAAATTTTCGCCCATGTATAAGGTTTAAATTTTCTGCTTTGATCAAGTGGACTATTTCGGAAATCTAACACTCCTAATAGGAATTGTTTTTTTATAATTTCCTCAGCCCAAACCTTAGTTAAACTATTAGCTTCTTTTAGCGTTCCATATGCTATATCTTGAGCATTATCATTTTTATTTCTTAATTGGTTTTGTAACTTTCGCAATAACTCAAAATGTTCTTCTCGGAAATACCCACTCATGCTTATTTATTCCCCTATACTAAAACCGCCTAAATTAAAAATTAACTTCTAAAGCTCAGATTTACTCGCTAATACATCATAAATAATATTCGCAAACTGGCGCATTTTAGATGGATCGCTCATCAACTGCATAGTTTGTTCATTATGTGCAGTATTACTATCTAAAACAGCATCATCTAAAGCACTATCAAACTCACCCAACATTGCTTGTTCACGAGTATTATTTTGAATTTGCTTCATCATTTTAGTGTTTTCAGACATCTTGTCTGCTACCGTATATACATAATTAATCATGTCCTGCTCTGTCAGCTTATCGGTAATAAATACTTCATTTACACGCTGCAAGATGACTGATAAAAATTCTTCATTTTTATTTTTTGGCTTTGCCGTACCCAAATCATTAGCTGGTTCTAATTTATGTTCAGTACTATTGGCTTTAAGTTGGATATCCTGCTGCCGAATCTTAGAGAGTCGATAATGACTCATAGCAACATTACTTAAATCAATCACATCTTCATCAGCCGCTTGCTCACGCAATAACGGTCGTAAGTTACGAGCAAATAAACTGATTTTTTCGAGTTCCTTATCGTTATATTCTACAATCTGTGACATAAACTCATAAAAGCGCGTAAAACTACCTAAATCCTTTTTAAAGATTTCGAGTGCATCACGCGCTTTTTTCGCTTCGGCAAATTCATTTTCAGCATTAGCAATTAAAACGGGTTCGCCTGTTCGCTTAGTAATTTCCAAACGATTTTTTGTCACATCATAATCATTGATTGCTTTCGTATAACTTTGCTGCCAACGTTGCATTGCAGGTTTACAGATATTGGCGAGTGCAGCATTTGATTTATTTTTGCTATAGAAAGCATCAACAAATTGCTCAACTTCAGTCATGAGGAAAATACGTGCTGCTTTAAGCTTTTTAGCTAAGTCATACACAATATCAGGGTTTGAGACATCTGCTAGTTCAGCTGTTTGGTAGTAGGGTTGGAACGCATCCAAAATATCCTGCGGATCGTTAAAGAAATCCAGTACAAATGTGCCGGACTCTGCCTTACCAGGATAGATACGATTTAAGCGTGATAAAGTTTGTACGCATTCCACACCACCTAATTTTTTATCGACGTACATCGCACAAAGTTTTGGTTGATCAAAACCTGTTTGGAACTTATTTGCCACAATCATTACTTGAAAGTCATCACTATCAAATGCCTTACGCATTTCACGTCCTTTCAAGTTTAGGTTTATATTACTCTCAGTAAATTTTTTCCCAATTAAATGACTACTATCTGCATCATTTTCCGAAAACTCAACCTCACCTGAAAATGCTACCATCGCTTGGATATTGGTATATTTCTGTTCTGCTACATATTTATCAAAAGCCTGCTTATAGCGTACCGCTTCTTTCCGTGAACTGGTAACGACCATGGCTTTAGCTTGCCCACCCAATAAGCCCATTACATTCTTTTTAAAATGCTCAATAATCACACGTACTTTTTGCGAGATATTATGGTCATGTAGTCGTACCCATTGATTGAGCTTAATCTTGGCTTTTTTGGCATCGACCTGATCGTCTTTTTCCTCAATCTTCTGTTTGAGCTTATAAATCACTTTATAGTTGGTATAATTTTTTAAGACATCCAAAATAAAGCCTTCTTCAATCGCTTGGCGCATTGAATAAACATGGTAGGCTTCGGGCTTATTGGTTTTGGATGGTGGTAGTTCAGGATTTGGCAAACGTCCAAATAGCTGGAGCGTTTTATCTTTTGGTGTTGCAGTAAAGGCATAGAAACTTAAATTCTGGCTACCTTTACGTGATGCCATTACCGCATCGAGCATATCTTCTGAAGAGAGTTGATCATCCTCATCACGCTCCTCAAGCATCAAAGTTTCTTTTAGCTGGCGTGCAGTTGAACCACTTTGCGAAGAATGTGCTTCATCGGCAATTACAGCATATTTACGCTCTTTTAAGCTGGTACTATTTTCAATAGCACGTAGTACAAATGGGAAAGTTTGAATGGTCACAATAATAATTGACTGCGCCATTTCCAATGCTTTTGCCAATTTCTCAGATTTGGAACCATCACCCTCTTTATTGTTGATTCGTCCGACCACACCGTCAGCATGTTCAAACTGATAAATCGTATCTTGTAGCTGAGCATCAAGAATTGTTCGGTCAGTCACTACAATCACTGAATCGAACATCTTTTTATTGTTAGCATCGTATAAGCTAGATAGTTGATGTGTGGTCCATGCGATTGAATTAGATTTACCTGAACCTGCACTATGTTGAATCAGATATTTTTGTCCCGTTCCTTCTGCCAGTGAGTCTTCGATTAATTTCGTCACGACTTTCCACTGGTGATAACGTGGAAAAATCAGGCTTTCTTTTTTATATTTTCTCCCTTCCCAATCCTCTTTTTCATCAATCTGTAAATGAATAAAGTTACCAATAATATTCAGTAAGCTATCTGGGGTTAACACTTCATTCCACAAATAGCCTGTTGCATATTCATTTGTATCGTCAGGTACATCATTGCCAGCCCCTTGCTCTTTAGTACCTTTGTTAAATGGCAGAAAATATGTATTGTCACCATTAAGATGAGTTGCCATATAGACTTCATACTGGCTCACCGCAAAATGTACCAATGCGCCCCGTTTAAAGGTCAGTAACGGTTCTGGTTTATTGGTTTCAGGGTCTTTTGGCAGGCGTGTTTTTTTGTACTGTGCCATGGCATTTTGCACGGCCTGTTTAAATTCTGACTTAAGTTCTAACGTTGCGACTGGAAAACCATTAATAAACAAGACTAAATCGATACGCCATTTTTTCGCTTGTTTACCTGTCGCTTCGAGTTCGGCTTTGTTGGCATATGGGCTATAGACCAGTTCAGGTACAACACGACAAATATTCTGTTTATAAATTTCATTGAGTTCAGGGTTTAGACCATGTTCAGGCTTAAACTGGCAAAATGAAAAGCGTGTACCACGGGTTTTCAGTCCATGACGTAACACACCCAATGTGCCATAACTGCGAGATTCGATATCAGTCGCATTAATATCTGCTTTTTTAAGCTGCGCCACTACAGTATCTAAAAAATGGCGTTCGGTATCATTGGGAAAGATGTTTTTAAATTTCTGCCATTCTTTTGCTTGGGTAGTTTGTACAAAGTCTAAAACATCTTGCTCATAAAGTGCTTTTTCACGGTTGTAGCCCTGTGGTGAACCCACCTGCCAACCATGTCTTTGCATTTGTGCAATGATGTCTTGCTGAAAGATGGTTTCTAAAGTTGCATCTGATCTCATGCACTTAACTCCATATCCGCTTCATTATTTTTATTGGGATTTTCCCAGTTGCGTACATCTATTTTGCCTGTCACGGCTGCTGAAATCAGGGCGGTACGGCGTTCTCGCATGAGTTGAATTGCCGATTCAGCTTTTTTAATTAATTCACACATTTTTCGAGTTTGATTATTCAAATAAGTAACAATCTTCAGTTGCTCATCAATAGAACATAATGGAATGGGTAACTTACGAATATCCCCAATTAAAAGAACTGGTTGCATCCCTGAAGTATTATTAAAATCAATCATTTGTCTAAAAGGTTGGCTTGTCACCCAATATAAGCAAAATTCAGGGGAAAAAAACTTTTTATCAAATGTTACTTTCGCAATATTTTGGTTAATGTGAAAAGTATTATCTTTCCCTATTAAAGCTGCATTTCCTAGTGTACCCGTGCAAGGTAAGACTAGATCACCTTTAAATAGTTTTGATCTGAATAATTTACTAGAAAGATTCGCACTTATTCTTTCAGTTTTATTTAAATCTAAATAACGTTCTTGAATATTAAATCCTCGTAGAGCAATTATTTCACCGTCTTCTTGAGGCATCCAAAGATTAGTATACTCAAAACCTGTTAGTTTTGTTACTTCTGCATGATATCCAATCTGAGGACCTTTCCAATGTTCAGGTACTTCCCCTAACCATTCCACACCAGAATCCTTCATCACTACATTGGGGTTTAAACCTTTGGTCACCGTATGACTAATTACCGCTTGACGTTTTTCTTTAAGTAGTTCAATTAACCTTTCTTGTTTGGCAATAAGAGTGTCAATTTTTGCGGTTTCATAATCCAAGAAATTAACAACTTTCTGTAATTCCTTATATCTAGGAAGCACAAGAAAAAAATTTTCCAGCTGATTAATTGATACTCCACCAATCAAACCTGAAATTGAAATACTGAACTGGCTCTTAAAAGGTAATGACTGTAGACAATAATAAATATATTTATTATTTAATAAGGAAGAATGTAAACAAGCCAACTTATTTACAAAACAAACTTCTTGATTTATATAAGCAATTTTACGCCCCGCGCTTCCGCCTTCAATACAAATCAATGTAGAGTCTTGTGGAGCTACCTTATAAGGCATTTTTTTAGGAATTCTTAATCCATTTTCATAAGTAACTTTTAAAGTGCGAATATTAATATCCTTAGAAGAAATATAGGCTCTATCATTTAAATCATTTGATGAAAACTCTTCCTTTTTTTCTACTGACAAACTGTCTCCATTATAAACTTTTGCTAAGAACTTATATTTGGTAGCGTTCCAATGACTTGGTATTTCCCCCAACCACTCGACACCTGAATCTTTATATTCAGCATATTTCTGATACTTCGCCATTATGAATGCACCTCTTGAAGCAGTGCCATAATTTCACGGCTCACCGCATCTAAGTCCGCGTCAATTTCGGCTAACTCACGCGGTGGCTCATACACATAAAAATGACGGTTAAACGGAATCTCATAACCGACTACGCCAATTTCGCCATCTTGTGCATCACGTTTATCAGCATTGATCCATGCATCAGACACATGCGGTTGTACTTCGCGCTTAAAGTAAGACTCGATTAAATCTGTGGTGCTTTGGCTTGGATCAAGTGCGATATTTTCCGCATCACGCAAATCGCCATCTTGCACAAACTCAACTACCTTGCCCTTGTAACTAAACTGACCATACAGCGGATTTTCTTTCGCTTTTATGACTTTATTCATCACAGGTTCGGCTTCAGGATTTTTCCAAGTGACCGCATCCAAGAACTGCTTTTTCTCTTTGGCTTCAAGTTTAATGCTGGTGTCTTTTAAAGCGTGTTTGAGTAGCTCATCAAAGGCGTTAAAATCGTCATGCTGCGCAGTACCCATCTTGGCTTGTAAAGCTACCGCTTTACGCATAAGCGCACGTTGCTCTAACCAGAGTTTTGGCTCAAGTACAGTTTTAATATCTTTTTCTTTCAATTCGCTAAATTCAGCTTTGATCAATGCACGGATTTCAACATGTTGATCATCACTCAACTGACCATAACCTACTTCAGTCCACTCTTTGCCATAGCTGTCATAAATTTTTTGCATCACGGCATTAAATGGCTTTGGTGCAAAACGTAAACTTGCAATCCGTTCATCAGACAGTTGAGCAGATAAACGTAATGGGCGTTCAATGGTGACACGACGGTAACCAAATTCGTAGCTGTTAAAAATTTTGCTCGAAAATGGCTTTTGCTGTTCACTTTCACCATCTAAAGTCAGCGTATCTACCGCTTCAAACGCGCCATAGTTTTGGGTAATAGTCTTAATTTCTGCATCAGTTAGGTAATTACGCTTCGAGCCAAGCGACTTACGCATTTTCGAACTGAGGTTCGTGGCATTGATTAAATGCACTTTGCCTTTACGTTCAGTCTCTTTCTTATTACTCAGTACCCAAACATAAGTTGCAATGCCTGTGTTATAGAACATGTCGGTTGGTAAAGCGATAATCGCTTCGAGCAAATCTGCTTCTAAAATATAACGACGGATTTCACTTTCACCACTGCCTGCACTACCTGTAAACAAAGGTGAACCATTTAAGATGATACCAATTCGACTGCCTTGACCAGTGCTATCTACATCGCGCATCTTGCTAATCAAATGCATTAGGAATAATAGTGAACCATCAGACACACGGGGTAAACCAGCACCAAAACGGCCATTAAAGCCCTTTTGCTGATGCTCATCTTTAATCTCATCTTCGATCTTTTTCCAGTCCACACCAAATGGCGGATTTGACAACATATAGTCAAACTTTTCATAAGTGAGCTGATCATTAGATAATGTATTTCCTAGCTTAATATTACGGACATCTTGTCCTTTAATTAGCATATCTGCTTTACAAATAGCATAGGACTCTGGATTAAGTTCCTGACCAAAAACACGCATCACCGCTTCAGGATTATGCTCATAAACATATTCCGTACCCGAAGATAAGAAACCACCTGTCCCAGCAGTTGGGTCATAAATGGTCCGAATCACTCCTTCTTTATTGAGGGCATCATCATCTTGGCTAAAAATGAGGCCAGTGGTGAGTCGTACAATATCTCGTGGAGTAAAGTGCTCCCCTGCGGTTTCATTCGAACTTTCAGCAAAACGTCGAATAAGCTCTTCAAATACCAAGCCCATATCATGGTTAGAAATATTTTCTGGACTTAAATCGGTTGAAGCAAATTTCTGAACGACTTTATAAAGTAAGTTTGCATCATCCAGTAAACCCGTAAATTCATCAAACTTAAAATGTTCAAAGATTTCACGCGCATCTTTTGAAAAGTGCTGGATGTAATTACTAAGATTTGCTCGAATATTCTTTTGCCCTAGGCTACTCAAGTCGAGCTCTGAAGTATTAAAAAAAGATAGGCCCTGTGTTGCCTTTAATAACATTTTTTCTTTTGCTTCTTCTGGTAAAGGTATCACCCTTACTTTCTCATTTGCCTCTAAGACACTGGCTTTACTAGACTCAAACACACATTCTAAACGGCGTAGTAATGTAAAAGGTAAAATTACTCTCCCATATTGTGACTGCTTAAAATCCCCTCGTAATAGGTCAGCAACAGACCAAATAAAAGCAGCAACCTGAGAAAAGTTTGTATTTGTCATTTTTACTAAAACCTTATGTAAAACCGTTAATTTTAATTGGTCAATAAAAAGGCCCCAAATAATTAAATTTGGGGCCTTTTCGAATTTTGGTGGAGATGGCGGGAGTTGAACCCGCGTCCGCCAGCATTACGCTCGAGAATACTACATGCTTAGATATCGTCTATTGTTTTAACACCTTGTGACCCGACGAACAGGGTACAAGTTGCGATCCTCTAAGTTTGGTATAAAGCCCCGAGGCTTGACTCTATACGGACTTGTGTGCGTGCGCTACGGTCGGGTTCCTAAACCACAAGTATTCTAGGAAGCGGACAAACTGCCCTTAGGCAGCTAGAGCGTAAGTTTCGTCGTTTGCGACTAAAATATGCAAATTTGATTTACGAGAGAAAATGCGCTCTCGGCATGCATCTATGAGTTTCATCACCAGCGTCGAAGCCAATAACATCCCCATGAATGTATGAGCATCATAGCATAACTAAAATAAAATACTGTGCATTTTATCAACAGTCCGCTACTGATGAACATATTTACATAATGGAGAGCCTTTTGTTTTTTTCAAGGGCCACATAAAAAAGCTGCCACAAATGACAGCTTTTTTTTAAGTTTGGACTATAAAGCTCCATTGCCTAACACAATACCTTCACGGCGTGGGTCTACCCCACCAGCGTATTTGCTTTGATTATTAATATTTACTTTCATAATCGTTGAAATACCGCTGGTTTGCGCAGTGTTAGAAATGCCGTGCCCTTTTGCTTTTAAACCTTCAATCAAATCAAGCAAAGAAAGCTGCACATTCGAGCTATCTACATTGGTGTTTTTACTATTGGTCGCTCCAAAGTTTACAAGCGAGGTGGCTTGCTGAGCGTTTAAGTTCCAGTCCAATGCACCCACCAAAGTTTTAACCACATATTGAATGATCGTACCGCCACCTGGTGAACCTGTTGCCATATAAAACTCATCTGGCGTAGTGCCTTTAAAGACTAAAGTTGGCGCCATGGTACTCCGTGGGCGTTTGCCACCTTCCACACGGTTAGCAACCAGTGCTCCAGTGCTATCAAGCGGGTTCGCGCTAAAATCAGTTAACTGGTTCGACAGCAAGAAACCATCCACCATGTGGAATGAACCCATGCTCGATTCAACAGTCGATGTCATTGAAACCACATTGCCATAGGCATCTACAATCGTGAACTGAGTTGTTCCGTGTTCAACAGTGGTGTCGACACCCGAAGCTGGGTTGAAATTACCCGCTGGTGCAACGCCCATACTCAGGTTCGGGTTAATCAGTGCTGCACGTTGTTTTAAGTAATTTTTATCAATAAAGCTTGCAATACCCTGCGCTGGTAAAGCGACAAAGTCAGTATCTGCCACATATTTATCACGGTCAGCATAAGCCAAACGCTCTGCCTCAGACACTAAATGCACGCCCATGACATCGGGCACACCACCTTCATTTTCAGGTTTTTTAGGTGGATAGAGCGACATATCAAAGTTTTCTAAAATACCTAGGGTTTGCGCAACTGCAATCCCTCCCGAAGATGGAGGCGGCATGGTACAAACATAGTAACGATCACGGTACGTTGTACAAATTGGGTCGCGTTTTTTAACCTGATAGTTCGATAAATCCTGCAAGGTCATTAAGCTTGGAGTAATTGTAGTTCGGGCTGGGTCATCCCCTAACGTCTGGCCTGCTTTTGCCACAATCGCTTGGGCAATCGGGCCCGTGTGCAGCGCATTTGCACCTTGTGAAGCAAGCGCTTCTAGGGTTTTTGCATAGGCTTTGTTGGTCATAGTTTCACCGACTTTACGTGGTGAACCATCTGGGTAGAAATAGGTCGCCATTGCATTTGCATCAAGCGCTAAATTGTTTGCATTACTTGCAATTGCATCTGCCAAACGGCCCGGAATGCGGAAACCGTTGTCAGCCAAACCAATGGCTTCACCAAAAAGCTGGTTCCACTTGAGTTTGCCATGTTCCTGTTGTGCTTGTTCAAGCAAACGCATAACACCCGGCACACCAATTGAACGACCACTACGGCGGGCACTTGGTACAGGCGCAGGTGAATTTGGGTCATCCATATTTTGGCGAATTAAATAAAATGGGTTGGCTGCGGCTGGTGCGGTTTCACGACCATCATAAGCCGTAACTTTTTTGGTTTTGGCATCGTAATACATCATAAAACCACTACCCGCAATCGTGCTCGATTGAGGTTCTACTAAACCCAACACCGCTTGTACCGCAACGGCTGCATCGACTGCGCTACCGCCTGCTCTTAAAACATCACAGCCCGCTTTTACCGCAAGTGGTGTGTTTGCCACCACCATATATTTATCTGCGTATTTAACCGTGTTACCAAGTCTATAACCCGATGCACCCTCCGGTGCTGCTGGGTCACCATTTTGATTTGACCCGACCACCACACTTGAACCGTCTTGTGCCAGTTTGCTACAACTGGTCGGGTCATTATCAACTATTAAATTGGGTGGGGTTGTATTTGAATCATCCTTGGGCTGATCTGACGAGGAGTCATCTCCACATCCTTGTAATAAACCGATTGCTAATAAACTACTGAACAAAAATGAATATCTTTTATTCACGTGATAACTCCAATATATACGCCTGCCTATCCATGCAATTGCCATGCAAGCTTCTTTGTTTTCAGGTATTAAGTTTTTTTAATCTTTGATAAAAATAAGGTTTTATAATATTGAATGTTTAAGGGCGATTTATCCTGTGCCCTGTCTTATGCCTCCTTGCTTGGTATCACACTCTTTTATAACTGATTTTCCCGATTCTGGCATGCTTTATTTCGCTAAATACAGGCAAAATCTGCCATTTGCAGATGCAGTTTATTTTTTAGTGGACCTAAAAAAAGCACCTCCGGAGAGATGCTTTTTTGTGTTTAGTGAGAAGGCATTCCGCTGACATCTCCTTTGGGTTTTGGACACAGCCAAATGACCAACCCCGCAAAGACAAATACCATCGCAAATAGTAAAAACACATGGTTTGCCGACATGGTAATGGCTTCTTTATCGACGAGGTTTGAAATGATTCCTAAGGTCGAGTCAGCCGAAAAACCATTTTGCAAAAGGTTATTTTGAACTTCGGCAGTATTTAGGTTTGACACCATTTCACTACGTGCAACTTTGGCGTGGTCATCCCACACGGTGACTGCAATTGAAGCACCAATTGCCCCTGCCATGGTTCTTAAAAAGTTCATGAGGCCCGCCGCAGATGCAATTTCTTGCTGGAGTACTGAACCCAGTGCAATGTTCGACAGTGGAATAAAGAAGAACGGTACGGCAAAACCTTGCAGGATTTGAGGCCAAGCCAATGCCATAAAGTCGGCGTCTGTGGTCCAGAATGCCCGCATTAAGGTCACAGCACCCAGCAAAATCAAACCGAAACTGGCTAGTGCTCGTGGGTCATGTTTGGTCGAAAGCTTTGCCACAATCGGTGACATGGTCAAACTACCAAAGCCCATGGTTGCAGTTAAATAGCCGGCCCATGTGGCGGTGTAGGAAAGGTTCATTTGCAGCCACTGCGGTATCAGTACAATACTGCCAAAGAACGCTCCAAAACCGAGTGACAGAGCTAACACTGAAATAGCAAAGCCCCTATGCCTAAAGACTTTCACATCCACGACGGGGTGCTTGTCGGTCAGCTCCCATATGAGGAACACCACAAAGCCAATGACGGCGGTTAAAGCGAGTACCACAATGCTCGTACTGTTAAACCAGTCGCGTTCATGCCCTAAGTCGAGCATGAGCTGTAGCGCACCAATCCACAAAATTAACAGACCTAAACCGACCGTATCGATTCTTAAAGAAATGGTTTCTGTTTCGGCTGGTTTGAGCAAACGGATTGCCGCTAAAACACAAATAATGCCGACCGGTATGTTAATAAAGAAAATCCAGTGCCAAGATAGGTTGTCACTAATCAAACCACCTAAAATTGGTCCTAAAATTGGCCCAACGACGGTAGTCATCGCCCATAGGCCCATGGCCTGTGCATGTTTTTCTTTAGGGAAAATACGCATCAGCAAGGTTTGGCTGAGTGGCATAAGTGGGCCACCGCATAGACCTTGTCCAATACGGAAAAACACCAGCATGCCTAACGAGTTTGCTAGGCCGCACAAGAAAGAAAAAATGGTAAAACCAATCAGGCCAAAAATAAAGACTCGGACGGTTCCAAAGCGGCCCGCAAGCCAACCCGTTAAAGGTACACAAATCGCTTCTGCAACTGCATACGAGGTAACGACCCATGTCCCTTGTGTACTGGAAACAGCAAGGTTACCGGTAATGTGCGGTACAGATACGTTGGCAATGGTCGTATCGAGTACGACCATAAAGTTCGACAAGGCAATAACAAACGCTGCCAGTAATAAACGGCCACCGCTCAGCTCGGCAAAAGGTGTTTGCGTTTTCATAAGCGTTTACTTCGCAGATAGGTCGACTTTTGCTTCCATCGACAAGCCAACACGCAGTGGGTGTTCAGCAAGTTCTTTCGGATCAAGTGCAATACGAACTGGTAAGCGTTGAACCACTTTAATCCAGTTACCTGTTGCGTTTTGAGCCGGAATTAAGGCAAAGGCAGAGCCTGTACCACCAGAGAAGCCCATCACTTTGCCGTGATATTCAACGTCGTCACCATATAAATCTGATGTAAGTGTGACGATTTGACCCGGACGGACTTTTTTCAACTGACTTTCTTTAAAGTTTGCATCTACATATAAATCGTTGAGCGGCACAATCATCATCATGCTGGTGCCCGGCGCAACGCGTTGGCCCACTTGAATATTACGACGCGTCACCACGCCATCAACTGGCGCACGGATTACGGTACGTTCCAAATCAAGCTGAGCTTGTTCAACATGTGCTTGTGCAACTTGTACATCAGGTGTTGAAACTTCATTTACACCCTGAATTAAAGCCTCGTTCGCAGCTAAAGTACTTTCAGCAGCTTTACGGCTTGAAGATGCTTGCGCTAAACCTGCTTTAGCAAGCTCTAGCCCTGCTTTGGCCGTTTCTACAGCACTTTGTGCTTTAGTGAGTTCTTCTTTAGACACTGCACCAGACGCGGCAAGTTGCGCACGGCGATTCAGCTCTAAAGCAGCTCTGTCGTAGTCAGCCTGTGCTTGAGCAACTTGTGCTTTGGCACTGGTAATTTCGTCGGCACGAACCACAACTTGAGAGTTTAAAGAACTACTGTTTGCTGCAGTTTGTTTGTATTGGCGTTTTGCTTTGGCGAGTTCTGCTTCAGCTTGCGCTAATGCAATTTTGGCATCACGGTCATCAATACGAACCAGCACGTCACCACGATGTACTGTTTGGGTGTCTTTTACCACAACCTGAGCGACCTGCCCGCTTACCATTGAGGTGATTTGAGCAGTTTCTGCACCGACATAAGCATTATCCGTACTCACGGAATGATTTAAAAATAATGCCCAGATTGCATATAAAATAGCGGCGATCAATAAAATCAGCGCAAAAAAACCAAGAAATTTTTTGCGCTTGTTTTGATTGTTATCATCCGAGGCAGATGTTGTTGGCACTGTTTCTTGTACATTGCTTTGTGCATCAGTCATGGTATGTTCCTAAAGATGGGTTGGCTTTGCCATCAATCTCGCACTACACCTTGTTATAGAGTTTTTATTTTTCTATAAACAAGACATACCGCATTGTCAAAGGAGCTAATTTTAACGCTAAAACCTCATGATATGAGAATAAAAAATGATAACTAATGCGTTCGTTCTAATTAAATTAATGTTTATCTCAAAGTTTTTGTGAAAATTTCTGCTTTTCAAATACTAAAAAAAGCGCACTTGGCGCTTTTTAACGACTTAAATCGGTAACTTAATAGGCGTATGAAGCAATACCCGCAGCAATTGCTTTACCTTCATCATTGACCATGGTCATACGCATGGTGCAGCCCTTACGGCCTAAACGCAGAACTTCAGCACGGGCAATAAAGTATTTACCACGCCCCGGCGCTAAATAATCTACACGCATGTCGACCGTTGCTAAACGCGACACTTGCTTAATGGTCTCGGTTAAAGTTTCCGGCGTTGAACGGCGATATAGGTGTTCCATTGCCACAATACCGCCAATGCTATCGAGCAAGGTTGCAGCAACTCCACCATGCAAAATCTGAAATGCCAGATTGCCAATCAGGTCGGGTTGCATCTCGATATAGCCTTCAATCTGCCCGTCCACCACACGCATAATCATTCCACTATGCTTAAAAAAAGGAGAGCTATTAAACGCCTTACATAATTGCTTAAGAACTACATTCAGGTCAGTTTTTGCACCTAAATGAATGCTCCCAGTCCAATTTTTCTTTTCATCACTCATACGTTGCCTAAATTTAAAAGCATGATAAACACCCATAATTTTGTACAAATCCAGCATTATGGGGCTACAATACAGCAGTCGGTTGACAGTAATGGAATATCCGCCAACCTATCCTAGTGTAATACCGAACATCGAGATTGTTATGACTTATACGTTCAATCGTCCTGCATTTCCAGCCACTCGCATGCGCCGTATTCGTAAAAATGACCAGTTGCGTGCGATGGTCAGCGAAACACAGCTCACTACCAATCACTTGATTTATCCAGTATTTGTATTACCGGGACAAAATCAGACCCAAGATATTCCAAGTATGCCAAACATTCAGCGTTTGTCGGCAGATTTATTACTGAAAAAAGCTGAAAGACTTCTGGAATTGGGCGTATCAAAACTGGCTCTTTTTCCTGTAACACCTCAAGAAGATAAAAGCCTGACTGCAGAAGCTGCATGGCATGAAGATGGTTTAGTCCAAACCACCTGCCGTTTGCTTAAAAAAGAATTACCAGAAATGGTGTTAATTACCGATGGTGCACTCGACCCATACACCACTCATGGTCAAGACGGTATTATTGATGACACTGGCTATGTGCTGAATGACGAGACTGTAGAATGCTTGATTAAACAAGCTTTAAGTCATGCCGAAGCGGGTGCTGATGTGGTTGCACCAAGTGACATGATGGATGGCCGTATTGGCGCGATTCGTCAGGCTTTAGAAGCCAATGGTCACATCTATACCAACATCATGGCCTACTCTGCGAAATATGCATCTAGCTTTTATGGCCCGTTCCGTGATGCTGTTGGCTCTGCATCCAACCTAAAAGGTGGTAATAAATATAACTACCAGATGGACTTTGCCAACCGTGCCGAAGCTTTACATGAAATCGCACTTGATATTCAAGAGGGCGCCGACATGGTCATTGTAAAACCAGGCATGCCATATCTGGATGTGGTACGTGAAGTGAAAGATACCTTTGGTGTTCCAACCTTCATTTATCAAGTGAGTGGCGAATACGCGATGTTAGCGGGCGCAATTCAAAATGGCTGGTTATCAGACTCGGTGATTTTAGAGTCACTCATGTGCTGCCGCCGTGCTGGTGCAGACGGGATCTGGACTTACTTTGCAGAAACTGCTGCCGAAAAACTCAAGGAAATGAACTAAGTTCGCAGAGAAAGGATAACACTGCATGCATATTGCAATCATTGGCGCGGGCATTAGTGGATTAATGTCTGCGCTAGAGTTGGTTGAACAAGGCTGTACCGTCAGCATTTTCGATCAACAACAAGCGGGACAAGCAGCCTCTTGGGCTGGCGGAGGGATTCTTTCTCCGATGTATCCGTGGCGTTATGTGCATGCAGTGAACCAACTTGCTCAGTTTGGTAAAGCGTCTTATCAAGCATGGAACCAAAAACTCTCCCCTGTTACAGGGATTGATTTTGAAATTCATGACACAGGCATGCTGATTTTTGATGAAGAAGATTTTGACGTCGGACTTTCCTACGCAAATCAACATCAAGAACCCATGCAACGCTGTGAATATTTACAGCGAGATGCCCTAGAGCAAGTCAACCCGCATATTTCCGATCAGTTTCAACAAGCCATTTATTTCCCTGAACTGTCTAATATTCGCAATCCACGCGTTTTACAGTCGCTGATTAGCTATTTAAAACAGCATCCAAATGTTGAGTTTTTTGAACACTCTGCTGTTAAAAAACTGATTCAACAGGATGATGTTATACAAGCGCTCCAAACCGAAGATGGTCGCAAACATACAGCAGATCATTTTGTAATAACTTCGGGTGCTTGGAGCCATTACTGGAACTCACAATTACAACTCGAAATTCCGGTTGAACCTGTTCAAGGTCAAATGCTGCTATTTAAAACCCCTGCTCACTGGCTACCAACCATGTGCATGAATCGAGTGATGTATCTGATTCCACGTATGGACGGTCATATCGTGTGTGGGTCAAGCATGGCACATCGTGGTTTCGACACTTCCACTGACGAAACAACCCAACACAATATTTTAGAAGCATGTTTGGATATGGTGCCTGAACTGGCCGATTTTCCGATTGTACAGCGCTGGGCAGGCCTCAGACCAAGTTCACCAAATGGTGTTCCCTACATTGGCAAAATGCCTGAAATGGACAACCTCTGGGCAAACTTTGGTCACTTTAGAAATGGTTTATGTATGGGCGCCGGCTCTGCTCAATTGCTCCGTCAGCTTATGCTGGGTCAACCGACATTAGTTGATGCCAAAGCATATTCACCAGAGCGCCTGCAAAATAAAATCTTAGCCTGACGCGAGTACATTCTCTAAAGCCATTTTTAACTGAGGATAAGCAAACTTAAATCCTTCTGCTTGCAGGGCAGCGGGTTTAACGTATTGACCATTTAAGACCAATTGCGATTGCTCCCCTAACAAACAGCGGAAAACCGTACTGGGTGCTGACAACAGTGGTTTCTTATTGAGTACCGCAGCAGCTTGTTCAACAAATACCTTCTGGGTCACATTTTCTGGCGCTACTACATTATGAATCTGAGCTGATTGAGGATGCTTAAATATAAACTCGATTGCGTTTAACACATCTTCAATGTGTACCCAAACTACTGGCTGACGACCTTGACCAATTTGACCGACTAAATTGAGTCGAATAGGAAGCAACATTTTAGGCAAAATGCCACCGCCCTGCCCAAACACCACACCTAAGCGAATAATTTTGGTATTTTGCTGAGTATCTGCTAAAGCTGCGCGCTCCCATTCTTGGCAAAGCTCAGACATAAAAATAGGCTGTGGTGAACTTTGTTCGGTGCACAATTCTGCCCATTTTTCTTGATCATCTATACCGTAATAACCAATCGCTGAGCCAGAGACAATCACTTCTGGAAAAATTTCAGATTGCTTTAGCCATGCATATAACTTTCGTGTCGTGTTCACTCGGCTTTCAATGAGTTGTTTTTTGCGTGATTCGGTCCAGCGTTTTTCGCCAATATTTGCACCCGCCAAATTCACGACATAATCAATTTGACGTGTCGAAATATCTTCAAGCTTTTGCACCCACTGTAAGGCAGGATGGTCAGATTTCTTCCCAACCTGCCGCGTAACAGCAATCACGTTATAATTTTTTTGCAGCAGGAACTTAATTAAATGCGTTCCGATAAAACCACTAGCACCCGTAATTAATACATTCTTATTCATATTTCCTCCAAAACCGAGGACACAAGCTTTATTAGATTCTATAAGAATAATTCATGTCTAATCGTATTCGTTTTTGTAGTGATCTATTGCACATTAAACATTTTGCTTGCCATTCGCTGTGCCTGTTTCCCATAAAACCAATAGGTAATTAAATAAAGCGGGATCGCTAACATTAAAAGCATAATGAGCATAATGCTTAAAAACTGAGGCTGTTTCAGGTAAAGCATAAAGTTCTGCAAAATCTCTGGGTCTTTCCTGGCAAATAAAAATAAGCCGAATAAAACACCACACAAGTTATAGCCCCAAAAAATCAGGGTAAAGCCTAAAGTAAATTTCTTTTTTTCTTGTAGAGTCGGTGCACGGCGTTCTTTCTTTAAAAATTTAAACAGGACAAAAATCATTGCGCCTAAATATGGAACGGCTGTTAAAATACCACCTACACTCGCTGGTAATAGTGCTGCAACCACACCTACAATTAAGGTGAGTCCTATGCATAAAGCAAAAAACCAGAGAAAGTAAGAGCGTAATTTGGTCATCTTTTTGCCTAATTTATGGGTTCAAAAAATAATTATAAATTTTTTTCAATTTTTTTTCATTTTTCTGTCAACCAATCTGAATCTCTTGACGTTATATAGGGTAATAAGGTCGCAGCAACCGAATACTTCCTTTGCACGGCATCCGCAGAATTGTATCGGTGACCTTTCATTACGACTCTTTTCTTCCTTCAGATTAGGTTTTGTTAGCAGCCGAAACCCTTGATGAAGTTTTTGACCGACGATTCTCTCATCACTCGAATCGTCGGTTTTTATTTTCTGGCACTTTCATTTATTTTACGCTCTACATACACAATAGTTGTTTCATGGTCATAAAGGCTATGCGTATACTTTTTACACCATGAAAATATGTTTTTAATAATATGAACAACATTGCCTATTTTGAAATCCAGTCTTCAAATCCTGCCCGAGACGCGCAGTTTTATCAAGCTGTGTTTGGCTGGCAATTTAAACTCGATGAAAGCTTACCAATTGAATATTACCGTATAGAAACACCCTCAATCATGGGTGGACTATTAAAACGCCCAGCCCAAACGCCACCAATGGAATATGGCACCAATGCATTTACCTGCTCGGTTCAGGTCGAAAATTTCGATGAAGTGGCTGCAAAAATTTTAGCGCAAGGAGGTATTGTCGCGATGGATAAATTCGCCATTCCCGGTCGTGCTTGGCATGGTTACTTTGTCGATTTAGACCACAACGTTTTTGGTATTTTTCAAGTTGATGAAAATGCAGCTTAAAGATCTTATTTAACGACTCTATTTATTTTTTAATATATAGCCACCGCCTTTTTATCGGTGGCTATTTCATATTTATTCTTCGGCAAAACTAAAAGTGGCTTCACATGTAATTGGGAAATTAACTGAGTTGGCAATCATGCATTCATGATGCGCTTCTTCATGTAATTTAGCAGCAAGTTCTTGATCGGCACCTTTTTCTAAAACAATCTCTGGCTTTAAAATAATTTGGGTAAAGTGACCACGTTTAACTGGATCCGCATCCTCCATAAATCCAAGTGCATGATCGACATAGCTCAGCACATGAATATGATTGACTGCGCATAGGTGTAAATACCACAGCTTATGGCAAGCTGAAGCTGATGCAACCAATAAATCTTCTGGGTTCCATCTGGTCACATCGCCTAAATAGGCAGGGTCTGATGAACCTTGAATAGTGGCTTTTTGTGGATGTTGAATACTAAAGTCGCGCTTATATGAACGATAAGATGAAGTGCCTGTACCTGTATTGCCTTCCCACTGTATTTTTACTTCGTATTTATGAATGGTCATTTTGTTCTCAAAGTTCATTGTTTGAACTGATAGTAACAAAGCAAAGTTTAAAGTGACAAAATTAATTCAGATTTCAGCGTAGGCTTAAATATCGAGCACTTTAAAATGTCTTTATAAAATCTCCTGCCAATTTATGCTAACGTATCTGTGTTTATTTTGGCTTGATGTCTGTTTCTATGTCCGTACATTTTCTACATACTTCTGACTGGCATTTGGGGCAGTTTTTTTATAATCATTCACGTCACTACGAACACCAACAATTTTTAAGTTGGTTGCTTACTCAAATTCAAGAAAAACAACCGCATGCTCTGCTTATTGCCGGCGATATTTTTGATGTGATTAATCCGGGTTCACAAGCACAAAAACAACTCTACCAATTTTTAGCAGATGCACACCGGATTGCACCGCACATGCAAACGCTCATGATTGCAGGTAACCATGACTCAGGCTACCGTATTGAACAGGTCGAACCACTTTTAGAAAAATACAATGCAAAAACCGTGGGCGTGGTTCGTTGGAACGAAGATAAAACCCTAGATCTCGATCGTCTGCTTTTGCCTATTTATAATCAAAATCAAGAAATTGTGGCGTGGTGCCTTGCCCTACCTTTTTTACGTTCGGCAGAAATTACGGGCTTTAATGAACATACCACCAATAGCAAAAATGCGATTGCCTATTTGCATGAACAACTGATTGCAGAAGCGAAGCGTCGTAAAACACCAGACCAAGCTCTTATTTTGATGTCGCATGCTCATATGCAAGGTGGAGAAACATCCGACTCTGAACGCCCAATTATTATTGGTAATGAAGAAGCACTTTCAACGACTTTATTTGAAGATGCTGTCGACTATGTCGCTTTAGGGCACTTACATAAACCACAAAAAGTAGGTCAGCCGCACATTCGTTATAGCGGCTCGCCCATTCCACTTTCTTTTAGTGAAATTAACTATAAGCACCAAGTGGTTGAAGTCAAAATTGATCCAACTCAAGAGACAGACAGCCGTTTGCAATTTGAGGCTGTTGAAATTCCGCGTTGTATCCAATTACATCGTATTCGTGGTGAATTAAATGAGGTCTTGCAACAACTCAAAGCATTGCCAAACGGCGTGATTGAGAATATTGACCACCGTGAATATGTCGATATTGAATATTATAGTTTAACGCCGCCACAACCTAATTTACGTCAGCAGTTTGAAGCGGCTCTACCGCCTGACCGCTACCGTTTAGTGCGTATTTCACGTCAATATGTGAGCCAAGATGCTTCGGACACCGATACCGCTCAGCAAATTGCACTTGAACCACCTACCCCAGAAAAGCTGTTTCAGAATATCTGGGAAAAACAAGGTTACAGTGCCGATGATGCAGTCTTAAAAGATTTTCTAAGTCTGGTACAAGAAGCACAAAAAAATCTTGAAAATGATGCAACCCCTTAAGGACATGTCATGAAAATTTTATCTATTCGTATAAAAAATCTGGCATCTCTTTCTGACGAGCACTTTATTGATTTTGAAAGTGCGCCTCTAGCTCACGCAGGCTTAATTGCCATTGTGGGGAAAACAGGCGCAGGTAAGTCAACCATTTTAGATGCCATGTGCCTTGCCCTTTTTAATCGCGTTCCTCGCCTTAAAGACAGCGATGGTAAATTAAAAGATGTTGATGGTTCAGAGTTACTCACCAATTCGCCTTTAACTGTATTACGCCGCGGTACGGGACATGGTTTTGCTGAACTTTGCTTTATTGCACAAGATCAAAAACGCTATTTAGCACGCTGGGAAATTAAACGTGCGCGTGAAAATCCGAATGGTAAATTACAAAGCGTGCAACGTCACTTAAAATGCCTGACCGATGGTGTGGTGCTTGCCGACAAAGCCAAAGCAGTTGATGAAAAAGTTAAACAAATTACCCAGCTTTCATTTGAACAATTTACCCGTGCTGTTTTACTTGCCCAGTCAGAAGTCACTGCGTTTTTAAAAGCAAGAGATAGTGAACGCGGTGAACTACTTGAGTACCTGACAAACTCGAGTATTTTCGCCAAAATTGGTGAACTGGCTTTTCGTAAAACAGCAGATATTGCCAAACAGCGTAAACAGCTTGAAGAGTTTTTAGGTCATATTGAGATTTTATCTGATGAAGAAATCACAGTATTTACCGAACAATATCAACAAGCTCAAGAGAACTATCAAAAATTAGAACAACAAAAAAATGTGTTGGATAAACAACAACAATGGTTTGAACGCAAAGCCAAACTTGAGCTTGAGGTTCAAGCTAAACAGCAACAGTTTCAAAACCAGCAAAACCAGCATCAGCAACTTGCGGGTGAACGTGAGCAATTAAAACGACTCGAAGTTTTCTCTGAAATACGCCCACAGGTCTTTCAGCAGACTCAAAATTTACAAACTCTACAACAACTTGAGCCGCAAATTCAGCAAGCTCAAATTAAGTTTAATGATTTGGTTCAAATTTTTGAAAGTGGACAAAAACAATATCAATCAGCAGAGCAAGAGCTCAAACAAACGCTCGATTTTGAGCAACAGCATCAACCTGCTTTAAATCAGGTTCGACAGTCCATTCAAGAGCGAACATTTATTGCAGATGAATATAAAAAGTGTAAAGAAAAAAGAAATGTTCTAGAGCAGAAACTCAACCCGTTGCAACAACAGCAAAACACGGTTCAACAACAGATTGAGCAGCTTCAACAAAATCAGGTACATCTGCAACAACAGCTTACTCAGACTGGGCAATATGCTGTATTAGATAAAGGCCTTTCAGCCCATTTACATCAACTCGGGCAATTTATTCAAAACTACGAAGCGATTGAACAACAGCTTGGAAACCCTGCTCTTGCTCGTCAAAAGCTATCGGAAGCTAAAAGTGAACTTGAACAACTGACGACTTCGGTGGGTACGGTTGAACAGATTGAGGTAAAACTTGAGCAACAGCGTAAAGATAAAGAACAAAAGCTTGCTCAAATTACTCAGCTAGACCTCATTCAACAAAAAGTTAAAATTTATCATGAGCTATATGCTGAGCTTCAGCAATTCACCGAAAAACATACTCAAACCTCCGCTCAAGAACAGCAGCTTAAAACCGTTTGCCAGTTAGCTGAGCAAGACTACCAAACAGCAAAAACAGAGCGTGAAAAGTTACAGCACATCTTGCAACAGCAACGTTTATTGCATACAGAGAATATTGAGCAGTTAAGAGCCAATCTTAAAGAAGGCGAAGCTTGTTTAGTCTGTGGCAGCACGCATCACCCGTACCGCATCGATGACAGCACAGTTTCCAAGGCCTTATTCGACTTGCAGCAACAGCAAGAACAACAGGCAGTAGCGCTAGAGCAAACTAAATTTAACGCGTGGCAAAGCGAACAGCAGACACTTACCCTGTGTCGTGCCGAGCTCGAACAAGTTCAAAAATATTTATCTCAAGTTAAAGCAAAACAGACGAGCTTACAGCAAGATCTTGTTCAGCAATTAAGTCTCAACCAATTGCAAATTGATCTTGCTCAACCTCCAGAACAAACCTTACAAACTCTTAGCGAGCTTAGACAAGCAACTCAAACTGCAATAAGTTCATTTGACTCAGAAAACTTGCATTTAACCCAAGCGATTAAGCAGCAAAACCAGTTGCTTCAACATGTTCAGCGTAGTGAAAGCTTGCTCAATACGGCACAGCAATGGCAACAGCAAGTTCAGCATATTGTTCAGTGCCTATCTGAATCCGAGCAGCACGCATGGCAGCAGTCGAGTAGCCAAACAGCTAAGCAGACTTGGTCAATTCTCGACGCACGTGCTAAGCAACTTGAACAACAAGAACAGCTTTCTCAGCGTTTTGAACAGCAGCAACAAGAACTTAAAATGCTGACAGCTAACCTTGAGCAAATGACCAAACAAATTAATGAGATCGACCAAAATCTCAAAGAAATTACACTCAAGGGTCAACAAAATAATGAAAAAGCGGTATTACTTATTCAACAAATGACAGGCCTTTCTGACATTAAGCCTCATGATTGGTTAATGGAGCATGATGCCAAACGTCAGCATCAACAAACGGCTTATCATGCGTCTAAACAACGTTTTGAACAGACCAGACAGCACTTCGAGCAACAAAAACAGGCGCTAGATCAGCTCAAGCATCAACATCAACACACCGAGCAACATCAACAACAGATTAATGCGCAAATTCAAAACTGGTTAAACGGGCATTCTGATTTTCAGGCGCAGGACTTTACGGCGCTCATACAGATTAATTCAGCACAAGAGCAAGATATCCGTAACCGCCTTAATCAGGCAGAACGTCTACTCAGTGAAGCTTCATCTGCCCTTAAGACTATGCAAGAGCAATTGACTGATCACTTACAAACTCAACCAGATATTGAATTTGAAAAGCTCCTGAACCTGATTCAAGACAATATTGCAGAGCTTAAAGCCCAACTGGAAGTTCGTGATCAGCTCAAACTGAAGTTAGAGCTGCACCAGCAAAACCTTGCGAAACAGCAACAATACGCTCAGCAAATTCAAAACATTCAGCAAGAAGAACATCGCTGGAGCAAAATTTCAGGTCTGATTGGCGATGCCAAAGGCAAAGAGTTCCGTGACTATGCCCAGCAATATCATCTGGATATTTTAGTGGAATATGCCAACCAGCAACTGGCTATGCTTTCTCAACGCTATACATTAAAACGACTTGACCAATCTTTAAGTCTGGCCATTATCGACCACGATATGGATGGAGAAATGCGTTCGGTTTCGTCTTTATCCGGCGGTGAATCCTTCTTAACAGCCCTCGCCTTGTCTTTAGCCATTGCCAATATGGCTTCAGGTTCAATGAAAATTGAATCTCTGTTTATTGATGAAGGTTTTGGAACCTTAGATGCATCTTCTTTGCATATGGTAATGAATGCTTTAGATCAATTACAAAATCAGGGTCGTCAGGTTGTTCTCATCTCGCACATTCAAGAAATGCATGAGCGTATTCCTGTACAAATTCAAGTGAAACCTCTTGGTGCTGGCGCAAGTACCATCGAGATCATTGGTTAAAACTAAAAAGCCCCGACATCCTGTCGGGGCTTTTTTAGAATCTGCGTTGGTATAACTCCTGTCGTACCTGTATGCATCCATTCATCACTGTTTATTGTTATTCTTAGAAACATCCTGTCTCCTGATGAATTCATAATAAGTGAAAACCACTTCCCGCCATAGCCGCAAAAGGACGCAATGAACGTACGAAATAGCGTACATCAACCCTTTTGCGAATAGTCTCTAGCACCAAATAAAGCAGTTCCCACACGGACCATGGTTGAACCTGCGGCTATTGCAGCCTCTAAATCACTCGACATTCCCATGCTTAAAGTATCCCAGTCTTCAGGGTGAGCATGTTTTTCTCTCACCTCGTCAAACAAATGCTTAGCATCTTTAAAAGCGGCAGTATTGTCCGGCGCTGGAATCACCATCAAACCGCGTAGTCTGATTTTGGGTAATTGACTAATTTGAGCAACTAACTCGGCAACCTCATCTGGTGCACAACCATCTTTACTATCTTGCCCGTCAATATTCACTTGCAAACAAATATTTAAGTCAGATTGATCTTGAAGCCTTTGATTAGATAATCGTTCAGCAATAATTAAACGATCTACACCGTGTACCCAATCAAACTTTTCAGCCAAATTTTTAGTCTTGTTTCGCTGAACATGACCAATAAAGTGCCATTCAATTTCTAAACCTTGTAAAGCTTCAATTTTTTCCAAAGCTTCCTGTAAATAGTTTTCGCCAAATGCTCTTTGCCCTGCTGCATACATTTCACGCAAACTTTCACTTGGATGTGTTTTTGATACGGCTAAAAGTTGCACAGTTTCAGGCGCACGCTGAGCATGTTCACAGGCACGTCGGATTTGCTGTAATACGTGCTGTCGCGCATCTTGCAGGTAATTCATTGACAAGGTTCTCATTTTCAAAAAACTTTTTTGCTTTTCACCTAAAGCGAGGTGTTGGTAAGCCTCGGTGAAAGCCGTATATTATTCTACAAAATAATGACATATTTTGATTTACTTGGGGAAATTATGGATATTACAGAGCTACTCGCTTTCTCTGTGAAAAATGGCGCGTCCGATTTACACTTATCTGCTGGCATGCCACCAATGATTCGCGTGGATGGTGAAGTCCGTCGCATTAACTTACCAGCTTTAGACCACAAAGATGTTCACCGTCTGGTCTACGACATCATGAATGATAAACAGCGCCGTGACTATGAAGAAAAGCTCGAAACAGACTTTTCTTTTGAAGTTCCCAATGTTGCGCGTTTTCGTGTCAATGCATTTAACCAAAACCGCGGTGCGGGCGCAGTGTTTCGTACCATTCCATCAAAAGTACTCACCATGGAAGATTTAGGCTTAGGTCAAATCTTTAAAGATATTTGTGATTACCCACGTGGCATTGTGTTAGTTACAGGTCCAACAGGTTCAGGGAAATCAACCACGCTTGCAGCGATGATGGACTACATTAACGAAAACCGTTATGACCATATTTTAACAGTTGAAGACCCAATCGAATTTGTACATCAGTCAAAAAAATGTTTGATTAACCAGCGTGAAGTGCATCGTGATACGCATGGCTTTAATGAAGCACTACGTTCGGCACTGCGTGAAGACCCCGATATTATTTTGGTCGGTGAGATGCGTGACCTTGAAACCATTCGTTTAGCACTTACCGCGGCTGAAACTGGTCACTTGGTGTTTGGTACGCTCCATACGACTTCTGCTGCAAAAACCATTGACCGTGTGATTGACGTATTCCCTGCCGAAGAAAAAGACATGGTTCGTGCCATGTTGTCAGAATCTTTACAGGCTGTTATTTCGCAAACCCTCCTTAAAAAGAATGGTGGCGGACGTGTCGCAGCACATGAAATTATGATTGGTATTCCTGCCATTCGTAACTTAATTCGTGAAAATAAAGTGGCACAAATGTATTCATCAATTCAGACTGGTGCAAATCATGGCATGACGACACTCGACCAAAGCTTAAAAGGTCTAGTTTCTCGTGGTGTGATTAGCCCACAAACTGCACGTACTGCTGCAAAACAGCCTGAATCATTCCTATAAAAATAATTAGAGAATAAATATGGATTTTAATGACCTACTCAACCTCATGGTTGAAAAAAAATCATCCGATCTTTTTATTACAGATGGTGTTGCACCATCTATGAAAATTAACGGGCAAATTGTTCCAATTTCAAAAAATAGTCTTTCAGGGGATGTTATTGGTCAACTATTACATTCCATCATGAGCGAAAAGCAGCGCAAAGAATTTGCGGACACTCGTGAATGTAACTTTGCCATTATGAACCGTGATAAAACAGCCCGCTTTCGTGTGAGCGCTTTTCAGCAGCGTGACATGCCAGGCATGGTACTACGTCGAATTGAAACTAAAATTCCTTCCATTGATGACTTGCAGTTACCGCCCGTTCTTAAAGATTTATCAATGACCAAACGCGGCATCATTATTTTTGTTGGTGCAACAGGTACTGGTAAATCGACTTCACTGGCTTCAATGATCAGCTATCGCAATCACAATACTAAAGGTCATATCATTACCATTGAAGACCCAATCGAGTTTATTCATGAACATGCAGGCTGCATCATTACCCAACGTGAAGTCGGCATTGATACAGACTCATTTGAAATTGCCTTAAAGAATACTTTGCGACAAGCACCAGATGTGATCTTGATTGGTGAGATTCGCTCTCGTGAAGTCATGGACTACGCAATTGGCTTCGCTGAAACAGGTCACCTTGTATTGGCCACAATGCACGCTAACAACGCCAACCAAGCGCTCGATCGTATTATTCACTTCTTTGAAAGTGATCGCCACAGTCAGCTTTACATGGACTTATCGCTTAACTTAAAAGCCATGATTGCGCAGCAACTTATTCCAACACCAGATGGCAATTCACGTCGTGCAGCCATTGAGATTTTGATTAACTCGCCATTAATTTCAGACTACATTCGTAAAGGCGAAATTCATGAAATTAAAGATTTAATGAAACGTTCGCGTGAACTCGGTATGCAAACCTTTGACCAAGCATTATTTGATCTCTATAAAGCAGGCCAAATTACCTATAAAGATGCATTAAAACATGCCGACTCACCGAACGATTTGCGTTTGACCATTAAGCTTGCCGAAGAAGGACCTGATCAAATTGCAGGCACAAATCAGCATTTAACCTTCGACCGACAGTAATTTCTTCATAAAAAAAGGAAGGTTAAACGTAACCTTCCTTTTTTATTTGTTTTCTTTATGTGAAAACGATTATTTCTTGCGCAACACTTCCTGACACTCAGGTTCGTTACAGTAACCGTAGAGGTTTAATGAGTGACCTGTTAAGGTAAACCCATGTTGTTCTGCTACAGCATGCTGTTCCTTCTCGATAACATCATTAGTAAATTCAATAACTTTGTTGCAATTATAGCAAACCAAATGATCATGATGATCTTCTTGCATAATTTCGAAAACAGAATGATTATTTTCGAAATGATGGCGCTGAATGATACCCGCAGCTTCAAATTGTGTTAACACACGGTAAACTGTCGCAAGACCGACATCTTCCCCTTGTTCTAACAAAGTCTTGTAAATATCTTCAGCACTAAGATGATGTTGCTTTGAATTTTCTAATAATTCCAAAATCTTAATTCGTGGAAGGGTAACTTTAAGTCCAGCTTTGCGCAAATCTTGATTGGAAATAGGCATGAAAAAAGGTCTCTCAACAAATCTCAAGTTGGAATAGGCAATAGAATTTAGATGAAGTATGATCTATCCTTTGATCAAATGCATCATAATTTATTGGGATAGTGTAGCAAAATGCAAAAACTCGTGCTGACGTTATTAGTCACTTCACTCCTTGCTGGTTGTTCAATCTTTGGTGTATATAAGGTTGATATTCCTCAAGGGACTCCTTTGACCAAAGCTCAGGCCTCTCAAGTACAAGTCGGCATGAATTTCCAGCAAGTGCGTTTTTTGCTTGGTAGTCCAACTGTGACTGATCCCCTCAATCCTCAACGTTGGGACTACATTTACAACTATATCCCGGGAACATATGCTAAAAAGGCAAAAATCCCCGCAGCACATGGTCAGCATTTAAAAATTTACTTTGATGGCACTGGCACAGTAACTAAAATTGAAGGTTTAGAAACTATTCCAGAATCGCAACCAGGTTTACCTGCTTCTAAAGAAGCGATTTTAACTGCCCCACCACTATAATCGTTTTTTCTAATAAAAATAAACCCCTCAAGTGAAATACTTCGAGGGGTTTTATTTATGGGACTTATTACTTTAAGCGATTACTTTTAATATATCGTCCCACAGGATTTTTCTCGGCGCGGTTACGGCGTATATCTTTAGGGTTAATAGTTAAAGGTCTATAGACCTCTACCCGATCACCTGCTTGCAAAATCGCATGTGCCTCAACTTTTGCACCAAAGATGCCAAGTTGTAATGACTCAGGCAAACTTACCTGTGTCTGCAAACCACTTGCCTCAACCGCTTGTAATGCAGTCATACCAGCTTCAAATGGAATAGCAACTAAAAACTGTTGCTCTGGGGCTGCAAAAGCAACCCACACTTGCTGAGCTTTTTCCATCAGATCATTTGTCCAACTACCGCAATCATGGCAATGACAATTGAAAGCGGTAATACAATACGCACTGCAATACGCCACAAGTTATAGAACAACTCATTGCTAAAATTCATCGATTTACGCAAATGGCTAATTTTCATAATCCAACCAGCAAAAATGGCATAGATTAAACAAATCAGTAATCCCCAAAGCATTAAAATCAGCGTAAAGATGCCATGAAGTTCAGGCACAGCCCAAACCGCAATTGCCAAAATAATGACAACCCATTGTAAAACGTACATCAGTTGACGTTGAGCAAGCTGTTCTTTAGCAAGTTGAATAAACAGAGCTGTTGTCATTACCGCAGTAAAAATCCAGGTAAAAACAGGAAGCTGTGCTTGAAGAGAAAAGAAACCAAACGCGACGACGGCAATTAGCTGAGCTAACCAGATTGGAAGTGCAGTTTTTGTGGCACCTTCTTGAGAGTGAATGACAGACAAACTATTTTGCCAGTAAAGTCCTAAGCCTAAACCACTCGCAACAAGTGCAAGTACTGTCGCATTACCCCATTCTTTAAACTCAACATTTGTCCAATGCCAAGGCTGTAAAGTCGTTCCCATTGTATTAGCTAAAACAAGAGAAGCGATTACACCGACTGTCATTAGCACAATTAAAATCTGACGCGGAATAAAAGATAAAATTAAAGCCACAACAGCAAGACCAGCAAAAACAATTTGCCCAGAAACACTATTATTGAGCTGTGCTGCCAGTAAGTTGCCAGCAGTACTCAGTACATTCCCTGCTAAAAATGGAATAAAAATAACTGCAAGCCAACCAGCCAAACGCCATTTTGGTGAACTATCTGCTTCACGAGTTAAACTTGATAAAGCATTTAAAGCAGTAGTCTTCGACCGTTTTGCTAAGGCAATTTCCAAATAACAAACTGGCAGAGCCAATAACAGCATTGTGCCTAACCACAATAACCAGAAATCGATTTGACGATCAATCTGGATTCCCATAGCGGGCGCCAATGTCGCCATAATGATGAAAGATAAGCAAAACGCCATCAGGGGCGATAACCATCGTGACATAGGTATGTCCTGCATTATGCATTCCTTGAAAAAGACTATAGATATTTTGCCCGTCTCATGCCTGAAAATCAAAGTTTGCTCAATAAAAAAAGCAAACTACCGAAACGATAGTTTGCTGCGCTAACTAAAACTATAAGTTTTGTTATTTAAATTATGCGAAAAACCGAGCAAACCAGTTTTTCCCTTTCTTCTTTTCTTTTTCTCTAATAATTCCCATCATATTTTCTTTTACTGCTCCAACATAATCAGCATCATCATGTTGAATATGGTTAATTAACCATTTTGCTAAAATTTCTTGCAGCTCTTTTTCAATGGTATGTCCCATTTCAAAACGTTCACGATATAATTCTATTTTTTTAATAAATAAGTCATGAACACGTTTATGTGGAACTCGATATTTATAATCTGCCTCTTCTTGTAAACTTTCTTCAAAAGTAAAATGAGACTGTGTATAGTCAATAATATTGTCTAAAACATCTTTAATACGACGTCTATCTTCATCATCTCTTACTTCATCAATCTCATTAATATAATCAAGTATTCGTTTATGTTGCTCATCAATAACCTCGATACCCGTATTATATTCTGAAGCCCATTTCATTTTCATACATCTCCCCAATGATGTTCAATGACTGTTGCATAAACCTCATGATATATTTAAAGGATATAAATAAAAACAAAGCTATTTTGTCGGCTTTATCATATAAAAATTATATTTAAATCAAGTTATTGTTTTTATTTGTTTTTTAATAAATTAACCAACCAAAACAATAAAGTATTTTTCAAACAAAATACTTTATTGTTAAATGTTTAATATATATAAATATTTCTATTCATACATTTTAAATATACTTTATATTAATACTGATCTGCACGAGTAATACGCTTAAGTTCTGGATTTTCCTGCTCACGTTTTAATCTTTCCACATGAGTAATTGCTTTTTTAATCGGCTTACCATGTTGAAATAAAATCATTTCACCTGGTTGATAAGCAGTCCAGTTTTCATTATGTGTTAAAGGTTCTGTCGTTATAACTGCCACACGATCTTCAGGTGTAGTGACCTGACTAAAATCAACCTCAACATCTAAGTCAATTAAATGAGCCTGATTAAATGGATATTCTCGAACCAACCAATGTAATTTAGTTATCGCGTAACTAAATAATGCCTTCCCATTCGACAAACAATAATTAAATGTGCCGTATTCAGCAATTTGTGGAGAAATTTTTTCTAATACTTCAAATATCTCATCAAGACTCGGTTCTTCATAACCGAAAGCTTCAACCAGTTGATCAAGCAAATAACAAAATGCACGTTCACTGTCTGTATTACCCACAGGGGTAAAACGTCCACTTAGTGGTGGGTTAAAATCATGTAAATCACCATTATGGGCAAAAATCCAATGACGCCCCCACAACTCTCTAATAAAGGGATGAGAGTTCTCTAAAGTGATTTTACCTTGAGTTGCTTTACGGATATGCGCGATCACGTTACGCGATTTAATAGGATAATTACGGATAAGATCAGCAATTGGAGATTCAACTGCCGACTGGTTATCCACAAATAGTCGGCAAGCTTTGTCTTCGAAAAATGCTATGCCAAACCCATCACTATGATCTGAGGTAATTCCCGCACGTTGTGAAAAACCACGGAAAGAAAACGTAATATCCGTTGGTGTTGCACAATTCATTCCTAATAGCTGGCACATATCGCTTTTAAACTACTTCTAATTACCCCATCTGCTCTATTGTGCATGAGAGTAAAATTGCTTGCAAATCTCAATATGTGCTGGCTATTAGAAAATAGGACATATGGTTAACGCTGCCCCATTTTATTCATGACAAATGAAGTCGCCACTTTATTCACTTCCAGAAATACAAAATAATCTAGACAGTTAAATTCTTCATCAAAAAATGCCTGTTTCGATAGTTTTGACTGCATGCTCAAATACATTTGGAACAATTTTGGCATACGCTCATCTTGTGGAAAACTGAACTCAGGATATTCAGGCTCATAGATTTTTTTCGAACGAATATCAATTGTTTTGCTTTCAGATAATTGCTGAATCTGGCGATGCGTGTAGTACGCTCTAGCCAAATTATCTTGCAAATGAATACTGACACAGCCCATCAAATATTTAGCGCGCATTGACCATAACACTTTCGGTGCAAGGTTCAACCACAGCATCGATAAAGCTTTACCATTACGAAAGCGAGGATGGACACAGGTACGCCCTATTTCTAACACATTAGGCAGGTGCGATAACTGAGGAACAATATCAAACTCATGTGCGCTGTAGCTTTGTGCTATCTCATGACCTTGAAATAATTTTAGGCGGGTATACGCTACAATTTCACCAGTCCACTTTTCACGTAAGACTGCATGCTCACAACCAAAATCATAAATGTCTTGATCTAAGTTATCTTCAAAATGAATTCCAAATTGTTGGCTAAATTGTTGTGCACGAAACCGCTGTACATCTTGTAATTCTTTTAAATTATCAACCCATTCAAAACGAAATTGTGTCTGATTTATAGCTTTTTGACGATTTAAAGGTAAAGTCCAGGTTTGGCGATATTGATTAAATTTTTCCAGCATAATGAATGCTCCTAGTGACACCCCTTACACTAGTCAAAGCTCATGACAAAAAAATGACCAATTTAAAATGGTATAAAAAAAGACCACCTAGGGTGATCTTTTTATTGAGAAGAACAGTTTTATTAAGCAGTTTTTGCTCGATTAGAAATCAGTGTTCCAACTCCATGATCAGTAAATATCTCAAGTAGTGTTGCATGTGGTACACGACCATCAACAATATGCGCACTCACAACACCGCCTTTAACAGCATCAAGCGCACAACCTACTTTAGGAATCATACCGCCATAGATCACGCCTGTTTCAATGAGACGATCAACTTCTTGCGTAGTAAGACCAGTTAACAGATTTTTGTTTTCATCCAGCACGCCACTAATGTTTGTGAGCAAGATTAATTTTTCAGCACCTAATGCTTCTGCAACCTTACCTGCAACCAAATCAGCATTAATATTATAAGTATTGCCTTCTTCATCTACACCTAGTGGTGCAATAACTGGAATAAAGTCACTTTGGGTGAACATTTCCAATACATCTGTTTTAACACCAGTAACTTCACCAACCATACCTAAATCAATATGTTTGATAGAACCGTCTTCTTCTTGCTTTTCCATAAGCAATTTACGAGCACGAAGTAAATTACCATCTTTACCTGTTAAACCAATAGCACGGCCGCCATGTTTATTAATCAGATTAACAATTGATTTATTTACGCTACCGCCTAATACCATTTCAACCACTTCCATGGTTGCAGCATCAGTTACACGCATACCGTCAATACGGTCAGACTCGCGGCCTAACTGCTTTAAAAATGAGTCTACTTGTGGCCCACCACCGTGAACAACAATCGGATTTAATCCTACCGTTTTAAGTAAAACGATGTCTCGGGCAAATGAACTTTCTAGCTCCGGATCAGTCATCGCGTTGCCACCGTATTTCACCACCAGCGTTTTACCAGTAAAACGTTGAATATACGGCAAAGCTTCAATCAAGATTTTTGCTTTGTCGACACCGATATGCTGATGTTGGGGCATTACGCCTCTCCTTACTTAGGCCTCTGAAAGTTCTTGTGCAATTTGCGGATAGTGCTCTTGCAACATATCTACAAATTTTTGCTGGATTTCCTTTAATCGTAAAGGATTATCTGCGTCAAATCTTACTGTAAAATATTCACCAGTATTTGATGCTCGAATAATGCCAAAACCATCATCAAAATCAAGACGTACGCCATCGATTTTACTGATACGAGCACCTAAACGATGACTTAAAATTTCAATATCTTGTAATACATACTTTGGATCGGACTGATAAGTACCAATATAGGTATCTTCTGTACAACATCTTTCTGGATAAGGAGCAAACAATTCGGAAATTGTTGTAGCATCAGATTGTGTAAAATATTCCATTACACGTAATGCAGCATATAAACCATCGTCGTAGCCAAAACCACGTCCATCATTAAAAACGTAGTGGCCTGCATATTCTCCACCAAAAATGGCGCGTCCATTCGACTGAGATAAATAAGCTCTTAAGAAACTACTACCCGTGCGGATCATTTTTGCTTTTCCGCCAAGTTGTTCGACCGTTTCTTGAACCATGCGTGAACATTTCACATCAAAAACAATTTCTTGCTCTGGGTGCTGTTCTAGGCACATTTGCGCAAAAAGTGATAATAATCGGTCTGCGGTAAGAATTTGTGCTTTTTCATCTACTAAAACGACACGGTCACCATCACCATCAAGGGCAATGCCGATATCTGCTTTTTGCTCAATAATTGCCTTTCGTAACTCACTCAAATGTGCGGCATGTGAAGGATCTGGTGCATGGTCTGGAAACTCTCCATTTGGATTGGTTCGCAAGGCAATCACCTCACATCCCATTTTTTCCAATATCAATTTCGAGCAGTGTCCAGCAGAACCATGTAAACCATCTAAAACAACTTTTAAAGGACGTTTTAACTGAATATCTTTAAAAATGGCTTGCTGGTATTTTTGGCAAAACTCAGCTTTAAATTGAGGTGGAGTTAACTCAAGTACAGAAATTGAATGAGCTGGTACATAAGTTTGGGCTTCAGCGCCAACCTGCTGAATCATTTCTGGAGACGGCGGCTCACCTTTTAAAATCCACTTAATACCATTATCCGATTTTGGGTTGTGGCTTGCTGTCACCATAATGCCATTGCCACCAAAATCTCGCGCAATGTAATACATCATTGGGGTGGAGCAACAGCCAATATTGGTGACGTTTAAACCTTGTTCTATTAAAATTTCTTCAATTAAGTGTGCATAGGCTGGACTTGTGAGACGGGCATCATAGCCAATCACTAATTGAGTTTGTTTTGCTTGTTTGTATTGTTGTGCCAATCCGTAGGCAATCGAACGAACAACGTCCGTAGTCAAGTAAGAAAGTTTGCCTCTAATATCGTAAGCACGAAAAATACTTTTTGGAAATGAGTGTCTTACATTCATAGCGTATCTTCTATTTAAAGATCAATTCGATCTATCGCAAAAACATAGATTATTCAAAATTTTTGAAGGGTTTGTTTGCTAAAAAAGTTAAAAGAATATGAGTAAAGCGTGTTGTAATATAATCCAGTGTAACATTCAAGATGTAAAAAGAAACGCCTGTTCAACAGGCGTTTGATTTTCGTTAATATTTTCAAAAAACTTATTGTTTACCTGTGTGACCAAAGCCACCAGCGCCACGTAAAGTTTCTTCAAATTCTTCCACTTGTTCAAATTCAGCTTGAACAACTGGAACTAAAACGTATTGTGCTAGGCGCTCACCTGGTTCTAGACGGAATGTGGTTTGACCACGGTTCCAAACTGAAACCATCAATTCACCTTGATAATCCGAATCAATCAAACCAACTAAATTGCCAAGCACGATACCGTGTTTATGGCCTAAGCCTGAACGCGGTAAAATTAAACCAGCAAAATTTACATCATGAATATAAATTGCCATACCTGTTTTCACTAAAACAGTTTGTCCTGGTTCAATATCAATTGCTTCATCGACGCAGGCACGTAAATCTAAACCCGCTGAACCTGCTGTTGCATATGAAGGTAAAGGCCATTCTTTACCTAAACGCGGATCGAGCAATTTCACTTGAACTTTCATGGGATTTCCTAAAAATTAAAAAATTAACGCTTTAATAAAGCTTTTAAATTTGCCAGATATTGTTGAGCCTGTTCTTTAGGATCAACATTAGCCGCAATTTTCTTTTTACGCCCTAACCACTCCAACTCATCTTGAGGGAGTTCATCAAGGAAACGGCTTGGGGTCATCTGTCTCATCTGCCCGCCATTTTTACGCTGCTCCGCCAGAGTCAAGGTTAAACCTTGGCGTGCACGGGTAATTCCCACGTACATCAGACGGCGTTCTTCCTCAATAGTTTCTGCTGCAATTGAGTTTTTATGGGGTAAAAGTTCTTCTTCAAGTCCCATAATATAAACATATGGGAATTCCAAACCTTTTGCCGCATGCAAAGTAAGTAAGTTGACTTTATCTGTATCTTCTTCTTCCTGCTGCTGTTCTAACAGATCAAGTAGAACCAGTTTTCGGATTACACTTTCAATGTTCTTTTCATCAACATCTTCTGCGCGATTAATCAGGTTTTGAATACTGTTAAATAAGTTCTCTATATTATCGAGCTTACTTTTCTCTTGTGCAGGTGTTGCAGACTGTTCACGAACGTAATCCATATAGCCAGCTTCATTCATCATTTGACGAACTTTAGGCACAGGCTCATCATCTTCAAGCAATTCACGAGTAAACGTCGCAATAAAGTCGGCAAACTCATGAAGTTGAGTTTCGGCTTTTTTAGGAAGCACCATGCTTAAACGCTGGTCAGCAGAAGCACCAAGTAAAGACAAATTATTTTCTTGTGAGAATAAACCTAACTTCTCAAGAGTAACCGGCCCAATGGCGCGTTTAGGTGTATTAATAATACGTAAGAACGCACTATCATCTTCAGGGTTAATAATAAGACGCAAGTAACTCATTACATCTTTAATTTCTGCACGCGCGAAGAATGAAGTACCGCCAGAGAGTTTATACGGAATTTGCATTTGGCGAAGCTGGGTTTCTAATACACGCGCCTGAAAGTTACCACGATACAAAACCGCATAATCTTTCCAGTTTTTGCCGTTCATCAACTTATGAGTCAGTAAGTCTTTTACCACGCGCTCTGCTTCATCATCATCATTACGACAAGTAATAATTCTGATGACTTCCCCATGCCCCTTATCACTCCACAATTTCTTATCAAAAATATGCGGATTATTTTGAATCACACAGTTGGCAGCTTTTAAAATACGGCTGGTCGAACGGTAATTTTGTTCAAGCTTAATAATATGTAAATTTGGGAAATCTTGTTTAAGCAAAGCCATATTTTCAGGCTTAGCCCCACGCCACGCGTAGATCGACTGGTCATCATCACCTACCGCGGTGAACTGCCCCATCACCCCAACTAAGAGTTTGACCAAAATATACTGGGCTGTGTTGGTATCTTGATATTCATCGACCAATAAATAGCGAACACGGTTTTGCCATTTATCACGTACTTCTGCATTTTCTTGCAATAAGCGTGTTGGCATAACAATCAAGTCATCAAAATCAACAGCGTTGTAAGCACGTAAATTACGTTCATACAGTTGGTAAAGATGCGCAAACTGTACATCTTCAGGTGTTTCACAAGTTGAATGTGCTTGCTCTGGCACGATCAGATCATTTTTCCAATCTGAAATTTTCTTCATTGCCTTGGCAATTAATTCTTTACTCTCCGCACCTGACAAATTGTCGCGGTGCATCAGATCCATCAAAATACGCTTACAGTCATCTGCATCTAAAATCGAAAAATTAGCTTTTAAAGGTAAATTTTTAAGTTCTAAACGTAAAAGGTTTAAACCAAAAGTATGGAAGGTGGAGACAGATAGACCTTTTGATTCTTCACGTGACAAAAGCTTGGTCACACGCTCTTTCATTTCACGTGCAGCTTTGTTCGTGAAGGTCATCGCGGTTATACGATGCGCTGGAATACGGCAATGCTGCACCAAATAGGCAATTTTACGAGTAATTACCGATGTTTTACCTGAACCAGCACCAGCAAGCACCAATAAAGGGCCCTGAGTATATTTCATGGCTTCTTCTTGCTTGTTGTTCAATTGACTGGCAGATGACATCGCGTATTACCTCTTAATTTTTCGAGCATGATTATAGTCATCTCTGTTTTAGAATCCCAATAGTAAATCTACGGATATGTATAAATGATGTCTAATAATGCAATTTATGCGCCGCAGTTTGTCGTGGTTATTTATTATTCAGAGTCCATAAAAAAACCACCCGAGGGTGGTTTTTAACACAATAAATTAAATCTTATTGTTTTGCATAAATGCTGATTTCTACACGGCGGTTTTGTTCACGGCCAGATGCAGTTGAGTTATCTGCGATCGGGTTAGAAGAACCATAACCTTGTGCATCGATACGGCTAGATGAAAGGCCTTTACCAGCTAAATAGTTTTTAACTGATTGTGCACGTGATTGAGATAACGGAATGTTGATAGAGTCATTACCAGTGTTATCAGTATAACCAGTGACTAAAATCGCGCTCTTGTTATCTTCAGCCAATGTTTGAGCTACTTTGTCTAAAGTTGAATAGAAGTTTGGCTTGATGTTTGATTTGTTTGTATCAAAAGTAATGCTACCAGGCATAATCAATTGAACAGAACCATCTGGATTACGGCCAACGTCTACGCCAGTACCTGCCATTTGTTGACGTAATTTTTTCTCTTTCTGGTCAAGGTATACACCACCAGCGGCACCAAGAACTGCACCGATTGCTGCAGCACGGTTATTTTGACGGCTTGAGTTTGCATTTGACTTAGAAATACCGTAGCCAGCTGCTGCTCCAATTAAAGTACCTAATGCGGCTTTATCGTATTCAACGCCACCAAGATTATTACCAGTTGTTTGACAACCAGATAGTACTACTGCTGCCCCTACCACTGTTGAAATAACTAATGCACGCATTGCATGCCTCCTCACTTTGTGTGTTTTGTTGTCTGGATGAATAATGAAACAAAAACGAAGTATAAAACATTGATATTTTGTTAATAATAAACACTTTAGTTACTTTTTTGTAATATTTTGATGCACTTTCAGATGCTAGCTCATCACAATTTCTTCATTGTTGTCTAAGATGTCGTTGTATTTCATATTACGATAGTTATAGTTAAACAACTTTTCTATGGATTTTAGACATTCGGGGTCATTCATATGTCAACTGCACCCAATAAGCAATCTGCGCTAAAAAAAATTACACGTGGACTCACTGTAGGTACAGTCATTACAGGAAGTACGTTTTTTCATGGTCCACCTGTTTTGGCATTAGGTCTGACCAAGCTATTAAAAAAATCATCGAAAATAGATGAAACCAATATCCAAATTACAAATAGCTGGTTAGGTGTTAATAATTGGTTGATTGATCATGTCTTACCAAATCTAAAATGGGACATTACGATTGATGAGGGACTTGACCTAAATATGCAAGGTCGCTATCTCATGACTTGTAATCACCAAAGTTGGGTAGATACAACGGTAAACCAATATTTTGGTTTAACCCGCATGCCACTCACCCGCTTTTTTACCAAATGGGAACTCATCTTTATTCCTTTTGTTGGGCAAGCATTTAAAATTTTAGGCTTCCCGATGATGAAGCGTCACACCAAAGAACAGGTTGCAAAGAATCCTGAGCTCAAAGACCGTGACATGATGGAAGCACGTAAAGCCTGCGAGCAGCTTTTGAGTCAGCCCTTTACATTATTGAATTATTTAGAAGGTACTCGTTTTACTCAAGAAAAACATGACCAGCAAAAATCACCACACAAGCATTTGCTTAAACCCAAAGCGGGTGGTTTAGCACTTGCATTAAATATCTTGGGTGACAAAATTGATGCCTTGGTTGATATGACGATTGTCTACCCAAATGGCGTACCTGGATATAGTGATTTCTGGCTAGGTGATGTTTCAAAAATTGCGGTAAATTTGCGTAAAATTGAAATTCCAGATTGGGTTCTTGGTGGAAACTATGAAGACGACACGGTTTACCGTGAACGTTTCCAACAATGGGTACATGAAATTTGGACCGAAAAAGATCAACTTATTGAGCAAATGAAATCTCAATATACTTCTACGAAAATTTAAGAAAGCACCCGTTATTATGCAAAACAGTTCTGGGAAAAAAACGAAATATCACCATGTAGATCCAAATAGTCTTTCATTTAGGCTGTTTTTAATCTATGACATCTTTATGGTGTTCATTATCATTTTTAACCTGTTTTGTTTGGCTGCAAATTTCTTTTTAATGAGCAGTATTGGGGCGTGGTTCTTCGAACACATTCATTTACCCCAAGTACTGAGCTTTTACCGTAATTCCCTACACCCGTGGGTAATCACATCAGAAGCTTGGTTTATTGGTTTTTTAATTGTTGAGTTACTTGTCCGCTGGGGCATTGCGATTATTTATAATCATCATAAACGTTGGTTCTTTTTCCCTTTTATTCACTGGTATGAAATTTTAGCCATTATTCCTCAGCTTCGTTTTTTACGTTTGTTTCGAGCTGGGATTATTGCTTATCGCTTACATGAATTGGGTTATCCGGTTGTTCCACCAAGCTGGAGAAAGACAGGTTTGTTTTACTATCGCGTAGTGATGGAAGAGCTGTCCGATCGTGTTGTTATTACCGTAATTGATGGTATTAGATATGAACTTGAAACCAGTTCTAGCCATAAACAAATTATTCACGACTTGGTAAATCATCATCGTGAGCAATTTACTGTCACCCTAACAGCATTATTACAAGAGTCTTTAGCAACTGCTTTAAAAGAACAAAAGCCAGCAATTACAAAAGGCGTTGGGAAAATTGTAGATCAAGCTATTATCGATACACCTGAGCTAACCCAGTTATTACGCTTAATTCCTTTAGTTGGCGGTCGCATTGAACAACAAATTCAAAGTATCGGGCAAAGATTAGGTGAAAATATTAGTGCAGGTTTAATTGAACCTTTAATTGAGGGTTCATCGGCGCACCCAAATCCGACTTATCAATTAATTTCTGAAAAAGTGAGTGAAATAAATATTAATAATCGTCAGCTTGAGCAATTGGTTGAATCTGTCGTGTTCGAGACACTCGAGTCTGTACGAAAACAAGTCAAGGTCAAACAATGGCAACAAACGCTTGCGGAGTATGATCGAATCAAAGAATAAGCATTTACTTAATTTTTTATGAATCTTGCTAGAGAATTGGTACAAATTGTTCTAGCATTTGCCCTATTTACAATAAACTTAACGCTATTACAGCTCGTTTAACGCCTTGAAGGAAGACTTATGGCTGATATACGGATTACCGGCAGAATGGTTAACTTTAGCAGGATAACCTTCGATACCAATGATCATGATGTGATCCGCCAGCAATTATCAAATATATTAAATGAAGGTTCCTATCATGGAACTTTAGTAATTATTGACAGTACAGTTGAGCAAGAATTAATTGCATTAATTCAACTTCTGGTGAGCTTAGGTTTGCAACCTATGGCGGTAATCGATGGTATTTTAGGAGATGAAGCTCGCGCTATTCAATTCCCTGTTTTGCCGGCAGATCAACCATTACAGCGTATTAAAGCCACAACCGAACAAGTGGCGATTGTAGAAAAACCGACTACCGCTCCTGCCTCGTCTTCAGCAGAAACAAAAAAACCACTAAACAAGATAGCAGTTGCCCATATTACCTCTTATCATGATGAAATTTTGCGTACAGGCCAATCCCTCGTACAAGATAACGGCGATATTATTTTGAAAGCTGGCATGAATAGTGGTTCTGAAGTTATTGCATCAGGAAATATACATATTTATGGCACAGTTCGTGGTAGAGTCATTGCTGGTGCGGGCGGGCACGCAGCTGCACGCATTTTTTGCCAATCTTTAGAGGCTGAGCTCGTTTCCATTGCCGGAACGTATTGTGTCGCAGATGATATCCCTAAACATGTGGTAAAAAAGCCAGTACATATATATTTAAATGAAAAGCAAGAGCTTGAATTTGAAGCGATTGAACTTTAGTTTATTAAGTAAATCACCAAAAAACAGCCCTTTTAAGGGTGTATGACCATAATAGGAGTGGATTCGGTGGCCAAAATTGTTGTCGTAACATCAGGCAAAGGTGGTGTAGGTAAAACTACAACGAGCGCATCTTTTGCAACAGGTTTAGCCCTTCGTGGTCATAAAACTGTTGTGATTGATTTTGATGTAGGCTTACGTAACCTTGATTTGATTATGGGTTGTGAGCGTCGTGTTGTTTATGATTTTGTCAATGTTATTAACAACGAAGCACGTCTGCAGCAAGCCCTTATTCGTGATAAAGATATCGAAAACCTTTATATTTTACCGGCTTCACAAACACGTGATAAAGATGCGTTGAGCGACGAAGGTGTTGCTCGTGTTATTGATGAGCTATCTCAAGAATTTGATTACGTTATTTGTGACTCACCTGCGGGTATTGAGCGTGGTGCGATTTTAGCCATGTATCATGCAGATGAAGCAATCATTGTAACAAACCCTGAAATCTCTTCAGTACGTGACTCTGACCGCATTATTGGTATGTTAGATAGCAAAACCAAAAAAGTTGAACAGAACGAAGGACGTATACGTAAACATTTATGTATTACTCGTTTTAACCCTGAACGTGCTGACCGTCAGGAAATGCTAACAATTGATGATATTTCTAAAGATATTCTACGCGTACCGACATTAGGTGTTATTCCAGAATGTCCAAGTGTATTACAAGCATCAAACGAGGGTAAACCAGTAATTCTATATTCAGAAACTAAAGCTGGTCAGGGTTATGATGATTTGGTTGCACGCTTTCTTGGCGAAGACCGTCCTTATCGACACATCACAGCTCAACCTAAAGGCTGGTTAGCACGACTATTTGGAGCGTAGTTATGGCAGGATTCTGGAGTAAATTATTTAGCAGTGACGAAAAGCCATCAAGTGCTCAAACTGCAAAAGATCGTTTGAAAGTTATTGTTGCTTCTGAACAAGGTTTAGGCCGCCGTTTAAGCCAAGACAAGATTGATCAGATGAAGAAAGAAATCATGCAAGTGGTCAGTCGTTATGTAAGTGGTGTAGGTGAACAGCATATCCAAATGCAGGTTCGCTCTGAAGCAAATATCGAAATGTTAGAAATGAATATCAATTTACCTGAAGAACGATAATTCTATTTCTGACTATTCAATAAAACAGAATCAAGGCAAAATAACGCAAGTTATTTTGCCTTTTTTAAAACTGAGGAGATTGTCATGGCATTATCACAGCCAGCAACTTTCAATGAAGAATGGTCCGATGAGCGTGTTTTTGCCTACCTCAACCAACTTCCGCCAGCGGGTGTGAACGCAGATTTTCATGTGCTCTACCATGCATTCAAACATATGCGTCCAACAGACTATGAACGTCTTTTGACTCAATTTATTGCGGACGGACGCGATATTAATGCCAAAGACCCTGAAGGCCAACGCATCCATGATGTGATTGCCAAATTTCCACGTCAATCGGCACCCTTTTTAGAAGTTCTAGCAAAGTTTGCCTAGCTTTTCTATTTGAATAAGGCTGCATAATCTATCTTAGTAAAATTTAAGAGATAGATTATGTGGTTTATTCAATTACCTAAATTATTTACATTTATTACAAATAATCTTAAAGTCATCAACACCGTTTTATTCTAAATATAAATTTATGAACCCAGAACATATTAATTTAAAACAAACACAATCCATCCAATCAAATCATATAGAAAATTTAAAAATTATTAGCGCTAATAAATTTATCTTTCTATCCTTAATTTCCTTTGGTCTATACCAAATTTGGTGGATGTTTAAAACATGGCGATTTTTTCTAATCAAAGATAAGTTAAATATTATGCCCGCTGCTCGTGCAATTTTTTCTATATTCTTTTTATATTCACTATTTAATCGAATAAAAACCTATTCAAAAGAACAAGAATATCCTCATGACTTCTCTTCAGGTTGGATGTATCTAGGATATCTCATTACATCTTTACTGGTTCGCCTACCTGATCCTTACTGGCTTATCTCTCTCTGCAGCATTATATTTTTAATTCCAGCCTTTAAAGCGTTGAACTATGCACAAAAACAAATAGAAACAACGATTGAGCAAGAAAAATTCAATACACCTCAAATCATTTTAATTATTATAGGTTCTATCATGTGGCTGCTGATTCTTATCAGTTTTATTATATGAATCCTACCTAAGTGATCTAAAATTTAACTTATTAATATTTTAAAATATTAAAATTTAGTAATTTAAAAAGCCTCTTAAAGAGGCTTTTTTCTTACCTAAATTTATCGATTGCCAATCAGGAAAATACCAAACACAGTAAAAATGCCACCTGAAATACCATCAATCCATTTTGAAAAATTACGATAAGCTGATCTAAAACTTGGTAACGAAAAAATAAAAGTCACAAAGCAGAACCATAAAATCGTTTCAACCGTGACAATAATAAACAGTAACCAATGAACCTGATCAAGTTGAGGGTTGGCTAAAAATAAAGAGAAAACACTACCAAAATAAATAACAGCTTTAGGATTTGATAGATTCGTTATAAGACCTTTAATAAAAAATAAGTAAGGTGCTTTGGGTAGCTCGACAGCAACAACATCTTCTTGCTGATTTTTTGAAAATGCTGAACGTAACATCTGATAGCCCAGCCAACATAGATATAAGCCACCAGCAATGAGTAAACCTTGCTTTAACCAAGCCATTTTCTCAAAAATAAGATTTAATCCCATCAGTGCCAAACAAGCCCAAAACATAACACCTGCTGTTATGCCAGCAACCACTAACATAGCGTCCTTACGTGATCGACTAATCGCTGTTTGAGATACAAGGAAAAAATCAGGCCCTGGAGTAATAAGTGCACAAAAATGGATAAAAGCTAAAGTAATCAGAGCGAGTAACATGTTTTCCTCCAGATTTAATTCATTGTTATTTATTTAGGAAAAATACATTAGCATTTTTTACTACACGTTAAAATCTTTAAGTCATTTTATGGAAATGTTTATTTTTATTTAAATCATAAAAAAGCCTCCGAAGAGGCTTTTTAGCTATTTCATATTAAACCAATATATCTCGCTTACCATTAGGGCCCATTGCGCTCACAATGCCGTTCTCTTCCATTTGGTCAATGATACGAGCAGCACGGTTATAACCAAGGCTAAACTTACGCTGTAGCGATGAAGTAGAAGCTTTACGTGTTTCTAAAACAAATGACACACATTGGTCATAAAGTGCATCACGGTCAGAACCACCCTCACCCTCTTCAAAACCACGTGAAGTTTGTTCTTCATCAAATGGAGTCAAGATTTCGTCGACATAATCCGGTTCACCACGTTCACGCCAAGCATCACAAATGCGGTTTACTTCATCATCACTAATGAATGCACCATGCACACGCTCAGGTTCGATTTTACCAGGCCCCAAGAACAGCATATCACCATGGCCTAACAGATCTTCGGCACCACCTGCATCCAAGATTGTACGCGAGTCGATTTTACTGTTTACACGTAATGCTACACGCGTTGGAATATTGGCTTTAATCAAACCCGTGATCACATCAACAGACGGACGTTGAGTTGCAAGCAATAGGTGAATACCAGCAGCACGAGATTTTTGCGCTAAACGCGTAATCATTTCTTCTGCTTTTTTACCGACCTGCATAATCATGTCGGCGAACTCATCTGCCACAATCACAATAGATGGTAACGGTGTTAAACGAGGCGCACGTTCTTGAGTTGCCGAGTCACTTGGTTTCCAAGTTGGATCAATTAGATCTTCCCCATTCGCAATTGCTTCTTCAACTTTACGGTTGTAGTCACTTAATTTACGAATTTTAAGAAATGACATTAGCTTATAGCGACGCTCCATCTCATTCACACACCAGTTCAACGCGCTTACTGCATCTTTCATGTCAGTAACGACTGGAGTTAATAAATGTGGAATATCATTATAGTTTGCAAGTTCTAGCTGTTTTGGATCGATTAAAATCAAGCGCAACTGATCAGGTGTATATTTAAGCAACATCGATAAAATCATCGAGTTTACCGCAACCGATTTACCCGAACCTGTTGTACCAGCAACTAACATGTGCGGTGCTTTCGCTAAATCAGTTAATACAGGATTACCTGAAATATCTTTACCCATTGCCATACTGATTAATGCACTTGGGTCTCGATAGGTTGGCGTTTCCAATAGCTCAATCAAACGTACCATTTCACGGGCACTGTTTGGCACTTCAATACCAATATATGGTTTACCCGGAATAACCTCTACCACACGCACAGAAGCCATCGACATTGAACGCGCTAAGTCACGTGAGATATTCGTTACCTTAGATGCTTTAACACCCGGTGCCAAATCTAACTCAAAACGGGTTACGACTGGCCCTGGCTGAGCCTCAACCACTTGAGCCTTAACATTAAATTCTTGTAACTTAATTTCAAGTAATTCAGATAAGCGCGAAAGCTGCTCTTCAGTGAAGTTAACTTTCTTATTAGGATCAACTTTATCAAGTAGATCAAGACCTGGCAAAGTTGGTAAATCCAAACGCTTCTTGGCAACCTGCATTGCACGAGACATTGGTCGACCAGCTGCATCTGTTAATGGCGCATCTAAATCGAAATCATCTTCATCAATATCAGGATTTTCCTGAGGTTTCCCAGCAGTTTCTTGCCATGCCTCAATAAACTCTTCTTTTGAAAGTTTATCGGCCTGAATAGTCGTTTGAATAGGAGCTTTTACAAATGCTGAAGACTGAGCATAACTGCTTGCTCTTACAGGTTCTACTGGCGCAATATCTTCATCTATTAATAAATCATCAAAGTCTTCAAAAACTTGTTCGTTTGCTAAATTTTTAGGTGACTGATTTACATTCGATAAAGGTGAAGAAGTTTCTTTCGCAATATTCACCGATTGCGAAGTAGGTTCTGCATCTACATGTTGCTCTTGAACAAATGGTGTATGCACATCTGTTGCAGTTTTGCTGTTTGGAACCGCAGCAAGTAATTCATCAAAAATCTCATCATCATTCCAATCAAGACCATGTAAGTCTTGTTTAGGTGTAGGTTGAGTTTGATGAACTTGAGAAATTGTTTGCTGGAATTGCTCATGAGCAGGAGCTTGTTCTGTTGAATCATCAGCTGCTCTCAAAAGTGCATCAATTTCTTGCTTATGGCTCGCATCATCACGTTGTAAAGCCCGCCATACCTCACCAGTAGCAACTAAACGTTGGCTGTCTTTTTCAAGCTTATGGGCTTGCTCAAGCGTATTCTCAAAGTTTTGAGTATTTACAACGGGTGTATCAACTACAGGTTCAGGTCGGCTCTGCTCTTTTGCTAACACATCGGCAAATAGACGCTCAGCAACCGCATCATGTCGTGTTGCCGCAGATTGTGGTTGAGTACTTTCAGATTGGACTGATGCTACTTTCTCATTTGAAGCATTTGTCTCTGCATTTTCTGCAACTTTAACCGCGGCTGCTTTATTAGCAGGCTGAGTTGTTAAATCATAATCCGATTCGTTCGGTGATACGTTTTTATAAAATAAATCTTGTAAATAACTTGGTGTAGCTTTAAGCGTAATCCATGTTTTACTCCATTGCACCCCAAATGCAAGAGTAAACAAGACCACTCCGAAAACCAGTAAAAATAAGGTCGCACCGTAAATTGTTAGCAATTGAGATAAGCTCTGACCTAACTCGTAACCAATAATTCCCCCAGCTGCATTATCTAAAGTATCAGCAGGCACATTCCAGTGTAAATAAAGTAGGCTAGACACAACCAGAATTAAAAAGAATTGTGCAGCATAACGAAATGGGCGGTTTAAAAAACTACGCGGCCACCACACCTGAATTGCTTCAATGAAAAGGAAAATTGGAATAAGCAAACTTGCCCATCCTAAAAAACCAAACAGCAAATCTGCAATCCATGCACCAGCAATACCACTTGCATTGGATACTTGCTGAGTATCACTGGAAATATGCATCCAGCCCGGGTCAAATGGTGTATATGTTACTGTTGCCAGAAACATATAAATGCCAAAAGAAACCAAGAATAATGTCATCAATAAGCGCTGTGCATAAACACTCGACACCGCAGTCATATACTGTCCTGTAACCCATTTAATTATTGGTTTAGAGATGTGAAGAACTACTCTTAGATCTTCAACGAATGAACTTTATATTATGCACCTGTTCTTACAAAAAAGGTGCATGATTCTTTACAGTTGTTGTTAACATGAGCCACTTCTATATTGTTATATAACTTAATTCGATTGACCTGATCAATATTATCCACATTGATTTCACGCTATTGATCGACAAATTCACGTATAATTTTCAAAATTCTCGAAATTAATAAGGATACCCTCAATGAGTGCTCGTCATTCTCGGTTAATTATTCTCGGTTCTGGTCCTGCTGGTTATAGTGCAGCTGTCTATGCGGCACGTGCCAACCTTAAACCTACTTTAATTGCAGGTTTACAACTAGGTGGCCAACTTACAACAACAACCGAAGTTGACAACTGGCCGGGCGATCCTGAAGGTTTAACAGGTCCTGCATTAATGGATCGTATGCAAGCACATGCTGAACGCTTTGGTACAGAACTCGTCTATGACCATATTAACGAAGTGGACTTAAATGTACGTCCTTTTGTTCTTAAAGGTGATATGGAAGAGTACACATGTGACGCTTTGATTATTGCAACTGGTGCTACGGCTCAGTACCTTGGTCTAGAGTCTGAACAGAAATTTATGGGCCAAGGCGTAAGTGCCTGTGCAACATGTGATGGTTTCTTCTACAAAAATCAAAAAGTGATGGTTGTAGGTGGTGGTAACACTGCAGTTGAAGAGGCGCTTTATTTATCAAATATTGCTGCACATGTAACGCTAGTACACCGCCGTGATAGTTTACGCTCTGAAAAGATTTTGCAAGATCATTTATTTGCCAAAGAAAAAGAAGGCAAAATCAGCATCATCTGGAATCATGAAGTTGAAGAAGTATTGGGTGACAATACTGGCGTAACAAGTGTTCGCCTTAAATCAACTCAAGATGAATCTAAGCAAGACGTAGAGGTTCACGGTCTATTCGTTGCAATCGGTCATAAACCGAACACTGCAATGTTTGATGGTCAATTAAACTTACGTGATGGCTATATTCAAGTGCAAAGCGGCACTTCAGGTAATGCAACAGCAACTTCTGTAGCTGGTGTTTTTGCTGCTGGTGACGTAGCTGACAGTATTTATCGTCAAGCCATTACTTCTGCTGGGTCAGGTTGTATGGCGGCACTTGATGCTGAAAAATATCTAGATAATCTCGGTTAATTCAATTAACACAAAAGACATTCAATGCTCTATTGAATGTCTTTTTTAATAGTGTTTTATTTCATCATATTTTCAAAATGCTCCAAATGCGTAAAACGTCCCGACCTCGTCTGATATTGGTCAATCTGAGGAACTAACCGTTGAAAGTGTTCAGACTGGACATGTCGATCTAATGCAGCTCGATCTACCCATTCTTCAATAAAAACAAAATGTCCTAAATTTTTTATATCATGATATAAATCGTAGGCAATACATCCTTCTTCACATCTCGTTTTTTCAACGAGTTCTTGATAAAGTGGCAAAACAAAATCAATTTTTTTAATATCAATAAAATCTTCTGCAATAAGTTTTAGCATTAAGCAAACCTTTTCTATTCGTTTATTCATGCTAAAGATGAACAATAAAAATTGTCAATGAAGCTCAGTTACGTTAATTTTGAATCATTCTATTTCATTTTATCTTCTATGCAGAAACTTCCACTTTCTCAATTCATTTTCCCTGACCCCATTGAATCTGATCCGGATGGTCATGGTTTAATTTGTATTGGTGCTGATCTCTCCCCTTCTACTCTCTATGAAGCGTACACCCATGGATTATTTCCGTGGTTCAATGAAGATGAGCCAATTTGTTGGTGGAGTCCCGAACCTCGTTGTGTCATCTATCCTCAAAATTATAAGCCAAGCAAGTCACTACTTAGAAATATGAAAAAATATGACTATGCGATTACGGTTAATCATGCCTTTGAAGAAGTTATTCGCTCATGTTCTCTACCAAGAACTTATGCAGATGAAACATGGATTAGCGAAGATATTATTCAGGGCTACTGTGAGATGTTTAAAGCTGGCTATGGATATAGTGTGGAGGTTTGGGAACAAGATAAACTTGTTGGAGGTTTGTACGGCATTACGATTGGCAAAGGATGCTTCGGTGAGTCAATGTTTAGTAATGAAACTGATGTTTCAAAAATGGCTTTTTATACATTAATGCTGATTGGACAAGAAAATCACCTACCTTGGGTAGACTGTCAACTTGTAAATAGTCACTTAATTAGCTTGGGAGCTTGTACACTTTCTCGTCAAGACTACTTAAAATCGTTACAAGATGTAATTATTCACCCCTCTATCAATTGGAAAAAGTATCAAGAACGTGTATTTTCAAGTAAAACAATAGCATTAGATGCAAAATTAATGGAATGATAACAGGAGGGACCAATCATGAAATCATATCACCCGAAGTCCCTTTTAAATGATCTGCAGTATTATATTACTCCACCTCATGATTGCAGCTACCTAGAAAATAAATCGGCGCGCATGGTGTTTTTAGACCCTATTCATCGGATTGATGTGGTCACTCTTTCAGAACTTTCTCGTTTAGGATTTCGCCGTAGTGGTGACTTCGTTTATCGCCCTGAATGCCATTTATGCAGACAATGCTTATCTTGCCGTGTTCCAGTTGCCGATTTCCAAATGAACAGCATGCAGAAAAAAGCGTGGAAAAGAAATCAAGATCTGACCATGACTGTTTTGCCAACTCAGCAAGCTGCTCAGATTCATTATGATTTATATGAACGCTATATTAATGAACGCCATGCTGATGGAGATATGTTTCCTCCTAGCTTAGATCAGTTTGAAAAGTTTTTAGTACATAGTTGTACAGATAGCTTTTTTCTTGAGCTTTGGAAAGATAACCGTTTAATCAGTGTGTCTACCTGCGATTTAATGGATGATGGACTGTCTGCGGTTTATACTTTCTTTGACCCAGATGAGCATCGTAGATCACTTGGTGTGTACTCTATTCTTAACCAAATCGAATATGTTAAATCGCTTGGTTTAGAATATCTTTATTTAGGCTATTGGGTGCCCCACTCAGCCAAAATGAATTATAAATCGCAATATACTCCTCTAGAACTTTTACTAGATGGACAATGGCGCCGTTTAAACAGATCCTTATCACCAGAAGAAATTCAACAGTTAGGTACATCTCTAATGACAACGCTACCTTCTGAATGGAATAATTTAATTATTAAATGATTTTAATCCTGTCTTTTTGTTAGGTCAGCAACTAGACAGGAGTTCTAAAATAACGATGCAAAATCATCGGTACAGGTTTTTACCATAATTACAGCATTTTCACGCCCACCTTCTTGGGTAGGATAGTAATTACGACGTAGATCTATTTGGTGAAAACCTGTTTTCTCATACAGAGCAATAGCTGCTTTATTACTTTCACGAACTTCTAAAAATATTTGTACTGGCTGATTTTTTAACTGATCAATTGATGCATTTAATAACTCATACCCGAGACCTTGTCCTTGCATTTTAGAATCAACTGCCATGAGTAATAGATTCGCTTCATCTAGCACTGGCTGTAAAATACAAAACCCAACTACTCTATTTTGTGACTCAATGACTGTACATTGGTAGGAATTCAAAGATTCTACAAATTGCTGTCTTGACCATGGATGTGTTTGCACTGATTTTTCGATTTGTACAACAATATCAATATCAGTGTTTTGCATAGTACGAATCATGAGTTCCAACACAATCAGAGTTTTAAAGGAATGCGTATTATAAAAACTTCACAAGAAAAAACGAGCAAAAAAAAGGACAATTAAATTGTCCTTTTTTATCGTTCTTTTTAGAGACCTAACTTTTCACGCCAAGTTGCCAGCAATGCTGTAGTGTCAGAATCATTTGGATGAAATTTTGGTCTTAAGAAATCAAGTAACTCTGGAATCTGGCGGGTCATAAAACCTTTACGTCCATACATGAACTTAAGCATGTATTTAGTATCTTTCAATGTTAATTTTCCATCAGTTTTTAATAACTTGGCAGTAAAATGTGTCTGCGTTGCAAAAATTAATGCCATTGCAATGATTAAAGCCGTTGAACGCATAAAATAAGCTTTTGGTCCTTGTCCATACATACTTGTATACACATCAAATGCGACAGCTTTATGCTCATTTTCTTCTACGGCATGCCACATCCACAAATGATACATCGTGTCATCTTGGAACATCGCTTGAATTTCGGGATTTTGTAAAAGTTCAGCTGCAATGGTAGATGTGAAATGCTCTAAAGCACACGTTCCGGTCAGATCAATCATTTCTTTGGTATAACCAAAAGGTTTCATTAATTTGGTCATAACAGCTGTACCCATCTTAATGACAGTACCTGTCTGCTTTTCCATATGACGAACATCATATCCGTAAGCTTGCGCTGAAGCATTAAAAGCAAGATGTTCTTTTGAATGCATTGCTTCTTGACCAATAAAGGCGCTAATTTCTTTTTGAAGATCCGGATCGGCAAGTTTTGGGTCATTTCGCACAGCACGCGTGCTATTTACAAAGAACTGTTCACCTTCGGGAAAAAGGGCCGATAATGCTGTCATAAAATGGGTTAATCCTGCATCATAATTTGCCCAATAACGAGGGACCTGAGCAAATTCAAAGTCCATACGACGAACAGGGAAACTAGCACCAGCACGATTGGAAATATTTACTTTAGCATTCATCTCAGACTCCTTTTAAGTGAATAGCTAATTCACATATAACTTTATTTATTTTCTTAATATTTATAATCATACGTCTTTCAATGTGCCAATTAAGTGCAGATGAGGACAGAGAAATATCAGATGAGGTCATTAAGCACCCCATAAAGGTGCATAGATCTGCTAATCGTTATTGTTAGTACTTAAAAAGAAAAAGGGCTACTAATGAGCCCTTTCAAATCAACATAGATTTAGATTACAAACCTAATTTTGCTTTCCATGTTTTCAATAGACCTACTGTATCCAAATCATTTGGATGAAAACCAGGCTTAAAATAAGCTAGCATTTCTTTAGCCATGCCGGTAATAATACCTTTCGATGGGCTATATGCGTATTTATAAATTACTGATAGTTCACCTAGATTCAATTTTTTATCTTGCTTTAATAGACGAAGTACAAAAGAAGACTGAATCAAGAAAATCAAAGTCATCGCAAATACTAGAGAACTCGTACGTAATGCATAAGCTTTTACACCTTTACCAAATACACCTTCGTACACATCAAAAGCTACGGCTTTATGCTCATTTTCTTCGATAGCATGCCAATACCACATCGTTGACATGGTTTCATCTGTCATCAACTCTTGAATATGCTTATTGACTAATAGCTGTGAAGCAATCGTAGCGGTAAAATGTTCAAGTGCTGTTGTAGCAGTCAGGTCAACCATATCTTTGGTCATACCGAAAGGTTTGACAATTTTTACAAAAGCTTGAATTGCTGTTTGAATCGCTGTATCAGTAAACTTCTCTAACACCTCAACGTCGTGACCAAACTTTTGAGCGGAGGCATTAAAATTCACATGCTCTTGGGTATGCATTGCTTCTTGCCCAATGAAAGCACTAATCTCTTTCTGAAGCGCTTCATCATCTTTGATAGAGGGGTGATAACGTACTGCTCGTACACTATCAATAAAGAACTTTTCACCAGCCGGAAACAAGGCTGACAGTGCTGTCATAAAGTGTGTTAATCCAGCAGAACCATTCATCCAATATTCTGGTACATCATTAAAGTCAAAGTTCATACGACGTACAGGAAAGCTCGCCCCTGCACGATTAGTAATATTCACTTTAGCATTCATACCCAAAGCTCCTTAATAAGTAACCCAAGTTACTCAAACTTTATTGTTCGTTTTCTTGATTCTTATCATACAAATTTAATAAAAAGGATTAAGTGTAAATAAGGACATTGAAATATCAGTTAAGGCCAGCTTTTATAGTGATTGTTAGACAATTAAATATAAAAAAAGCGCTCTAAAAAGAGCGCTTTTTTTCACTGAAAGTGATTATGCAGTTACTTTCGCAACAACACCAGCACCTACAGTACGACCACCTTCACGGATCGCAAAACGTAGACCTGGGT